>JAWHQP010000004.1:0-287511 GCA_032586195.1 Pasteurellaceae bacterium LIM206 | reverse complement strand
CCAGCAGACTGTCCGTCACCGGCGTGGATAAGGCTAGGGTTAATCCGGATTGTTTATATTCATGCCGTTCGCTCGTTTCAATCACATCCTTGCCCGCTTCCACTTGCAGGGAGTTTCCGCTGATAGTGACGGTTTTTTCATCCGGCGCAATAACATCCGTCCCCGTAACCTGCGCATGACCGCCCGCCTGAATCGTCACATTTCCCGTCAGGCTGCCGACAGCCGACCGTGCATCCGATTGGGTCCAGCCTTCCTCTTCATGACGGTGAAGTTCCGATTTAGTGCCGAACGTTACCCCAAGTCCGCCGCCGCTAAACACCCCTGAGGTTTTCTTTTTCTCCCAGTGTATATCGCGGTTATGGTTGGTCCCCGCACTGACGGTCACGTTATTGTCCGCATGGATAAGCAGCGCCTCATCCGCCACAATATCCGCCGCTTTCGCGCTAAAATCATTGCCCGCCGCCAGCGTAATGGTCCGTCCCGAAACAGAACTGCCCTGTTCTCGCTCCGCATTGCCTTCGCTATAGCTTTGCTTCGTGGTTCTCGCTATCGAACCGCTTTTTCTCTGATGATAATCTTCATAAGCGGTATTTTTTGTCGCCGTACCAAGCACTAAATCATTTTCCGCCCGTAACGCCAGCGCCTGTTCCGCTTCAATCCGTGCCCCTTCCGAATAGATGTTGGCCGCGCGGATTAAGGTGTCTCCCGCGCTCTTCACATGGCTGACCACCACATCATCCGCCCGCTCGTTACGATAATCGTTTCCGTCGCCCATCTTTTCATCAAAGCCGGTCGCCACCGTGCCCAGAGTCAGGTTGTGGTTCGCTTTCAGATAGGTCGTGCCCCGTCCGTCATTGAGAATGTCCGCTCCGTTCACCGTCAGATTCTCCGCCATCACCTGTAACGTGCCGTTTTCGCCTTTCACATGCAGCAGCGCCTTGCGGTCCAAGCCTGTGTGGCTATAGGCAAAATCATTCGTCCGGCTTTGCGCCGTCCGGGTGGTGGATTGGTGGGTCAGGTTGCCCATAACATTCAGCAATAACGCGCTATCGGCAATGACCGACCCGCCAAGGTTCTCCATATCACCGGCAACGGTTCCCGCTACCGCCGCGCCGATAATCGTGCCGCTGTTGTTCAGACCCGCCGTATTAAAGCTGACAAACTCTCGCCCCGCTATGGTGCCTTGGTTGACCATTTCATTGGAGACGGCTTTAACCGATTTACCCGCCAGCAGAGTGCCGCTGCCGTCAATATCGCCCTGTTTCACCACCGCGTACACTTTCGGTACCAAGACTTCCACTTTGTGCCCGTCCGCCAGTAGTACCGTCTGCGTTTCCAGCCACACGATATCCGAGGTCAGCGCCGCCACCTGCGCCGCCGTTAATGCAACACCCATACGCAGATTAAACTTCTGCGCAAAGCTGATACCCGCATCCATCAGCGCTTTATACTGGCTGTCATAATCGGTATAACCGCCGATAAAGTTACGCCCCGTCAGCCGGTTGATTTGTTCCCGCACCAGACGCTGCTCATAGTAGCCGTCCCCCAACCGCTTCTGCACCCGGTCATGTTCTGAACGCAACGCGTTGTACATGTAATCGCTGGAAAGCCATTTGCGTCGGTCGGTAAAATTCGGGTCCGTTTCTATCAGCACATGGCTGTCCGCCATCGGGTTAACCTTATACAGGCTCTGGCTCGGCAACCGTGTATCCACTTCTACCGTACGCACCTCGACTTCGTCGGGCCGGCCGTTCGTCGCATCGGCTTCAAAGGATTTCAGCGCCGCGGATGTCACCTTATTATTTATCACTTCCGTTTTACTGATTTGATTATGCGCCGTGCCGGATAAAGTCTGATACACGTTCATATCGAAACTGTGTGATTCCACTCGGTCCTGATTGCGGAACAGATCCGAATTATACCAGCGCCGACCTCTCAAGCGGCCTCTCCACTTGTGTAGCATATATTGCGAATTACCCAGCAGATGCTCTTCGTACAGGCCTTTATGGTCCAGATTTTGCAGCCGATCCGCTTCAATCTGTAAACTGCCGCCGGCAATCACGCTGCTTTTATCATTGGTCAGCTGATTGGCGCCGATTACAATATCGCCGCCGGCTAATATCTGCCCCGGCAGCGAGGTTTTCACCGTTTCTTTTATCACTTTCGTTTCCAGCGCTTCAAAACGCCAGTAGCCGTTATAATGTCCGCCGAGCGTGTCATTCTGCGCTTTAATCTGCTGATTTAAGGCTTCAAAGCTGCTCTGATGATTGTTTACCCAGTTCAGATAAGGCTTTATCGCTTCGTTATAGGCGGTAATCTGTTGCTTATAAGCGGCCAGTGCCTGCTCATAGGCCGCCATATCCGCTTCATATTGCGCTACGTATTTCGGATTTCTTCGCTTGATCCAGGAGAGCGCCTTCGGTTTCTCAGGCTCCGTGCCCAGCTGAGGCAGCTCGCCTAACACCGGTGAATCCTGCGGGGCTTCGATATTAAAACGCGCCCAGATGGCGTAATTGCCGTCGTAAACGGTGGACGGCTTAACATAACAGATCGACGGGTCTGCCTGCATACACGCCTGCTGATTGCTCTCCGGAATATATCCGGCCTGCAGCTCGTCCGCCTCCAGTCTGCGGCTCAGCTCTTTATTCCAGTCCAGATCGTAAGTGTCATGCACCTTTCTGCTATTCGGTTTCACCCGTTTCAGCCGATCCATCTTGATTTTGACCCCGGTTTGTATATCCCGGGCATTGAACAGCATATATTCCTGATAGGTCTTGGAACCTTCTTCCGGATATTCCTGCATGACCGTGCTGAAGTGTTCGTTCGTGTTCCGAGTATCCGCTACATTGAGTTTAATACTGCCGAGGGCTTCAACTATGCTGCTTTTATTTTTAAAGCTCTCCGCCTGACCGACGGCTTCATCATTGCCGTCCAGCTGCCGACCGAACACAATATCCCCGCCGCTGAACAGCGTCGCGCCGGTTTTTTTATCCTGCTCGTAAAGTGCGGTGTCGTTTTCGATAGTTTTTCCCGCCAAGTCGAGGCGTTGACGCGCCGCAATCACGGCCGAGCCTGTGGCGCTGTCCGTGTTCCGTATCGTGTCTGCCTGTAACGCCACATTATCCCCGTAAATCCGCCCGCTGCCCGCATTCGTCAACGTATCGGCCTTAATCACGGTTTTCGCGTTATCCCTGTCATTGAAGCTGTTGATTAAACCTTCATTGGTGAGCTTGCCCTGCGCGGTGACGCGGGTCTCGGCGGCACTGATGACGGCCGGCTGATGATTGGTGATATCCGTCGCGTTCAAGATAAGCTTATCCCCGGCGGAAAGTCTGTTATGGTTAATGAGACGGCCTTCGCTCGCAATCGACAGCGTGCCGTTTGCCTGAATATCCCGTTGAATATCAAAATCGGTTTTCAGGCCGATATCGATGTGTTTTCCCGCCAGCAGACCGTCACCGCTCAGGCTATCGGTCTGCACCCGCAACTGATTGCCCGCCTGTAAACTGCCGTCGCTGTTGGTGACGGTTAAGCCCCCGGACGCGCCCTGAAGATGAACATTATTCCAGCCCAGAATTTCACCTTGGGTGTTATCGAGCCGGGTGGTCACGTTGAGGTCGGCGTTATTGCTGACATAAATGCCGCCCTGCCAGTTGTCGATCTCTGCACCGTTCAGTGCGACATCCCGCGCCACAATGCCTTGATTAAATTGTTCCGCCTGCTTGGTGCCCTGATTATTCAGCTGTGCGACATCAAGCGTTAGTTTGCCGCCGGCCTGAATCAGCGACCCCGTCGCCGCAGTTTTGTTATTCTGAATATCACGCGCCCGGATTTGCATATGCCGTCCGGCCGCCAGGAATCCTTGCCGGTTATCCACCGACCGGTCCGCCGCCTGAACAGTGATATCGCCTTGTTCCGCATACACCACGCCCTGCCGGTTATCCACGCCCGCCGCATTGATGACGAGCTGATTCAGCGCGGCAATTTTGCCCTGCTGATTATTCAGCTGATGCTGTGTGATTAGATCTAAGTCAGAACCCGCCTGCAACCGCCCGCCCTGATTGGTGATGTCGGCGGCATGCACGCCCAGTGAACCGCCGGCAGCCAGAGTGCCGTTGGTACTGTTCAGTGCCTGTGTGGTAAGCTTAAAATCACCGCCTGTTACAATGGTTCCGTTCTGGTTTTCAATCTGATCCGCCTTGAGGGTGAAAGTTGCATTGCCGCGCTGACGCCAGAGGGCGTTCTGCGTATTTAATGTCTGCTGCTGAACCTCAAGCCGTTCCGCCGCAAGCCGGCTGTCACGGGCGGAAAGTGTCTTCGGCGTGGAAACTGCGATTTTCGACACCGCACTTGCCTCCGCCCGATTTAAACTGACGTTCCCCACCGTTGCGGTGATTTGCAGACTATGGGCATTATAGCGGCTGCGGTCTGCATCCACGGTGTTGGCGGTAATCGTTGTGTTGCCCGAGCTTACATGCCGACCGTGCAGCTCCGCGCTGTCTGTCGCGTTAATACTGATAGCCGAACCCGTGGCCAACCGAGCGTCCAACCGACGTTTATCGCCGTCCTTATCCGCCGTGGTGGTAATACCCGCCGCCAACAGGCTTTCATCCGTTGCCTTTATTGATTTTGCCCGGTAGGTAATGTTACCTTTCGCCACGCTTTCACCGTGCTGTTCAATTGTCTGTTTGGCATCAATCTCAATATCTCCCCCACGCGCCAGCACCTGACCCGATTGGTTTAATGCCCCTTGTGAATCGAGCCGGACATGATGCCGTTCGGATTCAATTCGTCCCTGATTAGTGATATCCTGCGCGGCGTTAATATCGATCTGCCGATGGGCGTTTAAGGTGCCGGTATTCACTAGTCTGCCGCTGACATCAATGGTCAAACTGTCACTGCCCGCGCCAATATGCCCTGCATTGCGTACGCCGACCCCCTGTTCCGTGCCGACCAGGTGGATCTTGCCCGCATACATGCCGCCCAGCGCCTTCACATCAATGGCCACCGTAGGTTGATTACCATCCGCCGCATCGTCGAGCCGAGTAATCTGTAGCGCCTCATCCGCGGCGCTATGCTGTTTTACTCTGTTCTTTCCCGCCACCACATTGATCTTTTTATTTGACCAGACGCCAGCGTTGATCTCCGTCTGTCTGGCGATCAGATCGGTATAATCCACCCGGCTGTTGTCCAGCCCGCGGCCGGTCACCGTCAGTTTGCCGCCGGTCACCTGATAATGGTCAATCTGCCCGTCCTGTAATTCGGGCTTGCCGGTAGTCAAGGTCGAACGGACCGCATTTATCATACCGCAGCCGTCACAAGTCAACCCGTTCGGGTTGGCAATGATCACCTCGGCTTTCTGACCGGCCACTTCCAAATAGCCTTTCATCAGCGAAGGATTAGCGGACGTTACCTCGTTTAAAATCACTTTGGCCTCGCCACCGGCAAGGTATGGGTTGCCCTGCACCAGACCGGCCTGTTGCGTCTGCACGGACTGGTGGCTGTTATTTAAAATCGCCCCTTGGCTATCTACATTGAACTGTTGGTATTTATTATGGGAAAGCCCTTTGTCATTCGGGGTCTGAATATTCACCTGCGGCAGTCCGTTAGCCGTCTGCAACACAATAGGCTGCTGGTTAGCCGGGGCGTTTTGATCCGCCTGAATTACCAGCCCGTCAGCCCACGCGCTGTGCGGAAAACTGACCATGCCCAAGGCACAGAATAAGCCGAACGTTAACGGCCGAAGCAGTGTATTACCCGGTAAAACAACCGAATATCTCACCGCACTTGCCGGAGTGCAAGGAAACACCGGCTCGGATTTTGCTTTATCTATGGTCTTCGCTAACTCGGATGTCACCACCAGACGTCCTAACGTGCGACTGAAAATCACACGGAAACATTTTTTATTCATAATTAACCCTATATATTGATATTGTTGTATTTCTTTCTATTACTGATGAATATATGTTGTTATCGTTTCATCGTGAAAACGACACAAAACCGGTCTGCCGCCGCATGCTAGAAACTCACACCGACATTAAAGCCCGTCACCGAACCGGATGTTCTGAACCCGCTCGGTTTAGCCAACGGACAGCCGACGAAGAAGTCATAATAAAATCCCTTCCAGCCGCCTTTGATCCCCATCGCCGTACCCACCAAATGATTACCCGACTGCATATCCCGATTGGCGCCGCCTTTGACCCGCCCGGCATCAAGGGCGAGATAAATCCACTGGTTATCAAAGGCATTCCAGCTTATGTCATTACGCCAAATCCAACCGCGATCGCCGGTCAGGGTAAGTTCGCCGTCAAAGCCGCGTACCGTATAACGCCCGCCGATACTCAGACGATCGGCTAAAATCAACGGGGTTTTGTTCCACTGCGACTGCCAGTCGGTAGTGAACTGCCAGCGCTGATTGCCTATCCGGAAAGGAACGGTGAGGCTGATATCGGCAGAAATAATTTTAAGCCGGGAAGTGCCTTCATTACGCCGTTCCTCCACCACATGTTCCGACTTGCGTATCCCCGTACCCCGTTTATACCCCAGCGTAGCGGACAGAATACTTTCACCTAAATATTCCGTATGCGAAATGTTTGCTTCCCAGCCTGCCAGCCGACGGTGCTGTACATCAATTTCACTACCGTCGATATAATTTTTTGAATGACGTGACCAAAAGCCGCCAGCCAGCCGGGTTTTGCGTGATCCATCGCGGTAAAGCATGTAAGAAAGGTTGGCGTGAGTGGTTTGCGTCTCTCCCGAATACAGATAGTTATTGTTAAACGCTCCGAATACCTGCTGATGATATTGGTTACGGCTGAAAGACGCCGAAAACAGCCAATAGCCGAAAGGCACGGAATAATACAGACTATGGCTTTCACTGGCCCGTGCACCGTCATCGTCGCTATGCCGTTTCAAACTGTGGCTAAAACTGCCGTAGAGTAAATCATTGGCGGAAAACAGGTTATCCCAGGACAGTGCGGCGGTGCCCTGCCATTTACCCGTGGCTTTAGAGCCCGAATCGTTTATCCCTAAATTGAGTCGGAAAGGAAAGGTCTGTTTATAAGTGATTTTGATGTCGCTTTCGCCAAGTGCGGCCGAATCGCCTGAAGCGGGAAGAATTTCAATATTGGCATCGGAGGAAGGAACACGTTTAAGATTTTCAAGACTTTGTTCAATATCCCGTATATTGAGAATATCGCCCTTATCAAAGGTCAGGGCTGTCTTTGCCGTGACACGGCTGAACCAGGGAATCCGACTGGCATCCGCCACAATGGTATTACCTACCGGCCGGGGATGACCGTCAGCACCAACCGCCCATGAGTTAAATCCTGCTCCTGTGCGACCACTCTGGTGGTCACATAACCCCGGGCAATAATCAGATTCTGCATTTTTTTCATCAGAACACCCAATCCGTTGCCGCCAAAACAATAAGGCAGTTTCACTTCAAGGGCCCGCATCGCGTCTTCTAACGCCCATTGAAACCTGCTCCGACGGGGAGCGGATGAAACGGTTTCATCATTGGCGTAATCGATTAAAGAGATATGATTGATGGAATAGCAGGGTGATTCATTGGCAGGAAGCCGTGTTACTGTTTCTTGCTCTATCTTCATACGGACATCCGCTCCTGAACGGGCATTTTCGGCCTGTTGTTTGAGCTGTTCCGACTGGCGTTGCTGCTGTTGCGCGTCAAGCCGATCGAGTTGCCGTGGGTTTAAATCAGGTGGAACGGGCACTGCAAAAGCAGTGTTCAGACTTAGATAAGTTAAACTTAATGCTAAGGATATAGCAACGGAATTTTTCATAGATATGGATTTATATATTATTGTATCTTAGAGGGCGGCGAGTGTATGACATTTCAACTAAGAATTCAATAATCCAAAAGAAATTTTGTGAATAAAATATATACAAATTACAACACTGATAAAAACTCGAAAAAACAGCACCGCACTTTGTAAAGCGGCGGGACCGGTTCTTCGGCTTTTAACTCTTCAGCGTTTCAAAGATTTTTTCCGCCAGCGCTTTGGAAATGCCCGGGACGGAAGCGATTTCGTCCAGGGTGGCGTTTTTCACTCCCTGCATACCACCGAGATATTTTAACAGTGCCTGACGGCGTTTTGCACCTACGCCTTCAATGGTTTCCAACCCGCTTTGCGTGAAAGCTTTCCGGCGTTTTCTGCGGTGCCCCGTGATGGCATGATTATGGCTTTCGTCGCGGATATGCTGAATTAAATGCAACGCCGGACTATCCGGCGGCAGATTAATTTCTCTGTCCTGTTTGCTGATAATCAAGGTTTCCAGGCCTGCCTTGCGATCCACCCCTTTTGCCACGCCGATCAGGTGCGGTGCGTTTTTATCCCATTTTACGTCTAGCTCCCGGAATACCTGCAAAGCACGATTCAGCTGCCCCTTGCCGCCGTCAATAAAAATAATATCGGGAATTTTGTCGGGTTCTAACTCGCGGTCATAGCGTTTTTTCAGCGCCTGTTCCATGGCGGCGTAGTCATCACCGCCGGTAATGCCTTCAATATTGAAACGGCGATAATCGGATTTCAGCGGGCCATCCCGGTTAAACACGACGCACGAAGCAACGGTTTGGTTCCCCATAGTGTGACTGATATCAAAGCATTCCATACGGGAAATTTTTTCCATACCAAGCAATTCCCGCAGGGTCTGATAACGTTCCGACATCAGCGAAAATTGTTTCAGATGCTGGGCAAGCGCCGCTTGAGCATTCATTTGCGCAAGCTGTAAATATTTGCTTTTATCTCCTTTGACCGTGTCCTGAATCAATACCTTACGGCCTACCACTTCGCCGAGTAAAGCGGTTAATTCTTCTTTGGCCGCCAGTTTATGATCCACGATAATGCTGTCCGGTACGGTTCTGCCCTGATGACCTTGCAGATAAAACTGTCCGACAAAGGTTTCCGTTAATTCCGCTACCGTCGTATTCGCCGGTACTTTGGGAAAATAGCTGCGATTACCCAGAATCTTGCCTTGACGGATAAACAGCACATGCACGCAAGCCACGCCCAATTTGTAAGCGATGGAAATAATATCCATGTCATCCACGCGTTCATTGGCGACAAACTGTTTTTCAATTACCGAACGCACCGCATGGATCTGATCACGATAACGCGCCGCTTGCTCAAAATTGAGAGTCTGACTCGCCTTTTCCATTTTGGCAATCAGATGATCCAGCACCTGTTGATCCTTACCTTGCAAAAACAGACGGGCAAATTCTACCTGTTGTCGGTATTCCTCATCGCTCACGTAACCCGCCACGCAAGGGGCGAGACAGCGGCCGATCTGATATTGCAGACAAGGGCGGGAGCGGTTGGCGTACACCGAATTTTCACACTGACGGATAGGAAACAGCTTCTGCAAAATATACAGGGTTTCCCGCACCGCACCGGCATGAGGATAAGGACCGAAATACTCGCCGGGAACTTTTTTGCTGCCGCGGTAACCGGTAATACGCGGATGACGTTCTTTAGTCAGCAGAATATAAGGATACGATTTATCATCCCGCAACAACACGTTATAACGGGGCTGATAGGTTTTAATATAATTATGTTCGAGCAGCAACGCCTCGGTTTCCGAAGAGGTGATGGTGGTTTCGATATGATCGATCGAAGCCACTAATGCTTCCGTTTTTTTGCTGCTTAAATTACTGCGGAAATAACTGGATAAGCGTTTTTTCAGATCCTTCGCCTTTCCCACATAAATCACGGTGTTTTTATCGTCAAACATACGATAAACACCGGGATCATGGGTGACATTCGCTAAAAATTTTTTTGCATCAAACATAATAAACCACATCGAGTAAAAAGAGAGCTAGATTTTATCATGAAAAAAGCACGAACCATGTCGTGCCTAACGATAAATCTGATCAACCAAGTAAATTATTTAAAGTTAAATCAGCGGGATAAAATGGCTCTCACCTTTTCAAGATCTTCAGGCGTATCCACTCCGACCGCGGGCACTTCTTTCGCTAATTCGACATGAATCTTTTCGCCATACCAAAGTACGCGAAGCTGTTCCAGACTCTCAATCCGTTCCAATTCGCTCGGCTGCCATTGTACATATTGTTTGATAAATCCTGCGCGATAGGCATAAATACCGATATGGCGTAAATAATGATCGCCGACAGCAATTTGCCCCGTTTCAGGCTGCCGTGGCAGGGAAGCAAATTGCTCCCGATCCCATGGAATCGGCGCACGAGAAAAATAAAGCACATAACCCTCTTTATCGGTCAGTACCTTGACGGCGTTCGGATTGAAAAGCTCTTCCACATCATGAATTCTGACCGCCAGGCTCGCCATATTGACATTGAATTTGCATAAATTCTCCGCAACCTGCGCAACGATACTTGGCGGGATTAAAGGTTCATCCCCCTGAATATTGACGATAATTTCATCATCGGCGATAGCTAATTTATCCACCACTTCGGCCAAACGCTCCGTCCCCGAATTATGCCGGGCCGAAGTCATGCAGACTTCCCCGCCGAACTGTTCAACCGCCGCCTTAACGGCTTCATTATCGGTGGCGACCACTACGCGGCCAGCTCCAGACAGTTTGGCTTTTTCCAGCACGTGAACAATCATCGGCTTGCCGACAATATCGGCAAGCGGTTTGCCCGGTAAACGGGTTGAGGCATAACGTGCCGGGATAATCACGGTAAATTTTGTCATCGTATTTCCTCTTATATTTCTTTTGTTTCTTTATGTTCCTGTTCCGAAGAAGCCGTTAGCGGCACGGCCGACTCAATCAGCAGCTGAGGGATACCGTCCTGCACGGGATAGGCCACCCGATCGTAGCGACAAATCATTTGTTGATTAGCCTTATCGTACAGCAGCCGCCCCTGACATAGGGGACAGGCGACAATTTCCAATAAACGATTATCCATGTTTCACCCGCCGCTCAATTCTATTCAGTAACTCAAAAGCAGGCTCACCTTCGATATGAGCCTCCACGGGCACATACCACCAATTAGGCAGAGCAAATGCCATGCATTTTACGGCGTCTTTCTCCGTCATAAAGTGCGGTGCTGTTTTCGGCAGTTTTTCAAACAATTCCGGGGTAAACTTCTGGTGATCGCGAAAGGCGTGGGTTTCAATCAACCGGATATTTAAGCCCTGTAACATTTGAAAGAATCGCTGCGGATTACCTATTCCGGCAACGGCTACCACTTGTTCAAACTCAGTTAACGGCCGCTTTTCGCACGTCACTAAATTCACCGCGTAACGTGGCACCAAAGTCATCACCGCCTGTGCGTACCGATTGGCTTGTCCGTTGGCAATCACCAGATCAACCGTTTTCAGACGGTCCGGCAATTCACGCAACGGACCTGCCGGCAGTAACAAACCGTTTCCGAATCCGCGTACGGCATCCATCACCACGATTTCAAAATCACGCTGTAACCGATAATGCTGCAAGCCATCATCGCTCACGATAATATCACACGGAGATTGAGCCAGTA
This sequence comes from Pasteurellaceae bacterium LIM206, assembly GCA_032586195.1. GTDB lineage: Bacteria > Pseudomonadota > Gammaproteobacteria > Enterobacterales > Pasteurellaceae > JAWHQP01. Next base: position 276,032 of record JAWHQP010000004.1, on the reverse strand, counting down.
ATAATTCAATCGCCTGCCGCCGCTCAGGCGAGATACAGACCGGCGCCCCCGTTCGTTTGGCGATTAACACGGGTTCATCCCCGCCTTCAACGGGATCGGTGTCCGCCTTTACCAATAAGGGATAAACCTTTGATTGGCTGCCGTAACCACGGGAAATCACGCCGACCCGCAAGCCTTTCTGCCGTAATGCCTGCACCAGCCAAATCACCACCGGGGTTTTGCCATTGCCGCCGACAGACAGATTACCCACGATAATCACGGGCACCGGCGCGCGATAGGATTTCAGAAGCCCTAATTTAAACAGACCACGACGCACCGAACTGATCAGCCGGAATAAAAGTGAAAACGGCAATAATAAATAAGCTGTTTTTGCCTTTGAATACCAAAATTTCATCGCGGCTTAAACCTAATGACTAAACTGCATTGAATGAAGCTGTTTATAAGCGCCGTTCAATGCCAATAACTCGGCATGACTGCCGCGTTCTTTAATTTCTCCATGATCGATCACCACAATTTCATCGGCATTTTCAATGGTAGATAAACGGTGAGCGATCACGATGACCGTGCGGTCTTTTTGCAATTCTTCCAAAGCGAGCTGGATAGCCCGTTCCGATTCGGTATCAAGAGCGGAGGTCGCTTCATCTAAAATCAAGACGGGCGAATTACGCAGTAACGCGCGGGCAATGGCAAGACGCTGGCGCTGACCGCCCGATAAGCTGGCCCCGTTCTCACCGATAACGGTATCCAAGCCGTGTTCCAATTTATCGGTAAATTCCAGCACATGGGCAGCTTTCGCCGCCGCTTCAATTTCCGCACGGGAATATTTATCCTTCGCGGCATAAGCGATATTGTTGGCAATGGTATCGTTAAATAAATGCACCTGCTGAGACACGATAGCGCATTGTTCACGCAGATTCGCCAGGCGGTAATCCTGAATGTTTATGCCGTCCAAGGTAATTTCGCCCTGCTCCACATCATAGAAACGGGTTAATAAACTGGCGAGGGTGGATTTTCCCGACCCCGAACGCCCGACCAACGCCACGGTTTTTCCCTGCGGGATACGCAGATTGACATGACGCAAGGCGGGTTCATCCTTGCCGTTATAAGTGAACGTCACATTGTTGAAATACACTTCGCCCTTCGCCCGTTCAACCTGATAGGTGCCTTTATCTTTTTCCGTTTCCAAATCAAGGATTTCAAATAAAGTCTGACACGCCGCCATACCGCGCTGGAACTGGGAATTAACATTGGTTAAGGATTTCAGCGGACGCATCATCGCCATCATAGAAGAAAACACCACTGTAAACGACCCCGCCGTCAACGCCGAACTGATCACTTCGGGAAAGGTGGAAAGGAACAACACGGCGGACAACGCAAAGGAAGCGATCACCTGCACTACGCCATCGGCGATACCGTCCGCCACTACAATTTTCATGCCCTTGCGGCGCATCGAATTACTCACTTCGTTAAAGTGCTCCTCTTCAACATGCTGCCCGCCGAAAGATAATACTTCTTTGTGTCCTTTCAGCATTTGCTCCGTGGTGGTAGCCAAATCGCCCATGGAGTTCTGAATATTGCGGCTTAGTTCACGGAATTTCTTTGACACTACGCCAACCAACCCGCCGATAACCGGCGCTAGCACAAACAAAATAATTGAAAGCTGCCAGCTGGTGAAAATCATCACCCAGAACAAGGAAATCAGATAAACACCTTCACGCACGATAGTAACCAAGGCGCTGGAAGAAGAATTGGCGACCATTTCGCTATCATAGGTCACACGGGATAACAGGCTGCCCGTCGTGTTCTGATCGAAAAAACTCACCGGCATGAACATCAGATGTTTGAACAGACGGCGACGCATGCTCATCACCACTTTGCCCGATACCCAAGACAGACAATAGCTGGCGGCAAAATTACTCAAGCCGCGGAAGACAATAAAAATCACCACCAACAGGGACATCAGTTTCAGGAAATTATGATCCGCCTTGCCGAAGCCGTCATCCAATAAGGGTTTTAATAAATAAATCAAGCCTGAATCGGTTAATGCATTCAGCACTAAAGCAATCGCAGCGGCAACCAAACCCGATTTATACGGGGAAATCATCGGCCATAATCGTTTGAAGGTTTGAACGGTGGAAAGATCCTTTCCGGCAATTTTCTGATTCATAAAATCTACAATCTATCTCAGGCAAAATAATTGGGGCATTGTACATGGATTTTGCCCGTTCGCCAACCTTTGCCGCCGGGCTAATCAATCTGTGTCTGATACCACGGATTAAATTGATTCCGTTGCGCTTTTATTTCGATACGGCGAGGATAAAACCAAACGGAAATCTGCCCCGAAACTGCCGTATTCAGCACCGCACTTTGCCGCCGGTTCAGCCGCTCCACCACTTCTTGATGAGGAAACCGCCAGCGATTGCGACGCCCGGACGAGATCAGGGCAATATCCGGCCGAGTGACTTGCAGCAATGCTTCGCCGGTCGAGGTACGACTGCCGTGATGCCCTACCTGCAGTACATCGATTTTATTCAGTTTAGTTAATATACGCTGTTCCGCCGCCACATCAGCATCTCCCGTCAGCAATATCCGATACGTGCCGTCATCTAATAATAAAATACAGGAATCCGTATTCTTCGCCCGATCCACAATCTTATCGGGCGACAGCACGCTGAACTTCACGCCTTGCCAATACCAGACGGCCCCTGCCTTACACCAAGTGCGGTGCTGATTTTGCGAGTTTTGTTCAGCATACTCTTTAGTGGAACTGCTGATAAATCGAATCTGAGGATAAGCTTTCAGCACATCCGCCGCGCCACCCGCATGATCATTATCATCATGACTCACAACGAGCCAATCAGGCACGATTCCCTCGCGTTGCAAATAAGGCAGAATTTCCAGCTGTGCCATACTGCCGTTGCGCCACCCCGCTCCAGTATCATACAACACGGCATGTTTGTTTTTGACCACCAAGGTAGCGAGCCCCTGCCCGACATCCAGGGTTTCCAATTTCCATAGAGGGGTGTTCCAGTAAGTATAAAAAATGTGAGTCAAACAATATAAAATCACCGATACTCCGGAAAACATCACGCTGCGCTGCAAAGTCGGCGATAACCGCCGCTCCGTTTTAAAAGCGATGTTAGGCGGTTTTACGTATAAAGGCTGAACCGCGGCCTTCTCCCTTTTGCGATAAACCAACCGCATTAAAAAAAGGAATGCGGCGATAAAAAGCGCGGTGCCGAAAAATGACATTTCTACGCTCATCGTGATCCAATGATCCTCTATTAATGCCAAGCCGTGAGTCACCATTTCCGCTAAAAAATTTGCCATTTGCCAGCTGGAAAATGCGCCGTTGCTGAACAGTGCGAACAAAATCAACGGCACAATCAAAAAACTGAATAAAGGCACAACCAACAGATTCGTCACCAGGCCATAAGCGGAAAAACCATGAAAAAACAGCCATTGCACGGGCATAAACAACACAAATAAACCGAGTTGTAAATGCAGCAAGTTCAATATCCAGAACACCGGTTTCGGCAACACGGCATCAAGCGACTTCCCTTTCCATTCAATCAGCTGTAAAGGAAAAAACTGATACCATAAAATAAGGCTAAACACGGCCCCAACCGATAGCCAGAAACTATTAGACAGCACCATGACGGGATCAAGCAGTAACAATATAGCCACCACTCTAATAAACAGTTGCCATACCGTACAGTACCCCCGCCACAGTCGCAATCCACACAGCAGGACAAGAGCCAGCAGCGCACGCGAGGTCGGAATAGAAAAGCCCGCCAGATAACTGTACACAAACGCCAGCCCCATGCCGCACAGTAACGGCAATACAGGCGAAATCCGGCGAGCAGGTAACAGTAATTGCACGCCACGTCCGAACAGCATACCCATCGCCATGGCTAAACCGATATGCAGACCTGAAATGGCGATAAGATGAGCGGTGTTGGTACGCTGATAGGTTTGCCAGATGGCGGAAGTCAGCCACGCCCGCTCGCCGAACCCCAAGGCGATTAACAAACCTTGCAGGCTCAACCCCTGAGTCTGCACTAAGGCCGCCTGCAATTTTTGTTGACGAAATGACAAAACTCGCTCAATCAGCACCGCACTTTGACCGTTCGATCCGGTTACGCTTGCCCAGGCGGTAATCCCTTTGGAAAAATACCATTGCTGTTTATCAAACCCACCTTTATTCAAGCGTGAGGAAAGCGGTTTGATTTTTAATACGGCCCGCCATTTTTGTCCTGCCTGCAGCGGTTCCGGCAAATGCCAATTAAGAAAAATCCGCTGTTCGGCAAGTTCAGGCCGCAATCTCGCCCGGATAATCGCGGTTTGGTAATCCTGCTGATGCAATATTTCCTCAACCACAAACTCCATATGAATCTCACTCGGTACGGCCCCCGGAATTCTTGCCAGCGCTAGCAAATGATGTGCCGGCTGATGCAGCCAAATTGCACATAACAGCATACAGATGCTATGGTTCAATACCCTATTTAATGCCTTCTTTTTCCACCAATAACAAGCAGTTAAGCCAATCAATCCTATCAATAAACAGATCAAAGGCAAATTAAAAGAAAACAGAAAACCTTCCGGCAAATAAAGTAATAACCCACTGATAAATAAAATAAATATGGCAAGTTTATCAATATTTATCATGCGCATTCACCCTGTGTTCATAAAAAGCTCACTATGCAAAAAATGTTGTTATAGACAAAACGGTAGGGGTTGAATTTGGAATGTAGATCACAAAAATAAATTTTACTGGTCCGATTTAGAATAAAATTTAAACAGTCCGTATAAATTTATTTGCTTATTTGATGAACTTCTGCTATTTATATCGCCTTTCAAAATCCTTGTGAATTTAATGAAAACCCAGAAGATTATCTTTGTTGTAGTTGGAATTAGACTGGATGCTTTATATTTAGGAGAATTAAAATGACTGAAAACACAAACAAAGCGTCGTTAAGCCTATTGGCTTTAGCCGGTGTTGAGCCATATAAAGAAAAAGTGGGGGAAGAGTACATGAATCCGAATCAAATTCTTCACTTCAGAAAAATCTTAGAAGCGTGGCGCAATCAGATCATTGAAGAAACCACCCGGACTGTAAATCACATGCAGGACGAGGCGGCGAATTTCCCGGATCCCGCAGACCGTGCCACACAAGAAGAAGAATTCAGTTTAGAACTGCGGGCCCGCGATCGTGAACGCAAATTAATGAAAAAAATTGAAACTACGTTAAAAAAATTAGATACCGACGATTTCGGTTATTGTGCTTCCTGCGGTGTAGAAATCGGCATACGCCGCTTGGAAGCCCGTCCGACGGCGGATCTGTGCATTGACTGCAAAACCTTGGCAGAAGTGCGCGAGAAACAAATGGGCTTCTAACCCTATTACTTTTCTTTTTTATCCCCCTTCTTTAAGGGGGATTAGTGCTTTTGGCACAATGAAAATTTTATCAGTTTATATTTTTCAACCTACTTTCACAAATAAACGAGGCAAATTATTTTAACTTATATAAAAAACCTGTTTAGCAAAAAAAATAAACCGCAGGTAGCCCAATTCCCAAAAGCAGCTCGACCAGTCCCACAGCTTGATCAGGCCGTTTCTCGCAGACGAAGAAAAACGGAACAATCCCACCGTCATACGAATAAATACGCTTTAAAAGCGACCGGTCTCGGTATTAATCCGCGGATGATCAGCAGAAACGCGTTGACTGTAGTGGAAAAACTCAACCGACACGGCTATGAAGCCTACGTGGTCGGCGGCTGCCTGCGAGACCTGCTGCTGGATAAAAAACCAAAGGATTTTGACGTGGCGACCAATGCCCGTCCCGACCAGGTGCAGGCAATTTTTCAGCGTCAATGCCGTTTGGTGGGCCGTCGTTTCCGTTTGGCTCATGTAATGTTCGGACGGGATATTATCGAAGTTGCCACTTTCCGAGCCGGTCATACGGACAGCCAGAATGAAAATTACGCCAAACAAAACGATGACGGCATGCTGTTGCGTGATAACGTTTACGGTACGCTGGAACAGGATGCCGCACGCCGCGATTTTACCGTCAACGCCCTTTATTACAGCCCGAAGGATAATCTGATTTACGATTATTATCAGGGTATCAAAGATCTCAAAGCGGGCAAGCTGCGTCTTATCGGCGATCCGATTATCCGTTATCATGAAGATCCGGTGAGAATGTTGCGCTCTATCCGCTTTATGGCGAAACTGGATATGTTTCTGGATAAAGCAAGCGGCGAACCGATTCGCCGGCTGGCTCCTTTGCTGAAAAACATTCCGCCCGCCCGTCTGTTTGACGAAAGCCTGAAATTATTGCAATCCGGACAAGGGGTAAAAACCTATCAATTACTGCGTGAATATCATTTATTTGAGCAGCTCTTCCCCGCTCTTTCCCCTTACTTCACCGAACGCAGCGACAGCTTTGCCGAGCGGATGATTATCACCGCGCTCACCTCCACCGACGAACGTGTGGCGGATAATTTACGCATCAATCCCGCCTTTTTATTTGCCGCGTTTTTTTGGTATCCGCTACGGGAAAAAGTGGAAACACTCAAAAATGAGGGCGGCTTGAATAACCATGATGCCTACGCATTGGCAGGCAATGAAATTATGGATATCTTCTGCCGTTCACTGGCCGCACCACGGCGCCATACCAGTGTAATTCGCGATATTTGGTTCTTACAGTTGCAATTACTCAAACGCAGCGGGAAACAGCCGGAAAAAACACTGAGCCACAGCAAATTCCGTGCGGCTTTCGATTTACTTGCCATGCGGGCTGAAATTGAAGGCGGCGAAACGATTGAATTGGCAAAATGGTGGCATGAATATCAACTGAGTACCGAAGGTCAGCGTGAATTGCTGGTGAAGGAGCAAATGAGAAAAAATCCCCAACCGAAGAAACGCTATCGGTCACGCCACAATCACAGTAACAAAACGAAAGCGGCAGCTAATGAATAAGGTTTATATCGCTCTGGGCAGTAATCTTGCTCATCCGGTCACGCAGTTAAATCAGGCGGTCACCGCACTTGCTCATTTGCCGCAAAGCAAATTAATTGCGGTGAGTTCATTTTATCAAAGCAAACCCATGGGCCCGCAGGATCAACCTGATTACGTGAATGCCGTGGTTTGTATTGAAACGACATTACCGCCTCTTGATCTGCTGAACGCACTTCAACATATTGAAAACCGACAAGGCCGCGTGCGCCTGCGCCACTGGGGCGAACGCACTTTAGACCTGGATATTCTGCTCTATGCGGATATCATCATGCAATCCGAACGATTAACAATCCCTCATTATGATATGCAGCGACGAGAATTTGTAATCATACCGCTATTTGAAATAGCCCCCGAATTAGTGCTACCGGACGGCACGACACTGGCGAGCCTCATGGATCAATTTAAAAAACATAATATGTTACGGCTATAAAATTTTTAAATGAAACGACTAATAATGAAATCTCATTAGCCATTTTTTATATCTTGAAGATCTCCCGCTAAAAAGTGCGGTGCTGAAAAATAGAGTTTTATCATTTTCAATAACTCTATTTTTCAGCACCGCAGTTTAAGCTACTGTTCAATCTATTCTGAAAAACGTTTAAAAATCAAGGAGGTATTTATTCCGCCAAAGGCAAAATTATTATTCATCACATAATCTGTGTGAATATGACGACCTTGCCCTTTAATGTAGTCCAATTTTCCACATCTAGGATCAACATCAACCAGATTTGCTGTGGGAGCAAACCAGTCTTCATTCATCATCATAATGGAAAACCACGACTCCAATACGCCGCAAGCTCCAAGAGTATGACCTAAATAACTCTTTTGCGAACTGATCGGCATATGTTCGCCAAATAAACGTGATGTAGCTTGAGTTTCTGCGATATCGCCTTGCTCCGTTGCTGTGCCATGTCCATTAACATAACCAATAGCGTCCGGCTTAAGATTGGCATCTGCTAATGCCAATTTCATTGCCTGATACATGGTTTCCGCTTCCGGACGCGTAATATGAGTGCCGTCGCAATTGGAACCAAATCCCACAATTTCCGCATAAATCTTAGCTCTCCGAGCCTTAGCATGTTCATATTCTTCTAATACAAGCATTCCCGCTCCTTCACCAATAACTAAACCATCACGTCTGCTATCATAAGGAATCGGAGTAAGTTTGGGTGTATCATTTTTTAAGCTGGTAGCATACAAAGCATCAAACACATGAGATTCACTTGGACAAAGTTCTTCACCTCCCCCAGCCAACATCATGTGAATTCGACCGAATTTTATCGCCTCGTAGGCATAGCCTATAGCTTGGCTGCCAGAGGTACAGGCACTAGAGGTCGGAATGACCCGCCCTTTCAGATTAAAAAAGATAGCCACATTGGCAGCTGTTGTATGAGGCATCATACGTACATATGTATTGGCACTGAAGCCTTCTGAATCGCCCTGCGAAATTAATTGAGCCAAATCACATACATCTTTGGTACTGCCTGTACTGGAGCCGCTTGCTACTCCCATTCGACCATCTTTGATAGTTTTATCATTTAATAATCCGGCATCGGAAAGTGCTATTTCGGCGGCCTCTACACAATACTGGGAAACCCGGCCTAAGCTGCGTAACTGTTTTCTCGTCCAATGACTCGGAGGCTGATAATGCAGAATGGGAGCGGCTAAGCGGGTGTTCAATTCAGTAAATTTATCCCATTCCGCCATTCTGATTACTGCGTTTTCGCCTCGCTCAAAACATTGCCGAATAACGGACCAATTCTTTCCTAATGCGGTAATTCCACCAATGCCTGTAATCACAACACGTTTTAACATAATCCACCGTTCACGGCTAATACTTGACGAGTAATATAGCCTGCCTGTTCGGATAACAAAAAAGCAACTGCGGCAGCTATATCTTCAGGTTTTCCCATTTTCTGCATCGGAATAAGTTTCAGAATTTCATCAATGGGAACATTTTCATCTAACATATCCGTATCAATTAATCCCGGGGCAACGCAATTCACGGTAATTTTTCGTTTTGCAAGCTCCAAAGCCAACGCTTTGGCAGCTCCGATAATACCGGCCTTTGAGGCACTATAATTGACCTGTCCACGATTACCGATTAAGCCTGAAACTGAGGTAATACACACAATACGCCCCTCCGTCCGACGACGAATCATCGGCATTATTACAGGATGCAGTACATTATAGAACCCATCCAGATTCGTATGTAATACCTGATCCCAATCAATATCCGTTAACGCAGGGAAAGCTCCATCTCGGGTTAATCCGGCATTTAAGACTACGCCATAATAGGCACCAAATTGCTCTACATCCGCCTCTAACAAGGTTTGACAAGCAATCCGATCCGAGATATTAAACTGCAAAATGCGAGATGTACCGCCTAGGCGTTCAATTTCAGACTGCACGTTTTCAGCATCCGATTTGCGTTGGTGACAATGCAATACAATATCATAACCTTGTTCTGCTAACTGTAAGGCAATAGCTTTACCAATACCGCGACTGGAGCCTGTAATCAATACGGATTTCTTATTCATTGATAACTCTTAATAATTTTTAAACAGCTCATTAATCATTAAATCAGTCTGTCCCTGCACGCCGCTGACAGCCAATTTATCCTTTTCTTCACCACGTTGCTTGTAAGACACTTCACCGAGATTAACCCGTCTATGATCCGCATTAATTTGACTTAAACGTAATTTTGCACGTAATACATAACCGGTATTATCGCCGCGCAGCGAATATGCCAACACATATTGGCAACCGTCAGAATAGCGATCTTTTGCAATTTCTGAACTAATATTTTTCTTCTTCAAGCTGTTGCTTAAATAAGTTGAAAAATTCGCTACCTGCGGATTAAGACTATCCTTAATGCAAATATGACTAATTGTTTTGCCCGCTTCTACCGGCTTAACATTCGTTACGCTGCAAGCAACCAATACCATAGAAGACACACCGATTAACAATAATTTTTTCATAATTTCCCTCTTATAATTTGTGGACATAGTTTTCATCTTTGGGACTAAAAACACTCAATCCCGCTTTTGCTAATAATCCGTTAGCCGGATATAGGAGCGGCTTTTCACCGCTTAACCAATGCATTTCTGCCTGAAATACACCAAATCCGCTGCTATCTTGCAGCGAGGATTTGATCGTAATTTTCAATACGCTGTTTATCGGCAGCACATCACAAAAAAGTTCATATTGACGGCTCCCTAACAAAAAACCCAACGTAATAGGTTTTCCTCTATCAACACAATGACAGCCTGACCATGCTGCTACGGCTTGAGCCATAATTTCAATTGCAATATAGTTTGGAACGCTCCCATTTTCCGCAAATACATGATCTTGGGTTAATCTGGCAATCGCTACTAGTCCCTCATCATCATAGGATAAAATTTCATCAATTAGCACCATATCTCCCGAATGAGGTACAAGTGGGGCGATATTCTTAATAGGTAACCGCATAAGAAGGTTCTCCGATAATCAAAATCGCATTATTTCCGCCAAAAGCAAAAGACGAACTTAACCCAATACGCCGTTCCGATAGCCAGTAGCTGCGTTCATCAGTCAATTTAATGTTTGGTATATTAGTATCTTTTTCATCACGGCATTGTTGTTTAGGTAATTTACCTGAAGGATTCAATGTCCGACTAACAATTCCCCAAACTAAAGCTGCTTCTAGCGCTCCCGCCGCCCCCAATGTATGACCTGTTACGGCTTTTGTACTCGTCATCGGTATATCATGAGAAAAACAATGAGAAAACGCCCGAGCCTCCATAGCATCATTATGTGTCGTGCCTGTACCGTGCAAATTAACCCAACCAATCGCTTCCGAACCTAGCTGAGCCATGTCCATTGCTTTCTGAATCGCCGTGACCGCCCCTTCACCATCAGGTTTAGGTGCAGACATATGATAAGCGTCTGAACTAGCTCCGTAGCCTAACAAAGGTAAACCGATATTCTCTCTCGTCGCAATAAATATTGCTGCAGCCTCGCCCATATTGATGCCGTCTCTATTTGACGCAAAAGGCTTAGCCTGTCCTTGGGACAAGGCTTCTAATGAATAAAAACCGTTAATGGCTAAATGAGCTAATGCATCAACGCCACCACAGATCACAGCATCACATAAATTAGTCTGCAATAATCTCGCGGCACTAATGATCGCACGAGCACCTGAAGTACAAGCTGTCGAAATACTGTAAGCAGGTCCGGATAATCCATAATGGGCGGCAAGAAAATCTGCTGGAGAGGATAGTAGCTGGAATTCATGACAATAGGTAGAACTATCCCAGCTTTGTGTTTGATGATGGGTGGTAAAAGCCGCAAAATTATCATCCACTCCGGTATTGGTAGTGCCGATAACAACCGCAACACGTTCCGTTCCAAACCGTTCGATTATTGCTTGAATTTCCGCATCCTGCTGCACCACAGCAGTCCATAATAACTGATTATTTCGAGTACGATAAATTTTTGCCGTATTCTCCGGCAAAGGAACCAGACGACTAACTTCACCGATCAAAATTTCCTTATTTGTAATCCAATGGTGACTGGCTTTCAAGGGTGAGGAAAAATCGGATAGAAGAAAATCAATATTCTCTTTTAGGTTAGCTCCCAAGCAACTCACGACAGTCGGCTGCTGTAAATAAATCATGGTGTTTCCTCTGATAATTTTATTATTGTCCACCATTGATCAGATAATACAATAGTAGCTTGATCCTGCTTTTCTATAATTTGCCAAGGCAAAACGGCACCCCGATATATGCTTGAACGCATTTGAACTGGCGTTTGCCAGTATAAGACGGCAGAAAATAAAGTTGAAGCGGTTGAATTAGGCGGCAGAAAACCATCATTTCGCCAACCTCGCTGCAAATTCAATGTCTGTCTCGCCAAAGGAACGCCAAATACGTTAGACCAAATCCAACGTTGTTCGCTTTGACTGACAGGTTGCACAATTAAAATTGACGGTTCCCCTTGGGAGTCCTGTAGTTTAAATTGCTGCACTTGCCGTAAAGGCAATAACTGATTCGGTAACGGCGTCGTACTACAGCCTACAAACAACAGGCACAACATTATCCAAATATATTTAACTTTCCCCATTCTGTTTACTTTCCATTTGCAACGCCAACAATAAATTAAACACGACACCAATCGAAATAGTCATACCGAAATGCGACACCGCCGGCGTATGGCTAAATGCGAGTAACATAAAGCTCATCAATGTCGTAGCAGCCGCCAGCATCACACCATGCAAATGTGAATACTTTTGTTCCGGTTCACCCTTATTAAACGAAGTCTGTGCCAGCTGAGCATAAATAGCATAATCAATGCCTATCGCCGAAGCCAGCAACAACCCAAATAAACTGAATAATCCAAGCGGAATTCCCAATATTCCCAGCGTTGCTACGGTGAGCAACATGCTACATAACGGTACGAAAATAATTTTTCCGCTCACCTTTAAACCAAATAGCTTCCAAAGCAACACAAATGCCAGTAGCAAGGAACATAGCTTCAACAGGGCGGATAGCCAACGGCTTTCATCAAAAATCCGATTTAACTCGGCCCGATAATCAATAAACTCCACACCGACCAATCGAATTTTCTGTAAAGCCGCCACATCTTTTAAATCGTTTAACGTCACCATCGCCGCTACTCCTTCCGAGACATGACCAAGCCAAAGCGGACGCCAACGCTCCAATAAAGGAGAATCTAACACCTCCTTCACCGACAATAACGGTAGTTGCTGCAAAGTATTAACTTCCTGCTGCCATAAATCTTCGGGTACGCCAACCTGCCCTAATAAACTTTCAGGGTCTATATGAACAATATTAGTAAGTTCACGTTTTAAATTCTGTTGTTCTTGCCGCGAACGAACAATTTGACTTATCGCAGTAAAATCACCCACTTTTCCTTTATTTTTCAGCATATTAAGCTGATGAGAAAGAGTTACCATCCGATTTAACAGTTCAGTTTCGTTTTTACCTGTTACTATAAAAAACTGCCCTGTCGGATTCATGCCTGTTAATTGAGCAATTCGTTGGGCTTGCTGCGACCATGATTCAGGTATGGCGGCCCAATCGCGTATGTCATCCTGCCATTGAACCTGAACACCGCCAACAAGCAATAAGACAAGCCAAAGCCATGAACCCCGACGCACAACTCCCATTAACTTCGTTTTAAACAGCTGCAGCATAGCGGGCATGAACGAATTTACTTTAGGGTGCCAATCTCGAAAAAAATACGGCAATAGGTAATATGTACAAGCAAAAGCACTACTTAATGCGGTTATGGAAAACACCGCTGTCTGCTGTAAAATAGGCAACGGAGTAAAAAATAACATAACATAGCCAAGTAACGTAGTAGCCAAGCTGATCGCAAACGGTCGCCATGTCTGGTTCATATAATAAATGCCATACCACTTTCCCGGCCAGGCCCGGGTCAGCCAATGCAGCGGAAAATCAATAGCAACGCCAATTAAACTGGTTCCCACGACAAGAGTAATTAAATGAATCCGACCAAAAACAATGACTGTTGCTAATATGCCCGTCAATAAACCTAATCCCAACGGAATAATAATGGAGAACAAACGAATGGTTTTAAAGGCACCGCCTAAAATAAAGAATACGCCCAATAGACTAAATAAAGACATCCATGTGCTTTCCCGGGCACCTTGCAGCTGCCCCAGCTCGGCATAAATCGCTCCGCCTGATAACAATAATTCCCCTCCCTGTCGTTTAATTTTCTGCTGCTGTTCTTTCAGCAAATCAACTAACCGTATCGGTTGATGGTTTAACAATCCACGCACTAAAATCCATACTTTATTATCTTCCCGTACATGCAACATACCCGATGTCGGATCGAGCAGCAATTTTGTCGTAGGGGATAAACGGGCTATCAACTGATTTTGCAACCCCAACCAATCCTGGCTTAAGGGGATGAGCGAAAAACGAAAGGGATTGGCTATTTCCTCTGACCGTTTGGCTAAAAAAGCCTGATCAAACCGCACCTCAGCCGGTACGGTCGCAAGCAAAAGTGCGGTGTTATTTTCACGAGTTTTACTAATTTGTTCGCTCACGTTAAAATCAATTCGTTCAAACTGCCCGCTCCCTGCTAAAGCTTGCTCAAACTCGCGAACCAATTGCGCAGCCTGAGGCAGACTATCCGCGCCGACCAATGCCACAATACTTTGATTTAATTGCTGATTAATCCGTGTTATCGCCCCTTGTTGCAACGAAGATTGCGAAGTCACAGGCAATAAAGAAAACATATCGCTATCAAAAACTGATCGTTGCGAAAAGTTCCGTCCAACATAAATCAACATGACAGCTATCAACATGAGATAACACGCCATGAACAAGAAACGCGTTCTCACAACATTAAAACGCATTCTGAACAAATCCTACTAACGGCTGATTCAGTTTTTGATTTTTCAATTCAATCAAAGTGCTGTCTCCTTGCGTCTCAAACAATAAAATTTGATTTACGGTCTGTGTTCCATTAATTTCAATTTTATTAAAAATCTGCTTTAACAACACCGTATTAGGAATGAGTATCGCCTGCCAGCTTTCCTCATTGCCATTTAATTGGATATTAAATTGCTTTTTCAATTCGTTTGTATTTCCACCTAATAAATCAAGAAACAAGCGAATCTGTGTAGTTGCTCCAAGCGACATTTCAGCTTTAACCCATTGGCCATTAGCCCAATAGTCAATTCCCGTTCCAAATGAAATTCGAGTAATATATTGAATGGGTTTTTCAAGTCTCCATAACAAGCCCTTTTGCTGCACAAGAGCAAATTCACCGGAACTGACCAACGGTTTATCGACACCTCTTAGTCTTTTTTGCTGTTCAAATTGCCCTTGCGAACTCTGCGTTTGTTTTAATTGATTTTCCAAATCTGTCAGATCAAATGCTTGAGCTGTAGAAATAAATAACGTGAGCAACAATATGCCAAATTTAATCATGTTCAAGTACCTTTTTTACCGCGTCCTGCCAACTTTGCGGCGTAACAAACTGCATTTCCCGTGTTACCATATCCACCGCGACCTGAGTTGTGGAAGCTCGAGTAAGCCGGGATTTGCTGGTTTTATCATAAATCAGATAATTAACCGTTAAACGGGTCTCCCACTCCACTAAATCAGCTCTCACTACAATATCGGTTCCAAACACAGCGGGCTTAATATATTTCACTTCCAATCCCACCACCGGCCACATAAAGCCTTGTTTTCTCATTTCAAGATAATTGTAATTCAATGCTTCAAGCAAAGCACAACGGGCAATTTCTAAATATTTCACATAATGCCCGTGCCATACGATATGTAAACTATCCACATCAAAAAACGGCACCTTGATTTCCGTTTCTACTCTAAATATGCCTTTTTTTCGCATTTCATTTCTTCCAAAACGAATAAAAATTAAACCATTGTAATGGCACCCGAGAGCAACGTTTGGCTAATTCATCTGCAAAAGTTTGCGCCCATATTTTAACTGATTGTTCCCGTTCCATATGCTGCCAATCCACCTTATCGGTTAAACGCATTAGCTCCAGGTAATACTTGCCGTTCATTTTTAAACAAAACAGCAAATTAACCGGTGTTTTTAGTAACCCCGCCATTAACCACGGACCTTGCGGTAAATCGGCAGTATGATTTAAAAACTGAATCTCTGTTGTTTTTTCACCCCGAACAGGTATGCGATCCCCTGCAATGGCGATCCATTCTCCACGAGAAACCTTTTCTTCCAGTTGCAGCATAATAGCCATATTCAATTCCGTTACCTGAATAAGGTTGATCTGATTCGCACCGGCTTTCTTCAATGCAGCGTTAAATGCAACGGCATGTTTACTATGTACCAAGACATTCAACACCAAATTTTTACTGTAGCTTGATAAAGCTCGGCTGATTTCCGCATTGCCCAAATGAGAACATACTAAAATCTGTCCACGTTCCTTGCCTGTTGAACGGATTATCGGATGATTAATCTGCGCGTATAAATGATCAGGATCGGAAATTTCCACATTTTCAAGAGACAGCCCTCCCTGCCACACAGCAAAACGATCCTGAATCGCCTCCGCAAAAGTTAAAAACTGAGCAAATACAGAACGACCATTGAAGGGAGAATAACCCAAATAGTCGCTTAAATAACTTTGATATTCAGCAATAGCTTTGCGTTCTCTCGGCGAAGTCAAATAAAAGTAAATCACAACCACATAGGTGATGAACGACATTAACCGGACGGGCATATGCTGTACCAGCCACGCGGTTAATCTTAAGGAAAAAGCCGTACCCCGTTCTTGTTTATTCGCCCAGTGCATCATACAAAAAACCTCTTGATTTGATACGCTAACATGGTAAAAAACAACCGAGCGTGCATTTTGCTAATCAACAGGTTATCCTTCCAACCACGAAAGTGAGAAACACCTTCCGGTTGATATTTGATCGGAGTCGCAATCCAATGAAAGCGAATCTTTTGCCAATACAACCGCACTAAAATTTCCACATCAAAATCCATAAAATCGCCAACCTGATTTAATTTCAATTTTTGCAAGGCAGACAAAGGATATAAACGAAAACCACACATTCCGTCGGGGATAGATAAAGATAGTGTATTTATTGCAATCCAGAAATTGGTAATTTTACGTCCGTATAAACGGGCTTTAGGGGCATCTTCAGCATAAATAGGCTGTCCACAGATCAAATCCAAAGGATATCGCTTGGCGTATTCAACAAACTTGCTACAATCCTCTAATTGATGTTGAGCATCGGCATCCACCTGCAACACATGGCTATAGCCTAAAGCTAATGCCTGCTGAAAACCTGTTTTAACGGCAGCGCCTTTGCCGCCATTTTGAATTCGATGGTAAACCTTAACCTGTTCAATTTGCTTTAACGGTTCCAATGCTAATTTGGCAACTTCATCAGAACCGTCATCAATAATTAAGCAATCCAATCCTTGATTAAGCACACGATGTACAACGTCTGCAATGGTTGCCGGATGATTATAGTAAGGAATAACGACAACAATATTCATTTATCAAACCCCAAATACAATACGCCCTGAACCACAAACCAAGTTTTCTTCTCGCTCAATCTTGGTCAGCACAAAGCTCAGTTTTTGTTTATGGCTATTCCAACTTAGAGACAGATTCACTCTGTCATTTGGACGAGTAAATTGTTGATATTTCAAATTTTCAATTTTCAGCACCGCACTTCTTATACCTAGCCGCACAGCTAATTGCACCGCCCACTGCAACTGCACTACACCGGGCACTAGCGGAAAGGTCAGGAAATGCCCGGAAAAATAATACAGATCAACAGGTATCACCGCTGTAAAATGACGGGTTTCACTTTGGTTTAAGTCAAAAGCCGTAAAATCTCCCTGCCACTCAGGTTGCCGTGGTTTATCTTCAAATAACTTCAGAGCTTCCGATTTTACAATCTTACCTTGGCTATTACGTGGAATACGGGCAACAAAACGCCAGAAACGAGGGGTAGCTACTGCTCCCAATGCTTCTTTCGTCCATCCGGCTAATCTGTCGGTCAGTGCCTTACGTCCATATTCCCGCAACACTTTAATACCTTCATCCGTAAGGCAAATCAACGAAATTAAACGTGTTTTTTCCGGATGTTTAAAACAATGACATTCATCTACTAAAGGAGAATCTTCTAAGTGCTGTTCTATCTGATGCAATGAAATACGCTTATCTGC
The DNA here is from genome assembly GCA_032586195.1 of Pasteurellaceae bacterium LIM206. Lineage (GTDB taxonomy): Bacteria > Pseudomonadota > Gammaproteobacteria > Enterobacterales > Pasteurellaceae > JAWHQP01. Next base: position 258,302 of record JAWHQP010000004.1, on the reverse strand, counting down.
TAACTTTAATATGCGATCCATTCTGCCTCTAAGAACAAAATGATTTTCATCTGTAAATTCAAGCAGATCACTTAGAATCTCTGGCTTGGGTAACCACTGTGAACATACCGAAATTTTATCTCGTTGCCGTTCAAATATTACAGTTTCAACTTTTTCCCAATCTCCGAATCCTTGTCTCGTGGCAATAACCCCCGTTTCTGTACTGCCATAAATTTCATTGATTACAATTTGATTATCCGTGAACAATAAAGAGGTTTTTTCTGACAACGGTCCCCCTGCAGAAAAAATACAATGTATCTTTTGCTTAAAAACTGACCAAGGATAAGATTCGGTGAAATGTCTTAACAGCATTGGGCTGGCTATCCAAATAATAGGTTGATCTGATGCTTTGGCATATTCAGCAACCAATTCTGGAAAAAGCAGTTGATTACTGCTGATTGCCGCATAAGAAAAAAGAGGTAACATAATACAGAAAGTTAATCCGTAAAGATGTTGCTGGCTAACACTATTTAAAATTAAATACCGTTCGGAAATATTAAAATGTTTTTTTAACATTTCCGCTTCAGATTTAAATTGCCATAAGGTTTTCCGAATTATTTTAGGAGCACCCGTCGAGCCGGAAGTTTTTAACCATAAAACCGAGGTTAATGAAATACCTTGTTGCATATCAACTATAAAACGTACCTTCTGCCAGTCGAGATCAGAGATGAGATAACAAGGAATTGCAAGTTCAAGACTAGGATCGTCCGTTAAACAAAAATCTTGTTGCTCCGCCCATAATTTATTCGTATCCGATATATCTGATAAAATAAAAACCTCAGATTTAGATTTCCATGCCGCAATAAGAGCCTGAATAAAAAAATGACTTTGCTTAAACCACAAAATAATTTTTGAGTTCGGTGGCAAAGCACAAGCCAAACGCAAAGTATCGGCTTCAAAGTTCGGTGTTTTTTGTATGAGTTTTTGGTGTTGTGAAAAACAACGAAACTTGTTTAAATCAAAGGGAGAGAAAATATTCATAAAACTATTAATTATTTATATCCTAGTTTGAATTTACGGTATAACCATTCTCCGGCTAGCAATATTCCCATCAACAAATAAGAAATAATACCTGTGTAAACAATCCAAAAATCTAAATCAACATATATTAACAAAATACTTATTGAAGCATTAACTACAAAAAAAACAAGCCATAGTTTAACTATTTTTCTTGTATAAATAACACCTTTCGGCGGTAAATCAGGCTGTTTTACTCTTGCTATTTTCTCAATAATATTTTGTCTAGAAAACAAACTTATCCAGAATATACAAAAGAACAACCCATTTATTACTACTGGATACCAATAAGCCATTTTTTCATTATTAGCAAATAACGCTATAATAAAGAATGTACAAACTACATAATTTATTATTTTCTGATTACTTTTTTTAAGTACCCAACCTCTTAGCAACCAAAGCAACAGCATCATCGACATCAAGTTACGAAAACTAAAAAAACTTTGCCCAAAATAAACTGCAAACGGATAAGCCAAGCTAAAAATCAAAAATAAACTGTTAATTATAAGTTTCCAAAGACTTTTCATCTTACTTAATCAGTAATCTTTATTGTATTAACTAACAACAGTAAACTTAGTTACTACTGCATTAACAACATCTTGAATAGTTCGTGCAGAACGAAAATCCTCTGCCATTAATTTATACCCTGTTTGTTTTTTGATATAATCTATCAAGTCAATAGCATCAATACTGTCAAGTTCTAAATCTGTATATAAATTTGCTTCTGGTTTAATACGTTCAGGTTCAATTTCAAATAAATTCTCTAACGCATCACGTAATATTACATAGATTTCTTGCTCTGTTATCATGAATTCACTTCCTTATCAGGCTTGTTGTGCCGTAATATATTTTGCCAATGTAGCAATACTATAAAAATTTTCTTTTAAATCTTGGTGTTGGGTATCCAGTTGAAATTGATATTTTTTCTGAATCGCTAAACCTAATTCCAGAGCATCTACCGAATCCAAACCAAGCTCTTCACCAAATAAAGCAACCTCTGTTTCAATATCATCGGCACTCATATCTTCCAAATTCAATGTATCAATAATTAATTGCTTCAATTCATGTTCTAAATTTTCAATCATTTTAGTTGTTCCTCAAAGTAGGTTTGTAAAAATTGATTTAATTGACGAGTTGCAATGGGTGCCGGCTTTTCTGTTAACCAGTCTAACGGATTAATATCTTCACCCACAATAAATTCATAATGAATTTTAGATTCAGGAACAGCATACCATGCTTGATTTCTTTGAAATCCCCGCGGATTCATTTTAATAATCACCGGTGTAATAACATTTGCACCACGCAAAGCAATCGCACAAGCTCCTCGGTGAAAATGAATCTTACCGTCTTCTCCTGTACGTGTACCTTCCGGAAAAATTAACAATGACTCTCCATTTCTTAATACTTCGGCACAATGTTCTATCATATCCGGCGTGCCGTCATTAGCAATAAATCCACAAGAACGAATTGGACTACTCATAAAAATATTTTGCAGCAAACTATTTTTTACTACACAATTTGCATTTTTTGCATAAGCAATCATAAATACCACATCCAACAAAGACGGATGATTCGCAATAATTAATTGACCCGCACGTCCCAATTTTTCTGTGTGTTTAAATTCGTAGCCAAAAACACCCATTAGATGTAAGAACCTAAGATAATATTTCCAAGCTGTTGATATAATAGTCCTTGCCTGTAGTTGCTGTGCTACTGTTAGTTTTGTTCTTAAGGTAAACGGTAATAGAATTATTTTCATAAATATACCAAAAAAGCCGAATACAAAGAAACCAATGCCATTAGCAATAATTCTCCAGCATTGATTAAATTTTATATAGATAGGATTTTTTTTCTGCATTATTTGATCTTCCATTGCCAACAACGCTGTGAAAATTTCAGATTATGTTGCCATTCCTTTTTGTCTAATAATAAATTTCTCAGATTAGTTAAGTTTCCTGCTACATTTGAAACAGTGTTATTTTTCACAGTACTTTTCTCTAGACTTAACTGTATATCATCGCCTTTCTCTACTAAAAATGCTGCCGCATAAGCAAACGGTTCTTTGTTCTCCATCGCAATCGGCTGAGGAAAAGGCAAGGGGTCTTCCGCAACAATCACCAATACTTTTTTATGCTCTTGCAGAAATAGAAAAGATTCTAAAAATGCCGTTTCTAATCCATCTTCACGACTTGATAAAGCCGTCATCTCTTGTTTATTACCATATAATAAAGACCATTGTCCAATCACTGAATTATGGACAGACAAACCAAAACTGGTTGGTGAAAGCATTTCTGAAGCGGCAAGGGTATTGAGTAAATCAAAACTACGTGTAAATTCACCGTCTCGAGACATAAATACGATGGGAATCTGAAACTCATTTAATGGATGCGCGGCCGCAAAAACTAAACGAGCGAAAGGACTTAATCGACGACGCTGCATAGCAGTCAAAAAAGAAAAGTCAAGTTCAGCGACAAAAGTACTAATATCTTGTCCTTTTGCCCATAAATACCAGTCATCAAACGATGTCATTGCGAATGATACTGCATTCCATTGCGTTATAGTAAAAGAAAATTTGGTAGGAAACCGCGGCATACCTATTTATCTACTTTTTTTAATAATTTAATTATTTCCCGATTTGCCCTGAATCCTAACAAAATAACAATTCACTTTCAATATATTCGTATTGAATTCTTTGAGCTATCTCACATTTTTAAATTTAATGTACATCATTTTGATTAATTTCATTGCTATTTTAAATAAGCCTCATTATATTTTGCTTATCTAATCAACTAATTTAAGGAAAAATATGAAAAAAACTCTGTTCATATCATTGGTCACCATTACTCTGGCAGCCTGTTCTGCTCGTAATACGACACACTATTATTCTATCGAATCTGTACTTAATTCAGCAGAGGCCAAAACTATCGTAGATCCCAATATTCAACTCTATTTCGCACAACCTGCTCCGGGTAAAGTAATTATCGCTGATGCCGTTACGAATAAAAAAACTAATTTTGCTAATAAGTCAGATCAAAAAGGCTGTAATTGGGCTTTTCTCTCTGCCGTTAAACAGCTACAAGAAAGAGCAAAATCGGAAGGCGCAACCAAAGTGGGAAATATTGTCAGCTACTACAAGAAAAAAACTTACGCCAGCCCAACCAATTTCGAGTGTCATGCAGGACATATTATCGGTGGTGTCGCTCTTAAAGGCGATATCGTGAAATAGAAATTCAAGTGCGGTGATGAAAACTCGTTTTTTCAACACCGCACTTTGATGTTACATCACATCCAATAGCGCTTTACCAAAAGGTTCCCGCCAATCCCGCATAAGATCGGGTAATTGGGTCGGGTCTTTTTGTTTGAGCCATACCCATTTGATGAAGCTTTCTAAGCTGCGTTTGCTGGAAATTACGTCGCTGTTGAGATCGGACGGAGTGATTTCTTTGAGTTTTTGCTGTAACGCCTTTAAGGTTTTTTTGTAACGGGGATCATCAGCTAAGCGGCTAATCATCGGCGGGAAATCCTGTTCGTCGATTTTGTTTGCCTGCTCCACCAGATGCAGCATTCGTTTTCCATGAATACGCACCTCCTGCGGGCTCAGGCCCATTGCGAGCAGCTCGGAATTATGTTTCGGCGCATTTTTTGCCACCAGCCATAAATTCTCGCCTTTCACCACAAAATTTAATGCAAGATCGCGTTTTATCGCTTCTTCCTGTCGCCATTCGGCAAGCAGTTTCAATCGCATAAGCTCCCGCGGCTGCAAACGCCACGCATTCGGAATATTCAAATAGGCTTTGTCTGCCGCTTTAACTTCAAGACGTTTCTCGGCTAATAAAACACAGTCAAACAGCACCGCACTTTGCCAGCTGGTTTGTGCAAGGGCAGTTTGCATTTGCTGATACAACGGCAGCAGGTACCATACATCGGCGGCGGCATATTGCAGTTGTTTGTCTGATAACGGACGTTTAAGCCAATCGGTGCGGGAAAGGCCTTTGTCCAACTGCAAGCCAAAATAGTGTCGAATTAAGGCGGCAAAGCCGGTGGAATTACCAAAACCGAGAAAATCCGCCATAATCTGTGTGTCTGACAACGGGTTGGGTAATTGATTAAAGCTGTGTTGAAATACTTCTAAATCTTCGGAACAGGCATGCAATACTTTCATCACCCGCTGGTCCGCCAATAGTTCTACAAAGGGGGTAAAATCCGTGATCGACATCGGGTCAATCAAGCTGACCTCTTCCCCGTCATACAGCTGGATCAATCCTAGTTTGGGGTAATAGCTACGGATACGGATAAATTCCGTATCCAATGCCACGGTACTTTTCGTTCTTGCTTGCCGGCAGGCTTCCGACAAAGCTTGATCAGAGGTAATAAGTTGGAAAGAAGGTGAATTTTTGATCTCTTTAAAAACAGCTGTCATGTTAATTTTGGACTCGTTTGGCTAATTCTTCATCACGTAAAACACGACGTAGGATCTTGCCTACATTCGTTTTAGGCAATTCGTCACGGAATTCTATTTCCTTCGGCACTTTATAGCCGGTGAGATATCGGCGGCAATGTTCGCGCAGTTCTTCGCGGGTCAGGCTTTCATCACGTTTTACTACGAAAATTTTGATGGTTTCTCCCGATACTTCGTGCGGAACGCCAATCGCAACCACTTCCGCCACTTTATAATTAAGCATAGCGACATCTTCGATTTCATTCGGATACACATTGAAACCCGACACTAAAATCATATCTTTTTTGCGATCTACAATACGCAAGATATAGTTTTCATCCATGATGACAATATCCCCCGTCGCCAACCAACCGTCACGGAAGACTTCGGCGGTCGCCTCCGGACGCTGCCAATAGCCCTTCATCACTTGTTCGCCCTTCACCCAGAGTTCACCGGGTTCTCCAAGCAGAGCCTCGCTGTTATCATCCTTCATAATTTTTATATCCGTATTCGGTACAGGTACGCCGATGGAACCGTCGTGTTTATCCACCAGAATAGTCGAAGCCGCAATCAATGGCGAACACTCTGTCATGCCATAGCCTTCAATAATATGGCAACCGGTTAGATTCTCCCAACGGGTCGCTACCGCTTGTTGAGTTGCCATACCGCCGCCTACGGTCAGTTTTAATTGGGAAAAATCCACGTCTTTAAAATTTGCATTATTCAGTAAGGCATTAAATAAGGTGTTTACCCCCGTAATAGCGGTAAAAGAATATTTTTTCATTTCTTTGACAAATCCGTCAATATCACGAGGATTGGTAATCAATACGGCCGTAATACCCAGCTCAATAAACAACAAACAGTTCACGCTAAGAGCAAAAATATGATAGAGCGGCAGTGCCAGTACGGCTTTACGTTCATAACGGCGATCGCCCACAAAGGGCTCTGAAACCCATTTGGCCTGAAACACACTGGTCAGTAAATTGCCATGTGATAACATTGCGCCCTTGGCTATGCCGGTAGTGCCGCCGGTGTATTGCAACAGGGCGATATCATCCCGGAAGATTTCGGGCCGTACATATTGGCGTCGCTTGCCAACGCTCAATACTTCCCGAAAAGTAACGGCATGCGGCAGCTTATATTTCGGCACCAGTTTTTTTACATACTTCACCACAAAATTCACCAGTGTACGCTTACCAAAGGAAAGCTGATCGCCCATGCGTGTCAGAATGACGTGTTTGATCTCAGTGTTGAACACAATTTTTTCCAACGTCGAAGCAAAATTTGAAACAATCACAATGGCTTTCGCTCCACAGTCCTGTAGCTGATGTTCCAGCTCGCGCGGTGTATAGAGCGGATTAACATTAACCGCTATTAATCCCGCCCGCAGCACGCCGAATAAAGCAATGGGATATTGCAGCAAATTGGGCATCATTAACGCCACGCGATCGTTCCGTACCAAGTTAAATTCATTTTGTAAATAAGCGGCAAAAGCCCGGCTGCGTTCTTCCAGTTTACGGAACGTCAGTATCTGCCCCATATTAATATAAGCCGGGCGATCCGGATGTTCACGCACTGCTTTATCAAACATATCCAGCAGATTTTGATATTCTGACGAATCAATTTCCCTTGGCGCATCCGCCGGATAATTTCTGACCCATTGTTTTTCCATAAATTTCCTTACGTTTTTATTTTAAGTGTGTTTTAGTATAAATAATATATGACGCTGGGACGGTGATACCAACGAGACCCCCATGGTCCCCACATACCACCCCATGGCCCCCAGCCGTAATCCCAATCATCATAACGGTAGGCTTCCGCTAAGTGCCAACGTTTATAAGCTTTGACTTGAATCACAGGATAATCGTATTCAGCCTGATCAATGCTGCCTTTTTCCTTACCTTTCAGCGTGCCCGATACGGTAATATATTGGTTTTTCAAATCCGCCGGATCGACAAAACCATTAAGATAGGCAACAAAACGACCGTCCGAATCAGCCTCCATTAGAGGTTTCGCCGAATAACTCGCCACAGGCAGGCTCATGACCTCAACTCTGGTTTGTGTTTTCAGAGCTGTTGCCGCAATCACCTTGCCGCCGAGGCGAATTTGCTTACATTTGCAGGCGTAATCCTCCGCTTCAATCTGTTTCATACTCTGAATCGTGAATTCATTTTTTTCCAGCCCTTTTGGTGTCGTAACACAAGCACTCAGCATGGCAATCAACGGCAGAATTAACAGTTTTTTCATCGTGTCCTCCTTGGATGGATGCATTTAGTCTCGACCGGGCAATTTTTTCCAGGTCACCTCGTTACGCAAATAAACAGGTTCGATTTCCAGTGCGGTTTTCACCTTGCCGGCATACCAATCAGGCAAGGCGAGAGAAAGCATATAGCGGGCGGAAGGGAGTATAATATCGGAAAATCGTCCGAACGTATTTTCGCTGAATTGGGGATATGCCCGCCAGCCTGTGCCCACACACAGCCAATCCCCCGCTCTTTGATCGGCCGTCAGCTGTTGCAGCACATGCTCCGGCCGGCAAACCTGTTCGCCGATTAATTCGTGCCATTGCCAAAACTCGTGATTTTGACACCGCACTTTTTCCGCTTTAAAGCAGGCAAAATAAACCTCGTTCATACGAGCGTCAATCGCCGCCAGCACCTGCCGAGCACCGCACCGTTCATAAGCCGCCTGAGCCATAGCGGCAAGATCGGATACGGGAATCACCGGCAAATCCGCGCCCAACGCCAAGCCCTGAGCAATGCCTATGCCCACCCGCACGCCGGTAAAGCTGCCCGGCCCGCGGCCGAACACCAAAGCGTCAAGCTGATTTAACCGCACGCCCGACCGATTTAAAATTTCGTCCACCATGGGCAGAATGCGTTTGGTATGGCTGCGTTGCGCCAGTTCATCCGTATGGGTCACTTCACCGTTATGCAGCAATGCCACCGAACAGGCTTCCGTTGAAGTATCTAGGGCTAATAAGGTTAAACTCATGTTATTCTCGTTATTTTTTTATTGATGTGAGGAATTCTACCACTTTATTTAAATCTCTTGTACGTTTTGCGTCGGGCAGGCTTCTTAAAAAGGTTTCACCATAAGGGCGTGTCACTAAACGGCTGTCACAAATAACTACCGCTCCGCTGTCGGTCACATCACGAATAAGACGCCCTACCCCTTGTTTCAGAGCAATAACTGCTTCCGGGATCTGAATATCGTTAAACGGATTTCCACCCTGTAACAAACAATCTTCAATCCGAGCTTTAAGCAAGGGTTCATCCGGGGCGGTGAAGGGTAATTTATCAATAATAACCAAGGATAACGCGTCACCTCTTACGTCAATCCCTTCCCAAAAGCTGGAAGTTGCCACCAATACGCTATGGCTGGAGCCGACAAACTGTTCCAGCAATTTGACTTTTGAGATTTCACCCTGTAACAACACCGATAATTCACTGTGTTCGCGAAAATATTCCGCTAAGCCTTTCATCATAAAATAAGAGGTACAAAGCACAAAACAGCGGCCTTGATTCGCCTCGATCACAGGCAGCAGCATTTCCGCCAGCTTCACCACGGTATGTTGCTGATTACTGCCCGGCAAGTAACGCGGCACGCACAGCATGGCTTGTTCGGCATAATTAAAAGGGCTTTGCAATACCTGCTGAGCGGCATTTTCAATACCGAGCCTTGAACAGAAATGATTAAACGTACCGCCGACTTCCAAAGTCGCCGAAGTAAACACCCAAGCGATTGGCTTCTGCTTCATCTGTTCGCCGAATTTATCCGATACGGTTAACGGTGTAATATGCAGGCCGAACTGGCGACCGAAGGTTTCATACCAATAACAATAGCCCGTCACATCAGTGTCGGACAAGCGTTGTAATTGCTGCTTCACCACCGAAATTCGCTCAAAAATGCTATCAAGCGTCTGTGAACGACCGAGGGCAAGCTTGATCACATCAGCGGTGAAATCCAGTTTTTCCATTAAAACGGTCAGCCCTTTCCGCACCGCACTTTGGTTGAGCAGCTCACGCCAGTTGCCGCGTAGGTTGCCCTCACCGAGCAGCAGTCGGAAATCCTGTACCATTTTCAACAAATGGTCCGCCGCCACACCAAGCTGGCGCATATCCTTCACTTCAGTGCGATATACAATCTGAATATCCCTGCAGATATCAAACAACTGGCGGGAAGAAAGGGATTGCCCGAAATATTGGCTGGCAATATCGGGCAGCTGATGGGCCTCGTCAAAAACAATCACTTCTGCCTGTGGAATCAGCTCGCCGAAACCGCTTTCCTTCACCGCCATATCGGCACAGAATAAATGATGATTGACCACCACCAAATCCGCCGCAAGAGCTTTTTTACGGGCTAATGCCACATAGCAATCCGCATAATTCGGGCAATCGGCGCCGAGACAGCTTTCCGCGGTACTGACCAATTGCGGCAGAATCGGACTGTCTTCGGCAAGCGTCACGCATTCGCTCAAATCGCCTGTTTTGGTACCGTTATTCCACTTTCTGACTTTGGAAAGATCCGCCAGTACCGAACGATCACCCAGCACGCCTTGAGCGATAACCTGATCCAACCGTTCCAGACATAAATAATTGGCTCGCCCTTTTAATAAAGCGGTTTTGCCCGTGTAGCCCAAAGCCTGTTTAATCGCCGGCAAGTCCCGTTTGAACAGCTGGTCCTGCAAATTTTTTGAACCGGTCGAGATAATGGTTTTCTTTTTTGCCAGCAAAGCGGGCGCCAAATAGGCAAAGGTTTTGCCGGTGCCCGTGCCGGCTTCCACTACCAATACGCCTTGATTTTCTATGGTTTTCCCCACCGCACTTGCCATTTCCAGCTGTTCGGCGCGCGACCGAAACCCCTTAATATGTCGGCTTAACGGCCCCGTATCGGAAAAAACATGAATGATTTGATCTGTGTTCGACACTTTATGTGACATTTAAATCTACCCGGGCAAAAAATTGGTGTATATTGTAACAGTACAAATTCGAAAGAGGAAATTTTAATGAAGTGTGAATTAATCAAACAAATCACGCCCGAACTCAGCCTGCATTTATGCAATGAAATCCCCGTTCTTCGCCTGCGACATGCTGTCGGCACGGCAAAAATCGCGTTACAAGGAGCGCATATTTTTAGCTGGAAACCCGCAAATGCAGCACAGGATATGTTTTGGTTGAGCGAACTCGAGCCGCTTAAAGCGGGCACCGCTCTGCGCGGCGGCATTCCTATCTGTTTCCCTTGGTTTAACGATGCCGGCCTTCCTACCCACGGCTACGCCCGTACAAGTCTGTGGCAGCTCAGCGGTTATGAAATTCACTCCCGACAAGTGCGTTTAGAATTCTGTCTGTTTTCCGACGATAACCTGATCATCGCCAAAACTGAGATGACTTTTAGCCATGAATTTAACATCCGCTTTACCAATTACGCGGAAGATAACGCTCAGGTCGCATTGCATAGTTATTTCAATATCGGCGATATTCAACGCATTTCGGTGCATAATTTGCCGACAACAGCCTTTAGCTTCCTCACTCAAACGCAGGAAAGCGTGCCGTCGCCCCGCACCATCGGTGAAAACGTGGATTGTCTCTATTCCGCCCGCCAAGGACCGACCTTGATTAAAGACGAAGCCTGGCAGCGCAACATTGAAATTGAACACCACAATGCTTCCGACGTCGTACTGTGGAATCCGTGGCACAAGCCTACCTCAAATATGACCGAAACAGGCTACCAATCCATGCTATGCGTGGAAACGGCCCGTATTAATCAACGGCTGGCGCGCGGTGAGAGCATTGCCGCCACCATTCGTTTAAAATAACGATTAAGGAGTTAAAATGAACAGATTGGATTTTATCGGCTTAGGCGTAGCGGGAAACTTCGCGGGCCATTTGGAACAAGCGGGCGAAGCGGCAGATTTCATACAAGTAAAAACCACGGAAAACATACAGCCGAAAGCCATTTTTCCGTTTTATGTGAACAGCGACAAGCTATCGGAGTCCACGCGGTTTCTGGCTCAATATCCGCTATCCGATTCACTCCTTAATTCTCCGTCCAACGCGGATAATTTGCAGATCGAACCTGAAATTGCCTTAATTTGCGACATTCAATATCAAAACGGCGAGGTAACGGCGCTCATACCGACTCATTTTGCCGCCTATAACGACTGTTCTATCCGCCGCCCCAACGCCCGTAAAATTGCAGAGAAAAAGAATTGGGGGAAAAATTCCAAAGGACTCGCCGCCAAGCGGATTGTACTGGATAAATTTGAGCCGGGCGGCAATATCGACCAATACAACATCGCCTGTTTCCACAAACGCAATGGCATCGTTACAGAATACGGCATTGACAGCAAGGCAGTGGAATATAACTATTTTCATCGGAAATTGCTTGATTGGATCATCGACCGCATGAATAACCAGCCCGACGAAGGCCCGATGAACAATATCGCCGAGCTGATTCGACAGGCAAATTATCCCGCCAAAGCCATCATCAGCATCGGCGCCACCCGCTATACCCCGTTTGGCGAAAAAAACTACCTGCAAACGGGCGACACCAGCTTTGTGGTGGTATATAACCGCAAACAATATCAACACCCGGATATCAAAGCAATGGTAGAACGGGAAAGCTTCCGCGAGGACATTTCGGCATTAGTGCAGAAAGTGGTATAACGAGGCAAAGCGCGGTGCTGAAAATTTGAATTTTTAACACCGCACTTTTTCCTAAATGCACCTCGTCGTCACAAACATTGAGCCAATAGTGCTTTTTTCAGATCCCCAAAATTTCCGTGCATCATACGGATGCCATCCACAAAAAGCAAACGATTACGAATAAATTAAAATCACAATTTTTCGATCTCGATCGCAAAAGACGAGCGGTCATATTTTCTTTTGCTATTTCACCTTTTACTATCGCAATGCGAAAAGGAGGAATACATGAAGAAATGGCTGTTAGCAATGCTGTTGCTGCTGCAAAGCGCGGTGTCGAAATCGGAAGATTTAATGCTTTTACAGACCTACACCAATCAGAACATCGACGGCTGGGTCATCAGTGAGAAATTGGACGGCGTACGCGGTTATTGGGATGGCAAACAATTAATCACCCGTAATAATGTAAAACTGTTTTCGCCCGACTATTTTACTAAAGATTTTCCGCCCTTTGCCATTGACGGTGAATTATTCAGTGAACGGAATCATTTTGAAGAAATCTCTTCCATCACCCGTTCCATGGAAGATAAAGGCTGGTATAAGCTCAAACTGCACGTGTTTGACGTGCCGCACGCCGGCGGCAATTTATTTGAACGCCTGAGCGTACTGGAACATTATTTGCAATCACACCCTTCCGCTTATATCGAAATCATGCCGCAAATTCTGATTCAAAGCCATGCCCACGTCATGGAGTTCCTGAAATCCGTCGAGGCTCAAAAGGGCGAAGGCGTGGTATTACGCAACCCGAATGCACCTTATGAAAACAAACGCAGCTCACAAATTCTCAAGCTCAAAACCGCATATGATGAAGAATGCGAGGTAGTGGCTCACCATAAAGGCAAAGGGCAATTTGAAAATGCTATGGGAGCGATTAGTTGTAAAAACCATCGCGGCACCTTTCGCATCGGTTCGGGTTTTAACCTTAAAGAACGTATTAATCCGCCGCCGGTCGGTTCTACCATTAGCTATAAATACCGCGGGTTAACCAAAAACGGCAAACCCCGATTCCCTACCTACTGGCGGGAACGGAAGGAAAAGGGGCGGTGAACAAAGCTGAGAGTTTGCCGTCCGTGGTTTACCAAGCTAAAAATCAATAAAACAACACCGCACTTGGTTAGCTCAAAGTGCGGTGTCATTTTCGGGATTTTTACGACATTATGTATTGTTGCACAAAATGTCAATTTCAGATGTAGGGACATATGCAATACTCCCCTAAAATAGCTTTGTACAACTGCTACATAACACCGAATTTTTATTGAGGTTTTTTCGGTGATGAATCCTTAACAGCGTAGTTGATAAGCAACACCAAACCAACCGAAAGTACGGCCAAAATACCTAAGCCAATAGTCAATTCCATTCAGTCCCCCTTAGATAAATTGTTTTTATACTTACGAATCAATTTGCCCGCCAGCATAAATGAGTAGCCACAAAAAAGCAATAACAAAATATTGACAATCTTGACCCATAGGAAATAGTTCCCAAAGAAAACCACGGGTACCGCGATAATCGCGACCTTTGCTATATCTTCCAGCCATTTTGCCCAGCTATCCAGCGTTTCTTTTTCTATCGGGCGTTGAAACAGGTTAAAATTCTTGAGCATAAGGATCCTGAATTTGCTTTTAACAAGGCTATTTTATCCCATATGCTTTCTTGATTTTGTTTAATTATTGCGAGGCGGATCGCAATTAAAAAACTTTAAATTTCAACACCGCGGTTTAACCTTTACTCCACCATAAAACACGCAATTTTCGCGCCGTCAGGATAGTCTTTCAGCTGCGGTTGTTCGTGGCGGCAGCGATCTGTGGCTTTTCGGCAGCGGGCGTGGAAGGCACAGCCTTTTGGCGGATCCAACGGGCTGGGTAATTCACCCTCAAGTTTGATCCGCTCCGACCGTAGTTCGGGCGAGAGTCGCGGCGTGGCGGAAAGCAAGGCCTGAGTGTAAGGATGGCGGGGATTTTGGAAAATCACTTCCGCACCGCCCTGCTCCACACAACGTCCGAGATACATCACCATCACTTCATCGGCAATGTGTTCCACCACGGATAAATCATGGGAAATAAAAACATAGGAAAGCCCCAGTTCAGCTTGTAAATCCATCATTAAATTCAGCACCTGAGCTCGCACCGAAACATCCAAGGCAGATACGGGTTCATCAGCCACTACGATATCGGGATTCAGCATTAGGCCGCGGGCAATGGCGATACGCTGCCGCTGCCCGCCGGAAAACATATGCGGATAGCGATCGTAAAACTCGGGGCGTAAGCTAACCTTCGCCATCATTTCCAGCACGCGGGCTTTGCGTTCCACGGCGGAAAAATCCGTGTTGATCAACAAAGGTTCCTCTAAAATAGTACCGATTTTTTTGCGTGGATTAAGAGAACCATAGGGATTTTGGAACACGATCTGAATTTTTTGCCGCCGGAGCTTTTGCGTTGCTTTATCATGCACTAAGAAATTCTGCCCGTTATAATACAGTTCGCCTTCCGTCGGCGTTTCAATCATGGTCAGCAAACGGCCTAAAGTCGATTTACCACAGCCGGACTCCCCCACCACCGCTAGAGTTTTTCCTTTCTGTAAACGGAAAGAAATCCCGTCCAGGGCTTTCACCGTTTGGGGTTTTGAAAATATACCCTTTTTCACCGGGTAATATTTTTTTAAATTGACCGCGTCAAGCAACGCGGCGGTAACGGCTTGTTCAGACATTGCTTTCTTCTCTCCGTGGTTGGCCTCGAACATCCAATGGCGTGTGACATTTAACCTTGCCGCCGCTGAATAGGCGTAATTCGGGTTCCTCAATGCGGCATTGTTCCGTGGCATAGGGGCAGCGTGGATTTAACAAACAGCCTTGCGGACGATCGTATTTGCCCGGCACCACACCCGGCAAAGACTGTAAATGGGTTTTACCTTGGGCAAATTCAGGCAGTGAGCGCAGCAAGGCTTGAGTATAAGGGTGTCTCGGGGCTTTGAAAATTTCGTTTGCGTTGCCCTCTTCCACCACTTGCCCCGCATACATCACAATAATCCGCTGAGCGGCCTCGGCCACCAAGGCCAAATCATGGGTAATCAGGATTAACGCCATATTTTCCCGTTTTTGCAGGCTGAGCAATAAATCCACAATCTGAGCCTGAATGGTTACATCCAGTGCTGTTGTCGGTTCGTCCGCAATCAGCAATTTCGGCTTACAGGCAATCGCCATGGCAATCATCACACGCTGCGACATCCCGCCCGATAATTGGTGCGGATACACATCTAAACGGGATTCGGGCGCGGGAATGCCGACCTGTTTAAGCAATTCAATGGTACGCTCACGGCGTTGTTTCCTACTACCGCCCTGATGAACCTTTAAAGCCTCCATAATCTGATAACCCACGGTGTAACAAGGGTTCAGGCTGGTCATCGGATCTTGAAAGATCATAGAAATTTCCGAACCGACCAATTTGCGTTTTTGTTTTTCGCTCAAGCTGAGCAAATCACTACCGTCGAAAGAAAGCGACTGAGCCGATACCCGCCCCGGAAAATCAATCAAACCCATAATGGCTAAAGAGCTCACCGATTTACCCGAACCGGATTCTCCTACGATACCGAGCACTTCACCCTGTTTCACCTCGTAACTGACCCGATCCACCGCTTTGAACGGGGTATTTTTATCACCAAAATGAACAGAAAGTCGGTTTACATTTAATAATGGCATTATTCTTCTCCTCTCCGTTTACTGTTTTAATTTCGGATCGAGGGCATCGCGCAGACCGTCGCCCATTAGGTTGAATGCTAATACCAGCAACAAAATGGCAATCCCCGGAATAGTCACCAGCCAGTTTGCCGCCTGCATAAAACTTCTTGCCTCGGCCAGCATGGTGCCGAGTTCAGGCGTCGGCGGCTGAGCTCCGATACCGAGAAATCCCAGCGCGGCCAGTTCGAGAATGGCATTGGAAATACCCATTGTCATCTGCACGATAAGCGGTGCCAAGCAGTTTGGCAGGATCACAATAAACATTAAACGAAATACGCCCGCACCCGCTACGCGAGAGGCAACCACGTAATCCCGGTTTTTCTCGCTCATCACCGAGGCTCGGATTAAGCGCACATAGCTTGGAACGGACACAATGGCGATAGCAATCGCGGCATTAAACAATGAAGGTCCCAAAATAGTGACCAACGCAATAGTGAGCAACAAGCCGGGAATAGCCAGCATAATATCCACCAGGCGCATAATAACCATATCAGTTACACCGCCGTAATAGCCCGCCAATACGCCCAGAATCACACCCAGCACACAGGATAAAATAACAATGATTAATCCGATAAATACCGATAAACGCGCTCCGTAAATAATGCGTGACAGAATATCCCGCCCGATATCGTCCGTACCTAATAAGTAGGTTGAAACACCGTTATCAAACCAGGCCGGCGGCAATAATAAAGCATTACGATTCTGCGCAACGGGATCGAAAGGAGATACCACAGGTGCAAACACACACAGCAGAAAAACCACGGCAATAAAGGCTAAACCGACCACCGCCCCTTTGTTTTGTCTGAAATAATACCAAAACTCTTGTAATGGCGTTCGCGGGGCCGGAGCCACAATTTCTTTACTCATAATTCATTTCCGAGTTAATGATGACGAATACGCGGATTCACCACGCCATAAATCAGGTCAACCGTCAGATTCACTAAAATAATGATGGTGGCAATAATCAGCACTGCCCCTTGCAACACGGGATAATCGCGGGCATTGATGGCATCAATCACCCATTTACCGATGC
Source organism: Pasteurellaceae bacterium LIM206 (assembly GCA_032586195.1). GTDB lineage: Bacteria > Pseudomonadota > Gammaproteobacteria > Enterobacterales > Pasteurellaceae > JAWHQP01. Next base: position 241,341 of record JAWHQP010000004.1, on the reverse strand, counting down.
CCGGCCATGAAAAAATATTCTCGGTCAGCACCGCGCCCGACAAAAGCTGTCCCACAATCAACCCCACCACGGTGACCACAGGAATCAACGCATTGCGCAAGGCATGCACAATCACCACGCGGGTAGTACTCAGCCCTTTGGCTCTGGCGGTACGGATATAATCCTCGCCCAGCACTTCAAGCATGGCGGAACGCGTCATCCGCGTGACGACCGCCAGCGGAATCGTTCCCAGCACAACGGCCGGCAGAATCAAGGCCTTAACCGCCGCGGCAAAAGCGCCGGGTTCGCCCGAACGCCAGGTATCGATCAACATAAAGCCCGTATCGAAATCGATCCAGAATTCATCGGGCAAACGCCCGCCTGCCGGTAAGCCTAAAAAATCCGAAACATAAAGAATTAAAATTAATCCCCACCAGAAAATCGGCATGGAATAGCCCGTCAGCGACAACGCCGTCACCGTATGTGACAGCCAGCTGTCTTTTTTCACCGCCGCCAGCACACCAAGCAGCACGCCCACAATCAGCGACCACAGCAGGGCGAAAAAGGCCAGTTCCACCGTGGCGGGAAAAGGGTAAAGAATTCTTTTAACACCGGCTCACTGTTACGAAACGAGGTGCCGAAATCACCGTGCAATATGTTATTCATGTAGGTAAGATACTGTTCCGGCAACGGTCTGTCCAGGCCCATCTGACGCATCATTTCCGCATGCACGGCGGGATCAACGCCACGTTCCCCCATACGGATTTCCACCGGATCACCCGGAATTAAATGCACCAGGGCAAAGGTAATCAAAGTAATGGCGATAAAGGTCGGGATCACCGTCAAAATACGTTTTAACACAAATTGAAACATAACATTTTCTCTAACAAAGTGCGGTGCTGTTTTTCCGAGTTTTTCAACACCGCGCCCGGGGTTGTTGACGATTATTTTTCAATATCCACGCCGTAGAAATTATGCAGCGCAAACGGGCTCATCACGTAATCCTTCACTTCCTTGCGGATCGTTTAGGCTCCGCGGAAGCGGCGATGGAAATCGTAACAGCCGCTGCGGTCAAAGTGAATTTGGTTAATGTTTGCATAGGAATGTCCTTTTTATTATTGATTGATTACGGATATTCTATTACGGAATAAGATAGGTAACGATGAAAGTGCGGTGTTAAAATCAGGCGTTTTTATCAAAGATAAATTTTGCGGCGATCAAGAAAGCGTCGCGCAAAATCCCCACTAGAGCCAAACGCTCACATGCCTATTCAGCAATAAAATGATAATCGCTCAAACATTAGCATATAAGCTCGGGATTGCAAAGTTTATGTTGTGTAGGAATCTTTCATTAATATCGATCGGGCGATAAACAGTTGCTAATTTTCAATGAAAAGCATAATTCCACCCGCGCGGCAAAACCTCCGTCGGATAAAGAATCAAATGTTCGCTTCGGAAAATCAAACCTTTTCCAATTTTGTCAAATGCGCGATCAGCCATTTAATTCCCTGCCCCTGGAAAGCGATTTGCAGGCGGGTGTTGGTGTCAGAACCTTCCACATTAATAATAGTGCCCTGACCAAATTTAGCGTGTTTCACCTTTTGCCCCGTCTTCCAGCCGTTGTTATTTGCTTCGGTTAAAACAGGCGTTTTCGACACCGCACTTTGGTTGTAGGCTCGTGTGACCGTACCGCGTAACCGCACCGATTGAATGCATTGTTCCGGCAATTCGCTGATAAAACGTGACGGAATATGGCGTTCTTCCTTGCCGTATAAACGGCGGCTTTCCGCATAACAAATGGTGAGCTTTTGTTTCGCGCGCGTAATGCCGACATAAGCCAAACGGCGTTCTTCCTCTAAACGACCGGGCTCTTCCAACGACATAAAGCTCGGGAAAATGCCTTCTTCCACTCCCACCATAAACACACGGGGAAACTCCAGTCCCTTGGCGGAATGCAGCGTCATCATTTGTACGCAGGATTGATGCGGAGATGCTTGTTCTTCACCCGCTTCCAGTGAAGCATGGGTAAGAAACGCCGTGAGATCCGACATTTCTTCCGCGTCATCCGGTTTAATAAATTCCCGCGTCGCAGAGACCAGTTCTTCCAGGTTTTCAATCCGCACTTCGCCCTTTTCGCCTTTTTCCTGTCGATACATAGCATATAAACCGGAATGCTTGATGACAAAATCCGTCTGTTCAAACAAGGGCATTTCCTGCGTATCCTGCTGTAACGAATTAATCAATTCACAAAAACGCAGCAAAGCGGTGGCAGTACGCGCCGCCAATTTATTTTCACCGATTGCGACCTGGGTCGCCTGCCATAAAGTAATTTGCCGCTCGCGCGTGAGGTTTCGCAAAATATCCAGGGTACGATCGCCAATGCCGCGGGTCGGCGTATTGATTACCCGTTCAAAAGCCGCGTCATCATGACGGTTGGCGATCAAACGTAAATAGGCCAGAGCGTCTTTAATTTCCTGCCGTTCAAAAAACCGCATACCGCCGTAAATGCGGTATGGAATCTGAGCCCGAATCAAGGCTTCTTCCAACACGCGCGATTGGCTGTTGCTGCGATACAGTACCGCACAATCACTCAGCTCGCCGCCGTCTTCCTGCCAGATTTTAATCTGCGAGGAAACGAACAGCGCCTCATCCAGCTCATTGAAAGCGGCGTAAATACCAACGGGATCGCCCTGCTCGTCTTCCGTCCAGAGTTCCTTGCCGAGACGATTGCTGTTATTGGAAATCAGTTGGTTGGCACTTTGCAGAATATTGCCGGTTGAACGATAGTTCTGCTCCAGACGAATGGTTTTAGCCTGATGAAAATCATCAAGAAAATGCTGAATATTCTCGATCTGAGCACCGCGCCAACCATAAATGGATTGATCGTCATCACCCACAATCATTACATTGCCCATTTTACCCGCCAGCAATTTAATCCAGGCATATTGAATCTTGTTGGTATCCTGAAACTCATCCACCAGAATCTGCCGGAAGCGTTGCTGATAGCGCTGCAGAATTACCGGTTTTTGTAAGAAAAGTTCGTAAGCCCGCAGTAGAATTTCAGAAAAATCAATTAACCCGGCGCGATCACAGGTATCCTGATAGATACGATAAATTTTGATCCATTCCCTCTCCTGACGATCATTATGATCATCGATCTGTTGCGGTCTTAACCCCTCGTCCTTCTGATGATTAATATACCAGCAGGCCTGACGCGGCGGGAACATTTTCTCATCGTAATTGTGCAGTTTTAATAAACGTTTGACCAAACGCCGCTGATCTTCGCTGTCAAGAATCTGGAAATCCTGCGGCAATCCGGCATCGACATGATGGGCCCGTAATAAACGGTGAGCAATACTGTGAAAGGTTCCCACCCACATACCGAACAGGCGACGGGAGGAATACCGGGCCAGCGTTGTTTCAATCCGCTGACGCATTTCGGCGGCGGCTTTATTGGTAAAGGTCACCGCCATAATACTACCTTCGGAAATAGCTTCCACGGCAATCAGCCATGCCACCCGATGAGTCAACACACGGGTTTTGCCGCTGCCCGCCCCGGCTAAAACCAAGTAGTTACCGAGCGGCGCCGCCACCGCTTCACGCTGTTTATCATTCAAGCCGTCAAGTAATTCCGAAATATCCATTAATTTGCTGTTTTATCTGGTTAAATTTACAGGGGATTATAGAGATTTTCTTAAGGCAAAACAAGAATGAATATTTAAGGTAAATTTGCCGAATGCTTATTCAATAACGTTATAAAAATATTAATCGAATATACCAATCAAAAAAAGTCAAACCCTAAAAATTATTTAATCTAGTTAAACGGAATGGCCGGCAGGCGAGGTATTTTTCATTTAAAAACGATTATCGGCAGAGATTATTCATCATAAAAGCCCATAATAAAAATAAGCCTTACTTATAACTGATAATAATTATTATGCTTTAATATTATTGATAACAATTACTATTTCTATAAGATGTCTTTTGCTCATGATGATTTATGTGCTGTATTTAGGTTATTAAAAAGGAATCAATAAGATGACATATGTAAAAACAAAGGTATCAATAGCAATACTTATTGCTTTAGGGTGTTCTTCTGCGCTAGCAGAAGAACAAGCTGATCAGCTTGGCGAAATCAAGGTCACTTCGGCTGAAGACCAAGTAAAACAATCGCTTGGTGCATCTGTAATAACGGCAAAAGACATCGAAGAACGCCCAGTAGTAAATGATATTTCCGAAATTCTGCGTACCATGCCGGGGGTTAATCTTACAGGTAACTCGGCCAGCGGTGCGCGTGGTAACAAACGCCAGATTGATATCCGTGGCATGGGGCCGGAAAATACCTTAATCATGATTGACGGCAAACCGGTTACTTCCCGCCAATCTGAACGTTATTCCTGGACGGGTGAACGCAATACCCGCGGTGACTCCAATTGGGTACCCGCCGAAGCCATTGAATCCATTGAAGTATTACGTGGCCCGGCGGCCGCACGTTACGGCTCGGGCGCTATGGGCGGCGTGGTTAACATTATTACCAAACCGACCGCTAATGAATATCACGGCAGCTTAAGCTATTACATTAACCAACCGGAAAGCAGCAAAGAAGGTAATACCAACCGTGTCGGTTTCAGTTTAAGCGGCCCGATCGTGAACGACGTGCTTTCCTTCCGCTTATACGGCAGCTGGAACAAAACCAAACCCGACGCTCAGGACATCAATAAAAGCGTAACAGGTACGGACTACGTTGCTGGCCGCGAAGGGGTGAGAAATAAAGATATTGCCGGTCGTTTAGATTGGAAAATCAATGAAAATCATAAACTTTCTTTAGACGCAAGTTATAGCCGTCAAGGCAATATTTATAACGGCGATACTCAGTACAGCAATGGTGGCCGTAATACGACATTAACCGATTCACTGGTCGGTTCCGAAACCGCCCGCCTATACCGCCAGAGTTACGCCTTAACCCATACGGGTAAATACAGCTGGGGGGATAGCGTTAGTTACATTCAATATGATCAAACCGTTAACAGCCGTTTGCCTGAAGGTTTAACCGGCGGAATTGAGGGAGCCTACAGCGATACGGGATTCACTGACAGTAAATTAAAGAATACCCGCTTTAACACCGAATTCCATATTCCGTTTACCTGGGGCGTAGAACAAATGCTGACCATAGGGGCGGAAGCCGCGCACAGCAGTTTAAGCGACGACTCGTCAATGCGTCAGGGCTATATTACAGGTTCACGCGGAAGTAGCGGCAAGCCTGACAGTATTTCGTTCATTGCCAGTAGCAGAAGCGGACATACCAGCCAATCCGAATATGCGGTTTTCATAGAAGATAATATTGCGGTAACCGGCCGTACATTCTTAACACCGGCCATTCGTTACAATTACAACACCAGATCGGGCTCAAATCTGAGCGGCGGACTGAACTTTGATCACTCTCTCACCAATAACCTGAAATTAAAAGGTGGAATCGCCCGTGCCTATAAAGCGCCGAATCTCTATCAAAGTAATTCCAACTACTTGTTAGCCAGTACTGGTAACGGCTGTGCCATCGGTACCAACACTTCTTGTTATTTGCAAGGTAATGATAATTTAAAACCTGAAACCAGCTGGAATAAGGAAATCGGTTTGGAATACGCGGAAAATGATTTCCTTGCGTCTATCGCCTATTTCCATAATGATTATCGGAATAAGATCTATGCCGGTGAAACCGCCGTGGGATACTCCGTTAACAACTATCCGATTTATCAATGGACAAATATTAAACGAGCTATCGTAGAAGGCCTTGAAGGTAACTTAACCATTCCACTCATCCGGGATAGATTGAAATGGACAAATAACGTCACCTATATGATTCATTCTGAAAACAAAGAAACTGGCAACCCGTTGTCCGTCATTCCGAAATTCACCGTGAATTCCACCCTAAACTTACAGGTTACCGAAGCCTGGGACTGGGCGCTAACCTATACTCAATACGGTAAACAACGCCCGAGAACGGTACCGGAAAAACGTTCGGATCTAAACCGTGCTGGCGGTTCAGGATTAAACACGACGTCTCTCGGAAGTTATGCAGTCTGGGGTATCAATACGGGTTATAAATGGAACAACGGCTTCAGTGCCCGTATCGGTATCAGCAATCTCTTTGATAAAAAAGTTCTGCGTGCAAATGCCGGCGCCAGTACCTATAACGAACCGGGACGCGCTTACTACGCTACCGTTAAATACACGTTCTAATTCTAATAATTCATAAAAGAGCCCGCTTCGGCGGGCTTTTTTGTTGCCAAAGCGCGGTGCTGTTTTTCTGAGTTTTTCAAAATTGATGTCGGACCACAAAAACATAATGCCGAAATTTAACCATCTTGATCGTTAGGAATTATTCGTCGCTGAGTTGCTGAAAGTACGGTGTGATTTTGCGGAGTTTTAATAGGCCGGCTGAAGAAAATACCGACCTATCGGATAAATTATTTAGATGCCGCAGGTTTTGCGGTTGTTGTTTCTGCCGGTTTAGCCGTGTTCTGAGTTGAACTGCCGTTTAATTTCCGTTCAACCTTACTGCTGGCAGACTGAATACCTTCACCTGCCGCCTGAACATCTTCACCGATACCTCTTGCGGTATTACAACCGCTTAAAGCCGCAACACAAACGGATGCCAGTGCAAATGTTAATAGTTTTTTCATCTTTATTCTCCTAACTATTGCAATAAATTGTCTGCATTTTATCCTAACCTGCCAAAAACTCAACAAAAAGATAAACACTACAGGATAACTAACCGCTCCTTGCCACAATACACCGTCGCCCGTCCCAGCCGCGCGAAACCGATGAGCGTTAAGCCGCTTTCTTCCGCCATCTGTACGGCAAGTTCCGTCGCCGCAGAAATAGCGGCAAGCATTTCTACGCCGCAGGCAGCGGTTTTCTGTACCATTTCATAGCTGGCCCGGCTGGAGGTAAGAACAAAACCCTGCGGGCGTTGACTTTTGGCGTGCCAGCCCAATAGCTTATCCAACGCTACATGACGACCTACGTCTTCGCGGATCGCCAGCAATTCCCCCGCCGGAGAAAAAAACGCGGCAGCATGGGTTGAACCCGTTTGCCGACCAAGCGACTGGGCCGCCTGTAATCGTTCCAGACAGGCATCAAGCAAATCAAGATTAAACTGCAAAGTGCGGTGCAATTTCGGCGACTTTTTAATCACTTGTGCCAACTGTTCCGTGCCGCAAATGCCGCAGCCCGTACGTCCCGCCATAGTACGGCGTTTATCCTTCAAACGGACAAAGCAGCGTGTGGCAATTTCCAGCCGCACTTCAATGCCATTGCAGGTTTCCACCACATCCACGCCGTAAACGTCCGAGGGTTTATCAACGATTTCCTCCGCCAGTGAAAATCCCAGCGCAAAATCCTCTAAATCGGCGGGCGTACTCATCATTACCGTATGGGAAATACCGTTATAAACCAAAGCGACGGGGACTTCTGCCGCTAGAATTTCTTCACGCCGTTCAAAACAGAAATTATTCTTATTTTTATCTGTTTCATATTTATTATTATCATGTTCTTTATTTGTTAATTTTTTGAAAAAACTAATTTCTCTTTTTGTGATCTCTGTCAAACTTTTTCTCCCGCTAAACTAGATTAGTTATAGATTTATTAGGTAAATGCGAGTATTCTACACAGGATTTTCAAGCACTTTGTTAAATTTTTGTATTGTTTGTATATAAGACTTGGTGCTTCAATCATTTATTTATGCGGTAAAAATGACGCAATTGCAGGCGTGGTAAAGCGTTTCGCTATTCTAGCACGGCTGCATTTGTTTATGACATCATAAATCATATTTACAACTATATTATCGTTATTTGAGGATTATCTATGCAGGTCACAAGACGTAAGTTTTTTAAGATCTGTGCAGGTGGGATGGCTGGGACTTCAGTAGCTGCTCTAGGTTTAATGCCGGCAACAGCACTTGCTGAACCTCGTCAATACAAATTAACGCGTGCGAAAGAAACACGTAATACCTGTACATATTGTGCAGTTGGCTGCGGTATGCTGATGTATAGTATCGGCGACAATGCCATGAACGCTAAAAACAAATTATTCCATATCGAGGGTGACCCTGATCACCCGGTCAGTCGTGGCGCCCTATGTCCGAAAGGGGCCGGCGCGCTTGATTATGTCAATAGTGAAAGCCGTGCGCTTTATCCGGAATACCGTGCACCGGGTTCAGACAAATGGCAGCGTATCTCCTGGAAAGAAGCTATTGAACGCGTTGCACGTTTAATGAAGGATGACCGTGATGCAAACTTTGTGGAGAAAAACGCGGCGGGTAAAACCGTAAACCGTTGGACCACAACCGGGATGCTGACGGCATCGGCAATAAGCAACGAAGCCGCTTATCTTACCCATAAATTCATCCGTATGTTGGGCATGGTGCCCGTCGTCAACCAAGCGAATACTTGACACGGACCAACGGTAGCAAGTCTTGCTCCATCATTTGGTCGCGGTGCGATGACAAATAACTGGGTTGATATTAAAAACGCCGATTTGATTCTTGTGCAAGGCGGTAATCCTGCCGAAGCCCATCCTGTAGGTTTCCGTTGGGCAATTGAAGCGAAGAAAAACGGGGCGAAAATTATCGTGGTTGATCCGCGCTTTAACCGCACGGCATCTGTTGCCGATCTTCATGCGTCTATTCGCTCGGGAACGGATATTACTTTCTTTATGGGTGTTATCAACTACCTCTTGCAAACGGATCAAATTCAACACGAATATGTAAAACACTACACTAACGCAAGTTATTTGGTAAACGAAGGCTTCACCTTTGAAGACGGTTTATTCTCCGGCTTCGATGAAGAAAAACATGCCTACGATAAATCCACTTGGTCCTATCAAATGGATGAAAACGGTTACGCCAAACGCGACATGACCTTACAAAACCCGCATTGTGTGATTAATATTTTAAAACAACACGCTTCTCGCTATACGCCGGAAACAGTTGAGCAGATCACGGGGGTAAAACAAGACGTTTTCGCTCGAATTTGTGAGGAAATTGGTAAAACTTCCGCGCCGAATAAAACTATGACGCATATGTATGCCTTAGGATTAACCGAGCATACGATAGGTACGCAAAATATTCGCTCGATTGCCATGATCCAATTATTATTGGGTAATATCGGGATGCCGGGCGGCGGTATTAACGCGTTGCGTGGACACTCTAACGTACAGGGCACAACCGACATGGGCCTGCTGCCTTCGTCTTTGCCGGGTTATATGCGTTTGCCAACCGAGAAAGACAGTTCGTACGAGCAATATATCGCCTCTATTACGCCGAAGGCTATCGTGCCTAATCAGGTCAATTACTATAGCGGTACGTCAAGACTCTTTGTCAGTTTAATGAAAGCTTTCTACGGTGATAACGCCACCAAAGAAAACGGTTGGGGCTTTGACTACCTGCCGAAAATGGACAAATTATACGACCCGATTACCCATGTAAAAATGATGAATGACGGCGAAATGCACGGCTGGATTTGCCAAGGATTCAACCCGTTAAATTCTTTCCCGAACAAAAATAAAACCGTGGCGGGAATGAGTAAGTTGAAATTTTTAATCGTGCTGGATCCGTTACAAACCGAATCATCCGAGTTCTGGCGTAATTTCGGTGAATCAAACGATGTAAATACGGCAGAAATTCAAACGGAAGTATTCCGCCTGCCGACCACTTGTTTTGCCGAAGAAGACGGCTCTATCGTCAACTCCGGCCGTTGGTCTCAATGGCACTGGAAAGCCAGCGAACAACCGGGCGAGGCCTTACCGGATGTCGAAATTATGTCCAGAATTCGCGAAGCCATGCTTGAGCTTTATGAAAAAGAAGGCGGACGCGGTATTGAATCATTTAAAGCCATGACGTGGAATTACGCGATTTCCGATGCACCTTCCGCGGAGGAATTGGCAAAAGAAACCAACGGTTATGCCCTTGCGGATCTTTATGATGGCAACGGTAATCTGATGTATAAAAAAGGTCAGCTGCTTAGCAGTTTCGGTCATTTGCGTGACGACGGTACGACTTCTTCCGGTAACTGGTTATATACCGGCCAGTGGACGGAAAAAGGCAATATCACCGCAAACCAAGATAATTCCGACCCTTCAGGCTTAGGCTGTACACCGGGTTGGGGCTTTGCATGGCCGCTTAACCGCCGGGTATTGTATAACCGCGCTTCCTTAGACATTAACGGTAATCCTTGGGATAAACACCGTCAACTGGTTAAATGGAACGGTAAAGACTGGAATTACTTTGATGTGGCAGACTACGGTTCACAGCCTCCGGGTTCAGATACCGGTCCGTTTATTATGTCGGCGGAAGGTGTCGGTCGCTTATTTGCCGTTGATAAAATCAACAGCGGACCAATGCCGGAGCATTACGAACCGATTGAAAGCCCAATCGGCACGAATCCGTTACATCCAAACGTGATTTCCGATCCGACGGTACGCATCTATAAGGAAGATCGCGAATTTATCGGCTCGAAGGAAGACTTCCCTTATGTGGCGACGACATATCGTTTAACCGAGCATTTCCACAGCTGGACGGCGCAAGCCTTGCTGAATGTGATCGCTCAACCGCAACAGTTTGTGGAAATAGGTGAAAGTCTGGCAATGGAAAAAGGTATCCAAAAAGGCGATATGGTGAAAATCAGCTCCCGCCGCGGTTATATTAAAGCCGTAGCGGTAGTCACTAAACGGATTAAGGCATTACAAGTAAACGGTCAAACCGTTCACCATGTGGGGCTTCCGGTTCACTGGAATATGAAAGTACTGAACGGCAAGGGGCATAAAGGCTTTGCGACCAATACGCTTACACCGTCTTGGGGGGAAGCTAATACACAAACCCCCGAATTCAAAACATTCTTAGTTAACGTTGAAAAAGTGGGGGCTTAATAGATGACGGTTCAATCTCAAGATATTATTAAGTCTTCCGCAACTTCAGGTCTGACACCGCCGCCACAGGCGCGTGATCATAAAATCGAAGTGGCGAAACTTATTGATGTAACCACCTGTATCGGCTGTAAAGCCTGTCAGGTGGCATGTTCCGAATGGAATGATATCCGCACCACGCCGCAGCAATGCACGGGCACGTACGATAATCCGCACGATCTGGATGCAAAACAATGGACGGTGATGCGTTTTAACGAAGTGGAAGAAAACGATCGTTTGGAATGGCTTATCCGCAAAGACGGCTGTATGCACTGCGCCGAGCCGGGCTGTTTGAAAGCCTGTCCGGTGCCGGGAGCCATCATCCAATACCGCAACGGCATTGTGGATTTTCAATCGGACAAATGTATCGGCTGCGGTTACTGTATCGCCGGTTGTCCGTTCAACATTCCGCGGATGAACAACGAAGACAATCGTGTATATAAATGCACCCTTTGTTCCGACCGGGTTAATGTCGGTCAAGAACCGGCCTGCGTGAAAACCTGTCCGACAGGGGCGATCCACTTCGGTTCTAAAGAACAAATGATTGCTTATGCCGAGCAGCGCATTGCGGATCTCAAATCCCGCGGCTACCAAAATGCGGGCTTATACAACCCTGAAGGCGTGGGCGGCACGCATGTTATGTATGTGTTGCACCATGCGGATAAACCCGAGCTGTATTCCGGCTTACCGAAAGATCCGTCCATCGACATCACCATCAAATTGTGGAAAGACGTGCTGAAGCCGGTAGCGGCGATCGCTATGGGCGGCTTGGCTCTGGCGGAAATCGCTCACTATATCGGCATCGGCCCGAATGAAGAAGAGGATGTGGAAGACCATCACGAAAAATTCGAGGTGATGGACAAAGCGGAAGAAAATCACGAACAAAGACAAGGTGGACATCATGAGTAAAATCGAAAAAGTGACGGACATTACCAACGACACCAAAATCTTACGCCACAAATTCCCGGCCCGCGTAAGTCACTGGTTCCTGGTAATTGCATTTTTCCTAACCATGTTTACCGGTGTGGCGTTCTTCTTCCCTGATTTTTCATGGCTGCATGAAATTCTGGGCACACCGCAGCTGGCGCGTGCGATCCACCCGTTCACGGGTATCATCATGTTCGTGGCATTTATTATTCTGGCATTTATTTATGCCCATCATAATATTCCCGAAAAGAACGATATCCGTTGGCTAAAAGGCATTATCGAAGTGCTGAAAGGCAACGAACACGACGTGGCGTACAACGGCAAATACAATCTCGGTCAGAAAATGCTGTTCTGGACCTTGAATCTTGCCATGATTACCTTGCTGGTAACGGGAATTATCATGTGGAGAAAATACTTCTCCGCCCATTTTTCCATCACGACCTTACGGATTGCCATTATCCTGCATTCCTTAAGTGCTTTCGCCTTGTTTACCGGTATTCTCGTCCACATATACATGGCGTTTTGGGTGAAAGGTTCCATCCGCGCCATGGTGGAAGGCTGGGTAACCGTTCGCTGGGCGAAAAAACACCACCCGAAATGGTATCGTAACGAAGTGTTGCCGAAGCTGGAACAAGAAGTGGCGGAAAACAGCAAAAACGCCGAAATTTAACGGTTTAGCCAATACTAAGTGCGGTGCTGATTTTTCGATTTTTTGAAATTTAAAAAATTTCAAAACTCGCTAAAATAGCACCGCACTTTTATTTAACCGGATATCATGCCGCCTTTGCAAATCGGCGTCTCTTATTTTTAACCCGAAACAGAAATATTATGAGTATCAGAATCCTTCCCCAAGAAGACATTAAACAGACGGCCGGCAGCTTTTATCATCCTGCCCTACTGTTCTCCAACCCGAAAAATCTCTATCAGCGACGTGCCGAACGTCTGCGTAAATTAAGCGAAAAACACCCTTTTGCCGATTACCTCAAATTCGCCGCGGATATTGCCGACGGTCAATTACGGCTGCTCGGCGAACAGCCGTTGCCTCGGGATGCTCGTTTAAGCCCGCGACACATGACGGCGGAAGCCTTAGCCAATCAGCCGCTGAACGCTCAAACCTGGCAGCGGAATGCCGTTTGGTTAAGCTATCTCAACGACCTTTTGCGGCACATGGAAACACGCGCCAACGAGCAGACGCTCGCTACCATCGATTGGCTGGAAAAGGCCTCGACTTCACAACTGGAAAGCCTGGCGGATAAATTATTAGCGCAAGACTACACCGCCGTTGACAGCGATAAAGCCGTCTTTATCTGGGCGGCGCTTTCCCTTTACTGGCTGCAAATGACCCAGCAAATCCCCCATCACACCAAGCTGGAAAGCGACGAAAATTTACATATTTGTCCGGTTTGCGGTTCCGCTCCCGTGGCAAGCGTAGTGCAGTTCGGTTCATCACAGGGTTTGCGTTACCTGCATTGTTCGCTCTGCGAAAGCGAATGGAATGTGGTGCGGGCCAATTGCACCAACTGCAATGAATCGAACAAAATCGACTATTGGTCAATCGACGAACAAATGGCGGCAGTGCGAACCGAAAGCTGCGGTGATTGTCACAGCTATTTAAAAATTCTTTATCAAGAAAAGGATCCGCACGTCGAACCCGTCGCCGATGATCTCGCCAGTATTTTTCTCGATATTGAAATGGAAGAAAGAGGCTTTTCCCGAAGCGGTCTCAATCCGTTTATGTTCCCGGCGGAAGAAATTTAATCATTCGGCAGAGCTTGTTGATATTTGTTTATTATTTGAACTAAAGGCAACTTCCGTTGAGCCATACCAACGAGCGGAATTGACACAAAACAGCTCTGCCTTTCGGGTCGTGCCGATTCAGATGACAACGCAAAAAAATAAACAGATCCCGGCAAGCTCTGTGAAGCAAAGTCAAAGGCCGCTTTTTATTTTCCGCCAAACAGGCTACAATCTCCACCTGAACTTAAGACTGATAAAACCTGCGAATATAACACCGCACTTAACCAATACTAAGGACAAACTATGACATACCAAGTTGTTGCCTTCGATTTAGACGGTACCCTGCTCAACAGCCAAGGGCAAATCCTCGCCGCCAATAAACAAGCCATTCAAACCGTTCGGGATAAAGGGATCAAAGTCGTCCTAGTGACCGGCCGCCACCATACCGCCGTCAAACCTTACTATTATGAATTAGGTCTGGAAACGCCAATCGTATGCTGCAACGGTACTTACATTTATCAACCGCAAACCGATGAAGTCATTGCCGGCAACCCGTTCAGCAAAGAAGAAGCTTTAAATTTTCTTGATATTGCTGAAAAAACCATATCCATATACTCATGTATTCCCGTAATGCCATGAACTACGAACGACTTAACCCGCACATGGAAAAATTCCAACGCTGGGTACAAAGCTGCCCTGAAAACGTGCGTCCGAACGTTCGTCAGGTCGCCAGCCATCGGGCCGTGGTGGAACAGGAAGATACCATCTGGAAATTTGTCATCAGCGATCCCGACCGCCAATTAATGCTGGACACCGTCGCCCAACTCCCACCAGAACAATACAGTTGCGAATGGTCGTGGGTTGATCGCGTGGATGTGGCAAAAAGCGGCAATACCAAGGGAGCCTGCCTGCTTGAATTGTTAGACATGTGGCACATTAATCCCGCCAATGTGATGGCATTCGGTGATAACCACAACGACGTCAGCATGCTCACCGCCGTCGGTATGGGTATCGCCATGGGGAATGCTGAAGAAGATGTCAAACAACAGGTAAAACGTGTTATCGGCAGCAATGATGAAAACGGCATTGCGGAAGTTCTGGCCGAATTATCGGCATAAGCGTTAAACCGCTTCAAAGTGCGGTGCTGAAAAATCGAATTTTCAACACCGCACTTTTCCAAATCATTTACTGACTTACGCAAATCAGGTCAGGCGTTTAACAGGCGAATATTTATCCGTTTTTTTATCATTTATCATAAAAATATTTTGACATTTCTTTACGTTAACAGTAACTTAACCCAGTAATTTGATTCGTTTTTAAAAGGAAAAAATATGTCACAGTCACGTTTAGTTATTGATGCCCGCGCCCAATCCGATTCTCTGTTAAGCACGCATAAAGTGCTGCGTAACACCTATTTCTTACTGGCGTTGAATCTGGCTTTTGCCGCCGTGGTCGCTTTCATTACAATGTCCTTAGGTTTACCGCACCCGGGCATTATCGTAACCCTGATCGGGTTTTACGGTCTGTTGTTTTTAACCAACTCGTTAGCCAATAGCGGCTGGGGAATTTTATCCACATTCGCTTTCACGGGATTCTTAGGCTACACCTTGGGGCCGATTCTTAACGTTTACGTCGGCGCGGGCTTAGGTGATGCCGTAGTATTAGCCTTAGCCGGTACGGCGGCGGTGTTCTTCGCTTGTTCCGCCTATGTTTTAACCACACGTAAAGATATGTCGTTCCTGTCCGGTATGTTATTTTCATTATTTATCGTGTTATTACTCGGCATGGTAGCCAGTATTTTCTTCCACAGTACGGCATTGCAATTGGCTATCAGCGGTTTATTCGTTATCTTTTCCAGCGCGGCAATTTTGTTTGAAACCAGCAACATTGTTCACGGCGGTGAAACCAATTACATCCGCGCAACCATAAGTTTATTCGTTTCAATTTATAATTTATTCCTAAGCTTGTTGCAGTTACTCGGCATTTTTAATGACGATTAACCCGCAAACCTAATCCGCACGCCCCTTGTCAGGGGCGTTTTCATTTAACAAGGTTACATATGATTGAAATTAATAATATTCGGATTGAAACCGATGCCGACGGCTATCTGCTTGATTTAAACCAATGGAGTGAAGAGGTGGCAAAGGCTATCGCAATAAAAGAACACATTGAATTAACCGAAGCACACTGGGAGGTTATCCGTTTTGTGCGTGCATTTTACGCGGAATACAAGACCTCGCCGGCAATTCGAATGCTGGTTAAAGCAATGGCGCAAAAGTTAGGGCCGGATAAAGGCAACAGCCGTTATTTACAGCGTTTATTCCCTGACGGCCCGGCAAAACAGGCGACCAAATTGGCAGGTTTGCCAAAGCCTGTGAAATGTTTATAAATTGATAATCATTATCATTTGACATTGCATTTTGTTGACGATAACATAGCTCCCGTTATTTATTACTACAACATAAGGAGATGCTATGTATAAAAAATTACTCACGTCGTTAACACTTGCCGCAATCTGCGCCGTTTCGTTTTCCGCGCAGGCTAAATTAAAAGTCGTAACCACATTCACTATTTTGCAGGATATTGCCCAAAACGTGGCCGGAGACGCCGCGGAGGTGGAATCTATTACCAAGCCCGGTGCGGAAATTCACGATTACCAACCGACACCGAAAGATGTGGCGAAAGCTCAATCCGCGGATCTCATTTTATGGAACGGCTTAAATCTTGAACGTTGGTTTGAACGTTTCTTCCAAAATATCAAACATAAACCCGCGGTAGTGGTAACCGAGGGCATTGAACCAATGTCTATTTACGAAGGCCCATATAAAGATATGCCGAATCCGCACGCATGGATGTCCACCAGCAATGCCTTAATTTATATTGAAAATATCAAAAACGCCTTGATCAAATACGATCCTGATAACACCAAAACTTACCAACATAACGCCGCACTTTATGCCGAAAAAATCAAGCAGCTGGATGCTCCGTTGCGGGAAAAACTTGCTCAAATTCCTGAAGCTCGGCGTTGGCTGGTAACCAGCGAAGGGGCATTCAGTTATCTGGCCAAAGACTATCAATTCAAAGAAGTGTATTTATGGCCGATTAATGCCGAACAGCAAGGCACACCGCAACAGGTTCGTCACGTTATTGACGTGGTGAAAGCCAATAATATTCCCGTGGTATTCAGCGAAAGCACCATTTCACCAAAACCGATGCAACAGGTCGCGAAAGAAACCGATGCGAAATATGGCGGTGTGTTGTATGTTGATGCACTTTCCACTCAGGACGGCCCGGTACCGACTTATATTGATTTACTTAAAGTCACCGTTTCCACCATTGCAAAAGGGTTTGATAAATAATGACAGCAACCACAGCCTCAATTCACGTTCAAGATATCAGCGTTCGTTATAACAACGGACATAGAGCCATTCATGATGTATCCTTCCGGCTTGAAGGCGGCACAACCTGTGCCCTGGTCGGCGTGAACGGCAGTGGTAAATCGACTCTTTTTAAGAGCCTGATGGGCTTGGTGAAACCGCAGCAGGGTGAAATCAGAATCTGTGGTTTCTCCATTCAGCAGGCATTAAAACAAAACCTGGTTGCCTATGTGCCGCAAAGTGAAGAAGTGGATTGGCAATTTCCTATCTCCGTTTATGACGTGGTAATGCAAGGGCGTTACGGCTACATGAATTTTCTGCGGATTCCGCAAGAAACCGATAGACAAAAGGTGCTGCAGGCCATGCAGCGGGTAAATATCGAACATTTAGCCCAACGACAAATCGGTGAGCTGTCCGGCGGGCAGAAAAAACGTGTGTTCCTCGCCCGCGCCTTAGCCCAACAAAGTCAGATTATTCTATTGGACGAACCCTTTACGGGAGTGGACGTGCAAACGGAAAACGCCATTATCGATCTGCTCTCTCAACTTCGCCGGGAAGGCCATCTGATCTTGGTATCCACTCATAATCTCGGTTCGGTACCCGATTACTGCGATCAGGTTGTCATGATCAACCGCACCATCATCGCCGCCGGCAAAACGGAAACCACCTTTAATCAACATAACCTGGAACAGGTATTCGGCGGTGTGCTGCGTCATATTAAATTACTCGGTGAACAACTGCATCACGATCATGAACAGGATCAACGCGTCGTTACCGTACTGACCGATGACGAACGCCCCGCCGTGTTCTACGGATACAGCAATACCGAGCCTCCGGCCGAACGTATAAAGGAATAATCATGTTAGAACTCTTACTTGAACCGCTCGGCTATAACTATATGGTCAAAGCCATTGTCATCAGTGCGGCGGTCGGCGGTATCTGTGCGTTTCTGTCCTGCTATTTAATGCTGAAAGGCTGGTCTCTGATCGGTGATGCTTTATCGCATGCGGTTGTGCCGGGTGTGGCGATTGCCTATGCCCTTGCGTTGCCTTACACGCTCGGCGCGTTTTTTTCGGGAATTCTGGCGGCTTTCGCCATTTTATTGGTAAAATCCATCACCAGCCTGCGTGAAGATGCCGTTATCGGCTTCGTATTCACCACTTTCTTTGCCATCGGATTATTTATCATTTCGTTAAATCCGACCTCCGTGAACGTACAGGAAGTGATTCTAGGCAACATTTTAGGCATTACCGACGAAGACGCGCTGCAGATTTCCATTATTATTGTGGTCTGCATCCTTTTATTACGCCTGTTCTGGAAAGATTTGCTGCTGGTCTTCTTCGACGAAACTCAGGCCTTTGCCTGCGGTCTTTCCCCTCTTAAATACAAAATCCTGTTTTTCTCGTTATTAAGTGCCTGCGTGGTTGCCGCGTTACAAACGGTGGGCGCCATTCTAGTGATTTCTATGATCGTCACACCGGGAGCGACCGCTTATTTATTAACGGATGACTTCAAAAAGCTGACGGGTATAGCCGTATCGCTTGGTGTCATTACCTGTGCCTTGGGAGCCTATATCAGCTATTTTCTCGACGGTTCCACCGGCGGTGTGATTGTCTGTTTACAAACTGGATTATTTGTCCTCGCCTTTTTCTTCTCACCCAAATACGGGGTGATTTCACAACGCAGAACACGGTTACGGGCAGAAAAACTGTCTGAGGAAATCTAAATGTTAAATTATTTACTTGAGCCTTTTGCCTATCCCTTTATGCAGACCGCCCTTTTCACCGCGATTGTCGTCGCTATTGTCTGTGCCGTGCTGTCCTGCTATCTCGTGCTGAAAAGTTGGTCGTTAATGGGCGATGCCATTTCCCATGCCGTGCTGCCCGGTATCGTGCTGGGTTATATCGCAGGAACTCCGCTTATGATCGGGGCGTTCTGTTCAGGCTTGGTGAGCGCTCTTTGCATGGGTTATATCAAAGAAAACAGCCGTATTAAGGAAGATACCGCTATCGGCATTGTTTTCTCGGGAATGTTTGCCTTAGGGTTGGTGCTCTTCACCAAAATCGAAACGGATCAGCATCTGATGCATGTGTTATTCGGTAACTTACTCGGCATTCATCAGGAAGAATTAATCCAGACACTGCTGATTTCAATCACCGTATTTATAGTATTAAAATTAAAACAGCGGGATTTTCTGTTGTTCTGCTTTAATCCGACGCAGGCCTCCATTGTCGGTCTATCGGCGAAAAAGCTCTACTACGGTTTGCTCGTTTTGCTGGTCATGACCATTATCACCGCGATGCAGGTGGTGGGCGTGATTCTAGTGGTTGCTATGCTGATCTCACCGGGAATCACCGCCTATCTGCTGACGAAACACTTCGCCCGCATGGTGTGGCTTGCCGTTATCAGTGCGGTACTTTCTAGCCTGTTCGGCACTATTGCGAGCTATCATCTTAACGCCGACATCGGCCCGAGTATTATTTTAGTACAGGCACTGTTTTTCTGTTTAGCCTTGGTTTATCACAAACTTGCTTTCTTACGCCGAAGTGCGGTGTGATTTTCGCGAGTTTTTGTTCTTACGCCACGGCATAAACGAATTTCCGGCTTATTTACAGCTCAACCTGAAATCCGCTGAACACGCGATCACCTTGGTAGGGCTGTTCGATAACTTGTTTGACCGAGGCGGTGCGGGGACCGGTTTGCAGCCATTGACGGAAAGCTTCCATTTGTATATCGTCGCCCTCCGCAATCACCTGTACCGAACCATTGGCAAGATTGCGTACCATTCCCGTCAATTTCAGCTCATTAGCTTTTTTCCAGGTGAAATAACGGAACCCTACGCCCTGTACGCGCCCATAGACAGAAAATTGATATTTCGGCATAATTCCCTCCCTGCTATATAAGAAAAAGAGATTTTTTTGTGATTCGCTATTTCCATTTTAAGCAAATTAGACTAGGATACCAATACGCTTTTTAAAGAAAGCCGTTGCGTATCTTAATACTCAACATTTACGTCAATCACAATGATTCTAAGATATTAAAAATCCCTAAAAAGGAGTAATTATGAAACTTCGTCTTACTACATTAGCAATTGCAACGCTATTAACCAGTACGGCAAGCTTTGCTGGTGTTGTAACAAGCTCATCAAATATTGATTTCCTCGCAGTTGATGGTCAAAAAGCAAGCAAGTCTCTATTAAAAGAAACCCGTTCATTCAACATTAACGATACCAACAAACACCAAGTGGTCGTGCGTGTTTCTGAAATTGTACGTGACGGTTCGGACCGTGCTTTATTTGAATCCGATCCGATTGTGGTAACGTTCCAGGGTACAAATGAAGATATTAAAATCACAGCCCCGCGTTTAGCCAATCAGCGTGACGTGGCAAAATTCAAAGACAACCCGAAAATTGACGTAAAAACCGCTTCAGGTGCGGACGTTTCCAATCAACAGGAATATCTAAAACAAGAAGGTTTCCTGCCCGGAATTAATCTGGTGGAAAACCTTTCTACCTACAATAGTTCCGGCGCGGTAGCCGCGGTTCCCGCTTTCGCTACATCCGCGATGCCGGCGGCAATAGGCGTGGCGCCTGCCAGCGGTAAAGCGGCGAAAGGAAAAGTGACCGTGCAAGGCGAAAACGTGGCGGAACAAATGTTGCAATACTGGTTCCAGCAAGCGGACGATGCCACCAAGGCGCGTTTCTTAGATTGGGCGAAAAAGAACTAAGCCCCGGATTCATTTAATCTCCCCAAAGTGCGGTGCCGAAAACCGCACTTTTTATTATTTGCCAACCAGATAAGGACGGATATGCAAACCACAACCCGCACACTTTCTCCACGTAAACACCTTGCTCTTGTTGCTCACGATCACTGCAAAGAAGATTTAATCGACTGGTGTAAATCACACCGTACGGAACTGGCCCGGCACCATTTATACGGCACCGGCACCACAGGGAACATGATCCAGCGGGCGACCGGGCTTGAGGTAAAACCGCTGCTCAGCGGTCCGATGGGCGGCGATCAACAATTAGGCAGCCTGATTGCAGAGCTCAAAATGGACGCGATGATTTTCTTCTGGGATCCGATGAATGCCGTGCCGCATGATCCCGATGTGAAAGCTTTAATGCGGATTTCAACCGTATGGAACATTCCTATTGCAATGAATATCGCCAGCGCGGATTTTCTTATCAGTTCTCCTTACTTTAACCAAGCGGTGGATATTCGTATCCCTGATTATCAAGCTTATTTACAGGAACGGTTAAAATAAAAACTCCGTTTTTTAACACCGCACTTTAGCCAATAACACAAGGTAAATCATGGCATTAATCTTCAATATCTTAAATTTCGTGTTAGGCGGATTTATAACTACGCTCGGCTGGCTGACGGCAACGATCCTCAGCGCGGTACTGGTCGTGACCCTGCCCTATTCCCGCAGTTGCTGGGAAATCACCAAAATGTCACTGATGCCGTTTGGTAACGACACCGTTCATGTGAGCCTGCTGGAACACAAAAGCAGCTTCGCCAATTCGCTGGGTTCCGTGCTTAACGTACTGTGGTTTGTGCTGTTCGGTTGGTGGCTGTGCCTGCTGCATATTTTCACGGGCATCGCCCAATGCGTCAGCATTATCGGCATTCCGACGGGACTGGCTCATTTTAAACTCGCCGCAATCTCGTTATTCCCCGTGGGACAACGTGTTGTCTCCAAAGAAATGGCGCAACTTGCCCGTCAATACGCCGCCGAAAAAGAATTTGAAAAACAACGCAACGCCTAGCAAAAATCCGGGGTAACGCATGCTTAACGCCAAAGTCATTTCCACCATTCCGATTTTTATTTCCGTCAATGTCGCCGCATTGATCATTTGGTTTTTGGATATTTCACAGCAAAGCATGCCTTTTATTTTAGGGATTATTGCCGGCGGGCTGGTGGATTTGGACAACCGTCTGACAGGCCGCCTGAAAAATATTTTCTACACACTAATTGCTTTCACCATTTCCTCGCTCTGCGTACAGCTGTTGATCGGGCATAGTATTGCCTTTACTCTGCTGATGACCGGTATGACCTTTGTGTTTACCATGCTGGGCGCGGTAGGCGAACGCTACCGTACGATTTCTTTCGGCACACTGGTGGTCGCGCTTTATACTATTCTCACTTATCTGCCGGAAACCCCGTGGTATATTGATCCCATTATGATTCTGTGCGGCACCGTACTGTACAGTGTAATGACCATCCTCGTCTATTTATGCTTTCCTAACCGCCCGGTGCAGGAGAACGTCGCCAAATCTTTTCTGGCCCTTGCCGATTATCTGGATGCTAAGGCGCAGTTTTTCGACCCTGATAATATTGAATGGCTTGATGACGCTAAAATTGACCTTGCCATGAAGAACACTGCGGTGATTACCGCCTTTAACGCCTGCCGCACGTCGCTGTTCCACCGTATTCGCGGACAAAGCCATCATGCCCGCACCACCAAAATGATCCGTTACTATTTTGCCGCTCAGGATATTCACGAGCGGGCGAATTCCAGTCATTTTGATTATAAATTTCTGGCGGAAAATCTAAAAAACTGCGATCTAATCTTCCGGATACAGCGTTTGCTGGAACTTGAAGCTCAGGCCTGTCGTGACGTGGCCGCGTCGTTAAGCCGGAACAAAACCTATCAATATAACAAACGGCTGGAGCGTGCGGTAACGGGAATTAATCAATCGCTGGAACATTACGCCGCCGCGGCTGCCATGAACAAAACCCAGGAACGTCTCGTGCTGCATGTGAAAACACTGCTGGAAAATCTGCAAAACATCGACTGGCAGTTGCAACACCTCGCTCAGGATCAGAATCGTGCCGATGATCGCTTGCTGATCCACGCGGAAAATATCACGGGGTTCAGCAATATTCTGCTCGCCGTTAAAAGCCAGTTCAGCTTTCAGTCCCAGCTGTTCCGCCATGCGGTACGCTTATCCATTGTGGTTTTTCTGTCCTGTTGTATCGCCGAGACAACCGATATTGAACGCGGCTACTGGATTTTACTCACCGTGGTATTTGTTTGCCAGCCTAACTACTCCGCCACCAAATTACGTCTGAAGCAACGTATTATCGGCACGCTACTCGGGGTGCTGGCGGGAGCGTTATTGCCTTATATGACTTCAACATTGGAAGCCAAGCTCGGCATGGTCGTCATCACCAGTACATTGTTTTATTTCTTCCGCAGCAATAATTACAGCTTTTCCACTTTCTTCATTACCCTGCAAGTGCTGGGCAGCTTTGATATTATGGGATTCGACATTTATGCCGCCACCTTGCCGCGCTTTATCGACACCATCATCGGCGCGGTGATTGCCTGGTTTGCCGTATCCTACCTATGGCCGGACTGGAAATATTTACAATTGAATAAAGTCATTCACAAAGCGATTAAAAGCGATGCCAAATACCTCACTTACATTGTGGGACAGTTTCAATTCGGCAAAGGTGACGATCTCAAATATCGCATTGTCCGCCGCCAAACTCACGAAAACGCCACCGCGCTTGGCTCCACGGTATCCAACATGAATTCCGAACCGACCAAATACGCCGCCTATCTGCAGCAAGGGTTTGAGCTGCTTAAACTGAACTATTCCCTGCTCGGTTATATTTCCGCTCTGGGCGCTTATCGTCATCAGATGAGCCGACAGCGCCAAACCTGCGAATTTCTCGCCACCTTCTACCCGATCAGCAAAAAAATCATTCAAGTGCTGGAACATATCGAAACCCTGTCACAATCAGAATTCGAGCATCATTATCTCAACATCGAGCTCAGCCTGAAGCAACAGAATGAACTGCTGGAACAAGAAGAATTAAAACCTTTTATCGTACCAATGCAACAGCTGAATATGATTGGGCAAATTCTGCCGTCACTGTATAGTACGCTGCACGGTCAACTGAAAACGATAAGTTGAGAGCAAAGCGCGGTGCTGAAAATGCGAGTTTTTGAATGTTGACTATGTCAGCAATGACCCGAGGAGAGCATACAAAACTCGGTATTTCAGCACCGCACTTTAAAATATCTAAAAGCTGTATTTCAAACTCGCATAATAAGCTCTGCCGTGTTCATTATAAGTACGCGCGCTGCTGGAAGAAGTGCGAAGAATACGTTTATTTAATAGATTGTTCACACCGATACGAATACTGAAGCTATCGTTCCATTTGTAACCGATATTCATATTCCAAATACCGTAGCTGCCCAATTTATATTGACTTACCGCGCTCTTACCGGTTAAACGGTTTACATCGCCCCAAATAACCGGGTTGGATTTAGTCAGCTGTTTGCCGTAGCGGGTATAAGACGCATTGATATCCCACTGCTCATTAATCTGATAATTCAATGAAGTATTAACCGTATATTTAGGCACAATACTTAAAGGATTACCCGTGTCTTTATTAATACTGCGGCGAAAATAAGTGAAATTGGTATTTGCAGTTAATCTGCCTTGCAAAAACGGCAACGTCACATTGCCTTCAAAACCTTCAACCAAGGCTTTTTTCGCATTTCCCCAACGATAAATAGTGGTAGTGCGATAAATTCTTGATGATTCCAATACACCGTCGCCATTACGATCAAACATGCCGTTATTCCACGGATCAGGCCAATCCTCCTTGCGCACATTGGCGTTCAGTACATCATTCGGCATATACGCCGTACCGTCGTACTGACCTTCTGCCACGACTTTATTACGGTAATCATTATGAAAATAAGCCAATGAGAATAAATAGCCGTCATTGCTATATTCAAAACCGATTTCTTTGTTCCAGCTTGTTTCGGGTTTTAAATCCGGATTGCCGCGAAAGTAGCAAGAACGCCCCCAAGTGGGATTAACAGGGTCATTGGCGGTAGGGCTATTAATATTATTGTTTATCGGATCAAGCGGACAGCCACGCAACCCGCTGGCGGTTAAATAATTCGGCTGCAACTGATATAAGTTCGGCGTTTTATAGGCACGCGCGATGCCGGCCTTGAATGTCCAATGCTCATCCAGATTATGCGATAAATTTAAAGACGGACTCCAATTCGAACCGGATTTGGAACTGTAATCAAAACGAATGCCGGGAACTAAAATAGTACGGTTTGAGAGTAACATATTATTTTCCAGAAAAACGGCATAATCATTTTGTGCAATTTTTCCGCTGCGGCCTTGATCGGCTAAACCCGGAATCATACCGAAATTAAGATTTGCCATAGATTGAGCCATTGAGCTCGGGTCATCCAAAGTCGTACGTTCCGCTTCAATACCGAAGGTCAGCATATTTTCCACGCCTAAACGGAACGGGATGTAAAGCTCATTGCTGAAACGATAGCTGCGTAATTCCGAACTGACAAAATCATCAAGCGCGCGATAGCTCCCTTCCGAACTTGCGAACAGGCTTTCAGGCAAGCGGCTGTTCGTTGTTCTTGAATATTGGAAGTATGTTTTGTTGCCGCCCCAACTCCAGTTTCCCTCATGCGTAAGGACATAATTCTGCTGATAAAGTCTCGCGGTTTCCGCATTGCTATTTGCCAAAGCGGTTGTAATATCACGTGTATTGAAAGCGTTCGTATCAACAAAACCACCGCCACTACTGCCTTGCGTATCGCCATTATAAATATTGCCTTGCCGACCATAATTAAAATCAAACGTTAATTTTTGATCTTTTGTGACATTCCATTGCAAACGGGCGCCGAAATCCTTATTGCGAACCCCTTCACGCCCGGCGTTATACCATAAGCCGTTATTCGCATCTTGGTTAATATCCATTGCATCCGCGTCGGTTTTATTCCAGCTGCCGTATAAACGAAAGCCTAACACATTTTTGATGATAGGGCCGCTAAGATTCACACCGACACGGTTAGTTGCGCCTTCATCGCGGTTTTCGGGCTGTTCGGTGAAATATGTTAAACTGCCGCGTAATTTTTCCGTGATGCTTTTAGTTTTAATATTTACCACGCCGCCCATTGCCCCTGAACCGTATCGCGCCGCAGACGGACCGCGCAATACTTCAATAGAATCAATCTCTTCCGGCGGAATCCAGTTTGAATCACCACGTGAATTCCGTTCACCGTTACGCGTATAACGTTCCGCATTACGAGATTTTACAGGCTTACCGTCAATCAGGATCAAAGTGTTTTCAGGCCCCATTGCCCGAATATCGATTTGACGCTTATTTCCACGATTCCCTGTCGGGGAGTTTGAACTGAGCGTTACACCGGGCATCTTACTGACAATTTCAGCAACATCATTTTCAACGGGATTGCGTTCAAGATCCTGAGCGGTAATCTTTGAAGCGCCAAGTGATTGCTTCACCTGTTCTTCCGCGGTGACATTTATTTCATCCAGTGAATCGGAAGATTGTTCCTCCGCATAAGCGGAGAATGAAAATATTGATAATGTCATCAGGCCTAATGAAAATTTATATAACATAGACTATCCTCAGGTTAGTTATAAAATCGTTTCAGTTAAATTTTGTGCATTATATAACCAAATATATAATATAAATAATAATCAAATGGAAGTATTTAAATGAACATTTACCGGTTTGAACTCATAAGACGGGATTAATGAAAAAGAAATAAAAAGTGCGGTGTTAAAAAATGCTTTTTTCGACACCGCACTTCGGTGGGATTAAAGCCCTATTTGCCACCGCCGAGTAACAGGTTTCTGCCCGCATTCGGCAGATAATGCGTTATCCATTCGGTTGATAAACGAAAGCAACAAATTCTTCCCTGTTTGGTATGCGCATTAATCCTTGGCTGATTTTATGCAAATCCTGTTTACAGCAAACAAAATCAAGATAGTAGCTGACCGGATGAGGATCGAACGGCTTAGATAAAAAAATTATCTTTTACATAAGAGTTAATCATTGTTTCGTGATAAATTAAGGCACCTTTATAAATTCATCAAAAATATGCTCCCAAATCGGCAATGTTTCTGGCTGAATATAGCCTTTTTCTTTACCGAGTTTTAAGGCTAATTGCTGCAAATTTTTGGCTAATTCGGGTTGTCCGCAGATTGCCATGCTGCGGATAATGCGGCTGATTTTTTTCGATTCGTGACCGATATTTCTCAGCCAATAATGCCGTTGCATGATCTCATCCTTAACAATCAAACGCTGTTCGTTCCGTACAATACCGAAGTAATCCATTATGGCATCAAAGGATTTGAGAAAATTCGTTTGAATATCAGACTGTCGGGCAAAATAGGCGGCTTCCTCTTGGCTGAATAAAGGAATTTTGCGGTTCCATTTTGAACTTGGAGCCGTGATAGGAAACAGCCATGGAATATAAAAATAGCCGTCACCGATAATAGCCGGGTGTAAATGCCATAAATCCGACAAACTCAGTTGCGTACCGTTCGGCAAGGGAACGCTGCGTTTGCCTTGATACAATTCGATTACAGGATGCATTGAATTTTCCTTTTGTTACTTAAATAACGTTATCATAACGGCAATAACGACATTTTGTGTCGCAGTTCAGATTATTATTTCATTAAATCCGATATTTAAAGAAATATTTTCAATATATGAATATTATTCATCTTGTAACTGACAGCAAATGACTGAAAAATCATCCCACCAATCTAACTTCTTTATATAACGTTTAAACGCCGTTAAACGTTCTTCTATCGTATGATAACTACACCAGATTTTGTACCTTATTTTGTCGGGAATAAAATCTGTTAAACCGTCGGAACAGAGTAATAAAGTTTCATCTTTATTTAACCTTGTTTTAACCTGATGAATTTTAAATTCGGATTCTAAATAATCTGCGGTTAAGAAGTCGGATAAACAATAATATAACTTCGCGTATTGTTTATTTTCATTATGAGAAAATTCATCAAGCATAATATGATCATGGCTTAATTGCTGCCATTCACCTTGAGCGGTAATCTTATATGCCCGGCTATCGCCGATATTAAAAATATGACATTCACCGGTTCGATGAATCTGTGCGGCAACTAATGTGGTGGTGCTGCCATAATATTGTCCGGTAAATTCATGACAAAACTGTTGATGGGTATTCCGTATCCATTGGCTTGAAAGTGCGGTGCTGTATTTTAGTTTTTTCGCCCAGAATAAACTGGCCTTATGAGCAAACGGACTAGTTAAAACGCCATCCATGACACCTAAGATAACTTGCGATTGATCCATCACTAAACTTTCCGTTGTTTTATTTTTATACTGATAAACTGCTTTTCCGTTGAAAATAGCGTCTTGATTCCGTTTATTTTTTCCCGCAGTTTGAGTGAATGTAATAGTAAATGGCATAAATTTCTTTATATTGAATAAGTCATCCTAATAATAACGACAATAGCGACATTTTACGTCGCTACCGAATGTTATTCTGAATCGAATGGTTATTTTTCGACATCCTATAACTTCCAGCATGATATTGGTCACTTCGGCATTGCTTGAACGTTTTGACATATTTTTCCCCTTGGATAAAAGTTAAATTTAGAAAAAGTGCGGTGTCGAAAACTCAATTTTTCAACACCGCACTTTGGCCTGTATTTATTCCTCACCTTCCAGCTCATCCGCCATTGCGGCGAGAATTTCCCGACAGAGCAAAGAGAGGGAGCGGTAAAACGGCAGTATGGCACGGCTTTCTACCTTGGTCAGAAACCCGGCCGCGCAAGGCAGCAGCCATGTTTCAAACAGTTCATGCTGTGCCGTGGGAGAATTGACATTATCTTCAAGCCATGAGGCGGTGAGCAACAATAGGGCGAAGTGGTCCGCCTGTTCTAATGCAGGCATGCCGCGTTCCTGACGGAAGGCGATAAAATCTTCGACATTCAATCCGTAAGCCGATATTCGGCTTGGCACGGCAGGCTCTTCACCGGCAAATAGCGCGTCATATTCTTGTGCCAATGCGGCGGGATCGATTGCCATCTGCACGCTGGCTAAGGCTTGTTCCGTCTCGTTATCGGTATCTAAAGGCCAGATTCGGCTTAGTCCTTGCTGTTGCAGCCAGCCGAACACATTTGCCAGAATGGGATCGGTCGGCTCGCGGTAAAACAAATTGCCGAACAGGCGGCTAATTAATGAAAAATGGTTTAAATTGATTTCCAACATTATTGTGCCTGCAAAAGTGCGGTGATATTTTCTTGAGTTTTGCGTTCGATTGCATCCAGTATAGCCTGACGGGCGGCATCATCCACCAGATGGATATCACCGAAAAATTGACAGTCAATATCGGTAATTCCGCAATAATTAAATAAACCGTTCACCAAACAATCATCTAAAGATTTGGCGAAACCGATTTCCTGATAGCGTTCCACATTGTTGCCGATGGTGACAAATTGCTGCATTTTTTTGCCTTGCAACAAACCGATTGCGCCGTCGTTATCGGTTTGATAAGCGAAACCTACGGTAAGCACGCGATCCAGATAACCTTTTAAAATAGCGGGAAATCCCATCCACCACAAAGGATAAACCATGGTGATTAAATCCGCATTGGTTATCAGTTGCTGCTCGTATTTAATCGCCGTCGGTACAATGCCGCTAAAGGTAGCGCTGAGCTCTTCCCAAGACAGTACCGGATTGAAATTCATGGTGTAAAGATCCCGCACGGTAGTTGTTATGCCGGCACTGTTACCGACCTTAACGATACTGTCTAAAACAGCACGGTTGAAACTTTGGGTTGTATTCGGATGTGCGAAAATAATTACATGATTCATTATATTAAAATTCCTTATTCTATTTTTTCCACGTACAGCGTAATGCCCTGCACGCCGACGACTTTAATCGGATCACCGGGTTTCAGCCGGTCACCTTGAATTCGCCAGGTGGTATCGCCGAAATGACCGCGACCGATATTTCCATGGATTTCCCGCACCGTACCTTGCTGCCCGAGCATGGCGTGGCTGCGTTGATTCAGCACGGAATGGGATTCATCCCGCTGATCCCTGCGGTGCTGATATTTCCACCAGGCAAGGCTGAAAATTACCGCAAGAACGGCGTAGCTGATACCAAGGCTGGTCAACGAAACGGCGGGCAATAACGCTTGCACGCCCGCAATCACAATCGCCGCTAATCCCCACCACAGCAAAAACACGCCGGGCAGCACGGTTTCAGCAATCAACAGCAACAGCCCGAGAATCAGCCAGTGCCATAAAGTCCATGTAAATAACCATTCCATACCCTGCTCCTCTTCTCCGTTCGGGGGAAACTCATTATTTTTTATCTTTGAGCAATTCAGCGATGCCCGCCACGGAACCAATCAAATTGCCGGCTTCCAGTGGCATCATCACCACTTTGCTGTTGTTTGAACCGCCGATTTCTTTTAACGCTTCGGTATATTTCTGCGCGATAAAGTAATTGATCGCTTTGGTATCGCCGTTTGAGATGGCTTCAGATACCATTTGGGTCGCTTTTGCCTCGGCCTCAGCCGCGCGTTCACGGGCTTCCGCCTGTAAGAACGCTTCCTGACGCTCCCCTTCCGCTTTTAAAATACGGGCTTGTTTTTCACCTTCCGCCCGCAAGATTTCAGCCTGACGAATACCTTCCGCTTCAAGAATTTCCGCCCGTTTGTTACGCTCTGCTTTCATCTGAGCATTCATCGCTTCGCTTAATTCACGCGGCGGACGGACATCACGGATTTCAATACGCGTCACTTTTACACCCCACGGGTTGGTGGCTTCATCCACAATGGCAAGCAAACGGCCGTTAATGGAGTCACGTTGTGACAGCATTTCATCCAATTCCATGGAACCCAGCACAGTACGAATATTGGTCATCACCAGATTCACAATCGCCTGCTCCAAATGGTTAACTTCATATGCCGCACTGCGGGCGTCAATCACCTGGACAAAGCACACCGCATCAATAGACACGTTGGCGTTATCCTTGGAAATCACTTCCTGAGAAGGAATATCCAGCACTTGTTCCATCATATTGATTTTGCGACCGACCCGATCCACAAAAGGAATCACAAAATTCAAGCCCGGTGACAGGGTACGGATATAACGTCCGAAGCGTTCTATCGTCCAATGATAACCTTGCGGCACCGTTTTCAACGTCGAGGCAATCACAAAAATGACCAGCACGATAAACACAATAACGGTAACGGGTAAGCCATCCCAAATATCCATTTTTTATCTCCTTATATTGATTAAGAATGTAAGCTGTTAAAAATTTGCAAATTATGCGACAAGTTTCGCCATTGCCAAGGCTTTGACACCTTTGAAATCGACTTTGCCCGAACCGAGCAACGGAATTTCGTCCACCGGCAAAATCTCGCTCGGTTGCATAATCGGCGGTAATTCGCTGGCCTTGATCAAGGTTCTCAACTCATCAGGCGAAAGGGCTGATTTCACCAGTAAGACCACACTTTCGCCCTTTTTCTCATCCGCGACGGCAGTGACGGCAAATTGCGTCTGTTCGCCAAAAATAGGAGCGAGTTTTTCCTCGATTAAGCCTAGGCTAATCATTTCTCCGCCTATTTTGGCAAAACGAGAGTAGCGATCAACAATGGTAATAAAACCCTGTTCGTCAATATGCCCTTTATCACCCGTTTTGTAGTAGCGTATGCCGTCTAATTCCACAATCACGTCCGCGTTTTTTTCCGCGTCATTATAGTAGCCCTTCATCACCTGTCCGCCACCGATGATAATTAAGCCGTCAGTATTAGTCGGTAATTCGACTAAGGTCTCAGGATCAACAATTTTAATGATCGTTCCCGGCACAGGCAAGCCGACCGAACCGACTTTGTTAAAGGTGAAGGCCTTAAGCGTGTCCGGATCGAGCATATTCGGCATATTGACCGAAGCTACCGGAGCGGTTTCGGTTGTACCGTAGCCTTCGTAAATGTCCAAACCGAATTTCAGTCGAAATGCTTCTTTCACGTCCGCCTTTAGCTTTTCCGCGCCTGCCACAATCATTCGTACATTACCGAACATCAGTGGATCGATCTTTTTGCTTTTAGCATAAAGGCGGAAGAACGTGGATGTGCCGAACAAAATGCTCACTCCATGTTTCGCGCACAATTTGCCAATCGTTGTGGCATCCGTCGGATCAGGGGCACTGACCATTTTCACGCCTTCACACAACGGCATTAAGGTCGTAACGGTTAAGCCGAAACTGTGAAAAATCGGCAAGGAATTTAAAATCACGTCATCCTTGCGGAAATTAAGCAATTCGCTGATTTGCTTAATATTGGTCAGCAAGTTCTTATGGCTTAATTCAATGCCTTTCGGTTCGCCTTCACTACCGCTGCTAAATAAAATGGTTGCGGTATCATTAAGTTCCACACAGGCAAAATAACGGGCTTTCAGCCACCATTTTGGCGCGAACAACGCACTGAGCAACGTCATTGCTCTGGTAAATTTCGTCATATTTTGACTGATATGTTCGGCAAATAATGCTTTATCGGCCAACAGCTGTTCAAAATCAAAGCCGCGACTGGTCAATTTTCGTAAGAATTTTTCCGACGTAATCACCCGTGCTATATTCGCCTTTTGCAACGCTTTTGCCATAGTTTCCTGGCTTAAGGTGTAGTTAAGATTCACCGGTACTTTACCCATTGTGAGCAACGCCATATTCACAATCGCAGCGGCGGATGAACTCGGCAACAGCACACCTACATTTTTCTGATCACCTAATTCCGCCCGTAATACTTTGATAAACAGCATTACCGCCGCTAAGAATTTCACATTGGTGAGAGTTATACCCTGCGCGTCCGCCACTGAATTTTTAAACGGATATTCGCGTACCATATTCAGCCAGTGGTGCATTAACGGTTTTTGACGTTGTATAAACTGTTCCCACGAGCTAAACGACAGTTCCACCACTTTCTGTTTCATCGCCACCGCATCAATAAAGCCATAAATAGGCTTGCCGAACGCCACCAAAACTTCACGCTTACCGCGTTTTCTGGTGAGTGATTTATAGAAACTGTCCGCACGTGAGAAACTGGAACCCCACAAACCACGCAAATAAAACGGCACGGTTGTTACATTTTCCAATCCTTCCAAAACATGTTCAAAGCCCTTTTTGAACTCGTTAATTTGCCCGTTGTAACTGATATGTCCTTCAGGGAACAAGGCTACCACCTCGCCGCGTTGTAATGCCTCACGAATATATTGGATAGACTCCCGGCTCGCCCCGCCGCCAATCGGAATGACCTTAAACAGGCGTAAGAAACGGTTAAGATACCATTTATTATAAATCGGGCGGAACATCACAAATTTAATCGCACGCGGACTTGCCGCTTGCAATACCATCCAGTCAATCCAGCTAATATGGTTGCCGAGCAACAACACACCTCCACTTTGCGGCAAATTTTTCAATCCCTCTACATTAAAGCGGTAACTGGTTTTTAAAATCGGCAGCAGTAACAAACGGGTAAACAAATGCGGCAGTTGCGCCATTGCATAAAAACTACCGATTAAACAGACCAATGAGGCAAAAATAAACAAGCCTGAAGTTGACATATTCAGTTCAACGAACAGAATACTCAACAACAAAAAGGCGACCATCAGCACATTTTGTACGAAATTATTACCCGCCATAATCCGACCGCTCGTTTTCTCAGGGGCGAAAAACTGAATGGTCGCGTTAAGCGGCACGATAAATAATCCGCCAAAAAAGCCGAAGCCGAATGAACAAAGAGCCAGCCAACCATGGCCGGTGGCAAAGGTTAAACCGAACAATGAACAGAAAATACCGAGTGCCCCGACCGGCACAATGCCGAGTTCAATATGCAATTTGGAAGCGCGCCCCGCCACTGTTGAACCCACAATCAGGCCCAGTCCGCTTACGGCCAAAATCGCCTGAATAATCATTGCGTTATCGGCTTCAAACACTGCTTTGTAATGAGCTGGGAAACTGGCAACCACCACCTGCGACACGCCCCAGAACAGGCTCAGACCAATAATGCTCAACCAAATATTTTTATTCGTATGAACTTCTTTCAGATTTTCACGCAAATAACGTAACGAAAGGTAGTTACCGATTGAAAATTTCGGAGTATCCTCAACTCCCTGCGGATAATACGGAATACGCCACGCACATAACATTTCAAGCGAGCTTAACACCACCAACGCCACGCCGATATAAGATACGCTTTGCAAAATCGCATCCGGATCACCCGAGGCGAGATAATGGGTTTCAAAGAAAAACGAAAACGCAAACGAGCTAAACAGAATGGCGACAATCGTCAGGGCTTGGATAATGCCGTTCGCCATGCCCAACTGTTCCGTACCGACCATTGATTTAATAATGCTGTATTTTGCCGGTGAGTAAATCGCACTCTGCACCGCCAAAACCAGTGTAAGCCCAAAGGCGAGGGTGAACTGCCCTGCGAAATAACACAGGCAGATCAGCACGCTGATCGCCACCCCAGCCACCGAGCTCCAACGAATCACATTGGTACGCAAAAAACGGTCACTAATCCAAGCGGAGGGTGAAAAC
Organism: Pasteurellaceae bacterium LIM206; assembly: GCA_032586195.1. Taxonomy (GTDB): domain Bacteria; phylum Pseudomonadota; class Gammaproteobacteria; order Enterobacterales; family Pasteurellaceae; genus JAWHQP01. The sequence goes on along the minus strand of JAWHQP010000004.1, from coordinate 206,954 downwards.
AAGAAAATAAACGGCAGTAGGATCATCGCGTTCACTACTGCGGTGGTAACAACTAACGTACTGCCGTCATAACTTTTCAGCAAGACATTTTGAATCGTAATCTTATGGGCGAGATCAACACTTGCGTTTAAAAACGCGATCGCCAGATATGCAATAAACCCTTGAATACGCCAAATTTGAGACATAATTATTTCCTCTATAATCCATTAGGCAATCGCATTGTATTTACCTTTAGTTCAAATAACAAGCGGCAAACACGTTTTGTCGGTTTTCATTGTACTTGCCATAATTGTTTTGCTCTTCATCCGACCGTATAACGTACCCTCGTTTTTTGTACAACTGCCGTACAATGAAAAAACTCGTGATTACGACACCGCACTTTGACGGTAGATATAGCCTTCTCCTTGCGGTATAAATTCAAACAGATGGCTAATGCAGTTCGGCGCGTCCTGATCCTGATGAGAAACAAACAGCAGTTGGGTTTGGCTGTTGTTTACCAGCTGTTCGATAAAGCTTTTCACCAGTTTGCGGTTCATGCCGTCCAGCCCCTGCAGCGGTTCATCCAGAATCAGCACAGGCGGATGTTTGACCATGGCCCGGGTAATCAACAGCAATCGCTGCTGACCCCATGACAACGAGCGGAACGGCTTGTTGGCCAGCGCGGCCATGTTCAACCGGGCCAGCCATTGCATGGCTTTAATCCGCAAAGCATCGGGAACCCGGCGATACACGCCCACGCTGTCAAAAAAGCCTGACACAATCACCTCCAGCACCGAGCAGTTTATCCGATAATCCATGTGCAGCTGACTGCTGACATAGCCGATTTTCTGCTTGATATCCCAAACTGTTTCGCCTGAACCGCGCTGTTTACCAAACAGTATCACATGATTGGCGAACGCCTGCGGATGATCACCGGTAATCAGGGATAACAGGGTTGATTTTCCCGCCCCGTTCGGGCCTTTAATCCACCAATTCTGTCGCGGTTCCACCGTCCAATCCAGCTTATCTAAAATCACCTTGTCGCCGTATTGCACCCTGACATTCCGCAGTTCAAATACCGGCCGATCTTCCGCCACACGCAACAAAGGGGCGGCACTTTCGGGCAGGGAAACATTCACCGCCCGTTCAGCATATTTTAGTTGCTGATAAACGCTCCGGGCTTCCACGACTTCCCGCTTATCCGCCAGCGCCAGCAGGCGATTATCTAAAACGGCCAAGTGTGTCGCCGCAGACGGAATATCGGAAAAGCGGTTCACAATCAGCACCAATGTCATTTTATGCCATAATTCATTCAATAATGCCAGCCAGTCCCGCACCGATTGTTGATCCAGCCCGGCAAAGGGTTCATCTAAAATCAACAAATCGGGTTCATTCACCAGCGTCTGAGCCAACAACACCTTACGGCTTTCGCCGGTAGAAAGCTGCATAAAGGGGCGCTCCAGCAACGCGCCGATATGCAGCCGCCGAGCATAAAAATCACATAACGCCTGTTTATCCGAACCCGATAAAATGGTTTCGCGCGCGGTTTTGCCGAAATCATCGGGGCTGACGGTATCATTATTACGATCCTTAAAAGTGGCTTCCAAAATCCGCTGTTGCTTTTCAAAGGAAAGCAGGCTCACTTTGTTGAATTGATTGTCATAGCGGCCGGATTCAAGCCGGAGTTTTCCTTCCAACGCTAAGGAAAAAGCCGTTTTACCGCTGCCGTTGCTGCCAATCACCGCCCAGAAATCACCTTGCCGGATGACAAAGTGCGGTGCTGACAATCGGAGATTTTTATGCAGGCGGAATTCCGCCTCGTGTAAAATAAGCCGTGCCATTTCAGATTCTCCGGAAAAAATAAGCACCTTCTTTAACCAAGAAAGTGCTTATGCATAAAAGGAAAAATTAACCTTGTTTTTTATACTCGTCCGACATACACACTGCCGCGGTAAATAACACATCGGTTGAGGAATTCAGCGCTGTTTCGGTGGAATCCTGCAATACGCTGATAATAAAGCCCACACCGATTACCTGTGCGGCGATGTCATTCGGAATACCGAATAGGCTGCAAGCCAGCGGAATCAATAATAACGAACCGCCCGCCACGCCTGACGCGCCCGCACCGCAGATTGCCGCCACAACACTCAATAAAATTGCACTGCCGAACGATACCTGCATATTAAGCGTATGTACCGCGGCCAAGGTTAACACGGCCACGGTAATCGCCGCCCCGGCCATATTAATGACCGAACCTAACGGAATGGAGACCGAATAGGTTTCTTCGTCCAGGTTTAAACGTTTGGCCAAGTCAAGATTAACCGGAATATTGGCCGCCGAACTGCGGGTTAAAAATGCGGTTAAACCGCTTACACTGATACATTTCCACACCAACGGATACGGATTGCGGCGGATTTTCCAATAGACCAGGATCGGATTGACCACAAAGGCCACAAACAACATTGCACCGACCAGCACCACCAATAAGTGAATATAACCGACCAATGCGTCGAAACCTCTGTCCGCCAACGTTTGCGCAACCAGACCGAATACCCCGAACGGCGCCAGCGCAATCACGAAATGCACGATTTTTGAAATCGCTTCGGAAAAATCGTTCATCACCGTTTTTGTGGTATCGGCGGCATGACGCAGCGTAATCCCGAAAGCCAGCGCCCACACCAGAATACCGATAAAGTTGGCATTAAATAATGCGGTAACCGGATTATCCAATGCATTAAACAATACGTTTTTTAACACTTCGCCCACTGATCCCGGCGGTGTCAATTGGTTTTCCTGTACGACCAAAGCAATAGAACTCGGGAACAGAAAACTTGCGACTACGGCGGTTAAAGAAGCCAAAAACGTACCCAATGCATAGAGTACGACGATATCTTTCATATTGCTTTTGCCGCCGATTTTTTTATTGACAATAGCGGCAATAACAAGCACAAAGACAAGAATAGGAGCAACCGCACGCAAAGACTTAACGAAAATCTGTCCCAAAATACCGACTTCATTTGCCAGATTAAAACCGAGGACGCTTTTCAAAGCCGGCGAGATTAAAGCGACGATAATCCCTAAAACCAAACCGATACAGATTCGTTTGATTAGGCTTCCGTGAAAAAAAAGAGAAAAAAAACGTGAAGTATTCATAAAAAATAACACTATGGTATGTTGTGCAAAATAATTTGCGTTAATTATTCAGATCTGAAACGATCTCCCGACAATCTTACTGCTGATTCGTTTACCAATTCTAGCAACCGATTGCATAGCGTTGTGAGATTATCGCAATTCCTAACTAAAAGAAACAGTTAAATCATATTTTCCGTTATTTATAAAATATTATTTGACTAACTGTTCACATATACAGTAATATACAACTGTATAAACAACCAGATAATTACATTTTGAGGAAAACAATATGAGCTGCGCAACCTACTCTCACCACGATATGATCGCAAACGATACGCTGTTTTCGTATCATCCGATGCCTCTTTATGAAGATTTACAAACAGAAAATGCCGGTTTCAGCAAAAAATTAGATCTCAATCTTTACTGCATTAAACGTCCGCAGCAAACCTGTTTTATTCGGGTAAGCAATCCTGACATGCTGGCCTGGGGCATTGAGCGGGGCGATATGTTAGTGGTGGAAAAAAACGATGATTTGTATATCGGTGATCTGGTTGTTATCGAACATCAACGAAAATTGGAAATTTTTGAACTGGTTGCCCATGAACATGATGAGTTTGTGTTCTTCGCACTCAGTACAAAGGTGAAAAATATCAAAACCAAAAACTGGGCGGAACTACCGATTGTCGGCACAATAACCAACACCATCCATCAGATTAAGCCGAGAAACAGTATGCGTTTTGCTGCCTAACCCGGCAATAAAAACTGCTCCGACAAGTTAAAATTGGAGCGTTTTTATCAAAAGAATACCGGTGGTTTGCTTGCATTCTTCTTTTTTTTGCGTAAAATACGACCGATTTTTTTGTACTGAAACGGATTTTATGCAAATCAATTATTTAACCAAAGTCTTATTAACTTTCTTACTCTGTGGCGGCTCAACTTGGACAATGGGAGCAACAGTTGCAATAAGAGAAGTTAACCCCGAAGAGAAACCGCTGATTACCCCGCTTAAACCGGTAACGCCGCCCGCGGTGTCACCTCAGCTTTTGCGTAAATCAATGCAATTCACCATTAATGCGTCCGAACTGGCAAAACGACCGGATTTGCTGGTACGTGCGTTAATTCCCGCCTTGTATGACAACAATACATCAGCAGTGAAAGCACTGCTGCCCATTTATCGACAACTGCCCGCACATCAACAAGACAAATTACTGATGACATGGGCTGAAGCCATTGTTGCCCGCGGCGAGGGAAATTTAGCCGAATCCGTGCACTTGTACCGTGAACTGATCGCCGCCCAGCCGAAATTGATTCCCGTGCGTTTTCAGCTGGCAATCGCATTATTTGAAAATCAAGAAAATGAAGCAGCAACAGATCAATTTGAAAAACTCAGAACGGAACCGCTTTCTCATGAGCTGCAACATGTTATCAACCGGTATTTACAGGCGTTGCTAAGTCGGGATCAATGGCGGTTCAGCGGCGCGGTGACCTACTTAAATGAAGAAAACGTGAATAACGCACCGAAAAAAGGTACTCGGATAAACGGCTGGACACCGGATGAAGAACCGGAGCACGCGGAAGGTATCGGCTATTATTTTTCGGCGGATAAAAAATGGTCTTTGGTACAAGGTTGGTTCAGTCAATTCACGTTGGAAGGACGTGGCAAGTATTTCTGGAACAATAAAAAATATAACGAGTTTGCCGCCCGGGCGGAAGTCGGCATAGGTTACCGTAATCAGCGGGCTGAAATCGCCGTAAAACCGTTCTTTGAACAGTTTCTTTATGCCAACGGTGAATCCCGTAATGCCTCGATGACAGGCACGCTACACCGTTATTCCAATACGGTGGGCGGGCATGTGGTCGGCAGTTATTGGCTTAGTCCGCGCTGGCTGTTTTCCGCAGATATTGAAACCGGACACAGCGTTTATACACGGAAAACCTACCTGGACGGCAATTATTATGTGGTTTCGCCTACATTACTGTTTATGCCGAATGCACGGCAGTATTGGTTTATCGGGGCAGATTATTACCGAAAAAATGCCCGGCAAGGATTCAATGCGTTTCAGCGGGAGGGGATTCGACTGGGTTGGGGGCAGGAATGGAAAGGTATTTCGACCCGCTTACAGCTTTCTTATGCACATCGGCATTATAAAAGTGCGGTGACAAAATCGCGTACTTTTTTTGCTCCGCCATTTTATGCCGAAAAGCAGAAAAACCGCGAATTTGGCATAACGCTCAGCCTGTGGCACCGTCAACTGCACTGGCTGGGTATTACACCGCGGTTAACCTGGGCATATCAGCAGACGGACAGTAATCACCCTTTCGCGGAATATGATAAAAACCGGGTTTATCTGGAATTCGGTAAAACTTTTTGACGGGGTCACACTGAATCTTATCTGCCGCAATATAGATTTTTTCGCTAACAAACTACGTATTTTTCATTGCTTAGCAAATCGAATCATTTTTCAACCGAGCGATACCGCACGGTAAATTAAATTGAGTGAATGTTTACGACAGCTCAAAAATAAACGAAGGGCGACACGCTCTAATATCTAACGAGTCTTTTAAGGAGTATGAAATGAAATTAAAGTTATTAACAGTCTGTTGTTTATCCGGTCTGGCAATCGCCTGTTCCGGCGGCGGTGGCGGCGGTGGCAATCATGGACCGGCTGAAAAACCGAAAGCACAGATAAAACCGGAAGCGAAGCCGAAAACAGAACAATCGAAACCGGAATTAAAACAACCACAGTCGGAGAAAAAACCTGAAATTCAGCCGAAACCCGAAGCGCTGCCACAACCTGAAGCAAAACCGGACGTACAACCGCAACAGCCGGAAACCCCGCCTCAGAAACAGAACAACAAAATATCTGATGAACAGGCTTTACAAAATCTAGGTTTGCCCTATGCCTCTAAAGATAACGGTGAATTTAGCAGCGTGCTGAATACGTTCACGTTGATGCTGGAAAATAAAAACATTGATTTAAAATTAATGGATGAAAATAAATATTTATTTTATAAAGACGGCAAACAGCTTGAAACCTTGCGTGATAAAGACGGAAATTTAGTAGGATATTATGGTTATGCTGTGGTCGGCGAAAAATATGCCAAAAACGGTTACGAAGAATTAGACGGAATTACATTCTCTCCGTATTTATTGCAGAATACGGACGACAGCCAAAAGCAAAAACCAATAACTACAGCAAATTACAGCGGAAAAATGTTCTATCGCCATAAAGGTGATTCGCAATTAGAAGTCAGCGAAGCCGAAGTGAATGCCACTTTCAATGCGCAAGATAATACCGTTAGTATGAACCTGAGAAATAATGAAAAAGACGATAGATGGTATTTACATGAGGGAAATGCATTTCGCAATGCTAAAAACGCCAACCCCGCACATGTAAACGAAGACGGCAGTTTTTCTGGCACTTTATTAAAAAGCGAAAGTGATAAGTTAACTCAGGACGGCAATTTCAGCGGCGGCTTTTTTGGCAAAGACGGCAGTGTGCTGACCGGCCGGGCAGAGGGTCAGAATTGGAAAGGTGTCGTTGGTGCAACCGTAGAAAATAAATAACACAACATTGCAAAATCAACCTTAATCCGACAGTCTGTCAAACCCGGACTGTCGGATTTTTTACAACACTTGTCTATTACAATTCAAGAAACTTACCGAGTTTCCATATATTTTTGCAATAACGGCAAAAATGCATCGGCATCCACAAACCCCGTTATTCTTGATTGCGGAATTTCTTCCCCCTGTTGATTAAAGAATAAAATAGTCGGCAAACCGAGCACATTAAACCGCTTCATCAATTCCGCGTTGTCCGCACTGTTTTTGGTCATATCCACTTGCAGCAGCAACACATCTTCAAATGCCTGCTGTACACGCTGATCGGCAAAAGTATATTTTTCAAATTCCTTGCAGGCAACGCACCAGTCCGCATATAAATCCAGCATCGCAATGGCTTTCGGGTTTTGTGCCAAGGCTTGCCGGAGTTCGGCGTAGTTAGTCACTTTGGTAAAAGTGCGGTGTGAAAAAACGGCGTTTTTCGACACCGCACTTTGAGCGGTTTGCGATTCCGCCTGCATTGGGAAAAAGTGATGCGCGCCAAAGAAAATCAGCAATGCCGCGATAAAACCCGCCCAGAAGCGTTTTGCCGCAATCCAGCAGCAGAAGCCGATGAACCATAACGCCCACAGCTCATAGCTCCACTGCGGAAATACACGTTCCAACAGCATCACCGGCAGCAACAGTAAGATAAACCCAAATAACTCTTTAACAATATCCATCCACGCCCCGGATTTCGGCAGGATCTTGTTACCGAATAAAGTGATCAGAATCAGCGGTAATCCCATACCCAGCGCCAGCAAATACAGCGTAACCGCACCGGTGAAAAGATCGCCGCTCTGTGCCACATAAAGCAGCGCACCCGACAACGGCGCGGAAGTACAAGGCGACGCCACCAGACCCGCCAGCATTCCCATTACAAACACACCACCGAACGCGCCGCTTTTCTGTTTTTGGCTGAGCAGGGTTAATTTTGTTTGCAAGGCCGACGGCAGTTGCAGGTTATACACCCCGAACATAGATAAGGACAGCAGCACAAATAATAACGACAATCCAATCAGCACATAAGGGCTTTGCAGCGCCACCTGAAACGGCAACCCGATAGCGGCGACAATTAAGCCTAACAAGGTGTAGGTCAACGCCATACCCTGCACGTAGATCAGGCTCAACAAAAACGCCCGTCCCATGCTCGGACGCTCCTTGCCGCCGATCACAATGGCCGAAAGCAGTGGCAGCATCGGCAATACGCAAGGGGTAAACGCCAGACCTAAACCAAGCAGAAAAAACCAGAACACGGCGTATTTGCTTTGGAATAATTTATCGGCAAGCTGATCCTGCTCGGTTAAACGGCTTGCGGATGTCATATGTTCCGCCTCGCTTTGGTCGGAAAGTGCGGTGTTGAAATTTGCAGTTTTTTCACCGGCGGCCGAACCGTCCAACGCCACCGTTTTAGTTTCGGGCGGATAACAAAAGCCTGTGGTGCAACCCTGATAGCTGACATTCAACACGGCATCGACGGGCAAGCCGTCAACATTTACCGACAGATTCAGATTATTGCGGAAAATATCCACCGCGCCGAAGAATTCATCCTGATGCATTTCCGCCGGCGGAAAGCTTAATGACAGCGCTGTTCCGTCAGCCGTCGCCACCTGAATCTCTTTTTTATACAGATAATAGCCGTCGGCAATTTGCCAGTGCAGATCGATCCGGTTATCGCTTTTGTTTGAAGTAAACTGAAATGCCTCGTCGGCGATGAGAAAACGGGGCTTGTTCTGGCCGAATAAACTAGCCTGCGCAGCGAAAGCCAGGCATGAGAAAAGTAAAAAAATAAATAGCTTTTTCATAATTTTATATCATCCATAAAAAATTCGCTGAATTTTACCACAGCTTAATTCAAAAACTTGTCAAAAAATCCAATTCAACCGCGAAAATATCCAGAGCACTTCCCTGTGAGAATAACTTATTTTTTAAGTTAAAATAAGTTTGCGAAATACGCTTTTTTACGCTAGTATTGCCAACCATTGTTATTTTACAGCGAAAAATAAGAGGACAATATGAAAAAAGGAATACATCCGACCAATTACAGAACTGTACTGTTTTACGACAGCAACGCCAAACAGGGCTTTCTTATCCGTTCCTGCGCGAGAACAACCTCGACCATGAAATGGACGGACGGCAACGAATATCCGGTATTTATGTGTGACACTTCATCAGCGTCTCACCCGTTCTATACAGGTAAAACACGTCAGATTGCCAACGAAGGCCGAGCCAGCGAATTTGCCAATCGTTACGGTAAATTTGGTGTATTTAAAACAAAATAATGCATTAATTAAGGAAAATTATCATGCAAGTACTCGCTTCACTGAAAAGTGCCAAAACACGCCACCCGGCCTGCAAAGTCGTACGTCGCCACGGTGTGATTTACGTTATCAATAAAGAAAACCCTCGCTTCAAAGCACGACAGGGCGGGAAAAAGAAAAAATAATCGCTTACATCGTTGGGTTAACCGATATGTTCCCTGGCATTTTGTGCCAGGGATTAATATTTCACCAAATCCAGCACTTCCTGCATTTTAGCCAAGGTTATCCGGGGATTGGGTTGCTGATCCCGCTCAAAATGATACCTCACATTTTCCAGCATCATCGTGGCAAACAAAGTGGATTGCAGATGAATATAGTCGGGGTCCGCGTTAGCCCGGTTGAGCAGATTCATGATAAATTGCTGAGAAAGCTGATGCATATCGCGATATAAATGCAAACGCGGCGTTTCAATTTTCCACAACGCCAGAATGGTATGCCGCACCTCAAACATTTGCGATAATGTTTGCAGATAAAATAGCTCTAAATTACCGCTTTCCAGCCGTTGCCGTATTTTACTGGCAAACAACTGTTGCAAATCCGCAGCCATTTTACCGGCAAGATCAACTTTGCCTGAATAATAACGGTAAAAAGTGGTACGATTGACCAGGGCTTTATTTAAAATGTCCTGTACCGAAATTTCGTCAAAGCCTTTTTCATTGAGTAAATCCACTAAGGCCTGACGAATAACCTTATGGGTTTTGATCACGCGCAAATCGGTTTTTTCTTCCGTCATATTTAGCTCCAATTTCATTTTATGCCTACATTTTAACAAAAACGTATGTATAAGCTATTAATTTTTCGGATATTGATGTTAGGCAAGTGCGGTGTGATTTTTTATAATTTTGCCAGTTTTTTTGAAGGATATGTTATGAAAAAAGTAATTTCTCTTATTATTATCGTTCTTGTGGTTGCCGGTGGCGGCTATTATTACTGGCAGAACGCCCAACAAGCGAAATCAGCCGAGCATATTGCCGACGGCAATGGCCGTATTGAATTGAAGCGTATTGATGTTGCGAGCCTTTATTCGGGTCGGGTAAAACAAATGGAAGTGGATGAGGGTTCACAGGTAAACACCGATGACATTTTGGCCGAACTCTCCTCGGAAACCACATACAGCCGCGTATTATCGGCAAAATCGCAAAAACAACGTGCATTGGAAACCATTCAGCGTGCCAAAGCGGAAATTGACAACGCTCAGCAACAACGAAAAGTCGCTCAATTAGAGTTGGATAATGCCGTCAAATTACGCAAGGATAATTTGGTATCCGATTCGGAAGTTACCCGTCGTCGCGCCGAACGGGATCGTGCCGTTGCCGCGGTAGCCGCCGCTCAGGCCGCGCAGGCAGAAGCTCAGGCCTCCGTAGAAACGGCTCAGGCTCAAATTGATGAAGCAAGTTCGGTAAATGATGATATGCTGATCAAAGCTCCACGTGCGGGCCGCATTGAATATCGTTATGTGGACGAAGGCAACGTAGTGGCTCCCGGCACCCGTGTGGTCAGCCTGTTGGACCCTAGCGATGTACGCATGAATATCTTTCTGCCCATGACCAGCATGGCAAAATTAAAGGTGGGCGATGAAGCCCGCATTGTACTGGACGGCATTGACGCCGTATTCCCGGCGACCATCAATTATATCGCCAGCCAGAACCAATTCACGCCGAAAGCGGTGGAAACCACAGAAGAGCGTACCAAATTTATGTTTAAGATCGAACTCAAAATACCCGCAGAGATCGCAGAAAAATATAACGGCTTACTCAAAGGCGGCATGACCGGCAACGGCTACGTAAGATTAGAAAATGCCGATTGGACAACGGGTTTAGCGGTGAAATTGCCCTAAGCGGCCAGGCATTCAGGAATAAAGCATGAACGCAGTTTCTATCCAAAATCTTTCCCATCATTATGATGAAGTGAAAGCGCTCGATAATATTTCTCTTGTCATTGAAACGGGGGCAACAGTCGGTCTGGTCGGCCCGGACGGCGTGGGAAAATCGACCTTGCTTTCTCTTATTGCGGGGGTGAAGATCATTCAGAACGGACAGATTGAGGTGCTGGGCGGTAATATTGCCGACAAGACAACCAGAGAAAAATTGCTGCCCCGCATTGCTTATATGCCGCAAGGTTTGGGGCGGAATCTCTATCCGACGCTGACTATCAGTGAAAATATCGAATTCCACGCCAATTTATTCGGTTTAACCAAACAGGAACTCACCGAACGTACCGCGCGTTTACTGCACGCCACCGGCTTAACTCCCTTCGCCCAACGGGCGGCGGGCAAATTGTCGGGCGGTATGAAACAAAAGCTCAGTCTGTGCTGCGCCTTGGTGCATAATCCCGATCTGTTGATTCTCGACGAACCGACAACCGGGGTCGATCCGCTCTCCCGCCGCCAATTCTGGGCATTGGTGGAGAACCTGCGTAAGGAACTGTCCGATATGACGGTAATCGTCGCGACGGCTTATATTGACGAAGCACAGGATTTTGAATATCTCATTGCGATGGATGACGGCAAACTGTTGATACAGGACAAAACCCAAGCGGTGCTGGAACATTATCATACCGATTCCCTGGAAGAAGCCTACATTCAAATGCTGCCGGCGGAAAGACGTGGCAGCGGCGAAGGCTTACGGTTGACACCGTTTCATAAGGATCCCGATTCACCGCCCGCCATGCAGGCAGAACATCTCACCAAACGGTTCGGTGATTTTACCGCGGTGAACAACGTATCCTTTACCATCGAAAAAGGAGAAATTTTCGGCTTTCTGGGCTCTAATGGCTGTGGTAAATCCACCACCATGAAAATGCTGACCGGGTTGTTGGAACCCACTAGCGGCACGGCACAGTTGCTGGGTAAATCCATTGACGCGGGTTCCAACGAAATCAAAAAACGCGTGGGTTATATGTCGCAGGCGTTTTCCCTGTACGAAGAATTAAGCGTGCGGGAAAACCTCGAACTACACGCCCGGTTGTATGAATTAAAAGGCGACGCTGCGGAAACAGCCATCAAAGATGCCCTCGCCAAATTTGATCTGCAGAAAGAAGCGGATACCGCGCCTACGGCGTTACCGCTGGGGATTCGTCAGCGTCTGCAATTGGCGGCGGCCTGTTTGCATCATCCCGAAGTGCTGATCCTGGACGAACCGACGTCGGGAGTGGACCCCGCCGCGCGCGATATGTTCTGGGCCCAGTTGCTGAAACTTTCCCGCGAGGAACGCATTACCATTTTCGTCTCCACTCACTTTATGAATGAGGCAATGCGCTGCGACCGTATTTCCTTTATGCACAAGGGAACCGTGCTGGGCGTAGGCACGCCGCAGGAATTAATTGATCACTATCATTCCCCTAACCTGGAAGAAGCGTTCATTCAGTATCTACTGATTGCGGAACCCGAAAATACCGTCGAAACCGAATCCGTTCAAAACTCGCCGATTCAGCACCGCACTTTATCAAACACGGCGGTGCAAGAAAGTGGCGTTCAGCCGAAAGACACGAAACAAAAAGCACAAAGTGCGGTGTTATTTTCACGAGTTTTTTACTTTTTCAGTATGATTTGGGCGTTCGCCATACGGGAGTTTAAAGAATTGGCACGGGATCGAATCCGCCTGTTCTTTTCCGTGTTCGGTCCGATTATTCTGTTAATGGCGACGGGCTGGGCGATTTCCTTTGATGTGAACCAGCTCAGACTGGGTGTGTTCGATCAGGATAAATCGGCGGAAAGCCGCCAACTGATCGAAGCATTCACGGGCACGGCCTATTTCACAGCGCTGCCTGAACTGAACTCGCAGGCGGAAGTGGATGATTTGCTGAAACGCGCCAAGGCGGAAGTAGTAATTGAAATCCCTGCCAATTACGGTCGTGATTTATTCAGCGGCAAACAACCTGAAGTCGCTTTCTTCATTGACGGTTCATTGCCCGCCAATACGTCCACGGTAAACAGCTATGTAAACGGTATTATGCAGCGCTATCTGGCGGAAATCAGCCAATCTGCCGGAACTAATGTCATCAACGTCGTGCCCCGCATGATGTACAACCCTGATTCCAAAAGTGTGAACGCCATCACGCCGAGTCTGCTGATGATGATCATGATGATGATCCCCGCTATGATGACCGCTCTCGGCGTGGTGCGAGAACGGGAAATCGGTTCTATCACCAATTTATATTCGTCCCCTGCCAGCGTAGTGCAATACTTAGTGGGCAAACAAATTCCCTATATCGCCATGGGGGTGGTGAATTATGTGGTATTGGTGGCGATGACCGTTTTCTGGTTCGGCGTGCCGATAAAAGGTTCGTTACCGGTGCTGACCGCGGGGGCGTTATTACTGATTTGGGCGGCGACCAGTTTAGGCCTGTTGGTATCCAGCGTGGTCAGCTCACAAGCGGCTGCGGTATTTATTACCGCTATCGCCACCATGATTCCGACCATGAACTTCTCGGGCATGCTTTACCCCGTGTCAAGCATGGCGGGCTGGGCTCAGATTCTGAGTAACTTCTTCCCCGCTTCATGGTTCCAGCATATCAGCAGCGGCAGTTTTACCAAGGGTGTCGATTTTGCTCATTTGCACAGCGATTTCCTCGCCCTGTTCGGCTTCGTGTGTATCTACCTCACCGTTGCCTGTAACAAATTGAAAAAACAGGAGAAATAAATGCGTGCGTTAAAAGCTTTATTTACTCTTACTTGGAAAGAAATCAAAAGTCTGTTCGGCGAACCTGTATTGATCGGCTTTATGATAATGGTCTTCACGCTGATGATCTGGATGCTCGCCAACGCGATTACCTACGATGTCAAAAGTGCGCCTATCGGCATTATTAATCAGGATCATTCCGCTTTGAGCTACCGTTTGCAGGAGGCGATGCAGCAGCCTTATTTTCAAAAGCCGGTGGAGATGAGCAGAGAACAGGCAAACGAACAAATGGATCGCGGCAAAATTATTTTTGCCCTTGAAATTCCGCCGAATTTTGAAAAAGACGTGCTGGCGGGCCGCAGCCCCGAATTGCAACTGCAGGTGGATGCCACTATGATGACGCAGGCGGGGGCGGGATCCACCATGCTGCAAGGCTATATCTCTCAAACCCTGCGTGAATTTTTAAAACTCCCCGACAGTACAAGCCCGGTTAAAATCGTGGTGAACGCACTGTATAATCCGAACGCGACCAGTATTTACTTCGTGCCGCCGATGAAAATCGGCGATATGCTGTCGCTGATGGTGCTGATTCTGACCGGGGCGGCGATTATCCGTGAACGGGAACGCGGCACGCTGGAGCATTTGCTGGTGATGCCGGTCAATGCGGTGGAAATTCTGCTTGCCAAAATTCTGGCTAACGGTATTGTGATCTGGGTTGCCGCCATGCTATCTATGAAATTTGTGGTAAACGGCTTTCTCGGCGTGCCGATTAACGGTTCGCTTATGCTGTACGGGGCCGGGATGTTTTTATTCCTGTTCTCGGTGGCGTCCGTGGCGGTCATGCTTGCCACTATCGCGCCGAGTATGGCGCAGTTCAGTCTGTTAATGCTGCCAACTTATTTGGTTATGCTGTTATTTTCAGGTTCCGCCTCGCCTCGTATTAATATGCCGGAACTGGCTCAAACCATCAGTCAGCATTGGCCAACCACTATCTTTGCTCTGCTGTCGCAGGATATTTTATTCCGTGGAGCTGATTTCACCATGCTGTGGCCAAAATTTCTTTCCCTCGCCGTGGTTTCCGCGTTGTGCCTGGGTTTAGCACTGCTCCGCTTTAAGAAAATGTTAGAAAAACAAGGTTAAAAAAATGAATAGACAAATCACATTTACCCTTTCTCTGTTGGCGATGCTCAGCCTGACCGCGTGCCAGAACACGCAAGTCTCCGGCCAAAGTGCGGTGTCAATTCCGGCAGTTTTTAGCCATAACGGTACGCAGCAAACGGATTTAACCCAGTGGTGGCAAGCCTGGCACGATCCTATTTTGACCGGTTTGATCGAACGCGGATTAAAGCAAAACCCTGATTATAAAATTGCGCTCAGCCGTTTAAACGAAGCCAATGCCAACCTTGATTACCGCGAAGCGGATAAGGGCGTTAACGTGGCGGCGAATGCAAACGCGGGAGCAAACCGCCGCGACGTCGATACCGCATTCGGCATTGACAGCGAAGGCTCCGCCACCAATCTTTACGGCGGCCTGCAAGCCAGCTGGGAGCCGGATTTCTTCGGCAAGAAACAAAGCGACAGCGACGCGGCGGCATTCACCCGTGACGCCGTTCAGCAGCAGGTGTACGCAACACAAATGCTGATTTCCGCCGATATTGCCGAACACTATTTAAATGCCCGAGCCATTCAGCAGCAGCAAAAAACCGCCGCGCGGCAAATCGCGACCCTTGAATCTCTGGCAAAATACGTGAAAGGCCGCTTCGCCGCAGGGCACACCACCGCTTACGAGGTCACCGAAACCGACAGTCAAATCAGTCAGGCCAAGGCTCGTCAGGCCACCTTACAGGCTCAATACGCTCAGGAAGTACGGGCTATCGCGGTACTATTAGGCGAGGTGCCGCAACAGTTTAATCTCCCGGACGGTGCTAATATCTTAGCCAATCAACCGGCCGCACCGCTAGGCCCTACCCCGCAAGGTTTGCTGGAGCGTCGCCCCGACCTGAAAGCCTACGCTTATCAGGTGCAGGCAGCGGCAGCCAAAGTGGCCAGCGCAAAAGCGGATTTATACCCGAGATTCAGCATTAACTTTATGGGCGAAGGCGGTCGTATCAGCATTGACGGCGACACAGCGTTAAAAGGTTGGTTGGGTATGGCGAGCGCCGGCATCACAGCGCCGATTTTTACCAACGGACGCATTCAGGCTAATATTAACGCCGCCGATGCCCGTTTAAAAACAGCGCTGCTGGATTACGACAAAGCCCTGCTCAATGCTTTAAAAGATGTAGATACGGCCTATCACTTGCAGCAGTCTCTCGCTCGTCAGATCCAACTGCTCAGACAAGCCAAGTCGCAATCCGAACAACAGGCGAATGACGCGGAAAAACTGTTCAAATATGACAAAAAAACCCTGGACAGCACCATTAATGCCCGTCTGAACGCTATCAACGTACAGAACAATCTGATTCAGTCAGAACTGAGCCAGAGTAAGGCGCTAATCGGAGTATATAAGGCTCTTGGCGGCGGTTGGAAACCGTAATAAAATTCTCGTCTAAACACAGGCCTGTCCGGCTAAATCCGTATTTTTCGGCTAAACCGTCCGCTGTTCGGAAAATAAGAGTGAGCTCTCGTAGAATTCACTCTTATTATTGTTTTTATCAGATAGGATTGTTATGACTAAACGAACAAATTCCAAAGCTTTTTTAGTTATTTTATTGGGCGTGCTGTCCGCTTTCGGCCCGTTTGTAGTGGATCTTTATTTACCCGCGCTGCCGCAGCTGTCCGCTTATTTTCAAGCCTCCACTTCCCTCACCCAGCTCAGCTTGACTTCCGCCATGTTCGGTTTAGCGGCAGGTCAATTATTACTCGGCCCCATTAGCGATAAATTCGGACGCAAAGCGCCATTATTGATTTCACTTTTCATTTATATCATCAGCACGATTTGCCTCGTGTTTGCCGGCAGCATGGAAAGCTTTGTATTCTTTCGTTGCGTGCAAGGGCTGTCTTCCGCCGGTAGCGTGGTCATTTCACGGGCGGTGGCAACCGATTTATACCGGGGGCGGGAAATGGCCCGTTTCTTTGGTTTATTGATGGCAATCAACAGTATTGCTCCGATTATTTCGCCCGTACTCGGCGGCGTATTGGCACAAAGCTTTCAATGGCGCGGCATTTTCGTCTTTCTTGCCTTGCTGGGTGTGGTGGTATTCGCCTTCTGTCTGAATTTAAAAGAAAGTTTAATAGTCGAAAGACGCCTGCAAACCTCCATCTTCGCCAGTTTTACCGTCTTCAGACATATTTTCAAGAATAAAGCCTTTATGGCTTACGTAATGCTGATGAGCTTTTTACTGACGGCCATGTTCGCTTATATTGCCGCCTCACCGTTCATTCTACAGACCGGTTACGGCTTGAGCACGCTGGCTTACAGTTTGCTGTTCGGGGTGAACGGAGCGGCAATAGCAGCGGGGTCCGGCTTTGCGGGCAAATTATCCCCGCATAAAGCTTTGGTCATCGGTATTTATGGCTTTGCCGTCAGCGCGGCTTACACCGTTTTCGTGCTGCTGACCCATGCGAACGTATGGCTGGTGGAACTGGGTTTCTTCACCATGCTGCTGTTTACCGGCATTAATCTGCCGCCGATTTCGGCCTTGGCGATGGAAAGCGAACGCCGTTACGCGGGTAGTGCTTCGGCATTATTAGGCTTTATGCCGTTCTTTTTTGGTGGTATCGTATCGCCGTTAGTGGGGTTAGGCGATATTTTCATTTCCTCTTCCGCTGCCGTTACAGCGACCGTGATTCTTGTTCTGCTCACCTATGGTGCGGCAAAACATCATGCGGCGGGAGCGATGAAAAACGATTAAAAAACTCGCAAAAACGACACCGCACTTTAACGTCGTATTATTCGAAAAACTAAGGAAACATTATGCAAACACTTATTAAACTCAGTAATTTCATGAGTAAAACCTTCACTGTTTGGGTTTTGCTGTTCGCCTTTTTTGCTTTCAAATTCCCCTCTCAATTCGTGGTTCTAAAGCATGCCATCCCTTATCTGCTCGGGCTGGTCATGTTCGGCATGGGGATCACGCTGACCTTTAATGACTTCGGCGAAGTCTTCAAACATCCCAAATCGGTGGTTGTCGGCGTAGTGGGGCAATTTGTGATTATGCCGGTTATCGCATTCTGCTTGGCGAAAGGATTCGATTTACCGGCCGATCTCGCCATCGGAGTAATTTTAGTAGGGTCTTGCCCCGGCGGCACCTCATCAAACGTGATGACTTATTTGGCCAAAGGCAACACCGCACTTTCCGTTGCCTGCACCACCATTTCCACCCTGCTCGCCCCATTCTTAACCCCGGCGATTTTTTACCTGCTGGCAAGCGAATGGTTGGATATCAACGCATCGGACATGTTTATTTCCGTGTTAAAAATGGTGCTATTTCCAATCTTCCTGGGGTTGATTTTCAGAGCCGTGTGCAAAAACAAAATCCGCGCATTAAGCCAAGCCATGCCGTTGGTTTCGGTAGTATCCATCGTTTTGATCCTTTCCGCCGTAGTGGCGATAAGCAAGGATAAAATCATTGAATCGGGTCTGCTTATTTTAATGGTGGTCATTCTGCATAACTGTCTGGGGTATCTGATCGGATTTCTGGCGGCTCGGGCTTTAAGACTTAACCTCGCCGACAGCAAAGCCATTGCTATTGAGGTAGGTATGCAGAACTCGGGCTTAGGAGCCGCCCTCGCCTCCGCTTACTTCAACCCTATTGCCGCCGTGCCAAGTGCCGTATTCAGCTTCTGGCACAATGTATCGGGCCCGATTCTTGCCAATATTTTTTCGAATATGAAAGAAAAATCCAAGACGATTACCAAGACCGCAAAATAGCCCGATAACGGAAAAAAGGACATAGTTTTCTATGTCCTTGATACGCTATCAATATGGAATTGCGAAACTCACTAAAACGACACCGCACTTTATTCCCGATAGTCTCCTTTATCCAAGCCGTATTTTTTCATACGCAAATACAATTTTTTGCGCGGAATCTGTAGATATTGTGCCGCATTGTTAATGCGTCCCTGAAAGCGATCAAGCACTTCTTGAATCAGCTGTTTTTCGTATTCGTCCATCTGTTCGTCTAAAGAAATTTGGCTTTCCCGGGAGAACATCACCACTTGATCGGATTTCACATCTACGCCTACCGCATATAACTCGGCGGTTTGAATCAATTGATTCACATTGCCGGGCCATTGTTGAGCGTGTAGTTTTTTCAATAGTGTTTCTGTAATTAACGGTTTCTTTTTATTGAGTTTCTGACAAATAAGCGCAAGATAATGACGGAATAACGGTTCAATATCCGCACTGCAATGAGCGAGCGGCAAGCATTCGATCTGCGTGAGACGGAAAGCATAAAATAATTCGGGCAACAAGCCGAAATCCGCTAAAAGTTGTTGCGGCGCATGCCGGCTGATGGCGACAAGGCGGATGGTTTTATATTGATACAGGCACTGACTAAGGTATTTTTGTGCCGCCGGTGTTAAAAATTCAATATTTTTAATAATCAGATGGCAGGATTGCACATCTTTGAGCTTGCTTTGTAAATCCTCCAACTCGCAAGTGGCGATCAATTCAATATTAAGCTTATGCAGGAAACGCTCTTGCGATAATTCATAAAGATAATCCGCCGCCATCGTGCGCCCTGTACCGGTTTCGCCGAAAATAAACACCGGCAAATCAATTTCAGCCAGTTGTTGCAAACGTTTACGCAAGTGTTTAACCCACTGGCTTTGTCCGATAAAATGGGTTTGTAATTGGGCCTGTTGATACTCCCGCTTATTCAAGCGTATCCTGCGTTGTGCCAAAGCTTGTTCGATTTGTTGCAGCAATAATGCCGGCTGAATCGGTTTTTCAATAAAATAAAACGCTCCCTTTTTCACGGCTTCAATCGCCATCGGCACATCGCCATGTCCTGTAATCAAAATCATCGGTAAATAAGGATCTTGTTTCTGCACCGCTTCGAGCAATTCCCAGCCCGACATTTGCGGCATATAAATATCGCTCACCACCACGCCGTACCATTGTGCCGGCAGGGCGGCCAGCGCCTGCTTGGGATCGCTAAAGCAGCGGGTTTCATAACCCTCCATGATCAACAGAGTTTGATAGGCATTGAGGACATCACTGTCATCATCAATTAAGAAAATACAAGGTTTTGCATGGTTTGATTGTATCATGAGATTCACCTGTTATACGGTCAAAGCCGGTTGAAGGAGAGGAAAGACGAGAATAATCACCGCGCCTTTATGCAAATTGGAAGCTAAATATAAATCGCCGGAAAACTGCCGCATGATTTTTTGACAAATAACCAAGCCTAAACCCAGTCCCACCGCTTTGTTAGTGTAAAAAGGCCGCATTAGCTTTTCGGCGTCCGCATTTCCCCAACCTTCACCATTATCGGAAATACTCACGCGGATTTGTTCATTCTGAAACTGAATGTTCACCTCGATCAGCGGCGAATCTTTATGGGCATCCAGTGCGTTATTGAATAAGTTCACAAACACCTGTTCCAGCAACACCGCCTGAGCCAACACGTTTGCATCACCATCAACGGTTAATACAGCGGACATGGATTTATGCCGCATGACAAGCAGCTGCCAGGCCTCTTGTATGATAGTCGTAAGGTTAACCGGCGCTAACGCATTGTCAGAACTATTCTTTTTGCTGAATTGACGTAACCCTTTGATAATACGGTGAATACGCTCCGTAAGCCGTTCAATGTGATCCACCGCGTCCATGACGCTATGATCTTTTAGCGCCATTTCACCGGCTTTTTTACGCAAGGTAAACAGATAAATGGACATAGCATTGAGCGGCTGATTGATTTCATGGGCTAAAGTGCTCATGGTTTGCCCCACCACGGCGAGCTTTGCCGTCTGAATCAGTTCATCTTGGGTTTCTTTTAAATTCTGTACAATAATTGAACGTTCTTGCAGCAAATGAATATGGGTTTTAAGCAAATGAGCAATCTGGGTAATTTCATCATTGCCGACAATATCCAGACTCGGCTGATTATCCCCTTGATTCAGGCGAGTAATGGCATGAATGATTTTGGCTAAACGTAAGCTTAAATTGGCTTTAATATAAAACTGATAAAATGCCCAAATAAAAATCAGCGCAATGAATAAAGAAATGGCAATAATCATACCGCTAAGTGCGGTGTTATTTTTCAGAGTTTTATTTAAATCAGAAAAACTCTGCTGATTTTCCGCTAAAAACTGTCCGGTTAATTGTTTAATTTGCTGAATAATCCGGATTTTTTGCTGTTCTAATCGGTGGGCCTGCTGTTGATAATATTGAATATCGCTGATTAAGCCGTCTAAATCCGTTTTATTAAATAAATTGCCTACCATTTCTTTTAACAAAATAATACTGGGTTGCGTGATTTTCTCTTGGTTTTGTTGTTGCAGCACGGAAAAAAGCTGTTGCATCTCTTCATAACGGGAAATTAAGTTGTCATTATTCAGTGCATAAATAAACTGAATGAGTTCATTTTTTATCTGTTCCTCTAAAGCTGCCAGTTGATAAACAGTTTGCAATTCTTGCTGTAACCGGGCGAGCAGACCGACTTTATGAGGATCAGATTGCAGGGCGATCATTGTTTGCTGAGAGCTGATTTCCTGAATCAATGTCACTACTTCATTATTAAAGTCATCATTAACCCATTGAATTTTAGTGAGTAATTCTTGTTTTTTCTGTTCGATCTGAAAATGTTTAATCTGATTCCGATTAATTCTATCAATCAAGCCCGAAAGTGCGGTGAGATTTGGCTGAAAATTACCTTTATTTCGAAGCGAAAGTTGTTCGCCCAATTGATGAATGACATTGATCTGATCATTTAGCTGATTAAACATACTCTGCCGCACAGAATGATTTTTCAGCATAGAAAAGCGATCCAATTCACGGGTGAACATATTCACTTGATCTTCAAGCTTCAACGCCAGATAAGAAGCGGGAAAATAATCCTCAATTATATAATGAATCCGGCGACCTTGCTGATACCAAGAATAGAGGCTCACCATACCGATCACGGTGGTAAAAAATAAACTGAGCACCAAGGCATTGCGGAGAATTTGTCGAATGCTTTGTCGGCTTTTCATGGCTTTTCCTCAAGCAAGCTTATGGCTTGTTCCGTTTGTTTTTGGAAAAATTCAGCCCAATATTTTTCTTGTTGCAGAGCAAAGGCCCTATCATGTTTAAAACGCGATAAAAATTGCGGATCCGTGGCTTCAGCATTAGAAATAGGAATCCGGCTTAAAATCCGACGAATATCCTCTCGGATTTTTCCTTGCTTTTCAATTAGATGTAATCTTTCCCAGCTTTCTTTGAGTGTACTGAGGCGAAAGGTTATCGCCACATCAAATAAACGTTCCACCAAATGCCGTCGTTGTAATAACAGCCCGTAATCCAATGTCGGATTGGCCAGCAGTTTTTGCTGTAAAGCATAAAGAGGATGATCGAGGGCAAGGGGCTGAACAGGCAATTTTGCCGCGCCGGGATTGGCAATCATCGCTTGCCCCTTGTCACTTAAAAGAAACTGAATAAAAGTCTCGCCCTGCGTTTTATTATTGCTGTTTTTAGTAATGGCGATAAATGTAGGAGAAATAACGGAATAAGGAAAATAGACAAAATCCAAATCCTGCTGTGCCTTGCCATGTGCAGCGTAAGTATCAATGCTCAAGCCCGCCATGCCAAGCCCCATTTTAAGACGTTCGGTCACATTAAAACTGCGTGATGCCATAAAGGTAATGTTAGAAGCCAAGGTCAGAAAATCTTGCCAGCCCTGCTGCCAGCCGCGCTGCTGCAACAGCATTTCCAGCATAATGTGCGCCGTGCTGGAACGGGACGGGGAGCTCATAACAATGCCGTTGTAATAGGCTTTATTCATTAAACTGTCCCAGTCTGTCGGCGGCGATAATTGTTGCTGTCGCAGGCGTTCTTTATTGAATAAAATACCGTAACCCGAAAATGCCACGGCAGTTACATTCGGTTTAAGTATATCAGGAATTAAAATATTGTGAGCATAGAGGGACTGAGGCAAATCATGGAGCCGATGATTGTCTTTCAAATGCTGAAATAGAAAAGGCGAGGAACTGAGCACCAAATCAATGGCTTCCATATTAGGTTGATCTAACAAACGTTCAAGAGAGCCGGAAGTGCGGTTAATGATACGGATTTTTTGCTCGGGAAAATCCTTTTGCCAATGCCGCACAATGTAATCAATGGTGTCAGGAGAAAAGGTTGTCGCCACAACCAATTCTTTGGCCGCTAATAATGCATGAAAAAATAGACAGAGCGTACCCAATAAAAGGTGTAATTTTTTCATTTTCTTATCCTTTAAATGTGATCCGATTCACAAAATTAAAATTTTCTTTTTGCCCACTAAAATAGCTTGAACCAAATCTGTCCCGAAATTTTACCGCACTTTTAAAATGCCTGATAACTTGCAACAAGTTGTGTCAAAAATGACACCTAAAATATCAAATTTGAGTTAAAAACGTCATATTTTTCAAAATTTTATCTTTTTTATTGAATATATTAGCATAATTCCGTCTAAAAATTATTTTATCCATCAATCCTAATAAAAGGAATTCATTATGCTTTCATTTTTAGCTTCTAAACCCGGAAAACCCGTTCCTGAACCGGAAATTCGGGATCGTTACAATCGCTTAAGATGGCATGCTCTGTTCGGTATTTTTATCGGCTACGCAGCCTATTATATTTTACGTAATAACTTCTTGCTCTCTTCGCCGGAACTCATTAGCGACTTCGGTTTTACCAAAAAAGACATTGGCTTTATTTCAGGCACCATGTTAATTGTGTACGGGCTGAGTAAAGGTTTTATGTCGGCATTTGCGGATAAATCCAATCCGAAGCATTTTATGATTTTCGGTTT
The DNA here is from genome assembly GCA_032586195.1 of Pasteurellaceae bacterium LIM206. GTDB lineage: Bacteria > Pseudomonadota > Gammaproteobacteria > Enterobacterales > Pasteurellaceae > JAWHQP01. The sequence goes on along the minus strand of JAWHQP010000004.1, from coordinate 183,367 downwards.
GCTGATGTCTGCCGCAGTGAACTTCATGATGGGCTTTAGCGCCTCATTCTGGATTTTCTTGTTTTTATGCGTGCTGAACGGAGTTTTCCAAGGTATGGGAGCCGGCCCGGCTTATGTGGTGCTGGCGAGCTGGTTTCCTCGTAAATCCCGTGGGGTAATCACTGCAGCTTTTAATATTTCTCATAATGTGGGCGGCGGTTTGGTTGCACCTATCGCAGGGGCGAGCATCGCCTGGCTCGGCCAAGAACACTGGCAAGCCGCACATTTTATGGTGCCGACGGTTATTGCCATTATTGTGGCATTGATTTTCTATGTCGTGGGAACGGGGCGTACTTACAACGAAGGCTTACCGCCGACCTCGCAAATTCTCAATACCGAACAAGAAGAGTTGATCATCACTAAAAACGAAAACGTTAATCTTACTACCTGGGAAATATTCCGCGATTACATTATGAAAGATATTAACGTATGGTTTGTCTCCTTTATTGATGTATTTACCTACATGATTCGTTTCGGCGTGTTGACTTGGTTGCCGCTTTATCTGCTTGAAACCAAAGGTTTCAGCAAAGGACAAATGGCAACCGCCTTTGCGATTTTCGAATGGGCTGCGATTCCTTCCACTTTATTAGCAGGCTGGCTTACCGATACTTATTTCAAAGGTCGCCGTATGCCGCTTGCCATTATCACTTTAGTAGGTGTAGGACTTGCCATGTTTGCCTACTGGGGCGGTCAAGATTTATTGACGGTAACTATCGGTGCAGGCATTATCGGCTGTTTGATTTACGTACCGATGTTCCTTTCCTCCTTACAGACCATTGAACTTGTCCCCTCTTTTGCCGCGGGTTCCGCAACAGGTTTGCGCGGCTTATTAAGCTATATTTTAGGCAGTTTCTCAGGTACGGCATTATTTGGTATTTTGGCGGAACGTTTCGGTTGGGACGCGGGTTTCTATTTACTGTTATTCGCGGTAGCGGGTTGTATTTTCTGCTGTTACATGACCCATTTAGGTGTATTACGTTTAGAACGCCAAAAACGTCAGGCATAATAATATGAGCAGGAAACCTTGCAACGTCATAAATCGCAAGGTTTCTTTCCGACTTTTCACCTAAACTTCCAAAGTGCCTAACACGCCTTTCGGAAAGCGTAAATAAACCGCGCATAGTAAAAAACCGTTAGTGATAAACTAACGGCTTTTTATTAGGAATAAATTATAAGACACGACGGGACTGTGTATAGGATCTTGCCCAATAGCTTTCGTCCAAGGAGCTGATAGTTACGCCTTCACGGGTACTGGCATGCATAAACTGATTGTTACCCATATAAACGCCGACGTGGCGATTGCTACGGAAGAAAACGAGATCGCCTTTACGAAGCTCTTGCTTTTGAATTCGTTTGCCGACATAACGCTGCTCTGAAGTCGAACGCGGCAAAGAAATACCGAATGCACTAGCAAAAGTTTCCTGCATAAACGCCGAACAATCAATGCCTTTGGCCGTTGTTCCGCCTAAGCGATAACGAGTACCTGCCCATTGGTTATAAACTTTAGCGAGTTTTTTATCTTGAACTGGAGAAAAATGTGAAGAACTTAATGTGGCGGAGCGAACATCCATTTGAGGTTTATTGGTTTTTAACGTACCAATTAATCCGGTTAATTGGGAATCATCTATTTCATCATCCGATGGATATACCGCGGCAGACTGCCTAGGCGAATTTGAACAGGCGGCGAGTAATAACGCCGCTGCGATCACGAAAATTTTCTTTTTCATCTAAAAAACCTATTCATTCAATATAAACCGCCGCATATCCTACTGAAAATTTCATCAAAAAGCCAGCTTTTATCTATTTCTTATCTATATTTTATGGCTTTTATGTGATAAATATCACGTTTTTAGAAAAACTAATAAAATTTATCTAAAAAAACCGCACTTTGGGGTTACAAAGTGCGGTGTCAAAAAATCGAATTTTTCGATTATTTTTTCTTCGCTTTCGGATTCGGCAAGTCGGTAATCGAACCTTCAAATACCTCAGCGGCTAAACCGACGGACTCGTGTAAGGTCGGGTGAGCATGAATGGTTAAGGCTAAATCCTCCGCATCGCAGCCCATTTCAATGGCGAGACCAATTTCACCTAATAATTCACCGCCATTGGTTCCCACGATAGCCCCGCCGATCACACGATGGGTGCCTTTGTCGAAAATTAATTTCGTCATACCTTCGGAACAGTCGGAAGCAATAGCCCGACCCGAAGCGGCCCACGGGAATTTCGCCACTTCGTAATTAATGCCCTCGGCTTTACACTCTTTCTCGGTTTTACCCACCCATGCCACTTCCGGCTCGGTGTAGGCAATAGACGGAATCACTTTCGGATCAAAATAGTGTTTTTTGCCGGAAATCACTTCGGCGGCAACATGGCCTTCGTGCACCCCTTTGTGCGCCAACATCGGTTGTCCCACAATATCGCCGATAGCAAAAATATGCGGCACATTGGTGCGCATTTGTTTATCGGTACGGATAAAGCCGCGTTCATCAACGGCAATACCCGCTTTTTCCGCATCAATTAATTTACCGTTCGGTGCACGGCCGATGGCGACTAACACGGCATCATAACGACGGGTTTCATTACCCGCTTTGCCTTCCATCGAAACGTAAATACCGTCTTCTTTCGCCTCAACTGCCGTAACTTTGGTTTCTAACAATAAGCCGAATTTATTTTGGATTTGTTTGGTATAGACCGCAACAACGTCTTTATCCGCTGCCGGGATAACCTGATCAAACATTTCCACCACATCCACTTTTGAACCGAGAGCATGATATACCGTACCCATTTCAAGCCCGATAATACCACCACCCATCAAGAGCAGATTTTCAGGCACTTCACGCAACGCCAATGCATCCGTGGAATCCCAAATACGCGGATCCTCATGCGGGATAAACGGTAATTGAATCGGGCGGGAACCCGCGGCGATAATGGCATTATCGAAAGTAATGGTGGTTTCGCCATTGTCGCCTGCCACCACAATGGTATTCGGCCCGGTAAATTTACCGTAACCGTTCACCACCTGTACTTTACGCTGTTTCGCCATGCCGGCCAGACCACCGGTTAATTGAGCGATGACTTTTTCTTTCCAGCTGCGAACTTTATCAATATCCGTGGTCGGTTCGCCAAATACGACACCATAATCGGCTAAGGATTTGGCTTCTTCAATGACTTTTGCCACATGCAATAATGCTTTAGACGGAATACAACCCACATTAAGGCACACCCCGCCGAGCGTGGAAAAACGTTCGACAATAACGGTATCCATACCTAAATCAGCACTACGGAACGCGGCTGAATAGCCCGCAGGGCCCGCACCTAATACAACCACTTGTGTTTTAATTTGTTTGCTCATTCTGTTTCCTCGTAAAAACTCTGCGATTTGACACCGCACTTTTACTGAAATTAGTTTTTATCAATGAAAGGGGGGACAGCATAATACGCCGTCCCGATGTTGTAAATGACTTACATTACCAAGCGACGTAAATCGCCTAATACTCCATTGATGTATGAAATGAAACGTGCCCCATCCGCACCGTCAATCACGCGGTGGTCGAAGGATAATGAAATTGGCAGCATTAAGCGCGGCATAAATTCTTTGCCATTCCATACCGGTGCCATTTCAGATTTAGATACGCCTAAAATTGCCACCTCCGGAGCATTTACGATCGGAGCAAAGTGGGTAGTACCCAAACCACCGATACTTGAAATGGTGAAGCAGCCGCCCTGCATATCGGATGCGGTCAATTTACCTTCACGGGCTTTTTTCGATACTTCGGCCAATTCGCGGGAAAGTTCGATTACGCCTTTTTTGTTCACATCTTTAAATACCGGTACAACCAAGCCGTTCGGTGTATCCACCGCTACACCGATATTGATGTATTTTTTCAGAATCAGGCGTTGCGCGTCTTCCGTAATGGAACTGTTGAAACGCGGGAAAGCTTCCAGAGCTTTCGCCACTGCTTTCATAATAAATACCACCGGCGTGATTTTCACGCCTAATTTTTGTTTTTCGGCAAGAGCGTTTTGTTCTTTGCGGAACGCTTCCAAATCGGTAATATCCGCACGATCGAAGTGAGTAACGTGTGGAATCATAACCCAGTTGCGGTGTAAATTGGCGCCTGAGATTTTGTTGATACGGCTCAATTCGACTTCTTCAATTTCACCGAACTTACTGAAATCGACTTTCGGCCACGGTAACAGACCTAAACCTGCGCCGCTGACCGCGCCACCCGCCGCCGCGCCGCTTTCCAGCGCTTTAATGGCGGCTTTGACATAGGCTTGTACGTCTTCTTTCATGACACGGCCTTTGCGACCGGTACCTTTTACCTTATCCAGGTTTACGCCGAATTCACGGGCCAAACGACGTACCACCGGCGTTGCATGAGCAAATCCTGTCGCGCCGGTCACTTCGCTGTCATTACCGGAAGCAACCGGAGCCGAAACGGCGGCTACCGGAGTAGCCTGCGTCTGCGCCGGAGCCGTTGTTTGAGGCTGAGCCGCCGGAATGGTAGTCGGTGCGGCGCCCGCCACTTCAAATTTCATAATCAATGAACCAGTAGAAACCTTATCACCTGCTTTCACTAAAATTTCCACTACCTTACCTGCAAATGGAGCCGGTACTTCCATTGAGGCTTTGTCACCCTCTACAGTGATCAAAGATTGCTCCTCGGAAACGCTGTCACCGACGGCAACCATAATTTCGGTAACGTTAACCTCATCGCCGCCGATATCAGGAATATGTACATCTTTCACAACAGATGCGGTGGCTGTAGCAGACGGAGCGGTTTCCGGTTGAGGAGCCGCGGCCGGAGCAGCATCCGCCACTTCAAATTTCATGATCAAGCTGCCGGTAGAAACCTTATCGCCCACTTTGATTAAAATTTCTTTTACTATGCCTGCCCGCGGAGCCGGTACCTCCATTGAGGCTTTATCGCCTTCCACGTTGATGATGGATTGATCCGCCGCGACGCTATCGCCCACGTTGACCATAATATCGGTCACATTCACTTCATCGCCGCCGATATCAGGCACATGGATTTCGACCACAGAGGCGGTTGCCGGTGCAGAAACCGGCGAATTTGACACCGCACTTTGTTCCGTCTGTGCCGGAGCCGCATCCGCCGCTTCCAATTCAATCATTGGTGTACCCGTGGTGACTTTATCACCCACTTTTACTAAAACCGCTTTCACCACGCCTGCCTCCGGTGCCGGCACTTCCATTGAAGCTTTGTCCCCTTCAACGTTGATCACGCTTTGGTCTGCTTCAATGGTATCCCCAACTTTCACCATCACTTCGGTAACAGTCACTTCATCGCCGCCAATATCCGGGATTTGAATTTGTTTTGCCATTTTCTTTTTACCTTATGGAATGAGGGCGTATGCGATACGCCCTTACAATTATCTGTTCTATTATGCGTATAACGGGTTAACGCGATCCACTTTTAAGCCGAATTTTGCGATAGCATCCGCTACCACTTTCACATCAATCTTGCCTTCTTTAGCTAATTGAGATAATGCTGCTACCACGATGTAACGGGCATCCACTTCAAAGAATTCACGTAAGTCGGCACGACCGTCCGAACGACCGAAACCGTCCGTACCTAAGACATGATAATGTTTGTTCGGCACAAAGGCACGGATTTGATCCGCATAGGCTTTGACGTAATCGGTTGAGGCGACAGTCGGCAAATCCGCCAATACCTGAGCCACATAAGGCACACGCGGGGTTTCGGTCGGATGTAATAAATTCCAACGTGCCACATCATGACCTTCACGAGCCAGTTCATTAAATGACGGCGCACTGAACACATCAGCCGTCACGCCATAATCATGCGCCAAGATTTGTGCCGCTTCACGCACATGACGCATCATTGCGCCGGAACCTAACAACTGAACATGACCTTTGCCTGCACCTGCCACGGTTTCAAATTTGTATAGACCTTTACGGATACCTTCTTCCGCACCTGCCGGCATGGCCGGCTGATCGGTAATTTCGTTTAATGTGGTCATGTAGTAAAACACGTTTTCCTGTTTTTCACCATACATGCGCTCGATACCCTGCTGCATGATGACCGCAACTTCATACGCAAATGACGGATCATAAGTCACACAGTTAGGAATCACACCCGCCTGAATATGGCTATGGCCGTCTTCATGCTGCAAACCTTCACCGTTCAGAGTCGTGCGGCCTGAAGTACCGCCCACCATGAAACCTCGGGCTAATTGGTCGCCGGCCAACCACATCATATCTCCCACACGTTGGAAACCGAACATAGAATAATAGATAAAGAACGGCAGCATTGGACGGTTGCTGACGGAATAAGAAGTCGCCGCGGCAACCCAAGAAGAAGTCGCACCTAATTCATTGATGCCTTCCTGTAAAATCTGACCGTCTTTCGCTTCACGATAATACGCCACCAAATCACGGTCGGAAGGCACATATTGCTGACCTTTCGGGTTGTAGATACCGATCTGACGGAACATGCCTTCCATACCGAAGGTACGGGCTTCGTCCGCTAAAATCGGCACAATGGTTTTACCGATATTTTTATTTTTCACTAAAATATTCAGTGCACGAACAAACGCCATGGTGGTTGAAATAGCACGCGGCTGTTCATCCAGCAAGGCTTTGAATTCTTCCAACGCCGGCACTTTGTATTCTACGTCAAAATGGGTACGACGGGCCGGCACGTAGCCATTCAGGGCTTTACGATGACCATGTAAATAGTTGTACTCCGGTGAACCTTCGGCAAATCTGATATATTCGAGTTTTTCCACCTGTTCATCGGTTAACGGCAGATTGAAATGATCGCGGAAACCTTTAAGGCTTTCCAATGACATTTTTTTCGATTGGTGAGCGGTATTTTTACTTTCCGCTTCAGGAATTTTATAACCTTTTATCTGATGAGCCAGAATCACTACAGGTTTACCCGCGTTCTGCGCTTTGGCATAAGCCGCATACATTTTTTCCGAATCATGGGCACCGCGGCGTAACGCCCAGATTTCGTCATCGGTCATATCGGCGACCAACGCGGCGGTTTCAGGGTAACGCCCGAAGAAATGTTCACGCACATAGGCGCCGTTTTTCGATTTAAACGTTAAGTAATCGCCATCGACCACTTCCATCATTAATTGCTGTAATTTACCCGAGGTATCTTTTTCCAGCAGTTTATCCCAGGTGCCGCCCCACAAGACCTTAATTACTTCCCAGCCGGCACCGGTAAATAAGGCTTCCAATTCCTGTACGATTTTACCGTTACCATTTACTGGGCCGTCTAAACGCTGTAAGTTACAACTAATGGTAAAAATTAAATTATCCAAACCTTCGCGGGCGGCAAAGGTTAAATCACCTTTGGCCTCGATTTCATCCATTTCTCCGTCACCCAGGAAGGCATAAACTTTTTGATCCTTGGTATCTTTCAAACCGCGGTTATCCAGATATTTTAAGAAACGGGCCTGACGGATCGCATTCACCGGACCTAAGCCCATGGATACGGTTGAAAATTGCCAGAATTCAGGCATGAGTTTTGGGTGAGGATAAGAAGATAGGCCATCAACAAAGGCTTCCTGACGGAAGTTGTCCAACTGTTCTTCCGTTAAACGGCCTTCTACGAAAGCGCGGGCATACATACCCGGCGCGGCATGCCCTTGGAAGAAAATTAAATCCCCGCCGTTTTTGTCGGTAGCCGCTTTAAAGAAGTGGTTATAGCACACTTCATACATGCTTGCGGCCGCCTGATAAGTTGAGATATGGCCACCTAAATCGAGCTCTTTTTTCTGACTACGCAACACCATGGCAATGGCATTCCAACGCACCACCGAACGGATACGACGTTCGATTTCCTTATCACCGGGATAGGCGGGCTGCTCAGACACAGGAATCGTATTGATATACGGTGTCGTAATGCTCTTCCCCGTCGCGGCGGCAACACCGTTCGCACGAGCTTTATCCAACACTTGGTCAATTAAATACTGTGCTCTTTCAACACCTTCTTCACGAATTACAGAATCGATAGCCAATAGCCAATCACTGGTTTCCATTGGATCTACGTCATTGATCATATGTGACATAGTCTTTTCCTTATTTAGTTTAGTTAACAAGAAACGTTAATGCCCGTCTGGCAAATGAATAGACATAACGCGTGTGGAATGTTAAATCTTTTTATGCAATGCTAAACCACGAACAACAACACATTACAATTTATTAACAATATTAAGAAATTTTATTAAATTTTTTGAATTAAAGATAGTAAATTTTGCTAAAAAATAGCCATGAGATTATTTTTTAAACACACAAAATAGATTTAGATCAAATTTTCAAGGCGTTAAGTCTGACGGGAATTAATAAAATTTTTAAACCGAACGGCGGCATGAAAAAAATGCCTGATTGATTCAACCGGTTACGGCTAAAGTGCGGTGTGATATGAATGAGTTTTAGCATAAAAAACTCGAAAATATCACACCGCACTTTGTTCTCTTTAACGGCATCTTAACGTCCAAATAAAACCGCGCCACCGGAAGAAGGCAGGCTGGTGCCGTATAGCAGAACAAGCGCAACCGTTGTAACGAAAATCCCCGCAAACAATTTCACTAACACATCGCCATAGCCGTTAAGGCGAGGAGAAAGATACCATTTTCCCAGCTTCACGGCACTGCTGCGGGCATATTGCACCATGAGCGCAAAACCCGAAAGCGTTAACCCCGTGCCTAACGACATTGCCAGAGTAGCAAACACGCCCCAGAGATATAATCCGAGCATATAGGACAAAAACAGGATAAAAATCGCTCCCGTACACGGGCGCATACCAATGCTTATGATCACTAAAAACTGCGATTTCCAGTCCGTTGAACGGGCAAGCTGTGTCTGATCGGGCACATGTCGGTGTCCGCAGCCGCAGACGGCATTATGCGTACGCCGTGGCAATAAAAGTGCGGTGTCGTTTTTACCGATTTTTTGCATCTGTGACGGCGGTCGATGAATCTGCCGAATCTGAGGTTTTACCGTACTGTTTTTATACCGACGCAGATAAAGTTTTTTTCCGCTTTGATAGACCCAGCGCAAACCCAGCAGAATAATCAGACCAAAGGCAAAGCGTTCCAGCCATAATTGACTTAATTTAAAATAAGCCGACGACAGGTTCAAGGCGACGACCACAATCGATGTAGCACTCACCGCTACCACGCCTTGCATTAAAGAGGATAAAAAAGTGAGCTTCATGCTTTTTTTAAGCGCAGATTCGTGGCTGGATAAATAACCCGCGATAATAAATTTTCCATGTCCCGGCCCCAACGCATGCAGCACGCCATAGAAAAAACTCACCAGAATAAGCCCCCATCCCGCATGCAGAGAGTGCCGCTTAATTTCATGCAAATTCGTCGATATTAACTGATTGAAAGCTTGTTGCCAGCTAATCAGGCGGCTAAACAGCCAGGGAAACAGATAAATGCTCGCGAATACCAGTACGAGAAAAATAAATACGCTAATCGCTGTTTTCGTTTTATTTACCGACATGAAATAACCACTCGCTGAGCAAATTGTTCACCTAAGGTAAAATCCTCATCTTTCTGCATTCGGTCCAACGAAGCGGCATAGTCGCGGATTTGGGCATTTACGTTGGGATCTTCCACCGCTCCACGACAATTCGCCGGCAGCGGGCTGAAGTCCACCGCTGTTTTAGATTTTGTATCGTAACTCATTGCGACGTAATAACTCGGATCATAAGTCAGCAATGTTAATTCGGTATTTTGCAACGGCTGCGGATTAGTCAATAAAAAATCGAAATAATACATAGCACGCCCATGTACGTTGCGCACACCATAATTTCGGGGATGAGCGGAATATTTGATTTTATTGCCCGATTTATCAAAGAAATAACTAAAATAATGTTCGTTAATAACATTTTTCATCAGCTCGCCGATCAGCTTTGTTTCCTCTCGTTTATCTCCCTGTGCAAGCTGCAAGTCATACAGTAATTCCGACGAACTCGCCTCATCCAACGTCCATTTCATTGAAAACCCCAGCAAACGTTGTTCTTCCACCAGAGGTTTGAGCTGCATGTTGATAAACGCATGCGGGTGTGCCATCACCGAAGGTGATAACAGCATCATCCCGATCGCCACAAATGTCCGTAATTTATTCATTATTGAAATCCTTGATCAAAAAGCTAAATGAGAATTATTCTATTTTAATCTCATTCATTGGTAAATCCGTATAAAATTTTTGCTAAGACAAAAAATTTCACAAAAAATTCTTTAAATAATATGATTTATATCAAAAAAATTCACATCATGATTTGCAACCCGCCACTTCTTATGTATGATACGCCCCATCAAGTAATTGCTTGATATTCATAAAGTTCCTAAATAAAATAATCATAAATAAATAGCTAAACTACTTTCCTACCACCCGTTTCGGGTGGTTTTTTTTCTTGTTATCAATATATTTCTTTCATTTCAGGAAAGCCGCCTTGCCGTTTTTATTCGTCTTCCGTATTATTGTTACATTCAGGAGAAAAAATGTTTTCAGAAATTCAAGCGCGTCTTATACGACTCAATGAAAAACAACATGATCCGTTCACTAATGAAGTAATCGCGCAGTTACGGCGTCAACACTATCACGGCTGTTTTCCGGCCCAACTGATTCACCGATGGAGCGAACAATATTGTCTTTCCGACATAGATATTGCATTGCACTGCCTGGCTATGGCCGCTTGTTATGCCGTTATCCCAGTATCAAATTTTTCGGTCGGAGCTATCGCTATAGGCGAATCGGGCAATTTTTATTTTGGCGCGAATCAAGAGTTTACTTCTACAGCCATTCAACAAACGGTGCATGCCGAACAAAGCGCGATAATGCACGCCTGGATGTCCGGTGAAACCGCAGTGCGTGACGTTGTCGTCAATTACACGCCATGCGGACATTGCCGCCAGTTTATGAACGAACTAAATCGCGCAGAGAATTTACGGATTCATCTCCCCCACAGCCGACATAATGCTTTACAAGATTATCTTCCCGATAGCTTTGGACCGAAAGATCTTAATATTTCCAAACGCTTGTTTGATATACAACAACAGCCGTTTTCACCGTTCGGGGATTCCCTCACTCAAGCGGCCATTGTGGCTGCGAGCCTTTCTTATGCCCCTTATAGTCAGGCATTTAGTGGCGTGGCTTTGCAGGTCGGCTCTCAAATCATTACGGGACGTTATGCCGAAAACGCCGCTTTTAACCCGAGTTTCTTACCGCTGCAAAGTGCTCTGAATATTCATCGTTTTTCAACTTTACGCGATCAGAAAATCATACGCATCGTTATGGCGGAAAAACAAGCGGTATTAAGCCATCGGGCGATCAGTGAATCACTTGCGGAAAATTTAGGATTAACATTAGAGTACGTGCCAATTGATTAAACAACGGTTGGCGCCGAGTTAATCTCAAACTTCAGTAACACAAACGCCGGTTAATGACCGGCGTTTTCGCTAAACTTATATCCCACGTTCTACAATACCCCCGTTAGCTTAAAGAAATTCGCATAAGCTTCCGCTTTTTTTTCTAAGCTCAACGGATAGGCGCGGGAAGTGGAAGGTACACGATAAAGCTTCAAGTCATGCCCATGATACGGAAACTCGATGAATTGATTGGTTTTCGGTTCTTTTAAATTGAGCTCCGGCACGAGGCTGAACAATGTCTCCGTCGCTTTCCCGCCCGTGGTGAACAACCAACGAACCAGCGGCACCTTTTGCAGTACTTCATCCAAATGCACCGCTTCCACAACTTTTAAGAATTTATCCGACGCATTGCCCTGCCCTCGAATCACCCGCACCGCCGTCGGACAAGAAGCGATTCCGCGTTCATAAAAAAAGGCTTTGATTTTCTCCGGGTCAAACCGCTTTTCCCCCGGCACCTGAAAATGTTCTTTATCATTAAAAAACACCAATCCATACACCCGCCACATATCATTTTGGAAATTAGGATAATGGAACTCCATGCTGCGCTTTTCCCGCGGCGGCGGAAAGGTACCCATCATCATAACTTTGGCATGGGGCGGTAATACGGGTTGAAAAGGATAGGTTTCAATAATAGGTTCTGACATGATATATTCTCACTTTAAAAAACTCGCTTATATAGCACCGCACTTTGAGGGGGCCGGCCTAAAGTGCGGTGTCGATTCGGGCTATTTTGCTTCCGGCTCCGGGATATTGGCCAAATCGGGGTATGCCTGTTTGACAGCATCTTTAAATTGGTTGGTCCAGCTAATAAAGTACCATTGATGATTATCCTCAATCCCCAAAATATATGGGCTGCCTTGATGCTGTTTGCCGTTTAGGCTAGCACGATAATAGGCGGGAATAAAGGCATAATCTCGTTGACTGGCGGATTTTCCGGCAATGGCCTGATTAAGGTGGTAGCCGTAAGACTGCACGTCAAGCCCTTGCATATAACCGCTCGCCAGCCCCAGCAGGGATTGCCGCATCATTTCGGGTGTCATGCCCGATTGGCTCGCCATACGTTCCAGTAATTTCGGCGGCATACCGTTCAGCACCGTATTCCACTGTTTTTGCTGAAAAGCGGTTTCCAACTGGGTTAATTTATTCTTAATCGCATGCCGATCGGCGTTAGATAAAGGTGATGCCGTAGCATAAAGACCGGTGAACGCTAAAACGAGAGTGAAGAGTAATTTTTTCATTATGTTCCTTTCAATAAACACTATTCGAATATTCTCTAAGACCCGCAATTATGTAAATAGTTTACGGCCAAAAATAGCCCCAACCGAAGCTGAGGCTATGTGATCAATCCTGAGAAATCAATTTAATGCGTTTAGAATATCGTTTACGCGTTCTTTCGCATCACCAAACAGCATTTGAGTGTTTTCTTTGAAGAATAACGGGTTCTGCACACCCGCATACCCAACCGCCATCGAACGTTTGAACACGACGACGTTTTGGGCGTTCCACACTTCTAATACAGGCATTCCCGCGATAGGACTGTTCGGATCTTCCATTGCCGCCGGGTTAACCGTATCGTTGGCGCCGATAACCAATACCACGTCGGTATCGGCGAAATCGTCATTGATTTCATCCATTTCCAATACGATATCGTACGGCACTTTCGCTTCCGCCAGTAACACATTCATATGCCCCGGCAAACGACCCGCCACCGGATGAATACCGAAACGTACGTTAACACCGCGATCGCGTAATTTCTGAGTCAACTCAGCCACCGGATACTGAGCCTGAGCAACCGCCATACCGTATCCCGGCGTGATGATAACGGAGCCGGCGTTTTTCAGCATTTCGGCGACCTCTTCCGCCGACGTTTCACGGTGTTCACCTTGTTCTTCATCGGATGAAGCCACTACATCATTACCAAATCCGCCGGCAATAACGCTAATGAAGGAACGGTTCATGGCTTTACACATGATGTAGGAAAGAATGGCACCGGAAGAACCCACTAAAGCACCGGTTACGATGAGCAAGTCGTTGTTCAGCATGAAACCGGCAGCGGCGGCGGCCCAACCCGAATAAGAGTTCAGCATGGAAACAACCACAGGCATGTCGGCACCGCCGATAGAGGCCACCAGGTGCCAGCCGAAAGCGAGAGCGATTACGGTCATTAACAATACCGGGAAAATATTTTCCGGTGATTTTAAGAAGATCGCCATTAACACAGCGGAAACAATTAACGCCGCAAGGTTTAATTTATGCCGATGAGGCAGCATTAACGCTTTGGAATTGATCATGCCGTGTAATTTGCCGAACGCCACGACGGAACCGGTAAACGTTACGGCACCGATAAAGATACCCAGAAATACTTCCACATTGTGAATATTCGCCAAGGTAGCCTGCTCAGCATCAAATACGGCTTTAGCCGCATTATGAGCTTCTTCTGAAATGAAATAAGTACCTTCAGGCGAAACAAACTCCGGCGTAACGTGCAATCCGAAACTGTTAAAACCGACCAATACCGCCGCCAAGCCGACAAAGCTGTGCAGGATTGCCACTAATTCCGGCATTTCGGTCATTTCCACTTTCAACGCACGGTGAATACCAATTACGGCGCCGATTGCCATCGCTATAAGAATCCAGAATTGACCTTCCGTATGCGGACCGAAAATAGTCGCAACTAAAGCGATCGCCATCCCTACGATACCATACCAACAACCTGCTTTCGCCGTTTCATGTTTAGAAAGACCCGCCAGACTCATAATGAAAAGTAACGCCGCTAAAATATAAGCGGCTTGGACTAAACCAACTGACATCTGTTTTCTCCTTAACCTTTTCTAAACATAGCAAGCATGCGTTGCGTCACTTTGAAGCCACCAAAAATATTGATGCTTGCTACCAAAATCGCAATAAACGCCAAAATGCTCACGAAACCATTGCCTTGGGCAATCTGCAATACCGCACCCACGATAATAATGCCGGAAATGGCATTAGTGACCGACATTAGCGGCGTATGCAAAGCGTGGCTTACATTCCACACCACGTAGTAACCCACAACGCAGGCTAACACGAACACAGTGAAATGCGATAAAAATGCCGCCGGGGTAACGGAAGCCAACCAGAGGAACAAAATACCGATCACCGCCATCACACCGTATTTCACGCGAGGATTGGTCGGTTTTTCTTCTTTTTTCTCCACCGGTTTCGCCGTTGTCACTTTTTGCGGTTGGGCGGAGACCTGAATCGGTGGGGCCGGCCAGGTCACTTCGCCGTCACGAATCACAGTGACGCCGCGCAATACCACGTCTTCAAAATTAATATTAATCTGACCGTCTTTATTCGGAGTCAACAATTTCAATAAGTTAACCAGGTTAGTACCATAAAGCTGGGAAGATTGCGTCGGTAAACGGGCCGGGAAGTCGGTATAGCCGATCACTTTCACTTGATTTTCAGTGACAAAAATCTCGCCTGCTTTGGTATATTCGCAGTTACCGCCGGTAGCCGCGGCCAGGTCCACAATCACCGAGCCAGGTTTCATGGAATCCACCATTTCTTTGGTGATTAAACGTGGTGCCGGTTTACCCGGAATTGCCGCCGTGGTGATAATAATGTCCACTTCTTTGGCTTGTTCCGCGTAAAGTGCCATTGCACGGCGGTTAAATTCTTCCGACATCACTTTCGCATAGCCGTCACCGCTGCCGCCTTCTTCCTGAAAATCAATTTCCAAGAAATCAGCTCCCATGGATTTTACCTGTTCTTTCACTTCGGGTCGGGAGTCAAAAGCCCGCACGATGGCACCAAGGCTATTCGCCGCGCCAATTGCCGCCAAACCTGCCACACCCGCACCGATAACCAGCACTTTTGCCGGCGGTACTTTACCTGCCGCAGTAATCTGACCTGTAAAGAAACTGCCGAAAGCATTTGCTGCCTCAATTACCGCACGATAGCCTGAAATATTCGCCATCGAACTTAACGCGTCCAAAGCTTGGGCGCGTGAAATACGCGGCACCGCATCCATGGCTAGCACATTAATTTTCTTCGCTGATAATTTTTCCATTAAATCAGAACGCTGAGCCGGCCAAATAAAGCTCATAAGCGTTGCACCTTCTTTAATTAAGGCGATTTCCTCATCTGTCGGCGGATTTACCTTAAAAATAATATCTGCCGCCCAGACCGCTTTCTGATCGCCGACAGTCGCACCCGCTTTGGCAAATGCATCATCTTCAAAACTTGCTTTGAAACCCGCATCATGTTCAACGATCACTTCAAACCCAAGTTTTAAGATCTGTCCAACCGTTTTTGGCGTTGCCGCCACGCGAGTTTCATTATCAAGCAGTTCTCTAGGTACACCAATTAACATAATGTTTCCTTCAAATCAGTTGATTTATTCACTTGATTGAAACGCAAACGTTTACCATACAATCAAGACCTAATGTGACAAGAGTCAAACTGGTTCTCAATTTAAACTAAAACCTGCAATTTTGAAAAGATTTTTTTGTTGGAAAAGACAATTATTTTAATAGACAGAATAAATTTCTGCTTTTACATTGAATTTTTATTAAAATGACACCTCGTTTTTTTTAACTTGATAGGAACTTTAAACATGCAATTTCCCCCGTTACAACCCGCCCGACTGATTCGCCGCTATAAACGCTTTCTCGCCGATGTCGAGCTGGCGAACGGCGAAACCGGTACCATTCATTGCGCCAATACCGGAGCCATGACAGGCTGCGGTTCCGCCGGCGATATTATTTGGTATTCCGATTCCAAGAGCGATACCCGCAAATATCCGCTCTCGTGGGAACTGACACAGCTGGCGAACGGCGATATAGTGTGCATCAACACTCATCGCTCCAATCAGCTGGTCTTTGAGGCATTGCAGCATAAGCGGATTAAGGAACTTGCCATGTACGATCAGATTCTGCCCGAAGTCAAATACGGCGAAGAAAATAGCCGCATTGATTTTCTGCTGAAAGGTAACGATCTGCCCGACTGTTATGTGGAAGTGAAATCCATTACATTAGTAAAAGACACTGTGGGCATGTTCCCAGACGCGGTGACCAGCCGGGGACAAAAGCATGTGCGTGAACTGCTTGCCATGAAAAAACAAGGGTATCGTGCGGTGGTGCTGTTTGCAGGCTTACATAACGGTTTCGATTGCTTCAAAACCGCGGAAGATATCGATCCCGAATACGATAAATTATTGCGAGCCGCCATGCGGCAGGGTGTAGAGGTTTATGCCTATAAAGGCAAATTTGAATTTGCCCCGCAAACGGTAAAAACACCAAATTTCGACACCGCACTTTTGCCGGTCGGATTAAGCCTGAAGACAAGCGTTCCGTTAAAATTTTAATTTTTGAGAATTATTTTCATTTAAATGTTGACATCACAAATGAGAACCATTATCATGTGAACCATTCAAACAATAATAGATAATCACTCCAACACTTCAGGCATTTTCACCCCCACAACGGAAATGCCTTTTTTTTTCGCTCAAATTCAGCGATATTGCCAACAAAAAACCGCCGCAAGCTTTTCATTTGTCTAATAATCACTATAATGCTAACTCTCTTTACTATGCAACTCCAAACAGGAATACACAATGAGTGATATCAATGTTGTTCTCGCGGAACTAAAGCGCGGTGTTGATGAAATTCTTTCCGAACAAGATTTAATCGAAAAGCTAAAAGAAAACCGTCCGTTGAAAATTAAACTCGGTGCCGATCCTACCGCGCCGGATATCCATTTAGGCCACACGGTGGTATTAAATAAACTACGCCAGTTCCAGAATTTCGGTCACGAAGTGATTTTCCTTATCGGTGACTTCACCGGCATGGTCGGCGATCCGTCAGGTAAAAATAAAACCCGCCCGCCGCTCAGCCGTGAAGACGTATTGCGTAACGCGGAAACTTATAAACAACAGATTTTTAAAATTCTGGATCCGGTTAAAACCCATATCGTGTTTAATTCCGAATGGTTGGGCCAATTAGGCACGGAAGGGATGATTCGCCTTGCCAGCAACTATACCGTAGCCCGAATGCTGGAACGTGATGACTTCAAAAATCGCTTTGCCAACCAGCAACCTATCGCCATTCACGAATTTATTTATCCGCTGTTACAGGGCTATGACAGCGTGCATTTGCAAGCGGATGTGGAACTAGGCGGCACGGACCAAAAATTCAACCTGTTAGTGGGTCGCGAATTACAGAAATCCCATGGATTCAAACCACAGGTGGCGATAACCATGCCGCTGCTGGTGGGCTTGGACGGTGAGAAAAAAATGTCCAAATCTTTGGGTAATTACGTCGGTATCACCGACGCGCCATCCGATATGTTCGGCAAAATTATGTCTATTTCCGACGAATTAATGTGGGATTGGTACAATCTGCTTTCTTTCCGTCCGTTAAGCGAAATTGCCCGGTTGAAACAGGAAGTGCAAGAAGGCCGCAATCCGCGCGATGTGAAAATGCTATTAGCGAAAGAAATTATCACCCGTTTTCACAGCGAAGATGATGCGAACGCCGCCGAACAGGAATTTATCAACCGCTTCCAGAAAGGGGCAATGCCTGATGAAATGCCGGAATTCACCTTTGAAGGCGAGATCGGTTTAGCCACTTTATTAAAAGAAGCGGGCTTGGTTTCCTCCACTTCCGAAGCCATTCGCACCGCACAGCAGGGCGGCGTGAAGATTGACGGTAAAAAAGCGGATGAAGTAAAATCAAACGCACAACGAGGTACGTTCGTTTACCAGGTGGGCAAACGTAAATTTGCCCGTGTCACGGTAAAATAATATTCAAGGGCGTTCGTTATACGCCCTTTTATTTTTGATCATGTCGGAGGAAATATGAATAAAATCTGGGTGACGGGTGATGCCGTAGTCGATCTGATTCCCGACGGCGAATACCATTACTTAAAATGTGCAGGAGGCGCTCCCGCCAATGTGGCGGTAGGTGTGACCCGTTTAGGCGTGCCCGCCGGTTTTATCGGTCGTGTGGGCAAGGATCCTATCGGCGAATTCATGAAACAAACTCTACAAAAAGAACGGGTAAATACGGATCACATGATTCTTGATCCTGAACACCGCACTTCTACTTCAGTAGTGGGATTGGATAATGGCGAGCGCAGTTTTACCTTTATGGTGAACCCTAGTGCGGATCAATTTCTGCAAGTATCGGATTTACCGCATTTTAATGCCGGCGAATGGCTGCACTGCTGTTCCATCGCGCTAATCAACAATCCGTCCCGTGAAACGACTTTTGAAGCAATACGCCGCATTAAAGCGGCAAAAGGTTTCTTCTCTTTCGATCCGAACCTGCGCGAAAGCCTATGGAACAGTCCGGCGGAAATGAAAACCGTAGTAATGCAAGCAGTGGCGTTAGCCGATGTGCTGAAATTCTCCGAAGAGGAATTAACCCTATTGACCGAAACGGAAAGCCTGGAAAAAGCCTTTGATAAAATCACCGCGCTTTACCCTGAAAAACTGATTATTGTCACCATGGGCAAAGACGGCGCTCTGTATCACTTGAACGGCCGCAAAGCGACGGTAAAGGGTAAAACATTGCAGCCGGTGGACACCACAGGTGCGGGCGATGCCTTTGTCAGCGGGCTTCTGGCCGGGCTTTCCTATCATCCGAACGACTGGCGGCAAATCGACGTGCTGGAGCAAATCATCCGTCAGGCCAATGCCAGCGGAGCCTTAGCCTGCACGGCTAAAGGCGCTATGGCGGCATTGCCTAATCAGGCCGAATTACAGGCGTTTTTAGCGGAATAATTTCCAGAGCGCACAGCATGTGCGCTTTACGTTTATCAACTATGGCAGGGCGTATTGCATACGCTCAGAGTAATTATGATCATCTTCAACAACGGCAAATACAAAAGCATTCTCGCCGCCGTGTCGGGCGAACTAGAGCAGGTACAAAGTGCGGTGTCAAAAGACCGAGATTTTCGTCCGGTTTATCATCTTGCTCCGTCCACGGGGTTATTAAACGATCCGAACGGTCTGATTTTCGACGGCGAAAAATACCATGTTTTCTATCAATGGTTTCCTTTCGATGCCATCCACGGCATGAAACACTGGAAGCATTTTATCACCCGGGATTTTATCCGTTTCGATTCCGCCGAGGATCTTATTCCCGATGAACCGTTTGAAAGTCACGGTTGTTATTCGGGCGGAGCATTATTAGTGGGCGATAAAATCGCCGCCTTTTATACGGGCAACACCCGCCGTCCGAGCGATAATCGGCGGGTTCCCTATCAGAATCTCGCAGTCTTTGACCTGAACGGCAACCTATTGAGCAAACGTCCGTTAATCGAAAACGCTCCGCAAGGCTACACCGAACATGTGCGCGACCCCAAACCTTTCTTCAGCCAAGAAGGCAAAATCCGCTTCGTGTGCGGTGCGCAACGGGAAAATCTGACCGGCACGGCAATTGTGTTTGAAATGGATAATCTTGAAGCTCAACCGCGTTTATTGGGAGAATTGCAGCTGACCGCCTTTGACAATCATCATGTATTTATGTGGGAATGCCCCGATTTACTTAAAATCGGTGAGAAAAATCTGTTTATTTGGTCGCCGCAAGGTAAACCGCGGGAACACCATCAGTTTCAGAATAATTATCATGCAACCTACGCCTTGGGCCGATTAGATCAGCTTACCTTTACGGCGGAACGGATTGCCGAACTGGATCAAGGATTCGATTTCTATGCTCCGCAAACGGTAGCCGGTCTTGAAAATCGCGAACGAGCCATAATGCTGGCATGGTGCGGATTACCCGATTTAACCTATCCGACCGATCAATATAAATGGCATTCTATGCTCACCATGCCGCGCGCACTGCGCTTGCAAGGCAATCAGATATATCAGCAGCCGATTACGGAAATTTATCAACATCTCACCGCACTTCAGCCCGTTTCCGCACGGCATGAAACGGATATTGCGGATTTAGATCGCGCCTATCTGAAATTTGATGCCGAAAATCAGCCGTTCCGACTTGATCTATTCACCAATGAAAAAGGGCAGACCCTGAGTTTAAACTATGACGGCGAAAAAATCTGCCTTGACCGCTCCCGCACGGCACAAACGGAACTGATGGCACAATTTAGCGATAAACGCTATTGCGAAATCACGAACCTACGCCAAGTGGAAATTTTCTTTGATCGTTCTATCGCAGAAATTTTCTTTAATCAGGGCGAAAAAGCGATGACCTCAAGATTTTTTATTGCGAACCGTAAAAACTCGCTGATATCACACCGCACTTTGCAACTTGAGGTGGGATATCCGGCAACGATTTATTATAAATAAATTGCATTGATCACAATGGCGGAATACGCGTGTTGCGGATTCCGCTTTTTATTTACGGTTTGGATAACGTCACCGATATATCCTGATCACAAATGACGTTATCGAATTGATCC
This sequence comes from Pasteurellaceae bacterium LIM206, assembly GCA_032586195.1. GTDB lineage: Bacteria > Pseudomonadota > Gammaproteobacteria > Enterobacterales > Pasteurellaceae > JAWHQP01. The sequence continues at coordinate 162,478 of JAWHQP010000004.1, read as the reverse complement.
AGAGAAGCGATATATGCTTGGTAAACCTTATTGAGCTTAGTATGATCCACCACCAGAATGCGCTGTTGGGTTTTGTCCATCGCTTTTAATTTGGTGCGGGCTTCACTCGGGTGAAAGCATGTTACGCCTTGTTTCGCATCAATCCCCGCGGCGGAAATAAACGCCTTAGTGGTGCAAATGGCATCCAATACCGAGTGATTTTGTATCGGCGTAAAAAAAGAATTTTCCCGCGAATAATCACCGCCGCACAAAATAAGATGGCAATTAGGTTTATCCTGTAACACACCAAAAGTATTAATTGAGCAGCAAATTGCGGTGAACTTGATGGAATCCGAAATCTGGGAAGCAATAAAAGGAACGGTCGAACCGCAATCAAAGAAAACAACGTCTCCCTCTTCCACCAGATTTGCCGCCGTTTTTCCCACCTGCATTTTCTCCGCAATATTTTTATTCTGCTGTTCGAGAATCAGATATTGTTCCTTCGGCCGTAACTGAGGATCGCGCACAATATAGCCACCGAGTAAAACCAAAGAAGATGCGGCGGAATTCAAATCACGACGAATAGTCATTTCAGATACATTCAGAATTTCTGCCGCATCGCGTAAATGCAGCTTATCCATTTGTTTCAGTAAAAATTCTAACCGTTGAATTCTCGTATTAATTTTATTTTCCACCACAATTTCTCCATTTAATATGCGCTTAATATGCGCTATCAATATCAGCTAAACCATGAATGATTGCTATACCGGCACTTGCCCCGATGCGCGTCGCTCCCGCTTCAATCATCGCCAATGCCGTTTTCGTATCACGAATACCGCCGGATGCTTTCACCCCGACATCCGCTCCGACCGTTTGCTTCATCAGTCTGACGTCTTCAACCGTCGCTCCGCCTTTATTAAATCCTGTTGACGTTTTCACAAAAGCGACATGTAAGTGACGACAAATTTCACAGGCTTTAATTATCTCTTCTTTACTTAATAAACACGTCTCTAAAATAACCTTCAGCGGTGTACCGTTGCAAGCCTTTAATACTGCCGCAATATCTTCCCGCACCGCTTGCCACCGACCTGATTTAATCCAGCCGATATTAATAACCATATCGATTTCATCCGCTCCGTCTATGATCGCCTGCTGCGTTTCAAAAGCTTTTACCGCCGTAGCATTCGCTCCGAGAGGAAAGCCAACCACCGTACAGATTTTTACTTCCGTATCTTTCAATTTCTCTTTAGCCAACGGTATATGACAAGGATTAATGCATACCGAATAAAAGTGATTCCGCACCGCTTCATCACAAAGCTTCAATATGTCTTGCTCCGTTTTTTCCGCCGTTAACGCGGTGTGATCAATATATTGAGCGATTTGTTTCGTATTCATTTTCTCTCCTTCATCGGTTTAGTTATTTTTTTCACATTATACCGTAATAAATATCATAATTTGTGACAAATGTCACTTTTTTAACATTAAAATGAAGATAAACTGCATTTATATTCATTTTTTGATACCCAAATATAAGGAGTTATATATGAATATATTTCGTGAAGCACCTGATCTTCCCGTAACGAAAACAAAGGAAGAAATCGACAAAACATATCGTTACTGGCGATTACATCTTATGATCGTGAGTTATATCGGTTATGCCGTATTCTACTTCACACGAAAAGGATTTAACTTTGTTATGCCGGCAATGCTGACCGATTTAGGTTTGCAGAAAGCGGATATCGGTATTATGGGAACTGCATTCTATCTGACTTACGGCATCTCCAAGTTTTTATCCGGTGTAATCGGAGACCGCTCCAATCCCCGTTATTTTATGGGGTTAGGTCTGATGGCAACGGGTATCGTTAATATTTTCTTTGGTATGAGCTCATCTATCTTCATGTTTGTAACCCTGTGGATGATTAATGCTTTTTTCCAAGGCTGGGGATGGCCGCCATGTTCAAAAATTTTAAATACATGGTATTCGCGTAATGAACGCGGCTTGTGGTGGGCAATCTGGAACACCTCTCATAACCTTGGCGGTGCCCTCATTCCGATTATTGCCGGCGCAGTCACACTTGTCTGGGGATGGCGTTACGGCATGATTATTCCCGGCGCTATCGCGATTGTGATCGGCTTAGGATTATGCGTTTTACTACGGGATCGCCCAAGCTCAATGGGATTACCAACCGTGGGCGAATGGCGTGATGATGTTGCCGAAAAAGCCCATGAAAGCGAAGGTCTCGGTTTATCTACCTGGGAAATCTTAAAAAATTACGTCTTCAAAAACAGTATTATCTGGGCTCTCGCCATTTCCTACGGCTTGGTTTATATCATTCGCACGGGCATTAATGACTGGGGAAACTTATATTTAACCGAAACCCACGGTTACAATTTACTTCAAGCCAATACGAGCGTCAGCTTCTTTGAAATCGGCGGTTTTCTGGGCGCATTATTTGCCGGTTGGGGTTCCGATAAATTCTTTCACGGCAATCGCACACAAATGAACATCATCTATGTTATCGGCATTATCGGCGTTTCTTTAACACTATGGTTTATACCAAGCCACAACAGCATTCTAATGTCAGTCTTGTTCTTCTTAATAGGATTCTTTATTTTCGGACCGCAATTTCTTATCGCGATGGCGGCGGCTGAAAACTCTCATAAATACGCCTCCGGCGCATCGACCGGGTTCGTCAGCTTATTCGCTTATATCGGCGCCGCAGTGGCGGGTTTACCGCTTTCATTAATCATTGAAAAACTTCACTGGAACGGTTTCTTCGGTTCATTATTTATCATCTCTCTTGCCTGCGCGCTGTTGCTGATTTTAGTGTATGTGCTGCAACGCAGAAAGAATCACGTGTTTAATTAAAAATTATCCTCTATACATGTTTTTCATGCGTAGAGGATAATTCATTAAACGTTAAGTTTCTCATTCCCTAGCGGAAGTTAACTCTTTCTATATATTCACCATTCTGCTCGGTCGAATCACATTATCTTCACCAATCTCGGCCACACCTAAAAATTTTCCCTCGGTTGAAAACAGGCGGACTGGTCCGTTAAGCCGCTGTAAATTATCAAACTTTATCCGTTGACCGAACCCTACCGCTTTGCTCTGCCGCGGGTCAAGCTGCAAAACCGGTAATTTCGACACCGCACTATCCACCGGCAGCAGGAGCTGATCCAGCAAGTGTAAATCCCCTCGCTCGCTTAATTTTAACAATGCGTCCCATGTCATCATGCTTGCCGCCGGATAATCCGCCACGGCGGTGCGGCGCAGTTGGGTGACATGAGCTCCGCAGCCCAAACATTCGCCGAGATCATCCACCAGCGTGCGGATATAAGTCCCCTTGGAACAATGGACATCAAGGGTGAGATAAGGAACCTCATAGGCGATAAGGGTCAGCTCAAAAATGGTAATCGGGCGGGCCTCGCGTTCCACGCTAATACCTGCGCGGGCATATTCATACAAGGGTTTGCCCTGATGTTTAAGCGCGGAAAACATGGTCGGCACCTGCATAAGGTCACCGCGAAACTGACAAAGTGCGGTGCTGATTTCGTCAGTTTCTACCGTTACGGAACGACGTTCTATGACTTGCCCCTCAGCATCGGAAGTGTCCGTGCGTTCGCCCAGTTTTGCCGTAACACGATAGCGTTTATCCGAATCCAGTAAAAATTGGGAAAACTTTGTCGCCTCACCCAGACAGATGGGCAACATACCCGTCGCCAACGGATCCAACGCGCCCGTATGTCCCGCTTTGTTAGCCTGAAACAGGCGTTTGACCTTTTGCATAATGTCATTGCTACTCATGCCCCGCGGCTTATCAAGCAAAAATACGCCATGCACGTCACGCTCACGCTTACGCGGTCTGCCCATTAATCGTCTCCGTTCTCATCCTGATGTTTGGCTTTATCCCGATTCACTACATTGGTCACAAGATTTGACATCCGCATACCTTCAACCAAAGATTGGTCATACACGAAACGCAGTTCGGGCACAATGCGTAAGCGCATGGCCTTGCCGAGCAGACTGCGGATATAAGGCGAGGCTTTTTCCAACCCTTGCATAGCCTGTGCGATCGCCACATCATCATGATCAAATAAAAAAGTGACAAAAATTTTGGCATAGGCGAGGTCGCAGGAAACTTCCACATCGGATACCGTCACCATACCGATACGGGGATCCTTCACTTCACGCTGTAAAATTACCGCCACTTCTTTTTGCAGTTCCTGCGCCACGCGATCGGAACGTTTAAATTCTCTTGCCATGTTATTTCCTTTAAATTATTGCGCTACAAAATGCGAAAACTCGAAAAAACAGCACCGCACTTTACGAAAAAATAACCGCACATTCAGTTGAAAGTGCGGCCAAACTTGGGCGTACGCCCTAACCAAGTCAGGTACTAAATCGAGCGTTTAACCTCAACCACTTCAAAGACTTCGATTTGGTCACCGACCTTCACGTCATTATAGTTTCTCACGCCGATACCGCATTCCATACCGCTGCGGACTTCGGAAACATCATCTTTGAAACGGCGTAACGATTCAAGTTCACCTTCAAAAATCACCACGTTATCGCGCAGCACACGGATCGGGTTATTACGTTTCACCACCCCTTCCGTCACCATACAACCGGCGATAGCACCGAATTTCGGATGACGGAACACGTCACGCACTTCCGCCAGGCCGATGATTTCCTGTTTAAATTCAGGTTCCAGCATACCGCTCATTGCCGCTTTAATTTCGTTTAATAATTCATAAATAATTGAATAATAACGTAAATCAATATTTTCGTTTTCAATCACACGGCGTGCCGAAGCATCCGCGCGTACGTTAAAGCCCACAATAATGGCATTGGAAGCGGCCGCTAAAGTTGCATCCGTTTCAGTGATACCGCCAACACCGGAACCGATCACGTTGACTTTCACTTCATTAGTGGAAAGTTCTGTCAGTGATTGGCAGATTGCTTCAACGGAACCTTGAACGTCCGCTTTGACGATAACATTCAATTCCGCCACATCGCCTTCGGTCATATTGCTGAACATGTTTTCCAGTTTCGCTTTTTGCTGACGGGCTAATTTCACCTCGCGGAATTTACCTTGGCGGTAAAGGGCAACCTCGCGGGCTTTTTTCTCATCACGTACCACGGTCGCTTCATCACCTGCCGCCGGAACGCCCGAAAGCCCCAACACCTCCACGGGAATTGACGGACCGGCTTCATCGATTTCTTTACCGTTTTCATCACGCATCGCGCGCACACGACCGTATTCAAAACCGCAAAGCACAATATCACCCTTGTTCAGAGTACCGGATTGAACCAAAATGGTGGCTACCGGACCACGGCCTTTATCCAGGTAAGATTCAATCACTACACCGCTTGCCATACCGTCCTTCACGGCGGTGAGCTCAAGCACTTCGGATTGCAATAAGATCGCGTCAAGCAATTCATCTACGCCGGTACCTTTTTTCGCCGAAACATACACGAACTGCACGTCACCGCCGAATTTCTCGGCAACAACATCATATTGCAATAATTCTTGCTCCACACGTTCAGGGTTGGCTTCCGGTTTATCAATTTTGTTCACCGCCACCACAATCGGCACACCTGCCGCCTTGGCGTGCTGGATTGCCTCAATAGTTTGCGGCATAACGCCGTCGTCCGCGGCGACCACAAGCACGACGATATCCGTCGCTTTCGCTCCGCGCGCGCGCATAGAAGTAAATGCCGCATGCCCCGGAGTATCCAGGAAAGTAATCATCTTGCCGTTGGTTTCAACGTGATAGGCACCGATATGCTGAGTAATACCGCCGGCTTCGCCTGCGGCGACTTTAGCCTTACGAATATAATCAAGCAGCGAGGTTTTACCGTGGTCAACATGACCCATAATGGTGACTACCGGAGCACGCTGAACTTTCTCCGCATTTACGTCACGGTCTTCCAATACCTCTTCTTCCAGCTCGTTTTCCTTACGCAGAATAACTTTATGCCCCATTTCTTCCGCCACAAGCTGTGCGGTTTCTTGGTCAATCACTTGGTTAATGGTGACCATCTCACCCATTTTCATCATGGTTTTGATGATTTCGGTGGCTTTTACCGCCATTTTATCGGCAAGATCTTTCACTGTAATGGTTTCGCCGATAACCACATCACGATTAACTGCCTGCGCAGGTTTAGTAAAGGCTTGCTGTAAGGTACTGCCGCCTTTTTTATTTTTGCCTTTGCCTCTCACGTCCTTTTGGTTGCGGCGATCCGATTGACGTTCGTTTTTATTGCCGTTCTCATCTTCACGACCGCCTTTTTTGGCTTTGCCGACTTTATTCTTGCCGCCGCGGCTACGGTTTTCCTTACGGCGTTCTTCTTCGTCTTCCGCCTCACGGGCATAGCTGGAGGTCAAATGATAATCCGCATAATCATCGGCATTATCGCTGTTATCGTTGTCATTATCCATTTCCGCATAGCGTTTGGCTTCTTCCGCCGCTCTGCGGGCTTGTTCTTCCGCTTTTTGACGGGCCAATTCATCCGCTTTACGACGTAATTCGGCTTCTTCCGCTTTGCGTTTTTCCTTCACGGGATCAACCGTTTTCTTCACCGAGGTTTCTTTTTCCGCCTGTGGTGCTTTAGCCCTTTCCGCTTCAACGTGAACCTTCTCCGTCACTTCAGCAGCAGGCTTTTCCTGAGTTAATTTTTCCACAACCTCTTGACGGGCTTTTAATTTTGCTTCTTCGGCGGCTTTTTTTGCCGCTTCAGTATCAATCTTACGCGATTTACGCACCTCGACCTGTACCTTACCACCCGCGACGGTCGTCTTTGTGCGGCGTTGCAAGCTCAGTTTTTTCGGCGCATTTTCATTATTTTTTTCTGTCATAACTACCTCAATCCTTATTTGTCACCAAACCAGCAGATGTTGCGGGCAGCCATGATTAAGTCGGCGGCTTTCTCTGCGCTTAATTCTTCAATATCAGTCAAATCATCCACGCTTTGTTCTGCCAATTCTTCTAAGGTCTTAATGCCTTTTTCCGCCAGTTTGAATGCAATATGACGCTCCATTCCGGCCAGGTTCAGTAAACGTTCCTCTATATCCGCCTGTTTTATCGCTTCCTCTTCCGCTAAGGCTTTAGCGGTTAATACGTCTTTCGCCCGCGTTTGCAGCTCTTCCACCAAGTCTTCGTCTTCAAGGCCGTCAATGGCCGTCAGCTCACTTACCGGGACATAAGCTAATTCCTCTAAGCTGGAGAAACCTTCATCCAGCAAGATTTGAGCAAACTCTTCATCAATTTCAAGAGAATTCATAAACAGGTTAAGTACCTTGTCGTCTTCCGCCTGATGTTTTTGCTGTAATTCTTCCGTGGTCATAACATTTAACGCCCAGCCTGTCAGCTGTGTTGCCAAACGCACGTTTTGCCCGTTACGGCCGATTGCCTGTGCCAAATTGGCCGCCTCAACCGCAATATCCATGGAGTGATTGTCTTCATCCACGATGATAGAACTCACTTCCGCCGGTGCCATGGCGTTGATCACAAATTGAGCCGGATTATCATCCCACAGCACAATATCAACACGTTCGCCGCCGAGCTCATTGGTAATGACCTGCACACGGGCGCCACGCATACCTACGCACGCGCCTACCGGATCAATACGTTTATCATTGCTTTTCACCGCAATTTTGGCGCGCGAACCCGGATCCCGTGAAGAACCTTTTATCTCAATTAACTCTTCACCGATTTCAGGCACTTCCAAGCGGAACAGTTCTTCCAGCATAATAGGTTTCGCACGGGTAACAAATAACTGAGCCCCTTTGCTTTCCGGACTCACTTTGTACAACACACCGCGTACCCGGTCACCCGGACGGAAATTTTCACGCGGCAGCATATCTTCACGTAAAATGACCGCTTCCGCTTTGGTCGGATCCTCTTTATTACCCACTAATTCCAAAATGATGGTATCACGCATCACTTTTTTCACTGTACCGATAACGATTTTACCTTCTTCGCTGCGGAATTGTTCCACCACTTTATTACGTTCCGCTTCACGGATTTTGGTACTGATTACCTGGCGGGCAGTCTGCATGGTAATACGGTCGAAAGCGATAGATTCAATCTGATCTTCCACAAACTGCCCCACTTCAATGCTGTCATCTTCGGCAAATAATCTCGCCGCTTCCAACTCCATCTGACGGGTGGGAGCGGTGACTTCTTTCACTACTTCCCAACGACGGAAAGTATCGAATTCACCTGTTTTTTGGTTGATCGCAACACGCACATCAATTTCCTGATTGTATTTCTTCTTAGTGGAAAGGGCGATGGCACTTTCTAACGCTTCAAAAATGGTTTCGCGTGGTAATAATTTTTCGTTTGAAACTGCTTCCGCAGCTAATAAAATCTCTTTGCTCACTTTTTTCTTGCCTCTTAACTAGAATTTTGGAACGATATTGGCTTTCTGTACATTACCGAAAATAAATACCTGTGGCTGACCATCAACCGATAAGGTCAGCATATCACCTTCGATCTTTTCTAATTTACCCTGCCATTTACGGCGATCCGATACTGGAATCCGCAAATGCACGGAAATATTCTGCCCGATAAAACGTTCAAACTGTGCCGGTGTGAATAACGGGCGATCCAACCCCGGAGAAGACACTTCCAAATTATATTTTTCCGCAATGGGATCTTCCACATCCAGCACCGCACTGACCTGACGGCTAACATCGGCACAGTCATCGACCGTAACCCCGCCTTCTTTATCGATAAATAAACGCACGGTCATAAAGCGGCCCGCACGCTGACATTCAATCCCCCAAAGCTCGCAGCCTAAATCCTCCACCGAACCTTGCAGCATTGTGTGTAAATTTTGTTCTAAGGTTGCCAATTTCTTCTCCTCGCATGCCGAAATAATTAGCTTTTCTAAATTTCAGGCATAAAAAAAGGGCGTTCAGCCCAGTTTTATAATCAAATTTTTTGTATAAAAAAACCCCGAATCAATCTGGGGTTCTCACTGAGCTTATATTGCTTCTCACATTATAAGCAAGTGGTTGCGGGGGCCGGATTTGAACCAACGACCTTCGGGTTATGAGCCCGACGAGCTACCAAACTGCTCCACCCCGCGTCCGAAATATGCGGCGTATTATAATGAGTTTGTTGATCAATATCAAGTATTTAATCATAAAAAACAAAAAACCCGTTTTTTGACACCGCACTTTGCCGCTAGAACCGCATTCCGGTGCCGACTGTCACGCCGCCACCGCCGTTACCGACGCCAAAGCCGCCGCCGAAAGTACAGGCAGACAGTAACATTGCCGCCAGTATAATGAACAAAAATGTCTTCATTCGGATTTTCCCTTGTTAATTAACAGAATTTCAAACAATCGATAAATCGCGATTAAATCCATTTTAGCAATAGGTTTAAACGGTAATAATACATAATATATCCAGCGCGCCTTTTGCACAAAAGTAATCACCTTGCGCCATAGAACCGGCTCACAATAGCTCTGATATTTTGCTACTACCTGAGCAATCTGACTATCGGAAAGCCGTTTAGAGCGGCACAGACTGTGAATAAAAATCAGCGAATCACGAATTTTTTGCCATTCCGGATTATTACTGCGGGAACGGGATTCAAAATCCATAAATTTCACTTCATGATCCTTCCACGCAATATCACGTATTGCCGGACGTCCATGCGCCAGTCCCTCTCGATGCAGATCGGCTAACGCCTTTGCCCCTTCAACCAAAATCTGCATTTTCGTTTCGTCGGAAATATGCAAACTGTCGTTTTCAACCCACTGATTCAACGTATATCCCGCATCTTTCAGGACAAAATAATCGCTATTCCATAATACTAATTCAGGCACGGGAGCATGACGGCGATTGAGCTCCCGCAAAATATCACATTCCGCATGAAAAGCACGCTTCGGTTGTGGCTTCAGAATTCGCCAAACACCTTTCAGCTGCTCGGGTTGCTTCATCCAAAAGATGTTTCCTTCATATTCAAATCGCAATACCCGCTTGCCCCGATGAGCCTGAAACAAAGCGGAGACGTATTGCTCAAACTGAGTTGAACTATTCATTTCACTCCTAACACAATAAGGCAGACCACAATAAAACGCTATGATCCGCTCATGACATCTATTATGATAACACGCACAGAAAAATGATTTATTTTACTGTTTTTTCTCACTAATGTTAAATAAACAAGGTTATTATGCAACGATTACGCCGTTTCTACCGCTATTTACTGCTATGTTTTCTATTCTTTTCCCCGGCCGTTCAAGCCAATCTCTTTTCGGTAAGTGAGCAGGAAGTGAACGACTATTTGGCTAAAAAAGGCGACATCAGCGATAAACTCGGCATGCCGGGTTTATTCCAAATTGACTACGATCTACAGAATCTCAGCGCCAAAATAGGGCAGGCTGACAAAGATCGCATAGAAATCAGCGGTACGATTGACGGCCTGTTCAATCTCGGCAAACAAAATTATGTGGGCAAAATCGATCTGGTGGTCGATACTATTCCTTACTATAACGCGGAACAAGGGGCCGTTTATCTTAAGGATCTACGCATTAAACAATGGTCCGGTTCGCCGCAGCAATATATGGAAAAGATTAATCCCGTCATGCCGCTGGTCAGCCGGGCTATCGCCACCCTATTAACCACCATGCCGATTTATACTCTCGATGAAAGCAAGCCGCGTGATCTGCTGATTAAAAAATTTGCCAAGGGCATTCGGGTCGAACAGGGAAAATTATCTCTGGAAACAGAGATATTATGAACAGATAACCTTGGTTATTTAGTTTCACCGATTAACGGAGCCGGCAAAAATCCGGGTGACGGAACATATCAAAGTGCGGTGTTAAAAATTAACGTTTTTGACACCGCACTTTACTCTAGTTCATAGTGTGCCAGCGGTGGATAATGCGCTGACCAATCCGTTCGTTCTCGCCAATTCTTGCCATAGCAGGCCCTTTCGTGAATGATTCTTAACTACTTAATTGAAAATTCCAGAATACCTTTATTTAGAATTAACATTTCATTTTGTGAGGATGATCACAGATTTATTTTCTTCATTCGATTAAACAAATAAAGATAGCTCCAAACCTTCATATAAGGAGAAACTTTATGTGGCAGCATTATATTAAAGAAAATAAAAATTCTATTTTTGAACATAATCACCAACCACAATTATGCTATATAACCAATACGCAAGGGATGCAGGAATATCTGCCTAGAATGCTGCATAAGCATGATGAGCACCTTGAAATTGTTTTTGTGGCGCAAGGTAAAGGTAAGCATATTATCGATGGTACGAAATATGATACAAAGGCCGGAGACGTACTTATATTTAATCAAGGGGTCATCCATGACGAAATGGCTCAACTCAATTCTGATATGGTGACGTATTGTTGCGGTATTCGTAATTTAAAAATCAAGGGAATGGAACCCAACTGTTTATTCGATATCAGCGCACCGGCTGTAATTTCCAGTGGAGAACACAAAGAAACAATCAATAAAATTTTAGAAATGATGTTTTTCTATGTGGATAAAGATCTGCCTAATGCTCATGAATTTGCGAATTATCTGTTGCTTTCTTTATTAACGATTATTGTAAGCTTACCGAAACAATGGATTAGACCTGTTTTCTATAAAAAAAGAACGCTGGTTGATCAGGTAAAAGACTATTTGGAACAAAATTACACCGAGCCGCTGACTCTGAGTAAAATCGCTACCCGGTTTAAGGTGAGCACATCTTATCTTTCTCATCTTTTTAAAAAAGAAACCAAATTCTCTCCAATCCAATACCTAAACCGCCGGCGTATCGGTGAGGCGCAATCATTACTAATGACTACCAACCAAACCATTACGCAAATTTCTATTGCCGTAGGTTATAACGATCCAAATTATTTCACCGCGGCTTTTAGCAAAATAACCGGAATTTCTCCAAAATCTTACCGCGAATTATGGATTGGTCAACAATTAGAATTCCCAAAAAAGTAATATTTCAAAGAAAGAACCAATAATTGTGAGCTGATTCACAAAAATAACATCATTTTTCCTCATAAAAACAGAAAAATTCAAAGCTGCCCTGCTATTTTTTTCAATATACTTTTCATCAAGGTTTTTTATTATCCCCTAAATCCTAAATTCAGAGGAGAAGAATACTCTAGATCAAATATATTTGCATCTATTAACAATAGATGAATTTAATACATGATAACTCTCATAACAAGGAGGAATTATGAATAAACATAATATGTTATATGTCTCATTTATCTGCGTAATCGCATCATTAAGCGGTGTAATGTTAGGTTATGACGCTTCGGTAATTTCAGGCGTAATTGAGCCTTTAACCAAACACTTCATATTGAGTCCGGCTGAAAGCGGATGGGCCGTTTCTAATGTCTTATTCGGTTGTATATTCGGTGCCTGGATTGTCGGTTCCATTTCGAATAAATACGGACGCAAAGGTACATTAATCTTTACCGCTATCCTCTTCTTCATTTCCGCCGTAGGTTCGGCGCTGGCAATCAATTTCTTTTGGTTCGTGGTATATCGTTTGATTGGAGGGTTTGCCGTAGGTATGGCATCCGCGGTTACGCCCCTTTATATTGCCGAAGTTTCTCCAAAAGATTACCGTGGACGCATGTTGGGTTTACAACAACTACTGATGGTAACCGGGCAATTGGTGGTCTATATCGTTAATTATATGATTGCCAAAGGTATGGATGAAGAATGGATAACCGTTTTTGGTTGGCGCTGGATGTTGGCATCAGAGCTGGTACCAATCATCCTGTTCTTGATTTTAGTCTTTTTTATGCCGGAATCTCCTCGCTGGTATGCAATGGTCGGACGAAACGAAAAATCCCTTACTATATTAACGCGGCTTTCTAACCTTGAACACGCCAAAAATCTGCTTAACGAAATTATTGATTCAATAAAATTAGAAAAAATACAAGAAAAAGTCAGTTTAAATACTCGGCAAGTTTTTCAAAACCCTAAAACCCGCTTTATTGTATTAGTAGGATGTGCCATCGCTACTCTGCAACAACTTATCGGGATTAATATTTTACTCTATTACGCACCGTCTTTACTGAAAAATATTAATACGAATATGCAGGATTCCTTATTCCAAAGTATTTTTCTTGGCGCGGCAAACTGTATCGGTGTAGCCATCGCTCTATTCTTGGTCGATAGAATGGGACGCAAACCATTGCTCAAATTCGGCACCATTGGCTGCATGATTTGCCTACTACTCACTTCATTCACTTTTATGGCGGGGATTAAAGGATACTTCCCTGTTATTACATTATTCCTATTTGTGTTAATTTTCGGCACATCCTGGAGTTTAGGCGCTTGGCTTATCATGTCGGAAATATTCCCTAATAGAATGCGGGCGGTCGGCATGGGTATTGCATTCAGCGCCATGTATATATCCAATTTTATCGTCACTCAATCTTTCCCAATGATGAACCGAAGCGAATTTTTGATGGAAAAATTCAACGGTTCATTTCCACTACTCATCTGTGCTCTGTTCTGTTTAATCGGTTTTTGGTTTGTTAGTCGCTTCTTACCCGAAACACGTGGTATTTCCTTGGAGAAAATCGAACCGATTATGCTAGCTCAATCCAAACGCTTCAGACAAGAGCCGGAAATCCAAGAAAGTCTGGCAAAACTTAATCTTCATTAAAGGAGTCACTATGCAAAACTATAAACTTTCCGTCTGTGCGGAAATGGTATTCTTAGAATTACCTTTCATCGAACGTGTAAGAAAAATCCACTCTCTAGGATTCGGTGTCGAGATCTGGGACTGGACCAACAAAGATATTGACGCCATTGTTGAAACGGGAGCCCGCATTACTTCAATGACCGGTTATATAAAAGGGAATTTAACTGATGATGAAGAAATTGAACAACTGTTGGAAACAATGCAACAGTCTATTCCTGTCGCGCAAAAATTAAACTGCCCGTCTTTGAATTTTCATGGTACGGGATTAGGCGAAGGCGGTTTTCCCGTTAAACCGGTGGAAGTGGTCACACCCGAAATGTGGCTAAAAGCTGCGGATACTTTGCGTAAAGTCGCTAAACTCGGTGAACAAGCGAATAAAATATTCATGCTGGAAAATTTAAACCTGCTTGTAGATCATAAAGGCACGCCTTTTGCTTTGGCAAAAGATACCTATACCTTAGTAAAAGCAATTAACAGCCCTTATCTCAAAATGAATCTGGATTTATACCACGCTCAAATAGGAGAAGGAAATCTGATCGAACTTCTGCGTCAATGCAAAGATTATTTGGGTGAAATCCAAATAGCCGACGTTCCGGGACGTTGTGAACCGGGCACAGGAGAAATTAACTATCCGGCAATCGCCAAAGCTATTCAGGAAATCGGCTATACCGGCACGGTAGCAATGGAGGCCTGGGCATCCGGTGACAGTGAATTGGCATTAGCCCGTTTTAAACAAGCATTTCAATAAACTTTACGGATAAAAATAAGGAGTTTCTTATGTTTAATATTGCATTATTTGGTGCCGGCCGTATAGGTCAGGTGGTTCATTCGGTCAATATCGCTCATCATCCCGAAACTAACTTATATTCGGTGATTGATCCTGTTGCAGAAAACGCCCAAAAAATTGCCGATAAATATGGTTGTAAAATACAAACCGTAGAAGAAGCGATGGCCGATCCTAACATTCACGGTGTATTAATTGCCTCGGCAACCAATACTCACGCGGATTTGATCGAATTGGCGGCAAAAGCCGGCAAAACCATTTTTTGTGAAAAACCTGTTCATCTCAATATGGCGAGGGTAAAAGAATGTCTGGCCGTAGTGGAAAAGCAGAAAGTGCCTTTATTTATCGGCTTTAATCGTCGATATGATCCTCAATTCAAATTATTGAAAGAACGTTTGAGCGCGGGTGAAATCGGCAAACCCGAATCTCTTATCATTATTTCCCGAGATCCTGCCCCGCCACCGGTAGAATATATTAAAGTATCCGGCGGATTATTTCGCGATATGACTATTCATGATTTCGATATGGCTCGTTTTATTATAGGCGAAGAACCCGAGTCTATTTACGCTTGCGGTTCAACCATTGTAGATCCGATGATCGGCGCGGCAGGCGATATAGACACCGCTTTCGTGGTAATGCGTTTCCCATCCGGCGCCATGGCAACCATTTCCAATACTCGCCGTTCCGCATATGGCTATGATCAACGTATTGAATTACACGGTGAAAAAGGAGTATTAACGGCTAAAAATCAAATAGAAAACACTGTGGAATTATGGTCAGATGCCGGTTGTACTTCGGCCAAACCGGAGTTTTTCTTTCTGCAACGTTATGAAGCCGCTTATAAAGCGGAATGGGAACACTTTGTTAATATCCTTAAAGGTAAAGCACAGCCGGCGACAACCGGTTTTGATGGACAACAGGCGCTTTACTTGGCTGACATGGCGCTTGAGTCATTAAAAAGCGGAAATGAGATTAAATTATAATCATTTTATAGTCAGCTAAAACAAGGCCGATCGGACTCATTCTTAGGCATAGTAGATCTCAACCAGCCTACTATGCCTAAAATGATCAAATCCGGGCAATGTCATTATCGGCTCTTAATCAAACGGTCTGATTCGGGAGGCGGCGCAAAACTTGATTTTTCAGCACCGCACTTTGTCTTTCTTCATAGCAAAAGATCAGACTACAAACGTTCAAACCCCGCCTGTAAATCCGCTATCAATTCACCAACATCTTCAAAGCCGATATGCACTCGGATTAAAGTGCCGGTTAATCTGCGTTGGATATTCGGACGGATGCGTGCAATTTCTTCAGGTTGATTGTAGAGAATCAGGGATTCAAAACCGCCCCATGAATACGCCATGGAAAAGAGCTTGAAATGATCCATAAAACGTTCCAGTTGCTCGTGAGATAATTTTTCCTTTAACTCAAAGGAAAATAAGCCCGCCGAACCGGTGAAATCGCGCTTAAAAAATTCGTGTCCCAGGCAACTTGGCAACGCAGGATGATACACCGCTTTCACCTGCGGTTGTGCCGCCAGCCAGTCGGCAACGGCAAGACCGCTTTCAGTGTGTTGTTTAAATCGCACGGCAAGAGAACGAATGCCGCGAGCCGTAGTGTAAGCGGTATCCGCATCCACCATCTGCCCCATTAAATAGGAATTTTCCCGCAGTCTATCCCAGCAGCGGGCGTTGGATACCGCGGTGCCGACCATTACATCGGAATGTCCCACTAAATATTTGGTGCCGGCCTGAATGGAGATATCCACCCCATGTTCCAGCGGTTTAAATAAAATGCCGCCGGCCCAGGTATTGTCGATCATAATCACAATATCGGGATTGATCTGACGGGCCGCTTTCACAATACCCGGCACATCGGGAACTTCCATCGTCAGCGAACTCGGACTTTCCAAAAATAATACCGCGGTATTCGGCTGAATCAGGCCGGCAATCTCCTCCGGGCTGTGAATCGGATCATAATAAGAAGTGGCGATGCCCATTTTCTTTAAAATAACATTACAGAAATCCTGCGTCGGCTCATAGGCGGCTCCCGTCATTACCACGTGATCGCCCGTTTTCACAAAAGCAAGAATCGCGTTAGTGACCGCCGCCGCACCGCAAGGATATAAATAACAGCCCGCTCCGCCTTCCATTTCACACATTAAATCCTGCAGGGCAAAATGGGTAAGCGTACCGCGACGGCCGTAAAATAGAGCTTGTTTGGCCCGGTTAACGGTCGCTTCTTGCTTATGTTTCAGGCTATCGAAAACCAAGGATGAAGCCCGTTGAATCACGGGATTCACACTGCCCCGGGTGACGCGTTTGTCACGACCGGCGTGTACCAACGTTGTGGCAATTGAATATTTATCTGTCATAATACTTCCGAATATTGAGTTATATTGATTACATTGATTAATTTAATAGATAAAACCAGCTATCGGGCGGCGATAAATTCACATAGAATACGCCCGATTAATATTGCGACACAATCTTTATATACGCAAATGTTTATTTCATTCTAAACTTATGGAGAGTTTTACTATGGTATTAGTTACCCGTCAAGCACCGGATTTTACTTCTGCCGCCGTTTTAGGCAACGGTGAAATCGTTGAAAATTTCAACTTCAAACAACATATCGCAGGTAAAGCGGCGGTAATTTTCTTCTATCCATTAGACTTTACATTCGTTTGCCCGTCAGAATTAATCGCGTTCGATCACCGTTATGAAGAATTTAAAAAACGTGGCGTTGAAGTTGTCGGCGTGTCAATCGACTCACAATACACCCACAATGCATGGCGTAACACTCCGGTTGACAACGGCGGTATCGGCCCGGTTAAATATGCGTTAGCCGCAGATACTAAGCATGAAATCGCCAAAGCATACGGTATCGAACATCCGGAAGCCGGAGTTGCATTACGCGCTTCATTCTTAATTGACAAAAACGGCGTTGTCCGTCATCAGGTTGTGAACGATTTGCCATTAGGTCGTAACATTGACGAAATGTTACGTATGGTCGATGCGCTACAATTCCATGAAGAACACGGCGAAGTTTGTCCCGCGCAATGGGAAAAAGGCAAAGAAGGCATGAAAGATAACCCTGAAGGCGTCGCCAAATACTTAAAACAAAACGCCGATAAACTTTAATCCGACTTAATTATTAGGAACTTTAGCAACTAACCACGCTCTCGGGCGTGGTTTTTTGTGGTAAAGAAAAGAGAAACTAAAGGAAGATTTAAACGTTAGGGGGAAATTTAAAAACTCCGAATTTCAACACCGCGCTTTTGTTTCTATTCCGTTCCCTCAGGCAGCAAATCCAATTTTTCCATCAGGATGCGATCTCCGTCTTCCTCCGGATTTTCGGTAACCAGCAGTTTATCTCCGTAAAAAATCGAGTTTGCCCCCGCCATAAAGCACATTGCCTGCATTTCTTCGCTCATACCTTGGCGGCCCGCAGAGAGCCGCACATAGCTTTTCGGCATGGTAATACGGGCCACTGCAACGGTGCGAACAAATTCGGTCCAGTCCAGCTCCTGCGCATCCGCCAGCGGTGTGCCTTCCACTTTCACCAACTGGTTAATCGGTACGGATTCCGGCTGCGGATCCAAATTCGCCAGGCTGGCAATCAAGCCCGCCCGTTCTTTGCGGGTTTCATTCATGCCGACAATCCCGCCGCAGCACACCTTAATCCCCGCCTTACGCACCTTACCGAGGGTGTTCAAACGGTCATCAAAGCGGCGGGTGCCGATAATTTTCCGGTAATGTTCGGGAGCGGTATCCAAATTATGATTGTAATAATCCAGCCCCGCCGCTTTTAAATCCTCTGCCATGCCGTCTTCCAGCATACCGAAGGTGCCGCAGGTTTCCAGGCCGATATCCTTCACCGCCTTAATAATTTCACTGACTTTATCAATATCCTTAGGTTTCGGGCCTCGCCACGCCGCCCCCATGCAAAAACGGCTGGCTCCCCGCTGTTTGGCGATTCTGGCTTTGGCGAGGATTTCTTCAATATCCAGCAGCTGCTGTTTCTGCACACCGGTGTGATAACGTGCCGACTGCGGACAGTAAGCACAATCTTCCGAGCAGCCGCCGGTTTTAATCGACATCAGGGTTGAAAGCTGGATTCGCTGCGGATTAAAATGTTCGCGGTGCACTTGAGCGGCACGATAAACCAGTTCCAGAAACGGGGTTTCAAACAGCGCTTCCACCTTGCATACCGACCAGTATTCGACACTAGCGTGCGGTGTAATAGAGTACATTTGTAAATTGGTTGTCGTCATTTAATGATCCTTACATGTTATTCCTTCACAATCTCACCGTTTTCCACCCGTAGAATACGATCAACACTACCGATCAATTCATTCGGCTGGTGAGTGACAAGTACCAACGTTAATTGTTTTCGTCGGCATAATTGCAGTAATAGACCGAGCATTTCCATACGCAATGCAGGATCCAGAGCTGAAAACGGCTCATCTAACAGCAAAATGGGTTTATTGCGCAACAGGCAACGGGCTAACGCCACCCGTTGCTTTTGCCCGCCTGACAAAGACGTGGGTTTACGGCTTAAAAGTGCGGTTAATCCCACCGCGCTTGCCACTTCCCGCAACTGTTGCCGTTCCGGCGCGCTGAGCTTCAAATCCGGCTTAATGCCTAACGCCATATTTTGTTCGACGGTTAAATGTATAAACAAATTATTTTCCTGAAACAGCATGGAAACCGGGCGCTCATGCGGCTGAGAGCGGGTATGATTTTCACCGTTCAGCCAAATTTCGCCGCTATCCGCATATTCAAAGCCCGCGATGAGGTTCAGCAGAGTGCTTTTACCCGCCCCGCTGGGTCCGATAACCGCCACCTTTTCCTGCGCTCGAATATGCAGAGAAAAACGCATAGGCATTTCTTTATAATCAAACACTACATTATTGAGCCGAATCATCGTTAACATCCTTTCCATCGTCCTGACGCTCGGCTAACCAGAATACGCCCAAACAGAACAAGAGTAAAATCAAAGCGGTCACCGCCGCCTGATCACCGCGATAACTGCCTAATTGCTGATACAACAAATAAGGCAGCGAAGTAAAATCCCGACTGCCGAATAAGGCAATTGCGGTAAAATCACCGAGAGACAAGCAGGCGGCGAGAGCGAAAGCATATTTTATCGGCGCGGCAAGCTGCCGCCATTCTATCAAACTCAGTCTATTCCACCCTGTCACGCCAAGAGACTGACATAATTTTTCATAATAAATCATATTGTTATTCATTGGAGCGGCAAGAATACGAATCACAAAGGGCAAAGCTGATAACGCATTACACAATACCACGATAGCGAATAAATGCGCGGTGTTGAAATCAAGAGTTTGTAACAGCAGAAACAGCCCGATGGACAGCACCAAGGTCGGCACGGCAAGGATAATCATACCGATATTCATTAACCCGTTAGCGAGATGAGAAAAATGCAGCCATGTCAGCTGTCGCGAGAGCAACAGCAATGCAGCGGCAGAAATGACCGCAACCAATGCGGAGATCGGCGCAATCGTTACCGAATAACCTATCGCCCGCCATAACTGACCGTCTTGCCAAGCAGAGAGAAAATACCCCGAAAAAACGGCACTTATCAATGTATTCAGCAACGGCAGGAAAATAAAAAGAGAAACGCTCACAATGACAAACATCTGCCACCATTGTACCGCAGGCTGCTGTTTGCTCCGCCATTGTTCCTTATTGCTCACGGCGGAAGCGCGCATGTTGCTCAATCGGCTGATCAACCCAAACAGCACAAGGCAGAAGGCAAATTGCAGCAGGCTGAATAACGCCGCTTTCGGCAAATCAAAATCAAATACAATCGCCTGATAAATCGCCACTTCCAGCGTGGTATATTGCGGCCCGCCGCCTAAAGCCAGCACAATGGTAAAGCTGGT
Source organism: Pasteurellaceae bacterium LIM206 (assembly GCA_032586195.1). Classification (GTDB taxonomy): domain Bacteria; phylum Pseudomonadota; class Gammaproteobacteria; order Enterobacterales; family Pasteurellaceae; genus JAWHQP01. Next base: position 142,090 of record JAWHQP010000004.1, on the reverse strand, counting down.
AAAGCAAAGCATAAAAATCAGGACGAAGGTCGGCAACAGCTGTTGGCGTAAATAGGGCAATTCAATCAAACGGATAAACCGCCAGCCGCAAATGTTGAGCTGCGCCGCCAGCTGGCGCTGCTGATTGGGAATCGCCGCCAGTCCCTGCAAAAACATACGGGCGGCAAGAGGAATATTAAAAAACAGATGAGCGATAAGAATACCGCTTAATCCATAAATATTGGGCTGCCAACTCAGTCCCAGCCAAGCCGCCGATTTTGCCAGCCAACCCGAGCCGCCATAAACGCCGAGCAAACCGAATACCGCCACCAAAGCGGGCAACACAAAGGTGAGAGAAAAAATTTTCAGCAGCCACGCCTTGCCGATGAAATTCTGATAGAAAAAAGCGCGGGCAAAAATCATCCCGATGGCAACCGATAAGAAAGCGGATAAGAATGCCTGAGCGAAACTGAAGAGGATAATCCGGCGTAAATAGGGATCGGCAAACCACGCCTGCCAATGGCTGAAATCGCCTACGGTCAACACAGCGTTCAAGGACAGACCGTAAACGCCGACTATAAGCGACAACACCAGCAAGCCGCCCGCATAATGCCGCGGGCGGAGACGGCGAAAGAAAAGAGAAAACCGCATTATTCGGTTAAACTGCCTTGCCACACAGCAATCCAGGATTTAAGCTGAGCAGCGCTCACCTTCATGCTGTCTAAAACTTTCGATTTCAGCACCGCACTTTTCAGCGCGTCATAATGAGGTTCGGTCGGCGCGGCAATCACCGGCAGCATCACGCCCTTTGCGGCAATTTCCGTTTGGGCCTGCGGGCTTAATAAATAATTGAGAAACAAGTCTGCACAGGCATTGTTCTTGCCCGCTACCTTTGCCGCCAATTCCACTTGCAGCACTTCCCCTTCGCTGAATTCGGTAGCAGCGTATTTATCCGTTTTATCCTGCAATAAGTGATAAATCGGCGAGGTATTGTTGCTCAGCACTAGATCCGCTTCGCCTTTCAGAAAAGCGCCGTAGGTTTCCGACCAGCCCTTGCCCACGGTGACGGTATGCGTGCTTAGTTTTTTCCATGCCTCCGCCACCTGATCCTGCGGATAAACTTCATTCACCCATACGATCAATCCCCGTCCGATACTGCTGGTGCGGGGGTCCTGATACAGTACCTTGAGATCACGGCGTTCAATCAGTTCATGCAGACTTTGCGGCGGATTCCGCAACTTGGTTTTATCGTAAATAAAAGCATATTTACTGAAATCGTAAGGCAGGAACGTGTGATTTTGCCATTTAACCGGCAATTCCAACCGGGCTAAATCCACATCATTCGGGGCGAACAGCCGAGATTTTTCCGCCGCCTCCAATTGATGATTATCTATCCCTACCACCACATCCGCTTTACTATTTTTCCCCTCCAAACGCAAGCGGTTTAGCATAGTGGTGCGGCTGTCAAAGGGGGTCAACGCTACCCTGCACTGAGCATATTGCCGCTCGAATTGGCTTTTAATTGCCGGGCCCGCGCCCCACTCGGCGGCAAAATATTCTTCCGCATAGACCGTTAACGTCTGCGGCTCGGCGGCAAATAGCAATGAAGAAGAAAAAAGTGCGGTGCTAAAAACCAGAGTTTTTAACGTGATTGATTCAGACATAAAAAAATCCTTTAATAAAATTAAAGGAATTCAAGCACGCAAGCCTTGTGCGGTAACGTATCTCAAATCCCTACGCTGTTGTTAATCAGATCAGGTTCTACGGGTATTCTCTCAGCCAATCGAGCGTGTCAACCAGCACCCCGTCGAGAACGACGCTAGTTTAAGCTTTTTTGTTACGGATTAGCAAGCAAGTTAATGCGTATGGACAGAAAATAACCTATAATATAATGACCGTTTTGCCCGTTTCAAGAATAGGAGCCATTATGCAAAAGCGCGCTGATTTGATTTTACAGCAGGTTAACCAAATGGGAAAAGTGAGCGTGAATGAACTCTCCGAATATTTTGCCGTGTCGGTGGAGACCATGCGGCGGGATCTGAACGCGTTAAGCCGGAAAGGGCTGCTGCACCGCATTCACGGCGGCGCGGTCAGCCGCAAGGCGACGGATGTCGGCAGTTCTTTTCAGGCCCGCCAACGTAGCAATTATGACGAAAAACGCAGTATCGCCGAACAGGCGATTAGCTACTTTTTTGAAGGGGCGGTCATCGGTCTGGACGCAAGTTCCAGCAGTTGGCATTTCGCTCAGCTGATTCCTGATGTTCCCTGCACAATCGTGACAAATTCAATGCATAATATCACTGCCTTGGTAAATAAAACCAATGTGAAAACCATTGCCACGGGAGGAGTGTATTCCAGTAAATATGATGCTTTCTATGGCCCGCTGTCGGAGCAATTATTACTGCGCCTGCATATTGATATCGGCATTTTCTCCTGTACCGGCATTGATGAGCAGGGCGCGTTATGGGAGTCCAATGAGCTTAACGCCTCATTAAAACGCAAAATAATGGATGCTTCCGGGCAAAAATTTTTACTGCTGGATCATTCAAAATTCGGTCGTACCAATTTAATCAAACTGGCCGATTTATCCCAAATGGACATTCTGTTTACCGATCAACAACCTGCCGAACCTTTAGTACATTATTGCCGCGAGCAGGATATATTACTCAGCGTTGCTTAGTCCGCTCTCAAATATAATAATGACTGAAATGCCCGATTATTTATTTTATCCATATAAAACGGGCATATTCTTTACCGTTTTCTCCTTTATTTTTGTGACTTCAATCACAAATATTCAACGATATTTATAAATTTCTATTCTCTTTCCCTGTTTTAACCAAAAATAATCACTAACGACCGAAACGTCATCCGATTCTTATTTTTTTATTTTTTACTGACTTCAAGCAACTCAAGTTAAGGGGGAAATAGTAATGACTCAATTAAAATCAGCAGCTGTTAAAATCGGTATCCGTCCGACCATTGACGGTCGTCGCATGGGCGTACGTGAATCTCTTGAACAACAAACCATGAATATGGCAAAAGCCGTGGCGGCATTATTACAGACCCATATTCGCCACCCTAACGGCGATTTCGTGGAATGTGTGATTGCGGATTCCACCATCGGCGGCGTAGCGGAGGCCGCAGCCTGCGCGGAAAAATTCAAACTCAATAATGTAGGCGCGGTGATTAGCGTAACCCCTTGCTGGTGCTACGGTTCGGAAACCATTGATATGGATCCGCACCTGCCGAAAGCCATTTGGGGTTTTAACGGCACCGAACGCCCGGGCGCGGTATATCTTGCCGCGGCATTAGCGGGCCATTCACAAATGGGTTTGCCCGCTTTCTCAATTTACGGCCACGAAGTACAAGAAGCCGACGACAATTCAATCCCTGCCGACGTGCAGGAAAAACTTCTCCGCTTTGCCCGCGCGCCCTTGCGGTGGCAAATATTCGCGGCAAATCCTATTTATCCATCGGTTCCGTCTCCATGGGGATCGCCGGCTCAATCGTCAATCAGCAATTCTTTCAGGAATATCTCGGCATGCGCAATGAATATGTGGATATGACCGAAATCAAACGCCGTTTGGATCGTAAGATCTACGATCAGGAGGAAGTGGATTTAGCCATGGCATGGGCGAAACAATATTGCCGCGAAGGCGTGGATGTCAATAATCCGGAGCATCAGCGCAGTCCGGAAGAACGGCTCCAATTATGGGAAGATGTGGTGAAGATGACTATCATCGCCCGGGATTTAATGGTCGGCAACGCAAAACTGGCCGAACTCAACTATATAGAAGAATCCTTAGGGCATAATGCCATCGCGGCGGGTTTCCAAGGGCAACGTCAATGGACCGATCATCTGCCGAACGGTGACTTTATGGAGGCAATTCTAAATTCTACCTATGACTGGAACGGCGTACGTCCGCCACATATTATCGCCACTGAAAACGACAGCTTAAACGGTGTATGTATGCTGCTCGGTAACCAGCTCACGGGACAAGCTCAAATCTTTGCCGATGTACGGACATACTGGAGCCGGGATGCGGTGGAAAAAGCCACCGGTTTCCGCCCGGAAAGCGGTTTTATCCATTTGATTAATTCCGGTTCCGCCGCATTAGACGGCTCGGGTCAGCATACCGACGCACAGGGTAATCCGGTTATCAAGCCGGTGTGGGATGTCACCGAGGCGGACGGCAAACGCTGTCTGGAACACACCCGCTGGTGTGCCGCCGTACACGAATATTTCCGCGGCGGCGGTTTATCTTCGCAATTCACCACCAAAGGCGGCATGCCGTTCACCATGCACCGTATCAACCTTATCAAAGGGTTAGGCCCCGTGCTGCAGATTGCGGAAGGTTGGTCAATCGATCTGCCGGCAGAGGTACATGAAACCTTGATGAAACGCACCAACGAAACCTGGCCTTGCACTTGGTTCGTTCCGCGTTTAACCGGTAAAGGCGCGTTTACCGACGTGTATTCCGTGATGGCAAACTGGGGCGCAAACCACTGTGTAGCGACTTACGGGCACGTGGGAGCGGATTTAATCACCCTCGCTTCCATGCTGCGTATTCCTGTCTGTATGCACAATTTAGACGAGCAAGCGATTTTCCGTCCAAGCGCGTGGAACGGTTTCGGCCAGGATAAAGAAGGCCAGGATTACCGTGCCTGTGCAAATTTCGGGCCTTTGTATAAATAGCACGAATCGTGCCGAACTAGCAACCTTAGCTCCGCCGGAGCTACTTTGGGAGCAGCAAAGCTGCTTGGTTTAGGTAACCCCGCACGGTCGGTGTGGGGATACACGGGGGAACTCATGTCACTTGCTCTTATCTTCGACTGTGGTGCAACCAACCTGCGTACGATTGCCATTAATCATCGAGGCAAAATCGTGGCGTCTCACCATTTGCCGAATACTACTCATCCCGACGGGGAATATACTGATTATTATATTTGGGATTTTGACGAAATCTGGCACAAATTAATCCTCTGTGCCGAACAGACGCTTGCCTCGCTCAGACGGCAGCAGATTGATCTATCGGAAATTGCGGGCATTTCCGTTACCACTTTCGGTGTGGACGGCGCACCGTTCGATAAAAACGGTAAACAGCTGTATCCGATCATCTCGTGGAAATGCCCCCGCACCATAGAAATGATGAACAACCTCGCCGACTATCTTAATGTGGAACGGCTGTATCAACGCAACGGCATCGGACAATACAGTTTCAATACCCTGTTTAAATTGCTGTGGCTCAAACAACATCAACCCGCGGTATTCGCCGATATGGATAAATGGGTGTTTATTTCTTCTATGCTGAACCAACGGCTAACAGGCATATTCACCACCGATCGCACCATGGCGGGCACTTCAATGCTGACCAATCTCGCCACTCAGGATTGGGATGAAGACGTGCTGCGCCCGTTGGGTTTAACCGCGGCCCACTTCCCGCCGATGGTCAACGCGGGTGAAAAAATCGGCAATTTAAGCACCGCACTTTGCCGGCAATTCGGCTTAAACCCCGTACCGGTGATTTCTTGCGGGCATGATACCCAATTCGCCGTGTTCGGCTCCGGGGCCGATTTAAATCAGCCGGTGCTCAGTTCGGGCACATGGGAAATTCTGATGGCCCGTACTCAAACCGCCAAGCCGCATCTTGAATTTGTGGCGCAAGGTTTAACCACCGAGTTTGACGCTAAAGCCGGCTGTTTCACCCCTGCGGTGCAATGGGTGGGTTCAGGCGTAATGGAATGGATCGGCAAGCTGTTTTTCGCCGATGTGGTGGGAACGGAACAATACTACCCCACTATGATCAGAGAAGGCTCTGCCGCCCGGGGAAAGACCGGCCAAAGAGCGGTGTTGTTTTCGGGAGTTTTTAATCAAGCGAGGCAAGGCAATATCAGCGGGCTATCCATGTTTACCGATCGTGGTGAAATCTATTGCGCCGCCTTGTATTACATGGCGCGACAGCTGGAAAACGGCTTGCACGTACTGCAACAGGTGAGCCGTTTTCAAGCGGAGAGTTTAATCTGTGTAGGGGGCGGTTCAAAGAACCCGTTATGGAATCAAATCCGCGCCGATGTATTAGGCCTACCGATTGATATCGTTGACGTGGCCGAAAGCACCGTGTTGGGAGCGGCCATGTTCACTTTCGCCGGTGTAGGCATATATGTGGACAGCGATGCCGCGCAACAAGCGATGAAACCGCAATGCCGGCGGATTTATCCCAAATACATATAACCGGAAGGCAAAGCCCTTCTAAAAGAAAAAAGGAAATTAATATGCTAAAAGGTATTCATCCGGCAATTTCGCCCGAACTATTAAAGGCCCTCGCGGAAATGGGGCATGGCGATGAATTGGTGCTTTCCGACGCCCATTTTCCGGCTCATCAATTACATCATAAAGTCATTCGCGCCGACGGCATCAGCATAGATACATTGTTAACCGCCATTAGCCCGTTATTTGAATTCGATAGCTACGTCGAGTCACCGTTAATTATGATGCAGGCCGTCGCCGGCGACAGTCTGGATCCGACGGTGGCGGAACGTTATCTCAATGCTATAGAGCATACGGTCGGTTCCGCCCCGCACTTAGCACGCATTGAACGCTTTGCTTTCTATGAGCGGGCGAAACAGGCCTATGCCGTGGTAATCACAGGCGAAACCGCTAAATACGGCAATATTATTATCAAAAAAGGTGTTACACCGCTTAAATAATCCTGAGGTACATAAAACATGAGTAACCGACAACAACTTTCCCGCAAAATTATCGAAACCTGCCTTGAAATGACCCGTCTGGGCTTAAATCAGGGCACGGCAGGCAACGTGAGCGTGCGTTATCGGGAGGGAATATTAATCACGCCGACCGGCACACCCTATGAGCTATTAACGGAGGACGCTATCGTTTATGTAGATAAACACGGCAAGCACGAAGACGGCAAATTACCTTCAAGTGAGTGGCAATTTCATTTGGCCGTATATGAAGCCCGCAGCGATGTGGATGCCGTAGTGCACAACCACGCCATGAATTGCGCCGCGGTTTCTATCTTAGCAAAACCGATCCCGCCGATTCACTACATGATTGCCGTAGGCGGCGCAGATCACATTCCTTGTGTGCCCTACGCCACCTTCGGCACCCATCAGCTCGCCGATTACGTACGTGAGGGCATTAAAGAATGCAAGGCAATTTTACTGGCTCATCACGGCTTAATCGCCGCCGGGGAAAATCTGGACAAAGCCTTGTGGCTGGCGCACGAAGTTGAAGTGCTGGCGGCTTGGTATCTGAAATTACTGGCAACGGGTCTGGACATTCCGTTACTGTCGGCCGAAGAAATGAAAATCGTATTGGAAAAATTTAAATCCTATGGTTTACGCATAGAAGAATAATCTTCCGTTCATCAACCATCATCCAGAAGGAAAATTGCAATGACAGCAAAAATTCTTGAGAAAAAATATGTTGTCCCCTTTATTCTAATCACCAGTCTGTTCTCTTTATGGGGATTTGCTAATGATATTACTAACCCGATGGTGGCGGTATTCCAGACCGTAATGGAAATTCCCGCCTCCGAAGCCGCTTTAGTACAATTTGCCTTCTATGGTGGTTACGGCACCATGGCGATCCCAGCGGCAATTTTTGCCACCCGTTATAATTATAAAGCGGGAATTATGCTGGGTTTGGTGCTTTATGCTATCGGCGCATTCTTATTCTATCCGGCGGCCAAATACGAGCAGTTCAGTTATTTCCTGTACTCCCTGTATATCTTAACCTTCGGTCTGGCCTTCTTAGAAACCACCGCCAGCCCGTATATTTTATCCATGGGAGCACCTGAAACCGCGGTACGACGTTTGAACTTCGCCCAATCCTTTAATCCGTTGGGTTCATTAACGGGTATGTTTGTCGCTTCCCAATTGGTGTTGGTCAATCTGGAATCCGACCAACGCGACAGCGCGGGCAATCTCATTTTCAACACCTTAAATGAAGCCGAAAAAGCCGGTATCCGCACGCACGATCTGGCTCTTATCCGCGATCCTTACATTATTCTGGGCGTAGTGGTTTTAGCCGTGCTCATCGTCATCGCTCTTTACAAAATGCCCGCCACTAAGGTGGAACAAGGGGAAAAAATTTCCGTTAAAAAAGCATTCTCCCGTTTAATCGTCAACGAAAAATACCGCGAGGGCGTTATCGCACAAGTGTTTTATGTAGGCGTGCAAATTATGTGCTGGACGTTTATCGTGCAATATGCCGAACGTCTGGGTTTCACCAAAGCGGAAGGTCAGAGTTTTAACATTGTCGCGATGGCGTTCTTCATCACGGGCCGCTTTATCAGTACCAGTCTGATGAAATATCTCAAAGCGGAATTTATGCTCATGCTATTCGCATTATTCGGTTTTATCTGTATTTCGGGAACCATCTTAATTGACGGCGTACTGGGGCTTTATTGCTTAATCGCAACTTCTGTTTTCATGTCACTGATGTTCCCGACCATTTACGGTATCGCCTTAAACGGTATGCAGGAAGAAGCCACGCTCGGGGCGGCGGGATTGGTCATGGCGATTGTGGGTGGCGCGTTAATGCCGCCATTACAAGGTATGATTATTGACCACAGTGATGTGGCGGGCATTCCTGCCGTAAACGCTTCTTTCATCCTGCCGTTAATCTGCTTTGTGGTGATCGCCATCTACGGTTATAGAGCATGGAAAGTATTGAAATAATCTTCCCCAAGATCAATAAAAAAGGAAGAATTTGCACCGCACTTTCTTCTTTTTCTGCACTTTATTGATTTCTTAAGGTTTAATTAATATTTACCTGTTTTAATACGACACGTAATTGGGAGGAAATAAAATCTCCATAAAAACCGGTTATCTCTTTTTATTGATTGAGAGATGTTATGAAAGTATTTGTATTCCTCTTGTTATTTTCTCTATCAGGCACGTTACCTGCGCAGCCGGATTCAACGCATGAGCCGGTGATGATTACAACCGTTGAGCAGGCGTTTCAGGCAGAAAATGATGAGAATGTGACCTTAACAGGTTATATTATTAAACGAATTGAAGATGACAATAAATTTCTCTTTCAGGACAACACGGGTAATTTAGAAATTCAGGTTGACGACAATGCCTGGTCCGGTCAAAACATACGGGCCAGAGATAATGTCACCATTTATGGGCAAATGAATTCCGAAAGTCCGAAGAAACCGCTGATGAATGTGAAATGCATTCGTAAAAATTAAACCGAATTTATTTTTAAATTGCATTCCCTTCCGCAATTTACTTAGGCATTATCGTGATAGGATTGATCGACAATGCCTTTTTTTCGTCATCATTTTGCTTTGTCGAGCGATATTGCAATCAAAAGTCAGATTTAACGGCAATCGTTGAACACGATTGCCGTTATACTTTCGACAGCGTTGGCAATGCCGAGGTAAAAAAGTCGGCGTGTCAGCACCGCACTTTACCCTAGTGAGACCGTAGCCGCTGTAAAAATGCTTTGGTACGTTCGTGAATCGGGTGATCGAAGAGTTGTCGGGGAGACCCCTGTTCCACAATCACTCCGCCATCCATGACGATCACGATATCCGCCACATCCAAGGCAAATTTAATTTCATGGGTGACCACTACCATCGTCCAACCTTCCGCCGCCAATTCTTTCATGGTATCCAGCACATCCTGCACTAATTCGGGGTCCAGTGCCGACGTGGGTTCATCAAACAGCATTAATTCAGGCTGGATTGCCAGCGCGCGGGCAATGCCTACCCGTTGCTGCTGACCGCCCGAAAGCTGAAACGGATACAAATCGGTTTTATCCGCCAGCCCCACTTTTGCCAGTAAAGCCAATGCTTCCCGTCGTGCCTGCTCAGGCTTTTTGCCTTGTACAAATACCGGGCCTTCCATCACATTTTCTAATGCGGTTTTATGCGGAAACAGATTATAGTTCTGAAATACCATGCCTGATTTACGGCGCAAGGCGAGAATATCCTTTTTGCTCGGCTGAGCGGCGAAATCCACCGTAAGCGGCGCGTTGTTAGCAAAGCTGACGGAACCTTGTTCCGGCATTTCCAAGGCGTTCAAACAACGTAAAAAGGTGGTTTTACCTGAACCGGACGGGCCTAGAATGACCACAACTTGCCCCTTATTGATATCCAGATCAATGCCTCTCAAAATGGCATTATCACCAAAGGTTTTATGAATATTTCTAATTTTAATCATAATTACTTCGCCACAAACCGATCAAAACGTTTTTCCAATTTCGCTTGGATCATAAACAATACCCAGCAGAAACACCAATAAACCAAACCCGCCTCAATATACACAGGCAGAAAATCATAAGACATATTCGCCATTTGCTGAGCGACGCGGAACATTTCCGTCACCGTCACCACCGATGCCAGAGAGGTATCTTTGAATAAGCCGATAAACGTATTGCTTAATGGCGGAACGGCGACCCGAACGGCTTGCGGAACAATAATGCGGCGAAAGGTCTGCATATAGGTCATGCCGATGGTATAGCCTGCCTCCCATTGTCCTTTCGGTACGGAAGAAATCGCCGCCCGCACGGTTTCCGAGGCATAGGCACCTATGTTCAAGGAAAATCCGATGATCGCCGCCGGGATAGGATCGATATAAATCCCCAGCGCCGGCAGCCCGTAAAACACCACGGAAATCTGCACCAACATCGGCGTGCCGCGGATAATGGAGATATAGACCTTAACGACGACTAAAGCCAAGCGGTGCAACACGCCATGCACAGGAGTAACGCGAATCAGCGCTACCGCCACGGCAATGATCATACCGATAACAAAAGACGCGACCGCCAATGGAATCGACACCAAGACCGCCGCCTTAACCATGGGCCAGAAAGCATTAATGACCAAGTCCGCACGGGCCTCGGTCATAAAAGGAAGGGAAAGAAGTAAATTATTTAACACTGACGTCTTTTCCGAAGAATTGTTCACCCAGTTTTTTCAATGTGCCGTCGTTACGCAGTTCGGTTATCGCCGCACTGATTTTAGCCAACGCCGCATCATTGCCTTTATTCACAACAAAGCCCGCGCCCAATTTATCTTCCGCCGGGGCTTCCCATGCCGCTTTCAGCCCTGAGTTCGGATATTTCTTCAGATAATCAAGCAAAGCAAGGCTGTCATTAAAGGTTAAATCCGCCCGTTTCTGCTGAATTAATAACAGACCTTGCGCCATACCGTCAATCGGTACAATTTTAGCCTGTAATTTTGTTGCCAGCTCGCCGTAGTTACTGCTCAACGTCTGGGCGGCTTTACGCCCTTTCACATCGGCTAAAGATTTAATGCTGTCATCGTCTTTGCGCACCACCATCATCGCACCCGACCAGCTATAGGGCTCGGATTTATCAAAGGTCGCCTGACGTTCCGGAGTCGTTAACACCACTTGATTCGCCACAATATCAAAACGTCCCGCTTTCAGGCCCGCCATCATGGAATCCCACAAAGTTTCTTTAAAATCTACCTTAACGCCCAATTTCTCCGCTACCGCACGGGTAACTTCTACATCATAACCGGTTAATCTACCGCTTTCGTCATGATAAGAAAACGGAGCGTAAGTGCCTTCCGTACCAACGGTAATGGTACCTTTGTCATTAATGTGATCCAACAATGAATCAGCCGCCACGGCCTGTGTAGCGGAAAAAGCAAATACACAAGCCGCAAGCACCGCGAATTTTTTAAACATAGGACTTTCCTTCTTCAATAACTAAATAAAACTCGGGCATTCTAAGAAAATTTCCGCTAAAAGGAAATAACCAATAGGAATATGTTATAAACAAACGAATAAACCCGCGCATTAAAGTGCGTCCTCTATATCATATCCGCATTTCATGCTAAAGTTTCTCCACTTAGTCTTTATTTACAGGATATATTATGTGTTTGTCCATATCTGCCTTTCGTCCGACCTTAGAACGTCTGACGCAATTATTGTCCGAACAATTTCCCGAACGTTACCCGCCCGACTTAATCCGTCGAATTTCCACCGATTTCGAGAATCTCGGCACACCGGTCGGGCGGATTGCCCGGGCGGTGGCAATGTCGGATTTTGTGGCTGAAGTGCTACAGAAACAGCCGCAATTTCTGGCGGATTGCTGGGAACACACACCGACCTTACAGGATTGCAGCCATTATAAGGAACGGATCGAATCGCTTCTAGCCGAAACCGCGTCGGAAGAACAGCTTTATAAGGTGCTGCGCCGGTTTCGTTACCGTGAAACGGCAAAGCTCAGTATCTGTCAAAGTCTGAATGACGGTTCGGTGGAAGATATTTTCATCCGTTTATCGAAGCTGGCGGAAAGTCTGATTATCGCTGCTCGCGATTGGCTCTATCGACAGGCCTGCAGCGAAATGGGCACCCCGACCGATAGCAAAGGCAATGCGCAGCAGCTGTATATCCTCGGCATGGGCAAACTCGGCGGCTTTGAGCTGAATTTTAGCTCCGACATTGATCTGATTTTCACTTATCCGGCGCAAGGCGAAACCGTAGGAACCCGCCGCCCGACGGATAATCAGAAGTTCTTCGTCAGATTGGGTCAGCGGCTGATTAATGCTTTAGATCAATTTACCGCCGACGGTTTTGTATATCGCACCGACATGCGTTTGCGTCCGTTCGGAGACAGCGGTGCGCTAGCGCTCAGTTTCAATGCAATGGAAGTTTACTATCAGGAACAAGGGCGAGATTGGGAACGCTATGCCATGATCAAAGGACGCATTCTCGGCGCCGATCCGCAGGATCCCAACGTAGGAACCCTGCGCCAGCTGCTCCGCCCTTTTATCTATCGCCGTTACATCGACTTCGGCGTTATTCAGGCATTACGGGATATGAAGAGCAAAATTGAACGGGAAGTCCGCCGCCGCGGGCTGGTGGACAATATTAAACTGGGAGCGGGCGGCATTCGCGAGATTGAATTTATCGTGCAGGTATTTCAGCTTATCCGCGGCGGACGCGAAGCGACGCTGCAACAGCATGAAATCCTAAAACTGCTGCCTGAACTTGAGAAATTACAGCTGATTTCCGCCCGGCAGCGACAAGATTTGCTGAACGCCTATTTATTCCTGCGACGGGTGGAAAACGTACTGCAAGCCATTGATGACAAACAAACCCAGCTGCTGCCGACGGAAGAATCGAATCGCCGGCGTCTGATTGCCGCCACCGCGCAATTTAAGCAATGGGACTCGCGACATCAGCCGCAGCCGGTGCGTTATCCGATCCACGATTGGCAGAGTTTCTATGCCGTACTGCAAGGCCACCAGCAAAAGGTGCGGGAAGTATTCAATCATTTCATCGGCGATGACAACGACAACGAAGAAAACCGTAATGACAATGACTGGGCGGATTTTTTTGACACCGATCTCAAAAGCGATGAAATGGCGCAACTGCTGACGGAAAAAGGCATTAGTGAAGAAGAAGCGGATGAAATCATCAAAAAGATGGAACAATTCCGCCACAGCGTAAACCACCGTCCGATCGGCGTGCGCGGGCGTGAGGTGCTGAACCGATTAATGCCGCTGCTGCTGAGCAAGGTGTTCGACACAACGGAAAAAAACTCGGCAAAATCACACCGCACTTTGCTGGCCCGTATGCTTAATATCGTGGAGAAAATCCTTAGCCGCACCGCTTATCTGGAACTGTTGCTGGAAAATCCGCAAGCCCTTACTCAGCTGATCGAACTCTGTACCAAATCGCAGCTCATTGCCGAACAAGTGGCTCAACATCCGATTCTGCTGGATGAACTGCTTGACCGCAAAGCCTTGCTCAACCCGCCGTCTTACCGTCAGTATCCGGCGGAATTGCAGCAATATTTACTGCGATTGCCCGAAGATGACGACGAGCAATTCATCAACGCCCTACGCCAATTCAAACAAGCGACCCTGCTGCGCGTGGCGGCGGCGGATATCCTCGGGGCATTGCCGGTGATGAAGGTCAGCGATCATCTTACCTTTCTGGCGGAGGCAATTATCCACGCCGTGGTAAATCTTGCCTGGCGGCAAGTAACCGCCCGTTTCGGCACGCCTGATCACCTGCACGGCGACCAAAAAGGCTTTATCGTAGTGGGCTACGGCAAACTCGGCGGCATTGAACTGGGTTATAAATCCGATCTTGATTTGGTTTTTTTATATGACGGCGCGCACCTCGGGCAAACCATCGGTGGCAGAAAAGTAATTGACACGGTCCAATTCTATATCCGTCTTGCTCAGAAAATCGTCAGCATTTTCAGCATGAATACCAGCGCGGGGATTTTATATGAACTGGACCTTCGCCTGCGCCCATCGGGCGAAGCCGGGCCGCTGAGCTGTTCCTTCAAAGCCTTTGAAGATTATCAGCTAAACGAGGCATGGACATGGGAAACCCAATCCCTGGTGCGGGCCCGAGCGGTATATGGCGAAGCCGCCCTACGGGAAAAATTTGAAACCATGCGGCAACGTATTCTGGCGACGCCGCGGGATCTCGGCAAACTTACCGCCGACGTGCGGGAAATGCGGGAAAAAATGTACGCTCATCTGGCCACCCGAGATAAGCGGCTGTTCAACATTAAAAAAGACAGCGGCGGCATTACCGATGTGGAATTCATCGCTCAGTATCTAGTGCTGGCAAACGCTCCGCACAATATTGCTCTGGCCCGTTGGTCCGATAATGTCCGCATTTTCGATGTGATGGCGGAGAATCGGGTGATTTCCGCTGATACGGCGGAACGCCTGAAAGATTGTTATACCCGGCTGCGCAACCAAATCCATCATTTAAACCTATTAGGCAGGCCTTCCGTTGTGCCCGCCGACCAATTTCAGGCGGAACGGGAATTTATCGGTAATATTTGGCATAAATTGTTCGGATGAACAACAAAGCGCGGTGCTGACAAAAGCTTTAGCTTTTGAACGTTGGCTATGCCAACGGTGCCGAAGGCATAGCAACTTCCATACGAAGTTGCGTATAAAAATCAATTTTTCGACACCGCACTTTGAGCCGTTTCCCGATATTCAAACGGAAAAATCGGCTTCATAAAAAGCCTTTACCAACTCGCGGATAATAAAGGTATTTTTAATACGATTTAATTAACTGCCGTTAAACCTGTTAAAAATTTTATGAAAGCGCTCTGGACGTATAACATTATTCATTAGATAATACGGAAGTTTTTAGCGGATTAATGAGCGGACTATGATTAACAAACACTCTCCTTTACCCATTTATGCCCAACTGGAGCAGTTGATCAAAGAGCAAATTGATACAAATGAATTAAAAGAAGGCGATACCATTCCTTCGGAACGCGAATATGCGGAGAAATATAAAATCAGCCGTATGACCGTTCGTCAGGCCATTACACGCTTAACAGATAACGGCTATTTGCAGCGCCAACGCGGTCGCGGTACTTTTGTCGCGCCGAAAAAAGTAGAACAGCCGTTGAATTCTTTAATGGGCTTTTCCGAGGAAATGAGAATACGCAATATTTCCGCCCAAACCCAACTGTTAAATCTGCAAATTATCGAACCCAATAGTCTATTGGAAGAAAAATTAAAAATTTCCGCCGATGAACCGGTCTATCGCATTGAACGCGTGCGTTTGGTAGAAAATACCCCGATTTCCTATCAGATATTCTATACGCCGTTATCACGCATTTCAGGCATTACGCCGGAAATCGCCAAGCATTCGCTTTATGATTATATCGAACACAAACTCGGTTTACATCTGGCCTACGCCGAGCAGGAAATGGAAGTGGCAAAGGCACATAAAAAAGAGGCGGAAGCTTTAAACGTTAAAGTGGGAACGCCGGTTTTATACATTCAGCGTATCAGCTATTCGGAAAAAAACGATCCCTTGGAATACACGATTTCTTATCATTTGAAACAATATAAACTGAAATTGACTATTCCCGCCCGTTCGTCACCTTAAGTATTTTTCACTTGTCATCTCATCAAAGCGGTTTTTGTGTTTAACATGAAAACCGCTTTCCGTTTTATCTGTTTGTATAAATATCAACCGGTTACATTTCAGCCTTTAGTAAAAGGCATGCACTATCAGGCTTTTTTCAAATTTGTGAAGCCGATCACCTTTTTAAACTACTCAAATAGTAAATTGGTATAGACAACTAGAATTTTAGATCATAATATTTAAAGCCGTTAGCGGCTGTTATAACAATGCTATTTAGTGGTATAGCCCATCGTATCTAATTAAATCAATTCTGTATTCTTTTTACTCAAACGAGGAATTTATTATGATGAAATATCTGCAAGACATCGGGCGTTCACTGATGCTACCTGTGGCGGTATTGCCTGCCGCAGCAATTCTTATGGGCGTGGGCTATTTTATTGATCCGGCCGGTTGGGGAACAAATAGCGTTGTGGCGGCATTTTTAATTAAGGCGGGGGCGGCAATCATCGACCATATTCCGGTATTGTTCGCCATCGGTCTCGCCGTCGGTATGACGCGAAACCAATCCGGCGCGGCGGCGCTGAGCGGTCTGGTTTCTTATTTAGTAGTGACGACTTTGCTTGCCAAAGGTACTATCGCTATGTTTCAAGGCATTCCGGTGGAGCAGGTCAATCCTGCATTCGGCAAAATCGAAAACGCCTTTATCGGGATTTTATCCGGTTTAATTTCCGCCGCGCTTTATAACCGTTTCAGCAACCTACAATTACCGGCCGCATTAGCATTCTTTAGCGGTAAACGCTCCGTGCCGATTCTGTCATCCGTGGTGATGTTGATTGTTTCAGGTATTCTCTATTTCTTATGGCCAATCTGCTACTCCGCGCTTGTTTCTTTCGGTGAAAGCATTAGTACGCTAGGCGCTTGGGGAGCGGGTATTTACGGTTTCTTAAACCGTTTGCTTATCCCCGTAGGTTTACATCACGCACTTAATTCTGTGTTCTGGTTTGACGTGGCAGGCATTAACGATATCGGTAACTACTGGGCGGGTACCGGTGTGAAAGGCATAACCGGTATGTATCAGGCGGGTTTCTTCCCTGTGATGATGTTCGGTTTACCGGGGGCCGCTCTTGCGATGTACCACACTGCAAAAACCACACGTAAAAAACAAGTGGCTTCACTCATGTTGGCAGGTTCCTTTGCCGCGTTCTTAACCGGCGTGACTGAACCGTTGGAATTTGCCTTCATGTTTGTTGCGCCGGTGCTTTATGTGGTACATGCGGTGTTAACCGGTCTTTCATTATTCATCGCCGCAACGTTCCATTGGACAGCAGGTTTCGGTTTCAGCGCCGGTTTAATCGACTTTATCCTCAGCTCCGGATTACCGCTTGCTAACCAACCATATATGTTGCTCGTGCAAGGTTTAGTATTCTTCGGTATCTACTATGTGGTATTCCGCTTATTGATTAAATTATTCAATATGAAAACACCCGGTCGCGAAGATGACGAAATAGAAGCCAACCAACGTACGCTTACCGCCGATGAAAAATTCGTCGTCATGGCGGAAGAAATCTATCTAGGTTTAGGCGGTAAAGAAAACCTTGTTCACATTGACAACTGCATCACACGATTACGTTTAGAAGTGAAAGACATGAAAAAAGTCAACGAAGCAAAAATTAAAGCCACCGGCGTGGCGGGCGTTATCGTAGTGAGCGAAACCCAATTACAAGTAATTGTCGGCACGCAGGTACAATTCGTCGCCGATGCACTGAAAGCCGTTGCCGGCGTACATTAATGGTGGCTGCCGCGCCATCGTTTTACCCGAAAATATTATGACTCATTCAATTGCCATTCGCGGACGGCGGCATATTTATGTCCGTATGGCAACATCGGTTCATCCTTAAAGTAACTCACATGTTTTGCTTACTTTAAGATGTTCAGGATCAGGGGAAATTCATCCGACTTCAGGTTTTCCCTTTTCAAGCTACCAGTAGGAGAACTGACAATGTTAAAAACGACGCTAAAAAGAACCGCACTTTCCGTGTTAGTGGCCGGTACCTTAGCCGCGACCGCAACAGCCGCCACGGCTGCCAATGTAAAAGATAAGGGAACGGCAACCAACGTTGCTTTCAATAAATCTTTTGAACCGACGGAATACACGCTGAAAGGCAAACCGAACATTATCTTGATTTCCATGGACGATTTAGGCTACGGCCAGCTCAACTATGACGAAAAAGCTTTTAATAAGGATGTGTTAAAGGATCAAGTCGTGCCGGAACGCTATCAAGTGACGTTAGACAAAGCCATTGAAGCGGCAAGAAAATCCACGCCGACCTTACACGCCTTGCAAGAAAGCGGTGTGGAATTGACACAAGGTTTCGTGGCGCACGGTGTGAGCGGCCCGTCCCGTGCCGCGATGATGACATCACGTTTCCCGTCCCGTTACGGCATTTATAGTAATGATGACGCGCAAGACGGTATTTCCGCCGATGAAACCTATTTAGCGGAATTGCTGCAAGATTACGGCTATGAAACCTCTGCAATCGGTAAATGGCATTTATGCCGTATCACCAACGTACCGGTGCCGGAGGATAAACAAACCCGTGACTACCACGACAACTTCACTACCTACTGCGACGAACCGTTCCAACCGCAAAAACGCGGCTTTGACTACTTCTTCGGCTTCCATGCTTCCGGGGTTTCTTACTATAATTCCCCATCGTTATTTGAGAACCGCGAACGCGCCGCAGCGGAAGGTTATGTCACCGATCAATTTACCGATAAAGCCATTCAGCGTTTAAAAGAAGCGGGTGATAAGCCGGTATTTATTTACCTTGCCTACAACGCGCCACATATTCCGTTGGAACAGCCCGCTCCTGAAAAATACCAGATTTTCAACACCGGCAATTCGGAAGTGGATAACTATTACGCCTCTGTGTATGCCGTTGACCAGAACGTGAAACGTATTCTGGAAGAATTGAAGAAAGAAGGCAAAGATAAAAATACCTTGATCATGTTTACATCGGATAACGGTGCGGTGATCGATTCGCCGATGCCGATGAACGGACAATTCAAAGGCTTCAAAGGTGAAACCCAACAAGGCGGCGTACATACGCCAATGTTCATCAACTGGCCGGCACAATTTGGTCATGAAGTATATAACCAAATGGTTTCAGCTACCGATTTTATGCCGACAGCATTAGCCGCCGCCGGTATTCCGGTGCCGAAAAAACTGGCGGATAAATTAGACGGTGTGAACCTATTGCCATACCTGAAAGGAGAAAATAAAGGCGAACCGCATAAATACTTATTCTGGGCGCAACCGAAAGCCTTCCACTGGGATACCGTCAATATTCCGTTCTGGCACAACTATGACAAATACGTCACAGGTCAATCAGACGACTATCCGGACAACCCATACATGGAAAAACTCTCTAAATTCACCTGGACTGTACGCGATAAGGATTGGGTGCTGCATTACTACATCGGCGACGGCAAATTAACGCTTTATAAAGCGGACGATTTACAGGAGAAAAATGAGTTATCCGCCAAATATCCGGATGTGGTAAAACGTCTGAAAGCAGAAACCAACAAATTCTTGCTTTCAGCCAGCAAACCTAATACGGAAAATAACGTACCGAAATATCAGGACTTATTAAAAGCAACTGAATAATCGACAGCCATGCCCCGCTTTTGGCGGGGCGTTCTCTTCAACGCCGACAAAGAAGGATGATATGTTAAGTTTTATGCTTAAACCGACCAGTTTCCAATGTAATATTCAATGTGATTACTGCTTTTATTTGGAAAAAGAAGCTTTTATATCACCCTGTGAGAAAACGCCGTTTATGCGTTTAGATATGGCTGAACATTTTATCCGTCAACATATTCGACAAACGTCGGATAACACGGTTTTTTTCACATGGCAAGGCGGAGAGCCGTTAATGGCCGGGCTTGAGTTTTATCAACAAATCGTTCAAATTCAACAGGATATCGCCAAAGAATTCGGTAAAACCGTCAAAAACGCCATTCAAACCAACGGAATTTTAATCAACGAAAAATGGGCGGATTTTTTCAAACAGCATGACATTCTGATCGGCATTTCTATTGACGGTGACGAAGAGCTGCATAATGCCTACCGCGTCAACCGCGCAGGTAAAGGCACCTTTGAACAAGTCAAAAACGCAATCAATTTATTGAACGAAAAAGGCGTGGAATTTAACACGCTGACGGTGGTTAACAATCTTAATGCGCGGCACGCCGTTCGTGTATATCGTTTGTTAAAATCCCTCGGCAGCCGCTATATGCAATTTATCCCAGTGGTAGAAACACAAGGTTTAGATGACAATTTCAAACCCCAATGGCTGAATGCCGGTTCAATTTTACCCGTCACCACCCCTTTTTCAATCAGCGCACAACAATACGCCGATTTTATTAACGCCTTATTTAACGAATGGATTATCAAAGATGTGGGACGGATTTCCGTACAACTGTTTGAATCCATTTTCGCCCGTTACTGCGGTTTTGAAGCTTTAATGTGTATTTACCGCGAAAAATGCGGCGGTGAAAACCTCGCGCTAGAGGCGAACGGCGATGTGTACAGCTGTGACCATTTTGTTTATCCCGAATACAAAATGGGCAACATTCAAGATCTGTCCGAACAGGAAATAGCGCAAAAAGCCACCGCGCTTTCCGCCCGAAAACAGGCATTAAATCAACAATGTCAAGCCTGTGAATGGAAGACATTTTGCCATGGCGGTTGTCCGAAACACCGTTTCATCACCAATGCACAAGGCGAACGCCATAACTATTTTTGCACCGCTTACAAACAAATTTTCCAACATCTCATGCCAGCGATGAATTTTATGGTAACCTTAAAACAACAAGGTTACCCGATTGAATTGGTGAGTCTATATCGGGATAGGATTTATTCAACCGAATAGTCAGTTATCCTCATTGTATGACTGGCAACATAGCAGGTTAAAAAATCAGATTTTCAGCACCGCACTTTATTTGAGAAACATATTTTACGGTTAAATACTATTACTGAACATTAAGATAGCGTTCAAATAATTCAAACGTTTTCTCTCGCCCAAAAAAATGCTGATTAAATTCTCTTAGCGCAATCTCACTGAGAAATGAATAATTCACATAATTCTCAATAGTAAGAAATTTTCTCAGAAATGTTTTGGTCTCTGGCATGAATTCACTATAACTTTCAAATATACAACTACTATTCTTTAATGCCATTATAAAAAGCATTCTTTTTAACATAGGATAATGGTTAAATTTCGAACTGTTGCAGATAATATAATGCAACAAAATTTGCTGGGCCTTAAAATGCATTTCTATTTTTTCCTGCTCATTATCCTTATTTTGAGTTGCGCTATTTTGACGATAACGGTAAAAATAAGCTGTTTCACTGGTTTCTATCAAATAGGTCTGAGGATCACAACTTAATACCTGTGCCATGAATACCGTATCTTCTGCATGGGAAATCAGTTCTGAAAAATAAAGATTGTTTTTTCGCAAAAATGCTGTTCTATACAAAAAAGGAACACAGAAGAAAGCGTAATTAGCTCTTTTGATTGATTCAAACAGGTAGTCTGACGTAGTTATTCTTATTGTTTCATGCATACCAGCTCGTTTTTTTAAATAGATTTCAAGTATTACCTTATTCACTTCATCCGACACAGAACTAAGGAAACAATTCGTTTTATTCTCATAGACCGTAAACTTAATTAAAGAACAATCATTATGATCTCTTAAATACGTAATATACTCACTCCATCCAATCTGAGAAAAAAGTTTATCATCCGAATCTAGAAACCAGATAAATTCACCCCTAGCTTGTTTTATCCCTAGATTACGAGCGGCAGAAACACCTTTATTTGCTTGGTTAATAACGCGAACTTCAGAATATTGTTTAGCATACACAGCTAAAATTTCCGCACTATTATCTGTTGAGCCGTCATTAATTACTAAAACTTCTTTACTAATATCTTGGATTAAAATGCTATCTAAACATTCTGCTAAATATTCTGCCGTATTATATACAGGCACAATAAAAGTAATATCTATTTGTTTGTTCATAAGTTTATTACAAATATTTTTACAACTGATGATAAACCTTCAATGCATAAGCGTCAGACATACCCGCCATATAATCGCAGATGACCCGTTTTTTGCCGTTTTCAGCGGCGGCCCGCCAACGGTTTGCCGTGTTACGGGGAAGCAGCCGTTCCGGGTTAGCGGCGAAAATCTGGAACATTTCGGTCAGAATTCGCTGTCCTTTATATTCTATACGCTGGGTTTCTACATCCTGAATCACATATTTCAGCACAAAGGCTTTGAAAATATTCAGCACGGCGACCACTTCCGGCGGCAGTTCCGCGTTATAAGCAAACAGCGGATCAGTAAAACCGGGCTGATATTTCCAGCGCACATGGGTAATAAAATAATTAACCAGAGCGCCGATAGCGTTTTTGCGCAGATAGTGCTGATCGGAAAACAGTTTTTCGGTGAGTGCTTCAATTCGCTCACGCATCCATGGCGAATCACAACGCCGCAGCTGTTGTAACGCCTCTTGCCATTGCTCGCGCGAAACCACTCCCACTACAATGGCGTCTTCCAAATCATGTACACCGTAGGCGATGTCATCCGCCAGTTCCATAATGCTGCAATCAAGGGATTTATAGCAGGTTTTCAAAATCTCGCGAAAATCACACCGCACTTTTTGCAGGCGGGTGAATTGCCGGCGATCTGCCGAAGACAGCGGTTCCAGCAGCCAGTCAAACATAGCGGCATCATCACGGAACAGCCCTTTGCCCGGCCGCCAGTCATGGATATTGACATATTTGCTGTCCTGCTGAGGCTGGGTGAAATGCTCGTATTGCGGTGAAGAAAGGTCCAGCAGGGTCGGGTATTTCACCAACCCCAGCACCGTACGACGGGTGAGATTCATGCCGGCCGTCTGGGTGTAAGGTTCAAGTTTGGTAATGATACGGAAAGTCTGGGCGTTACCCTCAAAGCCGCCCGCATCACGCATCATATAATTCAGAGCGGTTTCGCCGCCGTGTCCGAACGGCGGATGTCCGATATCATGAGCAAAACACAGACTTTCGACTAAATCGTTACTCGGCAGCAGAGATTTGAGATAGCGTTGCGACTCGGCTTTATCCGCCGCAGCAGGCAGCGGCAAACCGACAAAGGATTCGGCAAATTTAAGCTGAGCCGTAATGCTGCTGCCGATTTGCGCCACTTCAAGAGAATGAGTGAGACGGGTGCGATAAAAATCATTTTCACCCACCGCATGAATCTGGGTTTTACCTTGCAGGCAACGGAAAGCGGCGCTATGCAGAATACGACCGCGATCACGCCGAAACGACGGACGGTGATCACTTTCTCTTGGCGGATCCGCCACAAAACGCTCTTGCCATTGCGAATTAATGGGAGTTTTTAAAATCAAATTGATACCTTTAAACGGCGACAAACAGGTAAATCAATTTAAACACAAACGGAGCCAAAATTGAACTCGTAATTCCACATAATACCAAGGCAATAGAACTGTAACTGCCCGCTTTGGCATCCGCTTCCATGCAACTGACAGTACCGAGCGCATGGGAAACCGCCCCGACCGAAAGCCCAATCGCCTCAGGATGTTTCAGGCGTAATTTTTTCAATATCACATAACCAAAAACCGAACCCTGCAAACCCGCCACGACAACGCTTACCGCCGTCACCGCGGGCACACCGCCGATATTATGCGATACCGACATAGCAATCGGCGTGGTGATGGATTTCGGCAAAATGGTCGCCACAATTTCCGGGCCGGCGCCTAGTAATAATGCCAATACGCCGCCTGTCAGCATAGACAAAACGGAAGCACAGACCACGGTCAATAAAATGGCTTTCCAGCGAGCGGCAATCTGGTGAATCTGTTCATACAAAGGCAAAGCCAACGCCACCACACTGACACCCAACAGATTATTCAGCGGCGCATTACCTTCCATATAGGTATCATAAGGAATCTCTGTGAAGTGCAGCAAAGCGACTAAAATAATCACGGTCAACACAAAGCTGTTTAGCAGCACGGACTTCAACCGTTTACTGATTTGCAGCGCGAGCCAGAAACCGATGATGGTGAGGATAGAGTAAAGGTACATCATTTCTCTCCTCCTTCGTTCACCACAACCCGGCTGTTAATGCTGCGGCGTTTGATAACCTTTTTACGCTTACGGGTAAAAGAACTGAGCGAAAACAAATAATCGGCAAAAAAACCGAGTGCGACTAAGGTAACGCAGGTACTCACCACATTCGGAATCAACAGCGCTTTCGCCTGCGAGGTCAGCAAATCGGCATATTTCATAATGCCTACGCTGACGGGCACAAATAACACCGCCATGTAACGAATCAACAGACTCGCCCCGAAATAAACCCATTCCAGTCTCACTATATGAGTGGTTAAACCGAAAAACAGCAGCAATAAGCCGTAAATACTGCCCGGAATACCGAACGGAATGAGCTTGGCAATCCATTCTCCGATGTACAACAACAAATACATAATCACAAGGGCACGAATCAGATTAATCGCTTTCCAAACCCATGAATCCCTGTCCGACAACGCCATAATTTTACCTATTCAAATTTTTTTAGAAATTTTAAAAAAGATTTTACTCTTATTTTTTCCTCTTTGGTAAAGGTTTTGGTAAAATATGCAGCATTTCCCGGCATTAAATTTGATTTAAACTAAAAAAATGTTAAAAAAACGCACCGCACTTTTTTTCTGTGCTTTTTTTCTTACACAATTTGCTTTCGCCTCTCCCCTTAAACCGAACGAGCGAACGGTTAACTGCCGTGTAATACGAATTTCCGACGGTGATACAATCACCTGCCTTGCACATAACAATAAACAATTAAAGGTCCGTCTGCAGGAAATTGACGCTCCTGAACGCAATCAGCCCTTTGGGGCAAAGTCACGCCGGACCTTGGCAAATCTGATCTTCAAAAAAGAGGTTCGACTGAAAATCTCAGGCTACGACCGCTATCAACGCATTCTCGCCACTCTTTATGACGGCAGTCGCAATATTAATCTGCGCATGGTACAGACGGGTATGGCATGGGCTTATGAGCAATACGTGCAAAACCCGATTTATTTACAGGCACAAAAGCAAGCTCAAACACAACGAATCGGCTTATGGCAGGATAAAAATCCCATTCCGCCGAGCCAATTCCGTAAGCAAAAACAGCAAGGAAAATAATCATGTTTAATCCCGTACAATTCCGGGCCGAATTCCCCTATTTCCAACAGCCGAACGCGGCGGTTTATCTGGATAGCGCCGCCACCGCGCTGAAACCGCAAGCCTTGATCGACGCCACCACGGCGTTTTATCAATCCGCGGGCTCGGTGCACCGCAGCCAGTACGATAAACGGCAGACCGCTCAATTTGAACAGGCCCGCTCCCGCGTACGGCAATTTATTAACGCGGAAAGCGATAATGCGGTGGTGTGGACTTCCGGCACGACACAAGCGATCAACACCGTGGCAAACGGCCTGCTTCCTCATTTACAGGCGGGAGATGAAATTATCATCAGCGAAGCGGATCATCACGCCAATTTCGTCACATGGTCGCAGACGGCCGCAAAGTGCGGTGCTGAAATCCGCATTTTGCCCATTGATGATCAATGGATTATCGATCGGAGCGCCTTACTTGCCGCGCTCAGTCCGCGCACCAAAGTGGTCGCGCTGAATTTTGTCTCTAATGTGACGGGTACGGAACAGCCGATCGCCGCCCTGATCCGGCTTATCCGCCGGCACAGTGCCGCTTTGGTCTGTGTGGACGCGGCACAGGCAGTCTGCCATCTTGCCATTGATTTGCAGGCGCTGGATGCGGATTTTCTCTGTTTTTCCGCTCACAAACTCTACGGCCCTAACGGCGTGGGCGTGCTGAGCGGCAAACTCCGCTCGCTTGCCTTGTTACAGCCGCTGCTTTACGGTGGCAAAATGGTGGACAAAGTGAGTAAGGAACGGATTACTTTCGCCGATCTGCCCTATCGGCTTGAAGCCGGCACCCCTAACATCGCCGGTGTAATCGGTTTTAACGCGGTGCTGGCATGGCTCAGCCGATGGGATTTTGCCGCCGCCGAGCGGCACGCGGTCACACTGGCGGAACAAACTGCACGACGGTTACAGCAATACCGGAATATTCAGATCTTCTCCGCGCCCAATACCGGTGCTGTTGTCAGTTTTGTCTGTAACGGCATTGCCGCGTCGGATATCGCAACCCTGCTGGCGGAACAAAATATCGCCCTGCGCACGGGCGTGCACTGCGCTCAGCCTTATTTGGCGCGGCTCGGGCAACCCGCCACCCTGCGTTTATCCTTCGCGCCGTACAACACGCAGCAGGATGTGGACGCCTTTTTTATCGCCTTAGACAAGGCCTTAGCACTCTTGAACGACTAATATGAATATCGAACAATTCACGCAAGCCAAAAGCTGGGAAGACCGCTACCGCTTAATCATCCAAGTGGGCAAACTGTTGCCCCAACCCACGGAACAACAATTGGCGGAAATGCAGCCGATCAGCGGCTGCGAGGCGAAAGTATGGTTAAAAATCTCGCCGGCTCAGCACCGCACTTTTAACATTGAGGCCTATAGTGAGGCGAGAATTATCAACGGGCTACTGTGGCTTCTACTGCAAGCGGTCAACGGCAAAACCGCCGAACAGCTTACCGAATTTGACTTAACCGATTACTTCAAGCGGTTAAAAATTGCCGAACGACTGAGTTCCACCCGCCTCAACGGGTTAAAACAAATTGAAAAAATCCTACATTCTTTACAGGAGCAAAAATGAAAACTCTCATTGTCAGCACCGCACTTTTAGCCGCCGCCGTCGCTTTCGCAGCCAATCTTCGGCATCCGCCTTTTGTATTCGACAAGGTGCTCGCCGCCGCTCTGAAAGGTGATACACAAGCTGAGGCAGAGCTGGGAGAAGCCTATTTAATGGGTAACGGCGGCCTTGCGGTAAACTACACTCAGGCCTTGCAATGGACGGAAAAAGCCGCCGACAAAAACGTTGATCGCGCCAACCGTAACCTCGGTATCCAATATTTATACGGCTACGGCACCGGTGCCGATTACGGCAAAGCCAAACTTCTGCTGGAAAAAGCCGCGGCGCAGGGCGATAGAAAAGCGTCGCGCTATCTCGGCTTTATCTACCGTGACGGGCTGGGTGTGAAACCGGATGCCAAAAAAGCCGCCGAATATTTTCAAAAAGGCGATGAAACCGGCGATATCAGCTCACGCTACGCTTTAGCGAAACTCTATGAACAAGGGTTGGGCGTTCCGCAGGATTACGCCAAAGCCATCGAACTGTATAAAAAGGATCAGAATCGTATTGACCACATCACCGCCCCGTCCTTTATCGCACTGGGTGACCTCTACGCCAAGGGCTTAGGCGTGAAAAAAGATCTTGCCGCCGCCAAACAATGGTACGAAAAAGCCGTCCTCGCCAGCAGTACCGAAGCCCAACAGCGATTAGGTACAATTGAAAAATTCACCCCGCAGGAATCATTGCGGGCAAAAGCGGTGAAGGAAGAAAATAAATAAGAATAGAAGTTGTAAATTATCAAAATTATCATTAGGAGTTAATATGCATATGTACAATCCTCCACATCCGGCGGAGGTCATTCGCGAGGATATATTGCCTGAGCTGGGGATTAGTGTGACGGAAGCGGCGAAGCAGCTCGGCGTCAATCGTGTTACCCTCTCCCGCTTGCTCAACGGCAAATCGGCGATCAGTGCGGATATGGCATTGCGTCTGCACGCATGGCTGGGTGAAAACAGCCCTAGCCCGGAAAGTTGGCTGCATCAGCAGGCGGATTACGATCTATGGGTCGCCTCGCAAAAAAGCGATTTTCACATTACGCCGATTTTAACCTAATCTTATACAAAAAGTGCGGTGTCGATAAAAGCTTTAGTTTTTAAATGTCGGCTTTGCCGACGGTACCCGAGGGCATAGCAATCGTATCCGGCGATTACGTATAAATTTTCGGGTTTTAAAAACTCCGATTTCCGACACCGCACTTTTTATCTGCGCTTAGAATGTATAACGCAGGTTCGCAAAATAAGCCCGACCGTGCAGGTTATAGGTGCGAGCGGTACTGGCATTACGGTAAATGCGCTTATTCAGTATATTATTAACGCCCAGACGCAGGCTGAAATTATCAGTAAACTTATAGCCCACATTAGCGCTCCACACGCCGTAGCTGCCCAGCTGATATTTTTTCAGAATGTTTTCACCCGTGGTGTAGATTACGTGGTAAAAATACTCCGGATTGCTGGCGGTAACCTGTTTGCCGTAGCGGCTGTAGGTGGTATTGAAATCCCATTTTTCATTAATCTGCCAGCTTAACGTGCTGTTAATCGTATAACGCGGCACGGTGGAAATCGGGTTGCCGGTTTCTTTGTTCACATTACGAATAATATAAGTGAAATTAGTGGTGAAATTTAACTTATCGGGTAGTAACGGCAAGGTGAAGTTCCCTTCCAGCCCTTCAATGAGTACACGTTTCGCGTTACCCCAGCGATATACGTTGGTGGCGGTGTAATTACGATACACGGGAACACCGCTCTCGGTATTTTCGGTACGAATTTCGCGATTATAGCCGCCGTTAGGGCCGTCAATAGTGCCTACATAGGCACCGTCGGAAACGATCTTATTGCGATAATCGTTATGGAAATAGGCTAAAGAGGCTAAATAACCGTCATTTTCATATTCAATCCCGATTTCTTTGTTCCAGCTTGTTTCCGGCTTGAGGTTTTCATTACCTAGAAAATAGCAGGCTCTCCCCCAGTCAAAACCGCCGGCGTTGCTATTGGTATAAGGATCAGCGCTGCTGCCGCTGCCGCCCGTTGCATTCAGCGCATTAGGGTTCGTCCAGTTATTGGCGCTATCAATTGGGCAGCCGTTGCTGGCGTTAACCAATAAATAGTTTGGTGAGATTTGATAAAGATTAGGGGCTTTATAGGCGCGCGCCACGCCGCCTTTAATCTTCCAGTGTTCATCCACCTGATGAGACAGATTCAATGACGGGCTCCAGTTTGAGCCGGATTTATCGTTATAGTCAAAACGAATCGCCGGCGTCACCACAGTGGCGTTATTCGGCAATAAAATATTATCTTCTAAAAAGGCGGCATATTCGTTCATCGCCATTTTTCCGCTGCGCCCGCTATTGGACAGCCACGGAATCACGCCGTAAGCGGACATGGTTTGCGTCATGGAGGCGGCGTCATCCAAGGTTGAACGCGCGGCTTCGACACCGAAAGTTGCGGTATGAATACTTCTGCCGATGCTAAACGGAATATATAACTCATTGCTGAAACGATAATTTTTCAGTAATCCCGTCACCTTGCTTAATCCGTTATACGCGCCTTCCGTACTGCCGAGCAGGCCTTCCGGGTAACGGTAGTTTTTGGTTTGATCGAAGGTGAAATAAGTACGATTACGCAACACTCCCCAGTCACCCTCATGGGTTAAGCTGTAACTTTGGCGGTATAAGGTTGCCGTTTCCGCCCGAGCAAGGGCGAGATTACGGCTATATCCCGTCACACTGCTGACCAGCACGGAACTGTTTTGGGTATCGCCGTTATAAATATTGCCCTGACGGCTGTAAGAAGCATCAAGGGTCAATTTTTGCTTCGGCGTAATATTCCACACCAGCTGACCGGCAATATCCTTATTCGTTACCCCCTCGCGCCCCGCATATAACGTGTTGGAAGTCGTCGCCGCGCTGTTACTCGCCGCGGTTTCGGCGGAATTAATATCCATGGCGTCCGCGTCGGTACGGGCCGTGTTACCGTAAATACGGAAACCCAACACGTTTTTAATCAAAGGTCCGCTAATGTTAAAACCTAAGCGGTTGGTATAGCCCTCTTTACTGCTTTCCGGCTGTTCGGTATATAAATCGAAACTGCCGTGAAACTCTTCCGTCGGCGATTTCGTTTTAATATTCACTACCCCGCCCATTGCGCCGGAACCGTAGCGTGCCGCCGCCGGCCCACGGATGACTTCGATCGATTCAATGGCATCCGCGGGTACCCAGTTGGAGTCACCGCGGGTATTACGCACCCCGGTACGTCCGTAACGTTCGGAGTTACGTGAGGTTACAGGTTTGCCGTCAATCAGAATCAACGTGTTTTCAGGCCCCATGGAACGAATATCAATCTGACGTTTATTACCGCGCGCACCGCCCGGAGCGTTGGTACTCAAGGTAACACCGGGCTGTTTGGCGATAATTTCCGATACATCGTTTTCCACCGGATTTTTTTCCAAATCCTTTTGGTTAATGATAGAAACACCTAGAGCTTGCTTCACCTGCTCTTCCGCGGTGACCGCGATTTCGTCCAGCGTGTCCGTTGTTTCTTCCGCGTAGCCGAAACTCGAAACCAAGGCTAAACTGATTACGCTTAAATTAAAGGTTTTTGTCATACAGACTCCCGATACAAGAGAATAAAAATTAGAAAAATAAACCGCTATATATAAAAATACATAATTAAATCAATAAGATAACCGTTTTATTAATGTTCGTTATCTGCTATAATTGCGGCGTTTTTCAATTCAAGTCATTAAAATGAGGATCACAAAATGACGATTAGTGCAAGAAACCAACTTCCGGCCCGGGTGACTTCCATCACCAACGGGGCGGTCAATGATCTGATTAAATTACGCCTTAACAGCGGCAAAGAATTAGCCGTTGTCATTACCGCCGGCAGCACTAAAGCTCTGGCGTTAAGCGAAGGCAAGGATGTGGTAGCCATTTTTAAAGCCCCTTCCGTCATTCTGTCCACCGATAACGATTTAATTCTCTCCGCCCGTAATCAGCTTACGGCCCAAGTGGTAAGCATTACCGAGGGCGCGGTGAACGCGGAAGTGATCGTGAAAACCCAAGGCGGTGCGCAAATCGTGGCAATCATTACCGAAACCAGCCTGAAAAAGCTTAATCTGGAGGTAGGCTCCGACGTCAATGTGATTATCAAGGCTTCACAAGTCATCTTAGGCGTGAAGAAATAATCACGATCATTCGGTCGGCTATTCCAAAGCGCGGTGTCAAAAACTCGATTTTTCGACACCGCGCTTTTTCATCATCTTACCCGACTTAAAGTCAAAGGCTGAGCATAAACCGAGGTTGCGGTGCCCGGATCGCAACATAGCCTGTTTATGCTTCTCCGTACGTTTACCGTACGAAACATAAGGGCGGGTATATCCTCCTTTAAAAATATATTCTAAATCAAACGATTATTAACCGTGAGCAAACCCGCTCACAGCAATATCAACTAAAAACTGTATTTCAACGTGGTGTAATAAGCCCGTCCGACCTGGTTGTAGGTTGAGCCTCTGCCGTTCACGTAAATTTTCTTATCCAGAATATTGCTTATACCGGCACGAATGCTGAAGTTGTCATTCCATCTATAGCCGACACTCATATCCCACAAGCCGTAAGCACCTTGTTTGTAACGGGTTACGCCTCTGGCATAATCCATATAAACGATCGGATTGGAACGGGTAAACTGTTTGCCGAAAAATTTATAGGTTGTGGAGAAATCGACTTGCTCGTTAATCTGCCAGTTCAGCGTATTGCTGAGAGTATATTTCGGCGAATAATTCAACGGGTTGCCCGTTTCCTTATTCTTACTTTCAATGAAGTAAGTGAAATTGGTATTGAAATTCAGCTTATCGGCGATTAACGGCAGATTTAAGAAGCTTTCAATCCCTTGTACCGTGGCGCGGGAAACGTTACCCCATTGATAAACGCTGGTGTACTGATTTGTTACTCTCGCTTTGGCATGATCGGGATTATATACCTGGGTTAACACATCGGTTTCCGCTTCAATCTTATTGCGATAGGCATTGTGGAAATAGGTTAAACCGAATTTATAACCGTCATTATGGTATTCAAAGCCGATTTCTTTGTTGAAACTGGTTTCAGGTTTTAAATTCGGGTTACCTACCGTATAGCAGGATCCCACATCAGCCAATGACAGACCGTTGACCGGGCAGTTGTTCTGACGGTTCGCCAGTACGTAATTCGGGTTAATCTGATAGAGGTTCGGCGCTTTATAGGCTCGTGCCAAGCCGCCTTTGATCATCCAGTGTTCGTTAATATCATGGCTGATATTTAAGCTTGGCGACCAGTTCGGACCCGAAACGGAATGCCAGTCAAAACGCAGCATCGGCGTCACCACCGTGCCTTGACCGAAGTTAATCGCGTCTTCTACGAACACTCCCGCTTCATTGGTGCTGGTAATGCCTTCCCCGGTTAACCAAGGAAGTGTGCCGAGATTAAAATTGGTACCGGCACCGGTGGAATAATTCATGGAAGATGGATCGCTTAAACGGCTGTGTACATATTCCATACCGACGGTAACAACATGATCCGCATGCCAACGGAACGGAATCGTCAGTTCATTATTAAAACGGAAATTATCTAGTTTGCTGCTGACAAAATTTAAACCGGTGCCGGTTAAATGACCTTCATTACTGAAGCCCAGATAAACCGGCAGGTGGCTGTTAATGGTTTTGTCATACATCACATAGGTTTTATTGGAACCCCAAGACCATTTACCTTCGTGCGTTAAAGAATAGACCTGGCGGTAAATACGTGTAGTTTCAGCTTTCTGATTCGCCAAGGACACTTCGCTGGCATTGGCGCTATTGCTTTCGCTGTCACCCGTATAAATATTGCCATGACGGCTGTAGCTGGCATCTAAAGTCAGGGTTTGATTCGGTGTAATATTCCAGGCTAAACGACCGCCGATATCCTTGTTACGGGTACCCTCACGGCCGGCGTAAGTCCACGTGCCGTCCGCATTCTGGTTTAAATTAGGCACATCCGCTCTGGTTTTCTGCCAGCTGCCGTATAAACGGAAACCTAATACATCTTTAACAATCGAACCGCTTAAATCAAATGTTGCCTTGTTAGTGGTACCGAAACGGCTGCTTTCAGGCACGTTCAGAGAATAACTCAGGCTGCCGCGTAATTTTTCGGTGACAGGTTTGGTTCTGATGTTGACCACACCGCCCATAGCGCCGGAACCGTAACGGGCCGCCTCAGTACCGCGGATGACCTCGATAGATTCGATTTCATCCACCGGTACCCATTGGGTATCGCCGTTGGTATTACGGGCCCCGTTACGCCCATAACGGGAGGCATTACGGGAAGTGGCGGGCTTGCCGTCAATTAAAATCAGGGTGTTGTCCGGCCCCATGTTACGGATATCGATTTGGCGCTTATTGCCGTACTGGCCGTTGGCGGAACCCGAATCATAACTCAAACCGGGTTGCAAACGCAGCACTTCCGAGACATCGTTCACAACCGGAGCTTTTGATAATTCTTTGGCGGAAATCACGGATTTGCCGAGCGTTTGCTCCGATTCGGTAACTTCATCCGCAGCCGAAACATTGATGGTGTCCAGACTTTCCACCGCATAACTGCCGACGGAGAAGACGGAGAAAAGAGCCAGGGTAATTAAACTTAATTTAGGAGTAAAAAATTTGGTTTCGTTCATAATCACTCCTTAGGTGATTAGGTAAAATACGATGAATAAATTAGTGAATAAATAAAAATAAAATAGCGATTCACTTCACTAAATAAATCGTTAAATGCGCGAAAAGTTTAGGACAAAAAATTTTCGTTGTAAATTTTATTTCATAATGAAAATGCAAAATAAACAGATATAGGTATGCATTTTGATTTACCGCAATAAAAGGAGCTGTAACGATTCTATTTTCTTTTCTTTACATTATAAAAAGTCTTATACTGCGTAAGTTTTTATGGAGAAAATCAGATGTCCAAATATTCCTTCGGATTGATTGCCTTAATAATCCTTCTCGTTATCGCCGCCCTGTCGGCTTTATCCGTCGGGCGGTTTTATATTGCTCCGCAGGAGGTCATTCACACCCTTTTGCTGGAAAACGGTAATGATGTACAAAATAATATTATTTTTAATCTCCGCTTGCCGCGTATGCTGGCCGCTATTCTGATCGGGGCCGCCTTGGCAATCGCCGGTGTCACCTATCAAGGCATTTTCCGTAATCCGTTGGTTTCACCGGATTTGCTCGGCGTATCCAGCGGGGCCAGCCTCGGCGCGGCGATCGCTATTTTAATGGGAATGGGCGTGTTCGGTTTGCAGGCGGTTGCCTTTATCGGCGGCATTGCCGCCGTCAGCCTCACTATGACCCTGCCTCGTTTGGTACGGCGTGATTCCACCATTATTCTGGTGCTGTCGGGCATTATTGTGGGCGGTTTTTCGGGAGCGATTTTAGGACTGATTAAATATGTCGCCGACCCCGAAAGCGAGCTCGCCGATATCGTTTACTGGCAGATGGGCAGTCTGACCCGCGTGGATATGACGACCCTGCTTTCCCTTTCTCCCGTCATCTTTTTAACCATCGGCGTGCTGTTCATTATGCGGTGGCGGATTAACGTGCTTTCCCTCGGCGATCGCGAAGCTCGGCTGATCGGTGCCAATATCCGTCTGGAACGCAACATTATGGTGGCCGCCTCTACTCTGCTCACAGCCGCCGCCGTATGCTTAAGCGGCACTATCGGCTGGATCGGGCTGATTATTCCCCATCTGGCCCGCATGATGGTGGGCGATAACAATTTACGCACCTTGCCGCTGGCGGGCTTAATCGGCGCGATTTTCCTGCTGGTCATCGATACCCTCGCCCGCAATATTTATATTCAGGAAGTACCGCTCGGAATCCTCACCGGCTTTATCGGGGCGCCGTTCTTTGCCTGGATTCTGGTGAAACAGAAGGTGGCAAATTAAATGTTAACAATTAAAAACCTTTATTTTCAACATAACGAAAATCCGCTGCTCAACGACATTGATTTACAGCTGGATAAGGGCGATTTGCTCACCATCCTCGGCGGCAACGGGCGGGGTAAATCCACTTTGCTTAACTGTATTGCCGGTTTATTAAAGCCGAAAAGCGGGGAAATTCTGCTCAACGGCCGCAACCTGCAAACCCTCTCGCCACAGGACATTGCCAAACAAATCGCTTACGTTTCGCAGCAATCACCGGAAACCTATCAATATGAAGTGCGGGATTATGTGGTATTAGGACGGGCCGCCCATGTGGGCATTTTCGGCAAACCGCAAAAAGCGGACTATCAGGCGGTGGAGCAGGCATTGGAGAAACTGGGCATCGCGGAGCTCAACCGGCGCATTTATATGCACCTGAGCGGCGGGCAGAAGCAGCTGGTGAATATTGCCAAAATTCTGGTACAGCAGCCCGAATTGATTTTGTTTGACGAACCCACTTCCGCCCTTGATTACGGCAATGTATTCAAAACCCTGACGCTGATTAAAGAGTTGTCGGAGCAGCATTTCTCCATCATCATGACCACGCATAATCCCGATCACCCGATGTTGCTGTACAGCAAACTGCCTCACAGCAAGGTGGCGATACTCAACAGCCGCGGCAAATTAGAGGTCGGCCGCGCCGATGAGATTATCACCGAAGCCAATCTCAACGCCCTCTACCAGACTGAACTGAAATTGGTTTATGTGAATGAACTCGGACGACGGATTTGCGGCATTAAACAGATTTAATCGTGTTTCAGTCTCTTTGTACACTCTGTAAAGTTACGCATAATTTGGTCGTTTTATAACTGTTTAAAGAGCGGCAGCAAAGCCGCTCAAGCATGCTTAACCGATTGTGACAAGGTTGCAGTCGGATAAATTATAGAAGGAAATCCATATGTTAAAAACTCTCAAACTCAGCACCGCACTTTTACTCGCGACAGTCCTCGGTTCACCTCTCGTCACGGCGAAAACCGTGCAGGATGTGCGCGGC
Source organism: Pasteurellaceae bacterium LIM206 (assembly GCA_032586195.1). Classification (GTDB taxonomy): domain Bacteria; phylum Pseudomonadota; class Gammaproteobacteria; order Enterobacterales; family Pasteurellaceae; genus JAWHQP01. The sequence goes on along the minus strand of JAWHQP010000004.1, from coordinate 106,388 downwards.
AATCAAATCGAATTGCCTGATCAGGTCAATCGTATTGCGGATTTATGGCCGGCCAACAATCAAATCGTTCTGCTGCTCGGCGGCGCCGATAAATTGGTCGGCACGGTAAGCGTGGTCAGTAACAATCCCTGGTTTAAAGAAGTCTATCCCAATATCGCCAACGTGCCGGCGCTTACCAACGGACAGAGCGTACAGCTAGAATCCCTGCTGGGACAAAAACCTGACGCCGTGCTGCTTTCCAGCCCGGCCATGCTGAAGGAAGTGGAACAAGCCGGTTTGAAAGGCGTTTTGGCCAGCTTTCAGAATTTCGCCGGTTTGAAAAACACAGTGCGCATTACGGCTGAGGTCATCGGCGACAACGCACCGCAAATCGCCGAAGAATATATCAAAGAGCTGGAAGGCAATATGGCATTCGTGGCGGAACGTTTAAAAAACGTGCCGGCCGAACAAAAACCGACCGTAATCCATATTTCCAACGGCAATAATTTGCTGAGAATTGACGGCGGAAAATCCATGATCGGCGAATGGGTAAGCTTCGCGGGCGGCAAAAACGCTTTATCCGATCAGGCCAATTTGGTGGAAGTCACCATGGAAGATGTCATCAAGGCCAATCCCGATATCATTATTATCGGCGGTTTCGGCGCCGACAAAGGCATTGAAAAACTCAAAGCCGATCCGCTCTGGGCAAGCCTTAACGCGGTAAAAAACGGCAAAGTGTTTGTTAACCCGCTCGGCACTTTCCCATGGGATCGATACAGCGCGGAAGAAGCACTGCAAATTTTGTGGGCAGCCAAAACGTTTCACCCCGATCTCTTCAAAGACGTGGATATAGCGGCCAAGGCACAGGCTTTCTACAAAAAATACTATAACTATGATCTCAGCACGGAAAATGCGAACCGCATGTTAAACGGACTGCCGCCGGTTCAAGCGAAAAATTAAAAACTCCAAAAAACAGCACCGCACTTTGCCCTCTCCGTCCCCCGATTAATCATCGGGGGTTATTTGTATAACGGCACGATTGCGGAATATCCTCATTCCGTCACCAGAGCGGATAAATTAGGTAGAAACAAAGCGCGGTGCTGAAAAGCTGAGTTTTGCATATTGGTCTTGCTGAGAATATAGTCTCTACGCTTTATCTTTCGCCTGTCTCAGGCGAATAAATTCTGCCAGAGTTTTAGCCTGTAAAAACGGATTAATTTGTCGCTCCAATGCCAGCGTGGTCGGAACACTGGGGCGATTTTGCGCGCGTAGCGCCTGCACTCGGCGAGTATATTCGGCAAGCTGCTGATTCATCGGCTGCAACGATTGAGCAAAGGCAAGATTACTCAAGGTGTACTCATGCCCCGGGCAGATCAGCGTTTCGGCCGGCAGCGCGTTGATACGTTGCAGGGAGGCGAACATTTGTGCATAATCGCCGCTGAACACGCGGCCACAGCCGGCGGAAAACAAGGTATCGCCGCAAAATAAATGACCGTCCGTCAAATAGCTGACATGATTTGCCGTATGTCCGCCCGTCGGCAGCACCTGAATACGGTAATGAGGCAGATTGATTTCCCCTTCATTCACAATATGAGTTGCCCCGAGCTCCTTGGTTTCATCAGGGCCGAACACGGGCACGTCAGGATAATGCCGGCGAAATTCCGCTACGCCCGCCACATGATCCGCATGCTTATGGGTAAGCAGCACCGCTTCCACCGCCGGATTATGCTGTTGCAAAAAAGGCAATAATCGCGTAGTTTCAGGAATGTCGATAATTAAAACGGGGGCATTGACCTGCGCATAAAGCCAAATATAATTATCGTTCAGAGCTGGAATAATCGTAAACATGGTGGTTTCCTTATGAAATGGCATGCAAAAAGTTCGCAAACAATGGAACTGCCGAGCAGCTGGCGGCAAATCCAACAGGGCAAAGCATATTGTAACGCAATTCAACGCCATTTAGAAAAATGGTTTCCGCAAATTTTAGGCTATCAGATTCTCAAAATCGGCGGGTTGAGCGGCGAGATTGTAATGGATCTCCCCTTACGCCATCAGATAATCCTGATGCCGAAAACGCCGAAAAACAGCACCGCACTTTATGGCTCGTCAGAAGAGCGGCCAACGACTTCACTGCTTCGCGCCACTCCCGAAGCCTTGCCTTTTGTGCAGCAATCCATCGACGCCTGTTTATTAATCAACAGTCTGAATTTTGTCGCCGATCCGCACCAGCTGGTACGTGAAGTGGATCGTGTGATCACCGATGACGGCTATTTATTTATTTCATTGTTTACGCCGTTCAGCCCGCTGATTTTTAAACGCAGCCTAAACCGTGCCAATGCGCCCAAACTGCCGTTTCGTACCTTTACACCGTGGCGGATTATCGACTGGCTGGAACTGCTGCATTTTGAGATTCTGGAACACAAAAATCTGACTGTCGGCAGCCACCGCTGTTTTTCTCCGCTCAGCCTTATTGTGGCACAAAAACGAACCTATTCGCCGCTTCTCAACACGGGAAAAGTGAGATTTAACCCTCCGCCGAGTTTTAATCCGGTGGGCGCGTTCAAACAAATGCACGATTAGCATTTGTTCCGACGCAACGCCGCCGCCTGATAAATAAACTTGCTCCGTACGCCATTCTTCTCTATTATGCTTGACTATTTTTATTAATATGAGAATAACATGACAGAACAAACCTTTATCCCGGGCAAAGATGCCGCGTTGGAAGACAGTATTGCCGAATTCCGACAAAAACTCATCGCGCTGGGTTTTAATATCGAAGAAACCTCCTGGCTCAATCCCGTGCCGAACGTATGGTCGGTGCATGTGCGTGACAAAGACTGTCCGCAATGTTTTGCCAACGGTAAGGGCGGCAGCAAAAAAGCCGCGCTCGCCTCCGCCCTGGGCGAATACTTCGAACGTCTTTCCACCAACTATTTCTTTTCGGATTATTATCTCGGGCAAGACATCGCTAACGGCGATTTTGTGCATTATCCCAATGAAAAATGGTTTCCTATTGAAGATGACGGCTTGCTGCCGACAGGTATTCTGGACGATTTTCTGTGGAATTATTTCGACCCGAATCAGGAGCTCACGCCCGAATTACTGGTAGATTTACAATCGGGTAATTATCGGCGCGGCATTGTGGCGCTGCCTTATATCCGTCAATCGGATCAACAAACGGTTTATATTCCGCAAAGCATTATCGCGAATCTTTATGTGTCAAACGGCATGTCTGCCGGCAACACCCGATATGAAGCGCGTGTGCAAGGCTTATCGGAAATATTTGAACGCTTTGTGAAAAACAGAATTATCGCCGAGGCAATCAGTCTGCCGCTGATTCCGGCGGAGGTGATGGCGCGTTACCCAAACATTCAGGCTTCCGTTGCAAAATTAGAAGCGGAAGGCTTCCCGATTTTGGCTTATGACGCCTCTCTGGGCGGCAAATATCCGGTGATTTGCGTAGTTTTATTGAATCCGGATAACGGCACTTGCTTTGCTTCTTTCGGTGCTCATCCGAATTTTCAGGTGGCATTGGAACGCACCGTCACCGAATTACTGCAAGGGCGCAGCCTTAAGGATCTTGATGTATTCAGCCCGCCATCCTTCAATAACGATGATGTCGCTGATCACGCCAATCTAGAAACACACTTTATTGACTCCAGCGGCCTGATCTCCTGGGATCTGTTCAAAGACGAAGCCGATTTTGCCTTCGCCGATTGGGATTTTTCCGGCACCACCCACGAGGAATACGACAATCTTATGTCAATTTTCCAAGCGGAAGGCAAAGAAGTTTACATCATGGATTACAACCATTTAGGCGTATATGCCTGCCGCATTATCGTGCCGGGCATGTCGGATATTTATCCTGTGGATGATCTTATCTATGCCAATAACAATATGGGTATGGATTGGCGGGAAATTCTGTTGGATCTGCCGCATTTCCATCACGCGGCCGATACCTATGAAGAATTGCTGGAAGAACTGGACGAACAAGGCATTGATGATGCAATCCGCGTACGTGAATTTATCGGTATCGTTCCACCGCCGGAATCGGGCTGGACGACCCTGCGCATAGGCGAATTGAAATCCATGCTTTACCTTGCTCTGGGAGAACTGGAACACGCGCTAGACTGGGCAAACTGGACATATAATATGAACGGTTCCGTATTCACTCCCGCGCGTGCCAATTATTACCGTTGTTTAATCCAAAGCATCGAACTATTCCTGGATAAAAACCGTGATCCCGCCCAATATCGTACGGTCTTTGACAAAATGTACGGTAAAGATACCGTGGCAACAGCGTGGCAAGCCGTACAAGGCGGTAATCCGTTCTACGATTTGCCTGCCGACAATGAACGTCTGCAAAAATTCACCGCTCACCAAAAATTGCTGGCGGCTTATGAAAAATTGCAAAAAACAAAGCGGGAAAACCGAGACCAATAACTTTCCGACTTCCCTCCTGTTTCTCACAAGGGGGGAACTTGATGAAATTCCTTCCGAACGAGATTTAAGGAACATTTATGGCATTTAGTTCTCTTTTCACTTTACTCGACGACATCGCCTCCGTGTTAGACGATGTCGCCCTGATGACCAAAACCGCGGCGAAAAAAACCGTTGGCGTCCTCAGCGACGATCTAGCGTTAAATGCTGATCAAGTAAGCGGCAAAGACGTGCGGGCGGAACGGGAACTGCCCATTGTGTGGGCGGTGGCAAAAGGCTCGTTAATCAACAAAGCCGTTTTAGTTCCCCTCGCGTTATTACTTTCCGTGTATTTTCCGCCGTTAATTACCGTGCTATTGATCATCGGAGGCAGCTACCTTTGTTTTGAAGGCATGGAAAAGCTTTTGCATCACATTGTTTTTAAACTTCATGATGAAACGGATAAAAATAAAACGGCTGCAAGCGAACGGGACAAAATCAAAGGCGCGATCCGCACCGATTTTATTCTCTCCGCCGAAATTATTATCATTGCTCTCGGCGCATTGGAACAAGCGGAACCGCTGACTAAAATCCTTTCCCTTTGTGCCGTCGGTGTGGGTATCACCCTTTTTGTTTACGGCTTGGTGGCATTAATCGTGAAGCTGGATGATATCGGACTCTGGCTGATGCAAAGGCCCAACATTCTTGCTCAGAAATCGGGACAATTCTTAATTTTCATTATGCCGTGGTTCATGAAAGCGCTTTCCTTTATCGGTACTATCGCAATGTTCCTCGTGGGTGGTGGCATTTTTGTACATTATTTGCCTGTGGTTCATCATTTTATCGAAGGGTTGCATATCAATGAAAACCTGATGTTTATGGCTAACTTTGCGGTGGGCATTATTGTCGGGGTTATCGCTTGTGCAATAATTTTGCCGATAATGAAGGTGTTTGGAAAGAACACATAAAAAACACCCGAAAACAACACCGCACTTTGAGATCTCGGCTTCAAAGTGCGGTGTTGATTTTAATATTTTTTCTCTAACTTATTTTGAATCCACTTTTTGATTGTTTTAATTTGTGTCGGTGTCCTGGCAAAATTAAATGTTTTTCTGTCATTATTAAATTTAACGCCTAAAATTAAAACTAATTGATTCACATCATCTACTTCATATAAAAAATATATCTTATGTTGAATAATATAACGTTGTTTTAAATTACCCCAATAAGGCCTAATCTTAGGAGTACAAGACAGAACATTAAAAAGCTGATTATGTTCATCCGCATCTAAATAAACACGAGTAAACTCTTTTAGATTCAAATTGGCAAAATAAACCGAATACACAGTCAATCTCCCATTTTCAGATGTTCCACCTCATTTTTTTCGAGTAATTCATAAAATTCTGCCATAGACTGAGCCATCCATTTTTGTTCTTCTTTACTAAACGGATACTCTTCATTGAGATTTTTTCTATTGATTTCTTCAGCTAATAACAAATCTATGGAATTCATATCATGCTCCTCATCTATCCGGATTCAATGCAAAACTATCATAAATACGGAACAAAAATCAACCGAAAACAACACCGCACTTTGAGATCTCAGCTTCAAAGTGCGGTGTTGAAAATGGGAGTTTTTTAATTTTATCCTGTGATGCCTTTATGCCGCAGTAACGCGTCCAAGGTCGGTTTGCGGCCGCGGAAGCGTTCAAAGAGAACCATAGGTTCTTCCGAACCGCCGCGGGTGAGGATTTCGTCAAGGTAGGATTTGCCTGTGACCGGATTGAAAATACCCTCTTCTTCAAAGCGTGAGAAGGCATCGGCGGAAAGCACTTCCGCCCATAAATAGCTGTAATAGCCCGCGGCATAGCCTCCCGCGAAAATATGACTGAAACTGTGTGGTGTTCTTGCCCAATCCACGCCTTTAATCACGGCGACCTGTTCTTTTACGGCGTTTAACGTATCCAGAATTTGGTTCGCTTTACCGGGTTGATAGCTGTGATGCAAGCGAAAATCGAAAATGCCGAATTCAAGCTGGCGCAGCACAAACATGGCGGCCTGGAAATTTTTTGCCTTGATTAACCGGCTCAGTTTGTCTTTCGGCAGCGGTTCGCCCGTTTGGTAATGACCGGAAATAAACGCCAGCGCCTCTTCTTCCCAGCACCAGTTTTCCATAAACTGGCTCGGCAATTCCACCGCGTCCCAAGGCACGCCGTTAATACCCGATACATCGCCTACATCAATTTTAGTCAGCATATGATGAGTGCCGTGACCAAACTCGTGGAATAAGGTAGTGACTTCGTCGTGAGTGAATAACGCGGGTTTATCGCCGATCGGGGCGTTAAAATTACAGGTAATATACGCCACCGGTTTTTGCAACGAACCGTCCGCTTTGCGTTTTCTGCTGATACAGTCGTCCATCCATGCTCCGCCGCGTTTATGCTCACGGGCATATAAATCCAGATAGAAACTGCCCCGTACTTCGTCGGTTTCATCAATTAAATCAAAAAACCGCACATCTTTATGGTAGGTTTCCACCTCAAAACGTTCAACCACACGGATATTGAAAATGCGTTTTACCAATTCAAATAAGCCCGCCAGCACCCGTTGCTCAGGGAAATAAGGACGCAATTCCTCATCATTGACGGCATATAACGCCTGTTTTTGCTTTTCGCTGTAAAAGGTAATGTCCCAAGGCTCAAGCGCGGTGAGATTAAATTGAGTTTTGCAGAATTCCTGCAGCTCCGCCAATTCCCGTTTTCCCTGCGGTTTGGAACGGGCGGCGAGGTTATCTAGGAAATCCAGCACCTGTTGCGGATTTTCCGCCATTTTGGTGGCAAGCGAAAGATCAGTGTAATGCTCAAAACCGAGTAATTCGGCTAATTCCACCCGTAGAGTCAGAATTTCTTCCATCACGCCGCTGTTATCCCATTTGCCTGCATTCGGGCCTTGATCCGATGCCCGGGTTACGAAGGCCCGATACATTTCCTCCCGCAGCTCACGGTTTTCACAATAAGTCAATACGGGAAGATAGCTTGGAAATTCAAGGGTGAAGCGATAGCCCTTCAATCCCTTGCTTTGGGCCGAAGCTTTCGCCGCCTGCAGCGCACTGTCCGGCAAACCTTGCAATTGTGATTCATCTTCAATCACTTTATCCCAGCCCATTGTGGCATCCAACACGTTGTTGCTGAATTGCGAGCTCAATTCGGATAAACGCGCCACAATTTCACCGTAACGTTTCTGCTGTTCCGACGGCAGGGAAATTCCCGATAATTCAAAATCGCGCAAGCCGTTTTCAATGGCTTTCTTCTGCGCCACGCTGTAATCGGCAAATTCCGCGCTATTTTTTAGCTGTACATAGGCATTGTACAGCCCTTGATGCTGCCCCACCCAAGTGCCGTATTCGGACAGCAGCGGCAAACAGGCTTGATAGGCTTCGCGCAGCTCGGCGCTGTTTTTCACCGAATTTAAATGGGAAACCGGCGACCACGCACGGCTTAAACGATCATTCACATCTGAAAGCGGCTGACAGAAATTTTCCCAAGTAAAGTGAGATTGTTTGAGTAGATTTTCCGTGGTGTCACGGCATTCACGGATAAGCTGTTCGATAGCGGGCTGCACGTGCTGCGGTTCGATTCTGCTGAACGGAGGAAGTAAATTATTTTCAAGCAACGGATTCGACATAAATGTTCCTTAATATTCCTTTTGGCTGATATTTTAAAAACGTATCTCTGATAGGTTGGGGGGTATTTTACAAAATCAAGGTTGAAAAATCTAAAAATTCAGACATAATTGAGAACTATTTTCTTTTCGATAGGATTTTTGAATGAAATTGATTTATGCCTTATTAGGTTTCTTTTTTCTCGCATTAGGTATTGCAGGGATCATTTTACCAATGCTGCCCGGTACGCCGTTTCTATTACTGACTCTTTTCTTTTTCGCCAAAAGTTCCGATCGGCTGCATAATTGGTTTCTGCAAACGGAAATTTACAATAAGCATCTGAAAAATTTTAAAGAAAACCGTTCCTTAAGCAAAAAAGCCAAACGTACCATTCTAACCGTAGCTACGATTATGTTACTTATCGGCTTTTATTTTACCCCGTCGGTGATCGGCAAGAGCATTATTATCGCGGTACTGATCGTGAAATATCTGGTCTTTTTCTTTTGGATTAAAACCGACGAAGATAAAATGGCCGGAAGTAATATCGTTAAGGAATAATATAAGCTATGATGATCGACAAACGTCTTATTAACACTGTGCCGGACAGTAAAAAATGGATTAAAGTTACTGTGTTTTGGAACTGGATCGCTCTGCTCGGCGGCATTATCAGCGCGGTGTTCTTCGCTCTTTGTCTGGAGCAAGCCTTTGACCACAGCCTTACCCCGCCAAGTGCGGTGCTGTATTTCGGAGTTTTGCTGCTCGCTCTCGGGCTGCGCGCCTACGCGGGCAGAAAATCCGTGCAGGCATCCTATCATGCCAGCACACAGGTGAAACATCATCTGCGCACGCTGATTTATCAAAAACTGTCTGCCATGCCGTTAAATCAAGTAAATCAGCAATCCACTTCCTCCTTGATTCAAATCGCCTCCGAGGGCGTGGAACAAATCGAAATATACTTTGGCCGCTACCTGCCACAGCTATTTTACAGCCTGCTTGCGCCGTTAACTCTGTTTATCTGTTTAATGTTCGTTAATCTGCCGACCTCGCTGGTGTTATTGGTATGTGTGCCGTTGATTCCGATGTCGATCATCGCGGTAAATAAAATCGCTAAAAAACTGCTGGCAAAATATTGGTCGATTTACGTAGGTCTCGGCAGCAGCTTTCTCGACAATCTGCAAGGGTTGATTACCTTAAAAATCTATCGGGATGACGAGTTCAAAGCCAAAGCCATGGATGTCGAGGCGGAACATTTTCGCAAAATCACCATGAAAGTGCTGACCATGCAGCTCAATTCCGTGTCAATAATGGATTTGCTCGCCTATGGCGGCGCGGCGGTGGGCATTCTGACCTCACTGCTGCAATATCAGAACGATTCATTAACCATTTTCGGCGTCATTCTGTTTATTCTGCTGTCATCCGAATTCTTTATTCCGCTGCGGTTGCTTGGTTCGTTTTTCCACGTGGCGATGAACGGTAAAGCGGCTTCCGACAAAATCTTCACACTGTTGGATACACCGATTACCGAAAGCCTTGGCGAGCAGCCGTTTCCAACCAATGACGAACATACTGTCACGGTGGAAATCAAGCGGCTGCAATTCGCTTACAATGCGGAAAAAACCGCGATTCGTGATTTAACCCTCACGATTCAGCCGCAACAGCTTACCGTGTTTGTCGGCAAAAGCGGCTGTGGCAAATCCACTTTGGTTTCACTGCTGATGGGATTTTACCTGCCGCAGCAAGGCGAAATTCTGTTCAACGGACAAAACTCGGCGAAAACGCACCGCGCTTCGCTCTACCGACATATTTCCTTAGTCAGTCACAGCAGTTATGTATTTAAGGGCAGCCTGCGGGAAAATATGCTGATGGGCGACGGCTCGGCGACCGACGAGCGGATTTATGCCGTGCTGGAGCAGGTCAATCTGGCCGATTTCGTACGTGAAAACGGCGGTCTGGATATGTCGTTATTAAGCCGCGGCACGAATCTGTCGGGCGGGCAGATTCAGCGTTTGGCCCTTGCCCGGGCATTGCTGCACAATGCTGACCTCTACATTTTTGACGAAGCCACCAGTAATATTGATGTGGAAAGCGAAGAAATCATCCTCGCCCTTATTCAGCGTTTGAAACAACATAAAACCATTGTGATGATTTCGCATCGCCTGGCCAATGCGGTCAATGCCGATCAAATCTATGTACTGCAAGCCGGTGAATTGGCGGAGCAAGGCACCCATCACGCATTAATAGCGAAAAACGGCGTTTATGCCGAAATGTTCAATCAACAACGTGAATTGGAAAACATACGTTCGGAAAAAGCAACCGGGGAGGTTCACCATGCGTAAGAACGGCTTTGTAGTCATGTGGCATTTGTTAAAGCTGGTCACGCCGCTTGCCCATATTATGTCTTTTACCGTCATCATGGGAACGCTCGGTTTTCTTGCCGCCATTTTTATTATGGTGCTGGGTGCCATGGGATTAGCCAATCTGCTCGGCTTTGACACTCACTTAACCCTCGGTCAAATCCTCACCATGTTGCTGATACTGGCGGTCGCGCGTGGTATTCTGCGCTATCTGGAACAAATGTCCGGTCATTATATTGCCTTTAAATTATTGGCATTGCTGCGCGACAAAGTGTTCGGGGCATTGCGTAAACTGGCGTTTGTTAAATTGCAGGATAAACAGGCCGGGCAGCTGCTTTCGCTGGTCACCAACGATATCGAACTGCTGGAAGTGTTTTATGCTCATACCATTGCACCGATCGTCATCGCCTTTCTGACCTCCGCCATTTTGCTGGTGGTATTCGGGCATATTTCCGCCTGGTTTGTGCTGGTGGCGCTGGCGGCGTACCTTACCATCGGCGTGATTTTACCGATTATCACCACCCGGATGGCACGCGAGGACGGTCGCCGTTACCGTGAGTTGGTGGGAGAAATGAATGACTATTTTCTCGACAGTATCCGCGGGATGAAAGAAGTACAACTCTTCAGCAATGAGCAACAGCGTCTGGATGAAATCCACCGCCGCAGCCACGCTATAGACCAAGCGTTTCTGCTGATCAAACAACAGGAAGGCAAGGTACGTTCCTACACCGAAATTGCCGTGTCTTTCTTCAATATTGTGATACTGCTGACGGGCTTATGGCTGTATTATCAGGGGCAAATTCATTTCGACGGTTTGTTGATCGCGGTGATTCTGCTGATGTCAAGCTACGGCCCCGTGATTGCTTTGAGCAATCTGTCCAACAATATGCTGCAAACCCTGGCCTCCGGCGAACGGGTACTCGGTCTGCTGGCGGAAGAACCCAATATCAAAGATGTTACCACCGGTAAAAATCTCAGCGCCATTGACAGCATTCAAGTGGAAAATCTCGGCTTTGCGTACGGTGCGGAGCAAATTCTCAGCAATATCAATTTAATCCTGCGTAAAGGACAGATTCTCGGCATCCACGGACGCAGCGGCAGCGGCAAAAGTACCCTGCTCAAGCTGATCATGCGGTTTTTTGATCCGCAGACGGGCAAAATTCGCATTAACGACACCGCACTTGAGCAAATTAATACCGCCAGCCTGCGTAAAAATATGGCTTACATCACGCAGCAAACCTATATTTTCAATGAAACGCTTTATGAAAACATTCTGATGGCAAATCGTCAGGCAAGCCGGCAAGAGGTGATTACCGCGGCGCAGAAAGCCAATATTCATGATTTTATTATGAGCCTGCCGGACGGTTATGAAACAAAAATCAACGAGCTCGGCAGCAATCTTTCCGACGGTGAAAAACAGCGGATCGGTATCGCCGGCGTTCCTGTGTGATGCGCCGATAATTCTGTTAGACGAACCGACCAGCAACCTCGACAGTCTGAATGAAGCGATGATTCTCAAAGCCTTGCTGAACGTTAAAGCGGAAAAATTGATTATGCTCGTCAGCCATCGTAAATCTACCATGGCAATCTGTGATCAGGTAATTGAAATTGAGAACGGACGGCTGAGCTAATACTTCAAACCAAAAGGCGGGCTGTATGCGATTGCTGCGCTTTCAGCACCGCAGTTTTACCGACATGCAAAAGCCGAGGCCCTTGTAACATTAAGGAAGGGCTCCGACAAGGTGAGTATCCGATTGTTGACAATATCTATTTAATACCAAAGGCGTATGTAATACGCCCTTACATTGATAGTTTGTCCACAGCCCCAGAACGGGCAGCGATTGTGCATAAAATTTTATTTATGCTTCCACCTTTTGCGGCCGAAGAAAAATCCTAGAATTAACCCTAGTACGGCGCCTACACCGGCACCGACAGCGGTGTAGGTTAAACGATCATGAGAGGCTTGCACGGCGACAGTCGGTTTTTTCAGAAAATGGAAGCTTTGCAGCTTATCATCCAGCGGCTGCACTGTTTTCATCATAGCAAGCTTACCCTGCCAATTCTGCTGCCCCGACGCGGCCAGATTCACTTCGGACGCTGTTTTTACCTGATTAAACAAGGTTTTCCACTGCAAAATCAGCTCTTCATACACGGCTCTTTTATTCGCATTATTCACATAATCCATATAGCTGCCCAGTAATTCATAAGCCCGTTTAGGATTATCCAGAGTAAGTGAAATGCGGGTTTTGCCGTTCTGTTCGGATACCTGAATGGTTTTAGTTAATTCATCCAGCAAGGCATTATCGTGCTGTTCATCATCAGTGCTTTTTTGTTTGTAATACTCCGTTGCCTGCCAAAACGCTTTGGCCAGATCATAAGAAGCAGCCAATTTTCGGAAACCGACATAAACGCTGTTATTCACACTGTCTTGCGGCTTAGTTTCCGCCACTAAATGATAGGTTGAAAACAGCGAATAATAATTGCCCAGTTCCGCACTGGTAGGTGCTTCAATTAAGCTGTCCGACTGCCATTTCGGCGGCACCATAAGGCTACCGGCGAAACCCGCTCCGCCGAACAGTAATGTGGCCGCGACGAAAACGGCAGCGAATTTTGAACCTGAAATTGTTGTTTGCGACATAAACCATTCCTAATCAACTTTACGTCCTAAACGCCGCTGGGCACGGCGTCTCATACGACGAATAAGACGAGTTACTTTCCACGCTTTAGTAATAGAATATAAATAAAGGAAAAATAACCCGATGAATAAAATAAACATAATCCATTCATTAATATAATACACTTCGCCCAGAATACCGAAGCCGGCGCAGCAGGCCGAAAACAGGGTTATCACCAGAAATGCCTGACGAGAAGTCAACCCGGCCCGCACCATTAAATGATGTACATGTAAACGATCGGGTTTGAACGGGCTTTTGCCCTTGCGCAGGCGGCGATAAATCACGGCAACCATATCAATCAACGGAATGGCGATAATCCATAACGCAGTGACCGGATTCATCGGATGCCCTTTGCCCTGTGTGCTGAGCAACAGAATCCAAATCATGGTGAAGCCAATCAGCGTACTGCCGCTGTCACCCATAAAGATTTTCTTTTCCTTGCCGAACACGGTGAGATTAAACATTTCGTAGGGAATCAACGCCACGATTAAGGCAAAGCACCAAAGGGCGAGATCGGTCTGACCGTCCAGCAGCATTAAAATACCGAGAGCGGCAAAGCCCACGCTGGATAAGCCGCCGAGCAGGCCGTCAATACCGTCGATCATATTAAAGGCGTTAATCACCGCGATGGTTAAAAATACCGTAATAACAAAACCAATCGGACCGAGCGTCATTTTAAACGGGCCGAAAATCTGACCGAGATGTTCCAGGGATAAATGGCCGTAATGGATCATCAGCACGGCGAGAATAGCCTGAATACCGGCACGCAACGCGGCGCTAATATCAAAACGATCGTCTATCAGCCCCACCACCAGCAGCACAAACACACAGAAAAGATAAAGATACGGCAAGCGGGTGGAATCCCATTGCAACAGATAGAAGCAGAGATTCCCCATAAATAATGAAATACCGCCGAGCAGCGGAATGGCTCCCTGGTGACGTTTGCGGTAATTGGGTTTGTCCACCAAACCGACTTTAACGGCAACAGGTTTTGACAGCACAATGGTCAAAAATGCGACGGCAAAGGTTGCGATCAGACTAACCACTAACATTAAATTGATGCCTTCTTATGCTTAAACACGGGAAAAAGATTTGCAAATCTTATCATAAAGCCAAATCAGTACATAAATTTTTTTTGAAAAGCCTAAAAAATTAGTACAATTAGCGCGATACGGTTCAAATTTATTAGAGGATACCATAATGAACAATTCCGAACATCTTTTCTCCCGCGCCCAACAGGTAATTCCCGGCGGAGTAAATTCTCCCGTGCGTGCATTTAAAGGCGTGGGCGGTACGCCGGTTTTCATCGAAAAGGCCAAGGGGGCCTATATTTTTGACAGCGACGGCAAGCAATATATTGATTATGTGGGTTCCTGGGGACCGATGATTTTAGGGCATAACCACCCTGCCATTCTAAGTGCGGTGCTGAAAACCGCAGAAAATGGTCTGAGTTTCGGCGCTCCGACTCCGCTTGAAATCGAATTGGCCGAATTAGTCTGCCGGCTGATTCCTTCCATTGAAATGGTGCGTATGGTCAGTTCCGGCACGGAAGCGACCATGTCCGCCATTCGTCTGGCTCGCGGCTATACTCATCGCGATAAAATTATCAAGTTTGAAGGCTGTTATCACGGTCATGCCGATTCCTTGCTGGTGAAAGCGGGTTCAGGGGCATTAACCCTCGGTCAACCTAACTCACCGGGCGTGCCGGCGGATTTCGCCAAACACACCCTCACTTGCATTTATAACGATTTATCTTCCGTCGAACAGGCATTTGAACAATATCCCGATGAGATTGCCTGTATTATTGTAGAACCTGTCGCGGGCAATATGAACTGCGTGCCGCCACAAAACAATTTCTTACAGGGTTTGCGTAAGCTATGCGATCAATATGGCGCAATATTTATTATTGATGAAGTCATGACCGGATTCCGCGTGGCATTAGGCGGCGCGCAAGCCTATTATGGCGTAACGCCGGATTTAACCTGCTTAGGTAAGGTTATCGGCGGCGGTATGCCTGTAGGGGCTTTCGGTGGTAAAAAAGAAATTATGCAATTTATCGCCCCGGCCGGTCCGGTTTACCAGGCGGGCACCTTATCGGGCAATCCGATTGCTATGGCGGCAGGTTTAGCCTGCCTGAACGAACTGAAGAAAGACGGTAATGAGCAGCATCTTGCCGCTTTAACGGAAAAACTCGCCCTCGGATTAAAATCTCTGGCTGACAAACACAACATTCCGTTCGTGGTGAACTATGTGGGCGGCATGTTCGGCCTGTTCTTTACCGATCTCCCAACGGTGACCAGCTATCGGGATGTGATGTCCTGCGATACGGAAAGATTCAGACACTTTTTCCACAGCATGCTGGAACAAGGTATTTATCTCGCTCCTTCGGCGTTTGAGGCGGGCTTTATGTCGCTTGCCCATAGCGAACAGGATATCGAACGCACCCTGGCGGCGGCGGACGAGGCGTTTGCGGCCCTTGGCTAACGCCCTGAGCTTACTCGAAATAAAGTGCGGTGCTGAAAAATTGATTTTTTTATACCGCCTAATTCCTTCATAAAAATAACCCGCTCTTAAGCGGGTTATGTGAAAACAGGTTAAGCTTGCTGATGTCTTGCGGCCACCTCTTTTAACAGAGTTTGCAGCTCGCCGCTCTGATACATTTCCAATACGATATCACAGCCACCGATCAGCTCCCCCTCCACCCATAATTGCGGAAAGGTCGGCCAGTTGGCATAAGCCGGCAACTCTGCACGCACATCGGCGTGCTGCAGAATGTCAACATATCCGAACGGCACCCCACAATTAATCAACGCTTCGGCCGCACGGGCGGAAAAGCCGCAGGCCGGTAATTTAGGCGATCCTTTCATATAAATCAAAATGGGATTCTCGGCAATTTGTTTTTTGATTTTATCTAACGTTTCCATGCTGTTCCTTAAAATAAATCATTAATGGTAAAAAGTGCGGGGATTTTAACACGAGACGCACGACACTCCAATATGTCCGACAAAATTTATCGGATTACCAGCTCCCGCCGGCACCGCCGCCGCCAAAACCGCCTCCGCCGAAACCACCACCAAAGCCACCGCCGGATCCGGTACCGCGGGAACCGCCCAAACCGCCGATAGTCGTACCATAGCCAATCCCATTGCCGCGACGGCGTGCCGAACGCAGAATCTCCTGCTCCAGTTGGTGATTATTGGTCGGGCTGATGTAAGGTTTATTTCGCACATTTAATTCACCAAATATAACGAACAGAATAAACACCACTACCATGATGAAAGGAATAAAATCCTGCCAGCTGTTTTCATCAGACACCGCCTGAGGCGCATATTCGCCTTTACTTGCCGCAATAATATCATCTAACGCTTGGTTAATTCCCTGAGCATATTGATCGCGCTTAAAATTCGGCAGCACCACCTGTCGAATCACCTGCGATAAAAACGCGTCGGGCAGCGCGCCTTCCAGACCTTGCCCGGTAGCGATAAAAACTTTACGATCATTCTTGGCGATCAGCATCAACACGCCGTTATTGAGCTGCTTGCGGCCAATGCCCCATTTATCGCCCAATTCAAAGGCATAGGAAGCAATATCGTATTCAGCCGTGGTAGGCACAATCACCACCGCTATTTGAGAACTGGTTTCCTTGCCGTAGGTTATCAGCTTATTTTCCAGATACTGACGATCATTTTCGTTCAGCGTTTTGGTGTAATCATTCACATAACGAAACGGCTGAGGTGCGGCGGGAAAACTCGCGGCAACCGCATAAACGGAAACAAGCCAAAAAACTGCCAAAAACAGCACCGCACTTTGCCCTAAACGGATCAACCTTTTAATCATTAATGATCACCTCATTCGACAACTCGTTCTGATCATCAGACCGAACCGGAAAATGTAACGCCAATTCTTTGCCGATCCGTGCAATGGCAAGACAAATACCTTCGGTGAATTTTTTCTGTTTAAATTCACGGATCATATCATCACACTGGGTTTGCCAAAACTGTGCACTGACAAATTGATCAATGCCGCAATCACCGATAATCGAACATTGATGATCCTGATAAGCCAGATAAATCAATACGCCGTTACGAGCCTGCGTTTTTTCCATTTCCAGCTGACTAAAGACCTGTAAAGCCCGCTGCAAACCGGTTAACGGCTGATCCGTTCTGGGGATTTTCCGTTCAATATAAACGCGTAATTCGGCGGAGCTTTGCCGCTCCAATGCCGTAATGGCAGCTTCAATACGCTTTTTATCCACGGGAATTCTTGAAAATAGTGACATATTATTTATCGCTAAAACTGAAAAGGCACGGTTATCTCCATCTTCGTGCCCGCAAGATTATTCAAAGCTCACTGTCGGGGCATTTTCTGAACCGGAAACGGATTTAAAGTACGGTTTATCCTTAAAGCCGAAAATCAATGCCGCCAATTTAGTCGGGAATTGGCGAATCTTTTGATTGTACACTTTCGCCGCTTCATTGAATTTATTACGAGCAACATTGATGCGATTCTCCGTACCTTCCAGTTGAGCCTGCAAATTCATAAAGCCTTCATGGGTTTTTAGATCAGGATATTTTTCCACCGTAACCAACAATCGGGATAAAGCCGAACCGACGGCATCCTGATTTTGTTGAAATTGGGTAAGTTGTTCTTGCGTCATATTGGTCGGGTCAATTTTGGTTTGCGTCGCTTTAGCACGAGCCTCAACCACGCCGGTCAGGGTTTCTTTTTCAAAATTCGCCTGACCTTTCACCGTATTCACCAGATTCGGAATTAAATCCGCACGGCGTTGATATTGTGATTCTACGTTTGCCCATACCGAATCAATTTCTTCTTCCGCCTGCACCAAGCCATTATAGCTGGGTATCAGCGTTCCCCCGGCAATAACTGCAATAATGATAATCAAGAGCCACTTTTTCATTTTTCTTCCTCAATAAATATTTTCGCCCATAAATATAAACAAAAGACCTAAACCAAAAAGTTTAGGTCTTTATCAAAACTATTGCTGATCAATTACCAACAATTATTTAGTACCTTGTACGGAAACTTCTACACGACGATCCGGTGCCAAGCAAGCGATTAATGCTTTGCGGCCTTTAACCGCGTCACAAGTGTTACCTGTTACAGGGTTTGCACTACCGTAACCGGTTGCAGTGATTGCATTTTGTGAAACACCTTTAGAAACTAAGTAGTTAGCTACTGTTTCTGCACGACGTTGTGAAAGTTTTAAGTTTGCGGCTTGTTTACCGATACGGTCAGCATAACCGGAAACTGCTACTGATGGGTTTTGTACTTGAGCGATTTCGCTGTAAACGCCATCTAAGGTAGAAGAAGCTTCAGGTTTCAAGTTTGATTTATTGAATCCGAAAGTCACATCACTGTTTAAAGTGAAAGTTTTGCTTACAACTTCAGGAGCCGGTGCCGGAGCAGAACCCTGACCGAAACGGTAAGACAAACCGAATGTTACACTGTGAATATCCGGAGTGAAATCGGCATCTTCTGCGATTTTGTTATCACGACCAACGCCATGTAACCATTGATATTCAACACGTGCGGCTAAATCGGTGAAACCAGGAATAGCGTATTCCAAACCTGCTGCTACTACCGGAGACACTTTTAATGAGTGGGCACGAACATCGGCAGAACCTACCGCATCATAACCTTTATAGTCAGTACGAACTAAAGCTGCACCAACACGAGCATAAACATCTAAACCTTCTAATGCAGAAGTTAAACCGCCTAAATCATAGCTTGGTTTCAAGCTTAAATTTAAACCGTGGTTAGTGAATTTAGCTTGTTTCGCATTTGGAACAGTCCATTTAGCACCGCCATAATAGTCATAACCTAATTCAGCAGCCAAGCCGAAGTTATTTTGGTTAAGGATTTGATAGCCGCCGAATACACCGTAAGTGGCTTGGTTTTTCTTAGATTCCGTGGCGTTGAGTTCTTGTTTAACATGATCAATACCGTCACGAGTTGTTGCCCAACCCACACGAGCACCCGCATAGAAAGTATTTTCTTGTGGTGCTGCTTGAGCGATTGTAGCTGCTGTTAAGCCTGCTACTGCTAATGCGATTGCAGTTTTTTTCATTTTGATGATCCTCTTATATCTATCATCTTGTATTAAGAATATCTTCAGCTCATACCTGAGTCTGAATGTCTTGTATTCTACCCCTATCAAAATAAAAAATGAACTTTTTTATCGATACAGTATCTCAGAATACACGTTAGGTGGTAAATTTGCCTAACCTAACCTTTTGACAAATCCATTTCTTCATATGAAGAACCTTTCAAAAGTGTGCGTATTATCTATTCATCAATACAGAAAATCAAACATATTTTCCTTTTTTTGTCTATTTTTTAGACAATTAAACTGGTTTTTGATTATTTTTTAACCTTATTTTAACTTAACACAACTATTTATTAACATTATAGCTGAATCCTTAAAGCTACAAAAAAGCCTGGATTTTCATCCAGGCTTTCGAAATAAACTATGTCATAAATTACATGGTTACTGCTTTGCTACCTTGTACGGAAACTTCTACACGACGGTCCGGTGCCAAGCAGGCAATTAATGCTTTACGGCCTTTAACCGAGTCACAAGTATTACCTGTTACAGGATTAGCTTCGCCATAACCTGTTGCAGAAATCGTATTCTGATCAACACCTTTAGAAACTAAATAGTTAGCTACCGTTTCGGCACGATGTTGGGAAAGTTTCAGATTCGCCGCATCTTTACCGATACGGTCAGCATAGCCGGCAACGGCTATTGACGGATTTTGTACCTGAGTGATTTCACTATAAACGCCATCCAGAGTATTTGCCGCTTCAGGTCTTAAAGTTGCTTTATTGAATGCGAAAGTTACATCACTGTTTAAAGTAAAGGTTTTATTTACCACTTCAGGAGCAGGTGCCGGAACCGCGCCCTGACCGAAACGGTAAGACAGACCAAATGTCACGCTGTGAATGTCCGGAGTGAAATCCGCGTCTTCTGCGATTTTGTTATCACGACCAACGCCGTGTAAGTATTGATATTCAACACGTGCCGCTAAATCGGTGAAACCGGGAATAGCGTATTCTAAACCGGCCGCTACTAACGGAGATACTTTTAATGAGTGGGCGCGAACGTCTGACGAAGCACCGTAGCCTTTATAATCAGAACGAACTAAAGCCGCACCAAAACGAGTATAAACATCCAAACCTTCTAGTGCGGGAGTTAAACTACCCAAATCATAGCTTGGTTTGATGCTTAAATTCACACCGTGGTTAGTGAATTTTGCTTTTTTAGCATCTTTTAGGCCCCATTTAGCGCCACCGTAGTAGTCATAGCCTAATTCAGCTGCTAAACCAAAGTTATTTTGGTTAAGAATTTGGTAACCGCCAAACACACCGTAAGTGGTTTGACCACTGTTCTTATTAGTTGATACTGCGTTAGGAATATTCTCACGAACGTGACTAATACCATCACGAGCTGTTGACCAACCCACACGGGCACCGGCATAGAAAGTATTTTCTTGTGGTGCTGCCTGTGCGATTGAAGCTGCTGCTAAACCAGCAACTGCTAATGCGATTGCAGTTTTTTTCATTGCGTTATCCTCTTAATTATCATAATGAAAAAACATTGAATAAGAATTAAAGCCGCTATCCAAAGACAGTACATAGAATTCTTATTACACAATTTCATCACAATAAATTGTGACGATAATTGTCAGGTTTTGAATAAAATGCTATTCAAAACTCTTTTCTTCAACTATTAAAGCTCAAGAATGGATATTAATTATCCTAATTTTAGTTTTAAAAAGCAAACTTTTCCGCTATAAAAATATTCTTTTTCATCTCTTTTCCTGATAAATTTACATTTGTTTACAGGCTCATGCATTGAAATTTTTACAAATTTAAGCTAAAGATTTTCTAAATACATCTATTTAGATCCTATAATAAATTAATTCAATTTTTGTTTATAAGAGTGATTACCATGCTACCCCGTTTGAAAGATATTCCCCGACTTCTTCCCTTGGTTTCCGATTATCTGAACGATCTCCGAACCCAGCATTTTGAAGGCGACATTGCCTCCAATTATGCGGATCGTTTAAGCCTCGCCACCGATAACAGCGTTTATCAGCAGTTGCCTCAGGCATTACTCTTTCCTAAATCAGTCGCAGACGTAATACGCCTGACCAAACTGGCTCAGCGGGAAAAATACCAATCCCTCACCTTCACGCCGCGCGGTGGCGGCACAGGCACCAACGGTCAGTCCATTAACAATAATATTATTGTGGATCTTTCCCGCCATATGACCGGCATTTTAGAACTGAACGTCGAACAGCGTTGGGTGCGCGTGCAAGCCGGCGTAGTTAAAGATCAGCTCAACCGCTTTCTTAAACCGCACGGGCTCTTTTTTGCCCCGGAACTGTCCACCAGCAACCGGGCAACTCTCGGCGGGATGATCAATACGGATGCCTCGGGTCAGGGGTCGCTGCAATACGGCAAAACATCCGACCATGTGCTAGGCCTGCGGGCGGTGTTGATAAACGGTGAAATAATTGATACAAGTGCGGTGTCGTCAGAACGAGTTTTGCAGGATATCGACGCATTAAATTTAAGCCCGGAAAGCAAACGATTGCATAGCGAAGTTTTTCATCGCTGTAAAGAAAAACGCCGGCAAATTTTACAGGATCTGCCGCAACTGAATCGTTTTCTGACCGGTTATGATTTAAAAAACGTGTTCAATCAGGATGAAAGCGAATTCAATCTCACCCGCATTCTGACCGGCTCCGAAGGCTCGCTGGCATTTATCTGCGAGGCAACCCTCGATCTCACGCCGATTCCGCAAATCCGCACGCTCATTAACATTAAGTACGACTCCTTTGATGCCGCCCTGCGCAATGCGCCGTTCATGGTGAAAGCCAACGCCCTCTCGGTGGAAACGGTGGATTCCAAGGTGTTGAATCTTGCCAAAGAGGATATTATCTGGCATTCGGTCAAAGAATTACTGACGGAAGATGAGCAAAACCCGATTTTAGGGCTGAATATCGTTGAATTCGCCGGCAACAATAAGGCTTTAATTGATAAACAGGTGAACGCTCTTTGTGCCAGCCTGGAGGAAAAAATTGCCGCCCGGCAGGACAATATCATCGGCTATCAGCTCTGTACCGATCTACCGTCTATTGAACGCATTTATGCCATGCGCAAAAAAGCGGTGGGGCTACTCGGCAACGCGAAAGGAGCCGCCAAGCCGATTCCTTTTGTGGAAGACACCTGTGTGCCGCCGGAAAATCTGGCGGATTACATCACGGAATTCCGTGCTCTGTTAGACAGCCATCATCTACAGTACGGCATGTTCGGTCATGTGGATGCCGGCGTACTGCACGTCCGCCCAGCGTTGGATCTCACCGATAGAGAACAGGTCAAATTGTTCAAACAGATCTCCGACAGCGTGGCGGCACTCACCCGCAAATATGGCGGTTTAATCTGGGGAGAACACGGCAAAGGTATGCGTTCCTACTACGGGGAAAAATTCTTCACGCCCGAATTATGGCGGGAATTACGCTATATTAAATTTTTGTTCGATCCGCACAACCGCTTAAACCCGGGCAAAATCTGCACCGCCTTAAACAGTGAGCAGGAACTCTACTCCATTCTGTCGCCGATGCGCGCCGATCAGGATAGGCAAATTCCTATCGCCATGCGCGAAGAATACACCGGAGCGATGAACTGTAACGGCAACGGGTTATGCTTTAACTTTGACGTACACAGTACCATGTGCCCGTCCATGAAGGTCAGCCGCAACCGTGTCTTCTCTCCGAAAGGTCGGGCGGGCATGGTGCGGGAATGGTTGCGGCTAATGGCGAACGAAAACGTCACGCCCGAACAGTTGAATTTCAGAACGGCGGAAATCAAATTGTCCGATCTCGTCGGCAAAATTCGTAACCAATTCAATAAAAAGAAAGAATATGATTTCAGCCACGAAGTCAAAGCGGCAATGGATAGCTGCCTTGCCTGTAAAGCCTGTGCCAGCCAATGTCCGATAAAAATCGACGTGGCGGACTTCCGCGCCAAATTCTTTTATTTTTACCACAGCCGCTATTTACGCCCGGCAAAGGATTACGTGGTCGCCAATTTAGAGCTGGCGGCACCCTATATGGCGAAACAGCCGAAATTTTTCAATTTCTTTATCAGAACGAAATTAGTACAGAAAACCGTGGAAAAAGCCCTCGGCATGACGGATTTACCGCTGCTGTCCGAGCCGAGTCTGCAATCGCGGCTGGTGGAAATCGGCTATCAGGGCAGATCGCTGGAAAGTTTGGAACAGCTCTCCGCCGCGGAAAAGGCCGATATGCTGCTGGTGGTGCAAGACCCTTACACTTCCTATTATGATGCCAAAGTGGTGGCGGATTTCGTGGCGCTCAGTAAAAAACTGGGCTTTGAACCCGTGCTGCTGCCGTTCAAGCCGAACGGCAAGGCTATGCATATTAAAGGCTTTTTGCGCCAATTTGCTAAAACCGCCGGAAATCAGGCGGAAATGCTCAATCGCGTATCACGTTTAGGCGTGCCGCTGGTGGGAGTGGATCCCGCCATTGTGTTGTCCTATCGCGACGAATATAAGGAAGTGTTGGGAGCGGAACGCGGTCATTTTCATGTCGTCACCGCGCACGAATGGCTCAAACGACAACTTGATTCCGCTACCCTGCAAACGGCGTTAAAAAACGCCAAAATTCAGCACCGCACTTCGCCGCGAAACGACGGCGAAGCCGCCTCCGCATGGTATTTATTCCCTCACTGCACCGAAGCAACCGCGATGCCGAACAGCCCGCGGGAATGGCAGCAAATTTTTGCGAAATTCGGCCAGCGGCTGCACATTGAAAATGTCGGCTGCTGCGGTATGGCGGGCGTGTTCGGCCACGAAGTGCGCAACCGACAAATGTCAGAGGATATTTTTGACGTCTCCTGGCGAGCAAAATTAAACGGGAAAAATCCGGCATTCTGTCTCGCCACCGGCTATTCCTGCCGCAGCCAGGTTCACCGTTTGAACGGCGAACGGCTGAAACATCCGGTGCAGGCATTGTTGGAATTGCTTAGCTAAGGTCTTTCGAACGCGCCTTCCTTGTTTTTCATTCATAAGGATCGGATAACAAATCAAAAGCCGTTTTTAGCGACAACGCGACAAACGAAAGCAAAGTGCGGTGCTGAATTTTTGAGTTTTTATTGAAACGGCGCAAGTCCGTTCACTATGGCGCGCAGCATTTTCTGACGATAAATCGGATTTTCTATTAAATTCTCATCCCGCTGATCTACAATAACGCCCATTTCCAGCAACACCGCCGGCATTCGGGTTAAGCGTAGCACCGCGAGATCATCGTATTGATAAATCGCGTATTCCGCATTAAGCAACGGCCGGTTTTCCCCGTTAATCGGCTCGCTATGATGCAACGCGGGCTGACGTCCGATAAAATTCAATTGCCTACCGATACTTTCGGCAACCGCCAAAGATTGCCCGAATCGCGGATTTTTTCCCGACACATACAGGGATGAACCCTGAATCGGACGAACGGTTTGCCAAGCCGGTTTGCCCTGATAGCTGACGGATTTCAGATAACGCGTCTGAGCGGAATCATGATGAATAGATAAAAATATCTTCGCTTTCAGTTGATTGGCTAATTCGGCTCGCCGGTGTAAGCCGATAGCCTGCCCCGGCTGACGGGTCAGGATAACATGCCAGCCGGCATGACGGAGTGATTGTGCCAGTTCCGCGGCGAAGCGATCATTATAAGCCACTTCATATATTCCCCGCACGTCCAGCGCTCCCGCCTGCTGCGGCGTATGTCCCGGGTCCAGCGCAATAGTCGGCTGATGAGCCGAGCAGCCAGACAGCAACAAAGCCGCAAACGCGGTGAAAAATTTTATCGCTTTCATGTTTAAATTATCCGTTAACCGTCATGGTGTAATGCCTAAAGTGCGGTGTCGAAAAATGGCGTTTTTCAGCACCGCGCTTGGCGGCACTTACAGAAAAATCTTCTGAACCAGCACCATATACAACGCCGTGCCCACAAATATCGAGAGAAACATGTTTCTCTTCCACAGATGAAGATAAAGAGTGACGATCCCCGCGATAAATTCAGGGATACCGTGGTATCCGGCGAAAACATCCACATTTTTATAACAATACACCACCAGCATACCAAACATCGCCGCCGGCAGCACCTTGCCCAGATAACGGATATATTCGGGAATCGGACGATTCGGCGGAAAGACCAGAAACGGCAGCACGCGGCAACAATGCACGCCGATAATGCCCATGGCAATGGTAATAATATGCTGCGTGACCGTCATTGTTGTGATTCTCCCTCGGATAATGAAGCGGACTGTTGTTCAATTCGGCGCAATTTCGTGCCTAATTTCGGCCGTCGCAGGGTTAACGCCGCCCAGATGAACAATAATGTCGGAATCAGAAAGCTATCCTTGCCGACCGTAATAAGGCATAAAAATGCAATCCCCAGACCGAGCAACGAACTCTCATGGGATTTTTCCTTCGACCAGTTTTCCGCAAAGATCACAATAAACAAAGCGATCATGCCGAATTCCACGCCTTTCAGATCAAAGGGAAGAATATTGCCGAACAGGTTACCCACTACCGCCCCCAGCACCCAGTAAATATGCAGATACAGGCTGACAAACAGATAGTACCAGCCCTTATCAATATGAGCGGGCACTCTCGCCATATAGTTCAGCGAAAAGGCTTCATCCACCAAAGAGGCAATAAGATACCAGCGTTTTTTGCCCACCCGAGCCCCATATTTTTCCAGCATAGAAATGCCGTAAAAAACCTGCCGTCCGCTGACCATTAAACAAACCAGCAGAGTCGCGGCGGGCGCAAAGGGAGCGACTAACGCCGCCGCCACGATAAATTCAACCGAACCCGCGTAAATCAAAGCCGCCATTAACAATGGATACCAAACGCTGAAGCCTAAGGCTTTCATGTAAATACCGTAGGTAATGCCGAGGAAAAGAAACCCTGCAATCATAGGAGCGGAGTAAGGCAATGCCGCTTTTGCCGCATCACGGATCGAATGCGGAGATGAAATAACGTCTGACATAATAATACTAATCTAAGATGGAAAGCCCCGGTAAAGTGGCAAAACTTTGCGATTTTACCGTTTCATAGAAATCATCAAGATATGCCGTATTCACATCTTCTTCACGGAATGCGGCATAAAGATTGCTGTACAGACCCTGCTGCGTGATTTTGCGGGCTACCACATAACCGCGATCCAGATAGGGCTTGGCCGCCCAGAACGGCATTGCGGCAATCCCGCGTTTGCTCGCCACCAGCTGAATGATGGCGATAGTCAGTTCGCTGGTACGGCGCACAGGGTTCACACCCGCCGGGCGCAACACCTGACGCAATAAATCCAGCATATCGTCCGGGACGGGATAAGTGATCCAGGTTTGATCGGCGAAATCTTCCGCATTCCAGATTTCTTTACCTGCCAATGGATGATCTTTCGCACATAAACCGACCATTTCATAGGAAAACAACGGTTTATGCACGACGCCGGCGGTTTCTTCCACTTCAGACACCACCGCCCAGTCGGCGCGATGTGTAAGCAGCAATCCTACCGTATCCGTATGAAAACCCGACACAATATCCAGTTCCACCAAGGGCCAATGCTGACGGAAACTGTCCATTGCCGGCATCAGCCAGTCGAAACAGGTATGACATTCCACCGCAATCCGCAATTCGCCCGCTTCACCTTGCTTTACGCGGAAAAGATCGCGTTCCGCGGCTACCACTTTCGGCAAAATATCCTCGGCGAGACGAATTAAGCGCTCACCCGCCGCAGTAAAACGCAGCGGCGAACTTTTGCGTTCAAACAACGGCAAACCATATTGTTCTTCCAGTAATTTTAATTGGTGGGAAAGCGCCGATTGAGTGAGATAAACACGTTTAGCCGCCAAAGAGACGCTGCCCGTTTCTCTCAGTGCAATCAGGGTCTTCAGATGACGTAATTCAAGAAATATCGGTTTCATGAGGAAAATTCATAAAGTGTAAAAATAAATTCATATTCTACCGAAAAAAGCACCGCACTTTAAGAGATGAATCGATAAATCATCAATAAATCCGCTTCAGTCACAGATTAAATAAAATCTAAAACATAATCGTTATTCCAACAGAAATTAGATTTTATCCATTACAAAAATAAAAATATATTAAAATTTATCTGGTTTTAATTATTTTTATTTATCGCTATTTACATTTATCCAAAATGCGATATCGTCAAAACGGACCGAATAAGTTTCACCCAGATGAAACGGCGGTTCCGATATGCAAACACAACGGAGGACTCTCTATGTCTAGTACTACTAAAAATCCGATCAGGGGTGGCATTATACTTGCCGTCGATATCGTGCTGTTTTTTCTATTAATCAACCGTCTGCCGTTCAACCCGATGGAAAATAAGGGTTTGGCATTGCTTGTTTTCGTGGGCGTGCTATGGCTGACCGAGGCATTTAATATTACGGTGACTTCTTTAATGGTGCCACTTTTCGCCATCGGTTTAAACGTGCTTTCCACCAAAGAAGCCTTTGCTCCTTTCTCCGAACCGATCATTTTTATGTTCTTCGGAGGATTTGTTATCGCCGCGGTGCTCAATATTCAGAAAATCGATCTGTGGATCGCAAGCTACGTTATCCGTCTTGCCAAAGGCAATTTAAAACTGACCGTGCTTTACCTTATCGGAGTCACCGCCCTGCTTTCACTTTTTATCAACAACACGGCAGTTTGCGCCATGATGCTGCCGTTAGCTCTAGGCACTCTGCATAAGCTTGATGTCAAACAGCATCGTAATATTTATGTTTTCGTTTTGCTGGCCGTCGCGTTCAGTTCCAGTATCGGTGGCATCGGCACCTTGGTAGGTTCCGCACCGAACGCGCTGCTTGCGTCACAAATTCATATCACTTTTTCGGAATGGCTGCCTTACGGCATTCCCGTTATGATTCTGTTGTTAATCTCTATGGTGCTTGCTTTATGGATTGTGCTGCGTCCGAATTTCAACATTCCTTTTGAAGCGGAAGTTGAAACCATTCCAATGAACGGTAAACGCCTCGCCACATTGGTGATCTTTCTCCTTACTGCAATTTTGTTGACGTTCGGCAGCGTTATTGAGCCTATCCTGCGTGAACACCTAGGGCTTAGCCAAAGTATCAGAAATTTTGATGCGGTAATTGCCATGACGGCAGTGGTTATGCTCTGTATCTGCAACACCGCCACCTGGAGCGAAATACAAAACCGTACCGAATGGGGAGTATTAATGCTGTTCGGCGGCGGTCTGGTACTCAGTATCGTATTAAAAAATACCGGTGCCAGCAAAATCATGGCGGATACTATCGTCAATTATATCGGCAACCGGCACTGGCTGGTTATGACCTGCCTGTTAACGGCATTTATCGTATTCCTCACCGAATTTACATCAAACACCGCAAGTGCTGCCCTCATGCTGCCTATTTTTATCAGTGTGGCAAAATCCCTCGGCTTGCCGCCGCTTTCGCTCGCGGCAATTATTGCCTGCGGTGCCTCCTGTGCCTTTATGCTGCCGATCGCCACGCCGCCGAATGCTATTGTTTTCGCCACGGGTTACATTAAACAGCAGGAAATGGTGAAGGTAGGATTAATATTAAATCTTGCCTGTATCGCCATATTAGGCGGATTGTCTTATTTCTTCTGGATTTCATGGTGGTAAACCATTCTTTCATTAAAGTGCGGTGCTGTTTTGCCGAGTTTTGCTATATGCGGACATTTCACACCAATTCCGTGCAATTGCTACATAGTCTTAAGTTTTTCAGCACTGCACGCCGTATGTTTTTCATTGACAGCTCAATTTGTATCAATAGAATAAATCATTATTTATTCGCTAGCCTAAGGATAACGCTATGATAAAAAAATCCGTTTTACTTACTTCCGCCCTATTGCTCGCGGCTTGTGCCGCCAAGGATAGCCCCATCCCGGCGGAATATGCCAATGCAGACTACCAACTTTCCGATGCAGATGCGCTCAAATGGGTAGCGGCGAGCGAACAAGCGGAAAAATGTATCTATCCGACTCTGACCCGTATTCAGAAAGAACATTTCACCAAGGAAGATAAATACATTTATTTACAATATGTATTCATTTATCCGTTGGAAGATTTAATCGGCGAAGATATGGTAAAAGTTATTGAAAAAGATCAAAAATCCATGGATTTCATTACTTATCAACGTAACAAATTTAAAAATAAAGTCGAAGTAAAGGAACTGGACAGCGATCAGTGTACCATTCTGCAGAAAAAAGCCCGCGATGATTTAGCCGTGCTCAAAGGCGAACATAAAACCGCCATGACGGAAGAAAGTAAAGCCCAGGCCAATAGCTTGGAGCAAAGTAAATTCTCCTTCGATATTCTTAAATGGGGTGTAGGTTTATTTTTCTAACTAAATAGACCGTGATAAAAATCGATTTTTAACACCGCACTTAGTCAAGCACGGTAGATTGTAAATTTATTTTACTCGCCGTGCTCCTATTCCAACCACAAGGAACAATTAAATATGGAATATATTTTGCTAGGACTGTTCAGCCTGGCTGTTTTTATTTTTATCATTAAGTCCCATTATCATTGGACGTATTTTTTCGCCATTAATTTATTTGTGTGCTTTTTTTCCCTGATGCTTGCCCTAACGGGACAATGGCAACGGGCGCTTAATTTTGCTTCCGTGCTGTATGTGGTACTGATGTTGTTTCATCGTCTTAAAATTCATTATTACAAGCAACCGCTGTTGATGTCGGATTTTATTGTGGCATTCGACTGGCGTAACTGGAGCACTTTGTGGCAGTATAAAGCCTCTCTGTTTGCCGTGCTGGGATTGCTGGGCTTACTGGGTTATGCAGTGTTTGGCTGGTCACACGTCGCTTCGTTCGGCATGACATCACACCTCATCGGAGCCGGGCTGACTGTGCTCACCATTGCTCTAATGTGGCATTATTCCAAAGATCCTCATGTGCTGTCAGTATGGCTGGATTCTTTGCCGCATGACGGCGATGTGTTTTTCAATCTTCCTATGTCTTGTCGTGGCGTGTTTTTCAAGGTGCCGCAATTTGAGGGCGATAGCGCCTATTTTCAGCAAAAAGCCGCCGCACTCTCCCCTTACGCCAAACGTGAGGACAAGCCCGATATCGTGGTATGGCTTTTAGAATCAACCCTGAACCCGCACTATTTTGATATTCAGTCCGCCCCTTTGCCGCCCATAAAAATGTTTGAAAAACAACCTGACACGGCTTATTACAGTCCGCTTCGGGTACATACTTTCGGCGGCGCGACATGGAAATCGGAATTTGCGTTTCTGGCGGGCGTACCCGCTACGGATTTCGGTTCTTCGTCCAATGCGGTGTTCTATTCCGTGGCGCCCCATTTGCAATGCAGCCTGCTGAAAAGCCTCAAACGACAAGGCTATTATTGCGTGGCACTGACGCCTTGCACCAAAGGCAATTATAATGCCAATGTGGCTTATGAAGCACTGGGATTTGATTTGATTCTGCAACCGCAAGAGCTCGGCTATCCCGCTGCCATTACGACTAATTTATGGGATATTCCTAGTGCCGAGCTCGCGGTTTATGTAAAAAAAGTCTTGCAGAAACAAGGGATTCCGTCATTAGAGCACATCGACAAGCCCCTTTTTGTTTATACCCTTACCATGAAAGAACACGGGCCTTATAAAGCTGATGTTGAAGATAAGTTCCAGCTTAAAGACAATGGCTTCAACAGCGCTTCCACCAGCGCCCTGAATGATTACATTCAACGTATGGCGGAATTAAGTGCCGCGATAGAAGATTTTAACCAATTCATGCAGACGCGAAACAGGCCTTATGTACTGGGGTATTTCGGCGATCACCAAGTGGAAATGCTGGGGCGGAATATCCCTAAAAAATGGGATTATGACCAACCCGATTATGTCACTCAAGCCGCCGTACGCACCAATTTATCAGGCTATGTGCCGCAACAGGAATTTATGGATCTCGCCTTATTTGGCGGTTTATTAATGGAAATTGCCGGACTTGAGGCCGACGAATTTATGCAGGCCAACATCGCTATGCGTCGCCTCACCCAAGGCAAACTGCAAGACTGCGAAGACAAAACCCTGCTGGCGGGATACAGAAATTATCTTTATCATCAACTCAATATCGCCGGAAACTGACCGCACTTTACGGCCACATAAAGGGCATTTATGATCCGATACCAAAAGCCGCTCCGCTTTTGAAAAACAGATTAATGACAGCCCTTTTATTTTGTTTACCGAACGTTATTTACAATCTTGGTTAAACTGTTTCCAATACGAGCATAACGCTTCTTTTTCCGATAAAAGCCGCTGTTTATCCTCTTCCGTCATCAAATTAAAATATTTCTCAAGATACTCGAAAGCACCACCCAAGGCGGTTTTCATTGCAGTATAAATCTCGGCATTATCCCTTTTCGCACATTGAATCTCATCAATGGTTAAATATAATATTTTTATCAGATCGCTTGCCGTAGAAAAATTGGCACCTTGACTGGTGATGGATTCTTTCCGATTCCGACGATAGGTGGCAAACGCATTACTGTAATAAGCGTAGCGTTTAATAAAACGCGCCAGCTTATAACTCCAATTGATATCTTCAAATTTCAAACCATAGGGAAAATAAATCCCATGTTCCTCAATAACAGATCGTTTAATTACCTTAGTACAGACAAATCCCTGATAAGCGCCGTATTCTACCAAGAAAGGATAATCCTTAGTAAAATCACTGGTCAAATCAGAGGTTGGCATCGTATGAAGAACCAATTCTCCATCCGGATAAACCGACGTCATCTCATTAACAATTAAGTCGGGCATGCCTTTTTCATCAATAAGTAAAGATAATTTTTCCAAAATATCCGAACCGTTCCAGTAATCATCGCTGTCAAGGAACATAATATATTCCCCTCTTGCGATTTTCATACCGAAATTACGGCTTTCCGAAACGCCGCTATTCGGCTTATGTATTACCGTAATCTGCGGATATTTCTTAGCATATTCTTCACAAATATCACGAGATAAATCATAGGAACCGTCATTAATTAAAATAACTTCATATTTTTTATAATTCTGAATAAGAATACTATCAAGGCATTGTTTTAGATAATAATCAACATTATATACGGGAACGATAATACTAAAGCGAGGATTACTTACGGGAGAAAAAACTACGTTTTTCGACACCGCAGTTTCCCACCCCATCAATAAACTGGCTTGCGCCATTTTTTTATAATCACAAAATTCACTGAAATGATCCGCAAGCCAAAACGGTTTCTCATGCGTTAATAAATTCAATAATTCTTTTATTCTACTTTTTCGGATCAAATAAAGCGCGGCACCTATATCGTTGAAATAATGCTTTTTATGAAACAGGATCGTAATAGGCTTATCACCTTTTTTATGTAATTGCTCAGACGAACTTAACTTCCGTTGCAGTAAGATAATGTCAAACGGATGATTATTAGCCTCTCGGCCTATATAATCTCCAACAGCTTCTAAAAAATGATTAATCAGGTTTACCTGAGGCTCGGCAATAACGGCAAATTCATGATCCTGAATATCATTGTCATTTGCAATCCTTTTCCAACAAAGGATATGGGAAAGCGTTCTGGCTATTTCATGATGCGTAATATATCTCTGCAATATTTGTTCGGCTTTTGTGATATTAAAGAGCATATCAACTGAAGTAAGATTAAGACTATTCTCATCAAATCCCGGGACGAGGGTAAAAATATTGCCGCAGGGTTGAGCATAAAATTCCTTCACTGCATTATCATTGGAAGAAATTAGATAATACTTATTCATGGTTCTATGTTTGATCTGTTCTAGATTAGATAATTCTCACTGATTCTAGACACCAGCAAATACGTTTTGAGGCGACATCAGGTTCTAAGGTGACAAAAGAAACGCTTTCCATAGGTGCTAATGTAATATAGGTATTAGTATGATATTTAATAAAAATACGATGATCTTTTACGATATATACATTTTTTATTAATTCAAAATTCATTACGGATCGCCAATGGAAATATAATATTATTTCCCCAGATGTACAATTCTGCAAAGTAAACTTGGAATCTCCTTGTACTTCAAAACAAGTATTATCACCTTCGTAGTTTATTGCCATAACATTAGCCTGAGCGTCAACTAGTGTTAATTTCTTCGGCGGCTTCGAATAAATACGATCAGGAGCGGATATTAAACTTTCCCTGGTAATATTATAATAAGGATAATCTTTATCACGATAATAATTAGCTTTATTATAATAATGATCTTCATGCCATTTCAGATAAGAAAATTCACCTGTTTCACGATGAGCACGTGTTACATGAATACCTTCCACTAATTCACCGTTCAGATAATGGCGATGTCTGTTAACACCGGCATCAAAGCCTATCATAATTCCCCAAGGCGGAAGACAGTTATAGCGTTCCGGCAAATGTTCTATATTTCCATCCTGTGCTAGCGCATAAAGATTCAGAATAGTCGAATCAATTCCATAATCAAGTCTGAATTTATTAGACTGTAATTCTGTTAATATATAGTTCCGATATTTTATCCAAGCTGTTTGATGAGCCGCAATTAACCCGGCTTGCCACACATAACCATGATTATGCTTTATAACCTGATCTATTTTATGATTAATTTCAGCAATACTTTCAGGCACAACACAATTAGTTAAAAAGGTACAACGATAAATATCGTAAGCACAATAAAGTGCGGTGCTGTTTTTTAGAGTTTCAAAAATTGTGAGTTTTGGCTCCGGAAACCAAATATCGGCATCATATATCGCCACCAAATCATATTTATACCGTTCGGCAATATCGGATGCCGAAATATGTCTATCCACTAAAATATTACGCACATGACAGCTGCCGGAGAAAACTCTTATACCTTGATCGCGTAATATTTTTTCTTTGCTATCGGAAAGCCCATAAGAAATTATGCCGATATCACCGGTAAAATCCGTTTCTTTTAAACTCAAAATAAAAGGAATAAAACAATCATAATAAAGTTTATGATCATCATCCAAAGCAGTTAAAATCAGTTTCTTCATAAAAATAAAATATAAAAAACACCTAACAAGAAAGAATTTCTTATTAGTTAACTAAACTATTCAAATAACCGTTTAATTTCTTTCTCGTATCTGTACATATTTACGGGGTTAAGCGGATGTAATGATTCCAGATATTCATTAGCACGTTTTACATATTCATCATGGTGCTTATCATGATTTTCAATTACATTAAGTAATACATTTGCTCCTTCAAAGGCATCAAACTGATCATAATAATACCCTACTCCCTTTGGCAGAAAGGTGGAATTATGTACCAATGGATAACCACCATATAGTGCGTCATTATAAGCATAATTTAATCCGTTTTCCCAATGATGGCTTAATACAATATCGGTATAACGAGACAAGAAATCCGGCATTTGATAACGACCTTCAACTGTCATAATGTGATTCTTTACTAATTCCGTGCGACCAATAAAATTAAAAAATACCGGATGATCTTTTTTATCATAGGTATTACACATATAAACATGTTTCAAGGCTTCAGGGTTCTGCCGATATGCCTGTTCACAAATTAAAATCGGCGTAAATGAGGTTTTTACTACAAAGATATTCGGTTCAAAGGTTGAAACACGACGAGCTTTTTCATTTGTATCAAGGTTCGCTTTATAACCAAAAGTAATATTGTGTTCATCTTTGATACGTTTAATAACTTTATCACAGAACCGAGAATCCCAAATAGCCGGCACAATATAAGCGGGACTGCGATACATAATTGAAAAATAAGAGAAACAGCTGTTTTCAAATTGCGGTGTAATCCATACGCTATCAAATACCGTACCGTTAAACATAACGGTTTTGTCAGTATTTGTGACAACTGCCTGCTGATCCATAATAAAATCGTTGCCCATTTTATAAGCCACAATCTTTCCGCCGTGCTTTCTCATCCGTTCAGCATGATGTGGTTCTATAATTAATGTTCCTTCAATCAGCACATCTAATTCATCAATGACATTATCAATATAATCAAACTGCAAATCTTCCCTGTCCAACATAAAGCCATCAGGTGGTGAAGTACGTTTTTCCGGCCCCCAGGATACTAAAATAACATCTTCCACAATTTCGGAATGTTTAAAAAGATCATATAAAAAAATAATATTCTGACTTACACCATTCGCCCAAATATCCGGATTTTTTGTTTCTAAATTAAAAGTAATACCGATTCTATACTTTTTTATCATTAATTAGATTCCTTTTGCGTTTTTACTGCGTACCACTATTTTTTATAATAGCTTTCTATTAAGAAAAACAACAGCGAAATTAAATATCCCCTGCTTCGCAAACAGGGGATATTTTTCTTAATCTACAACATCAATTACCATTGATAACCAATACCCGCACCGACATTATATTCTCCTCGGGTATTTGAACTTCCGTTTAATTTAAGAATAACTTTGCCGTCATCACTCATTTTTGAGTATCCGATAGCAACTGCGCTCTCGCCTTTATAGTTACCGGTACCCAAAGCCATCATAGAACCACCCGGTCTAGTGACTTGCGGCATACTTGCGATAGCGGTTGCTCCGGCAATACCGGCACGAAGATGCTTATCCGTACGGGACAGTTCTTTACGAACAGAAGATACACTGTCCGCAACAGTATCTAACTGAGCTTTATTAACAGCATCTGTCGCATTGACTCCCGGTGCAACATTGGTAATACGACGTTCGTTACCCGCACTACCAACAGAAACAGTATTGGCTTCATTCGCCACCGAGCCTTGACCGAGCGCAACAGAATTATCGGCAGTTGCAGTCGCATTCTGACCAATGGCAGTACTGTTTACACCACTCGCCGTTGCATTATTACCATAAGCGGAAGAATTACCGCCGGTAGCTGCTGCATTTTGCCCTACAGCAGTATTATTTGAAGTACTGCTGCCGTAATTAGCCCCTTTACCCGCAGCAAAATTACCCTTACTATCAGAGCTAATGCCTGAGCTTTTCACCGCCTCAGCGGCACTTGCAACAGATGAAGCTGAACTTGCAGCAGCGGTGGCCGAAGAAGCCGCTGATGTTGCTGAACTATCTGCTGCACTCGCTGAGGTTGACGCGGCCGTTGCTGAACTGTCCGCCGCACTAGCCGATGTTGAGGCGACTATCGCTGAACTATCCGCAGCACTTGCTGAAGTTGATGCTGCCGTCGCAGAGCTATCCGCAGCACTCGCTGACGTTGAGGCTGCTGTCGCTGAACTACCCGCCGCACTAGCTGATGTTGAGGCTGCCGTTGCAGAACTATCCGCCGCACTGGCGGAAGTTGAGGCAGCTGTTGCAGAACTATCCGCCGCACTGGCTGACGTTGACGCGGCTGTCGCTGAACTACCTGCTGCACTGGCCGATGTTGAGGCTGCTGTCGCTGAACTACCTGCCGCACTGACCGATGTTGACGCAGCTGTCGCAGAACTGTCCGCCGCACTCGCTGACGTTGAAGCCGCGGTTGCCGAAGATGTTGCAACTGTTGCGGAGCTTGCCGCTGAAGTCGCCGAACTGATCGCACTTTGTGCTGAACTATTTGCTGAGGTTGCCGAACTTACTGCAGACGAAGCTGAAGTACTTGCCTCTATGGCCGAACTACCCGCTGCACTCGCTGAGGTCGAGGCTGCTGTAGCTGAGCTATTTGCTACGGTCGCCGAACTTGTTGCTGATAAAGCTGAACTATCTGCCGCACTTGCTGAGGTTGAAGCAGCGGTCGCAGAACTACTTGCCGCTGTAGCTGAACTGTTTGCTGCACTAGCTGAATTTGTTGCCGATGAAGCTGAAGTGCTGGATATCGTCGCTGAACTTGCTGCTGATAATGCGGATGAGGCGGCTAAACTTGCTGAGCTTGCGGCACTTGAAGCTGCTGAGCTCATCTGAGTGGCTGAACTAATAGCTGAATTAATTTTATTTTTAATATCACTGCTTAAAGATAGTGTTAATGTCTTTTCTTTTTTAGTAAATTCATTCTTTCCATCATTATCAGAACCATCATTGTCAGTTATTTTTGCCTCAATATCACCATCACCTTCGATAGTTAATTCATACGACTTACCGTTTCCTGAGTCCCAAATCATGCCCGAGCTGTCTTTGATTGTACTCGCCAACGCCGGCAAAGAAGTAGCAAAAAGCGCGGTCACTAATGCTATTTTTTTAAATGCTCCCAGTGAAGCATCTTTTGTTATATTAGCCAAACTTTCAGTTTGAACATTTCTTGAAGTGCCAGCTTGACCAATATAATTATTAGCAAACTCAGACACAACTACACATTGTTGTTTTCTTTTGTCGAAAACAATTTTAAATATCCGATTCATTAGAATTCCTTTTAAAATCAACTTGTAGGGTTTGCAAAATTTGACTTGATTTATTACTTAATGCCTAATAAGTTATCATTTGCATTCCATATCTGACGAGATAACCCAGAGTTGGACTCAAGTATTCTACTAGTAACTACATGAAAAATTAATATACATAAGTGTAAAGATATGTAAATGTATAGACTTCAGTCTACGAAGTGCGGTGTTAATAACAGCAGTTTGGCGGATTTTCTATAAAATAGAGAAGTGTAATGGATAGTTACTATTGAATAGTAAAATGGAATAAGCAAAATTTTGAATACTGAATCAGCACTGGCCTAATACTATTAAGATGATTATCAATTATAAAAAGCTAACTTAGAGATTCAAAAAGTTCACTTATTATTGGTGCCTAGGGTCGGACTCGAACCGACACGCTTTTAAGGGCGGCGGATTTTGAATCAGCTAACCTTCTAAGCACAGAAATTGAAAATAACTTGCCAGATCAAGATAGAAACTAACCAACGATCTAGATCCAGCAAGAGCTATTTTACATACTTTCAGCTTATTGTAAACACAAAAAATGAAAATATTAATTATTTTTTATAAACTATTGACACAACCTCTGATCATCTCAGTATTGTACTCCACATAGCTCAATGTAACCTTGAGATCACTGTGTCCCAACAGTTGTTTTACATTGTATAAATTATCAAAATTTCTCATTAGCTGTGTCGCAATGGTATGTCTGAATCTATGTGGAGATACTTTAAATCCCAACAAATTGGATAATACACGAAATAAATGGTTAACCTGCCCCATAGTCATATCTCTCCCCCTGTACATTGTATATCTAGATATCACATTCAAGTTAAATAGCTGGTCTTGTTCCTTTCTTTTAAGCCGCTTCATTTCAAGAACTAGTTTTTCCAAGTATGGCAATAGTTTATCTGAGATAGGAATTTCGTGATAATTATGGTTTTTATTAATATGTGACGGAAGACTAATAATGCGATTGGATAAATCTATGTCACAAATTCTCAACTGAATTAACTGATTTCTTCGTATTCCTGTATATCTGAAAGTTTTTACCAATGCTAATATAAACCAACGAGGCCGTAAAATATCAGGAAGTAAGTAATCATTGGATAATAATTGCTCCAGTGCCTGTATCTGTTCATCTGACAATACCTTACGTTTCTCTTTGCCCTCACGTAAAGTTAGTTTAAGGAAAGGATTTTTGTGTAGTGAAATTAATTCATTATCTATGGCAAAATTATAAAAACTTCGCATATGTCTCAGATAGGAATTCCAGGTAATAGGCTTGGCCGTCTTCAGTACTTCCTCTCTCCATCTGATTACATCTTCAGCCGTCAGTGCAGCTGGCGAAGCAGATAGATGAAGGTTCATCTTCAGAAATAAGGTCAGTACTTTTTCATAACTTCTAACTGTAGATGGTCTGAGATTTTTATGTAAAAAAATTTTTCAATTAATTGTCTGTAAGTCATACAATATTTCCTTCTAAAGTTAACCATTGATTATTAATAATCAGTTTGTCCCCGAAGAACTGTTGTGGATTATCAAGCAGATACCCATTCAGAACAGACTTCTTATTAGGTCCAGCTATCAAACATGTCCAGATATTCCGGCTGTCATTTTCAGTGATTTGTCGTCTATGAATACCTAAATTCTGGAAACGTTTCTGCAGGAGCTCCCAGGATTTTTATCTGTGATTCCTGCTTCGCCTAAATATAACTGAAAGATACTGGGCGTAACAAGAAACAGATGATTTTTAACAAGATGGACTTTTGCATTTGGTCTGTTGTAACTTAACTTCCCACTGATAATTCCTGCTTTTAACCAAAGCAGAAATCTTTCTCCATTGATAATATCTCTACTATCTCCTGTTAACTGCATTTTATCTTTTTCTTTTTTCTTTGGCTTATCAGAAACTGCCCGTTTTTCCTGTATGCAATTTTCAATCTCAGTATTTGAATCTGATTCAATACTTTCATTAACAGGAAACAAACCCAATACAAAATCTAAGGCTGCATCCTTTTTATATGTTTCCGGTACACCGACTATTTCCCCAGATACTGGTTCAGGATTCTGTATGACCGTACTTTCACCTAATTTAATAGCAGATAGGGAATCTTCAAGTTCCAGCCGTCCATCAAAAAGTGATGGACGCTGTTCTATATTTCCCCAGATAATACCTGGCGAAACCTTCAGTAACGTAAACGGTTTAGCAGGAGCCCACCCCATATTGGATATAGGTCTTCCGTTCCAGATAGCCATTCCCTGCTCAGTTTTCTCAATTAAATTATAAGACTGAAGCTCATCAAATAATTTCCCATTCTGGCTTGGGACACTGACTCCTTGTGACATTAAATAAGCCCGGATATTATCTGCTGTACTTTTACTCATTAACCATAAACCATCATTAGTTAACCATCCGTCACAACCGCCTTTAGGGGCATTAAGCTTAAAATTCTGAATAACATGGCACAGAGCGATATGTAGCTGCTTAGCAAATGATATCTGAGGTTTTTCAGCTAATTTCGCCGGGTCACCTCCCAATGCCATAGTAACGCTGATTTGATCTGCTTTTTGAATAATTTCAGAGAGTATGCCTGCTTTATCTGTATGACCCGCAATAAAATAATTAAACGCAGTAAAA
Source organism: Pasteurellaceae bacterium LIM206 (assembly GCA_032586195.1). GTDB lineage: Bacteria > Pseudomonadota > Gammaproteobacteria > Enterobacterales > Pasteurellaceae > JAWHQP01. The sequence goes on along the minus strand of JAWHQP010000004.1, from coordinate 66,199 downwards.
GCTTGATTAAAAGGGGCAATCCAATTAAGTGCGGCCTCTGGCAGAAGATATTGTGCAAGCAGGCTGCCTAATACCGGATGCAAGTTGTAATCCCGTTCTTTTATGTAACGGAATTTATATGCTTCTTTCGGTATACCCTGCCAGGGAAACCATCTGGTATCGTTTTTTAACTGAATTTCAATATCTGCGGCAACTTTGCCTATATCATGTAATAACGCAGCATAGATAATGACTGCGGTCCAGACATCTCTTTGTCTGGCCTGTTCTTCCGGTGCCGCATTTTGCGGCAGCACATAATTCTGCCGGAGTTTTGTCGCAATAGCGATGACCTCAAGACCATGATCAAGCATTCCCCCAGCATGGGCATGATGATGAGATTCTGACGCAGGTAATAATTGCACCATTTCAGAATATCTATTTATAGGTTCTTGATATAATTTCTTAAACATCTCAGGTGACATAGAAACATTCTGCCAGATGGTCTTGAGATATTGTTGGCGTAAAGGTGTATCCAACAATATCTTAGCTGTCTGTGGCAGGTACCATCCTTCGGCGGATGCCGGGGGAATGCTTGAGGTTTCTGCAAGAATATTAGGCAGATCAGATGTATTTTTAAATATATTAAGTTTGAGGACACTAAGAAATTTTCTGATCATAAAGATAAAGTAACCCAATATATAATATTTTGACTGAAGTTCATTAAAACAAGTTTTTTATATATCTAAAAGCAAAAAATCTACATGGTATACCTATGGTTTTTCTGATATCAGATTTTGTCTAATCTATCAATGTTGCAAGCCTTTTAGGCCTTTTAGCCTTTTCACAAGCATTCAACAACCTTTTCGGGTAAGGCCGCTCCACTTCGGTGGAGCGGTTTGCCCTTGAAAAATTACCCTTCTCCCCTTTGCCTTTTAACCTTTTACAGATTTTTATTTTCATCTATGGTTTCAAAGCTGTTCTCCAAATCGTCTGCCTCAGTTTCTATTTCTACTTCAATGTCCTCATCTTGATAATTATTGTGTTCTTCTATTTCACTCCAACTCATTTCAATATTTGTAACATCATCATAATCTCTTAATGACTCAGCTACTTCTGCTTCAGATAAAAATTGCCAATAGTTACAAATAAGATTTCCATGGTTGTCTTTCTCCCAAAGACCAGGATAATTATACCTGACATATTCAGAATCCGCATGGCAGATTTGTCCTGTTCGGGGTTCTGCATGGGTGTTAATAATAAAGATAACATTCAGTGTGAGAACGTAAAGTAATTGCTTCATCATTAAACGTTAAACAGAATTGAAAAGATTTGCTTCAGTGTATGACAAATACCAGGAATGTTTAGCAGAAATTGAAAACAAATTAAACACAGTTTTCTGTTTCAATTAATTGATAAATTATAAGAATATGAAGAATCATAAATTTCTGAGCCAGTATTTAAGAAAGGTAACCTTGATGAACTTAAGCTATTGGACTATTGTGATACCTATCATTATTTCCATTGGATTTGCAATACAGGCAAAATTTAAAGGCAATGAACATCTGGTTGACATTATTCTGATCTTTGGTCTAATTCTATCTGTATTAATGCTTTTGACATTTTATTTAACTGATTTTTTAATTTCTGTTTTTTATAACTAGATGATAATACTCTGGAAACAATTGTATGGTTAGAAAATTCATTGAGGCCGAATTAGGCATTGAATTACAATGCGCCTGTTATAAAGAGTTTTCTCCAGCTGACTCAGAATTCTTCTACAATTTATACAGCATTGATTGCTATATTTTTAAAATATCAAATATACTTTATTTATTCACTTAAGAATATTAGTAAAAACTACTAATTCGATTCTATATACTATTCAAATGGAATAAAGTTTATTTTTTCCTTTTGTTTCTTTTTTTTAATATCTGTCTCAATAACGCATTTATTAATTTTATAACGTGATGGATATTGTTTATATTTAAGACCTTCAGGCAAAGCGCAACGATTTAGTACATCAAGACTTTCTTTATCTAGCTTTTTAATTCGCATATCAGATGATATTTTAGAATATAATATTTCATAATCTTTAATATTTATTCTATCCATATTATCTAAAGAGATTGGAATTAAAAACATTAAAGACATAATACCTATACATAATAGCGGAAAAACTACATTATATGGATCTTCGCTTTTATAATATATGATAATAGAACATATAATTGCTATCACTGAAAAGATAGACCATATAGGCATACTATGAATGAATGCATCTATAGCTTCCTCTTTACCAACAATATTTAAAATTAAATTAACATCAATCATCACTGTTATCCTATATTTTACATTATTATACTTAGAACTTGCCAATTACCCTTTAGTCCATGTCGGGTTGTTATGCTGCACATTCTATTTTTGTTGATGAATCACGAATCACCTATCCATAAATTTTAGCCGAATACGAATAACTACGCCTTTGCTTCAAATCACTTTCTTGTAGCACTATTTTTTCCTCTTTTATCATTATAAAACCTTTTATTTTCTCCATTTTTTGTTCTCTCCATAATTAGTTAGAACTACTCTTAAATATAATAATATAAAGAGAATCAATTAAAAAGAATGCTGAAAGCATTAATACAGATAGAATTAAACCTCGAATCATAATAGTTCCAGCTAGATGTACATTGCTTTGAGATTGAGATATTGCCCGTATTGCAAATCCAATGGAAATAATGATAGGTATCATAGTAGTCCAATAGATCCAACCTATTATAATATAGTTAGTCCCGTCGTTGGACCTCCGAGTTGCAAAATATGCAGCAACGATCAATAAGAAAACACAGAGTATGTAAACGATTACTTTTTGTACTCTTTCTTCTGCTTTAGATGGTAGTTCATCAATCTTCTGGTTAAATAAAAGAAGTAAGATATGAATAGGGAACATGTTAATCTCCTTGTTAATTCTAATTAATTTTATGAAACAAAATTAAACTTCTTCTATTTGTTTTCTATAATCTCTCAATTCATCCAAATCGTTAATCATAGTATTTATCCGTTGACGTAGTGTTTTAAACCCTTTCCAAGGTTCAATTGATATATCAGTGAAAAGATCCTCATGCCATACAAGTTCCGTAGCAAATTGTTTAAATAGAAGCGGATGTTTTTGTTTCTTGACAAATATATCTGAATAATGTGGATCTGATATTGTATAACTTTTTATAATAACGTTCTTTCTTATTTTATGTAATGCTTCTAGTACTAATGTAAATTTAGCCAGATTATAAGCACCTTCATCATCGCTAAGTGTTTCGGAACTCAATGATAAATTTGAGGTAAAATAAACTTTACAAAGATACTTTTCAGATTCTTTAATAATGTACACGAAACCATTACTTTCACTTCTGATGAAATGTATATAAAGAACCTGATCATAAAGAACCTGACTACTATTTTTAAGCAAGTTTGGTTTGAGTAATTTTTTTGCAAAATCAATAGGCGAATCATGCATAGTAAACGCATAAAATTTGTAACATTCTCCTAATCCATGCATTAACCACTCATACTGACAACCTAATAAATGGGCCATGTTTCTTATATTACTTCGTGATGGTTCTTGAGTTCCGTTAAACCAATGATAGACAGGGTCTATATATTCCAAATCTAGACTTTCGGCAAGAATTGAGTATGGTATTGGTTCAATTTGATTAAAATTAGAAAAAGCTAAATCTAATCGTGGCAATAATTCTTGCATTCTTTCTGTGATATTTAGATTGAAAGCTTTGTGGAGTCCTTTATCTGTTTGTGCTTTACTCCATTCCTGAAGTATAAAACGAACTTCACCTTCTAAAGAGCGTCCATTCTTCTTAGCTGATTCTACTAACTCAAAATACAGTGCTTCTGTTATATTTCTGACATTCAACGACTTTTTAAACATATTTAACCTAGTGACATCAAATTGATTCTTTCTGATTCTATCAAAGACTTTCTTAAGAGTCAAGCAAGTTGTTTTTCATACTTAACTATTTATGCCAATTTCTTCATCACTCATTTGTTATGTTGATGCATGGGCATATTGCTTCACCTTCAATATTGTCCATAGTTGGTGCAGAGTCAGTCTCTTCAGTGTAATCACCATAATCTGACTCAGTTAGCCATTACAACTTGATGATAAATAAAGAATAGTATGTAACTAATTTGCTTCATAAAATGACTATCATTAAGTTCCGATTTTTGTAAAGTAATCACTTCATAAATAATATATAGACTACGGAAGAAGATCTGCTTAATGTTATATCAATGTTATTGTTTACCTTGTTTTAGGTTTTTTGTATCATATAAATAAAGTATCTTAATCCCAATATAGGTAAACACAATGCCAAACTTTAATTACCGCTACAACCTAACCGTCAATAGCTCTACCGAATTTGATGTAGTCAGTTTTGTATTAAAAGAAGGGTTATCTTATCCTTTCCGTTTATAGTTGGAACTGGCAAGTTCTGATGCCGAACCAGCTTCTTCAGAGATATTAGACCATGGCACAACACTGACCTTCTGGCAAAACGATATTCCCATTTGGTATGTTAATGGCATTGTGACCCAACTGAAACAAGGTGAAACCAGATTTGAACGCACCCGTTACGGCATGGTGATAGAGCCGGAGCTGATAAGAGCCAGCTATCAATCCGATAATAAAATCTTCCAACAGCAAAACACTGAACAAATCATCCGTACCTTACTCCAGAAAAATCACATCAACCGCAGCGAATTTCATCTCACCACACCATTTTGGCAACGGGAATATTGCGTGCAATACCGAGAAACGAATGCAGTCAAATTCATGTAAATTTTCTCCTTGAAGTATGAGAAAAAAAATTGCACCAATATAAATATTGGTGCAAATATTAAGACGAGTCGCTTGCTTTTGCGCAAAATTTATAAACCGTTGTTGCTATTCAAAATCATCAAGTGTCATAATTTTTCCTATCTTTGTAGATATATCAAATAACATCTCTCGATATTACTCATGCCGCTTCAGAAAAGTAACGTTTATCATACTGTTCCTGGACATTTAGCATGTCCAGCATGTATTCACATGCATTACGTGCTAACCCGGAAGCCCTGATAATCGCTTTCTTGTCATCTTTCAATACCTTTATCCAGCTTTGAATATATGCTGCATTCTGTGGCACTTGATTAAAACCAAGATGGGCACATAAAAATGCACCACCCATTTCTGCAACCAATTCCTCAAAGGCATAAATCGTATTGCCGAATTTCGATTTGCCGGAAGTAATACCTTCACGGTTTAATCGGGACCGATGACCTGTCGCATGTGTCATTTCATGGAGTAATGTGCTGTAAAAATCCTGCTCCGAAGCGAATTGTTTCATCTCCGGCATCACAACCTTATCAGTATCAGGCTGATAAAAAGCATGTGAACTTGGTATAATTTTTACATCCAGTGACATTCCTTCCAGCATGCATCGAAGTTCCCCACATATCTGATGTTGAGCTGTATCAGAATTACCTTCTGATGTTTCAGTCAGGGAATCATACATGTTTCGCGGCAATCCTTCGCATTGTTCAATGTTAAAAAGCGGATGTCTTTTTAATACTGCAAAATGTTCCATTTCAGGATTTCCTTCCTCATCGAGGAGAGGGTTTCCATCTTCGTCACATTTTTCACGATCAATGGGGCAATAATTTACAACAATTGTTGCTTTTTCACCTTTACGTATATAACCACCTAGTTTGTTGGCAGCCATGGCAGTTATCCATTTGCATTGTTTATAATTATTTTCAGCAGTTGCAATCCATAAAAGCAAAATATTGATGCCTGAGTACAAACGACCAGACAAGGCATTACGTGGTAGCGCTAAATTATACTCCGGGTTTTTCCACGGTTTTAGCCAAGGTGCCGTACCTTCCTCTAATGCTTTAATGATGCGATCTGTGATTTCCTGGTATAAATCAGGTTTTTGTCGAGTGTTCATAGTCGTTCTCCTTAAAAAAAGGGGGGAACGACTTCCAACCGGAGAGCGTTCCCCAGTTGGGCTGAAAAAATATTAGTTGATTACGATTGATCGCAGATGCTGAGCCGCTTTCGATGCCAGTTGAACAAATGTTCTTGCTTCACTGATAGCTTCGTGGATCAGATAACGCTTATTTCCAGCATAGGATTTATCGTTCCCGTTATAAGAACAATAACCCAATGAGCTTTCACCCATTTTTATGCCAAGCTTTTTCTGATAAACAATAGCAGTTAAATCTACAAATTTAGTACCGCTCAGTGCAGCATTGCACAATTCATTGATATCTTCGTAACCGAATTCTTCTGCACACCAATTTGCATAAAACTGAATAGGTTCAATTTTAAACTCGACACGATAACTTTTCGTATCAAATGTCTTTATAGTTGCATCAGATTCAATGTAGGTTGATTCGATGAGACGATAGCCTAAATCAGCCAAATTCTTTGATGTTTCAACAATATAATCAATTAAATCATCAACAAATCTGTTCCAGATTTCAGCGGCTTGTTCCTTTGTGCAGGATAGCGTTTCCCAAATTTCAGCGGTCTTTTCATCATCTTGATCAAATAATGCAAAGTTGTCTGCATAATCAAGATATAAATCCATCGTATTGAAGTGGCAATAACGAAGAGTATTTGGTGCAATTTTACAAGTAGGATAATAATCCTCTGCAACCATGATCTCGTTTTTGATTTCCTCAAATAGTTTCAGATTTTCACTATCCGGATAGATTTTGGCGAATAAAATAGGTAAGTGATCGAAATCAATATCCCCATAAAACGCCATTCCATCACCTTGACAGTAAGAAAGCGAATATTCGATTTTCAGTCCGCCGGGAAATCCCGCTTCAACAAGTTTGTTGTCAAAGTAAGTTTGTAAAATAGTCATAAGTGTTTCTCCAAAATAAAAGGGAAACACTCTCACCCCAATAGGGATTTTGCGTTCCCCTTAGAGGTTGATGAGTCAAGCCGGTTTATCGGCTCACAATTAATTTATTACCGTTTTGTTTTACATTTAAAAAACGATAATGGGTATCGGACATCCGTTGCATGAACCGGACTTGTATTTGCCCGGGTTCACGATTTTGCCATGCTTTAATAGCATTTTGTTTGATGTCTTCAGCCAATGGTTGATGAGTATGTCTTTGAGACCAGTATTTTGATACTTGATCACCAATACACTCAAAAGCAATTTGAACTTCCATCGCTATATTCCTCAAAATAATGGGGCAAATATAACGCCCTGCGGGGATTTATATTTTCCCCAACGGGTCAGTTCATTAAATAACCAGTGTAAAGAATACCGTTGCTGCGCCACCGACAAAAGTGAATAATGCAGAAACCAACGCATAAAAGAACCAACGTTTTCTACATTGTTTCAATTTTGATTGATGTTTCATTTCTTGCTCTATGAGCAACATATCCATTTCTTGTCGTAAAAGCTCATTTTCAGCATCAATACGCTCATTAATACCTTGAGTAACTTCACGGTATTTGGATGTCGCTTTTTTCTTGATAGAAAGAAAAGTACGTCCTAGTGAGTAACCGATACGATTGAACAAAGATGGTTTGATTTCAGTTTCAGGTTCAGACCAAAAGTCTAAGGGTTGTGAATTGCTCATAATGAGTTCTCCAATGTGTATTACCTTGGAGAAATAACCGTATTCCACAAGGGAATCAGTTAATCCCCTTGGTAGGTTGATCAGTTAAAACTGCATTCCCGGAATATGGTAATCGAAGACCTATTGCCGGAACCGTGTTTCAGAATGCCGCACGGAATCTGGGAGTTGGATTCAGCCTATTCACGATAGGGCGTTGCTTTTCAGGAATCCTGCAACTTACTCTGCTATCAACGATAGCCGAAGTTGTTCCTATTATTAAACATCACAAAACATCTTCAATAAAAAACTCTTTTTCCCTTTTTTATAAATAAATTCTCTGACTTTTAAACAGAGTTTCCCATTTCATTTATGTGGTCAAAATCATAATGTAAACATGAATAACAAACCGAGAATAATGTATGAATCTTAAATATATTATGGGATTGGCAGCAGTCTTCTTTTCCCCGTTACTATGGGCTGGTTCCCAACACACATTACCACACACCTTAATTACCGTTTATACCACTCGGGCATATGCTATTCAGCAGTCTGAATTGGCTAATAAAGTCTATTTTATTGATGCGGTTGATAATCTTGAAAATGCTTTAGTCCCCACATTAAGCAGCGTCCCCGATATCGCCGAACGACAGGCAAAAGCTTATCTTAACAGCCCTGAGGGCAAACAATATCAAAAGCAACTGCAGGAAGCCTATACGGGATTAACCGAAGCCTGGAAAATCGGTGTTATGAAGGTACCCGCCATCATTTTTGATAATGAAAAGACCGCACCTAAAGCAATTTATGGTGAAGTCAGTGTATCAAAGGCAATTCAGTTGTATCAGGCTTCAGCTAAGGAGTAAATATTGATAATGAAAAAAAATATCTGCAAATTAACCACACTTTTTTCCGCATTTTCCATTGCTGTTCCGGTTTCTTATTTCCCTGCGACCGTATCAGCTGAAGGCAGTTCAATTAATACTGCGTCAATATTAACTTCAAGCGCTTCTTCCAGCTGTGCTGATTATAAAATCGTCGGTATCTGTTACTGGCTGTTCTGTACGACATTTGGCTGTAAGGTACGCACATCCACTAAAGTACATCATTTCATTCCTGAGACGGTGATCTCGGCATATAACCATGACAACCAGAGTCCGTGGACTGAAATGAAATGGCTTAATCAGGGAATTAAAGGCGGTCAGTACCAGACACCGAGTAAAAATTACACTCAGTACACTTTCAAGAACGCAGAAGCTATCGGACATCCCGGAGGATTATTCCTCAATATGATAAGCAGTATGGGCTATTCTTGTGAAAGCCAGACTACGCCTTATCAGCCTTATTTTCTAAGCGGTCTGGATTTTTTTGCCTGGCGACAAGGTATGCCTGAAATGCTTTATCCGGAGGCATTAACACCCAGTATGCGTGAGGTCCGGGCCAACGGTGATTTGTGGGGGAATATTTATCCGCGCTCCGGCCATGTTACTCAGGTCCATGACTATAAAGCCTCGGCCATTATTGCTCAGCGCATTGCCGATATTGTCAGCCGGGACGGACAACTCCATGTCTATATTGCTGCAACCAGGAAAAACAGTGACGGCAAGTGGTATCCCGGTGAAGTGAAGGAAAATGATATCAAAACACATAAATGGCAGATGCTGAGCCCTAAAATGGAGAAGAGCTGTACTATTTTTCCGGATGGAGGTGCTGCTGATACATATGCTGATAAATTATCAGATACCGAAAATTACAGCTGGGCGTTATGGAGGCCGTATAGCTGTTGCAAGCGACGCGGCCAGAAATTTTTAGGGAGTACCGACTGGGGAAATTATTAAGAGGAACCATGATAATGAAAAAACTGAATGCAATTACTATCGCATTAGTACTATGGGGAAGCCAGACAGCGTTCGCCGACTACACAACCGGTTCAGTACTGTCTGATTATGTACATTATTCCATTGGAGGAGGGGTGGCAATTGCTCCTCCACCGTCAAGACAGGCGACGAATGTCTATAGTCTTGGTCTGGGATGGAAATCCAATCTTATGTGCGGCAATTTTGATGTCAAATTAACCATAAAAAATCAGTTGAACGGCATCACTGAAGGGTTCAAGGATTTGTATAGTAACGTCATTGAATCAGCGACAGGTGCGGTGGCCAGCCTGCCGGCGATGATTATCCAGCGGGCAAATCCTCAGCTTTACGATATCCTGACTAACGGGCTATATCAAGGCAAATTGGATTTTAATCGCCTTAAGACGAGCTGTGAGGAAATGTCTGCCAAACTTGCCGATTACGCCATGGATAGTAAATGGGCGAACATGGCCGGCCTGGAACGGTTTAAGGAAATCGCGGCAACGGAAACCGACGCTACGAGAGCTAAAAAACAGGCTGAGCAGGATGCGGGAAAAAAAGGTTCGCGCTGGGTTGGAGGGCAGAAAAAAGGTGGTGAAGGACAAGATCCCATTGATGTCATTAAGGATGTTGTTGGTGCCGGCTATAATATGGCTTTAGGTCGTTCTGTCACCGATAAAGGTGCGGTGTCACAATGTGACGGTATGATTTGTACCGAATGGAAAAAACCTGAAGAGGCGGCTGAGTATGCCCGTGAAGTCCTCGGCGGAAGGACATTATATACCTGTGATTCCTGCGGAACACCTTCTGCCCAACCGGGGAGAGGACTGGCGCCAAAAATAGAAAATACCACGATCAGCAAAGCAACGGACCTCGAGACATTACTCAATTCCAGTACTGTGACTGCAGAGCAATTAAATGCGCTAAGTACATCAACTGTTGCCGTAACACGCGGGTTGATTGATACGCTTAAGCAGGATCCTGACGCACCTATTTTAGGGGCCCGTTTAGCGCAGGAACTTGCGATATCAGCCGAGCTTGAAAAAGCACTGGCACTACGCCGCATGCTGTTAATGGGGATGAAAGAGCCGAATGTCGCGCAGAATAAGGAAGCGCAGGAAGATTTAGAGACCGCACTTAGACGGCTCGACCTTGAAATCGAACAGGTCAGAATGGAAATGGAGTTACAGAAGTCCATTAACAATAATACGGCTATCGCTATCTTAAATAACCGGGTGAGAGAACAAGCTCGTTCCTTAGACAGCAACGCATCTGAAGAAGGGAATAAACGTTTCAACAGTTTAGCTGGAGAAAACTCCGATAGTGGCACTGTGTCAATTCCGGGACAACTTTCCGAAGGGTATATTACCATCCCAAAATCTCTGGGGACGGGGCTGACTAACCTTTATGGTTCTTTTGCTGCAAATGCTGCAAATGGAGCTTCGTCCTCCAGAAACACAAATTACTCTGCAATTGCCACAATCAGTGGCAGTGCGTTAGACCAGGCGGCAGGATTGTTGAGGAATTTCGAAGGCTATAGCAACAAGTCTTACTGGGATGAAAATGCATATCGTACCGGTTATGGATCTGACACAATCACAAAAGCAGACGGTACGATAGAAAAGGTGACTAAAGGCACTACGGTTACCCGTGAAGATGCTGAGCGTGATTTGTCCCGCCGGACACAGATTTTTGCTAATAAGGCAAAAAACCAGGTTTCAGCTTCAACCTGGGATAAACTTACTCCAAAAGCCCAAGCCGCCTTGACATCATACATCTACAACTATGGTTCATTAACTAAAACCCGGAGCGTAATAAACGCAGCTCAGGAATCTGCTAATACAGGAGATATGACCGCCCTTGCAAATGCCATACGCAACCGTCAGGTTGATAATAACGGGGTTAATGCTAAACGTCGCAATCAAGAGGCGGACTATATTCTAAGTAATTAAATTAAGGTATAATTACATAAATCGGGCAACTATACTCCAGGGGAGAAAAATATGACACATAAAAAAATACTGACTTCGCTCACACTAATTATTAATGCGGCCTTAGCCACAGCGACCACACAGGCTGCGACAAAACCGATTTTTGCCTGTACTGCAACAGACGGCAATCCAATTATTATTGAAAAATCTGATATGAATTACATTCTATCGTATAAAAAATTAAAAATCAGTAATGCGGTTAAGGATATTATGCAGCGTAATAATTCCATTATTGCAAGTCGTTCGGGCTATGTCCTTTACTCGCTTGAGTTTGAAGATAAACAAGACAGTTATTATGTGCAGTATCGGGAATCTATGGGAGATGCTAAGCCGATGTTTGCCGGCATATTCAAAGTTGCCCCGAACGCTACCCCAAAAGAGTTTGCTGTTTGTGATCTGAAAAAAACAATTAAATCAAATTTTGAAATCAGCCTCATGCAACAATCAGGTAACGGTTACTAATCTAGTATTTTGATTTTTCTTAAAAGCACACAAATTAAACGAAATTTTGTGTGCTTTTTATTTATCCTTGTCTTGCGGTACTAGTTGAACTTGTAAAAATAAAACAGTTCCATTATAATGAATTACATTGTAATTGAAATGTAATGAAAGGTGTATGATATGGGCTATACAAACTTTAATATGCGTCTGGACAATGAGTTAAGAGCAAGTGCGTATCCTGTTTTTGAACAATATGGATTAACACCAAGCCAGGCTGTCAGAATGTTCTTCAATCAGGTGGCCAAGACGGGAAAACTACCATTGTCATTAGATTTTGGCTATGCGCCAATCAATCATGAAAAAAATCCTGTCACTATGCAGGCGGTTGCAGAAGTGGAAAGTGGTAAAACTTTACCATGTGCTGATTTTAATGACTTCCTGAAAGACGTTAAAAATGAAAAATATTGAATATACCAGTCAATTTAAAAGAGATGCCAAAAAACACTACTTAGACCTGTTAGCATCTGAATGGGCTGAAGTGTTAAATTGTTTAGTGAATGATATTTCTTTGCCGGAAAAATACCGGGATCATGCTCTTAAAGGAGATATGAAAGATTATCGTGATTGCCATATCAAACCTGACCTGGTTTTATTGTATAAGGTTACCAGTTCAACGCTCTATCTGACGCGTTTAGGCAGTCATAGCGAATTATCGCTTACGTGATTTTACCGGACATCAGGTTCAGGCTATTTATCAGGTCGGGTTTATACCACTATTGACTATTTTATGATATGGTTAGATACTAAGAAGAAAGTATAGGAGGTACAACTATGGTTGATTTCTTACTTGCCATACTGGTTGGTGCGGGTTTATTCTATTACATCTTCAAATCCAAACGGTTTGAGGAACCGATTCATAAAAGAGAACCTTCAAAATCAAAGAATAAATCTTGGAATTGGTTTTTATATTGGCATTATTATAATGACAAAGATTCATAAAAATAGCGTGTAATTATAATTAATTACACGCTATTTTTATGCTTATGTTCTCTTATCTATTACTTTTTGAGTTGAGTTTTGTGAATCTTTCGTACCGGTTGAAATTGTATTATTTAAAACATGTCCTCCTTTAACGCCTGCCCAGGTCATTATTCCCACCCACAACGTCGGTAACACCAGGAACATCGAATTCACCACGATTTTAAGCACAACATCATCGGCTCCGATAAAGAAACTCCACTCGTCGCCCTTTTGAGGCTTCAGAAACCACCAGTCGAACCAGCGTGCCAGCTCCCACCAGAATGACAAAAAGAACACCGAAACCTGAATCACACCGACAGTCATCATTGCCGCAATACTGTATCCGCTCAGCACCATAACGATGGGTTGACCGATAATGATGGCCAGCGAAATAAATCCTTGTACCATCGGCAGAGCCTGTCGTACTACATCAAAGGCCGGTGTGGTAAGCATCTGGCCGGCATTTGAACCTAACGCCCCGGTCGTATAGGTCGCAAGCTCACCCACCGTCGTGAATGATCCGAGACTACCCGCTCCGTATCCGCCGTACTTATGACCGGACGAATTCACCATATTCTGGGGGCTGACCAGTTGTCTGATAACCAGATTCTGATAATCCTCATTACTTGTCCAGGCCTGTTTTATCTTCAGCCACGTGCTTGGCTCAACCTGTTCGGCCAGACGGGTTTTCAGTCCGGCACTGCTGTCACTCCACCAGTCTTTACAGTTGGGGAACCCACCGCCAAGACCGCTTGGCCGCCCCACGTCACGCGTTGCATTATACGGAAAATGAGAATTCGGGGTTTTGGCATAAAAACTGTCATATAATCCCCCCGTATTGAGCAGTACGGATGAACCAATCCAGTCAATCTCACGGGATAATGCTTCGGTAATCGTAAACTGACTCTGATAGCGTTGAAATTTCGTTCTGGCCGGCACAAAACACTGTTCGACAAAGTCGTTCACTTCCCGACGCAGAGCCGGATTGGTAATCTGTGTATTCTGAACCTCAAACCGGATTTGTCTCAAATCGGCCTTACAAGGCAGAAGCGCAATAGCTCCGTGCGTAAAACCTTTGCCGATTGTATAGGTGAATGCCCACCATAACGGCAGGTTCGCACTTTGTCCGTTCAGCTCCGAAGGTAAATCGGCCAAGCCTGTCTGGGAAGGTTTGATTACCGTGACGCCGCAGGTTTTCATGCGCGTTTCGTTAAACTGCAAGGATGAATAGGATACAGTGAAGACAGGCAGGCACGTGATAATCATCACGACCAGGCTCAGATAGAGTTTATTCTCCAGCCAGCTTGCCAGTAACCGGCCTTTATTACCCTCGTCATCACCTTGTTCACGTACTTTCAGAAACAGATTGATAATATGAGCCAGAAAAGGGACCGCAAATAATCCCGAGTGGACAAATAAGTCCCAGATACCGTTATTCACAATCCACCCGAGCATTGTTAAGAAGTATTCGTAGTAACTGTCTACCGTAAGTGTAATATTCATAACTTACCCTCTCTCCAATTGAATTAATATGGTTACTTCCATAACAATAAGCCCGATAACGGCTGCTCGTATCAGTTTCTTATAGGCGTTTTTTTCCTGTTCATTGCGGGCATTTTTCTGTAATTGATATAAAAAGTATCCGCTGCAGCAATAAATGGATAAACGGATAAACAGCCACAAAAACCATGTACGGGACAAAAAGTGTTGTATGTCACCTGCCTGAACACCGAACTGAATAGCAAAGTGTGCAATCATGAAGACAATGACGGTGAACAGTAAAATCAATAGAGTAAATTTTAATGCCGGGCCTGCTTTCCCTGTTAATCGCATATCTGCTCCCCCACTCCGCCGGTATTTGCCAGACCATAACGTAATAATTCAATTAGCCAGAAGGCGTCCGTTGCATCAACAACCGACATGGTTAACCGGGCCGAATGTGTCAATTCCAGCGATGGAAATTCGGTATAGCCTGCAATGACCAGTGTCAGATGAAACTCGCTTGCTTCTTCGGTATTTTCGACGGTTTTCATCCCTGAAAAGTACAACTTGATGTAATTCATATTAGTGATACGGTAATGATAGGCGGTAATACCGTTGGTATTATCCAGCTCGCCGATTTTCCCCCGGATAAATGCAGTAAGAGCATTAAGTCGTTCACGTACCGCCTCTTCAAGCGAATTTTTCAACCCGGTAATATCGGTATAATGGGGGGAAATAGTAAATAACGTTCTGCGTTTCATTAATAAATACCTCTCACTTTATCAATATTTTCCGCAACCTTAATTGCAGCATCAAGTTCTGAAATACCGTACTCGCGCATAATTACCGCGCGTTCCGACTTTTCTTCCGGTTCCGTCATGGCTAATGCCAGATAGAGACTCGGCGGCACGACACGAAATAAGGCCTCAATATTTGATGCCAGCACAACACCTTCGGTATATTTGCGGTCTTCCTTACGTACGGAAAGCAGCAGTGAAATCTGTTCGGGAGTCAGTGTTTTAAATCGTCTGACCTGTGCTACCTCATCTTCTTCCAGGCAGAGCAATTCCCACCATTCCAGCATGGAGAGCAGTCTTGACGCATCACCCGGGAAGTCTTTCAGATTTTGAGTAGCAAGCCATAGCCAGATTCCGAGCTTACGCCACATTTTTCCCGCTTTGGTGAGAAAACCTGCCAGCATCGGGTTAACCGTAATGATGTGTGCCTCATCAGTAATGTTGACTATTGGTCTGCCGGAGAATTGGTATTTTTCCCCTAACGAGTTGATATGGTTAATCAGGGAAATATAAGCAATCGCCAGTTGCGCCTCATAACCTTCGCGAGCCAATGTTGCCAAATCAACTAAAGTAATATCGACTTCCGGCCAAATTTCTCCTTCACGGTTAAACAGCTCGGCCTCAAAGGAACCTTCCTGGCAGAACATCCCGATGGATTCGCCCATTTCAAAGGCGCGAATTTGTTTCTCTTTAGGGATGGTTTCATCCCCAGCCAGCTCATAGAAGGCATCACGAATATCCTGAGTGAGCGTAGTACGGTTCTCCGCATAGGTTTTCCGGGCAGCCAGTAAAATCGCTTTCCGGATCATTGCCTTATCCGGACGGGAAAGTTTTTCGTCCTCCTTGATTTCGCCCCCGGTGATCATCAGACGTGCGGCGATTTCCATTTCACCCAGGATATCGCGCTGTTCATCGCCTTCTTCATCATCCGAATCAATTTCGAGCTCTCGATCTCGAGAATACTGACCGTCTATATTCTGTACTTCCCGTAATAGTTCGGCCTCGGTGCTGGCCAGGCCGGGTTCCGCAACTAGTTTGTGGCAATCTGCGAACAACGGCAGTGATACGTTACCACCCGGCTTCAGTGTTACCCGGTTTACCGTTAATCCATAGCGTTCGGCATATTCCGTCATCAGACCAAAGGAGTTACCTGCTTCGATGATAAATAACCGGGGACGGTAAGTGGCCATGAGCTGTGCTATTTTTCCGTTAAGGGTGGCAGATTTACCGGCTCCGGTCGGACCGAGTAACAGCAGATGTCCATTTTTCTGGCGGTCTCTTTTGCTTAGCGGATCAAAATCCAGTGGTGCACCACCACGGTTAAAATAGGTAATACCGGGATGACGGGTACCGATACTACGACCGAACACCGGCATCAGGTTGGCAATATGCTGAACAAAATTGAATTTGGTATAGAGATTCTTTACATCATCCGCAGGATTAAAGCACATCGGCAACCAACGCAGATAGCTGCTTAACGGTGCTATTTCAGTGCCTTCACGTGTTGCAATAAGCCCAGTTGCCTGCAGGGTTGTACGTAACTTCCGGGCACGGCGTCTGAGCTCTTCTCTGGTTTCAGCCTGTATATAGAAAGCAAGAGAAGAACGGTACATTTTGTGTTTATCCTTTAAATACTTTTTGACTTCAGTACAGTCTGTTTTGGTATAAGTGGATTCGGTATTATCGCCTAAGGCACTATCACTGATATCCTGTAAATGCTTTTCAAGTAAATCCTGCGGATAAACCACAACGGTAAGGACCATGACGGTCTTCTCAGGTAACAGATCGAATAATGTATTTATATGATCTCCACGTTTGACTTCTCCTGTCAGATGGCCGACTTCAGGAGCCCGACGAAGCGAATCAATTACGATAACCTCATGAGGCTGTTCGTCAAAATACCAATAACCGTTTTCACTACGAGGAGCATTTACAAACAATGTCTCTGAAAAATCGTTTAATAGATAGAGATCATCCTTATTTTCCGTTTCCTTCACGGTATAGTGACAGGTACGGTAAAACTCTTCAGGATCATCGTATAAATCAGGTTTGGGATTAAACCAACGTAATAACCATTGATGGACCTCATTACCTGATAAACGTTTGGTTACAATACCGGCACCTAACAGGGCATTGACCGCACTTTCACAGGTCGCATTTAATTCTTCCAGTGACTGTTCAAACCCGGTATTCCGGTCGACATAACGGTAGATCACCATACGGGAACGTCGCTGCTGACCGCGCCAGCGTGTCCCGGTGACGGTTTTATCCTCAAACAGCCCACCTGATTTAGAGACATCCGTCAGGTGTTTACTCATAATCTTCAGCCATTGTCGGGTGAATTCGGTGTTTTCTATATCACGTCTGGTTTTCTGTCCGGTTTCACGCACATAATCACGTAAAATTGCCTCATATTCTATGGACATATTGTCGTCCTGGCAGAAAAACTGCACCACCCAGGGATGAGCGTCGAATTCAGGAAAGCTGTCTTGGATGGCATTGCAGACTAAGGTACGGACATTTGCCAGGTATTGTTCCGAACGACCTTCGGTACCGATAACGCCCAATTCAAACACCGCACCAGTGGAACGTCCGTCTTCTAATAACAGGGCTTTTTCATTGTCTAAAAATTCTACCCAGGGGAGTTTATCAACAAATGATGAGCGGGGTTGATATTGTTCCAGATGTTTTCTGCGTGTGTAATCTCCTTGTCGTTTTACAAATTTATCCCAAAGTTGATCTGAAAGGGTCGAATTCTTTTCTACCTCGTCTTTCGTATTATCCTGCACCCCGTCAGTATTCTGATTATCTAAAATGGCTGGTTCTGTCGGCGTAGGTTTTTCTTTATGTCCAAATAAGTTTCCAAGCATAATGACCTCTAATAGTTACTCGTACGTTCCCCGGGCTGAGCATATTGCACCCGCCCATAAAACGGAAAAACGGTGGTATAGCCCGGAATGGGTACCGGTTCGGCCGTAGAGGACAAATGCGGGAATATAAACATCACCAGATCGGGATTCGGCAACCGCGGGAAAAGATTCGTCGCTTCACTTGCCGCCGTACGGGTGTAACGGTTCATCTCTTCAGCATCTGAGAACGGACTATTAATCGGACGTGTAAACTGGAGTGCATTGCGTGCCTCATGAAGCCCTGATTGAACGCTGCCTCCACCTTGCCGCCAGATATCCATCATGGTTCCGTCACCGGCAGGCAGAAGTTCTTCCTGGGAGGTTGAACAACCGGCTAACACACTTAATGCTATCGGTATCATCATTAATAATTTTACTGATTTCATTTTTTCACCTCTTAATTCCTAATCCATCTGTCTGCCGCCGGTTGCGTGGTTGTATTTCACTTTGCGGGCACCGCTGCTGTAATCAATTTCCAGCGTTTGTGTAATATGAACTGCGACTGCCTGGCCGGGAGGTACATAAACCGCATCGAAGGTCTGCCCGAACCTTTGCTTAAACCAATCCTGAACTTCGCGTAAGCCACCACCGAGGGCCTGTCCTAAAACATATTGCCCCTGATTGCCTGTCACAGCCCCCATGATTGAACCACGATCAACAACGGTCGTAGTCTGTCCCTGGGCAAAGCTCTGTGCCGCGGCACCCGCTCCGGAAAGTAAAAACTGAGAAGTGAGATATTCCGGTGCATTGGTTTTACGTTCACCGGGAATACAAGGTACGCCGTTAGGATTGGATAACCACCCGATTTTTCGGTCTTCTCCGGTATTAGTTACATTAGTTAATGAGCTGCTTTTCCCATTTGAAATACGACCGTCACTGAAAATAAATGTGATACTCTTTACATCACCACGGACGCAGGATAGTGTCCAGTCTCCGCTGGCTGTACCTGATACAACGGCACCTTCAACGTCAGGTAATTCAATACCGTTAGCCATAAGATTTTCCCGGCCAATTAAAATTTTGAAGGGATACGGATCGGTTACTGCCCCCTCAACAGGTATCCGCCCCAGTAATGCGGTCATCGCCACTGACCCTGTTAATGTTGAGTTTTCAGGGATTGTGTAATAGGGTGTCGTCGCAGGTTGAGTACGTTCATTCGGTTTTCCGTGTAATGTCTCTGCCGATTGACCGAGAGTCGAATCATCAAGCGCCTTGAATGGGTTCGGGAAACTGGTTTTTGTCTGTCCGGTAAAACTGCTGTCCACAGATTTCCCCTGCTGATCAGTAACACTCTGATCAGACGGACTTACCCAGCGGGTACCATCACTATCAACAGTACCACTATTTGTATTTTCCATGCCCATGCCTTTGATTTCGCCATTACCAACCGGCATCTCGTCAGATGTACCAGACACGCTCTGAGGTTGGGCATTCATCCCTGCAAAGCGTTTTTCCAGGTCAGCCATTAAACCGGCCGCACGCTCCTCTACGGCCGAATTAATGCGCTGATCCATATTCTGTACATTAGTACGCAATGCTGAATTTTCCTGTACAAGGCGTTCGTTTTCCTTGTTTACCTTCTCTACTTCGGCTTTAGTCTGTTTCATCTCACCTAGCAGCGTCCTTAAAGTGTCATGCGGAGTGTCACCTGCAGTTATCCCTAAATCCTTTGCTTCCTGTTCATTTAAATCAAAAACAACGTCTTTCGGCTTGGAACTTACATTATTATTGTTTGTACCAAATCCTTTAACCAACACGAAAAGTGCAAACCCGATAACAACGGGAACGATGATTTTAAGTAACCAGTTTGATTTCATATCATCCCCTTATTTTTTCTTGATTCCGGCTTTCATCGTACGGACAGGAAGAATAAAAGCCCTGTCAGGCTTACCCTCCGTCACGATATAGGCCACTGTCGTATCTTCGGCGGTACCTTTCGGACCGAGCCAGTTATGTTGGAAGGTCACCGAGTAGAAATAGCCCTGCAGATTACGAGGGTCGAGAGAAACCTGATGTGCCGCCTGATTTTTCAGCCTGACGGCGGTCACTACATAACCGTCCAGGCCCCAGCTATCCAATGGTGTCGCACTGAGTGTCAGATTCGGCATTAAACCTGGGATAGATTTAGGTAATTTTGCCGCAACCCGACGGACACCATCTAACGGTTCAACTGTTCTTAATGGAGCATAAAGTGATTGTGCGGCATAGCGCGTTAATGCCGCGGGTGCGGGGAGTGCACTTGGTTGTTTCTGCCTGGTTGCCTGCAGATCGGCTACCTGTGTCTGGCTGACAAGATTTCTGCTGCTATCAACCGGTTCATCAATCACGATACGGACAGATTCCAGTTTTCCCTTACGTATCAGGCTCTTTAAATCAATAAGAATGATCTGTCCGGATTCCACGTCACGTAACTGAATACGACTTAAGTCAAAAGCGGTATTCGCCTTGAGATAGACGGCTCCTCCCATACTTTGTACCCGCAATTTGCCATCCAGCTCAGGCGGCAGACCGACCTGGACATTCCTGTCAACAAAAATAATACGCTCTTCACCAACATGTAAATCAACCGGTAACGGAGTACGTTTCCATGGCATCAGAATTTCCGCACAGGCTGAAAATGATGCCGTGGAGAGACATAATGCAGTCAGGAGTAATGTGGCACCTCGAATATTCATAACGATATCCCTTCAATTATTGATTAAACTGTTTATTCTTTTATTTCCGGTTTAGGCCGGAGTTCTAAGCGTTGCGGTACATGCTGGTAGCAATTTAACGCTAATCCCCAGGGATTGGCTTCCGGATTTACGTCATAACGGACTACATGCATCGGATAACGCACTAACACGCGCTTTACAGGGTCATCACGATAGTATTCGTCCGTACTCAAATCCAGGTTCACATACCAGTCATTCTGACCGACGACTTCAACCCGGTCCTGGCTGAAACCACGTCCCGGGATTTCGTATACGCCACGCACACGCTCCTTCAGTTCTCCTAACGTTTTACGCTGCTCATAATCATGCAGCAGGAATTGCTGGCAACCAGGCGTTAAATAAGCCTGTAATGCCTCAATATTACGCTTGTAATCCACTTCGCCATTTACCGGCCAGCGATTCAATTGTTGAAAGACATAAAATGTAAAGGCGTAAACCGACGAAGGGGGAATTTCCCACCACGCCCGTGTAGAGCCGGCCCTGAGATCGGGCGGGTTATGCACAATGATATGTTTAGGTACCGAATAGAGTCCGTATCCCAGTCCTGCGCATACTGCAATGAGCAGATAAATGACGGAACGCAGCGTCCGGGTATGAGACTGCTCTCCTTTCAGCGCGTTGTTATATCTGGATGTGGTCATTATTTTTTACCTCTGTTTCTCTGAACTTTAGGAGTACGTTTTATTGCCCAGATATCATCAGCAACAATAAATCTGGATGGGTGCAACTTAAAATCAACAAAGCGATCAAGCCAGGTATCAGGTTTGCCCCGTTTAAGCCTGGATATATAAAATCCCCCTATTTTTGTGGCAAGCCAGCCGAAAATCAGCATGCCGACAGGTATGGCGTACCAGTCAAGCCCTGTGATTAACATCACAAACACACCGGATACGGCACCGATACCTGCCCCGGTAATAATGGCCAGTATCAGCTCAGACATGGTCATTCCCCTGGTTACGACAGGAGGTCGATTCAGTCTGTCAGGGATAAAAGTAATCGTTTGCTGAAGTTGCGTGTGTTGTGATGTTTCTTCCATAGGAGCACCTGTATCTATAAGATTTTAGCCGCTTCAACCAATAACCAGATCACGATGACCAGCAGGATGGCACCGATAAGTGCCAGCATGCCCAGATCTCCCCACTTTTTACGCCCGGCGGCAACTTCACCGTAACCATCAATAAGTGCACCTGCAACTTTGGTAAACCCATAAGCGGATACCAGCAATCCGGCAAGTATGACACCGTCATAAGCATAGTTTTTAATGGTGTCCATAATGCCTGAACCGTTACCACGTGTCGCTGCCTGCATTGTCGGCAGGTCGGCTGAGGCCGGCATTGAGAAAATTAATAACGAACCGACTGCGGCAACCGTAGTTGATTTAAATACCTGAAGTTTAGCTTTAATTTTTTTCATGATCATAATATTAGGATCCTTAACAAATTAATTAATTAATGAAATATAACGAATTAATGCAGCAGGAAATAACCAAGCACCAATACAAGTAAGAGAATTCGGACAACAATAAGTGAGAATTTAGAGAATTTCAGTTTATCTGCTTTAACCTCATCAAACAGCTTGATCAGAATATAGGCAAATACGGTAAGTAATACTGCAAAGATAATTGCAATAATTAACTGGCTTATATCTGTCGCTGTGGACCCCGCACCGACGTTAAATGCTTCAATAGCCATAGCCGCAGAGCTCATCTGGTACCTGTTTTTACGTTGTCATATACACCTGACAAGGTGCGAATCTGACGCGGGTCACGCGGCTGAGCCCGGTTGCTGTTGATATAACGGCTAATACCGAATTTAACCAAATCAATATCCCGACGTGCTTTGGTATAATCAAAATAGACTCTGTCTTTTACACGTACGGATTTTTCCGAGATTTGAGCACGGTCAAGCGCTTTCTTTGCAGACTCTAGCTGTCTAACAGCCTGATCCAATTCAGACTGCTCACTAGCCTGAGCCTGAGATACAGGAGAAAGAATGAGGGAAACGAGAAAAATTGATGTAAACAGCTTACGCATTATTGTCCTCCGGTTATTAACTACTGCAGAAGAATAATGCGGAATTTATGCGTTGATTGTAATGGGAAACTCTATCAGTAAATAAGATAGTTTCTGTAATCTAAATTTCCGGCGCAATTCTGATATAAACCGGTACAACAGTTAAACCAGATTACAGGTATTTTTTAAAGTTTGTGATTGTCACGCGGATCATGATACCGAATAGTACGGCAGCCGGTATCAGTATCCAGTTAGGATGAATTGAAAACGGTATGGCTAAATAAATTATCCAGGCCACAATCATGACGGGACCGACTGTCCGTTTGGCATGATGATATTTAAATGCGGATTCCCGTCCTACCCCGAATCGTCTCAAATCACGTTGTACAAGGCCGTCGGTAATTCCCACAAGGGCGACCAGAATAAAGAGCGGACTGGTTAATATAATGATCATCAATCTGATGACAAACACGATAAGCACATAAAACATCGCCTCAATATAGGCACTGATTTGTCCGATAATATATCCGTAATTAAATGTGTAAACCGAACCGAATACTTCCGCCTGCCATATACCGGCTTTCGGTGTATTAAGCCAATCCTGTAACCCTGTTTTCATAAAAAGCCATTCATGCAGAAAACGGATAGTTTCTTCGGCGAAGGCTACTGGTTTGCTATATAGCAGACTTTGCTGGAATTCGGAAGAAAACCAGTTAAATTCATTCAACATCATTTGTTTACTATGCTCAGCCCCCGGTTCAGCCCACACAAAAGTCATGCATACCCATTCAATGATGATGCTGAATAATAACGACAGGACTAAAAAGCCGATTATTTTCCCGAACAGTGTGGACTTTCCGCCGGTTTTCCTTACCTGCGTATATTCTTCATCAGCCATTAATGCATCCGCTCCCGACTCAGTAATTCACACTGCACTAACACATCCCCTTTAAGATGTTTCAGAAAACGTATCCAGAATGCAAAAGGTTCCTTTTCAGTGCTGACAGCAAGCGCCACCTCCGGCGCAGAAAGCAATTCCAGATCAAACTGCCTGACATATTCGGCAAACTGGTGCAGCGAGAACACCTTTGTTCCCCAGGCGGGTAATACTTTTTTAGCTAAATATTCCAGGCGTTCCTGCTCGTGTTCGCCAGCGCTGGAAAAGAAGAAATTGATACTTTCCAGATCAACCATACAATCAGGTAAATCTAAAATCCGTGCGTTATTCATTGTCATTTTCAGTTTCCCTCCTGACCGGATAACCGGCATTCATATTGAGTTGTTCAAAAGCATTCACTATATCTTTATTCGGTTCGTAAGTCTGAGCACCTTTCCACCAGACGTTAGAAGTCTGATAGCTGTCTCTCATATATGTTATTAATTTCTGTAATGATTCCGGCATATGCTCATCTTTTGCCCTGGCAGGTAACGGCATCCGTATTTTCCAGAGTTTACCGCCTTCAAGCAGGGCAAATGCCTGCCCCTTAGGCAGATTAATGATATCAGCCGGGGATATTAATTTCTGACGGCTGATGGTTACACGGTCACCTGTACTGGAGCTGAAATCTTTATTTTCTCCCGGGTCGTTTGAGTCCGTGACATTTGACATTGACATCACATCATGTACGCTGACATCCGGTAACTGAGAGGTGAGCAGTTCGGCAGTCGCCAGTTCCTTAACGCGGAACATAATCAATGAGTTGAAATTACCGATAATCTGTCCGGCTTTCGCTCTGCTGCCTATCCGGGCTTCTATGTCAGAAAGTGTCTGGGTATAGGCAATTACATTGATACCTGCCCCGCGGGCCTTGTTCAGCAGCGGGATAAACTCATCACCAATCAATTCGTTAAATTCATCGGCGTGCACGTTAATCACAGTTTTCTTCACCGGTCCGGACTGCGGCAGACTGTCATCAATACCAAACTTGTAAATATGACCGGTCATCGAAACAAGATCGGCAAACATGGAGTTGCCGACGGATGCGGCTACTACCAAATCAGATAACGCATCCAGTCCGATATAGACAATACCCTTTTTGCGGATAATCATCTCCCAGTCAAAGATTGGACGGGTATCCTGTATATCTGAATAATCCGGAGACAGTAACTCCGAAATTTTACCGGTGGTCAGTTTCTCCAATAGTGGCAGTAATGACGCTACAATTTTATCAAAATACGTTTTATCATAACGTACTGCACTGCACAAGCCATCAAGCACCGGTTCAAATTCTCTGGTTTCCCTGATATACTGTTCAACAGCAATAACCATCGGGTCACGTCCGCGCATGGCAGGCGGCACATTTTTCGGGTCTGATTCGGCTGCAATCGCGCCAATTGCCGGCCATATAGCAGCATCTTTTCTGTTGTAATACACTCTGGCGTAGTCTAGGAACAGGGAATCAATACTGCGCACATAACGGGCGATTTCTTCGTAGTTGGGCCGAATACCCAAGGCGACCAGTGCACGGGCGATGATATTCACAAACCGCCAGGCGAACTCGCGAAACGCGGCCGAATTGCCCGAACCGCTTAACTGCCCGGAAATCCGGGATGCGACTTCCGTGATTTTATTAAACCGCCCGATGGCATTATAGCGGGCAGAAGCTCCAGGGTAGCCGAGATGGAATACATAGAACTCATTTTCTCTTCCCGCTCGTTTAGCCTCAGTATACATGCGCATAAGCATATCGGCATCCCCTTTCGGGTCGACCATGATAACGACCTCCCGTTCCTCAAAGGTCTTACCACGATGAATATCCTGCGTCACCAGAATTTCGGCACAGCGCGTTTTTCCCACTCCGGTTGTACCGTCAACCAAAGTATGTCCGGCCCTGTCTGCCGAATTAAGATAAACGTCCGACTCATGCAGCGAAACACCATGGATTTCGGGTTTTCCGCCCACAGGTGGATACGGTCTGAACGGATTAAACGGTGAATCCAGAGAGGTTAATTTTGTGAGGATATGCCCTTCATGATTATGTTCAAATTCCCTGATTATCTTAAACACCAGGGAAGGTTGAATGTATTTCTGAGCGGTCGGCAATCCACAATCATGTAAACGCTGAGTATGTGTTTGAGACCATTGAAATCCTTTACCTAGATACAATCCCTTTCGGCTTACCGGAATTTCCCTGCCGGTCAGTTCATAATGCGGTAAACGTTTTAAGTTTTTCTGGTATTTCAAAATCCGGTAACCTTCCCAGTAGCGTTTTATCCCTAATACGGTAAACCCCGCTGCCATACCATAACCGACACTCGGCGTAAGAGCCACCGCCCAGGGTGCCCAGGCACACAAAGCGGCGGCAGCGGCTGACACACCTGCGGTATAAAGTTCCACGGGCGGACGCAATAAGGCCTCTATCAGAAATTTATCGTTCACTGTGTAATACCTTCTGCAGTGATTAAGATTGGGTAATGATAAATATTAAGTCGTTCGGCTAAAGAATCCGCAGGTACAGGCATTAAATTAAGAGATGGTGCAATCTGACGTAATCTGTTGAGTTGCGCCATATTCTGTACATTAATCACCAGTCCCGTTGCATGCATGGACATTAATTTATCCCGACGCTCCCTTAACCATCCGGCCGAGGTATCATCTGCACCAATTAGGAACAGCGGTATGGCTCCGGGTAGATTAATTCTGTGGGGAGAAACCTTACCGACAGTCCATTTATGCGATACCACCGGCAACATCTGTTCTTCGGAGATAATTCCATGGACAGCATCAGGATGCCGGGGAGCGTTGTCTGAGTGTACCGGCTGAATAGGTTCGTAGAAACGTACCGCACTTTCTCCACCTAAATCGGCAATTACATTCACATCGGCAAATGCCGTATTCAGACTTATCACTAAAAAGAGTGCACCTCTGCAAATTGACAGATTACGCCCCATATTATTCGACTCCATGACTGTCATTGAGTTTCTCCCATTTTGCAATATGGTAAATTTTTTCTAAAAAACGAAAAAAAATAAAAGAGCCATATAATATTAAATAAAATACAAAACATATCCAGAATATCAAATAGAATGCTGATTTAATTTCGCCAAGTACAAGACAACCTTTAGTTTCCATCAGAAAAAACAGCATTATGCCAACAACAGCCACACTGCCGATAGCTGAATTTATTAGAATCCTTAAAATATTTCGCATAGTGAACAAAGAATATTGAAGAGGTCGATATTTTAATGAAAATGTATGGAATTTCATTTCTGTTTTTATGGCTTTAATAACGTATTTTAATTTCATATATGTAATTACCTATTCTATTTAGGATTTATCCAGATTAATCCGTCATTTTGCGGGTGTACCCAAACTATTGCATGATCATCAGGAGTTACCCAATTAGAAACTTTAGTCTGAGCGGTTTGAATTGAATATTGTTTTGGTACTATAGAATTCGCTTCATATTTATGTTGTGCGTAACGTCTCTTCTGATGAGTAATAAAGTCATTAACACTCATCCAGCTTTTCATTCCGTTATGACGCATATTTTTAATATCTTCCGGAGTTGATTTACCCAGAATCGCACGGTGAAAACCGTCTAAGCCGATGTTATGGGCCATATAAAGGTTCTCGTCACTGATGTTGATACCCCGCTCTCGGAATTGTTCAATATGCCATCGAGCATATAACCCTGCTGCAAGTGTATTAACACGTTTATTGTTACGAGGGTCGAAACGGGTACCTCGGTTATGAGATGTAATGAATTGCATGCCGATAGCCTGACCACGTTCAGTGGAAGCCAGCCAGTTCCATGTTTTTACCGTAAATTGTCCGACGCCGGTTGCCCCGGTCGGTGAAGTTTTACTGTACCAGCCGTCTTCCATTTTAATGAGACCACGCAACATAGCCTCATTTATCTGATAACGCTGAGCTGATTCGCGAATATATCCATCAATTTCACTGCCGAATCCGTAAAACGTTTTAGCATTGGCATTAATTAAAATGACAGGGAGCGAAAATAGAATTAATGTCAATAAAACTGGTTTTAATACACGAGTGATTTCCATTCCCCATCTCCCTGAATCTGGAAAGCAGCCGGCATTTTTCCGTTCGCATATTTCAACCAGTAACCTTTGTCATGATTCAACGTGATTTGACGGTCACGTACCTTCTGAATATCAATTTTATTGTCTACCGCCCATTTACGGATAACCTTATCGTCCTGTCCGCTATTAATAATATAAATATCAATCGGATTGGATTTTGCAAAATCAAATAACCGGACCAGGTTATCGCTGCATTTTTTACCGCAATCTGTCCGGGTGAAATAAATAATACGGTTCATCGCCGCAGGCGTTACCGCAACACTGCCTGATTCATCGGTCCGGAACGGCAACTGATTCGGATATAGGCGCGCAAACGCCTGATCATAAGCCATCTGAAACGCGAGGATCTTTTCAGCACGGGAGTATTCTATTTTTGCCAATAGTTCGGCATAACGCTTACGCTCGCCCTCTGTCTTAGCTTCAATACCCAGAGTGGTCAGCGGGTCGAGATTCGGCGTCCAGATACCGATCGGACCTTCTTTCAGTTTCTTATATTGCAGCCAGTCTTCATGCGTCAGCCCCCATTCAGACCATTTATCTTCCTGCTGAGCCTGATTTTTCAGCGCGTTTTCAGTCGAATTCCTCATCGCCTGGATCTGGTACGGTGAACTGATGACCGGGGTATTTAACGAAGTATCTGCCGATGCCGGTGTCGGCAAAAGAAAGTAAATTGAAATTGGAAAAGCTGTTTGAAAAATGATTTTAGCGATACGCATAGTCACTCCAGAGATAATGGCATTGATGGAATGACTATGCCAAAAGGTTGAAAAGACTTTAACAATAAATTCTACACAATTTCAGGATAATTTACGCTCCTTCTTAATATCCACGGTCATTACGTCCGTCATATTCGCGTTTGACATCACCGCTACCGGCTTCAATACGAGCTTTAGGTTGAGTCATCCCAGGTATGACGACCCGGCGGGTAAAACAAACCTGACGCGTAGCATCATTGACTGTCAGCACATAAGCTTCTCCGGCTAACATCTGCAAGGCGTCACGTAATTTTGTCGGACCGAATTTATAATGCACTTTTGGCAACGGTAAATTAAACAGACTTTTCACA
Source organism: Pasteurellaceae bacterium LIM206 (assembly GCA_032586195.1). GTDB lineage: Bacteria > Pseudomonadota > Gammaproteobacteria > Enterobacterales > Pasteurellaceae > JAWHQP01. Next base: position 37,252 of record JAWHQP010000004.1, on the reverse strand, counting down.
TCGGGCTCATCCGGATAACAAAGTGAATAACCCGTTTCCCTTAACGTATTACGGAGTCCTTGCTGTACACTCAGATTCTGATAAACATTACGTTTTCCCGTCATATTGACATTAACCATCTGATCCAGTAAATATTTCTGACCACCGTCAGGGGTACTGGTAACTAAGGTATAGCGGTCATAGCGTACCACTTCAGGATTAGGATCATAATCTGCCGTATAAATATCTTCTTTCACGGTTCTGAGTACGGGCTTAGGCTGCAACGGTGTTACCGGCTGTCCGGTACCGGTGGCCGGGGCAGGCAGAGGAATACCCGGTGATAATTTATCACTGTTTACATTATTCGTATTGTTCTTATGAGCAGTGCAAGCCGAAGATAATAAGGCAATGCTGATTGCAGAGATGAGTAAGAGAGATTTTTTCATGATGTTCCGCCTGGTTTATAGGTTATTAACGAAATTAGGCCTACTATGCAGAAATCCGGGGATATTTTTAACGGGAAATGATTTTTCAGTTTGATATATTTTCTGATGATGGTTTTCCGGCTAAAAAAAACCGTCCAAATTAGTTCGGACGGCAGTAAATTAAAACTAAGGAATCAATGAATCAATGAATCAATGAATCAATATTAGTTTATTAGTTTATTGACTTATTCTCGGTCCCTCAAGATAAATTCCAATTCAGAAGCAATACAATTAAAAGGCCATGCATACTACTCTGCCAATATCTGTATCTATTTCATTTTTTCATTCAATAACTGACAGAACCGCTGACTGATCTTAGACAGATATTCGGATACATCGCCATTGTAAATCTTACGATGCTGCTCAATTCTCCATTTGTTTCTGAAACGGTATAAACCTAACGTGGACGATTCCAATGAACCGTCTTTTAATGTTTCCGTAACGGAGAAGACCAGATATTTTTTATCTACACAACGTGATACATACGAGAAAATACAATGATGCATGCGCTGTCCTTCATCAAATAATGCAAGACCGGTATTCAGGGCAGTAAATGTCACATTTTCAATCTGATGAGTCAGTACGGGGCTTTCCCAGCCTGCATTGAGTTGTTTCTGAAAGCCCTTATCCGCACGCTGACGCTGTTGAATCAACAGTTCACGATGCCAACGTTCACCGCGTTCAGTTAAGCGTTCCCAGCTTTTTGGTACTCCCGGGTGTCGCTCGGCACGCCAATAATCCGTTAAATCACAAAGCGCAGATTCTGCTCTTTTCAGATAACGTCGCAATGCCTGAATATCGTGTTCCTTCTTATAATTGATTACATACCGTACGAACAGCAGAAGAATTTCGTTCTGGTGTGGATGAAATACCTGAAAGAGCGTATTAAGGTACAAAATCGTTTTCTTTACACAGACCGGGATATATGATACCGCCCGTTCCAGATTGACCAACAAATCCAAGTCCTGTTCACACCATTTTACAACGAATTGTGACGATTGTTTTTTCAGCCAACGCCAATGTGATTTCTGCAACATGGCGAATTTAACACCGGGAAGCGTTAATGTATTAATATGAGAAACGCCGTTCTCGTTCTGACTGGTCCAGTAAGCGAAACTGAACAGATCCGGGTCATGCCAGTGTTCAGGTGAAATGTAGCGAGTTAAAGGCAGTAAATTAGGATACTGAGCAGCAATTTTATTTAACGCGCGAAGATGTCGTTGATAATATGCACATTCCGCCAGGGATATCAAACCACAACTGTTCGGTCTGATTCGAGCAACTAATGAGATAAGTGACTTATCAAAAAATACTGCCACAGCCATTTTACAATTTGTTTTCTGCAATTGGATAAATACTGAAATGCCTTATTTTTCTGTCTCAATGATTTTTCCAGCACGGTATCAACCCCGGACAATGAGAATCGACCTGTACTTGATGTGCAACGATCATAACGTTGATATTGCTTATCACAGTCAACATATTTTTTAACCTGTCTCAGCATACCGGCCAGCATTGAATGCAATAAGCCATCATTGATTCTTAAACAGGAGATATTCGGGCATACCTGATATCTATGTTGATATACAATCCGATCAGCACACCATTTATTTCTGATAAAATTAAAATAGTACGCATGTATCTTCCCTGTTTTCAAATTGCGCTGATAACGAAAGCAATTGAAAAATGTTATTGAAGCATGGTTATCTTTAACTTCGAGGGTATAGACCTTATGGAGCTGACGGGTAAAAATAAGGTTTCTGCTCTTATAATAGTATTCCGTCAGTTCAGGGCTACCAAATAGTATTTTGTCTGATGTGCTGTTTGCCATATATTTCGTCTCTGGTATATCGTGATACCTGAGATACTAAAGAATTAAAATATGCCTTATAACCATTCACATTGAATGGTTGTTTTGGTCATGTGGATATAAAGCCTTTTATGTCGTCGGCTATGAAATTTGGCCCAAAAATGTGAAGCGTGTAATTGCGATAGTGTTTGTACGATAAGAATGAGTTATTGACGGTTAGGATACGGATATTTGCCTCTATCCGTAACAATTTATTGTTTTTGTAAAAACAATAAAAAAATTGCTTATGTTTTGCCCGCAGTTTTTAATTCATTACTGTTTATTAAGCAAACGACAAAAGGCTTTCCCCGCATTCAACACATTCTCAGGAATAGCGGCATAAGTCCAAAAAGTAAAAAAGCATACCCACTCAAAGTAAGTATGCTTTTTCCGTTAATATTCGTAGCCGAATAAAATCGTGGTTAAATGATTGGATGGTTCGGTCACCATAAAGACCTTTTCTCCCTCCACATGGTGCATTGCCACAACATTGCCATGCTGACGAGCGGCATCATCATTCAACAACCAATCATACTGACTTACCTCGCCCCAGTCATAGTTTAACTGTTTTTCAATTAAGCGATGAATAGTTGACGCAGACAATAAATCAGAAACCGCATTGGTAGCAATGACCTTGCCTAATTGCAATGGTGAGCGAACCCGACAGCCCGGCGACCAGGTGAAATACCCTCGCCGGCAATCATCCGCCTCATCTTCAAAATAAATGGTTGTCAGCGCATCCGTATCGTCACAACCTCGACAGCCTCGGAAACATTCGGTCGTTATCATCATCTTACCGAACGGTGTTAATATGACATTAACCATCCGCTCAAACGCCGACTTATCGGATTGAATGAACAGATTCTGCGTATTGAGCCATTGCTGAATGTCGTTATCCGGACATTGCTGCCAAATCCGACGGGACACCGAAACACGACCGGTACAATTGAATTTACACATAGAAGTTCTCCTTAAAAAACAAAAATAGAGGGGAAACTTCCCGCTCCGGGGTGGTTTCCCCAGAGGGCGCATGTAAAATACGAGTTTATGTTCTCTTAAGAGCACAACATGTGTTCTTCAGCAAAGCTGAAGTGCTTATCGACTGAAACAATAATATGGTCCAGTAATCGAGTATCGACCAATTCACAGGCTTTTTGAATTTTGCTTGTTATATTGCGGTCAGACTGACTTGGTTGAACCTCCCCGGAAGGATGGTTATGCGCTACGATAACGGCTGCCGCATTCAGTGCCATGGCACGTTTGACGATTTCCCGCGTATAAACGGGCGCCTCATTAATTGTGCCGCTAAATAAAACTTCAGCGGACAATAAACAATGTGCATTGTTAAGAAACAATACTAAAAAGTTTTCACGTTCCTCCAGTCCGATACGCGCTTTCACATAGGTGATAGCTTCATCTATAGTGAAAACCGCGCTTTCATTGTAAAGCGGCATACTTTCCATAACGCGGGTTAAGATTTGCTTAGCGTCATTCAAGACCTGTCGTTCGTGATTAGATAATTGATACATAAGATATTCCTCGAAAAAATCGGGAATATCACCCAGCCGGGAAGATATTCCCGAGTGGGGGTAAACGAAACCACAATATACCGGTGTTGGTATATTGTGGTTGTTGTGAAGTGTTTGACTACCTGCTGTCCTTTCAATAGTTAATTAACGATAAACGTCGCCATTAACAGTATTCACTGCACCGGTAATGGATTTACAATACACATCACCACTGGAGGTTTTGACATTTGAGCCGACATTACCATGAATAGTAACATCTCCACTGCTGGTATCTACATTTTCAACATCACCATTAACGGTTACATCGGCGGAACCCACGGTAAGATTCTGAACATTGCCGAATACCTCAATCTGAAGTATCGAGCCATTTTGTTCCAGTTCTATTGCCTTACCATTAACAACAATATTGCCACGACCACATATCGAAATTACGCTGTCGTTACTGACAATGGTTTGTGCATTTCCGGCGTTAATCTGAACTGTTTTAATTTCATTATTTATACCGGAGAAAACTTGTTTCCCATTAATATAAATACCTTGCTTCATGATAAGTACCTTTGTTAAAAATTAATATTTAGTTAAAAACCACCGCACTTTTATCACCTTCGTCAGTATCAATAGTGAGTTTGAATTTCTCTACTGCCGCTAAGAAGCTTTCCAAGTCATTGACGGCCTCACCATCAATACAAAAATGCGTATCAAAGCCGTTAATGAAAATAAAAAGACGGATTTCATCATCGCTTTCTTGACGCCCGGTTAATTGATAAAACAGCGATTCCAAGCGCCCTAATACAAGAGATTGGTACAGGTTGCCGAAGTGTGGTATTTGTTCACAGCTTCTGGCAATTTCCCAAACTTCCTCGTCTTCAATACAACAATTAAATTCCCACAAGATATCTTCCCAGCCGGTTAGCCCTGAAGCTACACTGTTCATATAAAATGACGGAATAAAATTAAGTTTGATGTCAGCAAACCAAGTGCTGTTTGTGCGGCTTGACGGTACATCTCTCACTTTATTTCTCCTAAGGTAAACATAGGAGAAATCCCATAGAGAATTTCCCCTATGGGTTAAAGAAAAAGACCAACAACGCTGAGCGCATTTGTTGGTCTGATGTAAATCACTGATTATTGGTTTTCACCATTGTCAGTCTGCTCTTGAGGTGCCTGTTCAGCATTTTGCTGTTTCACCGGTGCTTTAAATTTTACTTCGCCGTCAATCTTAATAAGGTCAATACGAATTAAGCGACCTTTGAGAGTAACGCCTGTATCGCCTTTCTTGTGATATTCACCATCTTTTGAATAAGTAAATGTCTCATAACGTAAATCTGACATGGTAAATGCGATAAGCACTTTACGTTTATCCGCGACAGCCTGTTGACATTTTCTGATAAGTGTTTCAGTGGCTTCACCTTTCACGTTCATATCAAAATAACGATATTCCAATGATGCTGATTCACCAACCAGTGCGCTAACGCGGCAGGCAAGAAAGGTTGGACCTTTCTTCGGCGTTACTTCGCGAATATCGTTTAAATAACCGATACCGGAAGTATGCAAATTAAAGTATGTAGGTTTAGCTTGTTGAACCGGGGTTTGAGCTTGGTCTTGGTTAGACATAATGTTTCTCCTGATGTATAAAAAAGCGGAGAAACATCTCTACCCAACACGGGCAAAAGGTTTCCCGCTTGGGTTGAAGCTGAAGTTAAATTTTACGTATTATTAGGCTAATATTAGTCTAATTAGCTTAACAATTAGCGCTATTATTAGTGGCACCATAATTGCCACATATACTACCGTGAGGTATGGAATACATTCATCCATTATGAAATCTTCGGATCTATAAAAGCCCTCAGTGAAATTCCGATGGAATTTTTTTAATTTATCCATAATGTTTCTCCATAAATGAAAAGGGGAAACATTTCCACCCACAGGGAAAATGTTCCCTGACTGGGTTAATAAAAAAACTGCATTCCGGACATAGTGACAATCAAAGGTCTCATAACCCGAGCCGTGTTTCGGAATGCTGCACGGCATTTGGGAGTAGGATTCAGCCTATTCACGATAGGGCGTTGCTTTTCAGGAATCCTGCAACTTACTAAGTGCTATCAACGATAGCGGCTTAATACATAAACATTTTATGCCAGTCATCAATTAAAAAAGAAGCAAAAAAAGAAAATGCAAATTGGAGAGATAATTAAAATGAAAAGCCTCTGAATGTAACATTCAAAGGCTTTCATATTGCCGGAAGGCGGTATTTATAAATTAGGATTAAACAAGTGATTAAATTCGACTTTAAAAAATCAGATTAGGTTGACCATATAATACAAATACAGAATTCATCTGCGTTCTGTTCTCGTCAAGACATCCCGCACTTTATCCTCGTATTATCCGATAACAAAGTGGTCTTTTATCGGCACAACAAGCACTATAAGTAGTACAAAGGGCACCTTGTTTTTCACCGCAAGGCAACGGTTAGGATCAGGCTGCAAAATTGCAAAGAGGAAAGGAGACTCAGTTGTAATCTGTTTTCCTCTTTGCAACCATGCATAATGAAATTTACAGTGTAGAGGCTGTATCCACGAAGTGTTTGAATGTTCGCTGTCGTTTTTCAGAATACTGAACGACATTTGGGATGGTGGTTATTTGATATCTGACAAACAACCAAAACAGGTTACTGTTCTCTTATTGTATCATTCCATGGTCAGAAGATCTATTTTACAAAGTTAAGTCATAAAATTTTCCCTCTAACCTGTTCAACTATAGAAACAGGTTTTCTGGCTGCAGAACGTTTCTTTTTTCCTTTGGTGTCAATAAACTCAATACCGTCACAGTCTGGATACTTGGTACATCCCCAGAATTGGCTGGAACCGTTTTTACTGGTTCTTTTAGTCATTGGTGCACCACATTTAGGACATTTTTTAATTTCAATACCCATCTGCATACCTTGCCGCATACACTGTTGCATAAAATGGCGTATAAAGTCGGTCTGTTTCTGCATAAATATATCCAATGTCAACGTACCTTCTGCAATCTGATTAAGTGCCTGCTCCCAAAGTGCGGTCAATCCCGGTTCTTTCAACACGGTCGGCAGACTATTGATTAATGCTACACCTTCTGCACTGGCATTGATATTTTTGCCTTTTTTAACCAGATAACCACGTTTGAATAATCCCTCAATAGTTGGTGCTCGCGTTGCTTCTGTCCCCAAGCCTTCTGTTTCACGCAGTCGCTGTTTCAGTTTGGGATCAGTCACAAAACGCGCAGCATTTTTCATAGCGGAGAGTAGAGTTCCTTCGTTATACGGTTTAGGCGGTTTGGTTTGCAGTGATTTTTCTTCCGATTTAATAACACGACAGACTTGATTTACAGATAAAGGCGGCAAACCTTGTTTGGTATCGTCTTCACTTTCCTCCAGAGTTTTTCCCAATAACGCTTTCCAGCCGGGTTTTATCATGATATTCCCGTTAGCAACTAAGGTATGTCCGGCACTTTCAAAGGTTGCAACGGTTTTATCGGTTTCACAGGATGGCAAGAATTGAGCCAGATAATGCAATCGCACCAACTGATAAACTTTGAGTTCATTTTCATTCATTCTGGTGATGTCCACCTTGCCAAAAGTGGGGATAATGCCATGGTGCGCGGAAATTTTTTTGTCATTCCATGCGCGGGATTTGAGTGAAAAATCCAGTTTAGCTATTACCGGTTTTAATTGCGGGTCGGCATTCACCAGTGCCTGGATGACTTTCGGTACTTCGGCAAGCTGAGATTCAGGCAGATAGCCGCAGTCAGTACGGGGATAAGTTGTCGCCTTATGGGTTTCATACAGGGATTGGGCAATATCCAGTACCTGTTGTGCCCCAAAACCAAATAAACGGTTACAGGTGGTCTGCAAGGCACTCAAGCTAAATAACAAAGGTGGGCTTTCCTTTTCGCGTTTGGTTTCAACGGATAATACTTTTGCTGTTCCTGCTTGTCGAATCGCTTGATTTGCCGAACTGATAACAGACTTATCTAAGCAAAGTCCATTTTCATCACAATGCTGTTCAGGAATTAGATATTGTGCAATAAAAGCCTGTCCGTTTTGGTTACTCAGTTGTACCAAAAGCATATAGTGATTCTTTGGTACAAAATTTGCAATTTCCTGGTCGCGTTGCACGACCATGGCCAATGTCGGCGTCTGTACTCGACCTACACTTAATACGCCTTGATAACCCCTCTGGCGGGCTAGTAGCGTGAAAAGCCTGGAAAAATTCATGCCCACTGACCAATCGGCACGAGAGCGTGCAAGACCGGCATAATACAACGGTAAGGTTTCACTATTTTGCTTAAGCTGTCCTAAGGCTTTTCTGATACTTGCATCATCTAATGCTGATAACCAAAGACGCTGGATATTGCCACGGAAATTAGCCAAATCCAGCAGTTCCCGGGCAATGGTTTCACCTTCGCGATCGATATCGGTGGCAATGATTACGGTAGCAGCTTTTTTAATTAAACCCATAACCACATTGTATTGCTTTTTGGTTTCTTTTTTCGGAGCGAGTTTCCATTGAGTGGGGATAATCGGCAGGGTTTCAAATGTCCATTTTTTTAATGCAGGATCGTAATCATCTGGATTAAATTGTTCAACAAGATGCCCTACACCCCAGGTAACCATTATTTGCCCGTCCGGTGTGGCAAGACAGCCGTCACCCCGTTTGGTTGCGCCTAATACCTTACCAATATCATTACCTTGGGATGGTTTTTCACATAAAAAGAGTTTCATTGATACCTCGCTTAATTCTTAAGATTAACATCACAATACTATCTGGTTGTTGATTTTGATTTTTTCTTTTTCTGAAGAAAGTATTGATGAACATCATTTTCAGATATGCTGTTTAAACCGACCAAGATTAAAATCTGCAACATCTCACTTTCTTTTAGCATCATTTTGGTCTGTATCACCATATCAAGTGTTTTATCCGTTACCTTTTTCCAGATAATGTCATCAATATGTTTGGTTGGCATAGTGTCTCCTTATTTCATTGCTGAGAAAATAAATATTGAAAAATTGTGATTTTTAGATTAAAAAAAGTAAACGGAACGCACAATAAAAAATTATTTTTCTGAATGTGATAAAAATGCTTCAATGGTTATTTAAGAAGATATTGGGATATCAACCGAAAAAATCCCCGGATGGTATAAAAAGGTCGTCACAATTAAGAGTATTCTGGTACCTACCTAAGAAATCAGGTAGAAATAGTATTATAAGTACAATAAACTTAAATAGAAATAAATCTTTTTAGCAAGAGATTGAGAACCTAATTCATTTCTCAACCATGTTATATACAACAAAGGAGACTGAAAGATATCATCTTCGTAGAGCTCTATAGGGTGAGATAACTTTAATGACTGAAGACGATTATCCTCTGCTTTAATGACTTGTTTAATTTTTTTCTGTCTGATTTTTAACATTGTCCGGTACTCATTAAAGGATCCACCCAATCTCCCTAAAGGTGGATTTAGAATGTTATCGTGATAGCATACTGAACTATCAAGGCCTATGAAAAATTTCGGATACTGTCCGGCATAGCTTACTGAGAATGAGGGGTGAAGGCTGTGGTTTCCGGTTAACAATGCAATTAAATACATTGTATGTTTAACATCCCGACAGGTAATCAACCAGGACTTTTTATTGACGAGTAACATGTTATTTTTTCGTGTTCGTCTTGGTCGTGGTCCCCAATACCTCTCAGCTGGAACTGAAAATCTTCCGGTGATAATTAATGTAATATTTAAATACTTTTTACCAAGTAATTGCAACTGATAATGTTTGTCTGAGGTTTGGTAAAAGAAGTATTGTTTAATCTGTCCCAGCCTATTGTACGCACTGTGTTTTAAATGGGTATATGTGAGTTCTTCAAATGGTTCTGTAACCACACTATTTTTCATTTTTGTTCTCCATTATATTTTTCAAACCAGAAAATAACCTTAGGTTCATTAACAGTAATTAATCCGAATCGTTCAGTAAAACAAAATCTTGCATCTCTTTCGTTATCACCACCATGAATCAGATGTGGTGGGTCAAAGATAACAAGCTTGAATGAATTATCGGGATAAGGCATGGCAGTAAAATCATGGATAGTATCAGGTTTAATTTCCAGTTTCCGGACCTTATCACCGTCTTTAAATATAGTGTCAAGCTGTCTGTTATCAGCGAATAGTACGTTTGGATTAAATTTGTCAAACCAGAACATGCGACTGCCACAACAGGCGTCAAGAATCGGTTTCATTTAAAATTACCTTTTATAAGAAATACGTTTTCAGCCGTAACCCTATCCACTGGATAACCGGTACCGCCATTGAATTACCTATCACCTTGTAACGAGGAGTATCCGGACATTTTTCCGCAGGCTGATTCCGATAAGGTACCTTGGTCCAGTTATCGGGAAATCCCTGTAACCGTTCACATTCCACCGGTGTCAGTCTACGGACAACGGATGAGTAACAGACACCGTGTATACCACTGCTTGCCACCGTATAACATTTTCCGGACATATCAAATCCGTTACCGTTGCCCCCGGTTAGAACCTGCCCGTTAATAGTATTACTTGCCAAAGCAATAACGGCATTTTCCTGTCTGGAGTTACATCCAAGGCAATGTGCGATATGGCTGACAACCGGTGTCTGCGTACCATGTACACAGATTATGGTTTCTGACCCGTGCCCCTGTGTTCCTCCGTTGGCTCTGACGGTACCACCGACACTTGACCGGCGATACGCTCCAAAACCGCTTTCAACATAGGCGGTAGTTTTTTTCTCCGAACCTTTGCCCGGCGTAGTATTCCCGCGCAGGCTTTCGGGCTCAAATAATATTTTTCCGACACATTGTGCTCGAGCAGTGGCGATAAGGTAGACTCGATTACGTCGTTGGGGCACACCGAAATATTGAGCGTCAAGTGTTCGCCACATAATGTATCGTCGTCCATGCACCATACCTGCACGGCTCCATTTTGCCCCTGGCGGCTGTAATGCTGCATTTTCTTCTCCCGCGAGCCCTGCGAGAAAATACCCGAAGGCATTGTCTCCGGTATTAAGCACCCCCGGAACATTCTCCCAGAGGATAATTAACGGTGGTTTCCCGTCATCTTTTCTTACCTTATCTATGGCATCGGCAATCCGTACAAATACCAGTGTCAGATTACCGCGCTCGTCTTTGAGGGACTTACGCAATCCTGCAACAGAAAATGCCTGACAAGGGGTTCCGCCGATTAACACATCCGGTGCGGCCACTTCCCGTTTCAGAATACGTGCTGGCAATGTTGTTATATCACCCAGATTCGGCACCTCAGGGTAGTGATGTGCCAATACTGCACAGGCAAAAGGTTCTATTTCGCTAAACCATAACGGAGAAGCGAAACCGCGCCAGGCAACACTGACCGCCTCAATTCCCGAACAGACCGAACCATATGTAAACATTTAATTTTCCTGTTTTTCAACTGAAATTGGAGGACGCTCAGGTAATGGTTGCCAGTGAGTCACTTCAAATAATTCACTACCCATATTGAACTCACCATCAATAAAATGACTAATGGTAATGCTCTGATATTCTCTTATTTTATTTCTAAAAAAAACAAGTACACATTCATCTGGTTTGGGCAGGTGGTCATTTACGCTAATCCAGCCGTTCGTTTCAACGAGTTCTGGAGTCTCCACAATGTAACTATATTGCGATTCGTAGCTGTCATCTTTATCAGGTTCACGACATTCAGATTTACAACACCCTAGGATTTTTCCATAGACTGCTTTACCCTCCATTCCTTCGTATAGTTCCATATCGCTTACTCCGCAGGCATAATCATATCTATCGCTTGCGTTATTAAGACAAGCCCGCTTAGCCTCATCCAACGTGTCATGGAATAACACATTTTCATAGTCATCACGAATATCCACTGAAAAATAATTTTTACTCATTGTCTGCTCCTTAATTGCATTTAGATTTGGTCTTTGTGATGTATTTTTAAAGAAAGGAGTGAGGTTTAACAGGAGAAATCATTTATGAAATAGAATAATTTAGATTAGATATAAAAAAGCCACCGATAACTCGGCGGCAACAACGTTTGTATGCAAATATAATTATTATGAAGGTTGTATTTTACAATATCTTAGTTATAAGTACAGTGTTATTTTATATATCTATTTGATAGCTTTTAATAAATTTCTTTTCACATCATTAGCAAATGTCTGGTTGCCTCTCGTTTTATAGTTAATTACCGTATTTTTACCATCTTTTTCTAACGTTATATCAAGAAAAAACGGTTCATTAGCATTTGCTGAGTTAGGAAATGTTTCAGCCATTCGATAATAAACGCCAGGGGTTTTCTCATGGATGTAGCCGCCATCACGAACAGCCATTTCTCTCCATGCACAGTCCTTATTTAAATTAGGATTGCATCCTCTAAGGGCTTCCTCCATGGTCTGAAAACCAAATTCCCGTTTAATACGGGAATATAGTGTATCAATATCCCGTTTAGATGTTAACGTATCTGATGCAGTCTGCTTATTGATATCACGAATCTTGATTTGTTCTCCCGCCCAGTCGGCTAACCGCTGGTTAACAGCGTCAATCTGAGCACATCCAGCCAATGTCAGGCATAATATGATTAATGTGAATTGTCTCATTTTGTACTCCATTAGTTATGTAAATTGAGTGGTGAGGCAATTATTTAACCACACTGCCTCCATGTGGTATATTGAATCTCTATTTTTATCTACCACAATAAAAAATAGGAGATTCTCAATACTTACTGCTTTTCATTAGTTTTAATATCGGTCCAAGGTTTTGCATCAATCCATCTTTCAGAATGGAACTCATTCATCTTATTTATAATTTCTTTAGTTAATTTACGCTCTTGCAAAAAGTAAGAGCGCTTCTCAATTTGCTCTTCAATTTGATGGTGAATGATCATTTCACCATCAATTTCAACAGTAAACGTCATTTTTACTCTATTCATTATTTACTCCTGAAGAAACGTAGTGATTAGCATGGTCAAAGCCTTATCTTTTTAATGGAAAAGCTTTTTTCTCGTCAAAGGTAAGGGGCAAAGTCCCTTACCTTTAAAAGGCCTTTTATTAGAGCTTTTTGTATATCCATGTTTCCAGGAACTGGTATACATTGATTTTCAGTTTCTTGTATATTATTTGCACTGGTGCAATTGTTCAACACGATTAATTTTTTCCCGACATTCTGACAATTGACGAATAATATGCACAATAATAGCCATTTGCATATTAAGTGCAATGCGTTCTTTTTCCGCCTGCACCAAAGAATCTCTTAATGCCTGAGGTTGTTCTAAATTAGCAACAATATCTTTCCACGCATTTTCTCCACTCTTATTATCTCTCAAATTGCGCCAGCGCAAATAAGTCGCTCCTTTACGCGCAGTTGAATCCCGGATAAACCGAATCGGCAAGTTTACCAGTAAGTTATCATAAATACCTTTAATCATTAAAGGCTGCAAACGATAAAGTTCTTCACGTATTTTCTCAGCTTCGTTGAGCAAGTAATCATATCTTTCATGCGAATCAAGAATATCAAACAAGCTACGTAAAAAATGATTAAGATTCAGATTCTGCGCAAGATCCCTGTACATATTTTCGGGTATAAGTCTATAAATTTGGGTCATGTTTACCTCTTGTTGGATAGCTATGCCTTTAAGGTTCATTAGGAACAGTACAAATATCATCAGTACTTTGGAGTAATTCATCGTTTTCGGCTATATGCGTTGAGGTGGTACTACGGATTATTGGCGCAAATTCCGCACGATATTCTCCACTTAAGACGTTATCCGGCAGAGTGAGTTTAAGTCTTTTCACACATTCTTTGTAACGCTCGTTATTTTCAATAACATCCTGTCTAGTGATTCCAGAGTGGCGATAATTTTCAACCACGCCGAAACACTGACGGATCAGTCTTGCGCCGGCTTCCAACCATTCGTGGGCTTGTTTACGTGTCATCAATGCAATATGTGCGGCCGTCTGCACGGAACGTGCCAATAAGTCAAAATCGGCTAAAAGATAAATCAGTTTATAACCGAGCTGAGAACTGGCATAAATAGGGTAAACAATAGGATTTATATTTAATGCCCCTTGAATATCCATATTTTCGGGAACTTGATCTGCATAAATGTCAATAATTTGATTGATGTACTGTTTCATATTATCAGCATATTTCAGCACCTTTTCCTCAAACTGAAGCAAATACCAGTCGGCGTAAGGATCATCATTAGCGGCATCTTTCTGGATCTGTGCCAATAACGCCAGGCAATTTGGCATACTAAGAATCTGGGCTTTGACCACCTCTTTACCATCACGGATGAGTTGACGTCCGTTCCAAAGCTTAGAGGCATATTGAGTATGAATCGTGAATGTCATTACACTACGTAACGCACCAAGTTCCTGTTCGTTTTCCTGAACCATTATAGTCCTCCTATAATAATTTATAATTAAATTGGCTGTTAAACATAATGTTATGTTTATAGCTGAGGTATAGAAAGTGAGCCTATTATGTAACCACGCAGGCTCATCGTGGTATATTAGAAACCCCATACACCCGGGGCGGCACTTTGGTTATTTTTTGTACAAACTGCCACCCGGGGCGGCACTTTGGTTATTTTTTGTACAAACTGCCACCACGGACAGTAATCCATATTTTTAAATCAAGTCTATGCACGCACCATCCGACTAAGCTGATTTAGTATATCTAACCGTTTTTTATGATCGCGAGTTTCTGTTTTGCCGCGACCAGGTAAAAAATTCCGTACATTTCCAGTACCTGTCTGGTTACCTGGTTTATTCCGTGCGACTTTATTCAGCATATAAGGTTTAAAGTCGCCATTTTTAGCCCGACGAATAATAGTAAATAAGTAGCCTAGAGGATTACGAATCATTCCTGAAGCAATACGTTCCCGAACTTCAAACAAGACGGCTTTTTTCATTTCTGCATCAAGCGAACTCATTTCCAATGCCAGTTGTTGTTTTTCTGATGTCGTTAATTTCATGTTCAAACCAGAAAAAAAGTTATCTCCTACAGTACTGTACTTAGTACTTATATCAGTATCTGTACTGTACTTAGTACCTGAGTTCCAATATGGAACTAAGTCTGAAATCAATGAGTTATCTCTATTATTATTACTTAGTTCCATATTGGAACTAAGTAAATCATTCGTTTTTTCACTGAGTTCCCTTTGATTTTTACTAAATTCTGTATTGGAACTAAGAGGAGAACTCAGTAATTTCTGCTTAGTTCCTTCTACTGCCTTTATTAAATTTTCAGGTAAGATGGTTACTTGGGTTTGTGTATTAAAACCAGCATTAAGCTGCTGGTAGCGTTCCCGGATAACATCAATATGAGATACGGTATGCCATAAAATGGATTTATCAGTAAACATCTCATCAATAATTGCTGTAGCAATTTCTTTCACTAATGGATCTTTATGTTTTGCTGATTTTTCCAGCAGTCGTAAATAATCATCACTAAGTTGTACACAATCACCTACACTCAATGGTTCATCATTCATGATATAAACATTACCTAAAATTTGTCCTGTTTCGCTGCGAACGGTTTCGCATAATGTTAACCATCGTGTTAAACGTAGGAGTAGTAATGTCTGGCTTACAATCTTACGAGAGAGAACTTTCCCCTGAAATGCTCTGTCCGATAACCATAATGCGAGTTCATCGTAAGATGGAAATGCCGTTCCTTGAAACTGATAAGCATTTAGTTTAATAAGCTGCCAGGCAGTTTTTGCACGCGGTGTCAGATATTTATCCGTTAATAAACGAAGTGGTACTGTTTCATGTTTGTTGCCGACAAATAATAATCCCTGAAACAGATTATTTTCAGCAACTGTTTTCTGATTTGCTTTTTCTAACAATTTAGGTCTTGCACTTTCAATATGTTGCGTTATAATTGTATCCATATTCATAGAGGATTTCCTAACCAAAGTGAATAAGTTAACAGTTAAAGATTTAAAGCGAGGAAGCAACATCTTCCTCGCTTTTGTTTTTCTATTTATCTGTTGTTTTATTGTTTTTTGTCCACTGTAAAATCAAGCGGGATACTTCTGTCAGACAGATACCTGATTCTTCTGAGATGAACATCATTAAATCAAGTCCCTCGTCTGAATTTTCCAGATCCAGATTATCCGGTACGGAATCACGTTGTTTAACCCATAAGTCCCATATTAATTTTTCCTCTTCTTCAGTCGCATTGCGTTTTCTGCCCATCTGTTCAGTGATACCAAGCAGTTTTCGTCTGGCAGACACATCCGCAGAACTTTGTCCAAAGCGTTTATACAGAATTTCAGAAGAGGCGCCCAGGCTTAATGCACGATCAATAATATTGCGCTGACGTGTTTTCTCCCGTGCTGCTGTAACCAGATTCCAGAAAGCATTATGATTAATCTGGATAGAACTGAATGAAATCGTACTTTCGCAGATATCACAAATTTCCAGTGTAGATAAATTTTCAATTTCTGCTATTTCTTCTTCCGAGAAACCAAGTTGAAATAAATAATGAATTTCGCCGCGACGGGAATGAGCCAAAATTTCGGAAATCACGGCGTGGTTAAGCGTAGTATTGATCATTTTTGACCTCCCAAACGGACTTGTTCCTTGATATAACGAACGATGCGAATTAAACGGAAAATCCGTACAAGCATCAAGTCGGAAATTCCTGGTTCTTCTGTTAACGAACCTAATAACTGCCGGTTAGATAACTCAAAATGGCTGGCAGGGTCATTACATTTAATCTCAATCTGATCTGTCTCAAGAGCAGATAATAAATTATGAATGGATATTGTTATGTCATCAGCTTCCCGATTATCAAGTGGTAACACGCGGAAACTGTAATCTACCGGTTCATAGATAACGTGCTGAATCAGATGGTCAATGCCGACTTCTTCCGCAATGTCCAGTGCCAGTGAATAGGCATCCAGTTTATGACGACGATTCGGGAACACCTTCCAAACGTGCGTAACAGGACATTTACCACAGTTAGCAAATTCCATACCGTTTTCAGCAGCCTGCTCTGCACGGGTAATATCCGGATTGACTCCGGGTACAAATCCAAACCCTGCAAAATGTTCTGTAAGTGTCTCTGAAAACTCGTTATCTGATGTTGGTAATGATGATTCAGCTTTATTCAGAAGCTTATCTTCATTGTATTCATCCTGAGCTAAAGAGATATCGGTTTCTTCATCTAAGTTTTCCTCAACCTGAGTGGTTGTGGCAGTTCTATGTGGTTCAGATTCTGATTCGGCTTTAACTCTGGTTTGCTGTACTTCTAATTTTTTCTGCTGTAGCTGATGTAATTCCTGTACACGGCTTTCACTCTCGGTGGCTCGCTGTGTTAATTCGGATTGTTTTTCCAGGATGCGCTGTAACTTGCGCTCTTCCAGACTGATCTCCAGTTTCAAGGTTTCATAAGGCACCTGATACTGGAATGTTTCACACAGCTTGCCAATCAAAGTATCCTGAAAATCACTAAGGACAAAATCTTCGGGATTTTCATCGAATGGTGACAAGGTATGCATCCAGAACTCAGAAAAATCTTCAGTTAAATGTAATTCTTCTTTTTTGTACTTATCCCATGATGTTTGGGTATGCCGATGAATGGCTAACAGCTTTTCAATCTGTGCTTTTCCAAAACCTGCGAACAGAATGTTCGGGATATGTGGATAAAGATAAGTCAGACATTGTTCCATACGAGCTATAATCTGATTAGATATCGGGTAACCATTTTCACCTAATTTCTCCGACAACTTACGATGAGAAAAATATTCTTTATATTTTTCTTCATACAAGGCTTTCACCTCCCGGATTCCTAGTGCTTTTTCTATAAAAGAGAGTTCGCCTCGAATATCATTCTCTGCTAAATGCCCAATCAGGATATTCAGTTTGGAATTAATATCGTCGGCTTCACCCTGCCAAGGCTTGTATACACACTCAATCGACCAGAATTTAGGATCCTGAGTTTCCTGAAAAAGTTCTTTTAACGCCTGCAGACGTGTGTTACCACCATCTGCAATGGTATAAAACTCATCACCCGGACGTTGTGTTACGTTTGGTGCGTGATCTAAGCCCCGGGACTTTATTGAAGCCTTAATTTCTTCGTAGGCGGGATTTCGGGTTTTGCGTGGATTTCCGTCATAAGGTTTAAGTTTATCCAATGTGACTACAATCAATTTTTTCTGCGTATTGTTTGCGACTGGTTCAAGCACCTGTTGATAATCCGGTGAATTATTCTGGATGGTCGGTGTAGATAGCTGAGCCAGCATATCTCGTTTTCTGTCTGCTTTAGATCGCCCACCGATTAACTTATTCATTTTGTCATTCATAGCTAAATCTCTTTCATTAGTTTTTCATATTCGCTGTCGGGAATATTCTCAAAAATAGAGAATTCACCTTTAAATTGAGTCAGCACCGTACCAACCGGTCCATTGCGTTGTTTAGCGATAAGAATTTCAGCAATACCTTTCAGCTCGGAGTTAGTGTTGTAGACTTCATCCCGATAAATAAACATAATGACATCGGCATCCTGCTCCAGTGAGCCGGAATCACGTAAATCAGATGGTAACGG
This sequence comes from Pasteurellaceae bacterium LIM206, assembly GCA_032586195.1. Lineage (GTDB taxonomy): Bacteria > Pseudomonadota > Gammaproteobacteria > Enterobacterales > Pasteurellaceae > JAWHQP01. Next base: position 18,796 of record JAWHQP010000004.1, on the reverse strand, counting down.
GCGTTTATCCGCACGTTGCTCTGAATTACGGTTTAACTGAGATAAGGCGATAACGGGACAATCCATTTCCTTTGCCAGTGCCTTAAGATTCCGAGATATCACCGAAATCTCCAGATTACGGTTTTTACTGTCCTGATATTCCGGAGCAGACATTAATTGCAAATAGTCAATAATAATAACCGATGGCATTCCGTATTTACGGGCATTACGACGCACTCTGGTTCGTAACATTTGTGGTGTCAAATAACTGCTGTCATCAATCAATAAACGATCTTCCCATTTAGTATTAATGTGGAAAATAGCCTCTCCAATCTTTGCTAATTCAGCATCATCCAGTAATGTAGCCTGACGAATTTTTTGCAGAGATACACGGGAATGCATTGCAATAAAACGTCGCATTAACTGGCTTGCAGGCATTTCCAGGCTAAAATACTGTGCGGGTTTATCCGTAACCGCATTCAGTGCGCTTTCTATAAATTTGAGCGATAATGCCGTTTTACCCATAGACGGACGAGCGGCTAAAATAATCAAATCACCACATTGACCTCCCGCAGTACTGTTATCTAACCGATCAATACCAAAAGGCGTTCCTGTCACAACAGAATCTGTTTTATTACTCAATTCCATTTGCATAATCACGGTATCAAGTACCTCAGCTACATCTACATTGGTTTCCTGATTAAAATGATTAAACGTTAAATCCGTAAGTTTTCTTTCTGCTTTCTCGACCAACGAATCCAGTTTGTCCTGTGAATTGATTTTTATAGCTTCTGTACGCAACACATTGCCTAATGCCAACAGTTCCCTTGCCTGCGAGTCACGTTTTACAATCTCGGCATAAGCTGCAATATTGGCCGCACTCGGAGTATTTTTAGAAAGCTCTGCTATATAAGCGATACCACCAAGATCAGAGAGTAAAGATTTTTCTCTCAATACACGTTCCAGAATCAGAATATCAATATCCTGATTCTGCTCTAGCAGAGATTTCATTACGCCAAAGATTTTCTGATGCGCAATACTGAAGAAATTCTTTTCATCCAAAATCAAACTGACTTCATCCCACTTATTGTTGTCCAGAAGCAACCCGCCTAATACAGCCTGTTCTGCTTCAATAGAATAGGATGGATTTAAACTAACCATAACGATTCCTCCTATTGCTGCGCGATAAATTTATCTGCCCAATGAGGGAAAAGTAAGGTACATAATTTTCGGATGTTTTCCGCTTCCTTTTTGCTGTGACGATGCACGGGCAAAGAGCGGCTTGCCGCCTCCCGGTATGCTACGCGATAGGGAATAGTGAAACCGACTAACTCAATATGCGGATTAGGTGTATTCGCAAATACTCCATAGAGTGATTCAACAATTTCCTTTGCGTCTTTTGTATGGTCTAAGCAATTAATAACGGCCTTAAGGGGGGGGAGTGTTAATCCATATTCAGTGAAAATTTCAAGGGATTGATACAGATTCAATGTGCCACGCACAAATTCCCGTGCGGAAACTAATTCTGGTTTTATCGGGGAAATTACCAAATCACATGCAAGTACCGTCATATCGACAGTAATACCACGTGTACCGCGGGTATCAATGATAACGAGATCATAATCATCAATTTGATGTATTAATTTATTGAAGAGTAATACACCCGCAGGATTATTTTTTAAATCAGTCGTTAAACGATCATTGGGGTCATTTGATTGGATTATATCGAGATTAGGAAACTCAGTTTTAGATATAAGTTTGCTATAGTGTAAATCAGGTCTGTTGAAAAGCTCATAAAGACCAAATGATGATTGATCATCAATATGATAGTAAGAAGATACCGTAGGTTGAGTATCCGTGTCAATCATTAATGTACGAATACCGTGATCTGCACAAAATGCACCAATGTTCGCAACATTGGTAGATTTTGTGACACCACCTTTGGTGGACATTACGGTAACTATAAACGGTTTATATTGACTTTGCATACAAACACTCCTTCATGTTTGACGGATTGTTATATGCTTAGAAATATGTGAGATTTAATAAATGGTGCCTGAGGTCGGACTCGAACCGACACGCCTTTAAGGGCAACGGATTTTGAATCCGTCATGTCTACCTATTTCATCACTCAGGCTAGAGAGATGAGTCTTAATGTTCTACTCAGGCTCAAACGAAATCTCAACACAGCTGATTTTGAATCCGCTGCGTCTACCAATTTCGCCACCCAGGCAGGTATCTTTGATGTGAAGTGCATTATACGGAGATCTGATTGAGTTGCAAGAATAAATTTATATTTTGTAATCGAATGCTTTAATTTTCGGCAATTCTCAGAAAAACAGCACCGCGCTTTATTCGCCGCTTTGTCGGAAGCAAATTAAAAGCTAAAAGTGCGGTGCTGATTTTATGAGTTTTTTCAGCTTTCCGATTTTGTCTAATTCCGTTTGCGGCTGAGCAGCCACCATGTAATTACAAGAAATAACACACTCGGCATTAATGCCCCTGCAATCGGAGGAATATTGTAAACCAGACTGAGCGGGCCGAAAATTTCGTTGATTACATAGAACAGGAAGCCAAAGCAAATCCCCGTCACAATACGGGCCCCAGCGGTCACACTGCGCAACGGGCCGAAAATAAAGGAAAGCGCCAGCATCATCATTACGCCTACCGAGATTGGCTGGAATAATTTACGCCAATAGGTGAGCTCAAATTTTTTGGAATCCTGACCTGTCTCTTTGAGAAAGCCGATATATTCCGACAAACCGGAAATGGACAGCGAGGTCGGTTTTAAGGCAAAAACGCCCAATTTATCCGGGGTCATGCTGGTTTTCCAATCTTTATTCAGATAATTTCGGGTAGTAATTTCATCCGTTCCGATTTGCGATTCGTTCACCTGAGTTAACTGCCATAATCCATTTTGAAAGGTGCCTTTGTTGGCGTGGCTCACCCTTTGCAGCCGACGGTTATCATTAAAACTATAAATATAAACATCATTAACGAACCGTCTTCACGGACTTGTCGCACATAGATAAAGTCAGTGCCGTCTTTCGCCCATACGCCGTTTTTGACTGAAAGCATAGAGCCGCCGGAAATGGCTCTTGAACGCATATCCCGCGCGAATTGTTCGGTTTGCGGAATACCCCATTCACCGATAACCATAGTAATTAACACCAGCGGTAAAGCCGTTTTCATCACCGCCAGGCCGATTTTCAGTCGGGAAAAGCCCGCGGACTGCATGACCACTAATTCGCTGCGGCTGGCAAGATTGCCTAGAGCGATTAACGCCCCGAGCAACGCCGCCATCGGGAAAAAAGTTTCCACATCGCGCGGTATGGTCAGCACGGTATAAAGCACGGCTTGCAAGCTGTCGTAGGTGCCTTTCCCCACGCTGCGGAACTGTTCCACAAACTTAATAATCGCCGACAATCCTACCAGGGTAAGCAGGGTGACAAAAATAGCCCCCAAAATACTTTTACCAATATAACGATCTAATGTATTCATCATGGTTGGATTCCTTTACGCCGTTGCCTTTTTGTTGAATAAATGCCGCACTTTATACATAAATGCACTATTCCATGCGTTCAGGATGATAGCAAGCAACAAAAAAGCAATATTCACTAACGGCATTAATAAACCGGCATCCAGTTTATCCGCACCGCCTGCGGATTTCAGCGAGCTTTGCAGTAAGAAATAAATTAAATACAGCAACAAAGCGGGTAGCATCTTGGCAAAGCGCCCCTGACGAGGATTTACCTTACTCAACGGCACCGCCAGCAACGCCATTAAAGGCACGGCAATAATCAGGCTTAAACGCCAATGTAATTCCGCTTTTGCGGCGGGCGTTTGGCTGTTCAGTAATTCACTAAAACCGAGGGTGCTCGCTTCCTCATTTTCATTTTTCACCGTCTGATGACCTAAATACGCTTCATATTGATCAAAATGAGTAATGCGAAAATCCGGTAATGCGGCCGAGCCTTCAACACGCTGGCTGTTATCAAGGGTTAAAAGCTGATCACCGTTCGGTAAAGATTTCAACTCTCCTTTTTCCGCCACGACCACGGAAGGTTTCGTGTTCCCCTTCGCCTTGGTTTGGAATAAATACACATCGTGAATCCGGTTATTTTGAATCCTATTGATAAATAACACAAAATCACCATCACCGGAACTCATAAATTGCCCCGCTGATAAAGCCGACATATTCGGATTCGCTTTCGCATCCTCGACAATTTGTGTCTGTTTTTGAATCGCCCAAGGAGAAACCCAAAGCACGTTATATGCCGCTAATGCCGCAGTGAGCAAGGATAACAATAAGGCAACACGCACCAAAATCCGCTGGCCGAGCCCGCACGCTCGCATTACGGTAATCTCGCTTTCCGCATACAGGCGGCCGAAAGTTAATAAAATCGCAATAAATAAACACAGCGGCAACATCAATTGAGCCATAGTCGGCATACCCAAGCCCAACAGCGACAACACTAAATCCGCCGGCACGCTGCCGTTTGCCGCCGATCCCAGCACCCGCACAAGTTGTTGGCAGAAAAAAATCAGCAGCAGAATAAACAAAATCGCAATCTGAGTTTTGAAGACTTCTTTGGTTAAATATCTGGTTATAATCACATTATTGCCTATTTTTTCTTGCAATTTATTGAAAACGGGTTAAGTTAGAACGCTTGTCATCCTATAATTCGGGTGCGATATCATAACTTATTTTCGATTTTTAAGACAGCAAAAATCTAGGATCAACTCATGGAATATTCAATCAATACGACCTCTCTCAAACAAATTCAAGACAACCTGCTTGTGGCTCTGTTTGAAGAACAAATACTTTCTACGGCAGCTCAAATTTTAGATAAAAAACTCAACGGCGAAATCACGGCACTGGTCAAGTGCGGTGAGATTTCGGGCAGAATCGGGCAAGCTTTGCTGTTATACCGCCAAGGGCAGCGCATTGTACTGGTCGGAGCGGGCAAACAGGGCAAGATCAATGAACGTCAATATAAACAAATGATAGAAAAAGCCCTCACGCTGATTCAGGACACCGGCGCACAATCCGTTACCAATGCCTTGACCGAAGTGGAGATTAAAGGCCGGGATCTTTATTGGAATGTACGGTTCGCCATCGAAACTATCGAAGCAAAATCCTATATATTCGATCAATTTAAAAGCAAGAAAACCGAAAATCACAGCAAACTAACTCAATTCGGTTTTTACATCGATCCGCAAGATACGGCTCGGGCAAAACAGGCCGTTGCCCATGGTACGGCGATCGCGCTCGGGATGAAGCAAGCCAAAGATGTGGCGAACTGCCCGCCGAATGTGTGTAATCCGGCCTATTTGGCGGATCAGGCCCGCCGCCTTGCCGGTCGTTCCGCTCATATTAAAACCACAGTGATTGGCGAAAAAGAAATGGCCGAATTAGGCATGAACGCCTATTTGGGCGTGTCACGAGGCTCCGCCAACGAAGCGCAGCTTTCCATTATTGAATACAAAAATCATCCGAATCCCGATGCAAAACCTATCGTTTTGGTAGGCAAGGGTCTGACTTTTGACGCCGGCGGTATTTCCCTCAAGCCTGCCACAGAAATGGATGAGATGAAATACGATATGTGCGGAGCGGCATCCGTCTTCGGCGTAATGAATGCCGCGGCAGAATTAAATTTACCGCTCAATATTATCGGCGTATTAGCCGGCTGCGAAAACCTGCCCGACGGCAATGCGTACCGCCCGGGTGATATTCTCACCACCATGAACGGGTTAACCGTGGAAGTGTTGAACACGGACGCGGAAGGGCGTTTGGTACTATGCGACACTCTCACTTACGTGGAACGATTCGAGCCGGAATTGGTGATCGATATCGCCACCTTAACCGGAGCGTGCGTGGTGGCATTGGGTCAACACAACAGTGGTTTGATTTCCACCGACGATGAACTCGCCCACGCTCTTGAAGCCGCTTCTCAGCAGGCGTTTGACAAAGCCTGGCGTTTGCCGTTAAGCGAAGAATATCAGGAGCAGCTCAAATCGCCGTTTGCCGATTTAGCCAATATCGGCGGCCGCTGGGGTGGCGCCATCACGGCAGGTGCATTTCTTGCCAACTTCACCAAGAAATACCGCTGGGCTCATTTAGACATCGCCGGCACAGCTTGGCTGCAAGGTACAAACAAGGGAGCCACCGGCCGCCCGGTGCCGTTACTGGTGCAGTTTCTGTTAAATCAGGTGAAAGACTGATTCAGACGGGGCTAATCAGCTGTAAAAGTGCGGTGTTAAAAAGCGGAATTTTTGCACTGATATTTACAAGGGCGAATAACAATTCGCCCCTAGGTTATTGAATTTAGCAATATTGCAAAACTCGTTATTTCAGCACCGCACTTTGTACTTCGTCGATCATAGCGTTCATGGATTGCAGACCGCCGAAGGCAAGATACCAGTTTGCCGCGTTCAGATACACGATATGGTGTTCTTTTGCCGCTTTGGTTTTATTGATTAAATCATTGTTAAGCACCGTTTTGGCGTTATCAGTCTTATCCGTGATTGCCGCGGTACGATCCACCACTAATAAATAATCCGGATTTTTTTCCGCGACATATTCAAAACCGACGCTGTTGCCGTGGGTCGATGGCGCGATGTTGCTATCGGCCGGAGTAAAGCCGAACTGCTGATATACCATGGCGTAACGCGAATTGTCACCAAATACACTGATGCGACTTTCGTTTACGATGGTTACTAATGCGGTTTTACCCTTGGTTAATTTCGCCAGCTCGGTGAAGCGGGTATTCAATTTAGCCAATTTGTCCTTAGCCTCCGCTTCTTTGCCGAAAATCTGTCCTAACGCGACAATATTGGCCTGGAAGGTTGAATAAAAATGAGCGAAATCATCATCCAGATAAAAAACCGGCGCGATTTCTTTCAAACGATCCAGCGCGGGTTTCAAACGCGGTGAAACGATGATTAAATCCGGCTTCATTTCATTAATTTGTTCAAAGGCAGGTTCCTTGCCGGTGCCGGCATTAAGATATTTATCCTCTTTGAATTCGGAAAGATAATCCGGCACTTTGCCTTTAATCGTGCCGATAACTTTATCCTTCGCACCCAATTCACGGATGGTATCCAGCGCCGCGAAATCAAGCACAACCACGCGTTCAGGGTTCTGCGGCACCACCTGTTTGCCCGCATAATTTTCCACGGTAATATCCGCCGCATTCGCGGTAGCAACACCGAATGCCGCCACTAAGCCCGCGGCCAGAATGGATAATGTTTTTTTCATTGGGGATTCTCCTAATTTCTAAAGTACACAGCAATTTTATGATGATGAATTTCTTGAATCGGAATTTGCATATCATAAATCTCATGCAGTACAGGCGTTTGCATAATCTCCGCAACGCTGCCCTGTCGAATTAATTCGCCGTTTTTCATGGCGATAATGTAATCGGAATAGCAAGAAGCAAAATTAATATCATGAATGACAATCACTACCGTCTTTTTCAATTCCGTCACCAGATTGCGCAACACCTGCATAATCTGCACGGAATGTTTCATATCAAGATTATTCAGCGGTTCATCCAGCAAAATATAATCGGTATCCTGCGCAAGGGTCATGGCGATATATGCCCGCTGACGCTGCCCACCGCTCAGTTCGTCAATATACTGATAACGAAATTCCTCTAAATTCATATAATGAATGGCATTATCAATGAAGGTACGATCGGTGGCCGTGAGGTTGCCCTTGGAATAAGGAAAACGCCCGAACGCCACCAAATCTTCCACCGTGAGCCGCAGGCTGATATTATTTGACTGTTTCAAAATTGAAAGCTGTTTGGCAATATCGCCGCTTTTTTGCTTATTGAGCAGCTTACCGTCGAGATACACTTCTCCGCTGTCGGCGGCAAGCAAACGGCTGATAATGGCCAGTACGGTACTTTTGCCGGCGCCGTTCGGGCCGATAAAAGAGGTAATTTTACCGTCGGGAATAATCACCGAAACATCCTTCACTACCCTGTTGCTTCCGTAGCTTTTATTGATATTTCTAATTTCTATTGCCATTTTTTGTTTGTTCTTAAGAGTAAATAAATAAAATAAGTACCGCCCACAAAGTTGACGATAATGCTCAATGTGGTATTAAAGCTGAATACCTGCGATACCAGCACTTGTCCGATGATCAGCGTAATGGTCGCAATCAGCATTGAGGCAGGAATTAGCACCCGATGGCGATAGCTTCTGATAAATTCGAAAGTTACATTCATCACCAGTAATCCGAGGAAAGTCATCGGCCCTACTAAAGCGGTGGAAACTGAAGTCAGAATCGCCACGGTAATCAATAATTTGCGGGTTAACCGCCAATAATCCAAGCCGAGATTAATGGCCTGATCACGCCCTAAGGCCAGTACGTCGAAATACGGCAGATAGCGTGTAATATAAATCATGGTGACAATTAAAATCACCAGCGCCAGCCATAAAATATCCAGATTAATACGGTTAAAACTGGCAAAACCGATATCCTGCGCGATTTGGAATTCATTCGGATCAATCAGCACTTCCATAAAGGTGGTAAGACTTTGAAAGAATGTACCGAAAATAATACCCACTAACAATAGGAAAAAAATATTTTGCTGTTCTTTACGAAACAGGAAATAGTACAGGCTGACGGAAAAAGCGATCATCAATCCGGTAGAACCGAAAAAAAGCACAATAGGATTGACCGACAACAACGTAGTGGAACCAAATAGAAAAATAATCAGAGTCTGAATCAGCACATAAAGCGAATCCAATCCCAAAATACTCGGGGTAAGAATACGGTTGTTCACCACCGTTTGAAAAATCATGGTCGCCAGAGCAATCGCCGCCCCCGTCACGATAATCGCTACCAGGTTCAGGGCGCGATAGTGCAAAGCGTATTCCCAACGGTTCGGTAATTTATAAAGCAGAAAAGCGACGACGGCGATAAGCAGCAAAACCGTCAGCAGTCCCAGCTGCCGGGCAACCTTGGATTTGGGTTGAATAAATACAGTTTCAGGCATGTTGGTACCGTTTAAAAAGCAAATACAAGAAAATGGCGCTGCCAAATACCCCCACCACGGCATTGATGGCAATTTCATACGGATAAATTACCGTGCGGCCTAAAATATCACAGAACAATACAAATACCGCACCTAAAAGTGCGGTGTGAGAAAGCACTTTTTTCAGATTATCCCCCAAATAAAGAGTAACCAGATTCGGAATAATCAGCCCCAGAAACGGAATGACCCCGACGGATACGATAATAATGGAAGAAACCGTCGCCACAATCGCAAGCCCGATGTACAACACCTGTTGATAATTCAGCCCCAGATTAACCGCAAAATCCTGCCCCATGCCTACAATGGAAAAGCGGTTGGCGAACAGATAGGCCACAATCAGAGCGGGAATGCTGAAATATAAAATCTCATAACGCCCTTCCATCACCAGAGAGAAATCCCCTTGCAGCCAGCCCGCAAGGTTTTGCAGCAAATCTTCCTTATAGGCGATAAAAGCCGTAATGGAACTGATAATATTACCGAACATAATCCCCACCAGCGGCACAAAAATCGTATCTTTAAATTTGAGACGGGAAAGAATGGTCATAAATAACAGCGTACCCGCAAATGACACCACAATTGCGATCGAGGTTTTCAGCAGCATTGAAGCGGTCGGAAAAAGCAGAATGGCGATTAAAATACCTAAACGGGCGGAATCCATCGTGCCGGCGGTAGTGGGTGAGACAAAGCGATTGCGGCTTAATTGCTGCATCACCAAACCGCAAATACTGAGCGCGGACCCCGCGATCAGAATGCTAATCAGGCGCGGTACACGACTAATAAGAAAAATTTGCCATTGTTCTGCATTAAACTCAAGCAATCCTTGCAGATTGACCGTGCTCACACCGATGAAGAGTGAAATAATCGATAGCAAAAACAATAGGATAATTAAATAACGGCGTTTAACCATACCACTATGTAAATGAGAATTATTATTAGGCGAAAATGATAATACTATCGTTCTTTCAGCGCAAGAAGAAATATTAAATAGGTCAAAGCGCGGTGCTGAAAAATCGATTTTTTACGCAATCACAATATAAGCTTGCCGAACCTTCGGCACCGCAGGCTTGCCAACATTCAAAAGCTAAATCAGCTTTTATGACACCGCGCTTTGCGATTACTGCATCCTCAACTGACGTTCCACCGATTTCGCTTTGGTGAGGAACTGGCGGCGTTCCGAATCCCGCATTTCGCTGCTGGAGCCCGGCAGTTTTACCGTAAGCGGATTAACCGGGCGGCCGTTAATATGGAATTCATAATGCAAATGGGCCCCGGTTGAAATTCCCGTATTGCCCGATAACGCTATGCGTTGTCCCCGTTTCACCGTCTGACCCGCTTTAACCAACGGCTTGCTCAGATGCATATAAACCGTTTGATACTCGCGGCTGTGACGAATCACAATATAACGCCCCGCTCCGCCGCGCTGATAAGCAATTTTCTCCACTACGCCGTCAGCCGGCGCAATCACAGGCGTTCCCGTCGATACACCGAAATCCACGCCATTATGCGGACGCACCCGCCCTGTTACGGGATGGCGACGACGCGGGTTAAAAGGAGAGGTAATTTTGGCCTGACGCAGCAACGGGTAACGGGCAAAGCCTTTGCCCAGCGTTTCCCCCTGGCGGCTGTAATAACGCCCGTTATCCGCCTGAATGGCATAATAGCTCTTGCCCTTACTAACAATGTGAATCCCTTCCACATTGCCTTGTCCGGTCAGTTTGCCGCCCAAATATTCGCGGGAAATCAAAATGGCGAAATTATCGCCTTTCTGCAACTGCTTCATACTGAACTGCCATTGCAGCGCGGTGTTCAGTTGGTTAATCTGACGCTGATCCAGCCCTAATCTTTGCAGGCTGGTGCGAAACGAAGTGGAAATTTCCCCACGCAGCACTTCTTTCTTCCAAATACTTTTTTTCTCAATAATTTGGCGTTTAAATTTACCGTTTTCGCCCCGTTCATAAATACGCTCTTCCTTCTCGGACACCAGCCAGTTCATATACTCCAAATCGCCGTTATCATCTAGGATCCAGTAAAACTGCTGTCCGGCCTTTAAATTTTTTAATTCGGGAAAACTTTTAATCAGCTCCTGACTGGTTTCATCTTCCAAACCCGATAGTTCCAGCACATCTTTCAATGTATCGCCGCGTACGACGGTATGAGCAAACTGATCCGAGATTCTTTTGGCCTGATTTGCCGCATCCAGTAAATTATCCAACGCATTCTGGGCGTCCGCCGGCAGCGGTTCTAAGTTGTCGGGATCGATCTGTACCTGTTCCACTTCATCATCATGATCGGTTAATTCATCATCATAAGAGGTTGCGGTATCGGACGTATTTTCCGATTCGGCCGACGGTTGCCCGTTTTCTGCTGAATTCGCAGCGGTGGAATCCGCCACAGATGAGGTTTTTTCTTGAGCGGTTTCGTTTGGATTTAATTGCTGATATTGTGTCGTTTTATCACCGGCGGTTTGCTCGACCTTTTCTTCCGCGTCATTGTTCAGATTCAGCAATACGCCGGAGAAAATCGAAATGATCGCCATAAAGAAAATCGCGGCTTTTATACGCGATTTTCTTTTACGTCTATCTCGGGCTAATTTGACGTGCTGAACCACAATATCGGATTTCCTTACAATAATTTACAATAAAATTAAGTGCGTTTTGTATGACACAGAAAAAATTGGAAAATTCATTATACCGAATAAAAAAATTTGAGTTGTTTAATTTCTCTGCAATCGGCACCCTAATCTTGTTAAGCGAACAAAAATAAGTTATTTTAACGGCATTTTTATCTGCTTCCGGTAAACCATGAACATCAATAGTATCGGAACGCCTTTAGTCGAATTGAAAAATATTCAGGTCAAATTCGGCGAAAAGGTCGCTCTGCAAAATATTAATCTGAAAATCTACCCCAACAGCGTCGTCACTATTGTCGGTCCGAACGGCGGCGGCAAATCAACCTTATTAAAGGTGCTTCTGAAACTGCAGTCACCCACCGCCGGTCGAGTCATTCATGATAAAGCGCTGCGTGTCGGCTACGTGCCGCAAAAAATTCATTTGGATCACAGCCTTCCGATCACGGTGGAAAAATTTCTTTCCCTGAAAAAAGGCATTAACCCGCGGGAAATTAACCAAGCATTGGATCTGCTGTCAATCCGCCATTTGATTCATAACAGTATGCAAAAATTATCGGGCGGCGAAATGCAGCGGGTGCTGCTGGCGCGCGCTATTCTGAACCGTCCTAATCTGCTGGTGCTGGACGAACCGACCCAAGGGGTGGATATTAACGGACAGATAGAACTTTATCAGCTGATCCATCAAACCCGCGAAAAATTAAACTGTGCGATTCTCATGGTTTCCCACGATTTGCATATCGTGATGGCGGACACCAATGAAGTTGTGTGTATTAATCAGCATATTTGCTGTGCGGGCTTGCCGGAAACCATCTCCAATGATCCGAAATTTATGCATTTCTTCGGCGATCAATTCGCCAAAAATATTGCATTTTATACCCACCATCACAATCACAAACACGACATGCACGGCGATGTGTGCTGCTCAGGGCAATCCCGCACGGCGCAATGCCTGCATAATAAGGAATAATGCGATCCTATGTTTGAAATTATTTTTCCCGCCTGGCTGACAGGCATTTTGCTGTCACTCATCACCGCTCCGCTGGGGGCCTTTGTGGTGTGGCGGAAAATGGCTTATTTCGGCGATACCCTTTCCCATTCCGCCCTGCTCGGCGTGGCGTTGGGCATTTTTCTGGATATCAACCCGTACCTTTCTATTTTAATTCTCACCCTGATCCTTGCGGTAATCATGGTGATGATGGAAAGCAACACGCAGTTCTCCGCCGATACCCTGCTCGGCATTATTGCCCACAGCTGCCTGTCGTTAGGCGTGGTCACCGTCGGGCTGCTGCAAAACGTGCGGGTGGATCTGATGGGCTACCTATTCGGAGATTTACTCGCCGTCAGTTATGAGGATTTATTTTATATCGGTATCGGTGTCGTGATTGTTATCATCACGCTGTTGTATTTCTGGAAGCCGCTGATTTCCACCACCGTCAGCCCGGAATTGGCTCAAGTGGAAGGCATTAATATTCGTAAAATGCGGTTTATTCTCATGATTCTCACCGCTCTTACCATCGCGTTAAGCATGAAATTTGTCGGAGCGTTAATCATCACATCACTGCTGATTATCCCCGCCGCCACCGCCCGCCGTTTTTCGCACACCCCGGAAAGCATGGCTCTGATCGCGATAGTCATCAGCATGATCGCCGTTTCCATGGGGCTCACCCTCTCCGCCTTTTACAACACCTCGGCGGGACCTTCCGTAGTCATATGCGCCGCATTGCTATTCCTGTTTTCATTGTTAAAGCGGGAACAAGGTTAAAAACTCACAAAAACGACACCGCACTTTAGCGTTTTTTTCCGCCGGAGTACACAAAGCGCGGTGTCGTTTTGTCGTGTTTTTTTACCTTTACAAATTCCAAAATCGCCCTAAAATACACAGCCTACAAGGTTTACCTCGGTAAGCTGCTGACTTGACATCAGAACCAAAGAGAAATTTATGACGACTCCATTTAAACCGGAACTTCTTTCGCCGGCCGGCACCTTAAAAAATATGCGTTACGCCTTCGCCTACGGGGCGGACGCGGTGTACGCAGGACAGCCGCGTTACAGCCTGCGGGTGCGTAATAACGAATTCAATCACGCTAATTTGAAAATCGCCATTGATGAGGCGCACAATCTTGGCAAGAAATTCTATGTGGTGGTCAATATTGCACCGCACAATTCCAAATTGAAAACCTTTATCAAAGACTTGCAAGTGGTAGTGGATATGCGGCCCGATGCGTTAATTATGTCTGATCCGGGCTTGATTATGCTGGTGCGCGAACATTTCCCCCACATGCACATTCATCTTTCCGTGCAGGCTAATGCGGTGAACTGGGCGACGGTGAAATTCTGGAAACAAATGGGGCTGACCCGCGTCATTCTTTCCCGTGAACTTTCACTGGAAGAAATCGCCGAAATCCGCCGCCAAGTGCCGGATATCGAGCTGGAAATTTTTGTACACGGGGCGTTGTGCATGGCGTATTCCGGCCGTTGTCTGCTGTCGGGTTATATCAATAAACGCGATCCGAACCAAGGCACCTGCACTAACGCCTGCCGCTGGGAATATCAGGTAGAAGAGGGCAAAATCGATGACGCGGGCAATATCGTGCCGGCCAATTTCGCTCCCGAACAGCAAATCGAAATCAAAAATGTTGCTCCGACCCTCGGCGAAGGCGGCACCACCGATCGTGTATTCCTGCTGGCCGAAAGTCAAAAGCCTGACGAACAGATGACGGCGTTTGAAGACGAACACGGCACTTATATCATGAATTCCAAAGACTTACGTGCGGTGCAACATGTGGAAACGCTCTCCAAGCTTGGCGTACATTCCTTAAAAATCGAAGGGCGGACCAAATCCTTCTACTACTGTGCCCGTACCGCGCAAGTTTATCGTAAGGCCATTGATGACGCCGTCGCGGGCAAACCGTTTGATGAACGCCTGCTGACCACTCTGGAAAGCCTCGCTCACCGCGGCTATACCGAAGGTTTCTTACGCCGCCACACCCATGATGAATATCAAAACTATGATTACGGCTATTCCGTTTCCGATCGTCAGCAATTTGTCGGCGAATTTACCGGCAAGCGCAATGAACAAGGCATGGCGGAAGTGGCGGTGAAAAATAAATTCCTGCTCGGCGATGAAGTGGAAATGATGACACCGAAAGGCAATGTGGTATTCCAAATCAAGCGGATGCTGAACCGCAAAAACAAAGAGGTTGAGGCCGCTTTGGGCGACGGACATTTTGTCTTTTTAGACGTGCCTGAGGATATTAACCTTGATTATGCACTGCTAATGCGCAATCTAAACGGAGCCGACACTCGCAATCCGCATCAAAAATAATCATCTTTCTGTTATAAAAATGTTGTATTTGTAAAATTTGCGTATATAATAATTTCCATACTCTAAAAAAGTATGACTCCAAATATAATTTTGCCCTTTCAATTTGAAAGGGCTTTTTTATGTCTATACGTAAAGACAAAGTGCGGTGTCGTATTTTTGAGTTTTTCAATCCCCTTTCTACTGTGTAAAAAAGGGAATAGAAAAATACTGATTATTTAACGCGGCTTCCCGCCTTCGCTCCCGCGTCCACATCCAACAGGAACAAATCCGCACCGCCGCTGCCCGCGGAAAGAATCATGCCTTGCGAAACACCGAATTTCATTTTACGTGGTGCGAGGTTGGCAACCACAATAACATGACGGCCCACCAAATCTTCCGGTTTGTTATACGCCGCTTTAATGCCCGACAGTACCTGACGGGTTTCAAAACCGAGATCCAGCTGAAATTTCAATAATTTATTGCTTTCCGGTACGGCTTCACATTGCAGCACTTTCGCCACGCGTAAATCAATTTTGGCAAAATCATCAATGCCGATCTCTGCTTCTACCGGCTCGAATTCGGCGGAATCGGAACAAAGCGCGGTGCTGTTTTTCTGAGTTTTGGCGTCTTGATTCATCTGAGCATTTTCCGCTTTTGACGCCTCAATCATGGCATCAATTTGTTTCATATCCAAGCGATTAAACAGTGCTTTGAACGGAGCAATATCATGATCCAGCAACGGTTGAGAAAGATTCTGCCAGCTCAATTCCGCCTGTAGGAACGCTTCCGCACGGACGGCTAAGTTTGGTAATACCGGTTTTAAATAACCCATCAATACGCGGAATAATTGAATCCCCATTGAGCAGACCTGCTGCAATTCCGGTTCGCGACCTTCTTCCCTGGCGAGAACCCAAGGGGCTTTGTTGTCGATATATTTATTCGCTTTATCGGTTAACGCCATAATTTCACGAATAGCCTTACCGTATTCACGGCTTTCATAAAACGCGGCGATTTGATCAGATTGTGCGACAACTTCGTTGAATAACGCTTCATCTTCTAATTTTGCCGCCAATCTGCCGGCAAAGCGTTTTTGGATAAACCCGGCATTACGCGAGGCAAGATTGACCAATTTGTTCACCAAATCGGTATTCACCCGCTGTACGAAATCTTCCAGATTCAAATCTAAATCATCAATTCGACCGCTTAATTTGGCGGCATAGTAATAGCGCAGACATTCGGGATCAAGATGTTTCAGATAAGTGGCGGCCTGAATGAACGTGCCGCGGGATTTTGACATTTTCTCGCCGTTCACCGTTACATAGCCATGCACGAAAATATTGGTCGGCTTACGGTAATCCGCTCCTTCCAGCATCGCAGGCCAGAACAGGCTGTGGAAATACATAATGTCTTTACCGATGAAATGATAGAGCTCGCTGTCCGTGTCTTTACGCCAAAAACTGTCAAAATCGACACCGCACTTGGCGCACAGATTCTTGAACGATGCCATATAGCCGATAGGCGCGTCCAGCCAAACATAAAAATATTTACCCTTCGCATCGGGAATTTCAAAGCCGAAATAAGGAGCATCGCGGGAAATATCCCATTGCTGCAAGCCTGCTTCAAACCATTCCTGCATTTTATTCGCCACTTCAGGCTGCAAAGAACCTGAGCGGGTCCATTCTTTCAGCATGGATTCAAAGCTTGGCAAATCAAAGAAAAAATGTTCGCTTTCTTTCACCACAGGCGTCGCACCGGATACCGCCGAACGCGGATTAATCAGCTCGGTCGGGCTATACGTCGCCGAGCACACTTCGCAGTTATCACCATATTGATCCTCCGCATGACATCGCGGGCAAGTTCCTTTAACGAAACGGTCCGGCAGAAACATTCCCTTTTCAGGATCATAGAGCTGCGAAATGGTCCGGCTTTTAATAAAACCGTTTTGTTTTAACTTCAGATAAATCGCTTCCGATAACTCGCGGTTTTCCTCGCTATGAGTGGAATGATAGTTATCAAAGCTGATATTGAAACCGCTGAAATCGGCGTAATGCTTTTTTTGTATGTCGGCAATTAATTGTTCAGGGGTAATGCCCATTTGATCCGCTTTCAGCATAATCGGCGTGCCGTGCGCATCGTCCGCACACACAAAATAGATTTCGTTGCCGCGCATACGCTGGAAACGCACCCAAATATCCGCCTGGATATGTTCAAGCATGTGACCTAAATGAATCGGGCCGTTGGCATAAGGTAAGGCGCAGGTAACAAGGATTTTACGAACTTGGTTTGACATTAAATTTACCTTTAAAATGACATAAAAATTGCGGTCAATATTACCCGATTCACGGTATTTTTTCCAGTTTAACCGCGCTTTCACACATTTTCGCTTAACAGAATTTCCATATCATGATTAAATAGCGGAAATTTAATCAGAAAGGAATTCCCTAATGACTACTCAATTTTCCGATAACCTGAGCCAAACCCAGCAAGCGGCGGCTCTTCAGTTACTGCAACAATTTACTCATCCGACGCTACAAAAAGATCTGATCGCATTAAATGCGGTGAAAAAAATTGAAAAGGGCGGCGATACATTACGCCTTGAGCTTTCGCTGCCTTTTGCCTGGAATACCGCATTTGAACAGCTAAAAACCGCTCTTTCCGAGCCATTACTGCATGCTACCGGCAGCAAACAAATCAGATGGCAGCTAAATTATCAAATTGCCACCTTAAAACGAGCCAACAGTCACCCCGCCATAAAGGGCGTAAAAAATATCGTTGCCGTCACATCGGGCAAAGGCGGCGTGGGGAAATCCACTACTGCGGTTAACCTTGCCTTAGCTTTGCAGGTACAGGGAGCACGCGTCGGTATTTTAGATGCGGATATTTATGGGCCGTCTATTCCGCATATGCTAGGTGCGGCGGACCAGCACCCGACTTCACCCGACAATCAACATATTACTCCGATTCAGGCGCACGGCTTATTCGCCAATTCCATCGGCTTTCTGATGAGTGAAGATAATGCCACGATTTGGCGAGGACCGATGGCAAGCAGCGCGTTGAATCAATTATTAAATGAAACCCTGTGGCCTGATTTGGATTATTTGGTCATTGATATGCCGCCGGGTACGGGCGATATTCAGCTGACCCTATCGCAGCAGATTCCGGTCACGGGAGCTGTGGTTGTGACCACACCGCAGGATATTGCTCTATTGGACGCGATTAAAGGTATCGCCATGTTTCAAAAGGTTTCCGTGCCTGTTTTAGGTGTGATTGAAAATATGTCGATACATATTTGCAGCAACTGCGGCCACCATGAGACGATTTTCGGTACCGGTGGAGCGGAAAAAATCGCACGGAAATATAATGTGAAAGTGCTAGCTCAACTGCCGCTACATATCTGCCTGCGCGAAGATTTAGACAAAGGCGTGCCAACCGTGATTTCAAATTCAAATGCGGAAATCCGTCAGGCTTTCTTGCAGCTGGCCGAAAAAGTCGCCACCGAACTTTATTGGCAGGGTTCAGTCATCCCAAGCGAAATTATGTTTAGAGAAGTGAAATAATATTCCTTATTCAATAAAGTGCGGTGGTGAAAATTTGAGTTTTTTCTTAAGTTTTTTAAGTAGGGCAAAACTTACTCTTTCAGCACCGCGCTTTACTTCAGTCGGCTGTCCCCATCCACTTCCGCACCGGGACTCTTCCGTTTTCCCTTGCTTTTGTCTTACCTTTTCCCAAAAACAAAAAACCTCAACCGCTTTTGCAGTCGAGGCATTTAGTCTTTGTTTTTTTATCTTTAAAATAAAATTATTCCCTGGCGGTGACCTACTCTCACATGGGGAT
>JAWHQP010000003.1:0-309954 GCA_032586195.1 Pasteurellaceae bacterium LIM206 | reverse complement strand
CCCCTAAGTCCCATTTATGTCGCTTAGACTATATTATTTATATCACTATGGATCACCTTGCTCGGTTTTTTCTGCGGAAATTTTAATACCGCTTTGCGGCGAAGAAGACTGAACGTTTCCCTGCGGCTGTTGCTCCATCGGCTGCTGATCAGTCTTTCCCGTCGGCGGTGCCTGATGATCGTCCGCCGGCATTTGCTCCTGCGAGGCAGGTTCAGCTTGTTCATCAGTTGGTTTCGGCGTTTCCTGCTCCTGCGGCTGAGCCGGTGCTTGTTGTGGTGCCGGCTGCGTCATTTCGTCAGTTTTACCCTGTTCCGTTTTTTGCTCTGCTTTATCGCAGGCTGCCAATGACATCGCTAATAACGTTGCCGTCGTTAATGCGGTAAATTTTTTCATACGCTTCCTCGTTTTCTCCTTTTAATTCAAAAAAAATGGATAATCTATTTTTCGGTTAAACCGAATATTAATTTAGTCACCCCATAGAAAAATTAGTTCAATAAACGCTTATTCGATAAAAACCTTCAGACCCAGTTTCCGCTATAAAAACAGCAAAAAATAAGATATAATCAGCCACCTTTTTACCTAATTAAGCCTTATATCCATGCAATCATATATTCATTATCAGCAACATATCGCCGACGAAAACGCCATGTGCGAATTCGGCGCGAAATTAGCGAATGCCATCTGCCGGGTTAAGCCTGCAATGGCGGTAGTGCTGTATTTGAACGGCGATTTGGGCACAGGCAAAACCACGCTCAGCCGCGGTATGATTCAAGGATTGGGGCATCAAGGCAAAGTGAAAAGCCCCACTTATACCTTGGTGGAAGAATATCACCTTGCCGGCAAACAAGTTTATCACTTTGATCTCTATCGTCTCGCCGATCCCGAGGAACTTGAATTTATGGGCATTCGCGATTATTTTAATCCGAATGCGATTTGTCTTATCGAATGGGCGGAAAAAGGCGCCGGGCTGCTTGCCGAACCGGACATTCTGGTGAACATTCATTATGCGGATACTGCCCGGGATATCGAATTAATCGCTCGGAATCCGCAGGGTGAACAAATTATCGCTCAATTAATTTCAGCATAAAATAACAATTCCAATAGTAAACGATGAAACGATTTTTCTCTCTTTTTTTACTCAGTTTATTTTGTACGGCCATGCCGGTACGGGCCGATGTCTGGACCATTGCCATAGACCCCGGTCACGGTGGCAAAGATCCCGGCGCTATCGGCCGTAATCTGGGTATTTATGAAAAAAATGTGACGCTTTCCATCGCCCGAGAACTCAAAGCCATCTTAGATCGCGATCCCAATTTCCGTGCGGTCATGACCCGTACGGGCGATTACTATATCTCCGTGCCGAATCGTTCCGATATCGCCCGCCGTAAAAAAGCCAATTATTTGGTGTCCATTCACGCCGATTCTTCCGCCAATCCCGCCATGAAAGGCGCATCCGTGTGGGTGCTGTCCAACCGACGGGCCAACGATGAAATGGGGCAATGGCTGGAAGATCACGAGAAGCAATCGGAACTACTGGGCGGTGCGGGTTCCGTTCTGTCCGGCCACAGTGATGAAAAATATCTGAATCAAACCGTGTTGGATCTACAATTCGGTCACAGTCAACGGGAAGGATACGAACTGGGCAATGCTATTTTGCGTAATTTTTCCAAAATTACCGAGCTGAGCCGTTCCCGCCCGCAGCACGCCAGCTTGGGGGTATTGCGTTCGCCCGATATTCCATCGGTGCTGGTGGAAACGGGCTTTTTATCCAACACGGCCGAAGAAGCAAAACTCAGCACGACAAGTTACCGCAAACGTATCGCCTACATTATCTATCAGGGCATTGTGGATTACCGCAGCAGAAATGCCGGTATTAAAACCAACACAGCCAAAGTGATAGCGACACCTACCGGAAACGACAAAGCGGGCGATGCGGCGAACAAAACTAAGGAAAACAGCACCGCACTTTCGCTCGCCCTGCAAGACAGCGGTGTTCGCCATAAGGTGAAATCGGGGGAAACGCTCACCCGCATTGCCAAACAATACGAAGTCAAAGCGGAAGACATCATAGCGTTGAATAAGCTGAAACGTCAGAAGCTATATATCGGCGAGACGATAAAAATTCCGGCAACGGCGAAAAATAACCAAAACAGCACCGCGGTTAAGGATTCAATACAAGACAGCGGCGTGCGTTATAAGGTGAAAGCGGGCGATAATCTGACCAGACTGGCACAAAAATACAAAGTGGACAGCAAAGATATTCTGGCGCTGAATCAGTTAAAACGGCAGGAACTACGTGTAGGTGAAACCATTAAAATTCCGGCTGTTGCCACCAAAGCGCAGGACAATCAAACCGTCAAAACTGCTAAAAACAGCACCGCGGTTGAGGATTCCGTACAAGACAGCGGCGTGCGTTATAAAGTAAAATCAGGCGATAATTTGACCAAACTGGCACAAAAGTATAAGGTGAACAGTAAAGATATTATCGCTTTAAATAACTTAAAACGCCAAGAATTACGCGTAGGCGAAACCATTAAAATCCCGGGCAAAGCGGTAAATCGGGATAAGGTTGACGAGAAAAAAACCGATAACAAATCCGCGGAAAAAATGCCGGCGAAAAAAACGGTTACTGCCAGCGGCATTACCCATAAGGTTGTGGCGGGCGATAATCTGACGAAACTGGCGGCAAAATATGAGGTAAATGCCGATGATATCGTTACCTTGAACAATCTGAAACGCGGCCTGTTACTGGGAACCACTATAAAAATTCCTGCCAATGGAAAAAACACCGCACAAAGCGGCAGTAAAACCACTAATAAGGCGGATAAAGAAAAAATAACCGGCAAGGAAAAAACGACGAACAAAACCGTTAAAGAAAAATCCGTAACCAAGACAAAAACCGCAACGAAATCGGGCAACGCCCCCATAGTTGAAGCGAAAAAATCGACCGGAAAAACTTCGGACAACAAAAAAGCCGCCGCGCCGAAAAAAACCGGCAAAACGAAAAAATAGAGGAACGATTATGCCAATTCAAATTCTGCCTCCACAGCTTGCCAACCAAATTGCCGCGGGTGAAGTGGTGGAACGTCCCGCCTCGGTAGTGAAAGAATTGGTGGAAAACAGCCTTGATGCGGGGGCGACCCAGATTCGTATCGACATTGAAAACGGCGGAGCGACGCTGATTCGTATCCGTGACAACGGTATCGGCATCGCCAAGCAGGAACTCGCCCTTGCTCTTGCCCGCCATGCGACCAGTAAAATCGCCACGTTGGAAGACCTTGATACAATTTTAAGCCTCGGCTTTCGCGGCGAGGCGTTGGCAAGTATCAGTTCGGTTTCCCGTCTTACCCTCACCTCCCGCACCGCGGAACAAAACGAAGCGTGGCAGGTATATGCGCAGGGGCGTGATATGGAAACCACCGTCAAACCCGCGTCCCACCCGGTGGGCACCACGGTGGAAGTGGCGAATCTTTTTTTTAACACACCCGCCCGGCGTAAATTTTTACGTACCGATAAAACCGAATTTGCCCATATCGATGAAGTCATCCGCCGCATAGCGTTAGCCAAGCCTGCCATCGGCTTCACCCTCAGCCACAACGGCAAACCTGTTCGCCAATACCGCACGGCCCTTGATCAAACCCAGCAGCTCAAACGTGTCGCGGCCATCTGCGGTGAGGATTTTGTACGGCACGCTTTACAAATCGATTGGAAACATGATGAGCTGCATCTGCACGGTTGGATTGCCGTACCGCAATTCATCCGTCCGCAAAATGATTTGGCCTACTGCTATATCAACGGCCGCATGGTGCGTGACAAAGTGATTAATCACGCCATTCGCCAAGCCTACGCCGAGCATTTGCCAAGCGAGCACTATCCCGCTTTTGTGCTGTTTCTCGATTTGAATCCCACCGAAGTCGATGTGAACGTGCACCCGACCAAGCACGAAGTTCGCTTCCATCAGTCACGCTTAATCCATGACTTTATCTGCCAAGGCATTGAAAACGCTCTCGGTTCGACTCAGGCTCATTTTCCCGAATTGAATCTTCCGCCGGCATCCGATCAGCGTGCCGAGGCAGTAAAAGAGCCTGCCCCGCTTTGGCAAACCTCGGCGGGACAAAAAAACCGTGCAGCGGCGGGGCGGAATATGTTTGAACGTTCATATTCCCCGACAGGCGGGCAAAAACTCGAAAATTTGACACCGCACTTTGCTCCGTCATTTACCCCAAAATATAGCCAATCCGCCCCGACCAAAACCGAACGGCAGGCGTACCGGCAGCTAATGCAAACAGAATCGATGCCCGCGCCGCAGCCCGAAACCAAGCCCGCAATAGCGCAACCGCCGGTGAATGAGCCGCCGAATCATGTACTGCGCGCCTTAGCCTTAGTGGAAGACAAAGCGCTGCTGCTGCAACAGAACGGCCGATTCTATTTACTGCCGCTAGAGCCCTTGCAGCGGCTTAACTTCTGTTTGCAGCTGTTGCAAAAAGAAATCGGCACTCAGCCGTTACTGATTCCCGTGGTGTTTCGGTTGAACGAAGCACAGCAAGCGCAATGGGCGGCGCAAAAATCCCTGTTTGCGCAAGCTGGTTTTGAATTCAGTGAGCACCTAAGCCAGCAACGCATTACCCTGAATGCCGTGCCGACATGCCTGCGGCAGCAGAATTTACAACATTTGGTGCTGGCCGCGCTGACGGCTGAAAGCGAAAAAACCGCCGATTTCGTCACCGCACTTTGCGAACATATCGAACCGGCGGAGATCCGCATTTTTTCCGATGCCGTAACGCTGCTTACCGATACCGAGCAACTGATTGATAAACAAAAAGAATTCACCCTGCAATCACTGCTGATTACCGTTGATTTTAACCAATTTCTGACACGATAAATGGAACAAAAAAAACCTATTGCCGTTTTTCTGATGGGACCGACCGCCTCAGGTAAAACCGATCTCGCCATTGAACTATGCCGTGAATTGCCGCTGGAAATCATCAGCGTCGATTCCGCTTTAGTTTACAAAGGAATGGATATCGGTACCGCCAAACCGAGCCCGGCGGAACTGGCACAGGCTCCTCATCGTTTAATTGACATTCTCGACCCGGCGGAAAGTTATTCCGCCGCCAATTTTCGCTCCGACGCTCTGCGGGAAATGGCTGATATTAGTTCACAAGGTAAAATTCCATTACTGGTAGGCGGCACCATGTTATATTACAAAGCTCTGCTGGAAGGGCTTTCTCCCTTGCCGCGGGCGGATGAGCAAATCCGCCTTGCTATTGAAGAAAAGGCTGCAGCCGTGGGCTGGGCGGAATTGCACAAGGAATTGACCCAAATTGATCCTATCGCGGCGGCACGCATTAACCCCAACGATAGCCAACGCATTAATCGGGCTTTAGAAGTGTTTTATATTTCAGGTAAATCCATGACGGAACTCACCCGGCAAAAAGGTGAAGAATTGCCCTATCAACTGTTACAGTTCGCCATTGCGCCGACGGAACGGGCTATTCTGCACCAACGCATTGAACTGCGTTTCCACCGTATGATCGAACAGGGTTTTCAGCGGGAAGTGGAAAAACTCTGCGCCCGCGGAGATCTGCACGCCGATCTACCATCCGTCCGCTGCGTGGGCTATCGCCAGATGTGGGAATATTTACACGGCGATTACAGCCATGAAGAAATGGTCAACCGCGGCATCTTTGCTACCCGTCAGCTGGCAAAACGGCAGATTACCTGGCTGCGCGGCTGGAAATCGCCGCTGCAGTGGTTAGACAGCTTGCAACCGCGGCAAAATAAAGAAATTGTCAAATTGGCTTTTGATTTAGCTATGCAAAAGGCGTAAAACTTGCTATATTTGCCAGCGGGAGACACATAGAAACACCCCAATTTCATACCTAAACGTTAAACGACAAAAAACAAGAGGGAAACTCAAATGGCAAAAGGACAATCATTACAAGATCCTTACCTAAATGCATTACGACGCGAACGTATTCCTGTTTCGATTTATTTAGTGAACGGAATTAAATTACAAGGCCAAATCGAATCTTTCGACCAATTTGTAATTTTATTGAAAAACACCGTGAATCAAATGGTTTATAAACACGCGATTTCAACCGTCGTTCCAGCTCGTACTGTATCGCATCACAACAGTAATCAACAACACAGTGCTCAGCCCCAGCCGGCCGCCGAAACTCCGGCGAGCGAAGCCTCAGAATAATATTGAATCACAAACTCAATATCGTTCCTCAGAGAAGTGCGGATTATAACACCGCACTTTGTTCTTCCGTGCCTGAAATTTCTACTCTGGAAATTGCAGATACGGATTCCGATAAAGCGATTATCGTCCACGTTTTTTTCGCACAAAATAAAAATCAGGAGGATTTGCAGGAATTCCGCCGGCTCGCCGTTTCGGCTAATGTGCGGATTCTACAGATTATCACCACTTCCCGCTCCACGCCACAGGCAAAATATTTTGTCGGACAAGGCAAAGCGGAAGAAATCGCTCAAGCGGTGGAATCGCACAAGGCGAATGTAGTGCTGGTGAATCATAGCCTTACGCCCGCGCAAACCCGAAATCTGGAAACCTTATGCCGCTGTCGTGTGGTGGATCGTACAGGGCTGATTCTCGATATCTTCGCGCAACGCGCCCGTTCCCACGAGGGCAAATTACAGGTGGAACTGGCTCAACTGAAACATCTGTCCACTCGTCTGGTACGGCGTAAAACCGGGCTGGATCAGCAAAAAGGCGCCGTTGGCCTGCGAGGTCCGGGCGAAACTCAGCTGGAAACGGACCGCCGTTTGATTAAGGTGCGTATCACCCAGCTGCAAAACCGTCTGACAAAAGTGGAAAAACAACGGCAGCAAAACCGTCAAACCCGGCAAAAGGCGGATATCCCGACGATTTCCCTGGTAGGCTATACCAATGCGGGCAAATCCACGCTGTTTAACCGCCTTACCCGCTCGGATGTGTATGCGGCGGATCAGCTGTTCGCCACGCTTGATCCCACGCTGAGAAAATTAACCGTGCAAGATGTCGGCACCACCATTCTGGCCGATACCGTGGGCTTTATCCGCGATTTGCCGCACGATCTTGTTTCCGCCTTTAAATCCACTTTGCAGGAAACCTCGCAAGCCTCGTTGCTGCTGCACGTTATTGACGCGGCGGACGCTCGCAGGCAGGAATATATAGACGCCGTTAACACCGTGCTGGAAGAAATCGGCGCGCAGGACATACCGACCCTGTTGGTGTACAACAAAATCGACGGATTGGAAAATGTCTCAGCCCATATAGAATACAACGAACAGCACAACCCAACTGCGGTGTTCATTTCTGCAGTTTCGGGGGAAGGCATCGATTTATTGCTGCGAGCGCTCCAAGCCCGCCTGCAAAACGAAATCCTCAACTTCAATCTAACCTTACCGCCGCAGGCCGGCAAAATCCGCCATCAGCTTTATAAGTTAAACTGCATCCGTTCGGAACAAATCAATCGACAAGGCGAATTTCTGCTGCAAATCAGAATTGATAAAATTGAATGGCTGAAACTGGTTAAATGCTTTCCCGAGTTAGAAGCGTTTTATCCGCAAGATGAAACCGAACTATCTTGCCGATTGCAGTTGAAGTAATGGGTTAAGTTAAATTGCGAAAAATCTCGTCAACGACCATAAAGTGCGGTGCTGTTTTTGCGAGTTTTGAAAGCGAGTTTTGAAAAACACAAACATTACCATCTAAATGGAATCAGGCGGTATTTCATGCTGTTGAAAAACGCTACGGATTCACTACCACCGCTTTCCCTCTCAGCGCGTTTTCCTCCATCAGTTTATGCGCTTTGCCGATCTCATCCAGAGTGAAAACTGTGGGCGGGGCGATGTGGATGGCGTGCCGGCGGATAAATCGGAACATCGCTTGAATTTGTTCACCATCGACGTTATCGGAATGAAACGCAGTGAGGTAAACGCCGCTGGGAATATCGTCAATAGGGTAAAAATCTTTGATAATCCAGCCGCTTAAAATCCCTGTAAAGCAGACTTTGCCGCCTCTTTTCACACATTTTAAGCTGTCTTTCACCGTTCCCGCGCCCACCAGCTCAAAGACATAGTCCACTTTTTCAGGCAGGCTGTCGGCGAGGTTGCCGTTGTCCGTCAGCGCAACCGCGCCGAGCTCGGTGAGTTTTGCAAAATTTTCTTCGGTTCTGCTGGTGGCATAAACTTTCAGCCCTTGGGCACAAGCCAGCTGAATGGCTGCCAGACCTGCGGCAGTGGTGCCGCCTCGCACCAACAGCGTTTTGCCCTCTTCTATTTGCATGGCATAAAACAGCGAACCGTAGGCAGTGTAATAAGTCTCGGGAATGGCGGCAAGAAGTGCCCAGTCTAAGTTGCTTTCAACGGGATAAACCTGGCTGCTCGGAATAAGTGCGTATTCAGCGTAACTGCCGTCAAATTCTCGCCCCAGACCTTTCATCAGTGAAACCACTTTTTGCCCCACGGCTAAGCCGCTGTCGCTCGGATCCGCCACTTCGCCCACACATTCAATGCCGATAATGCGGGGCAATTTTACGCTCGGCGAAAGCCCTTGCCGGGTATAAATTTCCGCCCGGTTCAGCCCGAAGGCACGGATTTTCACCAGTACCCAGCCGCTTTTTACGGCAGGCACGGGTACTTCACTCACGGTAAATTCTTCTGCCGTACAAGGGCGGATCAATACCGCCGCTTTCATGGTTTGCATGATTATTTTCCTCTTGTTAATGACGCGATAAACGGTGTGGCGGGCTCGGCAAGCAATATATCGGGGCTGGCGTATTGGCTGATTGTTCCCTGTTCCAGCACCAGCACTTTACTGCCCAGCTGTAACGCTTCCTGAATATCGTGGGTGATAAAAATAATGGTTGTACCGAGGGTTTGCCATAACTGTTTGATTTGTTGCTGCAAATTGGCTCGGGTGAGTTCGTCTAAAGCGCTAAAGGGCTCGTCCATCAGCACAATATCAGGCTTTGCCGCCAAGGCTCTGGCAATGCCGACCCGTTGTTTTTGTCCGCCCGAAAGCTGGTGAGGATACTTCCGTGCCAGTTCAGAGGGCAATTCAAGCAGATTTAACAGCTCCGCCACCCTCGGGCGGATAAGGCTTTTCGGCTCACGTTGCAAATTCAGCACATAGGCAATATTGTCAAATACGGTCAAATGAGGAAACAAGCCGTTTTCTTGTATCACATAGCCGATTTTGCGCCGCAGCCGCACCAGATCCGCGCTTGACAAAGATTGCCCCAACACGCTTATCTCGCCCGACGTGGCCTTTTCCAAACCGTTAATCAATCGCAGCAAGGTAGTTTTGCCGCTGCCCGAGCGCCCGATAAGAGTCACCAATTCGCCTCGTTCTATATGCAGGGAAATATTCTGCAATATGGTATGGTTACCAAAGCTTTTGCCCACCCGATCAAAGTGAATCATTTCAGCAGCCCTTTACGCTGTAAAAAGGCTTTTGCCACGGTTTTTTCGTCCTTACCCTCGATTTCCACCGCCGCATTCATTTCCGCCATTTCCCGATTACTGATTTTACCGTCCAATTGCTGCAGGATCGCCTTTAATTCGGGGTGTTGCTGCAGAGTTTCCGTGCGAATTACCGTGCCGGCGTAATAACTCGGGTAAAAATGTTTGTCGTCTTCTAACAGCTTGATTTGCGGGTCGGCAAGCTGCCCGTCAGTGGTGAACACATTGATGGCCGCTACTTGATTTTGCAAAAGCGCCTGATATTTCAAGCCGATATCCAAATCACGCACCTGGTTGAACGCAAAGCCGTAAGTTTTCTGCAAGCCTTTATAACCGTCTTCACGCTCAAAGAAATCATATTCCGCCCCGAAATCCAACTGCGGTGAGATGGCGGCAAGTTCGGCAAAAGTTTGCAACTGATTTTTTTCGGCAAGCTCGGTTCGTACCGCCAAGCCAAAGGTGTTATTAAAACCGTACAGCCCGACCCACTGCAGGCCCAGTTTGGCATAATCTTGTTGCAGCTCGTCAAACAGGGCTTTATCGTCCGTCAGCGGTGCTTTTTTCAACACATAAAGCCACGCCGTGCCCGTATATTCGGGGTATAAATCAAATTCGCCCTTTAGCATCGCGGGGTGGATATTCGCCGTTCCGCCGCCGATACCCTTTTTGATATCCACCTTTAAATCGCTGTTTTGTTCAATCAGCAGCCCCAGCATTTCCGCCATAATAAACTGCTCAACCATCGGTTTGGCGGCGATGTGAACAATCGCTTTTTGTTCATTGCAAGCCGTTAAAAACAAACAGCCGATCGCCAGAACCGCCGGTTTACAAATGCTTTTGAATAACATCTCTTTTCTCCTTAAGGTTGTCGCCATTTGAGGTGTTTTTCTATGCTTGCCACGGCAAAATCAGCGAGGAATGCCAACGCCATAATCAGCAGACTGCCCGCTACGGTCAGGGCCATATTGTTAGTGGTGATACCGCGATAAATCGCCACGCCCAAGCCTCCCGCGCCAATAAAAGAGGCAATTCCCGTCAGCGAAACGGTCATTACCAGCATGGTACGCAACGCGGTGAGAATGGCCGGCAAGGCCAGCGGCAGTTTAATCTTGGCCAACAGCTGACGGCGGGAACTGCCCATCGCCGTTGCCGCCTGGATAATAGCGGGATCGATATGTTTAATCCCCGAATGGGTTGAACCCACCATCGGCAGCAAGCCGTAGAGCGTAAGAGCGATAATCGCCGTGCCGTTGCCAATGCCCGATAACGGAATTAACAAACCGAACAACGAAATGGACGGAATAGTGTAAAGCAGATTATTAGCTTGCAGCACCACCGGAGCAAGCACGGTTTTTTCACTGATTATGATCCCTAACGCAATGCCAAGTATCGCCGCCAATATTGCCGCACTGCCGGCAATCGCCAGATGTTCCAGCAGCAGTTGTCCGAAAAAATCACGCCGTTCAAGCAAAATATTAAACACCTCATAAGCCATGAGCGGCCTCCGATAAAAAGCTTTCATCCAGCCCCGGATTCATCCGAAACACTTTACCGTGCACATCAATACAGGCGTGCCATTCTTTGCACTGTTTAAGGCTGGCATGTTCGGTTAACCGATTGAAATCCTGCCGCATTTTGTTGTAATTAGGATAATTGCCCAAACCCAAACGGCGAAACAGCCGCAAGGCGTATTGATCAGCAATAAAAGCCTTACGAGCAAAAATATACATCAACATCGAATCGGCGGTTTCCTCCCCCACGCCTTTAATCGCCAGCAGTTCGCGGCGCAACTCGGCGGTGGGCAAGGTATGGCAGGCGGCAAGATCAAACTTGAATTTGGCAAACCATATCATCAGATTTTTCAGGTAATTGGCTTTCTGTTTGTAAAAACCCGCAGGCATAATCCGCTGTTGCAGTTCGTCCAAGGTGACATTGTGCAGCCATTCCACGCTCAATACGCCCGACAAATTCGTCAAGGCTTTTTCGGCGTTGGCTTGCGTAGTCTGCTGTATCAATATCATCGAAACCCAATCCGCCAGCCAATCTTCACTTTCCCACCAACACTGTTCGCCGTAATGCTCCACCAGGGCGTTCATCACGTTTAAGCGGCGACGGTCAAGCGCGCAAAGTGCGGTGCTGTTTTTTTGAGTTTTGATCATACCGTTGAAAAACCGTTTACCTCACGTTATTACCGCAACGCTACCGTATTAATATTTAATCCGTCCACTAACATTGCCGTCAATTTCGGAGCGTTGGTTTGGAAAAACGGGCTGGCTAAATGCACATCAAGAGCTTCCTGGCTCGCCCAGCGTTCGATAAAACAATAATGGTTCGGCTTGCCGTTGACCTCGCCGCAATCGTAGCTGACAACACCTTGATGACCGCGACTTTCTGCAATAAATTGAGCCACAAGAGCCTCAAAAGCGACTTTTTGATCCGCTTTGACTTCACAGGTTGCATAAACGCCAATCATGGTTTTTCTCCTCTGTTTGCAGTATTCATCACATTCATTTATGTTCAGATAAAAAGCAGTGATTTAATATTCACTGCTTTTTTACTGTACCGACTTTATCAGGCGATGTAAAATTTTTTCAATTCTTATGACTATTTTGTACATATCAGCGGCACACTCATTTCCGCTGTGATTTCCTTTGGGACCGGGTGTAAAAAAGGCGGAATATTCACCGCAGATTTAGGATAACAAAGAAAATTGATATCGATGCCATCTATTGTTTTTGGCCGATTAAAGTAGTTATTTTCCTGAAAACGATTACTCGCCAGCCAGTAACACTGATAACCGAGTCTTTCCATATAATCTAAGGTAACCTGCATGGTTTCAAAATGTACTTCAATAAAAATAACGGGCTGATGCTTTTCAATTAATTTTTTCGCTCCGTTCAACACTTGTAAATCAAAGCCTTCCGCATCAATTTTGAGCAACTTCAAATGAGGCAGACGATTAATTTCAATATGATCATCTAAACGGACAACCTCCAGATTCTCTAAATGCACATCTCCCGTAAAATGATTTTCCGTGCTGAATCCTTTATCAAGCGAAAAGCTACCGTAATTCCAAGGCGTTTTATAGTTTGAAGATTGAATGTCCAGCTGCTCGGTGTATTCTCCCGCCCCTTGATGATACGCATAAGCATTAGTCAGTCGGTTGAGCGTAAGATTACAGCAAAGATGTTGGAAGATAACGCGTTGCGGCTCAAAACAGAATATTTTTCCATGCGGAACCATTTTAGCCAGCGGAACGGCATGCATGCCGATATTCGAACCCACCTCAATAATATTGTCCGTCGGTGTCAACAATAGGCGAAACACGGCGACTTCCGCTTCCGACCATTCGCCGTAATATTTGGCATATTCGCTGATTAAATCACCCTCAATTAATTTGAATAATCCCCATCTGAGATTATATAATTGCTGTGCTGTGCTGTGCTGTGCTGTGCTGTGCTGTGCTGTGCTGTGCTGTGCTGTGCTCATTGTCAAATCTCCTTACATTAAGTCAAGTGTTATTTTAATAATTTTATATCCAGCGCAGCTAACCGATTAAGAACGGCGCTATTTTAACGAGAACGGGCTTTATCAATTTGCCCAAATAAAGCTACTTCCCTATTCCATACTGTTTCAGTTTATTCGCAATCGCCGTGTGCGAAACACCCAGACGGCCGGCAAGTTTACGGGTGCTGGGGAATTCGGCATAGAATTTTCTCAGCACCTGAGCTTCAAAATTGTTCATAATTTCTTCCAGCGTTTGATTGTCGAATTGTTCTACCGATAACGGAACGCTTTCTTTTTCATCCAGATTTAAACCTTCGATGGAAAGCGTGTTATGTTCAGCGAGAGAACAGGCTCGATACAAGGCATTGTACAGTTCGCGCACATTGCCGAGCCAGCGGGCATTTTGTAAATACTGGATAACCGTAGGGCTCATTGTAGGCGTGGTTATCTGCAACTGCTGGCTGATTTGTTTGATGAATATATCCGCCAGATCGGCGATATCCTCGCGGCGTTCACGCAGCGGGGGAATATTCAGCGTCAGCACATTCAGTCGATGAAACAAATCATTGCGGACTTTCCCCTCTTCCACATAATGTTGTAACGGAATCTGTGAAGTGCAAATCACGCGGACATTGGCATAATGCTCCTTTTCCTCGCCCACGCGGCGAAAAGTGCCGTCATTCAGAAAACGTAATAATTTAGCCTGTAATGAAAGCGACAGCTCGGCAATGTTATCCAGCAACACAGTGCCACCGTCGGCATATTCAAAAAAGCCTTGCGAACTTTTACCCTCACCCGCGCCGTCACCCGCATAGCCGAACATTTCGCTTTCGGCATTCTCATCGGGCAGCCCACCACAGTTGACCGCAATAAATTTATGCTGCCGCCGTTGGCTGAACTGATGACAGGCCTTGGCGATTAAATCCTTACCCGTTCCCGTTTCTCCCTGAATCAGTAAGGGCGCATCCGATAAGGCGAATTTCTTTGCGGTTACCACAAGATTTTTCATTTTCGGGCTGTTTGCCACCACCTCATCAAAGGCTTGCGCTGCATTATTTCGTGACATGGTTCATCCTGATTATTGGTTATCTGCAAGGCGTATCATACCTTCTGACTGTACAGTTTTAAAGTATTTTGGAAACTTTTGTTTACAACTTTTCCTCTTCTTTTATTTTATTCGGCCGCAGCACCGTCGTTTTTAAAGCGGACAACAGTTCGCGGTGAATAGCGGTCAAACGTGGTCTTTCGTTTTTCCGGAAGGCTAACGGACGGCAAAATTCCATTGTTTTAATGCCTAAACGTGCCGTCAGCAGTCCGACGCCGATACCTTGAGCGGCACGGGCGGAAAGTTTCGCCGCGATATCCTGCGACAGCCAATCCATACCGATTTCCTGCACCAGCTCGGTCGCCCCGGCAAAGGCAATATTCATCAGCACTAATTTCATTAAGCGTAAACGGCTCACATAGCCCAATTCAATGCCGTAAATGTTGGCGATACGGTTCACCAATCGCAGGTTTCGCCATGCAATAAAAAACATATCCACCAATGCCAGCGGGCTAACGGCAACCACTACGCCCGCTTCCACGGCGTTACGGCTAATTAATTTTTTTACTTGTTTATCAATGGACTGCAGTACATTTTGACTAAACAGGCGAGTAACTTCTTTCGCATTGTGCGAATCATTGATTTGTTTCAGCCATTGCGTAACGGCCGGATGCTGTTCGTCCAGCCGCATACTGCCCGCAATGGCAAGGCAAAGTTTTTTACCCGCTTCACCGTCCTGATCAGTAAAAACTCCGTTTTTCGACACCGCACTTTGCGGTTTACCGTCGCCCAGCAACGTTGCACTTTCCCGCTGTAATTCCATGTGTCGGCGCAGCGCCCGCAAACGCCGCCATTCCCGCACCAGTGCGGACACGCCCAAGAGCACCACGCCAAATGCCACCAAAGCAAAGACGAAATAAATCCATTGATTCTGCCGCCAGGTATCCACCAGCCACTGAACGGATTGTGCCACTACGGCAACGAGAAATAATCCGCTTATCCCCGTCAGCAGGCGTTTCCACCAGCGCGGTTTGGGTGTGACAATCTCGTCAAATTTTTTGCCGATCGGTTCACCGGCAAGACTCTCACTATTCAGCGCGTCGGGATCAGGCACCACTTCCGCCTGTGCTATATCCGTCCGATCAAATATCCGCTTCTGACGAAGGTGTTCTTGCTCATCCGCCGCGACGACATTATCAAATATACGCTTATCATTCATCCTGTTTATCCTTTTACGAATCCGAAACAAATTATAAAGAAGGGCATGCTGTTTGTAAAAAACGATACATTTCCATTCACCTTATTAAATTAATGATCTAAATCACAAAATCAACAATTCATAACGGCTGAGCATTTCACTCATACCTCCCAAGTGGTAAAATTCACTATACTTTCTTATTTAACTATTGAGGTAATCACTATGACATTTCGTATTGAAAAAGATACTATGGGCGAAGTTAAAGTACCGGCAGACAAATACTGGGCAGCACAAACCGAGCGTTCCCGCAACAACTTTAAAATCGGGCCCGCCGCCTCTATGCCCCATGAAATCATTGAGGCTTTCGGTTATTTGAAAAAAGCCGCGGCATTCGCCAATACGGATCTAGGCGTATTACCTGCCGAAAAACGTGATTTAATCGCGCAGGCCTGTGATGAAATTCTGGCGCACAAATTAGACGATCAATTCCCGCTGGTTATTTGGCAGACCGGTTCCGGTACACAATCCAATATGAACCTCAATGAAGTGATTGCCAACCGCGCCCATGTGATTCACGGCGGCAAATTGGGGGAAAAACCCATTATTCATCCGAACGATGACGTGAATAAATCCCAATCTTCCAACGATACTTTCCCGACCGCAATGCACATTGCCGCCTACAAAAAAGTGGTTGAAACAACGATTCCGGCCATTGAACGTTTGCAGAAAACCTTAGCGAAAAAATCTGAAGAATTTAAAAACGTGGTAAAAATCGGCCGTACCCATTTAATGGACGCAACACCGTTAACCTTAGGTCAGGAATTTTCCGCCTATGCGGCACAGTTACATTTCGGCCTTATCGCGATTAAGAACACCCTGCCGCATTTACGCCAGTTAGCGCTGGGCGGTACGGCGGTAGGCACGGGGTTAAATACACCGAAAGGTTACGATGTTAAAGTAGCGGAATATATTGCTAAATTCACCGGTTTGCCATTTATCACCGCGGAAAATAAATTTGAAGCGCTGGCGACTCATGACGCCATTGTGGAAACACACGGCGCATTAAAACAAGTGGCGATGTCTCTGTTCAAAATCGCTAACGATATCCGTTTATTGGCGTCAGGTCCGCGTTCCGGTATCGGTGAAATTTTAATTCCGGAAAACGAACCGGGTTCATCCATCATGCCGGGCAAAGTAAATCCGACTCAATGTGAAGCAATGACCATGGTTGCCACTCAGGTGTTGGGTAACGACACTACTATTTCTTTCGCCGGTTCACAGGGGCAATTCCAGTTAAACGTGTTCAAACCGGTAATGGCGGCAAATTTCCTGCAATCCGCTCAATTACTGGCTGATGTTTGTATCTCCTTTGACGAACACTGTGCTTCCGGCATTGAACCGAACTACCCTCGCATTAAGCATCAATTGGAAAATTCCTTAATGCTGGTTACTGCGCTAAATACGCATATCGGTTACGAAAACGCGGCGAAAATCGCGAAAACCGCCCACAAAAACGGCACAACCTTACGTGAAGAAGCCATCAATCTCGGTCTGGTTTCAGCCGAAGACTTTGACAAATGGGTTCGTCCGGAAGACATGGTCGGCAGCTTGAAATAACAAGCTGACAGAAATAAACTCACAGAGGCGGCTGGTCCGCCTTTTTTTGTTGCTCGCCTTTTTTTTCTGTCAATTGTTGTTATAATCTGCGGCAATACCATTAAGAAAGCATGTTATATGAAATTGAAATCATTTCTTCTATCCTTATTGTTATGCCTGTCCGCGAGCGTGCAGGGTCAATGGGAGACTGTCGGTAAAGCGGATTACGACTGGGGACCGTTCCATATTTACACAGTATCTCTTGCCAGCGAAAACGGACAGTACCAAAACGATCAGCTGCCGTTAATGATTTCTTTTGATTATGCCAAGCCGGTCGAAGGCAAAAACTTTGCCATTCTTATGATCAAAGAAATGGAATCGCTCGGAGCCGATAAGAAAAAAACGGACAACTGGTTGAAATTATTAGAAAAAACCTTAACGGAAGATTTCGCCCCAAACGATCGTTTGAATTTTATCGCTTTGCCTGAAATGAGTTATTTCGTATTAAATGATGAGGTTTTACCCAATACGTTTGACCCCGAATTTACCCGCAATTTCTTAAACGTATGGTTATCCGGCAAGGGCGGCTTCCGCCAACTGGAGCCACTATTAACAGGTAAAGAAAAAGCCCCAAGCACCGACTCATCACCTAAACAGCCGGAAGTGGTACCTTTCACCGAAGAAGACGCCAGCCCGCAGCTGCCGCCGAATTATCAATTCATCAACCCGCATAATATGCTCGGTTAGTCCATTAGGGTATTCATTTTTTACTAGCTGTTTTTAAACTCTCTCAGCTGACGAATATAAGGTGTAATGTGTTTGAACTGATGGGCACTGGTGTTATCCCAAATCACCTGATAATAAGGTGATAGCTCCTGTTCGGACTGTCGCGGGTCCACAATTTTGTTGTTCAGCGATAAAAATACCAGACAGCGTCCTTTATTCTTAACGCGGAATTCGCTTACGCACTTGCCTTCAATGCTTAAATATTCTTCGGGGCGATCAATACGGCCCTCCATATTCACCGCCGGATGCAGATTGGGATTCAGAATCACCTGTTTGATACCGCACAGAAAGCCGACACGTTCCGCCCAGTAGCCGCCCAGCCCGCAGCCGCAAATCATCGGAACCAGATCTTTGTTTTCCGACACTAATTTATGCGTTTCTGCCAGAATATATGACATATCGTGCAGCGGATGGCGCGTACTGTAGTTAATACAACGTACATCGGTATCAATCATTTTCAGCTGTAAAATATTTTCATAATCATCAGGACGGCTTGAAGAAAAACCATGTAAATAAATAATCATTCCATTCTCCTTTTACCACTCAACGCGAAATTCAATGTTTATATATTAGCTCAAAGTACGGTATTACAAAAGTCTTAGCTTTCAAACGTTAATTTTGCCAAGATACCAAAGGATCACAATCATATCAGCGACGGTGTATAAAAAGACGATTTTCCGCCGTCTTCATTTTATGCTCAGCATACGCAACCATCTGAACAGCGATATCCACCCCGCTGATTTTTTCAATTAATTCCAAACCCGGGCTGGCGTTGACTTCCAGTACCTGCAAGCCGTCACGGCCAGGGATTAAGTCCACACCGGCTATATCCAGCCCTAACGCCTTGGTGGCTCGCACGGCAAGGTTTTTTTCCTGCTTCGTTAAGTTGATCTTTTGAGCCGAACCGCCACAGTGAAAATTTGCTCGAAATTCGCCGTCCTTACCGCTTCGCCGCATAGAAGCGACTACCCGATCGCCGATCACAAAGCAACGAATATCACTGGCATTTGCCTCCGTCACAAACTGCTGCAACAATACCGGCACATCTGCCTGACGTAAAGTTTCCAGCATGCTCACCGCACTTTGCGGGCGCTCCGCCAGCACCACACCGATTCCCTGCGAGCCGGTTAAGGTTTTCAGTACCACAGGAGCGGAAAGCCGCTGCACGGTCTGCCCGGCAGAAAATTCCGAACCCGCTAGAACCGTAGCCGGCACAGGAATGCCCGCCCGTACCAATGCCTGTAAACTACCCCATTTATCCCGGGCCAGTAAAAACGGTTCCGCACTATTCAGACACACTGTATTTAACCCGCTTAAATGCCGCAGCACCCGACATCCCATCTGCGTGCTCGTCAAGCCGAAACGGGGGAGCACCGCGTCATATTCCGGCAATAAATAAGGTTCACCCTGTTCAGCCTGATAATAAAGGGCAAAGTGCGGTATCGAATTTGCCAGTTTTAACAGGCAACGATTGGGATCCAAAATATCCAGTCGATGTCCGCTCTGCTCCGCCGCTTCACGCAGACGCCGGCAGCTATACAGCCGCGGCTCGCGGCATAAAACCAACAATTTCATAGCCGGCTACTTTTTCATGAAACCTTGTTTTTGGAAATACGGCAACGTCTGCGGACGTACGGGCTTCGCCAAAGTCTTTTTCACGTTGCGCGACCAATCCATCTCGATCTGGCTGCGTTGCCGATAATAATTCGCCACCACGGCATCATATTGTGCCAAGACGGCTCTGTCCAACGGTTGATGACGGTTTTCAAAAAACATCAAATCCTGCGGCAAGCGCGGTTTGAGCGGCGGATTCTGATCAGGATAACCGAGGCAGAGTCCGAATAACGGCACACAAAATGCCGGTAGTTTTAACAGTTCCCCCACTCTTTCGATTTTATTGCGAATCGCACCGATATACACACCGCCCAAGCCCAGCGATTCTGTCGCCGTCAATACGTTTTGCGCCATAATACCTGCGTCCACCGCTCCGATCAGGCTGACTTCCGTATAATCCACCTGAGCCTCAGGACAAACCGCCCGGTGACGGCTGAAATCCGCACAGAACACCCAAAATTCCGCCGCACTCCGCACATAAGCCTGATCGGAAGCGCAGTGCATCAATTCCTCGCGCAAAGCGGTATCCGTCACCCGTATAATGGAAACACATTGCAGAAAATTGGAAGTCGATGCCGCACGGGCGACGTTGATCAGGGTTTCCAGTGTTGCATGGTCAATCGGCTGGGAACTGAATCGGCGAATGGAACGATGAGATAAAAGAGTTTGCACGGTACTGTTAACCGCGGCGGTTTTTGCTGTCATGAGTGATTCTCCGGAGGCTGAAAAGAAATGCTGATAAAAGAGGCTTAATATATAACATCAATCACATTAATGGCAAAAAACATTTTATGATTTTACAGAATCTCGGGTAGAATCACACCAAATTATCAATCAGAAGGAA
This sequence comes from Pasteurellaceae bacterium LIM206, assembly GCA_032586195.1. GTDB lineage: Bacteria > Pseudomonadota > Gammaproteobacteria > Enterobacterales > Pasteurellaceae > JAWHQP01. The sequence goes on along the minus strand of JAWHQP010000003.1, from coordinate 289,896 downwards.
AAAATATGTTTGTTGTTATTTTCGGACGCCCGGGCTGCCCATATTGTGTTCGTGCTAAAAATTTAGCGGAAAAATTAAAAAACAGCTTAGATGATTTCGATTATCGCTATGTGGATATTATCGCAGAAGGCATCAGCAAAGCGGATTTATCAAAATCCGTCGGTAAACCGGTTGAAACCGTGCCGCAAATTTTTATCGACGAAAAACCTATCGGTGGCTGCACGGATTTTGAAGCGTTAATGAAAGAACGGTTTAATATCGTAGCTTAATTGAATCGGGGCGTATCGGATACGCCCCGGTATGATAGATTTTCTATCTTATTGATTAACCTGAGCCTTAATTTTATCCGCAGTTAAATGACCCGGCACGGTTTTTTTCAATTCAAGTTCCGCGTTAAGAAATAAATTGAACGGATAGCCGCGCACTCTGGCTCGTTTCAATACTTCACCCCGTTCATCCATCAATACGATAATATTTTTATACTCAAGCCCTTTATACCATTCGACAAAATTCTCCGTACTCTTTTCGCCATTGTGATCCGGCGATACGATGGTAATGACATTGAAGTCTTTATCCTGTTCGGCGCTCAGCTGATCGATTTCCGCCAGCCCGGCTAAACAAATAGGACACCAGGACGCCCACATTTTAACATAGGCATTTTTACCTTGATATTCCGTCAACGAAACCGTTTTTCCCGTCAGATCCTTTAATTGAATATCCTTTAGGGAAACTTTTTGTTCGGCAAAAACATTTAAACTTAACAGTGTAGTACATAACAATAATAACCATTTTTTCATCTATATTTCCTTTTTCATGATTAAATTACTAAATTAAATAAAAGCCTGTAAACTGTTTGTCATAAGTAAAATACCCATAACGATAATCAACAATCCGCCCGCAAATTTAAATTTTTCCAAATGCCGATTGAGTGATTTGGCGCGTTTAAGCAGTTCCTCCGAGAACAGCGAAAATACGATAAACGGTACGGCAAGTCCCAATACATAAATTAGCATCATGCCGGCGCCATAAAGAGCGGAACCTTCCTCACCGGATAATGCCAGTACGGATGCCAGAATAGGCCCGATACAAGGTGTCCAACCTAAACTGAAGGTCAGGCCGAGAATAAAAGATTCCAGTGAAGTACGTTTTCCGTCGGTTTTAATTTCCACCACTTTGGTGCGTTGCAGGAAATTCAGCTTAATAATATCCAACTGATGAATACCCAAAATAAGAACAATAATGCCGGCAATAATACGCACCGTATCATTAAAGAATAAGTTGCCTAAAAAACCGAAACTAAATCCTAAACTCACAAAAGTAAACGACAAGCCTAAAATAAATAACAATGTATTTAAAATTTTCCGCCCGCCCCGACTTAAAATTCCAAAATAAATCGGAATAATAGGGAAAATACAAGGCGATAAAAAGGAAGCCAGGCCGGCTAAAAATACGGTACCGATCAATAATTGCTGTTCAATCATTTGTTATTCCTTTACCAAATTAATTAAATAACCGTAATGTTCCTGTTCCATCTTCTCTAACGGAATAAAACGAATAGCAGCGCTGTTAATGCAATAGCGCAAGCCGCCCTTATCTTTTGGACCATCGTCAAACACATGCCCTAAATGAGCCTTGCCGCTGCGGCTCAGCACTTCGGTACGCAACATATTGAAACTGCGATCTTCCGCATAAGTTACTACATCCTTTGTAATCGGTTTGGTGAAACTCGGCCAACCGCAACCCGAATCATATTTATCACGCGAAGAAAACAGCGGTTCACCGGTAGTAATATCGACGTAAATACCGGGGGCGTGATTATCCCAATATTCATTACTGAATGAAATTTCCGTATTTTTCTTCTGAGTGACGCTATATTGCAGCGGTGTCAGCTTCGCCTTTAATTCTTCATCACTTAATTTAGGATAATCCTTTTCATCAATAATAATATTATCCGCCTGTGTCAAATCAATATGGCAATAACCGTTAGGATTTTTACTCAAATAGTCCTGATGATATTCTTCCGCCGCGGTGTAATTTCTTAACGGTTCAACCTCAACCCGAATAGGATCTTTGTATTTTTTCTGCTGTTCTTTAATTTCATCGAGAGCAATCGTCTTATCCGCTTCATTCTGATAATAGATCCCCGTGCGGTATTGTCTGCCGCGATCGTTGCCTTGTTTATTCACACTCGTCGGATCAACAACCTGAAAATAGTATTTTAATAATTTATCCAGTGAAATTTTATTACTGTCATAAGTGATTTTTACCGTCTCCGCATGATCCGTAATGCCAATCATGGCGTAGCTTGTTTTTTCCGAACGACCGTTAGCATAGCCCGATTCCGCATTCTCAACACCGTAAATACGTTCCATATAAGCTTCCAGCCCCCAGAAGCAGCCGCCGGCTAAATAGATTTGCTTTAAATTTTCAGGAGATTTCATTGTCATGTTTCCTTCTTTGTTCCGTAAATCGTTTTTTGCATCTGAAGCCCACGCAGCTGTGAGCGGTACGGATAAAACCGCCGCGGCGGCACATATTAATGTTAAGATGTTTTTCATAAACGTTCCTTTGCTTAAAGTGAATAATAAACCAGCTTTCTGTATCCTCAAATGAGGCTAAAGTTGCTGAATCCTCTTGAAATTAGTCGTTGGCCGCTAAACATTCTTACAAAAAATTGAGTAAAATAATCCCGTCTGATACATTATTTCCCTTGCACATTCATTAAAATGAATATAAATTCACAATAAATGCATAATTATATAAAGGTTACAGAATATGCGCAGCACAGAACTTGTTCAATGGTTTAGACAGTCCACGCCCTATGTGAACATGCACCGGGGCAAAACCTTTGTCATCATGCTGGACGGCGACACTATTGTCAGCCAAAATTTTTCGAATATTCTCAATGACATAAGCTTATTGCACAGCCTGGGCATTAAGCTGATTATCGTATATGGCGCACGGGTGCAGATCAATAACCTGCTGGCGTTACATCAGATTCAGCCTGTCTATCATAAAAATATCCGTATTACTGATCCGCGCACCCTTGAATTAGTGAAGCAAGCCGTCGGGCAGCTGAGTTACGATATTACCGCCCGCCTCTCCGTACGTCTGCCGCATTCGCCTGTACTGCACGTGGTGAGCAGTAACTTTATTCTGGCCCAACCAATCGGCGTGGATGACGGGGTGGACTACATGCTGAGCGGCAAAATCCGCCGCATTGAAGTGGAAAATATCCGACAGCAGTTGGACAACGACTCCATTGTACTGCTCGGCCCTATCGCTCCGTCGGTAACGGGGGAAACCTTTAATCTGCCGTTCGAAGAAATCGCCACTCAGGTGGCGATTAAATTAAAGGCCGAAAAACTGATCGGTTTTAGCTCTACGCAAGGGATATTAGACGAACGAAGCGATACGATTTCCGATTTGTCGCCGCAGGATGCATCCGTTCATTTACAACAATTTATTCAAGCGGGGCAATATCACAGCTCACAGGCACGTTTTTTACAGGCGGCGGTAGATGTATGCCGTGCCGGCGTAAAACGCGCCCACTTGCTCAGCTACGAAGAAGACGGTTCTCTGCTGCAGGAACTATTTACCCGTGACGGTGTAGGCACACAGATTTCCATGGAAAATTCCGAGGATATCCGCATCGCCACCGCCCGCGACATTCCGGGCCTGCTTGAGCTGATTCATCCGTTGGAACAACAGGGTATTCTGGTGAAACGTTCACGGGAACAACTGGAAATGGACATTGCGAACTACACTATTATCGACCGCGACGGGGTCATTATCGCCTGTGCCGCGCTGAACAGCTATCCTGCCGAAAAAATGGCGGAAATGGCTTGCGTGGCGGTTCACCCCGATTATCGCAACTCTTCGCGCGGAGACATTCTGCTTGAAGCGATTCGTAAACGGGCAAAGCAGGCGGGCATCGAACAACTGTTCGTTCTGACCACCCGCACCGTACATTGGTTCCAGGAGCGTGGTTTCAAACTCGCCGACGTGGCGGATTTACCGAAAGACAAGCGGGAACATTACAACTATCAACGCCGCTCAAAGATTTTGCTTCAATCTTTACGGGAAGAAAATCTGTAAAACTCGGCAAAACAGCACCGCACTTTGCCCCCTTTTTCCTTTCCTCTCACCCGCTTAATTATTGAGCGGGTTCATTTTCCAGATTTAAAATTATTAACAAAATATAGTTATAAATTTAATTAAATGAGAAAATTTTTGCTAACTTCGTCACATTTTTAAAACTTTTTGCTATTTTTTTTAATTATTTTGCCTAATATGAAAACGGAAAATATCATTCATATAATAAGGAATCAACTATGGCATTTATCATTAGTCTTCTGCCTATTGTTTTGCTCATTTATTTAATGGTGAAACGTAACGCACTCCCCTCTTATGTCGCTTTACCGTGGATTGCGGTATTGGTTTTGAGTATTCACCTGTTCTATTTCGGCACCGATATCGCCACTATCAGCGCCAACGTGACTGCCGGTTTAATCGCCGTGCAAACCCCGATTACCGTCATCTTCGGAGCGATTTTATTTAACCGTTTTAACGAAATCTCCGGTGTAACCAATACGCTGCGAAAATGGCTTGGCACAATTAATCCGAACCCTGTGGCACAATTGATGATTATCGGCTGGGCATTCGCTTTCATGATTGAAGGCGCCAGCGGTTTCGGGACGCCCGCCGCTATCGCCGCGCCGATTCTGGTCGGCTTAGGCTTCAATCCGCTCAAAGTGGCTATTCTCGCTCTGATTATGAATTCCGTCCCCGTTTCATTCGGTGCGGTCGGTACGCCGACATGGTTCGGATTCGGGCCGCTGAATTTAACTGAAGACGATATTCTACAAATCGGTTCAATCACGGCATTAATCCACTGTCTGGCGGCATTAGTTATCCCGGTGCTGGCGTTACGTATATTGGCGAGTTGGGAAGAAATCCGCAAAAATCTGCTGTTTATTTATATCAGCATCCTTTCCTGCGTTATCCCTTATTTCCTGCTGGCTCAGGTTAACTATGAATTTCCTGCTCTGGTAGGCGGCGCGATCGGTTTGTTCATCTCCGTCGGCGTGGCGAATCGTAATATCGGTCTGGCAAAAATGGAAAATACTTTCGATAGCACGGTGACCCGCAAGGAAGTGGCAAAGGCGCTCTTTCCGACAGCCTTGCTGATCGTTATTTTAATCATTACCCGTATCCAGCAGCTGCCGTTTAAAGCCATGATGAACGATACAACGGTGTGGTTTGCCACGCGTTTAGGTTCATTGGGTGATTTTGAAATCAGCCGCGGCCTGATTTTCAGCGTAAAAAATATCTTTGAAACGGGAGTGAACGCGAGTTACAAGCTGCTTTATGTGCCGGCGCTCATTCCATTTATCGTTACCGTGCTGATCGCCATTCCGTTTTTCACCGTGTCCGGTTCACAAACGAAAGACTTGTTTAAAACCACCCTTGTCAGCTCAAAGAATCCGTTTTTAGCCTTATGCGGTGCATTAGTAATGGTAAACCTCATGCTGGTCGGCGGCGATAATTCCATGGTAAAAATCATCGGTCATCACTTTGCCGAGGCAACGGGCGAATACTGGACGGTTTTCTCCGCCTATTTAGGCGCCGTGGGCGCGTTTTTCTCCGGCTCGAACACTGTATCAAACCTCACGTTCGGCAGCGTCCAGCTTTCTACCGCCGAGATAACCGGCCTATCCGCCACCCTGATTCTCGCCTTGCAATCCGTCGGCGGAGCCATGGGTAACATGGTTTGTATCAACAATATCGTCGCGGTATGTTCCGTGTTGAATATTCAAAATGCCGAAGGAGCAATCCTGAAGAAAACCGTTACCCCGATGCTCATCTACGGTATCATCGCCGCTCTCGCCGCGCTGTTCGTAATACCGCTGTTTTATAATCTATAAAACTCGCTGAAACGACGCCGCACTTTGGAATTCACAAAGTGCGGTGTTTTTTTTAACGTTTTTAACTGAGTACGATGCGGAACTCACATGCCCAGCGCGATTCATTCAAACGATATTGCGGTTTTAAGGCCGGACCGCAGGAGTTGGAGCCGATGCCGCTCATTTTGTAATCCACACATAGCACCGTACAACCGGCGGATTGCAGCTCGTAGTGATGCGCCTTACTTTGTAATTCTTCTTGGCTGAACGGCGAAATGCTAAAACTAAACGGCTGACTTGCGGTAACAAAAAACTGCTGATTTTGACACCGCACTTTAACGAAGGAACAGCCGTAATGGCTGCCGTTTTCCTGCGGTTTCAGATAATCCACATGGTTCTTCTCCGCATTGGTGGCGTAAAAACCCAGCTTGGCGCCCTGATGTTTATCCACGTAACTTTCCTGTTCGCCATAACCGAAATATTCCGTCTGACTGAATTCGTCCGGCAAACATAATCGCAAGCCGAACCGAGGCAAAAACGGTAACTCGGCATTTTTTTCCGCTTCAATTTTAATGGCGAGCTGATCATTCGCATAAAGATGATAAGCCACGTTCAAAGTGAGAATGCGCGCTTTGGACACCGCCACCAAGCCGCATTTGACACGGATGATAACTTCCTTTTCCGACTGCTCTAGAGCAACTGCGTACGCGCGGCTGGCGGCTCGTTCAAAGCCCGCTTCCCGCCAGTGTCGGCTAATCAGATTATCGTTATCCAGCGGCGCGCGCCAAATATTGAAATCCATCGGCCGCATTAACAGGCTTTCGTCGCGATATACCATTTCATTCAGCAAACCGGTTTGTTTATCAAAGAGATAGCGAGTATTTTCCGTCAGTACCTGGATAAAATGGCGTCCTTCCGCTACGTCCAGCCGCCCTGCCCGCGGTGTCCGCAAAGTCTGCGGCAGCATAGGTTTACCAAATAAGACGAGCTGGTCGAAACCGAGCATGTGATTTTGCGGGATTAACGGCAAACCGCCCTTATGGTAATAGCTGAGTTCCGCCAGCCATAAACTGCCGTTGTCGTCCGGCAGATTAACGGGCAAAAGTGCGGTGTCGTGCGGAGCGATTTTGATATCGTCAAAATAGGCCTCCTCCACCGGCACACCGTTCTCCGACAGTTGATAACGAATCGCCACCGCCTGTTCCGTCGAGGTGAAATCGAGGTAATTGGTCAGCTCAATACGGTTGCCCGCCAGTCTCGCCCGAACAGGACGATTGACGTTTTTCAGCTCCGACAGGCTGCTTTGCGGCTGACGATCCGCCGTCACCAGACCGTCGGCGCAAAAATTGCCGTCATTCGGCGTATCACCGAAATCACCGCCGTAGCCCATAGTGCCGTCAGCCCGATAAGGCGAATGATTGCACCATTCCCACACAAAGCCGCCGCACGCTCCCGCATAACGCTCGAAGGTTTGCCAGTAATCTTCCGCATCACCGCAGGAATTGCCCATAGCGTGCGTATATTCACACAGCAGATAAGGCTTGCGGTTGCTGCCGTCAGCAAAATAGGCGTCAATAGATTCCGTACCAGCGTACATTTCGCTGTGTAAATCGATATTGGAAAGGTCATTGCGGTGCCGGCTGTGCTGATAAATGGCATTTTCATAATGCACCAAACGGCTGCTATCCACACTTTTCACCCATTGGGCGGCCGCTTCGAAATTTTCGCCGAAGCCCGATTCATTGCCGAGTGACCAAACCACTACGGAAGTACGGTTTTTATCCCGCTGCACATTGGCCATGGTGCGATCCAGAATAGCCTGTCTGAAAGCGGGATCGCGGGCAAAATAACAATAGGCGTCGATAGTTTTGCGGCGTGCCCGTTCGCCGTCAAGGCTTTTCGGCACGTTAAGCAAAATGCTTTCCTCGGCGTGCGGAATATATACTGCGTTCGCGCCGTGACTTTCAATATCACTTTCCGCCATCAGATAGAAACCATACTGATCGCATAGCTCGGCAAACCATGGGGTGTTGGGATAATGGGCGGTGCGGATGGCATTAAAGTTATGCCGTTTCATCAACTTCAGATCCCGCAGTGCCTGTTCACGATTGATAACATACCCCGTGCGCGGATCGCTGTCATGGCGGTTCACGCCTTTAAATTTAATTTTCTGTCCGTTGAACAGCAACACGCCTTGCTGTATTTCAATTTTACGGAAGCCTATTTTCTGACAAATTACTTCACTGCCACAGCGGAAAATCAGCGTATAAAGCCGGGGATTTTCAGGGTTCCACAACATTAATTCGTTCACGCTGATGTTCAAACCGTTTTCCGTCACCGCGCTAAACAGAACATTACCTTTGGGATCATTCAGCTGCCACGCGATGTCCCGATTCGCAGCGGGTTTGCCGTCACGGCAGAAAAAAACTTCAATTTTCAGCACCGCGCTTTTGAAATCGGGCGCCAGCTCGGTTTTAATAAAAAAGTCCTGTAAATAATATTCATCACGCTCCAGCAGATAAACATCACGAAAAATGCCCGACATACGGAATTTATCCTGATCCTCCAGATAACTGCCGTCGCACCATTTCAGCACCAACACATGTATCGCATTGCTGCCGTCGCGCAGAAACGCGGTAATATCAAATTCCGAAGTACAGTGGCTGACCTGAGAATAGCCCGCAAATCGGTGATTGACATACAGAAAAAAACAGCTGTCCACCCCTTCAAAATTAAGCAAATAGCGTTTGTGCGGATTAAGTTTCAGTTCAATATGGCGCTGGTATAAACCGCAAGGGTTCTGCTGCGGCACATAGGGCGGGTCGAAGGGGATCGGATAATTTACATTCGTGTAGTGATGATGATCATAACCGTGATTCTGCCAGTTAGAGGGCACAGGAATGTGATCAGGCAACGGCTTATACAGAAAATTCGCCGGCAAATCATGATAAGCGGCAAAATACTCAAACGCCCATTCGCCATTCAGGGATTGAAAATAAACAGAAGATTCTCGCCAATTCCGCACCGCGCTTTCCACGCTGTCATGAGGAATAAAATAAGCGTGATGCGGTGTGGTGTTAACATGCAGAATTTGGGGATTCTGAAAATAATCCGGCAGCATAACGTTCCTCCTTTCTCAGCAAAATTTCACTATAGCGTAAAACTTTCCGGTATGAATGAAAAAACACAAGAACTGTGACAATAATCACATAACGGCCAACAAAAATTATGTTCAAAGGGATATTTATTACTCTCATTTTTACAAAATGTAAAACATATAATACAATGCGTCCATAATTAATTACATGTTACGAAGGAACAAATATGAATAAAACCCTTGGCAGCACGTTACTGGTGGCCGGCACGATGATCGGCGGCGGCATGCTGGCTATGCCTCTCACTTCGGCCGGGATGGGATTCGGCTTCACTTTCTTGCTATTAGTGTGCTTGTGGGCATTACTTACCTTTACCGCATTACTGTTTGTAGAAATCTATCAAACCGTGGACCATGACGTCGGTATCGGTTCATTATCCGCTCAATTCTACGGCAAGGCGGGACGTATCATTTCAACCACGGTTTTAGTGGTATTTTTATACGCTTTACTTTCGGCCTATGTCACGGGCGGAGGCTCTCTCATCGCGGGAACATTAAATATTAACGAGCCATCCTGGCAAAAGACCTCCGTTATTATTTTTACCTTCATTTTCGGCAGCGTGGTCACCATTAGCACGAAAAGTACCGATGGGCTTAATCGAATACTCTTCTTCATTATGCTTGCCGCGTTTGCTCTAGTTGTCGTGCTTTTATTGCCGAAAATCCAATTTAACAACTTACTGGCTATGCCGATTGACAAAGCGTTATTTATCTCCGCCAGTCCCGTATTTTTCACCGCATTCGGTTTCCATGGTTCAATTCCAAGTTTAAACAATTATTTAGGCGGTAATATCAAGGCTCTTCGTTTTTCCATTATTGTGGGCAGTCTGATTACATTAACCGCTTACATTGTGTGGCAGTTCTCCACTCACGGCGTATTGACGCAATCCGCTTTTCTGGAAATTCTGAAAACCGATCCCACCTTAAACGGGCTTGTAAACGCAACTTTACAGCTTACCGGCAGTTCCACTATCGCCTGGGTGGTGCGGATCTTCTCCGCTTTGGCGCTAATTACTTCTTTCCTGGGCGTGGCCTTAGGTTTGTTAGATTCAATCAATGATTTACTGAAACGAGTATTTCATCACAATGCACATCGTATTACCTTGGGTTTGCTCACATTTCTGCCGCCGATGCTGTTCGCTTTATTCTATCCGCAAGGTTTTGTGCTGGCGCTTGGTTACGCGGGACAAATGTTCGCTTTCTATGCTGTCGTGCTGCCGATTGCATTAGTATGGCGGGTACGTAAATTGCATCCGGAATTACCTTATCGGGTAAACGGCGGTAACACGATTCTATTCTTTGTCTTAATAGCGGGTATCGTCATTACCTCAATTCCGTTTGCCATTAAAGCCGGTTATCTGCCGTTCGTGGTGGGTTAATCAACATCCGTTTTAATATAAAACCCCGTCAAATTACATTGACGGGGTTTTATGCCGCGCATAAGCTACGGCAAAGTGCGGTGTCGGTTAAGCGAGTTTTGCAATCTTAAGAAACTCGTCGAAAAAAGTCGGAAAAGTTTTAGCGGTGCATTTCGGATCCAAAATCGTTACCGGCGTACCGGATAAGGCAATCAGGGCAAAGCACATCGCCATGCGGTGATCGTTGTAGGTTTCGATTTCCGCCGCTTTAAACCGATCTAACGGCAACGGCCGGATACGGATAAAATCTTCGCCTTCTTCCACTTCCGCTCCGACTTTGCGCAGCTCCGTCGCCATAGCGGTGAGTCGATCCGTTTCTTTCACCCGCCAGTTGTAAATATTGCGGATTACCGTTTCGCCCTTAGCGAACAGGGCGGTGGTGGCGATAGTCATGGCGGCATCGGGAATGTGGTTCATGTCCATATCCACGCCGACTAATTCGGCTTGTTGCGCCTCAATATAGTCTTCGCCCCAGGTGATTTTCGCCCCCATTTTTTCCAATACCTCGGCGAACAGGCGATCGCCCTGAATGCTGTTTTTCCCTACGCCGGTCACACGCACTCGGCCTTTAATCGCTCCCGCCGCCAGAAAATAGGAAGCTGAAGAGGCATCCCCTTCGACCAAAAAGGTTTGCGGCGATTGATATTGCTGTCTGCCTTGAACAATAAATCGCCGATAGTTTTGATTTTCTACCGTCACGCCGAAAGTTTTCATCATGTTCAGGGTGATGTCGATATAGGGTTTGGAAACAAGATCGCCGATAATCTCAATCTGCGTATCCCCTTCCGCCATCGGCGCCGCCATAAGCAGCGCGGTGAGAAATTGGGAAGAAACCGAACCATCGATTTTCACCACGCCGCCCCGCAGCCCCGTATTGCGGATTGCCACCGGCGGATAGCCTTCCTGTTCCAGATATTCCACTTCCGCCCCCGCCTGCAATAAGGCGTCGATCAAATGTTTGATCGGGCGTTCTTTCATACGCGGTTCACCGGTCAGCACAATTTCGTGCCGACCCCGAGTATCCGGATTAGCCAAACAAAGCGCGGCGGTAAGCGGGCGCATTGCCGTGCCGGCATTACCCAAAAACAATGCCAAACCGCTCTGCCATTCAAAGGCTTTGCCTAAGCCTTGAATTTCACAGACGGATTTATCTTCGGAGAGCTGATATCGTACGCCTAATTGTTTTAGCGCATTCAGCATATGCCGTACATCATCACTGTCGAGCAGGTTCGTGACTTTGGTCGTGCCTTTAGCCAAGGCCGCCAGCAATAAGGCGCGGTTGGATAAACTTTTTGAGCCGGGAAGGTTAACTGTGCCTTCCATGCGGGAAATCGGGTTTAAGGTAATTTTTTCCATGGACTATGTTCTGTAAAGTGCGGTGTCAAGATATCGAATTTTTTACAATGCCAAGACTTTCTTCAAAGCATCAAATAAGCGTTGATTCTCCTCCGGCAAGCCGATACTGATACGCAAATGATTCGGCAGACCATAACCCGCGACGGGGCGGACAATCACGCCTTCACGTAGTAAAGCGGCATAAACCGGAGCGGCGGGCCGTTTAAGATCCACCATGACAAAATTGCCTCGAGACGGGATATAGTCCAGCTGATATTGTCGGAAAAACGCTTCATAACGGGCTAATTCCGTACGGTTATTCTCCGCCACCAAAGCGACGAACGCATCATCCTGCAAGACAGCTGTCGCTGCCGCAAGCGCAAGACTGTTGCAGTTAAAAGGCTGACGCACGCGATTAAATAAGTCGGCGATTTCAGGATCGGACAAAGCGTAACCGATACGCAAACCCGCCAGGCCATAAGCTTTGGAAAGCGTGCGGGTAACGACAAGGTTCGGATATTTCGCCGCTAAGGCGAAAGAATCCACCCGTTCTTCCGCAGCGGTAAACTCCGTGTAAGCCTCGTCCAGCACCACGATAACCTGAGGCGGCACATCAGCTAAAAAATCGGCAAGCTGTTGCCCGGTTAAAAAAGTACCCGTCGGGTTGTTCGGATTAGCGATATAAATTAATTTCGTTTTCGGCGTGATTGCCGCCAGGAAACCGGCTAAATCGTGCCCGTAATTTATCGCGGAAATAACTACCGCTTTAGCATTACGGGCCTGAGCGGCAAGAGGAGCGACGATGAAAGTATATTGGGAGAAGATTACCTCATCTTTTTCGCTCACAAAGGTTTGAAAAATCAATTCCAGCAAATCATTCGAGCCGTTGCCCAAGGTAATCTGCTCCGGCGACAGATTAAATTTTCTTCCGATTACCTGTTTTAGCTCAAAACCGTTGGCATCCGGATAACGGGTTAAATCCGCCAATCGGCGTTCAATGGCCTGTCTGGCGCTGGCCGGAAAACCGAAGGGATTTTCGTTAGAAGCCAGTTTTATAATATTGTTGATACCGAGCTCACGCTCCAATTCTTCAATGGGTTTGCCCGCCTGATAAGGGGAAAGCCCCTTTACGCCTTCATTGGCAAGTTGTAAAAATGACATTTTCAGCACCGCACTTTTGATCGAATAGAGAAATAAAAACGGGGCCGGCAACCAGCCCCAACGACGATATGACAAAAATTAAGCGTTTTCCCGCTCGAATTTTTTCATAAAAGCAATTAACGTTTCAACCCCTTCAATCGGCATGGCGTTATAAATGGAGGCACGCATGCCGCCGAATACCTTGTGGCCTTTTAAGGCTTGCAAACCGGCGGCGGTCGCTTCGGCAACGAATTTCGCGTTCAATTCATCATTGCCCGTGGTGAAAGTGACGTTCATAATGGAACGGAACGGTTTGGCTATGGTATTGTGATAGAAAGAGGTTTGATCCAGGTAACGATACAGTAATTCCGCCTTTTTCACATTGCGGGCAGCCACTGCGTCCACGCCGCCGTTTGCCAATAAATCCTTGAACACCAGTGAACACAGATACCAGGCAAAGGTCGGCGGCGTATTAATCATCGAATCAGCATTTGCCTGTACTTCGTAATTCCAAATGGACGGCGTGGCTTTGCGCGCCTTGCCGATTAAATCTTCACGCACAATCACAATCACAATTCCCGCCGGGCCGAGGTTTTTCTGCGCGCCGGCGTAAATCAGACCGAATTTTGAAACATCCACCCGACGTGACATGATATTGGACGACATATCCGCCACCAATACCGCATTGCCCACATTCGGAATCTCATTGATTTCAACGCCGGTGATGGTTTCATTCGGGCAATAATGGACGTAATCATACTGTTCGGCAATATCGCTGAAATCCAAATTTTTCACGGCAGTTAAACCGTCTTTTTCTTCAATAATGCTGATTTCGTCAATTTCGGCAAAATTACGCGCTTCTTTGGCCGCCGTCGCCGACCAATGCCCGCTGTTTAAATAAAGCGCTTTGCCTTTTTCGCCGATAAGATTCATCGGAATCGCGGCAAACTGACCGCGCGCACCGCCTTGTAAAAACAATACTTTGTAATTATCGGGAACATGATAAAGTTTGCGGAAATCCTTATCTGCCTGCGTAATTAATTCCATGAAATATTTGCCGCGGTGGCTGACTTCCATCACCGATACGCCTTGATTGCGCCAATCAAGCAATTCTTCTTGCGCTTTTTTTAATACCGCCGGCGGCATCATGGCAGGACCCGCACTGAAATTAAATACGTTTGACATAATGTTACTTCCTAATTGATATGATTTTATAAGGGGAATAAGTGCTATGTTTTATCACCTTGACCGTATTGAATCAATGAATTTTCATGAATTCGATAAAAAATTTGATCGTGATACTATAAATCTGGTTTAACGCTTTGACTGCATAGTAAAAAACCGCTACATTACTGGGGTATTGTTTTAGCAAAAAGAGAGTAACTATCATGGAAAATGTAAATAAATCCTTCCAAGACGTTTTAGAGTATGTGCGTTTATATCGTCAACGTAATAAATTATTGCGTGATATCGGTGATAACGACCGAAAAATCCGCGACAATCAGAAACGGGTATTATTGCTGGATAACTTAAATCAATATATTCAGGATGACATGTCCGTCGCCGACATTCGCGCCATTATTGAAAACATGCGTGACGACTATGAAACCCGTGTCGATGATTATATGATCCGCAATGCCGAGCTGTCCAAACAACGCCGCGACATTAAATCGCGCATGAAAGAACAATCTAAAGAACATGCGGAGTTATTGCTTAAAAAAGAAGCCAAAGGGAATTAATTGAATCCTTTGCGTAAAAAATCGGGGCAGATGATTTCAATTCATCCGCCCCGATTTCATTCTCCGCCCGCAATTAACCTAGCCGCTTTACCGCCGTCATAGCGATATGACGTATTTTCTCATGAAAGCTGCCTTTCGTCACAAATGGCACAAAATGATCCTCTTGTCTATCCACGCTGCTCGTACGCAACAGCATGCCTTCTTCAAACAGATCGACAAACGCCGCTTCATCAATCGCAGGATCAATATAGGCCCGGGCGATGGCAAGCAGCTCTTTCTGATGTTCATCAATCATATGCTTCATTACTCGCGTTTTGAGTTCCGTATCCATGACAGGGGTTTTGTTCATTTCCTACTCCTTGGTAAAACGGTTAAAATGAAATGTGGTTGTTATGTTTTCGGCGTTCCGACAAAGTGCGGTGTTGAAAAACTGAGATTTTCAACACCGCACTTTATGCCTTGTTAATAGGATTCAGCCAATCAGGCGGCGACCATCACCATGGCCGGTCGGATAACGCGGCCGTTCAGCAAATAACCTTTCTGCAGGACTACCGTAATTTGATTGGTTTCAAATCCTTCGGTCGGCTGCATGGAAATCGCCTGATGCACATCAGGATTGAAGGTTTCGCCCACTACACCCACGGGTTCAATCCCGAAACGGGCGACAGTTGCCAGCAATTCCTTGTGGGTCAGCTCAACGCCGTCAAATAAGGCTTTAACCGCTTCATCTTCCAAACTGCTTGGTGTCGCCAAGGCCCGTTCGAGATTGTCAATGGTGTTTAAAATATCCTTAGCGAATTTTTCCAGCGCGAATTTATGCGCCTTTTCCACATCCTGCTCGGCACGACGGCGCATATTGTCTAATTCCGCCCGGCTGCGTAATAACAAATCCTGTTCTTTTTTTGCCGTTTCCGCCAGTTGTTCTTCTAATTCTTGTACGCGGGCAATCGCATCTTCTAAAGGATCTTCCGCTTCAGTTACATTTTCCGTGCTCACTTCAGCGTCTTCCGTACTTGCTGCCTGAGCAACTTCCTCTGTCGTTTGTTGTTCAGCTTGTCCTTGATTCTTTTCTTGTTCTGACATGACCTTCTCCGTCCAAAAAGTAAATGAAAAATGAATTTACTGTGATAATATAGTAGCTAAATTTCTTAATTCAAGTTTTAAAAGCGAAATCTGATGGAAATGCAGTTAAATTCAGCTCAGGTATTACACACCTCCTTTCACGTGATTGGTGTTGTCGGTCATCCTCGCAATGACATTAGCCTGAAAATGCATAAGAGTATTTTTAACTGGTTACTGGAAAAAGGTTATCAGGTACTGATAGAAACGGAAATCGGTCAGGCTTTGAATATCTCTGAAAACCATCTCGCCGATTTAGATTCTATTGGTCAGCAAGCTCAATTAGTGATCGTTATCGGCGGCGACGGCAACATGCTCAGCCATGCCCGCGTGCTGTGCAAATACGATATTCCTCTTATCGGCATTAATCGCGGCAATCTCGGCTTTCTCACCGATATTGATCCGAAAAGTGCTTATAGTCAGCTTGACGCTTGTCTGAAAGGTGAATTTTTCGTAGAAGAACGCTTTTTATTAAAAGCCGACATTGAACGTAACGGGCAAATTATTGCGACTGGCAACGCGGTCAACGAAGCCGTGGTTCACCCTGCAAAAATCGCCCATATGATAGATTATCATGTATATATTGACGATAAATTCGCTTTTTCACAACGTTCCGACGGTTTGATTATCGCCACGCCAACAGGTTCAACCGCCTATTCGCTTTCCGCCGGCGGTCCGATTCTCACACCTCAACTAAATGCGATCGCCTTGGTTCCTATGTTCCCGCATACGCTCACTTCCCGCCCGTTGGTTATTGATGGCAACAGTAAAATTTCTATGAGTTTTGCAGGCGATATTTCACAACACCTTGAAGTAAATTGCGACAGCCAGCTTCCGTTAACCTGTACCGGCGACGACGTAGTGAACATTGTCAAAAGTCCGCATAAACTACGTTTACTACATTTACATAATTATAGCTATTACAATGTGTTAGGCTCAAAGCTCGGTTGGTTGAAGAAATTATTTTGAACCATTTGCAAAAAAATCTTTACTGTATATAAAATCATATATATACTGATAAAAACACAGTAAAGAGGGTTTTGCCATGCTTACTCAGCTTACCATCAACAATTTCGCCATCGTTCGTCACCTGGATATTGAATTCGCCAAGGGAATGTCGGTTATCACGGGAGAAACCGGCGCGGGAAAGTCAATCGCCATTGATGCACTGGGGCTATGTCTGGGACAACGCACCGAGTTATCCATGTTGCGTGAGGGTCACGAGCGAGCGGAAGTCTGCGCCACCTTTCAAATTGACAAAAACAGCACCGCACTTCGTTGGTTGGCTGAGAACGAATTACAGGATGCGGATAATCCCGAACAGTGTATTTTACGTCGTGTCATCAATAACGAAGGACGTTCAAAAGCCTTTATCAACAGCACGCCTGTTGCCGCCTCACAATTAAAAGAATTAGGGCAGGCACTCGTACATATTAACGGTCAGCATGCCTCTCAGTTACTGCTCAAAAGCGAATTCCAACTGCAAATCGTGGACAATTTCTGTGCTCACGGTCCGCTGTTACACAAAATGCGGGAAAATTATCAGACATGGAAAACCATTCAGCAACAAGTCAAAACCTTTAACCAGAAATGTGCTGAAAACGAGGCGAGAAAGCAGCTGTTGCAATATCAGGTAAAAGAACTTGATGAATTTAACCTGCAACAAAACGAATATTCCGAGCTAGAAGAAGAACAACGCCGTTTATCCAACAGCGAGCAACTCATCACGCTTTCCCAATCCGCCTTGCAACTGCTGCGGGAAAACGAAACCGTTTCCGTTGATAGCCTGCTTTACCGGGCAAGTCAACATATTGAAGATTTGGTGGAACTCGATTCCCGCTATACTTCAGTACAGAGCTTACTGCAAGAAGCGTTGATTCAGGTGGAAGAAGCGGCGG
This sequence comes from Pasteurellaceae bacterium LIM206, assembly GCA_032586195.1. GTDB lineage: Bacteria > Pseudomonadota > Gammaproteobacteria > Enterobacterales > Pasteurellaceae > JAWHQP01. Next base: position 272,187 of record JAWHQP010000003.1, on the reverse strand, counting down.
GCGAAATTCAACATTTATCAAGCCACATTGAACAGAATCCTCAAGTGCTGGAAGAGATTGATCAACGTATAGCCCGAGCATTGCAGCTGGCTAGAAAACATAATGTCAAACCTGAAAATTTATATCAATATCATCAAACATTGAAACAAAATTTAGAAAAACTGGTAGATTTCAGCGCAAGTGAAGAAAGCCTGTTGGCGCAAGAACGGCAGGCCTACGAGCAAATGCTTGCCACCGCCAAAGAATTACACCAAAGCCGTCAGCAGGGGGCGGAAAAATTATCCCGGCAAGTGACGAAAGCAATTAAACAGTTGGCAATGGAAAATGCGGAATTCTCTATTGAGTTAAATGCGGATTACGACAAAATTAGCGGTAACGGAGTCGATAACCCGGTCTTTAACCTGCAAAGTAACCCGGGACAATCGGCACAGCCGTTGGGTAAAACCGCCTCGGGCGGCGAATTATCACGTATTGCCTTGGCAATTCAAGTGTTAACCTCGGATCAAAGTGCTGTCCCTGCTTTGATTTTTGACGAAATTGATGTGGGAATCAGTGGCGCCACCGCCAATGTAGTAGGAAAATTATTGCGTAAACTCGGGCGTAAATGCCAGGTGATTTGCGTGACTCATCTTCCGCAGGTAGCCTGTCACGGACATCATCATTTCACGGCAGAAAAATCCGTAATTGACGGCAAAACGGAAACCAATATGACCGCCCTTTCCGCCCAACAACGCGTAAAAGCCTTGGCAAGATTATTAGGTGGCAGCAAAATTACCGATTTGGCCCTCGCTAACGCGCAGGAAATGCTGGATTTAGTTGGGTAGCGAAAAAATAAGGACATCCCAACGATGTCCTTAACGATATGATTACTTAGGTTATTAGAACCATTAGAAACGATAACCGATACCCGCAAAAAATACGATCGGATCCAATTTAATATCTACTTCATGGCGACCGCCTAAGGCATCAAATTTTGCTGTAGTTTTAATATGTGTATACCAAACTGCGGTATTAAATACCAAATTATCCGTTAATTTAATATCGATACCTGCATTTACCACCGGGCCCAAAGAATGTTTTTTCACATCAAGATTAGTGATATTAGCATTCGTTGATTTTGCATTGAAGAAACGCGTGTAATTCAAACCGACACCAACATAAGGGCGGGAACCCGCATCTTTATCAAGAAAGTAATATTGTAAATACAAACTTGGCGGAAGCTGTTTCAATTTCACTACATCACCTAGATTCAGCAAACTGGTGCTTACTTTATGGGAAAATGGTGTTGCACCTAATAATTCCACACCGAAGTTATCGGTAATCATATAGGTTGCTGTTAAACCTAACTGTGCATTATCGCTCACTGATAAAGGAATTTCAGTAGCGGTTTTAGTGGAAGAATCTGAATTTGCGCTTACAAAAATACCACCGGCACGGATCAACACATCTCCCGCCTGGTGGGCTGTTGCAAAACCTGAACATAATGCCGCAGTCATGCCTAATGCTAACAATGTTTTTTTCATAATCAGTTTGTCCTTAAGTATAACCCTATAAAAAGAAAGCCTTAAAAGGCGGAGAAGAATATACCACTTTATAGTTATCAATTATGTGATCAATATCAAATTTTTATAAATTCGTTGTATTTATTAAATTATCTGGCAACAAGTTACTAAATTTGTAAAAAAATAGACTAATTTGATATACATCAATTATCATATTTTTGACTATCTTTCATGAAAACTAGGGTATAATGCGATATTTTCTACAGAACAATTTATTGTGGGTCATATATGCCAATAAACTTTACTGCTATTTTTCAGGATAGCTGGAATTTCATGCATAACCAGCGTCAATTTACCCTGTTCTTTGCGTTCGTCTTCTTTGCGGCAATGGGGATCGTTAGTTGGTTGACGCCGAACATAGCGGATGTCATACCTGCAAATGCGGAAAATCTCACCGATAAAGAACTGGCAAAAAACCTGTTAAACCATATAATGAGCAACAATTTGTTTATTTATTATCTTATTAATCAAACAGTTATACTTTTTATCGCAAATTGGGGGATTCTGCATATTCATCATATAAGCCAACGACAGAATACGTCTTTACTGCAATCCGCTGTCGGCACCGCAGCAAAATTTCTCGGTATAATTGGCATTCTCTTAATCAGCATGCTTCCGCTGTTATTGGGATTAAATATTGCGGAAACCAGTTTATCCGCCCAGAAATCGCCGCCTATCACGGCATTGGTGCTATTGATTATCGGCCTGTATGTGTACATTCGATTGAATCTTGCCGTCATTACTTATCTCATTGGTGAACGGGGATTCGCATATTCACTGAAATACATGTGGCTACTCGCCAATAACCGTATGGGTTCATTGTCATTTTTCGCTATAATCGTCGGCTTCCTGCTGCCGATAATTAATAAACAAATCGCTTCTTTTGCGGATAACTTCGTAACGGCAGCGATTGCTCTTGTGATTATTGCATTGATTAATGTATTTTCTATGGTATTAACCTACCGTTTTTATAGCGTATTCACTCAAAAGGCTTAGTAATGAAACAACTCCTTGAATTTATTCCTTTAATTTTATTTTTTGTAGTTTATAAAATAGCGGGCATTCAATATGCCGCCATTGCCCTTGTAATTGCGACAATTGTGCAGTTGATCGTTCTGAAACTGCTGTACGGCAAAATTGAAAAACAGCAGATTATCATGGGTGGCGCCGTGGTTTTCTTCGGTTTACTAACGGCTTATTTCAATAAGGTAGAATATCTGCAATGGAAGGTCACCATTGTCTATGCCGTTTTTGCATTGATACTGTTAATCAGCCAATTTATCTTTAAAAAACCACTCATCCAGAAAATGTTAGGCAAAGAATTAGAACTGCCCGCTCAAGTGTGGCACAAGCTAAACCTTGGCTGGGCCGGTTTTTTTATTTTCTGTATGTTACTTAATATCTATATCAGTCAATATTATTCGGAAGAAATCTGGGTTGATTTCAAATCCTTCGGTATTATCGGGCTGACCTTGGTTGCCACGGTTGCAACGGGCGTTTATGTTTATCGTTATCTTCCAAAGAACGAGCAAAAATAGAGGTTATCATGACACAAAAAGAAACAGATATCGTTCGTGAACCGCGAGGTTCGCTGATTTTACGTACCTTAGCCATGCCTTCCGACACTAACGCGAACGGTGATATTTTTGGCGGCTGGATTATGTCGCAGATGGATATAGGGGGAGCCATTCTGGCCAAAGAAATAGGTAAAGGCCGCGTGGTGACCGTAAGTGTTGACAGCATGACTTTCTTACGCCCGATTTCCGTCGGCGATGTGGTATGCTGTTACGGTAGGTTGGTAAAAATCGGTCGTTCTTCCATGCAAGTAAAAGTGGAAGTCTGGATTAAGAAAGTTTACGATGGTGTTCGCGATCGCCACTGCGTAACGGAAGCCTTGTTCACTTATGTTGCCGTGGATAAAGAAGGCAGACCGAGAGCCGTGCCAAGGGAAGAAAATCCTGAACTTGAACAGGCGATGGCATTAATGAACAGCCAGAATTAAGAGGACATCCCCATGATTTATTATGTTATTTTTGCACAAGACAAACCAAATACTTTGGCTCAACGCCTGAGTGTACGTGAAGCTCATCTTGCCCGTTTAAAACGGTTACAAGAGGAAAATCGCCTGCTGACCGCGGGGCCGAATCCGGCGATTGATGCCGAAAATCCGGGTGAAGCGGGTTTCACAGGTTCAACGGTCATTGCTAAATTCAACTCACTTGAAGAGGCTAAAACATGGGCAAGTCAGGATCCTTATGTTGCGGCGGGAGTTTATGGCGATGTCGTGGTAAAACCATTCAAGAAAGTGTTTTAACCTCGCTCTAGGATCAAAAAGTGCGGTGCTGAATTTTGTTATTTTGACACGTCAAAAAATCGAAAATTCAGCACCGCACTTTGCGTTCCATTAATCTTTGTATTGCAGCATAAACTCCTGTGCTTTTTCTACCATTCGTCTCGAACCGATAAATAACGGGATACGTTGATGCAGTTTTTCAGGCTGTATATCCAAAATGCGGCGATAACCGTCAGTCGCCACCCCGCCTGCCTGCTCCGCAAGAAACGCCATCGGATTGCCTTCATAAAGCAAACGCAGTTTACCGTTCGGATAATTGGTCGCGTTCGGATAAATATAAATGCCGCCTTTTAACATATTACGGTGAAAATCGGAAACCAAAGAACCGATATAACGCGAAGTATATGGACGTTGGGTCGCCGCGTCTTCCTCCTGGCAATATTTAATATATTTTTTCACGCCCATCGGAAATTTAAGATATTGCCCTTCATTGATAGAATAGATTTTACCGTTCTCAGGAAAACGCATATTTTCGTGAGAAAGACAAAAAGTCCCTAAAGAAGGATCATAAGTAAAGCCGTGCACGCCGTGCCCGGTGGTATAAACCAACATGGTTGATGAACCATATACGACATACCCTGCGGCAACCTGCCGATTGCCCGGCTGCATAAAATCCTCCAGAGTGACGGGCGTGCCCACCGGAGAAACCCGGCGATAAATGGAAAAAATGGTACCCACGGCGACATTTACATCAATATTAGACGAGCCGTCAAGCGGATCGGTTAAAATGACATAGCGTGCGTTGCGGCCGCGTTCCGTGTCAAAAGCGATAAAGCTTTCTTCTTCCTCCGAAGCAAAACCTGCGACCTCCTCACGGGATATCAGCGCTTGTTTCATCGTGTTATGTGCGAATAAATCCAGCTTCATCTGAGTTTCACCCTGCACATTTTCCACCCCGGAAATGCCGAGAATGTCATTGGTTAAGCCTGCCCGATTAATATCGCGGTGAATAATTTTCGCCACCAGGCGGATGGACGACAGAATGCCGCTTAATACGCCTTTGGCATTCGGATACTCCGCCTGCTTATCCACAATAAATTCATCTAATGTTTTCATAATTTCCTCTTCGCCTGAGCGAACTCATCATTAATACCGGACATTTACTACATCCACGAGTTGGATTATTATAGGACGTTAATTCTGAAGTAAAATCACAAAATTTTAACAATGTGATCTACTTCACGATTTTCTTTGAATTGGTAAATTCACGTTAGTACAGAGTAATATAATGACAAAACATATTCATATCCTTGGTATATGCGGTACATTTATGGGCGGTTTAGCGATTATCGCTAAACAAATGGGCTACCATGTAACGGGCTCGGACACCAATGTTTATCCGCCGATGTCCACATTTCTTAAACAAAGCGGCATTGAGATTATTCCCCATTTCGAGGTATCTCAGCTGCAGCCGGCTCCCGATATGACCATCGTCGGTAACGCCATGAAACGCGGCAATCCTTGTGTAGAATATTTATTGGAAAACCAACTGCCTTTCACCTCGGGTCCGCAATGGCTGCATGATAATTTATTGCGTAACCGCTGGGTACTAGCGGTGTCAGGCACGCACGGCAAAACCACCACTACCGGTATGCTGACATGGATTTTGGAACGGAACGGTTTACAACCAGGCTTTTTAATCGGTGGGATCGCGGGTAATTTCGGCGTGTCTTCACGTTTAGGCAACAGCCGCTATTTTGTAATCGAAGCGGACGAATACGATACCGCTTTTTTCGATAAACGGTCTAAATTCGTACACTACAATCCTAAAACTCTGATTATCAATAATATCGGCTTTGATCATGCAGATATTTTCGATGATTTAAAGGCTATTCAACGCCAGTTCCACCATATGATTCGCACCATTCCGGCCAGCGGTCTGATATTATCCGCCGCCGCGGAGCAAAGTGTAAAAGAAACGCTGGATATGGGCTGCTGGTCGGAAAAACAATTCTTAGGCAAGGAACAAGAATGGTTTGCCGAACGCATTAGCCATGATTGCAGCCAATTCGCGGTATTCCATCATGGCGAAAAAGCCGCCGAAGTACATTGGAATATTGTCGGCCAGCACAATATGCACAACGCGCTTATGGCGATTGCGGCGGCTCATCACGTCGGAGTGAGCATAAAAGATGCGGCCGCCGCCCTATCCACCTTTGTTAACGCAAAACGTCGTTTAGAAGTGAAAGGTGAGGTTAACGGTATTACCGTGTATGATGATTTTGCCCACCACCCGACAGAAATTCAGGCGACACTCACCGCCCTGCGTGATAAAGTCGGCGGCGGTGTACGAATTCTGGCTGTATTGGAGCCGCGTTCCAATACGATGAAAATGGGCGTACACAAAGATGAACTCGCTCCCGCTCTGGTCAGAGCGGATCATGTATTCCTATTACAGCCTGATAACATTCCTTGGGAAGTAGTCGAAATCGCCAACAAATGCGTGCAACCGGCTTCTTGGACGGCAGATTTGGATAAATTGGTGGATCTCATTGTGAAAGAAGCCCAACCGACCGATCATATTTTAGTGATGTCTAACGGCAGTTTCGGCGGCATTCATCAGAAATTGCTGGATAAACTGAAACTGGCCGCTAAATAAATACTATCACGGCAAAGGTCATCTATTCCTCCAAGAAGTCGGACTGATTAATTGAAAGATTAAGTTGGGTATTGCATCGCACACGGAAAATCAAACCTGATCTGATAAAAGACTAAAAAAGTAAGGGTTTCCTGTTCAGAATATGAATGTCTTAAATCAATCTAAACAAAAAAGGAAACCCCTATCACATGTCATTCGAAGAATAATACGTAGTGATTGAGGTGCTTTATGGTTTTTTCAAAAAATAATTTACCAATGGAATTTCCATTGCCTACGAAAATTAATACACTGGTCTGTTGTGATATAGATGAAACATATATTCCCTATACAACGGAAGATAAACACAAAGGCGGGGTTGAGCATTTAGAAACATTTACGCTTGAACAAGGAAATATACTGGCATTTGGTGATAGTGCGAACGATTTTGCAATGTTTGTTAAATCAGGCAAAGGATATCTGGTTTCCAATGCGGATAAAACTGCAATTAAGACTTACGGCAGCAGTCTCAACCAGCCGTATTGCCATGGATTCTCAGTGTTCTTAAGAAAATTTGAATTATTATTGCTGATATTGTTGGCTGTGAAAGGAATAGATCGTTCTCAATGTATTACCAATTTTTAAATAAAACAAATTAAAGGATTGGTATTTTATAACATAAATAGAGGCAAGATTATAAACACCTTTTCACAGCAATATACTTTACGCAATTCCTATCTCAAGTATAAATTTTTTAGATTGAATCTAAGATTTATCATGAAATACTATCATTTATCACATATTTTATTTGACAAATCCCGGCTAAATCGCTATTTCTATCTCATTACACAAGAATACTTAATTTAAGAGGAATCAGTTATGGCGAATCTTTCAGTAGCAAAATTCGGCGGCACCAGCGTCGCAAACCATGCCGCGATGACAGCCTGTGCCAAAATCATTATCGCAGACCCCAATACCCGCGTTGTCGTGCTCTCGGCTTCCGCCGGTGTAACGAATCTGTTAGTCGCGTTAGCCAACGGCTGCGACGCGGGAACCCGAACCAAATTAATTAAAGAAATACGTCAAATTCAAGAAAATATCTTAAACGAATTACAAGATGCTTCCGGCGTACGCCCCGAAGTAGAACAGTTATTAGCCAATATCGAATCCTTAGCGGAAGCCGCCAGCCTCGCCACTTCCACCGCTTTAACCGATGAGCTCATCAGCCACGGCGAAATGATCTCGACTAAAATATTTATCCAAATACTGCGTGAATTAAATGCCCAGGCCACTTGGGTGGATGTTCGCACTATCGTTGCCACCAACAGCCATTTCGGCAAGGCCGTGCCAAATGATGAATTAACCCAGAAAAACAGTGATAAAGTCCTCAAACCATTAATCGATCGCGGTGAATTGGTGATTACCCAAGGTTTTATCGGGCGGGATCCCGAAGGCAAAACCACAACCTTGGGTCGCGGCGGTTCCGATTATTCCGCTGCGTTAATTGCCGAAGTATTGAATGCGAAAGACGTGTTGATCTGGACGGACGTAGCGGGTATTTATACCACCGATCCCCGTATTGTGCCGGCGGCGCAGCGTATTGACACGATGAGTTTTGCCGAGGCGGCGGAAATGGCGACCTTCGGGGCAAAAGTGCTGCACCCGGCCACGCTATTGCCTGCCGTACGCAGTAATATTCCTGTGTATGTAGGGTCAAGCAAGGCACCACAGGATGGCGGCACCTGGGTAACACGCGATCCGCAGCCGCGCCCGACTTTCCGGGCCATTGCATTACGCCGCGACCAGACCTTGTTGACCTTATCCAGCCTGAATATGCTGCATGCTCAAGGTTTCCTGGCTAATGTATTCAATATCCTGGCGAAACATAAGATTTCTGTCGATACTATTACCACGTCCGAAGTCAGCGTCGCCCTAACCCTTGACAAAACGGGTTCCGCTTCATCGGGTGCGGAATTATTGTCGGGCAACCTGCTTAATGAATTAAGCGAGGTCTGTACCGTGAAAGTGGATACCAGTCTGGCTCTTGTTGCCTTGATTGGTAATGATTTGCACATGTCGGCGGGCGTCGCAAAACGTATTTTCGGCACCCTGGAAGGCTATAACGTGCGTATGATTAGCTACGGGGCCAGCACCAATAACATTTGTATGTTGGTACAAAGCGCGCAAGCCGATGAAGTAGTGCGCGATTTACATAAAGAATTATTTGAATAATCAATAGGTTGCAGCATTAGGGCGGATTATCTCCGCCCTATTTTTATGAATGAAAAATGAAAAGTGCATAAAAATTTGCTTTTTATACGCAATCACAATGCAGGATTATTATGGCTCGGCACCGGCGGCAAAGGCGATGTTCAAAACTAACGATTTCGACACCGCACTTTTACGCCGTTTAAGGCTATTTTTCCGCCTGTTGCAATTTTAATCCCGCCGCGGCATTTGCCTCGGCAATGACCGTGGCGAGATCATCACCGCCTGAAGCGGACACCACGGCCGCCATGGCGCCTTCGACTAACGGTGCATAGCAAATCACCACATGCTGGGCTTGCTCGGGTTCAAGCAAATCAATCGCGGTTTCGGCACTCAGAATGGCACTGCCGAGATCGACCAGAATCACCACGCCGCTTTCGCTATAAACAGATTCGATCGCCTGCATAATTTTTACCGCATCGGTACCGATCGGGTGTTCGGGGTCGTCAACACCTGCCGCTGTCGCAACCTGACAGCCCTGTGCCATTTGGCGTACCAGTTCCGCCAAGCCTTCGGCTAATTTCGCACTATGCGAAACCAAGACTACATTAACCATTGTGCCTCCCTATTTCACCGCGTTATACAGAGATTGTAAAATATAAACACTGGAGGTTGCCCCCGGATCCTGATGTCCCGCGCTGCGTTCGGCAAGATAGCTTGCCCGCCCTTTTTTTGCCACTAACGGAATGGTGGCGCTTAAAAATTCTTGCGATTTCAACACCGCACTTTGTAAAATGTCCGCCAACGGCCGAGAACTATCCACCCGTTCCAGTTCTTTCAGCAGTGGAATCCACACATCACACATGGTTTTATCACCCACTTCCGCTTTACCGCGCGCGACGATGCCCGCCACGCCGTCCCGGAAAATCTGCAGCAATTCGGGGAAAGAAACTTCAAATTTCCCCACCGCACTTTGTGCGCCTTTAATAAAGAATGTACCGTAAAGCGGCCCGCTCGCCCCGCCCACCTGCGATAACAGCGTCATGCCGACGGTTTTCAAAATAGTCGCTATATCTTTATCCGCCACCATAGGTAATTTTTCCACTACCTTGGTAAAGCCGCGCTGCATGTTTAAACCGTGGTCGCCATCACCGATTTCGGTATCCAATTCGGTGAGATAATCCCGTTTTTCGGTCAGAATCTGCTGACAATTTTTCAACCATTGAATACATTGTTGTGTTGTTAATGCCATTTTACTTTTCCTTTTACTACTATTTTCCCCAACGCAAAGCCGGCGTTTTTACCGGAGCGTCCCATAACGCGAGAATATCATCATCCACTTTAAGTAAAGTGATAGAAACGCCCTGCATATCAAGAGAAGTACAGAACGAGCCGATAAGCCGGCGTTCAATGGTTAAACCAAATTCAGCACAGCATTCCGTCAGCTTGTTATAAACGCCATAAAGTTCGGAAAGCGGTACAGTACCGAGGTTATTCACCAACGCAATCACCCGATCGCCCTTTTGCAGGGCAGATTTACTGTCATGCACTTCATCCCATGCACTGGCGGCATGATTCCAGCGGCGGACATCGCGGGCATAATCGCCGTTTTCAATCAGAGTTTGAAACATTTGCGTCACGGTGTCATCCAAATCGGTAAATGTACGGCGTTCAATGCCGGGCTCACCATGAATGCCCACGCCGAACTCCATTTCATTATCCGCCAGGGTAAAGGACGGTTTGCCCGCCGCCGGCACGGTACAAGCGCCCAAGGCGATACCAAAAGAATGCCCCGCGTTATTCAGTTTGTAACCGAGTTCGGCAAGCTGATCGAGGTTATAGCCCTTATCTGCCGCCGCGCCCAAGAGTTTTTCCATGATCACCGTATTGGCAACACCACGACGACCCGCTGTATAAAGGCTGTCTTTTACCGCCACATCGTCATCCACCAGCACGGTGGCGACTTTTACACCGCTGTCCGCCAGCAATTCCACCGCCGTTTCAAAATTCAATACGTCGCCCGTGTAATTCTTAATGAGCAATAACACGCCTTCGCCGCTATCTACCGCCAAACTGCAAGCCAGCATTTGATCGGGAGTGGGCGAGGTGAAAATGGCACCCGGGCAGGCTCCGTCCAGCATGCCTTCGCCGACAAAACCCGCGTGCATCGGTTCGTGCCCGCTACCACCACCGGAAACAATCGCGACTTTACCGTTTACGGGAGCATCGGCACGATATACAAACGTCGGATCCTCACTGAGCACTAATTCGGGATGAGCTTTTTCCAGTCCCTGTAATTGTTCGTGCAGCACGTTTTCAACAGAATTAATGAGTTTCTTCATATTGTCTTCCTTATTGAATGAAATAAGCGATATCTTACAAAATGTTCTTAAATAATTCTGTTAGCCTAATCACAAATATAAAGATTTCCGTTAGAATAAAGCAAATTTTAAATTGAGAAATCAGTATGTTACTTGAGGTACTTTTTTATATCGGCTTAGTGGTCGAGGCAATGACCGGAGCACTTTCCGCCGGGCGGGAACGCATGGATATTTTCGGTGTCGTCGTCATTGCCTTTATGCCTGCCCTCGGCGGCGGTGCAATCCGTGATATGGTGCTGGGCAATTATCCGCTCAGTTTTGTACAGCATCCCGAATGGGTGATTGTGGTGGTGATTACCGCCATTGCCACTGTGTTGATCGCTCCTCTCATCACCCACTTTAACCGTTCTTTCCGCTCCATTTTCTTACTGCTGGACGGTCTGGGTTTAATTCTATTCTCCATTTTCGGCACACAAATCGCCCTGGATATGGGCTTTGGCTTAACCATCGCCAGCATTTCCGCCATTCTGACAGGAGCATTCGGCGGCGTGCTGCGAGATATTTTATGCAACCGTATTCCGCTTATCTTTCAAAAAGAGCTGTATGCCATTATTGCCTTTTTAACCGCTTGTCTTTATATTGGGCTGCTCCACTTAGGCTTGCCGTTAAACTCGGTGGTGCTTATCACCTTAGTGGTCGGTTTTGTGTTCCGTATCATGGCGATTTACTTCAGTTGGGGATTCCCGGTTTTCGATTACCAGGAACAAGACATGTCACCGAAAGACATCATGCCAAGATTACCGAAACGACGTAAATACAAAGAGAAATAAAAATGACAGATTTAATTCAAATGGGTAAAGCGGCAAAAGAGGCCGCGTTTGTACTGGCTCAACTTTCACAGCGGAAAAAAAATCAGGCGTTGGAAATTATTGCCCATCAGCTGGAACAACAACAGCAGGACATTCTTGCCGCTAACGCCAAAGACATCCGGACAGCGCGTGAAAACGGTCTGAGCGAGGCCATTATCGACCGTCTGTTACTGACGGAAGAACGTCTTAAAGGCATCGCCGATGATGTACGCAAAGTCATCTCTCTGGCGGATCCGGTGGGACAAATTATCGACGGCGGCACCCTTGAAAGCGGCTTGACGCTTGAACGTATCCGTGTGCCGCTCGGCGTTATCGGTACCATTTATGAAGCCCGTCCGAACGTCACTATTGACGTGGCAAGCCTTTGTTTGAAAACAGGTAACGCGGTGATTCTGCGGGGCGGCAAGGAAACTCGGCATTCTAATAAAATTTTAGTGAAAGTGGTACAAGACGCATTGGAACAGGCCGATTTACCGAAATATGCGGTACAAGCGATTACCGATCCCGACCGAGCGTTAGTGCTGGAATTGTTAAAATTGGATCGTTATGTAGATATGATTATCCCTCGCGGCGGTGCGGGCTTACAGGAATTATGCCGGGAAAATGCCACTATTCCCGTTATCGTGGGCGGTATCGGCGTATGCCATATTTTTGTGGAACAAAGCGCCGATCAGGAAAAAGCCCTAGCCTTGATTGAAAACGCCAAAACCCAACGCCCGAGCACCTGCAACACGCTGGAAACTTTGTTGGTACAAGAAAGTATCGCCGCGGAGTTCCTACCGAAACTGGCCCATTATCTACAAGGTGCGGTGCCGTTTCACGCAGATTTTCAGGCCCTTGCCATTTTGCAGTCTGCCAATGCCAAAGTTACACCGGTAACAGAGGAAGAATTACGCCGGGAATGGGGTTCTAAAGATTTAAACGTGGTAATCGTCAAAGATCTTGCTCAGGCAGTCGCGCATATTCGTGAATACGGCAGCCAGCATTCCGAAAGCATTTTGACCGAATCCCAGCAATTAGCCCGACAATTCGTGGCTCAGGTAGATGCGGCGGCGGTTTACGTGAATGCCAGTACACGTTTCACCGACGGCGGACAATTCGGTTTAGGCGCGGAAGTGGCGGTCAGCACACAAAAACTGCATGCCCGCGGTCCTATGGGATTGGAGGCGTTAACGACATACAAATGGGTTTGCGTGGGAGATTACAGTTCCCGCGCCTGATCCTCGTAACCCCGACGGTATGTCAGGGTTACAATATAAAGTGCGGTGCCAATAAAAGCTTTAGCTTTTGAACGTTGGTTCTGCCAACGGTGCCGAAGGCATAGCAACTTCCATACGAAGTTGCGTATAAATTCACAGTTTTTCAGACAACAAAAAAGGCGTTAACCCGGTTAACGCTTTTTTTGAATCTGGTTGCGGGGGCCGGATTTGAACCAACGACCTTCGGGTTATGAGCCCGACGAGCTACCAAACTGCTCCACCCCGCGTCTGACGGGGCGTACTATACCCGTTTAAATTGCAAATGCAAGAAAAATTTATGTTAAATTCATCGTATGCTGTAAAAATAGTCTAACCGTTCTTTTTATGAACAAAGACCAAAAAAGATTAGAGCATTCGGTGGTTTTTTGATAGCATAGCAGCCCCTGAATGAGGGTGTTTGTTTATTATCTTTTAGGAATCTGAGATGGGTGTTATAAAGAATTTCACATTTAAGCTGACGGTTGTATTTGCTATCGCCGTTTTAACCGCATGTTCATCAAAAACAACCTCCCATGCGGGCGGCGCGCAAGCGGACAATTCGATTGCTGAAATGGAAAAACTCGGGGCGAAATATAAAGGCAGAGCTTACAGCACGCTACCCTACACCAATGTTTCCCGTGTCGATAACACTTCAGGTATCATAAATCAGGGTGATTTTCTAAGCCAACTCTCAAATATACGCATCTATTCCGGCTCATTAGCTTCAGCTTATGCAGCCAATTATGACAAAATCACACAATGGGTTATTGCGGGTGCGGATGTTAATCACTTGTCCGATTACGGCATCCAACCTCAGGTTATGTCAGGTCAGGACGGTTTTCAGAATGTGTTGATGACAGGCTACTACTCTCCGGTAATCCACGCCCGCCATACACCTCAAGGCAAATACCAGCATCCGATTTACGCCCTGCCCGTTCAAAAACGCTTTACCCGGGCTCAAATTTATGCCGGGGCATTGCGGGGTAAAGGGCTGGAACTTGCCTACAGTGATTCCATGCTGGATAATTTCTTACTGGGTGTACAAGGCAGCGGCTATGTGGATTTCGGCGACGGTAATCTCAGTTACTTCGCTTACGCAGGGCAAAACGGTTATAAATATGCCGCAATCGGCCGTCTATTGGTGGAAGACGGTGAAATTCCGAAAGAAAAAATGTCGATTCAAGCCATTCGCGATTGGGCGGCCAATAATCCGTCACGGGTACAAGAGCTGTTGGAACGTAATCCTTCTTACATTTATTTCAAAAACGATCCGACCGGTAAAGTCAAAGGTTCCGCCGGTGTGCCTCTCGTGCCGATGGCTGCGGTGGCCTCCGATCGCGGCGTCATTCCAAGCGGAACGGTATTATTAGTGGAAGTACCGCAAATTGATAATGAAGGTAACTGGACAGGCGAACATAAGCTGCATCTGATGGTGGCTTTAGATGTGGGCGGCGCGGTGAAAGGTCATCACTTCGATTTATATCGAGGTGTCGGAGATCAGGCCGGGCATATTTCGGGGCTGTCAAAACATTACGGCCGCGTATGGGTATTACGTTAATTTTTCCGCTTAAATACAAATTGACACGGCACGATTCGTGCCAATTTGCTATAAGACGATAAGGGTTTGTATGGAACGCATTGATAATTACGAACAACGGTTCGGCGGCATCGGACGATTATATACGCCCGCAGGATTAGCACGTTTACGCCGCGCCCATATATGCGTCATCGGCATCGGCGGTGTCGGTTCATGGGCGGTGGAAGCGCTGGCCCGTTCGGGTATCGGCAAGCTCACCCTCATTGATATGGACGATATTTGCGTAACCAATATCAATCGCCAGCTGCCCGCCCTCACGGGTAATATCGGCAAATTAAAAACGGAAGTCATGAAAGAACGCGTATTGCTGATTAACCCTGAATGTGAAATAACTGTTATTGATGACTTTATTTCCGTCGAGAATTTAGCGGAATATATTTCGACAGAATTTGATTATGTGATTGACGCCATTGATAACGTACGTGTCAAGGCGGCGTTAATCGCCTACTGTAAACGCAATAAAATCAAAATGATAATGGTAGGCGGCGCGGGCGGACAAACCGATCCGAGCCAAATCAGAATCGCTGATCTGAGCAAAACCATACAGGATCCTTTAGCCGCCAAAGTACGTTCGTTATTACGCAAAGAATACGGTTTAAATAAAAACGGCAAGAACAAATTCGGTATTGATTGCGTTTTTTCTACTCAACAGCCTATTTTTCCCCAAATGGCCGAAGGCTGTGCCGTTTCCACCACGATGAACTGTGCCAACGGATTCGGGGCTGCGACCATGATCACCGCCACTTTCGGCTTCTTTGCCGTGGCCCGTGTCATTGATAAAATTTTAGCTAAATCCGTATAAATCTTATTTTTTATTAAAAAACAAGTGGCAATTCAAATTAAAAGCGAGTAACCTAGCAACCGCTGAAATTTCATCAACCACAAGGGGAAGAAAATGACCAAGAAATTTTTACAAATCACATTATTAGCCTCTGCGATTGCCGCCGTGACAGGCACCGCCAACGCCAATATCGTCACCTCAATCAAACCGCTGGGATTTATCGCTTCTTCCATTGCCGATGGCGTCACCGATACTGAAGTCATCGTGCCGGCGGGGGCCTCACCGCACGATTACAGCTTAAAACCTTCCGATGTGCAGCAACTGAAATCCACCGGTCTATTGCTTTGGATCGGTGAAGATGTGGACGGTTTCCTTGCCAAAAGCATTAAAAGTATAGATGGTAAAAAAGTAATCAACATTTCCGAACTGGAAGCCATCAAACCGCTGCTCAGCAAAGCGGCACACCATCACCATGACGGAGATGAAGGTGAAAACGAGCATCATCACGATCATGACAAAGGCTCTCATCAACATGAGGAACACGCCCATTCGGGTCATCAACATGAACACGAAGCTCATGATCACGACCATGACCACGACGGTTTAAGCACCAACTGGCATGTTTGGTATTCACCGGCCATCAGCCAAGTGGTGGCACAACAAGTGGCGGATAAATTAACCGCGCAATTCCCGGCCCAAAAAGAACGCATCGCTCAAAACCTAGCAGAATTTAACCATGCTTTAACCGCCCAAGGTGAAAAAATCCAAGCTCAGTTGGTTCCATTCAAAGACAAAGGCTTCTATGTTTTCCATGATGCTTACGGCTATTTCAACGATACCTACGGCTTACAACAGACCGGCTACTTCACTATCAATCCGTTAGTCGCACCGGGAGCAAAAACCCTCGCGATCATTAAGGAAGAAATTGCTGAACACAAAGTATCCTGCCTGTTTGCCGAACCGCAATTCACCCCGAAAGTGATTGAGAGCCTAAGTAAAGGCACGGGTGTGCATGTGGGACATTTGGATCCGATGGGAGAAAAAGTTGCTTTGGGCAAAGATTCCTATGCCAAATTCCTGCAACTGACCGCCGACAGCTATGCGGAATGTTTAAGTAAATAATGACAGCTCAAAGTGCGGTGTCAAAAAAACGATTTTTGATCCGACTATGCCGGAAGCAAAGCCAACGTTCAAACGCGAAAGCTGCTGCCCGCACCGCACTTTTATTTTACTAACCGATATAGGCAAAGGTTGCCCATAACGGCAAAGTTGCCGACATCAGCAGCATAATCATCAGCGTGTTATAGGATAACGCGGTTTTACGGAAAATATGCCACGCCAGCATTCCCATCATGACAAGGTGTAATACGAAATACAACACCAGCGCAAATTCATTGGAAAACAGCACCGCACTTTCACGGTTTAACGCCAAAATTCCCAATACGGCAAGCACATTGAGCAATAACAAAACCGCCATCACCAGCGGCAACAAGGCAATAAACCCTTGCAGGCGGTTACGGGAAATCACCAAGGCAATATTAGCGATAATCACGCCCGTCAACAATTGAGCGATAATGTTGTACTGAAGCCAGCCCAAGCTCGGAATATAAAACAGGATGACCAAATAAGCCAGCAGACCGATGACACCGATCAGGGCGGCGATATTCAGCAACACTTTATCTTCCGCGAAATGTTTCGATACGCACATCACCATCAGCAAACCGCACACGCAACTGATCGATGTCAGGACGTAATGATAAGTAGAAAACACATCCAGTAGCAACCATACGCCCCAGTAAAGTGCAAAATAACAGTTCACGTTATTCAGACGGCTGCGTTGTCCGTTACAGATTTCCCCTTTGCCGTATATCAGCAGACAAATCAGCTGCGCCGCCAGCATCGCAGTCCCCAAGTGCGTAACGGCTTTACCCAACGGCTGCAGAAACATGGTATAAATATCAATGAAGAGCAAGAACAGTATCGGCAATGCGGAAAAAAGTGCGGTGCTGATTTTTGGAGTTTTTTGTTCGGACATAATGTTGTTAATTTTGCTAAGATTGGTAAAGATTCGCCATTATGCAAGAATCATCGAAAACGGTCAAAAATTTGTTTATTTTTCCTTGAAAAATCCATCTGTTAGCCCCATTTATCCAGCTAGACTTACCCCTAAATTTTGTTTAGACTGTGACAAATTTTTGACAACATGGAGAACTCAATGTCAGTAAACGGCTCAGATCAGGATCCTTGGGCAAAACCCGGGCAAGGAAATCAACAAAAGCCCGAGGATAGCTCAACTCGGGACGGGAAAAAAGATTCCGGCTGGAATAACGGCAATTCCCGATCCAATCAGGACCAATCCCCGCCCGACCTCGAAGAAATCTTCAATAATTTATTGAAGAAACTTGGTGGCGGGAAAAAAGGCGGCAATCCGCAAAATACGACCCCGGCCAATTTAGCTAAACTCTTACCTATCGGCGTCGCCATTGCAGTCCTTGTATGGGGCATTAGTGGTCTGTACACCGTGAAAGAAGCGGAACGCGGCGTCGTAACACGTTTCGGCGAACTGCATTCCATCGTACAGCCGGGATTGAACTGGAAACCGACTCTTATCGACCGAGTACGCGTGGTCAATGTAGAGCAGGTGAAAGAGCTGAAAACACAGGGCGCCATGCTGACCCAGGATGAAAATATGGTTAAAGTGGAAATGACCGTGCAATACCGCGTGCAGGATCCGGCCAAATACCTGTTCAGCGTAACCAACGCAGACGACAGCCTGAATCAGGCCACCGACAGTGCCTTACGTTACGTCATCGGACATATGAATATGGATGATATTCTCACCAAAGGGCTTTCCACCGTACGGGAAAATACCTGGAAAACGCTGAATAACGTGATCAAGCCTTATGATATGGGGCTTGAAGTGATTGACGTGAACCTACAGTCCGCCCGTCCGCCGGAAGAAGTTAAAGACGCCTTCGATGATGCGATTAAAGCGCAAGAAGATGAACAGCGTTACATCCGTGAAGCGGAAGCCTATGCGCGCGAACAGGAACCTATCGCCCGTGGTAACGCACAACGTATCGTGGAAGAAGCCACGGCGTACAAAGAACAGGTTGTGCTTAACTCTAAGGGTGAAGTGGAACGTTATCAGCATTTATTCCCTGAATTCAAAGCTTCTCCGGATTTACTGCGTGAACGCCTTTACATTCAAACCATGGAAAACATTATGGCAAAAACGCCGAAAGTAATGGTGGATTCCGCCGGCAACAATAATCTAACCGTATTACCGGTAGAACAGTTATTGCGTAACCAGAAAGCCGCACCGTCCACTCAAAGTCAGGGCACCACCCGGCAGGCCGCACCACAAAGTGCGGTGCGTTCCGGAGCAGTTTCCAATCATAGTCCACAAAGCGACAATGTTTATCCGGATCCTTCAGCCACACGTCAAGGGAGATTTAACTAATGCGTAAATATTTAACTCCGATCGTTATTGTCCTTGCGCTGCTGATTTACCTCAGTGTAGTGGTGGTTGACGAAGGCACGCGCGGCATTATGCTGCGTTTCGGCAAAGTACAGCGTGACGCGGATAACAAAGTGATGGTGTACCGGCCGGGCTTACACTTCAAACTGCCGCTCATTGATTCCCTCAAGGTGTTGGATGCACGTATCCGCACCCTAGACGGTCAACCCGCCCGTTTTGTCACTGTGGAGAAAAAAGACTTGCTGGTGGATTCCTATGTGAAATGGCGTATCAGCGATTTCGGTAAATTCTACACCGCAACGGGCGGCGGCGATTATAACCAGGCATCCAACCTGCTGCGCCGCAAGGTGAATGACCGTCTGCGTTCCGAAGTCGGTTCCCGTACCATCAAGGATATTGTATCCGGTACTCGCGGCGAATTAATGGAAGGTGCCCGCAAAGCTTTAAATACGGGACAAGACAGCACCGCGGAATTAGGGATTGAAGTGATCGATGTGCGCGTCAAACAAATCAATTTACCTGACGAAGTCTCTTCTTCCATCTACCAACGCATGCGGGCGGAACGTGATGCGGTAGCCCGCGAACACCGCTCACAGGGTAAAGAAAAAGCGGCTTTCATTCAAGCTGACGTTGATCGCAAAGTGACCGTGATTCTCGCCAACGCCAACAAAACCGCTCAAGAATTACGCGGTGAAGGGGATGCGACCGCGGCAAAACTATACAGCGATGCCTTTGCCGGCGAGCCTGAATTTTATACCTTCATTCGCAGTCTCAAAGCTTACGAAAACAGCTTCTCCGGTTCGGAAAATATGATGATCCTCAAACCCGGCAGCGAATTCTTCCGCTTTATGCAGACTCCGAACAAGTAATCGAATTTAATGCTTACAAAGGTGCCTTTCCTTTATTGGCACCTTTTTATTGAAAAATATCCAGTTAATCGGAACTTTCATTGAATTTGCATTGAGATCTCAGGCAGAAAATAGTAAAGTTAGCCGCGAACTTATTTATCAAACATGTCTAAAAAGGCGGAATTTCTTATGGGCAAAAGTGTAGTTGTCTTAGGCGCTCAATGGGGCGATGAAGGTAAGGGTAAAATCGTTGATTTACTCACCGACCGCGTAAAATACGTGGTGCGTTATCAAGGAGGTCACAACGCAGGCCATACTTTAATTATTGATGGTGAAAAAACCGTATTACGTTTAATTCCAAGCGGCATTTTACGCGATAACGTCACCTGCCTAATCGGCAACGGCGTTGTACTCTCCCCCGCCGCATTAATGCAAGAAATGGGCGAATTGGAAAGCCGTGGTATCAAGGTGCGCGAGCGTTTATTGATTTCCGAGGCTTGCCCGCTAATTCTTCCCTATCATATCGCCATGGATCACGCCCGCGAAGCCGCTTTAGGTAAAAAGGCGATCGGCACCACCGGTCGCGGTATAGGCCCCGCATATGAAGATAAAGTGGCTCGCCGCGGTTTACGGGTGGGCGATTTATTTGATCGAGCGGCCTTTGCCGAAAAACTGAAAAATATCCTTGATTACTACAATTTCCAACTGGTTCATTATTACAAAGTCGAAGCGGTGGATTATCAGAAAACCCTTGATGACGTGATGGCCATCGCTGATGTGATCACCGGCATGGTTGCTGATATCGGTGCCATCCTCAACACAGCCCGTGAAAATGGTGACAACATTCTGTTTGAAGGCGCGCAAGGTGCCATGCTCGACATTGACCACGGTACCTATCCGTATGTAACCAGCTCCAATACCACGGCAGGCGGCGTGGCGACCGGTTCCGGTTTAGGCCCTCGCAATATCGATTATGTCTTAGGTATCGTCAAAGCCTATTGTACCCGTGTTGGCGGCGGCCCGTTCACTACCGAACTGTTTGACGAAGTGGGTAAGGAAATCGCTCGCAAGGGTAATGAATTCGGCGCGGTAACAGGTCGTCCCCGCCGCTGCGGCTGGTTTGACGCAGTCGCTATCCGCCGTGCGATTCAGGTAAATTCCATTTCAGGCTTCTGCATGACCAAACTGGACGTGTTAGACGGCTTTGATGAAGTGAAAATCTGCGTTGCCTACAAATTACCGAGCGGTGAAATCGTGAAATACGCTCCGCTTGCCGCTAAAGACTGGGAAGGTGTTGAACCGATTTACGAAACCATGCCGGGCTGGAAAGAAAATACTTTCGGTCTAACCGACATCAACGCACTGCCGGAAAATACGCGTAACTACGTGAAACGCATCGAAGAAGTAACCGGCGTGCCGGTAGCGATTCTTTCGACCGGTCCGGATCGTGTACAAACCATGATTTTACAGGACCCGTTCGCGGCGTAACACAAAAAACCTTTTATACGCAACTTCGTATGGAAGCTGCTATGCTTTTGGCACTGTTGGCAAAGCCAGCGTTCAAAAGCTAAAGCTTTTATCAACACCGCACTTTAAGTTTTAAGGTGCGGTTTTTTATTGTTCAAACCAACTGCGGTGCCAAATTTCCGAGTTTTTAACATTGCAAAAAACTCCCGTTTTCGACACCGCACTTGCTGAAGTTCCATGGTGAACTCTCATTCGTTTTATAAACAAAAGGCGGATAAATTTTGCTGCTCAAAATTTGATCCGCCTTGCTTCTTACTTCAAAAGCCGTTATAACGCCTCAATCGCCTTATACTGATTTCTCAGTTTCTCAAGTCCGTCAAGGTAGCCTTGCATTTTTTCACGCTCTTTGGCAATCACCACTTCCGGAGCTTTTGCCACGAAACTTTCGTTGCCGAGCTTACTTTCAATGCGGGCAATCTCATTGTTGAGTTTATCGATTTCCTTGGTGAGCCGAGCCAGTTCCGTTTCTTTGTTGATAAAACCGGCCATTGGCACAAGTACTTCAACGTTGCTGACTAATTTCGCCACGGAAAGCGGGGCTTCTTGAGCGGCTTCGAGAGTTTGAATGCTGTCTAACTTCGCCATTGCCTGCAACAAGCGGCCGTTTTCCGACAAAATTTTGCAATCGGTTTTGCTGAGATTGCGCAAGCAGAGATCTAATCCTTTGCTTGGCGCGATATTACATTCCGCACGGATATTCCGCACCGCCACGATGACCCCTTTCAGCCAGTCAATCTGTTTTTCGGCTTCAGTATCAATCGCACCGTTATCTACTTTCGGGAATGGCTGTAACATAATAGTATCGCCTGACACACCGGCGAAGCCTTTTACTTTTTGCCAGATCTCTTCGGTGATGAACGGCATAATCGGGTGGGATAAACGCAATAATTTTTCCAGCACTTTAACCAAGGTTTGACTCGCCCCACGTTTTTGTGCGGTCGTGCCGCTGGCAAACACAGGTTTGGTCAGTTCCAAATACCAGTCGCAGAACTGATTCCAGGTAAACTCATAAATAGAATTGGCCGCCAAGTCAAAACGGTATTGCTGCAACGCTTCACGCAACTCGCCTACGGTACGATTAAAAGCACTTTCAATCCAGCGATCCGCCACCGAGAACTCAATTTCGCCTGAATTTAAATCAAGTTTGTCGTTGGTCAGTACGAAACGGCTTGCGTTCCACAATTTATTGCAGAAGTTGCGGTAGCCTTCCAAACGTTTCATATCCCAGTTGATGTCTCGACCGTTGCTGGCAAGAGCGGCAAGGGTGAAGCGCAACGCGTCCGTACCGTGAGCGGCAATACCATTGGCGAATTCTTTGCGGGTGGCTTTAGCGATTTTCTCGGCAAGCTGAGGTTGCATCATGTTCCCCGTGCGTTTTTCGACCAGCTTCTCAAGGGAAATGCCGTCAATCATATCAATCGGGTCAAGCACATTGCCCTTCGATTTCGACATTTTCTGACCGTTTTCATCACGGATCAAACCCGTTACATAAACGGTTTTGAACGGCACCTGCGGTTTGCCGTTTTCGTCCTTAATGAAATGCATCGTAAACATAATCATACGAGCCACCCAGAAAAAGATGATATCAAAGCCCGTAATCAGCACGTCCGTCGGATGGAACATTTTAAGATCTTTGGTCTGTTTCGGCCAACCCAGCGTTGAGAACGTCCACAAGCCGGATGAGAACCAAGTATCCAGCACATCTTCATCTTGGCGGAGCGGTAGGTTCTCATCCAAGCCGTATTTTGACCGCACCTCCGCTTCATCACGCGCCACATAAACATTGCCCGCCTCGTCATACCAGGCCGGAATGCGGTGTCCCCACCACAACTGACGAGAAATACACCAGTCCTGAATATCACGCATCCACGCGAAATAGAGATTTTCGTATTGTTTCGGCACAAATTGAATTTCGCCGTCTTCCACCGCTTTAATCGCCGCTTCGGCTAACGGTTTCACACTCACATACCATTGATCGGTCAACATTGGCTCAATCGGTACGCCGCCACGGTCGCCATAAGGCACCTTCAAATCGTGCGGTTTGATCTGATCCAACAGACCCAACGCCTCAAAATCCGCCACCACTTTTTTACGAGCCGCAAAACGCTCCAAGCCTCGGTAATCGGCAGGAATAAGTGCGGTGCTATTTTCGAGAGTTTTTCCATCCGCGCCGATCACTTCCGCTTCGTCACGAATGTCGGCATTCAGGGTCATCACATTCACCATCGGCAAGCCGTGCCGTTTTCCCACTTCGTAGTCGTTGAAATCGTGAGCAGGGGTAATTTTCACGCAGCCGGTACCGAACTCACGATCCACATACTCATCGGCAATAATCGGGATTTCACGATTTATTAACGGCAGAATGACGTTTTTGCCGATCAGTGATTGATAACGCTCGTCTTCAGGATGAACCGCCACCGCCGTATCACCTAATACGGTTTCAGGACGAGTGGTCGCCACCACTAAGTAATCCAAACCTTCCGCCGTTTTCACTCCATTCGCTAACGGATAACGGAAATGCCACAGCGAGCCTTTACTTTCTTTGTTTTCCACTTCAAGGTCGGAAATCGCGGTATGCAGTTTCGGATCCCAGTTCACCAAACGTTTGCCACGATAAATTAACCCTTCCTCGTGCAAACGAACAAATACTTCTTTTACCGCAGCGGACAAACCTTCGTCCATGGTGAAACGCTCGCGCTCCCAGTCAATGGAATTGCCCAAACGCCGCATTTGCTGGCTGATTGTGCCGCCGGAATAGGCTTTCCAATCCCAAATTTTGTTGATGAACGCTTCACGCCCGTAATCATGGCGGGTTTTGCCCTCTTCCGCCGCAATTTTACGCTCCACCACCATTTGGGTCGCGATACCTGCGTGATCCGTTCCCGCCTGCCACAGAGTGTTATCACCTTCCATCCGATGGAAACGAATGAGCGTATCCATCAAGGTTTGCTGGAACGCATGCCCCATATGCAGGCTGCCCGTTACATTCGGCGGCGGAATAGCAATGCAATAACTCGGCACGTTCTCATTTTCAGACGGCTTAAAATAACCGCTTTCTTCCCAGTGTTTATATAAGGCCTGTTCTACTTTCGACGCTTCAAAGCGGTCTGCCATCTCGAATTTTTGTGTCATAAATTTCTCGTGTAATGTCTGATTTTACAAAATAAAAACGGCTAATTTTACCGAAAATCGGTTCTCAATGCAAAAAGACAAGCGGTTTGGATTCGGTGCAAATATCGTTAAAAATCAAACCTATTGCCTAAAAATTCGCCAGCCGTCAGTGCGGCGACAAGAAACTGTTGACAACATCAACATAAATCATTACTCTTACGCCCATTCCAGCAAGCCCAGATGGCGGAATTGGTAGACGCGCTAGCTTCAGGTGCTAGTGTCCTTACGGACGTGTCGGTTCGAGCCCGACTTTGGGCACCATTCAATATCACTCTCACAATGTCACCCTCAAAACTCGGAATTTATACGCAACTTTTCATAAAAATTGCTATCCTTCGGCACCGTTAGCAAAGCCAACGTTTAAAAAATAATGCTTTTTTTAGCACCGCACTTTTTATCTATTTAATTCCCTTAATGGCCAAATGACGGTATTTCATATGCAGACGGATAAACATCAGCGTGCCGATGCCGCCCAACACCATGCCTACAAAGCCGATACCGGACAGGCCTAAAAACTTCATCACCTGCCCGCCGATTAATGCTCCGCCGCCGATACCGATATTGTAAATCCCCGAGAACATGGACATCGCCACATCCGTCGCGTCGGGAGCAAGCTGTAGTACACGCATTTGCAGGCTTAAGCCGATGCCCGAAATACCAATACCCCAAATAAAAATCAACAGAAACATAAAGAAAGCGTTATGGCTCAGCGGCAATAATAAAAACAGTGAGCCCGTGAGCAATATCATCATACTGACCAAAAATTTTGCCGGGCCTAAGCGATACAAACGCCCGAACAACAGGCTTGCGGTAATACCCGATAAGCCAAACACGAACAACGCTGCGGTTGCCGTTTCGGCGGACATATTGCCGATATTCAGCATAAAGGGTTCAATATAGCTATAGGCGGTAAAATGGGCGGATACCATAATCACCGTAATGGCGTAAATGCCGATCAGAATCGGACGTTTAAGCAGCAACGGTACGCTGGCCAATGAACCTGAATTTTTGCTCGGTAAATGCGGCAGTAAACGAGCCAGCACCAGCATGACGACAAAGGCGATGATACCGATAATAGCAAAGGTCGTCCGCCAGCCGAACAATTGTCCGATCACACGACCGAGCGGCAGACCGAGCACCATGGCAAGGGCAGATCCCATTGCCAGCAGGCCGAGTGCCTGAGTTTGTTTACCCTTGGGAGCAATACGAATGGTGAGCGCCGACGTAATCGACCAGAACACAGCATGAGAAAAAGCGATACCGATACGGCTCAACAGTAAAATCCAATAATTCCACGCAAAAACCGAAAGTACATGGCTGGCGATAAACAGGATAAACAGTTTAATCAGCAAACTGCGGCGTTCTAATTTTACCGTCAACAACATAAAGGGCAGTGACATCAGGGAAACCACCCAGGCATAAATGGTGATCATCCAGCCCGTGCTGTCCACCGTCATATCAAAACTCTGCGCGATATCGGAAAGTAACGCAACGGGAATATATTCCGTCGTATTAAAAATAAAGGCAGCGAATGCCATTGTCATTACACGGAAATAGGCAATTCGCTGCGCGACTTTATGATCTTTCATATTTTGCTATCTCTAAATTCTTTTATTTGAGTCGGTCCTTTAAAAACTGTTTTAATTGTTTTTTAAAAGCCGGGGTGATTTCAACCTTATACTGCGGCGAAGCACAGTGATCAAAAAAATGAATGGGTAATGCCACCGATTTATATTTTTCATTATTAAGCCCGATATTCATATTAATATCACATTTCATTTCGGCGAGGTTTATATATCCTGTGCCCTTTATGGCCAATTCCTTGGTTTGAACGGCAATATTTTCGGCATGAATATGTTCTCCTACCCAACCAAAAGCCGAACGATATTGATAAAATTCGGTTTCTGCGTCCCGCACTTTGTCTTCATCGTAATTAATCGGCAGGTACTGGCTCACTAACGCCAGCAAGTTCAGCCCCTTGATTTTGCCGTTTTCAATATTCAGGGTAACTTTTCCTTCCGTCGGATTAAGATCGCTTAATGTCACGTTCGCCTGCAAATTCGCGTTACCGCTCAACAATACAGGCAATTTCAATATTCCCAACAGTTTTTCAGCAGGAAAACCTACCGTGGAAAACTGAACGTGTTTCGTATGCACATTGAGATCCTGATACTCAAAATTCGATGTACATTGCCGACAGGCGGAAGATGTGAAAGCCGCAACATAGCGGTTATATTTATCCTGAGGCAATAAAACGCGGGCATCGATTTTACCCAAATCCTGCTGATTCACCACCAGTTGATTGAAGTGAATCTGATAATCTGATTTTGTCGTATCAATGGATTTGATATAGCCCGTATCGATCCGTGCGGTAAAATTCCGACCGTTGTTATAGGCCAAATCGGTATCCTTAATGGCAACACCGGCAGGCAATAATTTCAGTTTTGACGCCAAACTGAACTGATCCTGAACGGCCGTTGTGCCGGTAAGGTGAAATTCATAAATCCATTGTTCCGCATGTTCATTTTGCATAGGTTTACCAGCGATATAATCCATCAATTCATCAATACCCTGCATATTCAAAGCATGAGGTTTGAGCGAAAACTGAATCTGTTGATAATCCGGTACGGGCTGATTCGCCATTTGCAGCCTGCCGTTGGTTAAACGCAGTTCGTCAAGCATAAAATTTCCGATAAGAGCGGAAAAAAGTTTGAAATCAAGCTGCGAATTCTCGAAAAAAAAGCACCGCACTTTGTGGCTATTACGGCTATTATCGAAACTTTTATGCAGGCAATACGTTATATTCTGAGCGGTAAAACCCGGCAACGGTAAAAAATGAAAATCGAGGCGCTCCACCTCGATTCCCTGCTGAGTCAGTAATTGCGTTAGCCTAGCGGCCATTTTCTCTTTTTGAACATAAATCACACCGCAAGCAATTATTATCGCCGCCAATAATGCGATAACCGCTTTTTTCCACATAACTACGACCTTTTATTTATCCTCGTTAATACGGCTTGCCACCGCGCTTTGCTGATTTTTATACTTGGCATCCCGACGTCGATTATAAGGACGGGCCGCCATGCCGCTGAGCACTTCAAAACTTAACGCACCGATAATCATATTCGGACGCAAAGCGAGCGGCAGTTTGCCCGAATTATAAAATTCCAGTACGATCCTGCCTTCCCAGCCCGGATCGATACGGTGAGCCGTTACGTGTACCATTAATCCCAAACGGGCCAGCGAAGAACGCCCGTCCAGCCAGCCGATAATATCGGCTGGTAATTTAATGCTCTCAAAAGTTGTTGCCAGGGCTAACGCTCCCGGATGCAGGAAAAACGCTTCATCGTCACCGATGAGGATTTCATCGCTCATTACCCGTTCCAATTGCGCGGTAACTTCTTCGCGCGGACCGCTTACATCGATAAAAGGAGCGGAATGTTCACGAAACACACGAAAAGAATTCCCCAAACGTAAATCAATGGTGGCCCCGTTTATCTTGTCATTACCGGGACGCGGTGAAATTTCAATTAAGCCTTCGTCTAAATAGCGTTCAATATCTGTATCACATAATCTCATCGCAATTCCTTATTTTTTGCCCAGTAAGTGCATAATCTGCGCCTTCAGCATATTGATGGCCACCCGATTTTTACCGCCGCGCGGAATGATAATATCGGCGTATTGCTTTGACGGTTCAATAAACTGGAGATACATCGGGCGCACGGTAGCCCGATACTGTTCGATCACCGAATCCATGGAACGTCCGCGTTCCAGCATGTCACGTTTTAAGCGGCGGATAAAACAAATATCCAGCGGAGCATCCACAAACACAGATACGTTCAATTCATTTCGTACGCGCTCATCCGTGAGCAATAAAATACCTTCTAAAATGATGATTTTCCGCGGTACAAAATGCGTTACCTCGCCCGTACGGTTATGTTCCGAATAACTATAAACCGGAATATCCACCGCTTCACCCCGTTTGAGCAGTTTCAGATGCTCAATTAACAGATCACGATCCATGGAATTAGGGTGATCGTAATTGGTCTTGGTACGGGTTTCAAAGTCCAGATGGCTTTGATCTTTATAATAGGAATCTTCTGAAATAATACCGATTTCTTCACAACCGAGTTCATCGCATAACTCACGGTGAACCGTTGAGGCAATTAGACTTTTGCCCGAGGCGGAGGCACCCGCAATACCGATAATAATGCAGGAGGGCATATTTAATTCAGACATGATGGATTCCTAAGTGAGAGTAAAGATTCCGCCAATTATAAAGAAGAACCGTGCTTTTTAATAGTTTTACCGTAAGAAATCTAAAGAAAATCCGGATAATCTGCCGATTTGTGAAGCACTTCACGGTATTAATAAAAAAAATTCTATAAAATTCATTTATATGGATTCTTTTTTAACATTAAGGAACAGAACTATGCAATTTAAAAAGCTTTCTCTTGCGGTTTCAACCGCTCTCATCGGCACGGGTTTAATGTTCAGCGTACAGGCTAACGCTAAAGGGCGTTTAGTTGTCTATTGCAGTGCGACCAATCAAGTTTGCGAGGCGGTTACGCAAGAATTCGGCAAAAAATACGATGTCAAAACCTCTTTTATCCGTAACGGTTCGGGCAGCACTTTCGCCAAAGTAGAAGCAGAAAAAAATAACCCGCAGGCAGACGTATGGTACGGCGGTACCTTTGATCCTCAGGCACAGGCGGCCGAATTGGGTTTACTGGAAGCCTATCGTTCACCTAACATTGATCAGATAATGGAACAGTTCCGAGATCCTGCCAAAGTGAAAGGCAATTATGCTTCCGCTATTTATATGGGCATTTTGGGCTTCGGCATAAACACCGAACGCTTGAAAAAACTGGGTATTAACGAAATGCCTAAATGCTGGAACGATCTGACGGATCCCCGTTTAAAAGGTGAAATTCAAATCGCCGACCCGCAAAGCTCGGGCACGGCTTATACCGCTATCGCCACTTTCACGCAGCTCTGGGGTGAAGATAAAGCCTTTGATTACTTCCGCCGGTTACACCCGAATATTTCTCAATATACCAAATCCGGCATTACGCCATCACGCAGTGCTGCGCGCGGCGAAGCGACAATCGGTATCGGTTTCCTGCATGACTATGCGATGGAAAAGAAAAACGGAGCGCCAATCGAATTAATCGTGCCATGTGAAGGCACGGGGTACGAACTGGGAGGTTTAAGCATTCTGAAAGGAGCACGTAATATGGACAACGCCAAGAAATTCGTGGATTTCGCGCTTTCCAAAGAAGGACAGGAAATTTTATGGCGTAAGGGCGATTCCTATCAAACCTTACTGAACACTACGGCCGAGCAATCCCCTACCGCTTTTTCTCCGTTAAAACTTCAATTGATTGACTATGACTTTGAGAAATACGGAGCAGCGGACGAACGCAAACGTTTAATTGAAAAATGGGTACAAGAGGTTAAATTAGCCAAATAATGTCAAACCTATCAGGTGTGGTAAGTTTTCCTACCACACCGTTGCTTTGTGTTCCGCATAATAGGAAATGTGCTATCAATATGTGAGGTAGTATGAATTACACTCATTCTTCAATTCTGCAAAAAGAGCGTTTTTGGGTTATCGTATCTTTGGCTGCATTCTTGCTGCTGCCCGCCCGGGCATTGGATTACGGCTTATTAGACAGTACCGCGGACGAATTTTATCAGGCCATGGGCTGGTCATCGCCCAATCTGACTATCTTGTGGTTTTTGCCGCTGCTGCTGTTTTTGTTTATCCCGAAATTAAAATTATCACAAACGAAAACAGCCAAGATTGAAATTTTTCTGATTTTCAGCACCGCACTTTTTGCCTTTATTACGGCAACCATTTATAAAGTCAGTATGGGTTATGCGGTGATTGTGCTGTTGATTACACTCACTGCAATAGCAACTCTGGCATTAGCAAAACTGAAAGTAATGCAAGGGGACAAATTTATTATCGCCTCGCTGCTTGCTATTGTTCTGCTGATTTTCTTCTTTATCGTGTACCCTACCATAGCGATTTTTGTATCCATGTTTTATGACGGTGATACTTTCGCTCCGCAGCAAATATGGAGAATTTTATCGCAGAATTATATTGTGCGGGTAATTAGCAACTCGCTGTTGTTATCAGGTTTCGTCGGGATTGTTTCCACCATTTTCGGTTTGGCTTTTGCTCTTTACACTACGCGTATTGCCCGAAAAACCGCCTTTATCGGCAAGATTTTCTCCATTTTACCCATTGTGACACCGCCTTTCGTAGTGGGATTAGGGGTAACATTGATGCTGGGACGTTCGGGCTATGTAACCGAATTTTTGTCTGATCATTTCGGTTTTACCGATTACAACTGGCTGTATGGTTTCAATGGTATTGCGATTGCGCAGATTCTTGCTTTTTCTCCGGTTTCCTTCATGCTGCTGGACGGCGCATTGAAATCTATTCACCCGTCCATTGAAGAAGCGTCATACACCTTACGGGCCAATCGTTATCAAACTTTTTATTACATTATTTTTCCGTTACTACGGCCTGCTTTGGCGAATTCATTTCTGATCGTTTTTATTCAATCGCTCGCCGATTTCAGTAATCCGCTGGTACTCGGCGGCAGCTTTGACGTTATCGCGACACAAATTTACTTTTATATCGCCGGTTCACAGTTAGATTACGCCTCCGCCAGCACATTGGGCTCCATGCTATTGATTTTTTCTCTGGCGATCTTTGTAATTCAGTATCTGTGGATCGGCAACCGCTCGTACGTAACCGTATCAGGCAAGTCCTATCGCGGCGACGTACAGGATTTACCGACCGGTTTGAAATACGCCATTATCGCCACCTTAGGAGCGTGGATCCTCTTTAATCTGGTGCTGTACGGCAGTATTTTCTACGGCAGCTTCACGGTAAACTGGGGCGTGGATTACCGTCTGACACTGAACAATTACAGCATGCTGTTCGGGCAGGGACTTTCCGACGGGGCATGGCCTTCCCTGCTTAATACCTTATTCTACGCCGGTATCGCCGCCCCGCTCACCGCTTTATTCGGCCTGTTAATCGCCTATATCGTCGTGCGTAAGGATTTCCAGGGCAAAAAAACCTTGGAGTTCCTCGCCATGCTTTGCTTTGCCGTGCCCGGTACGGTGGCGGGGGTGTCCTATATTCTGGCTTTTAACAACGCACCGATGTACATCACCGGCACGGGTATTATCATCATTATTTCCATGGTAATGCGGGATCTTCCGATCGGTATGCGTGCCGCTATTGCAGGCTTGGGCCAACTGGATAAATCTCTTGACGAGGCTTCACTTTCGCTGAAAGGCAGCTCGCTTAAAACCATTATTTTTATTGTATTGCCATTACTCAAGCCTGCCTTGCTTTCGGCGTTAGTTACCAGCTTTGTGCGGGCGATGACCACCGTGAGCGCCATTATTTTCCTCGTCACTGCCGATACCCGCGTCGCCACCGCCTATATTTTAAACCGAGTGGAAGACGGCGAATACGGCATAGCCATTGCCTATGGCTCTATTCTTATTGTCGTCATGATGGCAATTATTTTATTCTTCGATTGGTTTATCGGAGATACTCGAATTGCACGCTCTAAAGCGAAAAAAATGAATTAAGGTTTTAATTATGGATCAAAATAATCAATTTCTCGTACTCAAAAACATCACCAAATCTTTCGGTAAATCGGTGGTAATTGATAATTTGGATTTAACCATTAAACGAGGCAGTATGGTCACTCTGCTCGGGCCTTCCGGTTGCGGTAAAACCACGATTTTACGTTTGGTCGCCGGTCTGGAAACCCCGACTTCCGGGCAAATTTTTATCGACGGCGCAGATGTAACCAAATCTTCCATTCAGCAGCGTGACATTTGTATCGTGTTTCAGTCCTACGCTCTTTTTCCCCATATGTCCATCGGCGACAATGTGGGCTATGGTTTAAAAATGCAAGGTATCCGCAGCGAAGAACGCCGGCAGCGGATAAAAGAAGCGTTAGCATTAGTTGACTTGGCAGGATTTGAAGATCGTTTTGTGGATCAAATTTCAGGCGGCCAGCAACAGCGTGTTGCCCTCGCCCGTGCCTTGGTGCTGAAACCAAAGGTGCTGTTATTTGATGAACCGCTCAGTAACCTTGATGCCAACCTACGCCGCTCTATGCGGGAAAAAATCCGCGAATTGCAGCAACAGCTCAATATTACCTCGCTTTATGTAACCCATGATCAAACCGAAGCTTTTGCCGTTTCCGACGAAGTGATCGTGATGAACAGAGGAAAAATTATGCAGAAAGCGCCGGCTAAAGAATTATATCAACGTCCGAATTCTCTGTTTCTTGCGAACTTTATGGGCGAAAGCAGCATTTTCGACGGTGAATTGCAGCAAGGCGAAATTAACCTCAACTGCTATCGATTTCCACTCACCAATTACGCGGATTTTAATCTGCCCGACGGACCTTGCCTGATCGGTATCCGCCCGGAAGCCGTTCGTCTCAAAACTGAAGGTGAGGCTGCACAGAAATGTCGGATCAAACAGGCCGTTTACATGGGCAATCACTGGGAAATCGTGGCCGATTGGGGCGGCAGAGAATTACTTATAAACGCTAACCCTGAATTTTTCTCCTCCGAAATGACCGAAGGCTTTGTGCATTTAAATAAGCAAGGGGTATTTTTACTGGCAAAAGAATAACGCCTAACCACCAAAGTGCGGTGCTATATTAAGCAGTTTTCGATATTATGTAGCAATTAATTATTCCACAATTGTTACATAATATCGGCATTAATAATCCCAACAGATTGAATCAATCAATACCTCTTCCCCATCATCGCTTCTTAAATAATACTGGTTATATTAGGCTTAATCTGTCTATTATCTCCGCTTGCAGGACGAACAGATTGTTTACTAACGGTTAAATAACAATAAAACCAATAAGTTATTTACACCTCAACAATAGTTTACAGGTACACCGACTAAACTGCCGATTAACCTTAATATCCTTGACAAGCCATAAAATATCAAGGCGACAAAAAACCGCTCATAGGAGCGGTTTAATCCATTCAGTCAAAGGCCGATATTAACCCATACCATATTTTTTTAATTTCTTACGCAATGTACCGCGGTTGATACCAAGCATCGTCGCCGCGCGAGTTTGGTTGCCGCGGGTGTATTGCATAATCATATCCAGCATTGGATGTTCAACTTCTGCCAAGACTAATTCGTAAAGGTCATTGACATCCTGACCGTCTAATTGAGAGAAATAATTTCTCAATGCTTGTTTTACTGAATCACGAAGCGGTTTGTTCGTAACTTGAGATTGTGAATTTAGCACCGATACGATTAAAGCATCGGAAGGACTACGTTGTTGTTCTAACATTGTTGTTTATCCATTGCGAATTAAATTAAAAAACGATGTTAATGCCTCAAGCTGCTCATGAGCAGTGGTAATAGCATTAAATGTCTGTTTAAAATCGGAATCAGGTCGAATCCCCTGTAAATACCAAGCGACATGTTTACGGGCAATCCGATAGCCTTTCTCCTCCCCATAAAATTGGTGCAGAGCCTGAATATGGCTGAAAATCACACCGCACTTTTCGTTAAGACTCGGCTCAGAAATTGTCGAATGGGTTTCAATCAGTGCCGCCACAGCCTGAAACAACCACGGACGACCTAATGCCCCACGCCCAATCATAACCGCGTCTGCTCCCGTATAATCGAGAACGGATTTGGCTTTCTCCGCCGACGTGATGTCGCCATTTGCGATCAGCGGAATTGAAATGTGCTGTTTTATTGCTTTGATTGTGTCATACTCGGCACTCCCCTCAAACAAACATTCACGGGTACGCCCGTGAACGGTTAATGCTTGAATACCACAGTCTTCGGCAATCCTGGCAATTTCCACGCCATTTCGATGATACCGATCCCAGCCTGTTCTTATTTTTAGCGTCACAGGCACGGAAACCGCTTTCACCACTTTTTCTAATATTTCTCGGACTAAATCAGGATATTGCAACAGCGCCGACCCCGCCATTTTACGATTTACTTTTTTAGCCGGACAGCCCATATTAATATCAATAATTTCAGCACCGTAATCCACATTAATTCTTGCAGCTTCAGCCATTTCCTTTGGATCAGATCCTGCTATTTGAACGGCATTAATCCCAGCATCTTGGTGGTGAGCCAAGCGTAAACGAGATTTTTCAGTATGCCATACTTGCGGATTTGTTGACATCATTTCGGAAAAGGTTAAACCAGCTCCATAAACCGCGCAAATTTTCCGAAACGGTTGATCGGTTACACCGGCCATAGGGGCAAGCAAAATGCGGTTTTTCAGTTGATAAGAACCAATACGCACCCTCTTTTCCCCTACCGACTAACACTTCACAACCCGACTCTAACATAGCCGACAAGGGCAGCTATGATACGCACTTTTGCCCTATTTGCAAAGCATATTTTCTATACAAAACACGAAAATATTTCGCCCCGTTGCCTTGCAATTACTTGAGTTTTCCTGTAATGCGGCACCATTCTTCCTTCACCTGTACGGGGTCAAGAGCAAAGGTTTGCCGATATGCTTCACACACCGATTGTGCCTGACTGTCTAAAATACCGGATAAGCACAAACAGCCATTTTCTTCAACCAACCGACTAATCATCGGATAAAGTTCTTTAAGCGGACCCGCGAGAATATTAGCCACCACAATGTCAGCCTTTAAATCCGCCGGTTTTTCGTCCGATAAAAATAACTGCAAGCGATCTGCCACACCGTTGGCTTCGGCGTTATTACGGCTGGCTAAGATGGCCTGCGGATCAATATCAATACCAACGGCTCTTTCCGCGCCTAATTTCAACGCGGCAATCGCCAGAATGCCGGAACCACAGCCGAAGTCAATTACCGTTTTGCCGTGTAAATCCAAACCGTCCAACCATTGCAGGCAGAGTGAAGTCGTCGGGTGAGTGCCCGTACCGAATGCCAAACCGGGATCCAGCATAACGTTCACCGCGGTCGGATCAGGCACGTCACGCCAGCTCGGACAAATCCATAAACGACGACCGAACCGCATCGGATGGAAATTATCCATCCACTCCCGTTCCCAGTCTTTATCTTCAATCTGTTCAATTTTATACGCCGTATCGCCGCTCAAATGCCCGGCATCCGTAAGCCGCCGCACCACTGCCGCCATGTCGGTTTCCGCATCAAATAAGGCAATCACATCGGTATTCCCCCACAAGCGCGTTTCCCCCGGCAACGGCTCAAAAATCGGCGTATCCCGACTGTCAGTAAAAGTCACCGACAGCGAACCAATCTCCGCCAGAAAATCACTGATCTCCTCCGCTTTTTCATCGGTACTGTTCAACCGAATTTGTACCCAAGCCATCGTTTTTCCTTCCGTTTAATTAAATTGGCGACATTATACGTGAAAAACCCCAAGCTGTTTATTGGCTTTTATATTTTTATAGACAGAACGGACAAAATAGCTATTTTACGGAACGGCTATGTAAATTATGACTGCCAAAGATATCAAAAATTCTGATCAATTCCTTGATAATACGTATCATCGTATTATTTGAACCTGATGCCGAAGAGGATTTAATTGATATTCTTTTCTATTACATTTAAACAAAATAGTGGGCGATTGATCGCGTAAATAGGGAACATCGGCTTAGTCTCCGCATTTTACATACGTCAAGGAGCCATAAAGCGATTTCCAATAAACTATAATTTATAGTTAAGGGTAAAAGTGCGGTGTCAAAAAATCGAGTTTTCGACACCGCACTTTGCAGCTTGATTAGTATTATTCCGCCGCTAACGGATCCCGGCGTAATTCACCCAATTTGTTCGCTACTAAAAACGCGATCAAACCCAACACCAAGGCCGGCACGATGGCGTGAAAATCGAATGGTTTCAGCTTCGCGACGGTCAGATAAATATAACTGCCCAAGCCTGCCAGCATTGAGCCGATAGCGCCGTAGGCATTGGCTTTTTCCCAGTAGATGCCCAATACGATAACCCATAGGAACGCCGCTTCCAAACCGCCAAAGGCGAAGAGATTCAGCCAGATAATCATATCGGGCGGATTCAGCGCTAAGAACACCAGCACAACGCTGATGGTGAACGTTACGACGGAAGACAGCACGGTAATGCGTCTTTGATTCCGCGCCGCCTCGGGCTTAGCCGACAGATACAAATCCTTGATGAAAATCGAGGAAGACTGAATCAGCTGAGCATCAATGGTGGACATAATGGCGGACATCGGCGCGGCAAGGAAAATACCGGCCACAATCGGCGGTAACACCTTGAGCATCAGTGTCGGAATAACCTGATCGGGAATGGTTAAATCGGGCAGAACCGCTCGCCCCAACGCTCCCGCTAAGTGCATACCGAACATGATAATACTGAGGATGACGGTACCGATCAGCATACCACTGTGTAATGCTTTGCTGTCTTTGAACGCCATACAACGCACGGCGGTATGAGGCAGACCGACTACGCCAAAACAAACCAGAATCCAAAAGGACATCATAAATTGAAAGCCGAGCATATCATTCGGTCCGTAAGGGCTGACCAAATGCGGATCAATTTCGGTGAGTTTCGTCACCGCACTTTCCACACCTCCCGCGGCATAAATCACTGCCCCCAGTAGAATAATGGTGCCAAGAATCATCACGGTGCCTTGAATGGTGTCCGTCAG
The DNA here is from genome assembly GCA_032586195.1 of Pasteurellaceae bacterium LIM206. Classification (GTDB taxonomy): domain Bacteria; phylum Pseudomonadota; class Gammaproteobacteria; order Enterobacterales; family Pasteurellaceae; genus JAWHQP01. The sequence continues at coordinate 234,972 of JAWHQP010000003.1, read as the reverse complement.
CACGACAGCCCGAAAACCGCCGATAAAGGTATATAACCCTACCGTTAAGGCGAAAATCAGCAAGGATTGGGTGTAATCAATGCCGATAGTGGTTTCCAATAAACGCGCCCCGCCGATAAACTGAGTGGTCATGGCGGCAAAGAAAGCAATCAATAACGCCACACAGGAAATCCACACTAAGTATTTGTTTTTATAACGATAAAGCAATAAATCGTTAATAGTGAGAGCATTGGTTTCTCTCGAGAGCATGGCAAATTTTTTGCCTAATGCCCCTAATGCCAGCCACACCGCGGGGACTTGAATCATCGCCAATAACACCCAGCCTAAACCGTATTTATAGGCGGCACCCGGTCCGCCCACAAACGAACTGGCGCTGGCGTAAGTGGAGGCGGTGGTCATGGCGAGCACAAAACCTGTCATGGAGCGATTACCCACGTAATATTCCGTTAAAAAATCGCCTTTCTGTCGTTTCACATAGGCATAGATCGCCGCTCCGAATATGAAGGCAAGATAAATCACAAGAGGGAAAATAATACCTAAATTCATTATTGACGCTCCTCGTTTTCCAGCGAAATATCCTGATAAACGATTTTCACTACCCAATAAGCGATTACCACAAATAAAATCGGCAAATAAATACAGGCTAGTTCAAACCAGAGCGGAAAACCAATCGGCCCTGCCGTTCCCTTTGGCAAATAAGCGCAAATGCACCAGCCAATCACATACAGAATGGTTAAACCCAACGCCCAGCGGGCTTCTTTGGCGGCTTGTTTATAACGTTGTTGAAGATTCATAAAGTATCCTTTTATCAATAAATCTTTGCTGCTTTTGTTTAATTTTTAGCTAAGTATAACCCGCGGGCATAAAAAAAGTGGATTGTCTCCACTTTTTTATGCAATGACAGGACTTATTCCATCATACCTAATTTTTTCTCAAGGTAATGAATATTCGTGCCGCCTTTTTGGAAATTTTCATCTTCCAAAATCAGGTTGTGCAACGGAATATTCGTTTTAATTCCGTCAATAATGGTTTCCGATAAGGCCATTTGCATACGACGGATTGCCACTTCACGGGTATCGCCGTAGGTAATTAATTTACCGATCATGGAATCATAATGCGGGGGCACGGTATAGCCTGCGTACACGTGGGAATCCCAACGCACGCCTAAGCCGCCCGGCGAATGCAGATGATTGATTTTGCCCGGTGAAGGCAGGAAAGTCTTCGGATCTTCCGCATTGATACGGCATTCTATCGCATGACCGCGCACTTTAATATCTTCCTGTTTGAATGAAAGCGACAAACCGGCGGCAACACGCAGTTGCTCTTTCACCAAGTCAACGCCGGTAATCATTTCCGTTACGGGATGTTCCACCTGAATACGGGTATTCATTTCAATGAAATAGAATTCACCGTTTTCATAAAGGAATTCAAAGGTGCCCGCACCGCGATAGCCGATTTCTACGCAGGCTTTGGCACAGCGGGAGCCGATATCACGCCGGACTTCTTCCGTAATTCCCGGAGCGGGCGCCTCTTCCACCACTTTCTGGTGACGGCGCTGCATGGAACAATCACGCTCAGCCAGATAAACGGCATTACCGTGAGTATCAGCGATGACCTGGATTTCCACATGGCGCGGGTTTTCCAGATATTTTTCCATATATACCATATCGTTATTGAACGCGGCTTTAGCTTCCGCTTTGGTCATGGCAATAGATTCTTCCAACGCTTCGGCACTGCGTACCACCCGCATACCGCGCCCACCGCCGCCGCCGGAAGCTTTAATAATGATTGGATAACCAATGCGTTTAGCAATTTCTTTATTCTTGACGATATCCGAACTCAACGGACCATCGGAGCCCGGCACGCAAGGCACGCCCGCTTTTTTCATTGCCTTAATGGCGGATACCTTATCACCCATCAAACGAATCACATCCGCCGTCGGGCCGATAAAAATAAAGCCGGAACGTTCAACCTGTTCGGCAAAATCCGCATTTTCAGAAAGGAATCCGTAGCCCGGATGAATGGCATCCGCTCCTGTGACCTCCGCCGCGGCGATAATCGCGGGAATATTCAGATAACTTTTGGCTGAAGGAGCCGGGCCGATACAAATGGTTTCATCCGCCAATAGAACATGTTTCAGATCACGATCGGCGGTAGAATGCACGGCAACGGTTTTAATGCCTAATTCTTTGCACGCCCGTAAAATACGTAAGGCGATTTCACCACGATTGGCAATAACAACTTTTTCTAACATAAGAGTTCCGTCTTAACTTATTGAAATTTGGAATACAAAACAGGTGGACACATTGCCCACCCGATTAATACATTAGTCGATCACGATTAACGGTTCGTCAAATTCAACGGCGTCACCGTCGTTCACTAAAATGGCTTTTACCACGCCGGCTTTGTCTGATTCGATACGGTTCATCATTTTCATTGCCTCAACGATACATAACGCATCACCGATTTTTACGCTCTGACCCACCTCAACAAACACTTTCGCTTCCGGGCTCGGGCTGCGGTAGAAGGTTCCTACCATAGGCGAACGAATCACATGGCCCGCCATCTCACCCACGACCGGAGTGGCAGGAACAGCAGCCGGTGCAGCGGCCGGAGCCGATGCCGCCGGTGCGGCAACAGGGGCCGGAGCGGCGGGTAAAGTATATTGCACCGAACTTGGCGCGGCAGAACCACGACTAATACGAACAGATTCTTCCCCTTCGGAAATTTCTAATTCCATAATGTCTGATTCTTCAACTAATTCGATAAGTTTTTTGATTTTACGAATATCCATTGCCATGATTTTGATCCGTTTGTTAAAAATGAGAAAAACAACACCGCACTTTGCCAAATATCCCTGATGAAATTTCAACCAAGCGCGGACAAGATTCGGTTTTGTGCGACAGATTACCTGAAAATAATGCTTTTGACGACAAAATTATGCGATTTTCAGTGAAATTCATACAATTTACGCTTTTTTTGCCAAATATTCGAGGGCAAAAGCGAAAGCACATTCATAACCCTTTGCGCCTAAACCGCAGATCACCCCTTCGGCCACATCACTAAAATAGGAATGCCGGCGAAACGGTTCGCGTTTATGAATATTGGATAAATGTACTTCCACAAAGGGAACGGCCACCGCCAGCAAAGCATCACGTAACGCGACACTGGTATGGGTATAAGCCGCCGGGTTAATAATAATAAAATCCACTTGCTTGAAGCCGGCATGAATCCTATCAATTAACTTTTCCTCGCTGTTAGCCTGAAAGCAATCGAGCTGTACCTGATGCCGCCGGGCCAATGCCTGCAGATTCGCCTCAATGGCGGCTAAGGACATACTACCGTAATGTTGTGGCTCTCTGGCCCCTAACATATTTAAATTAGGACCATTTAACAGCAAGATTCGCGGAGATTGCGACATATTCTTTCCTTTTCTGCGACAAATACAAAGGCTTCGCATTATAGCGATTTTTTTCTGTTTTAGTAAGCCGTTTGATGGTCGAATCAGCCGGAATTGACGGCTAAAAAGCAACCTGACGAATAAATTCCGAATCCAAGCCCATTACAGGCAGGGTCGATCCCGGCCAGCCGCGAATAAGCTGATGGTTCATTAAATTCAGCGTATCCAGCCCCGCTACCATATCCGGCGTATATTGCCGGGCAATACGGGCGAGTTGGGTTAACCCCAAACTGCTTTCAATAGAAGAACTGATCACCGCCTGCATACCCTGAGCACGAGCCTGCCGAATCAAATCCACACATTTGTCTAAAGAACCGACCAAGGTCGGTTTAATCACAATCGCCGCAACATTCGGTTCCGCCTGCACCACAAACCCGGGTTCATGCACACTTTCATCCCAGGCGATTGCGATGCCGGTTTCCTGTGCAAAGCAACGGCTTTCCTCGCGGGTTTTGCAAGGTTCTTCTAAAAATTGAATGCGGGCACGGTGTTCGGGTTTTACGTATTTAGCGAACATCCGAGCTTTTGCCGCCGTCCAGCTGCGGTTGGCATCCAGGCGTAAATGCAGCTCGGGAATGGCTTCCAGCAACATATCCGCAATCAAGCCGTCACGGTTCGCTTCATACATTCCCACCTTGATTTTCGCCACTTTTTCGCCCTGCATATTATCCAGCAATTCATACAATTCATCGGGGTCACCATAACAGAGCGGCGCAACCTGATAATTGCCTTCGGCATTCAAAGTACCTTCCAGCTCCGCCAGAGCGCAGCTTAACCCGAAAGCAACGGAAGGATATAACCCTTCAGGCAATAATTTTCCATTACGCTCATGGGGTTCAGCCCATTGCCGCAACCACATGATCGCTTGCTGCTGAGCCATTTCAAGGGTTTCACGGCTAAATTCCGGCAGCGGGGCAATTTCCCCCCAGCCTTCGTTTTCTTCGCATTTAATCCGTACCAGTAACCCTTCGCGCCGTTTCAAAAACCGATTTCGCAAAATCAATCGGCTATCAACGGGAATAGAATAACGATATAAATGAAACTCACGTATTGTCATGGAGAAACCTGATAGAAGTCCCCCGGCGGAGGACCTGATAAATTAAGGATTACGTCTGAATTTGCCAAAGTCCGGCGCTCGTTTCTCGTTGAACGCGTTGCGCCCTTCCTGACCTTCTTCCGTCATATAGAACAACATGGTGGCGTTACCCGCTAATTCCTGTAAACCGGATTGACCGTCACAGTCGGCATTCAACGCGGCCTTCAGACAGCGTAACGCAATCGGGCTGTTACGCAGCATTTCACGGCACCAATGTACGGTTTCTTTTTCCAAATCCCGGTAAGGCACCACAGTGTTTACCAGCCCCATCTCCAACGCTTCTTGAGCATCATACATACGGCATAGGAACCAAATCTCGCGTGCTTTTTTCTGCCCCACGATACGAGCCATATAGGATGCTCCCCAACCGCCATCGAACGAGCCGACTTTCGGGCCGGTCTGACCGAATCTCGCGTTATCCGCCGCAATGGTTAAATCACACATCATGTGCAGCACATGACCGCCGCCTATAGCGTAACCGGCCACCATCGCCACCACAGGTTTCGGACAAGTACGGATATCACGCTGAAAATCCAGCACGTTCAGATGATGAACGCCACTTTCGTCTTTATAACCGCCGTAATCGCCGCGGATTTTCTGATCGCCGCCGGAACAGAAAGCCTCTTTGCCTTCGCCGGTCAACACGATAACACCGATTTTTTCATCAAAACGGGCGTCGGAAAATGCCTGAATCATTTCTTTCACCGTTCTCGGACGAAACGCGTTACGCACATGCGGGCGATTTATGGTGATTTTGGCAATGCCATCGACGGATTTATGATAATAAATATCCTGATAGCCTTCGCTGTGGTCAACCCACTCTACCGGGGCGTACAGCGCGTCATCTTTGGGATTTTTCATTGGAAATTCCTTCTATTCTGGGGTCAAAAAACGGGGTGAGTATAACGAATTTTCCGTAGTTTTTCGAGTGTTATCTCAACCCAATAAACGCAAAGTGCGGTGCTATTTTTGCGAGTTTTGCACAATCTCAGTCAATTTCTCGGCGAATGCCGTGGGATTTTCCAAATGAGCGTTATGCCCGGCGGCGGGGATCAGACTGTATTCGATTTGTTCCGCCTGCGCCATGCGGCGAAATTTACGGTCTTTTTCGCCCGCCAAATAATAAACAGGCACGCTGGAGCGGCGTAATTTTTCACCGAGATAAGGCTGTTTTGCCAAGGAAGTTGCCCGCAACATTTCACCGATATTGGCGGCGCAATTTTCCGCCCGTTTTTCGATCAGAGCCATTCGCTGTGATGCCGTCAAGTGGGCAAACACCGGCTGTCGATACCAATCATTCAGCACGCGCCGCGGCGGTTCGCGGGAAAAACGGTTTGCCCAAAACTCGTCATTTTGACACCGCGCTTTTCTCTCCTGCTCCGTTTTCAAGCCTACATTGGCACCTTCCACGATGACCGCCCGCAGATTGTTTTTGCCAACAGCCGCCTGCAACGCATAATACAAGGCGATACGCCCGCCGAGAGAATAGCCGACCAGAAAAAACGGCTCATTCCCCACCGCACTTTTAATGCGGCGGGCAAGATAAGCGGCGGTATCGTCAAAATCCGCTACAGTTTGATTTTTTGCCGCGCCGTGCAGAGGCAAGTCAAGGGAAATACAGCGAAAGTGCGGTGCTGTTTTTTCGAGTTTTTCAATTACCTCCAGCCAATCCGCTTGAGTACCGAGTAAGCCGTGGAGAAAGATAAGATTGATCATGATATCATCGTAGGGCGGGCAATTATACCCGCCGTATTGATTTCAAAGGATTTGCTGCCGTTCTTGCAAATCAGGCGCCGATAACCGCATAACTGATCTGTTCAATCAGGCGTTTATAAATATTGCTGCCGTCGGTCGGACTGACTTTAATTTCAATCAGCGTGGTTTCCTTGCGAGAATACGCCTGTTTCAGCACCGAACTTAGATCCGCCCAGGTGTAAGGCCGGGCGTATTTCAGATCGAACATGGACGCCGCCTGAGAAAATTCCGTGTGATGCGGCATGCGGTATAGGTCGGTTTTCACCTGATTATCCACCGGCAGCATATTAAAAATCGCTCCGCCGTTATTGTTAATGATAAATAAAATCGTCGGCTGATTAACCTTTTTAAATAACGCCAAAGAATTTAAATCGTACAAAGCGGAAAGATCACCGAGCATTGCCACCGTCGGTTGATTTGAGCCGATACCCACGCCCGCTACCGTCGCTAATAAGCCGTCGATACCGCTGGCGCCGCGGTTGGTATAGACAGGATAACTTTCAGGCAGCTTGCCGAGCGCGTCCACCAGACGCACAAACAGACTATTGCCTAAAAACAGCACGCCGTTGTTCGGCAGAATGCGTTCCACATGATGAGCGAGCGACGCTTCATTCAGATTGCCACCAACCTGTTGCTCAATAAAGCTGCCGCAGAATTTAGACAAAGCCAAGGGTTCCAACAGCCAGGATTTTTGCCGCAACGGCGGGTGAGAACGCAGCCAATGGTGGACCTTTGCGGTAAAACGGGTATGAGGGTGATGATACGGATCCACCCGCGACGGGCTTTCATCCACCACCCAGAACTCTCCTTTAAAATCCGCTAAAAACTGATTAATGCGCTTGCTGACAAAGCTGTGCCCCAGCTGGATCACCAAGTCCGCCTGCAATAATTTTTCGCGCACGGTTTTGTTCGCCAGCCACACATCCGCATAAGGCAGATTCGCCTCCACGCCGGACTGCACATCAGTAAGCAAAACCCAACCCATGGTGGACGCCCAAGCGGAAATTCCCATGCCCTGTTCGGCGGGCAAACGCCCCACCGCAATCACGCCGCGTTTGGTACGCCAGCTATCCCAGTGTTCGTGCATGAGGACATCTTCCTGCAAGGCCTGATGCTGCGCCCAGGGCTTTTGCTGAGTGAGCCAGCGCTGCACCGTTGCCAGCCAAGGATGGCTGTCGATGGCTTGTTCATCCGCATCATACAGCGGTTCGGCAAAGGGCACGTTAATATGTACCGGCCCCGCGTTCAGCGCCTGCCGGTGACAAGCCTGATCAAGGGTGGAAATCAGCCAGTGGACGGGATATTCCTGGCTCGGACGCGGTAAATTCACTGCCGCCACAGGATAAGCGGCAAACATATTTTCCTGCAAAATTGCCTGATTGGCACCGCACTCCAATAATTCCGGCGGGCGATCCGCCGTTAACAGAATAATCGGTACCCCTGCCTGACGGGCTTCAACCACGGCGGGATAAAGATTTGCCGCCGCGGTACCGGAAGTGACAATCGTCGCGACCGGCGTTTGCGTTGCTTTTGCCAGACCGAGGGCAAAAAAGCCTAAACCGCGTTCATCAAAATGGGTATGACAAAGCGCCCGGCGAGCTTCCTGCAGGCGATTTGCCTCAAGAGTCAGCGGTGTGGAACGAGAACCCGGTGCGATACAAAAGTGTTTCACCCCGTAACGCAGCAGCGTTTCAAGGATCACCTTTGACCAACAACGATTAAATGTACTTATCGACATAGTTACTCTCCACTTTGTAATAAGGATAACAATCCTGATGCTTTTCGTTCAATTTCCCGCCATTCTAGCAAAGGGACGGATCCCGCTACAATCCCCGCCCCGGCAAAAACGCGGATTCTGTTCTGTTCAATGAAAGCGGAACGAATGGTGACGCAGAATTCCGCTTTCCGCCTGCTCATAAATCCCAGTGTGCCCGCATACCAGCTACGATCGAAATTTTCCGTTTCCGCCAGGAATCGTTGTGCCGCCCGACGGGGTAAACCGGCTACCGCCGCTGTGGGATGAATGGCGTTTAAACAGCATTCATCAGCTAAATTTTCATTCAGTCGGGCAAAAATATTACGACGTAAATGCTGCACGCGGCGCAGTTGTTTTAATTCTACCGCAGAAACGTCAATTTGTTGGCAAAAAGCGGACAGATTGCCGCAAATATCTTCTACTACCAGCTGATTCTCATAATCATTTTTTTCATCGTGCAGCAGCCATTGGCTTTGCCGCCGGTTCTGCGATTCGTCTTCACCCATGAATGCCGTGCCTGCCAATGCCTCGGTATGCAATATCAAGCCTTCACGAGCATACAATCGCTCCGGCGTTGAGCCGATAAAACAGCACCGCGCATTTTCCGCCCAGAGAAAATGGTAGCAGCCGGTATTTTTCTCCCGGCTTTCCGCGATAAAATCCACCGGATTAATAGGCGTTTCCGTACTAAAAACACTTTCGTTTGCCAGCACGACTTTGGTGAATTTACCCGCTTCAATGTGAGCCAGCGCTTTTTCCACCCAGGCGCACCATTCTGCCTGCCCGGCGGTTTTCTTCAATAAGCTCGCTTTTTGCTGAACGGGAGAAAGTGCGGTGCTGTTTTTCAGCGTTTTTAAGATTTCCGCCAAACGTTGCTTTTCAGCCGTGATATCCCGCTTGCGATCTAAAAATGCCGTTACCCGTAGCTGCCCGTGCTGCAAGATTAGCAACAGCCGCGGCAAATAAAACTTCGTTTTTCCAGCAAAGGTCGTCCCGCCCACCAAGGTCAAATCCGATTGATTCACAAAGGCTTGCGCCTGAGCCGCCGAGTCGAAAGCCCGCACCTGTCCAAGCGAGGCGATCTGCTCACACACAGGCGTTTGCTCATCGCGCAGCTGCAAATAGAAATGAGGATAACAGCTCTGCGCTTTTAACCAGGCCAGCAACGACCCGGTGAAGCCCGTCTGAGCGGTAAAAACAACGAGTTCAGGGTCGGTTCCATCGGGTTGATAGGCATTAATTTGCTGCGTTAACCGCAGCTGTAATGATTGCAAGCTATTCATTTCTAAGGTGTAAACGCAGAGAATTTCGCCCTCAAAGTATAGGCAGATTCTCCATCGCACAAAATAACAAAAAACAAAGTTAAAAAATTGTGGCAATTCTACCGCAAATTAAAAGATTTTTTTAGTAAATCTTTTATTCTCAGAAAAATAAGGGTAAAGTTCGGAAAGCTTTTATTATTTTCATACAGAAATAAGGTTGCCCTATGGAACTGTTTCCCAAATCCAATAAACTAGAACATGTTTGTTACGATATTCGCGGCCCCGTGCATAAAGCGGCTCTGCGTTTGGAAGAAGAAGGTCATAAAATCTTAAAATTAAATATCGGTAATCCCGCCCCTTTTGGCTTTGAAGCCCCTGACGAGATTTTAATCGATGTAATCCGCAATCTGCCTACCGCGCAGGGTTATTGCGACTCCAAGGGGCTGTATTCCGCCCGTAAGGCGATTGTGCAGTATTATCAATCCAAAGGCATTCACGGGGCGACGGTAAACGATGTGTATATCGGCAACGGCGCCTCGGAATTAATTACCATGGCGATGCAGGCGCTGCTGAATGACGGCGACGAAGTGCTGGTGCCGATGCCCGACTATCCGCTGTGGACGGCGGCGGTAACCCTCTCCGGCGGTAAAGCCGTGCATTATTTGTGTGACGAAGAGGCGGGCTGGTTTCCCGCTATTGATGATATTAAAGCGAAAATCACTTCCCGTACCAAGGCGATTGTGATTATCAACCCGAACAACCCGACGGGTGCGGTGTACAGCAAAGCGTTATTAGAAGAAATTGTCGAAATCGCCCGCCGGAATAACCTGTTGATCTATTCCGACGAAATCTACGACAAAATTCTCTATGACGGTGCCGTGCACCACCATATTGCCGCCCTCGCGCCGGACCTGCTGACCATCACTCTCAACGGTTTATCCAAAGCCTATCGCATCTGCGGCTTCCGCCAAGGCTGGATGATTTTGAACGGGCCGAAAGACAAAGCCCGCGGCTATATCGAAGGCTTAGACATGATCGCCTCTATGCGTCTGTGCGCCAATGTGCCTATGCAGCACGCCATTCAAACCGCTTTGGGCGGCTATCAAAGCATTAATGAGTTAATCCTGCCGGGCGGTCGTCTGCACGAACAGCGAGCCCGCGCTTACGAACTGCTGACCTTGATTCCCGGCATCAGCTGCGTAAAACCGATGGGGGCACTTTATATGTTCCCGAAAATTGATGTAAAGAAATTCAATATCTACGACGACGAAAAATTGGTGCTGGATTTGCTTGCCAAGGAAAAAGTGCTGCTGGTACACGGTCGCGGTTTTAACTGGCATTCTCCGGACCACTTCCGCATCGTCACCTTGCCTTATGTCCATCAACTGGAAGATGCTTTAAGCAAACTTGCCCGGTTCCTGGAAAATTATCGTCAATAAAATAACGCAAAGTGCGGTGCTGATTTCAGGTGTTTTCAAAACTCTGAAAAACAGCACCGCACTTTAGCCGACTATTGACGAACCAACGCAACGGTCTCTCCCGCCAGGCGTCCGATTTCATCCCAATTCCGGCTGTTAATCAGTTTCTTCTCCACAAACCAGGAACCGCCGCACGCCACCACGTAATCACCTGCAGCATATTATGCTGCGGCTATTCCATTCTGGTGGAAGACTGGTCGCAACCGATCCCGACAGAAAGCTACGGTTGGCTTGCGGCAAGCGTACTGATCGCCACCAGTTTACGCTTTCTATTACAGACCATCGGGCAAAAGCTTTGCAGTATCAGCAACGCGGCACTCATCATGCTGCTGGAACCCGTCTGGACATTAATACTAAGTGCGGTGCTATTTTCGGAAGTTTTGAGCTGGCAGAAATTATCAGGCTGCGGGTTAATCCTGTTGGCGTTAATCATTTATCGTTTACCCAAAATTTTGGTTAGATAAAGTACGGCGACAAGGGTTTAATCTTATCCTAATACGATACAATATAACCCCAAAACATAGTGTAAAAAATTGTAGAAAATCAAACCCAATCGACAGTTCCCCGTTAAAAAACGTGTATCTGTCAGATTGAGTTTTCTTCTACATTTCATTGTGCAACTAATCATTCTTTTCGTTTGTTTAACCGCACTTTTTCATTACTCATTAACCAAATTCTCCGGCATTACCCATTCAAAGATACGTTTACCGCGAGAACCAGTCATGATGGGTTCCAGTTCCTGTACACAGCGACGATAATGTTCCGTTGCACGATGTGCCGCAAGCGCTTTCTCATCCGCATAAACTTCATAGGCATAAAAACGTGTACGAATTTCCGGATCCCGCAACACATCAAAACGCAAATTGCCGGGTTCTTGCCTTGTGCCCAGATGATTGCGTTTAAAGACTGTCAGAAATTCCTGTTCTTTGCCTTCCTTGATATTGATTTCAACTAACATTGCAAACATAATGCTATTTCCCCGTAGATACCCGTGGTGAGACGAGCTTACCACAGAGTAATTTTGAATTAATTTTTTTGGTCAAGATAAAGCTGATAGGCTTTTTCCGGTGTTTCTCCCTGATGAACAACGGCATGAACCGCTTTCAACATCGCAATCGGTGCGTCCGATTGGAAGATATTACGTCCCATATCCACGCCGGATGCACCTTGATCAATCGCTTTATAACACATTTCTAATGCTTCACGTTCAGGTAATTTTTTACCGCCGGCAATCACAATCGGTACCGGGCAACCTGCAGCAATGCGTTCAAACCCTTTATCAACATAATAAGTCTTGATAATATGAGCTCCCATTTCCGCTGCAATACGGGTGGCAAGAGAAAAATAGCGTTGATCACGGACCATATCTTTTCCCACGCCGGTAACCGCCATTACCGGCATACCATAACGCGTACCTTGATCCACTAATTGAATAATATTCTTAATGGATTGATGTTCATGTTCCGAACCGATATACACCTGAGCAGCCATTGCGGAAACGTTAAGGCGTAATGCATCCTCTACCGACACCGCTACGGCTTCATTAGACAATTCCGTAAGAATAGAATTTGCACCGGAAGCGCGCAAAACGACAGGTTTATTGGTTGCCGGCGGGACGACACTACGTAAGATACCTCTTGTACACATTAACACATCCGTATATTCAAATAACGGGGCAATATGCAAATCTATGCGCTCTAATCCTGTTGTCGGCCCTTGGAAATATCCGTGATCAAAAGCCAACATGACTGTTTTTCCTGTTTTCGGATTAAAAATTCTCGCTAAACGGGATTGCATCCCCCAATCCAACGCTCCCGCTCCTTTTAAATAAAAAGCGGTATGAGTCTGAGGTTTACCGATGCCAAAATCCTTACCATCCCGAATATCATCTAAGTCTGCCATTTTCTACTCCTCGTATTAGAAATCATAATTATCAATATTGTCTTTAGTGAACACGACACGTTCCGGTAACACGATAATGCCGTTACCTTTGGCTTCATAGTCATAGCCTTGTACTTTATTTGGTGAAACTTCCACTACCCCGACCGTTTGTACATCTAATTTATCGCCGACATTCAGCGCCTTACCTTCCAATAAGGCATTAGCTACCGCGACGGAAATCTTACCTTGCTGCACCACATCCCATAATCCGAATTGTTTTACCGTGCCGCGTTTAACATAAGGACGCATCACATTCGGCGTACTAAACCCGACAATCACTACATTACCGACTTTCAAGTTTTCGGCTGCCTGTGCCGCCGCCGGTAAAGCATTCGCATCAGGAGCAATAATCGCATCCAAATCAGGATAGGCTTTTAAAATACCTTCCGCAGTTTGTAATGATTTTATTGCATCGTTGTAACCGAACTGGGTAGTAACAATTTCCCATTCCGGATGTTCTTTAGCAATTTTCTCTTTGGCCACTTTAACCCATTGGTTCTGGTCTGTTACCGTTGGGCTAGAGTAGAAAAACGCTACCTTTACTTTGGTTTTTTCAATTTGATTTGTCACCATATCAACTAACATCGAACCGAGCTGACTTGGCGTACCTTGACTAATGTAATAACTACGACATTGCGGATTAGTATCCGAATCCCAGGTTAATATTTTTACCCCCCGTTTCATTGCCCGTTGTAAAGTTGAACAAAGTCCGTCCGGTGAAACGGATGACATGATAATTGCGTTATACCCTTGGTTCACAAAGTTATTAATCAGTTGTACCTGATTAGACACGCTTGGTTCCGTCGGACCGTCATAAGTCACATTAACATTAAGCATTTTTCCCATTTCCAGTGCACCTTGACCACCACTGGTAAAAAAACCGACACCAACCAGTTTAGGAATAAAAGCAATACGGTCCGTCGCCTGAACCGCTAATGTTGAAAGCCCTAGTACAAGAGCAAGTGCGGTGTGTTTTACGGCTGTTTTCATTGAGAACTCCTTATGAATGAGTTGGATTGGAATGTGTTTTTCGGCTGAACCACTGTTTAACTGGGTCTGCATGCAAACTCAACGATTTACCGATTAACACTATGATTAATAAGGCACCTGACAGTGCGCTCGAAATTTCATTAGGAATGCCGACCATCTGCAAACCTTGCTGCAAATAACCGATTAATACGGCTGCAATAGCGGTTCCAATTACCGAACCTGCTCCGCCATAAATATTTGCCCCACCTAACACAACCGCCGTTAATACGGGCATGAGTAAGGAGCTGCCAAGATCAGAACGAGCGGAACCAAAATAAGACACTAACAATATTGCAACAAAAGCAGAAATTATCCCGATGAAACCATAAATAATGAATAATGTCCGATTAATAGGAACGGCACTATAACGTGAAGTACGTTCACTTTGCCCAATAAGAAAAACGCTTCGTCCGATACGTGTATGATGCATAAGCAACCAGAAAATTACGGTCATAACCAGAAAATAAATGATCGGTGTCGGTACGCCTATCATGCTTTGATTTGCAAATTCTAATAATTCATCAGGAAATCCGCCTATACCTTCATAACCTGTTGCGCCACCGAAACCGGATAGTAATAATGCGCCGCCACCAAATAAATACATAGTGCCGAGTGAGATGACTAATGGATTGACTTTAGTATAAAGAATTAAACCGGCATTCATCAGGCCACACAATAGCCCGACTATAAAAGTGATGGGAATAGCGAACCATAACGATACCCCGAGCTTATATAAAACCCCTAAACAAATTGCACATAAGCCGACCGTTGATCCGAAAGAAATATCCATTCCGCCGCTAACAATAATTAAAGTTAAGGGCAAAGCCAACATGCCGATATAGATAAAATCACTGGTGCTGTACAGCAATACATTAATATTAAGCATATTCGGATTGATCATGCCAAACACAAGTACCTCAATCACGACCAAACAGAGTAAGGTGATTTCCCAACCGTATTTATGTTTCATTATGAGTTCCCCTATTAATCATCCGTCAGAAAGCGTGCATAACGTTGTTGCTTGATCTGCTGCGCAATACGTACCCGAATACGTCCATCAAATACCAACACCATGAGTAAAACCAATCCTGCCACAAAATTATTCCAATAGGCGGGAACTTGTAATAAGACTAAAATAGAATCAATCTGAATCAAAAAATAAGCACCTAAAATCGCACCGACTACATTGCCGGAACCACCAAGCAAGCTAATACCGCCCAATACACAAGCCGCGATCGCCTTCATTTCCAGACCATTTCCCGTTGCATTAGGCACAAAGCCGATTTGTGATGTAAAAATAATACCGGCGACGGCCGCCATTAACCCATTCATTGCAAAAGCGGTAATCCGCACCGCATTTATTTTCACCCCAAGCTGCAACGCTCCTTGCAGATTATCCCCGACAGCATAAAAATTACGGCCGGCTTTTACTTTGGTCAGGAAAAAATAGGTGGCTAAAATACAAGCCAGCACCAGCCAACCGAGTGGAGAAATTCCCCAAAAAACGGGAACCGAGAGCATTTTCAGGCTTTGAGGTAATCCTTCAATCCACTTTCCTCCCGTCAGTAGTAACATCATGCCTTTATACAACCCGAGCGTTCCTAAGGTTGCGACAATGGCAGGAATACGCAACAAGGTTACTAACACGCCATTAAGTAAACCCGCCAGAATTCCTACTCCAAGAGTTACTGTAAACGATAAAGTCAAATTTAGCCCCGCATTCAATAAACTCCCTACCACAACTGCACTTAATCCCATAATGGAACCCACTGATACATCTATATTGCGTGTCAAAATCACGAAAGTAGCACCGACAGCTAATAGCATGACAATCTGAGCCGAGTTAAAAATCATTAATAATGTTTGCCATTG
The DNA here is from genome assembly GCA_032586195.1 of Pasteurellaceae bacterium LIM206. GTDB lineage: Bacteria > Pseudomonadota > Gammaproteobacteria > Enterobacterales > Pasteurellaceae > JAWHQP01. The sequence continues at coordinate 219,323 of JAWHQP010000003.1, read as the reverse complement.
AAATCCGGAATTACTGCCGAATGTCAATAGCAAAAACATCAACATAACGGCAATGAAAATGGTTAATTCCCGATTATCCCGAATGAGTTTCCACATAAATTTTCTCCTAACCAAACGCCATCCGCATCATATTGTGAGTGTTGATGTCATCTCCTACGAGAGCATCTTGAATTTCACCATCGTGCATAACCAATACCCGATCCGCCATCCGCTCAATCTCTTCCAAATCCGAAGAGATAAACAATACCGCCACATTTTGTTTTGCAATGCTCTTAATTAACTGATAGATGTCTGCTCTTGCAGCTACATCCACACCACGAGTAGGTTCATCAACAATTAATAATGCCGGATTTGCTTCTAAGCATTTGGCAATCAACATTTTTTGCTGATTTCCCCCTGACAGGGTACGGACATGCTGCCGTTCATCACTAAATTTAATCCCCATCGCCCGGCGATAGCGCTCTAAGGTCGCACTTTCCTTATGTTGATCCAGCCAGAAACCCGCTTTGGTATAAGTCAGGCTACATACATTCCAAGTCAGCGCGGCATCTAAATACAATCCAGACGCCTGACGATCCTCAGGTAAATAAACAATCCCTTTATCAAGCCGTTGTTCTAAACCAAGTTGACCGACATTTTCATTTTGGAAAAAAACCTCACCGCACTTTTGCTTACGTAAACCATAAATCGTTTCGGCTAATTCCGTACGTCCGGCACCGACAACTCCGGCCAGCCCCAATATTTCTCCTGGATAAAGTTCAAAACTGATTTTTTTAAATCCTTCACCGGTAAGGTTTTTAACTTGCAAAACCGGTTCATCTGTTTCCTTTATGCGTAAATGTCCGGGCAAATCTAACCATAATTTTTGAGTATCTGTTAATTCGACTCCTTTCGCTTTAGGTGTAATGGCCGCAATAATCTCATCCTTATTGAGATCTGTGGCTTTGCCTGACAAAGCAATATATCCATCACGCATCACACTTATACGGTGAGCGATCTGCCATACTTCCGGTAATTTATGCGAAATAAAGACAACCCCTACCCCTTTTGCCAATAAAGATCGAATTTGTTTGAATAAATTTTCAGTCTCTGCCGGTGTAAGTGATGCCGTCGGTTCATCTAAAATTAAAATAGCTGCGTCACGCATTAATCCACGCATAATTTCCACCAGCTGCTGATCAGCCACATCAAGTAATCCGGCTTGCATATCAAGGTGTAAACGGCTATTCAACTCCTGTAGAAGTACCGTTAATTTTGATAATGTTTTGTTATTCCGAGCTAAGCCAAATAAAATGTTTTCCCGTACGGTTAAGTTGGGAAACAGCAATGGCTCTTGCGGGACAAGATAAATCCCAAGCTGATGGGCTTTACCGGGAGAGAGTTTAGTTTGTACTTGCCCTTTAATTTGCAAAGTGCCGCTATCTTGATGTTGAATCCCGGCAATAATTTTCATTAATGTCGATTTACCTGCACCGTTGCCGCCTAATAAGGCGTGTACTTCACCTGCATAGAGTGAAAAATCAATAGCTTTCAGCACTTCTACTCCGGAAAAGGATTTACTTAATGCTTTAACGGCGAGCAAGCAAGTTGGTTGTGTGATTTGCGACATAATGTTACCTTAAAAAATATGAACAATTGATTAAATTTAAAATCAATTTATCAGAATACTATCAATCGGAATAAGAAAAAACCGTGATATGCGTCACAAATAAATAGATTAAACTTATAAATAAAGTAACTTATGATTAATTTTGTGACCAAGATCGCAAATAAAGAAAATTCCAGAATGAACATTTGAATATTTATAAAATCAAAAGTATGATTAATTTTGACTTAAAAAAGAGAAAAACAATGAATCAAAAAACAGACTATAACGACATCACTCAAGAAATGAGTGAGGAAGAGCTTTTAGCAAGAATTGCATGGTTTTATTATCACGATAATTTAACTCAGGGAGAAATCGGTGAAACTTTAGGTTTACCACGTTTGAAGATTTCGCGTTTACTGGAAAAAGGACGACAACAAGGCATCATAAAAGTACAGATAAATTCACGTTTTACCGGATGTCTGGAATTAGAACAGGCTCTGCAGCAACGTTTTCAGCTTAAACATATCCGTATATTGCCTGAACTGGAGCAACATGAAACCAATGAGCGGTTAGGTGTCGGCGCGGCACAAATGCTGATGTCCATGCTAAAACCCAACCAATTGCTGGCAATAGGATTTGGTGAAACTATCATGCAAACTATTAAGTACAGCAACGAATTTATTACTCATAACCAAATTAAGCTCATCACGTTATCGGGTGGTGTAGGACCTTACATGAAAGGTATCGGACAGCTTGACGGTTCTTGTTCGGTCAGCATTATTCCGGCACCATTACGCGCTTCATCAATTGAAGCGGCAAAATTGTTTAAACGGGAATCCAGCGTAAGGGATATTATGCTGGCCGCCTGTAACGCAGATGTTGCTATCGTAGGTATCGGAGCGACAAGACAAAAAGGTCAAGCGACTTTACTTCGTACGGGTTACATTACCGAAGAAAAGCAGCAAATCATTCGTAAACAAGGGGTGGTAGGTGATATTTTAGGTTACTTCATGCAAAAAGACGGTTCACTCCAACCTGATATGCCCCTACATGAAGAACTCATCAGCGTTCCACTCGAGCGCTTGCAAAAAATCCCTAATATCATTGGAATAGCCGGTGGAGAAAATAAAGTGGAAGCTATTCTGGCCGCACTATACGGAAATCACATTAATTCATTAGTAACGGAAGAAAAAACGGCACGATTACTGCTCGCTGAACTGATCTAGTTTTACCACGTAGTAGAAGTGCGATTTTTTCTTAGTAAGGAGAATAACATGGTAACTTCTACTACAACTTATTTAATGGCACTGGATGCGGGTACAGGAAGTGTACGGGCTGTAATTTTTGATACGGATGGCAATCAAATTGTCGCGGCACAAAAAGAATGGACACACCTGCCCGATCCTGATATTCCGGGTTCAATGACATTTGATTTAACTAAAAACTGGCGGCTAACCTGTGATTGTATTCGCCAGTCTTTACAGCTTGCCCAACTTCAGCCTGAACAAATTGCCGCTGTTGCTACCTGTTCAATGCGAGAAGGTATTGTTTTATATGACGCCGATAAAAAACCGATTTGGGCTTGCGGTAATGTGGATGCCAGAGCGGCCGAAGAAGTCAGTGAATTGAAAACGCTTTATGATCATCAATTCGAATCTATTTTATATCATACTTCAGGACAAACCTTAGCGTTAAGCGCGGTACCACGTTTGTTATGGCTTGCTCATCACCAACCTGATATTTATCGCCAAACTAAAGCTATTTCAATGATTAGTGACTGGCTCGCCTTTATGTTATGCGGTGAACTTGCTGTTGAACCTTCCAATGCTGGCACAAGCGGAATGCTAAATCTAACCTCCCGCCAATGGTCGCCTGAACTGTTAGATATGGCGGGATTAAATGCGGATATTCTTCCACCGGTGAAGGAAACCGGTACAAAATTAGGCTCCGTGACAAAACAGACTGCAACACAGACAGGGTTGAAACCGGGCACACCGGTCATTGTAGGCGGCGGTGATGTACAATTAGGTTGTGTCGGTCTGGGTATAACCGAACCCTGCCAGGCCGCAATTATCGGTGGAACCTTTTGGCAGCAAGTGGTGAACTTACCAAATCCGATTACCGATCCGGATATGAATGTCCGCATTAATCCGCATGTTATCCCTCCTTTGGTACAGGCCGAGTCTATCAGCTTTTTTACAGGATTAACCATGCGTTGGTTCCGCGATGCGTTTTGTGAGGAAGAAAAACGTTTAGCCGAAAAATTAGGCTCCGATGCCTACACGTTATTGGAACAGATGGCTGCCCGCGTGCCTGTGGGAGCCTACGACATTATTCCTATTTTCTCCGACTCAATGCACTTTAAAGCCTGGTATCACGCGGCGCCATCCTTCATTAATCTGTCCATCGATCCCGAAAAATGCAATAAAACCGTGTTATTCCGCGCATTACAGGAAAATGCGGCTATCGTATCTTCTTGTAACTTGGATCAAGTGGAAGAATTCTCACAAGCACGTCTCAACGCCATCGTGTTTGCCGGCGGCGGTGCAAAAGGAAAATTATGGAGTCAGATTCTGGCAGATGTCACCGGGTTAATCGTCAATATCCCTGTAGTGAAAGAAGCGACCGCACTAGGCTGTGCAATCGCTGCCGGTGTAGGCATAGGAATTTATCCTTCTTTATCGGAGGCAGGCAAGAAACTGGTTAAATTTGAACGTCAACATCAACCTAATCCCGAAAACCATCGGCTTTATCAAAAACATAAAACCCAATGGTTAAACGTTTATCAGCAACAACTGAAATTAGTGGATCAGGGATTGACCACATCCCTATGGCGGGCACCGGGAACACAAAGCCGGTAACTTACTGAATCTCACCGAAAAATCACCCATTATACTACAACTACGGCATTCCGCTTTCCCGACGCGGCATGTCACGACAAAAAGGCGGTGGGAACATTGCAAAACTGCAATTTTCAGCACCGCACTTTGAGTGTCCTTAATAAGAAGAATCCGCCACCACTTCTTCACCATAGCCGCCGCTGACGGGCAACGGGCGATTGGTGCTGACAGCGGAGCGAATCACACGAATACCGCGAACTCCGGCTTCACGGGCGGCTAAAATATCATCATTACTATCACCGTAATGAATCGCAACCTTATTTTTTACGATAAATGCGGTTTTGTCGTATTGATAAGGCGAGATCGGCGTCTCTTTCGTATAATTAACCGGTTGCATATTTTTAATCGCGAAGGCTTCCTCGAGAATACGCCCTAACTGATCAATCTGCTCCGCTTTATGATTAATATGCGGTGTACGCCCGGTGATGAAGATCACCTGATCGCCTCGGGCCTGATGCATATTAATCAATTTCTGCGCCGATTCCTTCGGAATAGAGTATTTGTCACAACCATCCGCGACAAAATTCCAGTACGCCTGCTCTTTTAAATAAGCATAGCTGTCCGGCGAGAAAGTACGTTTACCATAATAAAAACACTGCGATGAAACCAACACGGTATCATCAATATCAAAACTGACAGTAACAGGCGGCGTGTTCTTTAAATCTTCCCGAATGCTTTCAGCGCTCACCCATTTCACCTCATTTTCATGTTGATGATCTATCGCCGTCACGCCGGGATGGCTATAGGCCGCTTTAGGCCCCTTTGCCGCCACGCTGACACTGATGGCAAGCAGCGTTACCCCAATAAGCATTTTATGTGAATCTAACATATTGTTCCCCTTTCATTATTCATATTATTAATGTTGCCGAATCACCGCCGCCACCTTACGCGGAATCACCAACAACGCACAGGCGGCACAGGCGGCCATCACGACAAAGACCAAAGATGGATCGTGCTGGTAAATCACGCCCGCCACGGCGGTCAGAATCCCCACCGAGGCACAGCTTGCCAGACCATTATACAACGACTGCAATTTTGCCATGTGATGTTGCGGCTGCTGCGCCACATAACTTACCATGGCATAGTGCATCATGGCAAAGGTAAAGCTGTGGAAAAGCTGCAGCACCGCCAAAACTCCGATATTCAGCACCGCACTATACGCCAGCCAGCGAATGACCGCGGCGGCGGCGGAAAAATAAAACAATGCGGCGATATTCCAGCGCTTGAATAAACGTTTAGAGAAGAAAAACAGCAAGATTTCCGCACAGACCGCCAAGCCCCATAACAGGCTGGTAGTGCCCACAGGAATGCCGTTTTCCGTCCAATACAGCACGCTGTACACATAATAGCCGGCATGAGAGCCCTGTACTAAACAGGCGGCGATCATCAGGCGCAAGGTCGTTCCGTTTTTCAATAATTGAAAAAAACTCACCTGTTTCGACACCGCACTTTGAGTGGCGTTCCGCACGGCAATGGTCGGCCGCGCCATTTGAACAAGTGCATAAAAGGCAAATAACACGACGAGCAGCCAGATAATATTTGCCTCGCCCATTCGTCCAATCACGTTACCGAACAGTGCCACCGCAATGGCAAACGCCAACGAACCGACCAAACGCGCCTTGCCGTAATCCAGCGACACCTGCTTTTGCCATGTGGTCGCCAGCGTATCGGTTAGCGGCGTTCCGGCTGAATTAACCATGCTGTACAAACCGAAAGCGATAAACAGCAGCCAAAAATGCTGCGACAGCAATGCCATGGCGACAGTCAAGACGACACTCGCCCAGGCTAATCCCCGCAACATAGGGAGCAGCTGACTCGGCTGTTTGATTATACCGGCAAAGCAAATACCGCCGGCGAAACGGAAAAAATACGAAGATGCCACCAGCAACCCCAATAATTCCGCACTATAGGACTGGGATTTCAGCCATACCGGAATAAACGGCACCGCTACGCCATAAGCAAAATAGTAGCCGAAAAAACTGAGAGCGAGCCAAAGAAAAGGACGTACGGCCATCAGAATAATTTTTCCATTTCCTGCGAACGAGCCACGCACGCCCGCATTGCCTCAGCCACTATACGTTCCAACTCATATTGATTAAACACCGCCAACGCCACTGCCGTGGTGCCGCCCTTGGAAGTCACATTTTCACGTAAAACGGAAAGCGGCAACTGTGGATTGCATTCCACCATCTTGGCCGCGCCCAGTGCCGACTGTTGAATCAACAAACGGGCGTTTTCCGTGCTCAATCCCATCTCCAGCAAAGCTTTCTGCATTGCTTCCATAAACAAGAAAAAATAGGCGGGGCTGGAACCTGAACCGGCTGTCACGGCATGCATATCCGCCTCTTTTTCCATCCAACAGGTTTTGCCCATGGCATTAAGCAGAATTTCGGCAAAAGCCTTGTCTTCGGCCGAAACACGGCTATCAGCGAACAATCCCGCCATACCTGCCGAAACCAGCGCCGGCGTATTTGGCATGACACGTACAATGGATTTGGCTGAAGGCAACAATGCGGCAATACGCGCGGTTGGAATGCCCGCCGCAATGGAAATCACCAATTTAGCCGCAAAATCCACTTTGCTCAATGCGTTGCATACTTCCGCCATCACCTGCGGTTTGATCGCCAGCAGCACAACCTCCGCCTTTGTCGCCGCAGTCACATTATCCGTGCTGATACCAACGCCTTTTTCCGTAAATAATGCCAACTTGCTTTCACTCGGATCACACACAATAATTTTATCCGCAGGATAGTCGCGGTTCAGTAATCCGAATACAATCGCCTGGGCCATATTTCCGCCACCGATCACGGTAATGAATTTCTCTTGCATATTTTTTCCCTCAAATAGATTACAATGTGGCATATTCTACCCTAAAACATAAGGATCTAATATGCACTGGTTTAAAAATGCCATGATCTACCGTTTGACCAAACAACTTGACTGGTCGGAAGAATCGCTCCAAACCCAGCTGGCGCAATGTGAATATCACCCTTGTGCTCAATCGGATATGAGTAAATTCGGCTGGACCAATCCGCTGCGCGGTTCCGAATTACTATATTTTTCCGCGGGCAAGCAAATTCTGCTGGTAGCGCATAAAGAAGAAAAAATCCTGCCGGGCCACGTTGTGAAACGGGAGTTGGATGAACGGGTAAATCAGTTGGAGGAAAAGGAAAACCGTAAATTGAAAAAAACCGAAAAACAGGCGATTAAGGACGATGTAGTCGCCGTTCTATTACCGCGGGCATTCAGCAAAAATCAGCAAACCGCAATTTGGATCGATACGGAAAACAACCTGATTTATGTTGATGCCGCTTCCGCCAAACGGGCGGAAGACGTGCTGGCGTTGCTGCGAAAATCCCTCGGTTCATTGCCCGTGGTGCCGCTGGCATTCGCCAATGAACCGGCTTTAATCATGACCGACTGGATCGCGAAGGAAACCCTGCCGCAATGGTTGATTTCCCTGGATGAAGCCGAGCTGAAAGCAGCGGACGACAAGGGCATCATCCGCTGTAAAAATCAGCCGCTTGAAAGCGAAGAAATGCTTTCTCACCTTGCCGCAGGTAAATTCGTGATAAAATTAGGGCTGGAATGGGAAGAACATGTCTCCTTCGTACTCAACGATGACGGTTCCCTCAAACGGTTGAAATTTGCCGACCAGATCCGCGAAAAAAATGACGATATTCTGAAAGAAGATTTCGCCCAACGTTTCGATGCGGACTTTATCCTGATGACGGGCGAACTCACCAAACTGACCGAAAATCTGATCGACGCCTTCGGCGGCGAAAAACAACGGTTGTAGGCATTGAGCAAGGCAAAGTGCGGTGTTAAAATTCACAGTTTTGATCTCCTCCAAAAGTTGGACTAAAAAACCCACTGACTATAAGGTGCGGATTGTTATGACTAAGTATAACCAAACTTTCAAACAAAACGTGTTGGATTTCTATTTTTAGCACCGGCACAACCTTCCGCTCAACTTTCGGCATTTTAGATTGGTATGTCAAATGGTTCGATGCCAACTGACCAAATAGGATTACTCGCAGGTCATCATGGGCTTGCCGTATTACATTTCAATAGAATCTATGACGTTAAATGCGGATTTACGTATTAAAATCCGTAAAATTAAGGCACGACATCCCGATTATGGCTACCATCGGGAGCAACATCTTGCTTGCGGGGATGAATCACAAACACGTTCAAAAGTTGATAGTGGAAATGGGCTTACCGATGGAGGGTAAAAGACAACGAAAATACAACGCATACCAAGGGAAAGTGGGCAAAATCGTGACAATTCAATTCTGCTATCGGGTATCATTCGTTTTTTATTTAACGGCTTTTTTAAATTTTATATCCTGGAAATCACTGCTGATATGCCTATATAAAACACATTACCGATTATTTTTTACCGATCAGTCTATATGACAAAATGGGCTGCCTGATATTAACAAATTTTCATCTTATCTTTTACAATTCATACAATGATTTCTTTTTTTCGATATTATTTCTACCGGTGCTAACTTAAGAATCTGGTCCGACCACATTATTTTTTGCAAAGAATCACTTTATTTTATTTTATTTTTAGTATATGTCCCGAAAATTAGCTTACAAGCTTTTTTTAAGTTAATTTATGCGTTTGGCATCTCAATTTCTTAAGTTAGGATTAAGATTCAGATACCGAACGATTCCATCCAAATCATTAATTATTTAATAAGGAAATTAATAATGTTGTCTACATTATCTATCAAAGCATATATTGCCGTTACAGAAGGCTATCGTCAGTTTAAACAGAACCAAAAAGGTGTTACCGCAATTGAATATGGTTTAATTGCGATTGCTATGGCATTGTTTATTATCTATGTCTTCAATAATGACCAAGGCTTTATCGGAAAATTGAAATCTAAATTCGACAGCCTGGGTTCTGCAATTAGTAGTGCCAGCTTTACTTTGAGCAGTAAATAAACCTTAAAGCTAACACTTTCTTTCATGCAACCTCATTCTGCGGTGGCATCACTCTAAGATTATGCCACCGTTCAGGGTGAGTTGTTAAAGTTATGAAAGATATATTCGGCTCCTTTTAGAGGAGCCGGGTTAATTGACTTTAGGTATGAAATAAACTTTCCGGTGTTTTATGGTTACACAAACACAATTTGCAGTTATTTTTTGTTATACGGTAATCATAATATTACTGGGCATACTTTCCTACACAGACGCAAAGAAAAGAATTCTCAGTAATCGTATTATCGGAATCCTGCCCGTATTTGTCATACTTATGTCTTTTTTAAAATACGGGACGATATTCATAGTTCCGGCTTTTTTCGCTTTTATCATCGGTTTTATCTTATTTCTGTTAAAAGTAGTCGGCGGAGGGGATGTTAAATTAGTTTCTGTTCTGATGTTGTCTATCCCTTATGAACAGATACTGTATTTTTTCTTTTTTACCACCCTGTTCGGGTTGCTAATAATTATTATAGGCTGGCTGCTCTATCGGCAATCAATCCGTAATGACGGATTACCTTATGGGATCGCTATCAGCCTTGGTTTTATGATGACCAGTTTATTATTCAGTGTCTAATTACAACAATAAATGTATTTATTACATTAACTTAAGGATTAAAAATGAATTATCGAGTTCTCTTTTTCATTTCAGGTCTAATTATTGCCGTAGGATTGGGAGGTCTTTTTTTCGCCCCATCTAGTAATACGGATTCGACCACAGAACAAACGGCCGAAAAAACAACGGAAGAAAAAGAAATGCAGACTATTACCACTGCAACATTAACCCGGGATATTAAACAAGGCACGCTACTCCGTGCGGATGATTATGTCTTATCTGAGCTTACTGTAGATACAGACAGTGCTTTGCTCAATAACGATCTGAAAGAACTCATCGACAATGCTTCCCATCGTTCATTACAGGGTTTTTTAGTTACGGAAAATTTGCAGAAAGATTCTCTATTGTCAAAAAACACCGTGGTTTCACCGGAAGACCCGCGTTTTTTGGTTTCCAGCTTAAATACCAACAACGAAGTGGCATATCGTATCTATTTTAAACCGTCCGAAGCTTATCTTCTTGATACTGTTCTAAACGGTAGTTATGTTTCTATTTTTGGTCAGCAGACCGCGACGGGTGACAATTCCAATCAGGATGAATTAGTCAAGATCATTGATAAGGTTCTGGTCCTGCAGAATAAAACGTTCACGGAAGAAGAAAGTAAAGCATATGATAATCAAGCGGTAGGTTATATTGCGGTGAAAATTGATGCCGAACAGGTGCAGAAACTTTATTCAACGGATAAAGAAATCAAACTCATCATCCTGCCGACGGATAAAACGGCCCCGACCAATCATCACGGCAAATTCATTAAAAAATTAAGAGGTCAATAAGAATGTTGAACAAAAAAACATGGATGTTTTCCTTACTGGGATTAACGTTAATATGTACGTCACACTCTGCATTCGCAAGAACGTTTACTTTAGAGAAAGGTCAAGGCCGGCTGATTGAACTGGATCAGAAAATCGGTACCATATTTTCATCATCACCTAATGTTGCGGATTATGAAATCATTGACGATTACAGTTTTATGATTTACGCCAAAGAAGAAGGTACATCAGAAATCGTGACGTTTGATGAAGCAGGGAAAAAACTGAATTCCGATATGATTAATGTCAATAACGCCATTAATAATATTGCCGATACCAACAGACAGATTAAAACCCGTTTCCCTAATTCAAAATTATCAGTCAAAAAAGTCGGTAAGGCTTACGTGATTGAAGGTGAAGCCGGCTCGGAAAACGAACGTGATGAAGTCAACCGGATTGTCGGCGCGTCATTAGGAGCCAGCCCGAAAATTACCGAATACCGTTTAAGACATGTGGAAGGAGGTGACGATAAGATCCCGTTTCTGGATAAATACAGTTACGATGACGTGATCAACAACTCTCAACTGTCCGATAATGTACAGATTAATGTGAAACTGACCGTTGTGGAAGTCAACAAGAAATTTGCCGACGCGTTAGGTATCAACTGGAATAATCTGCATGGTAACTTTCTGAATAATCTGGGAAGCACGCTTTCCGGTTCCGGCAGCTTTAACGGTAGCAACGGGGCTGTTCTGTCTCTGAATGCCGGCGGTCTAAGCCTGTTTATTAACGCTCTGGACAATCAAAATAACGCTAAAATCCTTGCCGAACCGAATATTTCCATGTTGTCGGGGGAAACCGCCGACATTCTGGTCGGTGGTGAAATTCCTTTCGCACAACGCGACCGCGACGGTAATCCGAGCATCATTTACAAAGACTTCGGGATTAAACTCGGTGTCGGTGCCAAACTACAAAAAGACAACCGCATCCGTTTAGCGTTAGCACAGGAAGTGAGCACGCTTAGCGGTACTTATAAATACGAAGGGATTGGCGATGTTCCTTATTTCAATACCCGTCGTTCGAAATCCACTTTTGAGCTCGCCGACGGTGAAAGCTTTATTATCGGCGGTTTACTCAGTAAAGACGATATAGAAGGTTTGTCAAAGATTCCAGTGTTAGGTGATATTCCGATTCTCGGTGCATTTTTCCGCAGCGCTTCAACTTCACATGAAAGCAAAGAATTGGTGGTTGTGGCGACGGTTAATCTAGTCAAGCCGGTAAATGAAGCACAAATCATTTATCCGAGTTTTGAACAAACCGGCACAATGGAGCGTTTCTTTAATGTAACGCCATTGAAAAAGGTATATCAGAAAACACTTGTCTCCAATTTCCTGAAAAACGGAGGGTTTATTCAATGAGAAAACAGCTATTGATGGCATTATCCTTAGTAACACTATCCTGCTCCGTATCAGCCATGATGAATGAATTGGAGAAAGATATTAACATCGTTCAGCCAAAACAAAGTAAAAACGCACCGCACTTTATGGTAGTGAATCGTTACCCTGTTGTGAGTAATTCCAAGCTTGAACGGCATAATTTAGTACGTAACGTTATGCGTGATTTAGGCAGTGATGTCAGTAAACAGGTTAATATTCTGTGGACCGATAAAACTACAAAACAACAGGCCGAGCAAATCCAAAAGCTGTTAGTTACCAAAGGAATCAAAAAACAGCGAATTCACTTGGAAAATCAAGGCAAAGGAACACAGATATATCCGCTTTATGTTGAAGTACAGTATCTGGGGGCGAAAAAAGCGGACTGCCATTTCGATACGGCAGAAGATATGATGAGTTTTGACACATATAATCCTTGTGCAGGTAAGAATAATCATCGTATTCAATTAAAGAATTAATGGGGTTTTAAAAACAAGACTATGTTATTACTTGATAAGGAAAATGTAATAAGCAACAGCGCGCGCAAAATTCTTATTCTTTCCGAACGTGAAGAAATTCAGGTTCAGATTGCGCAATTGCTGCGGACTCGCGGTTTAGAAAATATTGATGTTATCAAAGCCAACTTCCTGACTGATGACAATATTTCTTTCACTGCCGAAGAAGCCGTGGGGGTCATTGCCGATATTCGGAACGAAACCAACGTTTCCGTTATTACCGAACGCGTGAATGCAATCGTGCCGCATAACATGTGGTGTTGTACCGTAGGGACAAGTGATTCCATTTCTCTGGCGCAGAGACTGTTTAACGATGGAATCCTGTATTTCAATACTGATTCCCAATTAAGACAGATGGTAGAAGAAATTATTTCCGCCAATATGGATATCTCGCGTACCCGCCATACTGTAAAAATATGCGTGCTCGGTTGCAAAGGGGGGCTTGGTTCCAGCTTTATCAGCTCACAAATTGCAAATCAGATTGCGGTAAATAAAAAAGTGCCCGTTCTATTGGCTCAAGGGCCGAACGGTTCTCAGGATTTGGATTTCCTGTTTGATAAAAAACTGCAAGGCGATATCGTTGAATTCATGCCAAATCTGGATCTATTCAAAGGTGAACTGGAAAAACTGGATACGGCGGCTCTAGATAAATACAACTTTATTGTTTACGATCAACCGATTTTTAATGTGAATAAAGACAATCTGATCAAGTTCTTTGATTACAGCAATAGCTTTGTTCTGGTGGCGGAACGTCGAATCAGTTCATTACGTGTTGCCAAACAGTTTTTGGTTCAATGTGAACGTATGCGGCAGACCACCGGTAAGCCAATTCGTACGTTTATCTGTTTATCCGATACTTCGCAGGAAGTTTCCAAACTTATGGCTAAGTCCGATATTGAAACATTACTGGAATGTCCGGTTGATGCAGTAATTCCGTATTTAAAACAAACTGATACCCGCAATGTACTGTCGGTTAAACTAAAACGTAACGCTCAGACGGAACTGAATAACTTAGCTATGAAAGTGATCGGTGTATTGTCCAGAACCACCAAACGCAGTGAAAATGCCAGTATCATTAAATCACTTACTCAGTTGTTGACTAAACTGACCAAATAGAGGCAGGCGGTAAGTTATGTTGACAAAAGAACAGCAGATCTTTTTCAGAAATGAATTACTGAGTAATCTGGATATTGAAAAACTGGACCAAATACAAAGTGAAAGAGATAAACTTATTGATGAACTGACGCAAATCGTGTATCAGGTGGCAAGTTCAAATAATCTCTATATCACGTCCACCGATGCGAACTTCATGGCGTCCGTTATTGCCGATGAAATTGACGGATACGGGCCATTAAGAGAACTCATGGCGGATGAAACCGTGAACGATATTCTGGTCAACGGGCCTGATGATATCTGGATTGAACGTGCCGGTATTCTAGAAAAAACCGAACGGACATTCATTAACAATGAACAATTAACCGATATCGCAAAACGGCTTGTTGCACGGGTCGGACGACGTATTGATGATTCATCTCCTCTGGTTGATTCCCGTCTGCCTGACGGGAGTCGTCTGAATGTTGTCGTTCCCCCTATTGCATTGGACGGTACTTCAATATCTATCCGTAAATTCACCAAATCAAAAAAATCGCTGCAAGAATTGGTTAATTTCGGATCTATGTCGCGTGAGATGGCGAATTTCCTGATTATTGCCGCTCGCTCTCGGGTCAATATTATTGTATCCGGCGGTACTGGTTCGGGTAAGACTACTTTGTTAAACGCGCTATCAAATTATATCTCGCCGCAAGAACGGGTGATTACCTTGGAAGATACGGCGGAACTGCGTCTTGAGCAGCCTCATGTGGTGCGTCTGGAAACCCGTCTGGCTGGAGTTGAACATACCGGCGCCATTACCATGCAGGATTTGGTAATCAACTCTCTGCGTATGCGACCGGAACGGATTATCGTCGGGGAATGTCGTGGCGCGGAAGCATTCCAAATGTTACAGGCAATGAATACCGGTCATGACGGCTCAATGTCAACGCTGCATGCCAACAGTCCGAGAGATGCAACCGCGCGTCTGGAAAGTATGGTCATGATGTCCAACGCCTCACTACCGTTGGAAGCAATCCGCCGTAATATAGCATCCGCGGTCAATATCATTGTACAAGCCTCACGTCTGAATGACGGATCACGCAAAATAATGAATATTACCGAACTGATGGGAATGGAAAACGGACAGATCGTATTACAGGATATCTTTTCTTATAAACCAAGCCAATATCGTGATAAAGAAGGCAAAATCATGGGTGAATTTGTTTCTCATGGTCTGCTGGCTCGTTCGGTAGTAGCGCAAAATGCGCAGATATTTAATCTCAGTTCGGAATTACAAAGTATATTTGAGGTAAATGAATGAGCTCTTTCTACTATCTGATTCTGGCATTCGGCGCACTGTTGCTGCTTTACACCGGAAAAACATTTTTTACCGCACGAAAACAAATCAACCAGCAGGATACTACTTTCCAAGGTTGGTTATCGTCATTCTGGAAAAAAATAAAATTCAAGTATCATTTATGGCAATACTATTTTGTTTCCGGTGAAAATAAAAATCTGGGCAGAAATATACTAATTAGCTTTCTTATATTTTTCGCCTCATTCGTAGTTAACTATGAATTCATTAAACTGGAACGTAATATCTTCTTAGCTGTTTTTTTAGTTCTTTTTATTCTTTTCGTCTGGAAAAAAGGACAACGGAGAAATAAGAAAATTTTTGAAGAAATGTTTCCCGAGGTTATTCAAATTCTTAACTCGGCCACATCTTCGGGTGCGGGGCTGCTACAGGCTTTAGGGCATTGTGGCAGAGATATTCCGGGACAGCTGGGAAACGAGTTCAAGAATATCCACAAACGTCTGTCTATCGGGGAAGATCCCCATTCAGTCTTTGAGGACAGCTATACCCGTTATCCTTATAAAGAATTCTATTTTTTCATCACTATTGTCCGTATTAACCTTGATAAAGGCGGACAGATACGAGAAGTAATAGCGCGTTTAGGACGGGTAATTGCGGACAGTAAAAAAATGGAACAGAAGAAAAAAGCGATGACATCAGAAGCTCGCATGTCTGCAATGATTGTCGGCGCTTTCCCTGTTATTTTCTTTATTTTAATGAAATTCATGATGCCGGAAAATTTTGATTTTGTAATCAATGATCCAAATGGTCAAATTGTCCTGTATTACGTTTTAGGCAGTGAAATACTGGGTATGCTAATTATCTGGTGGTTAATGAGAAAATCAACATGACATGGAATATCTTTTTATTTTATCTCACATTTACTTCTGTCGGTATTATAGTGTTACTGGCTGCGCTTTCGGCTAAGAAGAAATTAGAACGCAGTAAAGAATTTCTTTCCGGTGAAAGACCTAAAGAAAAAAACAGTCGAGATATTCAGAAAACTAAAAGTAAACAACAGGTTGAACTGGAGTTACTTTTAATCAGTAACAATCGTGTACTTAAGGTACTCGGTTTAATTGACAAAAATATAAAACTGAAATTAATGCTCACCTTTTTACTGGTTGCTATATATTACTTATTCACCGGAGAACGGGACACTGCCGTTTTAACTATAGCCGGTATGGGCATTTTTATCGCTATAGTATTAATCCCGGGCATACTGACCGGCTCGATTATCAAACACAAAATCAAAAAAATCATGGTGGATCTACCGGGTTTTGTGGATTTGGTTGCCGTCTGTATCCAAACCGGGATCAGTATTGACGCGGCATTAAAGCGTGTTGCCAGTGATTTCGCTACACTTAATCCGGATCTTACCTACGTAATGCTACGAATTATCCGAAAATCCGAAATTACCGGGCTTAGTGCGGCTCTGCAGGATTTGTCCGTTTCACTTCCGACAAAGGAAATCCGGATGTTCTGTACCGTATTACAGCAAAGCCTTAATTTTGGTTCATCGATCTATATTCATTTGACACAGTTGTCTGCCGATATTCGAGAATTGCAGTTACTCACTATTGAAGAGAAATTAGGCACGCTGGCGGCCAAAATGAGTATTCCGCTAATCGTTTTTATTATGTTCCCAATTGTTATTTTAATCTTAGCACCTGGTGCAATGAGGGTCTTTCCAAATGTTTTCTAAATCAATCAAAAAAGTATTATTTTTAACCTGCGCACTATCTTTAACCGCTTGTGCCAATCTGAATAAACCGAATACACCTGAAAATGTGGCGGCTAAAGAAAAATTATATGAAAGTACTAACAATTACGGCGGATTAGTATCCCTTTACCGTGATGTCCTAAAAGTCAAGGACGAACCTATCACCCGTTATAAATTGGCGCAGAGTTATTATATGAAAGGTGATAACAATTCTTCTCTGTTATATCTGGAGCCATTATTAAAAAACCAGAATCCGTTAGAAGAAAAAGCCGCTCTGCTGCAAATCAAGAATCTGATTCAATTGCAGCAATATCCGAAAGCTATTTCCGTTGCCGATACGTTAATCACCAAATATCCGAGAAATGGTGAGGCATATAATTTGCGCGGAATCGCCCTTGCGCAGCTTGGTCGTCTGGCCGATGCCAAAAATGATATTGTGAAAGCCAGAGAATTATTTATTAATGATATTGCGGCCATAAATAATCTGGCAATGCTGAATATCATTAACGGCGATTATCATAACGCCACGCAATTATTATTGCCGCAGTATCTGAACGGAGTAAAGGACCAGCGATTAATTCACAATCTGGTTTTTGCCTTAGTGAAAAGCAACGATACCGACTACGCAATGGATATTATTCGCAAAGAACGCCTGAACAGCTCGCCGGAAGATTTGCTTAACTCGTTAAAAAAAGCAGAACGGATCACACCTAGTGTGCATTTAAAATAAAAAAAACCGGGGTTTTATGAATAAATTAAAAAAAATGCTATTACATCAGCAAGGTGTTGCAACAATTGAGTTTGCATTAACAATCGGCATTTTCTTAGCTGTAGTGTTTATGATTTTTGAGTTAAGCAGACTTGCCGTTATATCCGCCTATTGGGACTTATCCATTACCGAAAGCGTGCGAATGGTAAAAAATCAGAGAGCACCCAATGGCGATTACGCCACCCTCTTCCGGAAAACCTTACTGGAACAACGGCGCCGGCTGGAAAACGGCACAATCGGTTTGCTGGCGGAAAAAGGTAACTCTCTTGAAGTCGAAGTGAAATACGCCGAATCGGTAAGAGATCTGGCTGATCTGAGATTCAGAGAACCTAAAAAGGATGATCAGGGGCAACCTATTCCCCCGGACGGTCAGAATGCAAATCTGGCACTCTATACGGTTAAATATCATTATAATCCGATGATTCCTCTGCCGTTTCTGCCAAAAAGCTGGACGAATCGTTTATTAGAAAGAAAATTTGTTATGGTACAGGAATATGAAAGAGACAGATTCCCCTATTAGAAGATTTTTCCGGTTCTGGCGGGATAAAAAGGGTTCCGTCACCGTTGAATTTGTGTTTATGCTGGTTCTCCTTGCATTGATCTTTGCCTTTATGGCCGATCTGGTTTTTATCCGTTCCAGTCTTGGCAAACTGGATAACGCTTCCTATTCACTTGTGAATGTGCTGCGTGAACGGCAACAGTTATATGACGGTAATGAAGCACTTAGACAGGAAGACTTATCTTTATTTCAACAAATGGCATCCCAGATACTATTAGGTGAAAAAGATCAGAATCTGGCAATCTATCTGGAAGAATTATCATTCAGAGGTAATACGCCTTACTATAGCACACTAGGAGCCGAAATATGCAGACCCGGCACCACATTAGATAGACTGGAGAACCTGTCACCACGTTCCGAAATCAGGAATGAGCGAAAAATCCCAATCTATCAGGTTACCGTTTGTCTTAATGTCGGCGGTGGTTTGTTCCGTGCGCTGCTGGTCAAGGATTCTGCCAAAATCGGCACATTCTTACGCTCGACATCCTTTGCCGTGGCACGTTAATATATCGTATTAAACAGGATTTATAATGAAAAAAGGACTTTATTTTACCAAACTGAATTACCATGCCATGCGGCGGTTCTGGCGGAATGAACAAGGTGTCTATACGGTTATAATGGGATTGCTCAGCTTTGTACTGATTGGTCTGGTTGCGCTGGCGGTGGACGGGTCAGGCATATTACTGGATAAGGCCCGTTTCGTGCAAGGTCTGGAGCAGGCCGCCCTGGCATTAGTGGCGGAAAATAATAGAAACCGGGCCAACCAGGAACATGGCGATGTCAATCGTCAGATCGGCGATGATAATAAAGAATTATCACTTGATCAGAAACAAGACAAACGTAACCGTGAACTGCTCGCCGGTATTACCCGTATTTATTATTTAGGCAATTCCTATCAGCCGAAAGGCGTGAAAATAACGGACCATTACGATTATCGCTGTGATTTTATTGATAACGGCAGGGGCGGTGAAGCCAGAACCGTCGCTTGCGAAGTGACCGGTGATTTTGATCGCCCGTCCTGGGTTTATCTGAAAGACTTCCCGTTATCGTTCGATAGAACCCAGAAAATTTCTTCCGGTTCGGTTTACGCCCAGAAAAATCAGGATGATGTCGCTCCGCTGGATCTGATGCTGATCAATGATTTAAGCGGTTCAATGAATGATGCGGTGGCAGGTGGCAGTGGGAGCAAATTGAAAGATCTGAAATTCGTAGTGGAGTCCATCAGTAAAGATTTATTAGATACGCAAAAGGCAGAAAGTGAAAGACGCAATATCAGTCCACATAACCGGATCGGCTTTATCTCATTTTCGCTCGGTGCGGCGCAGAAAGGATCTCCTGATTCCTGCACACTACCGTTTTATTTTAAACCTAATACTCAAGCTAATTTGGGACATGCATTATCAACTAGAAACTTTAGAGATATTGCAAGCATAATTAATACGTCTATAGATATTTCTCAAACCCTTAAAACGATTGAATCATTTAATGGAACCGATATAAAAAATTATCCGTTCAGCTTTCTTAAATCCAAAGGAGTATGTTTAGGAGGCAATAAGAATTCATCATCTTTTTGGTTTGAAAAAAATCAACATACTAACTTAATATCTAAATTTAATGCCCAAAACGCCAACGGTTCAACATTCAGTGGTTCGGGTTTATTAATTGGTGCAAACTATCTTATGCAAAATAATAAGCAAAAGGAAGCGCAACCTTCAGAGTTAAAAACCAATACTCAACGCATTCTCCTCGTGTTATCCGATGGCCGCGATGAAACTATCCGCGAGGCAGAAATTACGGCAACGGCTCAGCTGATAGAAAACGGTATGTGTGAAAAGATTAGAACCAGATTGAATTCATTACAGGATCCGAAATATGCCAGACGGGAAAGCAGAATAGCTTTTGTAGCATTCGGTTACCCATCCCTAGGAAGACAAAAAGAAGCATGGCAGAAATGTGTCGGCAAAGACTATTACGCTGCAAGTAACAAACAGGAACTGCTGGAGACCTTCCGCCAAATCGTCGGACTGGAGGAAGAAGTGGGGCACTCGCTTAATCAAAAACCTCGATTCGCACCTAAAAAATAATTATTCCTTTCTCAAAAGTACAAAGCGCGGTGTCTTTTGAGAAAGTTTTTTCTTTTCGTTTTATCATCATGTTAAAAAGAATTCTTTCCTATTGTGACAGCCGGTTATTTTATATCTGGCTGCTCTGTTTTTCGGTATTGACCGTATTCGTTACCCCCCAGGATACAGTGCCTTACGCCATTGTCAGCACTTATCTTTTATATTACTTACTGTATGCCTGGAACGAAAAATATTTTTTTATTATCGTCGCGTTCATTACCGTCACCATTTGTTTGTACTATCCCATCGATTTACGTTACGGTTCATTAAACTCAGGGATTATTGCCGCCTTTTTTGAAACGAACGTGTCGGAAACTTTCGCTTTCGTTAAAACACTGGCGTTGTCTCAATTCATCATGCCGGGATTTCTCGCTTTTGCCGCGGTGATTCTGTACCGTCTGGCGAAGTTCAACAAAAAAGGGAGCGACAGTAAAAAAGTGTTACACTGTCTTTTATTTGTGGCTTTTGCGTTTAGTGTCGGCTGGTGGCCGACCAAAATGTATCATTATCAGAAAAACGGCTTGGAAGAGCCGCAATGGTTATTAAGCAATTCTCCGGTGAATGTCATTTCTTTTTACAGCAATATTTACGAAAGTCTCTCGGCATATTACCGTGAAAAACGGGAACTGGAAGACGCGGTTCACATTAAATCACCTTGGCGGCAGGTTTCGGCCCACCCTCAATATAAAAATTATGTCCTCATTATCGGTGAAAGTGCCAGACGTGACTGGCTTTCCACTTACGGATTCAAACTGCCTACATCACCGTTTCTGGATAAAACGAACGGTTATATTAATGCCGGTTATATATCCGCCGCTCCGGCGACCTATCATTCACTGCTCTACTCGCTTTATCTACGCAATCCTGCCAGCGGGAAAGTAGATTATGCCTATAATATCGTCACGCTGGCCAATGCGGCGAAGATTAAAACCATCTGGCTTTCCAATCAGGGAAGCATGGGGAAATATGATACCATTGCCAGCCGAATCGGCGCTTCGGCGGATATTCATCAATTTACAAGAATAGGCGCTTTCAACACGAAAAATGTGAATGATGACAAATTATTAGACATGCTAAGCACCCAAATAACGGAAACCGCAACGACACAGCCCCGTTTATTCGTACTGCACTTAATGGGTTCACATTCTGATTTCTGCGATCGGATTAATGATAACATTACCTTGCATTATATTAACAAATCGCTTTCCTGTTATGCCGACAGCATCCTGCAAACGGATAAGCTGATTGAAAATATCGTCAATCTATTAAAACGGCAAAACGAAAGTTATTCTTTGATCTATTTCTCCGATCACGGTTTGTCCTACACGGATAAGGAAAACAAAGAAAAAGTCAGTCTGACCCACGGCAGTGAATTCAAACAAAACTATGAGGTTCCGTTTTTCAGACTGTCCAGTGATGATAATCGGCGTCAGGTTGTTCACATCCGGCGCAGCGCCATGCATTTTATGTACGGTTTTGCCCAATGGCTGGGTATTTCCGCCGAAGAACTGAATAATGATTACGATTTCTTTTCCGATAAAGACGACATCAATATCAAAATATTTAATTTTGAAAAAGAAGTTCCGTTTGATGATCTGAAAGAAGATAAATTGCCCGATTATCTGCAATAAAAGGCATATTGAAAATGCCTAAGAAGAGAATTCATATATTGAACCGTCTATTTTAATGAAAAGCGCGGTGTCGATTTTTTGTGATTTCAAAACTCTCAAAATCAGCACCGCACTTTTCTCGTTATTCCGCCGCCGTCACAATCCAGCAATTATGGATTTGTTTATTGCGGGCGAAATCGGGCGGGAGGGTTTTATCGGAAATTTCCCTGGCCGTCAGTCCCAGTTCATGCAGGCCCGCCGTATCCATTCTGAAACCGCGTTTATTATTGGAAAACACAATGCAGCCTTGCGGGCGGAGAATGCGTTTGAGATTTGCCATCAGCCGAATGTGGTCACGCTGTACGTCCCAGCTGTTTTCCATGCGCTTGGAATTGGAAAATGTCGGCGGATCGACAAAAATCAAATCAAACCGGCGATCGCAGCGTTCCAGCCATTGCAGGCAATCCGCCTGAATCAGTTTATGCCGTTCGCCGTTGATATCATTGAGGATTAGGTTCTGTTCCGCCCAATTCAGATAAGTGTTCGACATATCCACGCTGGTGGTGGATTTCGCCCCGCCCAAAGCGGCGTGCACGGTGGCCGAACCGGTGTAGGCGAACAGATTGAGGAAATCCTTGTCACGGGCCATTTCACCCAGCATTTTGCGGGTTAAACGGTGATCCAAAAACAGCCCGGTGTCTAAATAATCGGTCAGGTTCACCCATAAATTGGCACCGTATTCCGTTACATAAAAATATTCACCTTTATTGGCAAGTTTTTCATATTGGTTACTGCCCTTTTGCTTCCGACGCACCTTTAAAATCAACTTGTCGGTATCCACGCCCGTGACGCTCAAAGTCGCCGTGACCGCATCCAGCAGGCGTTGGCGGGCTTTATGTTCATCTATATTTTTCGGGGCGGCATATTCCTGCACCACAATATGATCGCCATAGCGATCCACCGCCAGATTGTAATCGGGCAAATCCGCGTCATACAGACGATAGGCGTCAATGCCTTGCTGCCGCGCCCACTTTTCGATTTTTTTGATATTTTTTTGCAGGCGGTTGGCAAAATCCGCCGCCGCAATCATATCCGCCGGCACATTCAACGGCGGATTCTCCTCGCTGTGAGACAAAGTGCGGTGTGAAATTCGGTAGTTTTTCTGCACACAATCCAACGGGCCGTTCTTCGCCTTGAATTGGCGATAGGAACGCATACGCAAACAATCCAGCAAACCTTCTTCCGCACTGAAAACAGACGCGTTCCATCCCGCAAATTGCTGTTTCAAGCGTTGTCCGAACACCGAATATAACGCGATCAGGGCGGGGGTCGCGCCGAGACGTTCGCCATAAGGCGGGTTACAAATCACCGTGCCGGTTCGTTCCATATCTTGCAGCGGATTTTTTAATGCTGCCACGTCACCTTGCCGCCATTGAATCAAATGTGCCACACCCGCATTGCGAGCGTTTTTCTTGGCTTTCTGTAGCACGCGGTGATCAAGATCAAAGCCGTAAAAGTGAGGCTCGATCGCTTGGGCCGCGCTATCTTCCGCTAATTTTATCGCTTCCGCTTTGACTTTATCCCAGGCAGACTGATTATGCCCTTGCCAGAAATCAAATCCCCAGTGCATACGGTGCAGCCGCGGGGCAATGTTGGCTTCCATTTGCGCCGCCTCGATCAATAAGGTGCCGGAACCACACATCGGGTCAATCAACGGTGTACCTCTCTGCCAGCCCGAACGCATGACAATCGCCGCCGCCAAGGTTTCACGCAGCGGCGCCTGCCCCGTCTCTTCGCGGTAACCGCGCAAATGCAGCGCCTCACCGCTTAAATCCAGCGAAAGCACCAAATCTTCCCGATGCAAATAGGCATGAATGCGAATATCGGGATTGTCCTTATCCACCGACGGGCGGGCTTTGCCACTGCGTTCAAAATAATCCACAATACCGTCTTTCACCCGCATGGCGCCAAATTGGGTATGGCGGATTTCGCGGTTGGTGCCGTTAAAATCCACTAAAAAGCGACAGCGTTCATCAAAATAATTCAGCCAATTTTGGCTGACCACAGCGGAATACAGATCTAAATCGCTGTACACCTTCGCGCTGGCAACAGGCAATAAAATACGGGAACTCAGGCGTGACCACAGCAATGCGCGGTATTGGGTTTCATCATCCGCCATGAAATGCACGCCCCCTTGGGCAATTTGACATTGATCGGCGCCGAGTTCGGTCAGTTCCGCTTTGAGTAATTCTTCAAAACCGCGGGCGGTTGTGGCAAAAAGTGATTTCATATTGTTTGTTGTGATTCTCTATAATCTATAAATAGCTAAAACTCGTAAAAACGACACCGCACTTTATCCGCGCGGATGATATTTTTCATGCAGGCGTTTTAATCGCTCTTTGGCAACATGGGTATAAATCTGCGTGGTGGATAAATCGCTGTGTCCGAGCAGCATTTGCACTACGCGCAAATCGGCGCCGTGATTCACCAAATGCGTGGCGAAAGCGTGGCGTAATACGTGGGGAGACAGGCTGTTAGCGTCAATATCCGCCAACACGGCGTAATGTTTAATGCGATGCCAGAAGGTTTGTCGCGTCATCTGCACCGCCCGTTTGCTGGGGAACACCACATCGGAACTTTGCCCGTTCAGCAACAGCGGGCGACCGTATAATATAAACTGGCTCACCCAATAAACCGCTTCTTCACCCATGGGCACAATGCGTTCCTTGTTGCCCTTACCGATAACCCGCACTACACCCTGCGCCACATTAATGCTGTCCGTGCTGAGGGAAACCAGTTCAGTCACCCGCAGCCCTGTGGCATACAGCAGCTCCAGCATGGCTTTATCGCGTAATTCAAGCGGAATATCCGTACTCGGCGCGTTCAGCAAATCACCCACTTGCTGCTCGGTTAAATATTTCGGCAGGCGGCTGGGCAATTTAGGCGAACTCAGCACCGCACTCGGATCATCGGTGCGGTATTTTTCTCGGTATAAATATTGGAATAACTTGCGCATGGCACTGAGCAGCCGGGCGGTACTGGTGGCCTTGTAGCCCTTATCTACCCGTTCGCCGAGAAACGTCTGCAAATCCGACGCTTGCAAATCAAGCAGGGTTTTGCTTTGATTTTGCAGCCAGTTACTCACCGCGGTAAGATCCAAACGGTAAGATTGGATGGTATTTTCCGACAGTCCCCGCTCCAACCAGAGCTCGTTGAGGAACAGTTCAATTAATGCGGAATCTTTCATTGATTACAGCAGAGATTACTCTTCCCCCTTTTCCACCGCGCTTTTAATCGTGAGATTGATTTCGCTGGAAATCAGATGATTCAAGGTATTCGCCAACGCGTTCAATTTTTCTTTGTTGCCGTTGCCGTCTTCATCGAAATAGCCGTTATCTTTCAGATTGGCGATGAAGGTGGAAAATACGGCTTTGTCAAAAAATTCCGGCGCATTGATACCGTGCAGCACGGATAAACGGTGCGCGATAGACTGGCTTTCTTTTTCCAGCGCGGCCCGGGCAATAGCCGGATTATCCAGCAAAATCAAGGTGGTAATGGCGTAACGCTGTAAAATTTCCCGCATCCCCGCCGACCATAGCTGCAAGGTCCGCACCCGCGGACGATTGATACTGAGCATATTTTCATTACCATGAATAACGCCTTGACGGCATAATTCCGCCACGGTTTTTTCCATATAATCCGCCAGATTTTCAGGCTCGACATGGATAAACAATTCGCTTTGCAGGAAAGGATACAACTGTTCGACCGCTTTGAAGACGAGATCTTTCTGAATCGCCTCATAATGCATTACAATGCTCGCCACCAAAGACGGCAACACAAAAATATGCTGAATGTTATTGCGGTAATAGGTCATTAATACAGCGGAATTGCGTTCCAAACGCACAATTTCACCGAAGTTATCCTTCTCCGTCACTACGCCCACACGATCTAACCCCAGCACATGATCCACCATATCCGAAGGCGATAATTCGGGTACAACCACATCCTGCGAATAAGGCACATTACGCAGAAATTGCAGATAGCTGTCCAGCTGTTCCACAAGCTGCTCGCGGGATAAAGCCCGCTGGCGGGAAGACAGCAGCGCCGTGCCGGTCAGATTCATGGCGTTCACCGCCGCCGCTTTGTTAATATTCACCATCACCTGATTGGATACCGCATCCACCGCTTTATTGAACCAGGCCGGGCGCTCGTCCTCAATTTGT
Source organism: Pasteurellaceae bacterium LIM206 (assembly GCA_032586195.1). Classification (GTDB taxonomy): domain Bacteria; phylum Pseudomonadota; class Gammaproteobacteria; order Enterobacterales; family Pasteurellaceae; genus JAWHQP01. The sequence continues at coordinate 193,077 of JAWHQP010000003.1, read as the reverse complement.
TCTTTCCACTGCGGATAGTGCTGATTCAAATAATTGGTCAGAATAATCGGCTCGCCGAAGTTCACAAACCCTTGCCCCAGATTGCGTAATTTTTTAATAACCCGCAGCACCAAACCCGCATTTTCTTTCTCTTTTGCCGCGCCGCGCAGCTCTTTAGCGTAGGTATCCACTTCCAGTACGTGTTCATAGCCCACATACACGGGCACAATGGAAATCGGACGGGTTTGTCGCTGTTGCAACGCTTGCAGGGTCATGGACATCATGCCGGTTTTCGGTGCCAGCAAACGTCCGGTACGGGAACGTCCGCCTTCAATAAAATATTCCACCGAATAGCCGCGATGGAACAATTCCGCCAAATATTCGCGGAAAATAGTGGAATAGAGACGATTGCCCTTGAAGGTGCGGCGGATAAAAAACGCCCCGCCACGGCGGAACATACCGCCCACCGGCCAGAAATTCAGATTAATACCGGCTGCAATATGCGGCGGAAACAGCCCTTGATGATACAGTACATAGGACAACAATAAATAGTCAATATGGCTGCGGTGGCAAGGCACATACACAATCTCATGCCCTTCCAGCGCCAGTTTACGCACACGGTCGGCGTTATACACGTTAATGCCCTGATACAGCTTATTCCACAGCCAGCGCAGGAAACGATCCGCCATGCGCAGCCCTTCATAGCTTACATTCGCGGCAATTTCATCAAGGATTTTTTCCGCCTCTTTCCGAGCCCGCGCCTGCCCCATGTTTTTGCCTTTGGCCTCATCCGCAATAGCGGCCAGAATCACCGGCGATTGCAGCAGTTTATTAAACATCGCCTGACGATTCGGCAAACGCGGACCTGTCGCCGAAATACGCTGCTTGGCAAAATGCATTTTCGCCACCCGAGCCAGCTTTTGGGCTATAGATTGATCGGCTCCGTGCTCATTCACCATATAACGCATAGACACCGCTTGAGAAAAGCGCACGAAGGTGTCGCGTCCCAACCAGATTGCCGCCGCCGTTTTCTGCAAGCCGTTCAATAAACGCAGCTTCGGCATGCCTTTATCTTCATAGCCCGGCGCCCGTCCCCATAACACGGAAACGGGAATGACCTGCACATCCAGATCAGAATAGGCTTGATGCAGTTCAAGGTAGTTATAAAACAGTTTTTCCGTTTCTTTTTTCGGCCCCTTGGATTTAAAAATCTGCCGGCCTTCATCTAAAAAGGCATAACGCGGAAATTCCTTGCCGTGAATATCATTGGATTCCGCCGGATCAGGCAAACCTACCGCCAGGCAGTTTTTACGGAAAATCACAAAATCCGTTTGCGAAGTGTAAGGCAATACATAAACCACCGGTTGAGAAATGTTCAGTTTTAATTCTTCAATCGGATTATTTGGAATCGGATTATTCTTCACCAGCAGCGAAAGCGGCACAGAAAGGAGATTACGATAAAAATTTAATAAGCTTGCCATAATATTTTTCCATAACTGAAAATTGGCGGCATTTTAACATAATTTTTTCGGCCCGTTAGCAGGAAATCGCTGAATTGATAGCTAATTCACACATTTTATGCGTATTTTCCCGCATAAAAAGATTGCAAGTTTTACCTGCCTGTATATAATGTCAGCATTCTGTACAAAAAAACAGGGATTTGCCATGAAACCAATAAAAGCCTTAACCGCGCGCCAGCAAGAAGTTTTTGATTTCCTTAAACATCATATCGAAAGTACCGGCATGCCGCCGACCCGAGCGGAAATTTCCCGCGAACTCGGTTTTCGCTCGCCAAATGCCGCGGAAGAACATCTTAAAGCCCTTGCCCGCAAGGGAGCGATTGAAATTTTGTCCGGCACTTCACGCGGTATCCGTTTACTGGCGGATACGGATGACACCGCCAATGAAGAGGAAGGTTTACCGCTTATCGGTCGTGTCGCCGCCGGCGAGCCGATTCTGGCGGAACAGCATATCGAAAATACTTACCGCATCGACGCGACCATGTTCAAACCGCAAGCCGATTTTCTGCTTAAAGTGTATGGTCAATCCATGAAGAATATCGGCATTCTTGACGGCGATTTACTTGCCGTGCACAGCACAAAAGACGTGCATAACGGCCAGGTCATTGTTGCCCGCATTGAGGACGAAGTGACCGTAAAACGCTTTGAACGCAAGGGCGATGTGATTTTTCTCCACGCGGAAAACGAAGAATTCGAACCCATTGTGGTAGATTTACGGGAACAGCCGAATTTTGAAGTGGAAGGCATTGCCGTGGGTGTGATTCGGAATAATGCATGGATGTAACAAGGTGATTTCTTAACTGAAAGCGCGGTGCTGAAAAATCAATTTTTCAACACCGCGCTTTTAATCCTGTTACCCTGTTTTGCTATAACGTTTTAATCCTAATCGGGCTGATACCCGCTATCCTCCAGCGTCGGGGTTTCCGCGCCCTGCTTTGCCAGCCGATCACAGATTTCATTTTCGCGATGCCCTGCATGGCCTTTTACCCAACGCCAGTCAATCTGATGCTTTTGTATGGCTTGATCGAGCAATATCCATAAATCCCGGTTCTTTACGGGTTTCCCCGTGCTGGCTTTCCAGTTATTTTTTTTCCAGTTGAAAATCCACCGGGTGATACCGTTTTTCATATACTGACTGTCGCTATGTAAAACGACCGCGCAGGGTTCTTTCAGCATGTTTAGCGCTTCAATCACCGCCCGCAGTTCCATGCGATTATTCGTGGTGAGAAAATACCCCTTAGAAAGCTGCTTTTCGTGCTGTTTATAACGTAACACAATGCCGATGCCGCCCGCGCCGGGATTGCCTAAACAGGAGCCGTCCGTAAAAATTTCAATTTGTTTGCGCATAATTTGTTACAATCGTTAATTATCATCGCCGAATGCGCTGATAATACCTGAAAATAAATGAAATAAACAGTTTGAGAAAATATGAACGTCGAAATTGATATGAACCGCCAAGTCGTACTGGATACCGAAACTACAGGTATGAACCAGTTCGGGGCACATTATGAAGGCCATTGCATTATTGAAATCGGTGCGGTGGAAATGATTAACCGTCGCTACACCGGGCGAAAACTGCACCTTTACATTAAACCTGATCGCCCGATTGATCCCGAAGCCGTCAAAGTACACGGCATCACCGACGAAATGGTTGCGGATAAGCCCGATTTTGCCGCCGTCGCCCAAGAATTTGTTGATTTTATCAAAGGAGCCGAACTGCTTATCCATAACGCGCCCTTCGATGTGGGCTTTATGGATTATGAATTCCGTAAACATAATATTAACGTGAAAACCGCCGATATCTGCACGGTGACGGATACTTTGCAACTTGCTCGTCAGATGTATCCGGGCAAACGTAACAGTTTGGACGCTCTCTGTGATCGGCTTGCCATTGATAACAGTAAACGTGTGCTGCACGGGGCATTACTGGATGCGGAGATTCTCGGTGATGTTTACCTCGCGATGACCGGCGGCCAAACCAGCCTGTTTGATGATGCCGAAATGGAAAATACGCCGAATGAAATCCGCAATGAAGTTTCACTACAGACAAGTTCGGATAACAGTGACAATACCCTGCTCACATTACTTCAGCCCAATGAAGAAGAACTTGCCGCTCACGCCAACTATATTGAACTGATTAATAAAAAGAGTAAGGATAACTGCATTTGGTATAAGCGATTAAACCCGAACGCGGACGAAAACGAAGGCACGGTTCATTAATTAGTCAAACGGCCGTACCGTCGAAAAAAAAAGTTGACGTTAATTCTGTTCCCTATTATTATGCGTTCCACTAATACGGAGTGGTAGTTCAGCTGGTTAGAATACCTGCCTGTCACGCAGGGGGTCGCGGGTTCGAGTCCCGTCCGTTCCGCCAATTTCATCTCATTGAAAAGACAGCACCCGAGGGTGCTTTTTTATTTGTCTATGATTCAGCAAGGCGGCATTTCCAGCCGAAAAGTGCGGTGCTGTAAAAACCTTTTTCCCCCGAACGTCAGATTTGCCGACAGTGCCGAAAGCATAGTAATCACGCCGGCAATTGCACATAACAATCTGAATTTTTACCGCATTTTTCATCTCTGCGAAAATCGGCTATAATCGCCGATTATTTTCCGCTTCTGCCACGGCAGGCATTCATATTTAAACATTCGAGGATTCTATGACAACTCCGGTAGTTGCCCTTGTTGGTCGCCCTAATGTCGGGAAATCAACCTTATTTAACCGTTTAACCCGCACCCGTGACGCTCTGGTCGCGGACTTCCCGGGCTTAACCCGTGACCGTAAATACGGGCAGGCTCATATTGCCGGCTATGACTTTATCGTGATTGATACGGGCGGTATCGACGGTTCCGAGGAAGGCGTGGAGGAAAAGATGGCGGAACAGTCGCTGCAAGCGATTGAAGAAGCGGATGTGGTGCTGTTTCTGGTGGATGCCCGCGCGGGTTTGGTCCCCGCGGATATCGGTATCGCCGATTATTTGCGTCAGCGCCAGCACAAAACCACCGTGGTGGTAGCAAATAAAACCGACGGTATTGATGCGGATGCCCACTGTGCGGAGTTCTATCGTCTCGGCTTAGGCGAAATCGCTCAAATCGCAGCGTCGCAGGGCCGCGGTGTTACCCAGCTGATGGAAGAAGTGCTCGCTCCGTTGGCGGAACAAATTACCGAGCTTAAAACCGATGAGCCGGCGCAGACCGAACAAACGGAACAAGATGAATGGGGGCAGGATTTTGATTTTTCCGATGAAAATGACACTGCTCTGTTGGATGAAGCACTTGAGCAGGAAAACGATCCGCAAAACAAAACGATTAAAATTGCGATCGTCGGTCGTCCGAACGTGGGGAAATCCACGCTCACCAACCGTATTCTGGGCGAAGATCGCGTCGTGGTATATGACCTGCCCGGCACCACTCGCGACAGCATTTATATTCCGATGGAACGGGACGGCCAGCAATACACCATTATCGACACGGCGGGCGTGCGTAAACGCGGCAAGGTGCATTTAACGGTGGAAAAATTCTCCGTAATTAAAACCCTTCAGGCGATCCAGGATGCCAATGTGGTGCTGCTCACCATTGACGCGCGAGAAGGCATTTCCGATCAGGATTTGTCTTTGCTCGGTTTTATTCTGAACGCGGGGCGTTCGCTGGTAATCGTGGTCAATAAATGGGACGGGCTGGATCAGGACATTAAAGACCGTGTTAAATCCGAGCTTGATCGCCGCCTTAATTTTATCGACTTCGCCCGTGTGCATTTTATTTCCGCCCTGCATGGCAGCGGTGTGGGAAATCTGTTTGAATCGGTACGGGAGGCGTATGCCTGCGCAACGCAGAAAATGACGACATCCCTGCTCACCCGCATTCTACAAATGGCAACAGACGAACACCAGCCGCCGATGGTGGGTGGGCGCCGGATTAAGCTGAAATACGCCCACCCGGGCGGTTACAACCCGCCGATTATTGTGATTCACGGTAATCAAATAGATAAACTGCCCGACAGCTATAAGCGTTATTTATCCAATTACTATCGTCGCAGCTTAAAAATCGTGGGTTCGCCGATCCGTATGCTGTTCCAGGAAGGCAACAACCCGTTTGCCGGCAAGCGTAATACTCTTACGCCAAGCCAATTACGTAAGCGTAAACGTTTGATGAAATTTATTAAGAAATCAAAACGTTAACCGTCGGGCAAAGTGCGGTGTTAAAAATCCGAGTTTTTGCATGCCGCCTTTGCCGCCGGTGCCGAAAGCACAGCTCTCACGCCTTAAAACCGCCATTCGAAATTAAGCTGTACTTCGCTCTGTTTGTAAGAAAAAACATAATCCGCATTGCTGCGGTTGCGTGTGTGTTTAATCAGTAAATTAGGTGTAATGCCTTTAAACTGCCATTGCGGCATTTTAAGCACCGCCAGATAAATCTGCTGGTTATCTTTGCGGCTGAGTTCCAACGCGGCATGATAGCCTTGATAATGATAATGCCGCAGTAAGGTTAGAATGGTGAAATCCAGACCGAAATCAAACCGGTGATTAAGCCCGAAGCGGACACCCGGCATATGATAAGACTGCACATTATCCGCGGTATGCCGGTACAACCAGTCAACGCCGCCGAAAAGCGTGGTTCGAGGCGAGAGAGAATAATACCATGTGGCGAATAATGAGGTTAAATCGGCGGAATCAAAAGCACTGTAATGATTGCTGTATCGTAATTTTTTCTGTTCAAACTGGATATTCGCCATGTGCCGCGGAGAAAAAAGCTGCGTCCATTCAATGTGTCCGCCCCAACCATGATAGTGACGGTGATTATTAAAATCACTATATTCAAACACCGGAGCAATGGTCACATCCGTGTTAGCGTTCTGAAAGCTGTATCCGCCGTAAAGTTTCACCGTATTTTCATTAAAATCGTGATGATGCGGATAAAATTGCCCGTAACTGTTCACATAAAATTCAGCGCCATGATGTCCGGATAAAGAAATACGCCGCCGGGCGGTCAAATCGTAACGCCAGCCATGAGGGTTTATAGCGGCAGGCGAATGCCGATTGATAACGCATTGATTGTTTCTTTGCAATAAACAGGTTTCTTTTTGTGACGACTGATTAATATTTTTATTATACTGATACCCCAATGAAAAGCTTCCCTGCCAGCTTTCCCGTTGTTCAAGGGCGTGTTGGTATTCACGAAGAGTCAACAGCACACCGTCGGGCAACGGTTGCCGGCTGACTTGCTGAAAGAGTGCGCTCGCTTCCTGATTATTTTTATTTTCAAATAAGATTCGGGCTAAATCCAATTGGCCGCGCAAAAAATCCGGTTCCGCGTGCAGCAGCGCGCGATAATTTCTTTCCGCCTCCGCCAGCTCTCCGTGTTCTCGGGCTAACGCTCCCTTGGCAAACCACACCAATTCAGGCTTATGCTCCGGAAAAGTTTCATACTGAGCCAGAAATTTTTCGGCATATCCCCATAGTTGACGGTTCAGCGCGATATATAATGCCTGTCCGACCGCATCAACATTATGTTCAACCTCAAAAGACTGCCCTTCCAGAGTAATTTCATCGGCGGGCTGCTCATCGCCGATAGCCTGCCGTTCCTGCTGGCGTTGCGCCGATTGTTGTTCGTGTTGCCGCCACAGTCTGAGAGCGTCCTGTTCCTGCATATCCGCCAATGCTATACTGCCGGTCATACTGCATAATGTTGCTACATAAATAAAATAACGTCTTTTCATAACAATCCGTATCAAGTAAAAATCAAAAGGGGAGCGAACTCCCCTTAATATTAGGCATTATTTTTTCGTACCGCCGAATGCAGTGTCATATTGATTATTGCCATTAAATTTAGCATAACCGGCTAAAGCGGAAGCATCTTTGCCGAAGAAATGACCTTTGGTCATACCATTAACCGTTTTATTAGCGGTTGCCTTACCAGCAAAACTGGCATCTGTTTTGTTAATTTTAGCATTAACATCAAGAGTTAAACCCGTTTTGCTGATTGTACCGTTTAGGCTATTTTTACCAAAATCAGCCGTAAACTGACCTTTTAGCACCTCTTTATCTAACTCGGTATTTTTATTAATACCGGTAACATCATAAACCGCCGTGCCGCCGGTCGGCATAGCTTCGGTTCTATTATTGCCCGCGTAATACACCACGCGATCTTTATTCAGATCCGCATCTCTTGCCAGCCATTCACCAAAGTATAGTTCTTCCGAACCGACTTTTTTAAAGGCGAAATTACCTAACTGGTTATGAAAACCCGGTACCCATTTCGGCATATTGTTCATTTTCAGAACGACCACATCGTTTTTATCCACACCACCAAAGGCTTTTAGCCATTGTGTATTTTTGGTGATTTTAGTTAAAGAATCGAAGCTGGTGACTTTCTTCGTTATACCTTTAATTTCTACACCCGGTAGTCCGCCTTTATCTTTGTGAAACCATCCGTTATGTGCAGTAGAACCATCTTTGGGTAATTTTAATACTGTCTTATCATTAGAAACACCTGATGTTACAGCTGCGTTTGCATAAGACGCCACAGCAAAAGCCGCTATAAGTGCGGTAGCTAAAATAGATTTTTTCATATACAATTTCCTTATTTTCTGTGGGATTATTCCCATGGTTAATATCCATACATGTTTGCAACAGCAAAATTCTGTATGGTGCCTAAGGCAATAAAACGGTTGTTTGGTCGCAAGGTTTTATTGCCTTACTTTTTAGATATTCGGATCCGAACATCTAAAATCTTGCCGTCAGTCCCAGTTTAAAGGTTCTGCCCGGCGCCGGAATCATCGAGCGTGTCATCGGATCCAGATAATAGCGATCCGTTAAATTAGTGCCCGTGAATTCCATAGTTAAATTCGGTGAGAACTGGTATTGAATATAAGCGTCCAGGGTTAATACCGGCTGCCATGACATCGGGCGATTCCAAATGCCGCCGTCTAACACTTTTTGTTCCCATAATCGGTCTTCGTCTTTGTTTTTCGCCTTGCTGTGATAGAGCCAGCGAGTGCCGATTTCCAGTTTTCGCTCAAAGAAACGGGCGCCTAAGTTAGAGCTGATAGAATATTTCGGCTGCAGCTGGGTGCGTAAATAGCCCCAGGCAAAACCACCGGTAATACAGTGCGGCACTCGTAACTGCACTGGATCAAGCTCCACTGCCGTGTTGGCATCGCACACTTTATTTTTAAGGCGGTATTCAATGCCTAAATCGGCGAAGAAATCACCGTTATCATAACGTGCCTGCAATTCAACGCCGGATAACTTGCGCTTATCCAACTGCACAAATTTAAAGTTCACATCACGATCGATTACATTTTTGGTTTCATTATGATAATAGCTGAGTTTAATATCCGCTTTGGTAGGATTGTTAAAGTAATGGCTGAAATCATATACATAGCCCACTTCAATATTACGTGCTTTTTCCGGTTTTAAACTGGCATTTTTAAAACGTGTCGCGCTGTTGGCACTGGCGGAAAACCCGATCGTATCTTCAAAAATACTCGGCATACGGGCATATTGCACATAGCGCACATAAACCCGGGAATTATCGGTTAAAAATGCCGTGGCGGAAAAGGCGGGTGAAAAGGCATGTCCGCGTTTTTTCTCAACTTTAGTTAATTTTTCACTTTCTTTTAGTTTTTCATAAAAAGTACCGGCATAGCCATCTTGTTGATATTTATTGACCATTTCTCCCGTAATAGGGTCTCTTACTTTTTCATTTTTCAATGTGCCGTTATAAAACGGGTTATCTTCACGATGTAAACGACCATCCGAACGATAATTAATACGCAATCCGTCATAATAACGATAACCGTCCGTGATACTCTTTGCTTCACCTTGAATATTTCTCCATATTTCTTCCTGATGTTCTTGCTCCTTTTCGCATTCAGGCTGATCTAAACAACCAAATAAATCCAGCCAACGATTAAAGGCATTTGTGTAACGCTCCCACTCTTGTTTGGTCATCGCTTCTTTATATCTGATCGATTGCCCCGCCTCCACTGATTGGCTATAAAGACCATAAAGTCCGCCGGTTTTTACCAGATGATCTAGATAATCATCAAAGGACCAATATTCGTTATAACGCGCACCGGCGGTTAATATCAGCCAGTCCGTCGGGCGATAATTGAAATTAAAGGCGATATCCCATTCCTGACGGCGACCGGCGCGCGGCGGGCTTTCATAGGTACTGCTTGGGTTCGGCGTGGCATTGAAATGACTGCTGGTCAACCGTTCTTTCTGAAAGGCACTGGATAGGGTTAAATCCAGCTTATCGGTTAAATTCATGGTATTGCTTAGATTAAAACCACGACGGGTATTGTAAGCATTCACCTGAGCCGCATTGACATAACTATATTTACCATTAACATTTGGATTCTTTTTGATTAAAGGATCGCCGTATCGTCTTAAACATTCGTGGTCAATTAAAAAGTAATCATGCGGCGAACTCGGGTTCGGGTTTACCGTAACACAATCGCTGGTTGCCAAAGTCCAATCCACATCCATCGAGTTAGCTTCACGAGGGTTGCCGCCGGAAGTATTGGTATCGCTCACGGTACGGGTGTACCATGCTCCCGCTTTTAAATTAATCCAAGGGTTATCGGGGTTATAGGCATAATCCAGATTAAACGCCTGTTGCTTGACTGTCGCCAGCGGCCATTGCGGCACAAAGCCATGGAACGCTTTAAAATCAAGGCGTGACGGCATAATCTCGCCATAGGTAATTTTGCTATGGCGATAACCCATTTTTAGGGTTTGCTTATCGGTTAAACGCAAGGTATTTTTGAGTAAATAGGATTCCATCGCGATTGACGTATTCGGCACTTCGGTATGCGGTCGATAAATGGAGGCGGCAAAAGGTAAATTCGGTTCGATCTGCTTCAACTCACGACCGGATTTTTGATCAATTTCGCCTTCGTATTTATGTGCCCCGCCTTTTCCGGCTAAATAATTGCCTTTACTGCGATAACTGTATGCCGCAAGTAAATCAAATTTTTCTTCCCGCAGCCCCACCGCCAAACGTATAGCATTGTCTTTGAAATACTTACCTTTTGTATTCGGCTTAATCAATGTGACAGGTGAGAAATCCCCGGGTGTTCCGTCGCCCACCACGCGATAATCCTGTCCCCATTTGAAATCGGGAATGCGTTCTTTCACCGAATTATTACTGGTTTCCAGTTTTAATTCCGCGCCTACACGTTGCCCGGGCTTGAGAATATCATCAACATCAATGGTCTGCATTTTTACCGCACCGCCAATGCCGGAATTATTGCCGGAAGCCAAGTCGGCCCCTTTTTCAACCGTGATATTGCTGATTAAATTCGGATCCAGATAATTACGGTTATTAGCCCCGTTGTAGCCGCGCCATGTGGTCAACGCCTGCTCGGTGCCGTCAACCGTAACGGGAATGCGCCCTTGTCCCTGCACGCCGCGAATATTCGGGTCAACCGCCCCGCTATTACGCGCGTCACCGCTATACACGCCGTTAAAGCCTTTAAACAAATCCGCCGGAGCTGCTCCCTTGTAACGTTCAACAGTCTCTTTATCCGCATACATATTGGTAATGTTGCGTTGATAAACCTCGTCCTTACCCTGCTCATCCCTTTGTTCGGCCTTTGAATTTATCGTGATAGTGTCGAGTTGATCAAGATTTTCGGCATGAAGAGTGGAAACAAAAATAACACCATATGTGCCCAATAACAGATTTTGGTAAATATCCTTACTTTTCATATTAGTTCCTTTTAAGCATTAAATTAAAATGATAATGATTATTGTTTAGGTGGGAGCTAAAGATTAATGAGCAATGACTTTTAGTTCAATAAGAAAGGCAAGAAAGTTTCAAAACTGTGATCTGCATCACATTTTTATTCGGCTTTATTAAACATCCGTTTATTTTTTAAGCAATCATAAGAAGAGAGGAAAAGAAAAAGAGATAAGTTATCGTTATAAAAAATACAATATAACTCATGATGTTAAGTTATTTTTAATAAAGCCGGACAACTATTACGGCTATACCTTCTCCGTTTCCATTTCAAATCCCATCTGGCGGTAAGCTTTGTAACGCTCGCGGGCAATCGCTTTTTCCTGTTCGTTTGATGGGACGAAATCAATCACTTGGGTAAAGCTTTGAGCAAAATCGGGAACATTATGTTGCAGAGAAATCAGCAAATCCCGGCGTTGGGCATTGCGTTTGCCAATCCATGAAATTTCAATCGGGGTGGCGTAATTGGTGGCTTCACCGGAAAGATTATGCGGCACAAACTGTTCCGCATCACGCTGCCATAGGGCTTCGTCCAGATTGAACGCCTGTTGTTCCGTTTCGCAAGCAATCAAAATGCGTTTACCGAGCCGCCATGCCTGCGCGGCCAAATCACAGGCCAATATTTCTACCGCCGATAATTCGCCTGCGGGCTGAGCCTGTTCGATAACATAGAATTTTGCCTGTTTAACCATAATATGTGCCGTTTTTTGCCTTGAATAGTGCTCGGATTCTAACGAAAAATACTATAAAAAGAAAGAAATTTACCCTATTCGGTGATACACTACGCCCTCGATTTTTTTCTTTATTTATAAAAACTATGCGTGTTTCCGATTTTCATTTTGATCTGCCCCATGAGCTTATCGCTCGCTACCCTACACCCAATCGTACCGCCAGCCGTCTGCTTCGGTTAAACGGTGAGACAGGCGAGCTTACTCACGGACATTTTCCCGATATATTGGATCTTATCAATGAAGGCGATTTACTGGTTTTTAATGATACCCGTGTAATCCCGGCCCGAATGTTCGGACGCAAAGCAACGGGCGGTAAGATTGAAGTATTGGTGGAGCGGGTATTGGACGATAAACATTTTCTTGCTCATATCCGTTCTTCCAAAGCGCCGAAACAAGGCAGCGAACTCATTCTCGGTGAAGATAAATTAGGCGAAGGCAAAGGAGTAAAAGCCATTATGGTCGGTCGCCAAGGCGCGTTGTTTGAAGTAAAAACTCAAAAAAACGATACCGCACTTTTAGATCTGCTACAGCAAATCGGGCATATGCCGCTGCCGCCTTATATCGATCGCCCCGACGAAGAGGCCGATCAGGAACGTTATCAAACCGTGTACGGCAAAGTGCCGGGCGCGGTTGCCGCGCCGACAGCGGGGTTACATTTTGATAATGATTTGCTGGAAAAACTCAAAGCCAAAGGGGTAAACTTTGCATTCGTGACATTACATGTCGGGGCCGGCACCTTCCAGCCCGTGCGAGTAGAAAATATCGAAGAACATCATATGCACGCCGAATATGCGGAGGTTCCGCAAACCGTAACGGACGCCATTCTCGCCACCAAGGCGGCGGGTAAACGCGTAATAGCGGTGGGAACCACTTCCGTGCGCTCTATTGAAAGCTCGGCATTGGCGGCGGAACAGAAAGGCTCGGCGCGGCTTATTGAGCCGTATTTCTCCGATACCTCCATATTTATCTATCCCGGCAAAAAATTCCGTGTGGTGGATTGCCTTATCACCAATTTTCACCTGCCTGAAAGCACGCTGATTATGTTGGTTTGCGCCTTTGCAGGTTATGAAAACACCATGCGGGCCTATCAAAGTGCGGTGCTGAACCGCTATCGTTTTTTCAGTTATGGCGATGCGATGTTTATCACAAAAAATCCTCGCGCGAAAGAATTAGCATAATGATCTTTGTATTTGATTTAGACGGTACGATTTGTTTTGACGGCGTGCGGATTCCCGCTGTCATCAAAACGGCTTTGCTCCGATTACAGCAAAAACATCAGCTTATTTTTGCTTCCGCCCGTCCGATTCGTGATCTACTACCGCGGCTTGACGACCGGTTGAACACAGCGATATTGATCGGAGGAAACGGTTCAATTACACGGGCAGAACAACAAATCACCGCACGGAACTATCTCAGTCCGGCAGATTTTTCTCAGTTAAAGCAATGGATTGAGCAACTTGATTTGGATTATCTGGCGGACGATATCTGGCATTACAGCAAACGCATCCGCCGGCCACATGACATCGAACATAAAATTGATGCCGCGAGGCTGGCGGAAAATCGTCCCTTATCCGCCATTCGGCAGCCGATAAAACTCATCCTGCTCAATTTAACTGAACCTCATTACCGCTTTCTGCGGGAAAATCTGCCGCGGTTAAATATCAATCTTATTGAACATAGTAATTCTAACGGTTTATATAATATTGATATTACGGCAAAGCACATCAATAAATATACGACGCTAAACAAACTCATCGGCTCACAACCTTATATCGCTTTCGGTAATGATATGAATGATATTGAACTGTTAAACCATGCCAAACACGCGATCTGTGTCGGTAATTTCGCTCCATTGCAGGCGGTGGCGGACAGCGTGTTGGCGGCAATACCGGAAACCATTGCCGAAAAAATTTCTCTCTTGACGGACAAAACCGCCCTAGCTAAATAGTCATTCCGCCATCAGCAAAACTTATGCTACAATGCCGCCTTTATCTTCGAACTGTTTATTCGTTGCAAAAGGAAACCGGATGAAATTTGAATTACAAACCACCGACGGCTCCGCCCGTCGCGGACGGATGATCTTTTCCCGTTCGCAAGGTGAATTCAGCGTGCAAACCCCCGCCTTTATGCCGGTGGGGACCTACGGCACGGTAAAAGGCATGACCCCCGAAGAAGTGCGGGCCACGGGCGCGGAAATTTTGCTGGGCAACACCTTTCATTTATGGCTGCGTCCCGGACAGGAAGTGATGCGCAAGCATGGCGATCTGCATGACTTTATGCAATGGCACCGCCCGATTCTCACCGACAGCGGCGGCTTTCAGGTATTCAGCCTCGGTAAATTACGCAAAATCAGCGAAGAAGGGGTGAAATTCCAAAATCCGATTAACGGTGAACGCATTTTTCTCTCGCCGGAAAAATCTATGGAAATTCAATATGATCTCGGTTCCGATATTGTAATGATTTTTGACGAATGCACCCCTTATCCGGCGACGTTCGATTATACCAAGCAATCCATGGAATTATCCTTGCGCTGGGCGAAACGCTCGCGTGATCGCTTTGACGAGCTGGGCAATAAAAATGCTTTGTTCGGCATTATTCAAGGCGGTACCTATGAGGAATTACGTAAAATTTCCGTTGAAGGGCTGGTGAATATCGGCTTTGACGGCTACGCGGTGGGCGGCTTGGCGGTGGGCGAACCGAAAGAAGAAATGCACCACATTTTAGAATTCATTACACCACAAATTCCGTCGGACAAACCGCGTTATTTAATGGGCGTAGGCAAACCTGAGGATTTGGTGGAAGGCGTGCGCCGCGGTATCGATATGTTCGACTGCGTAATGCCGACCCGCAACGCCCGCAACGGACATCTGTTCGTCAGCAACGGCATTGTCAAGATCCGCAATGCGAAATACCGCGATGATACCGGCGTACTTGATCCCGAATGTGATTGCTACACCTGTAAGCATTACACCAAATCCTATCTCTATCATTTGGATAAATGCGGCGAAATTTTAGGTGCCAGATTGAACACCATCCACAATCTGCGTTACTATCAACGCTTGATGGGACAAATCCGCCAAGCCATTGAAGAACAGCGTTTTGAAGCCTTTGTGCAGGAATTCTACAGCAAAATAGGCAAACCCGTGCCATCATTAGGTCAACACCGCGACGGAGGAAAACCGGCTTGATTAACTTAACCCCGCAAGAATCCGCCACCTGGGAACAGCCGATTGAAATGCTGTTCGCCTGCCACGGGCGGGTAAAACGTTTCTGCCGCCAATTACGGATTCTGCCTGAATATTTACAAAAAAACGGTGTGAATCAGGCGGTTAAAAACGATGTGCGGCAAATCATCACTTATTTTAATGTTGCCGCGCCGCTGCACCATGAAGACGAGGAAAAAGATTTTTTCCCGTTGCTGCTCAAATATGCTCCCCAAGCACAGGCCGATATTGAAACATTGGAACGGCAGCATGAATCCTTACATGAAAACTGGGCGAAACTATGTGTTCAGTTGGAAGAATTGCTGGCAGATCAGCGCGGCGAGATTTCACTGGAGCTAATCACTGCGTTTACCCGCGGCTATGATATGCATATTCCACTGGAAGAGCCGCTGTTTCAAATGGGAAAAGAACTGATCCCCACAGAGGCGCTGCGTCCGATCGGCAAAAAAATGGCGCAACGGCGAAAGGCTTAACAAAGTGCGGTGCTGAAAAAAGCTTTTTGAACGTTGCTTTGCCGAAGAGTAGCAATCTTCATAAGAGACGACACATAAAAAAACTCCGTTTTTCGACACCGCACTTTTATCACGATTATGCAATATCAACTCGATCTCACCACCTATCTTTGTCCGCTTCCTTTGCTGATGGCGAAAAACGCCCTGAGCAAACTGGAAAAACATGACCGGATAGAAATTCTGCTTAATCCCGCCGGCACGCTACGGGATTTTGAGCTATTGTGTGAAAAGGAAGGTTATCGGTTTATCTCCGTCGAACCGTGCGATAATGCCGTCAAAATAATAATTGAAAAATAATCCTACGGTTTTAGCGCTAAATTTCAGGCAAGTTACAATATCATTTTCACATTAGGCGCAATTTATGGTATTTTAGCCACCACTTTTTAATATCAACCACGGTCGGCAGACCCACACTCAAAAGGAACAAAAAATGGAAGCTCAACAAGGCAGCCCAATGTCAATGTTATTTATTTTCATCATTTTCGGTCTGATTTTCTATTTTATGATTTATCGTCCGCAGGCGAAACGTAATAAAGAACATCGTCAATTAATGTCGGAATTGGCTAAAGGCACCGAAGTATTAACCTCCGGCGGTTTGGCGGGCAAAATCACCAAAATCACCGCCGACAGCGATATGATTGTGATTGCGTTAAATGAAACCACCGAAGTGACTATCAAACGTGATTTTATCGTGGCCGTATTACCGAAAGGCTCTGTGAAATCTCTCTAATTTTTTATTCCAACAGGGAAATCTATGTTAAATCGTTACCCTTTATGGAAGAATCTAATGGTGATCCTCGTGATCGCCATTGGCGTTTTATATGCTCTTCCGAATATTTACGGCGAAGACCCCGCGGTTCAAATTTCGGGAACCCGCGGGCACACGGCGAGTTCAGCCACATTAGACGAAGTGCGGGATGTGCTGAACAGCAATCATCTCGCCGCCAAGTCGATTGTACTTGAGAACGGTTCGATTCTGGCCCGTTTCAACAATACCGATGACCAGCTTTTAGCCAAGGACAAAATTCTGGAAAAACTGGGGCAATCCTATTCCGTGGCGCTTAACCTCGCCCCTTCCACGCCGGCATGGCTCAGCGATATCGGCGGCAGCCCGATGAAATGGGGGCTGGATTTACGCGGCGGTGTCCGTTTTTTAATGGAAGTGGACATGAACACGGCGCTGGAAAAACGTCAGGAGCAACTGCAGGACAGCCTGCGTACGGAATTACGCAAAGAGAAAATTCAATATTCCGCCATTAAAAATACCAATGATTTCGGCACCAGCGTTACCCTGGTGGATCCTGAAAAACTGTCTTCCGCCATACGTATGCTACGTAAACAGCATCCGAATTTAACCGTCAACGATGTGAATGAAAATACCATTCAGCTCGCCTTATCCGAACAGGCGTTAAATGAAGCACGTGAAAACGCCATTGAACAGAACTTAGGCATTCTGCGTAAACGTGTGGAAGAATTGGGCGTATCCGAGGCGGTGATCCAGCGTCAGGGCGCCGAACGTATCGTAGTTGAACTACCGGGGATTCAAGACACCGCCCGCGCAAAAGAAATTTTAGGCGCAACGGCGACTCTCGAATTCCGTTTAGTCAATCAAAACGTGAGCCCCGATGCCATGGCCCGCAATATTGTACCGAGCGATACCGAAGTAAAACTTGATCGCGCCGGTCACATGATCGCCTTATATAAACGGGCGGTATTAGGCGGTGAACATATCACAAACGCCAATTCAGGTGCCGACCAACAAACCGGTTCGCCGCAAGTAAGCGTATCCCTGGACAGCGAAGGCGGTGAAATCATGTCGAACACCACCCGCATGAACCTTAAAAAGCCTATGGCGACCCTGTATGTGGAATATAAAGACAGCGGTAAAAAAGATGAAAACGGTAAGCCAATCCTTGAAAAACACGAGGAAGTGATCAACGTGGCAACCATTCAGGGACGTTTCGGTAGCCAATTCCAGATTACCGGAATTGACAGCCCGGCCGAAGCACAGAACCTTTCCGTGCTATTACGTTCCGGTGCCTTGATCGCGCCGATTCAAATCGTGGAAGAACGTACGGTGGGGCCGTCATTAGGTGCTCAAAACGTTGAACAGGGCTTAAAAGCGGGTCTTTGGGGCTTGGCAGTCGTCATTGTATTCTGTTTGGTTTTCTATAAACTATTCGGTTTTATTGCCAGCCTTGCCCTATGTGTCAATATGATTCTTGTGGTCGGTTTGATGTCTTTATTGCCGGGAGCAACGCTTACCATGCCGGGTATTGCCGGTATTATCTTGTCCGTGGGGATGTCGGTGGATGCCAACGTATTGATTTTTGAACGCATCAAAGAAGAAATCCGTAACGGTCGTCCGATACAGCAGGCAATTCATGAAGGTTACAACGGCGCATGGTCCAGTATCTTTGACGCCAACCTCACTACCATTCTTACCTCGGTGGTACTGTACGCGGTGGGAACGGGTCCGGTAAAAGGCTTCGCGATCACTCTTGCGTTAGGTGTGGCAATTTCTATGTTTACCGCTATCACGGGTACGCGAATGCTGGTTAACTGGATTTACGGCGGACGCAAAGTTGAGAAATTATCCATTTAGAGCGGAGAATAAACTGTGACTGTAACAAATAAACAAAAACACGAATATAAAGGTATCGGATTACCGTTCAACCTCATTCACTTTATGAGCTTACGTAAATTCGGCTATATTTTTTCGGTTATATTAACCCTCACCTGTTTATTCTTTATCTTCACCAAGGGCTTCAACTGGGGGCTGGATTTTACCGGCGGGGTGGTCATTGATACTCACTTTTCGCAACCGGCGGATCTAAATCAAATCCGCAACACTTTGAAACAAGACGGGATTGAAAGCCCGTTGGTACAAACGACGGGCAGTGCCAATGACGTGATGATTCGCCTGCCTGCGGCTAACAGTGATAATCAAATCGGCGACAAAATCCGTAGCATGATGACCTCAATCGATAAGGATATTCAAATCCGCAGTATTGAATTTGTTGGTCCGAATGTCGGTAAAGAATTGGCGGAAGGCGCGGTGTATGCCACTCTTGCCACGCTTATTATGCTGCTCGT
This sequence comes from Pasteurellaceae bacterium LIM206, assembly GCA_032586195.1. Classification (GTDB taxonomy): domain Bacteria; phylum Pseudomonadota; class Gammaproteobacteria; order Enterobacterales; family Pasteurellaceae; genus JAWHQP01. Next base: position 174,272 of record JAWHQP010000003.1, on the reverse strand, counting down.
CTATGTAGGTATGCGATTTGAATGGCGTTTAGGCTTGGGCGGCGTACTGGCTTTAGCGCATGACGTAATCGTCACGCTCGGTGTCTTCTCATTCCTTGAGATCGAAATCGACCTCACATTCGTTGCCGCAATTCTCACCGTGGTGGGTTATTCATTAAACGATAGTATTGTGGTATTCGACCGTGTGCGGGAAAATTTCCGTAAAATCCGTCGGTTATCGTCGGAAGAAATTATTAATATTTCTTTAACGCAAACCTTATCACGTACCCTCATGACATCGGTCACTACCCTGTTTGTGGTGATTTCTCTGCTATTATTCGGTGGCTCCGCGATTTATAGTTTCTCATTGGCGTTATTAATCGGGATCGGATTCGGTACCTATTCTTCCATTTTCGTGGCAATCGCTATCGCCTTTGATCTCGGTTTAGATCGTGAACACATGCAGGTTAAAGTAGCGGAAAAAGAAGATTTTGAAGAAGGTTTTTAAGCAAAGTCAGTACGATATATCGGCTGTATGCAGCATGACACCTTAGCTCAAACCAACACTTTATAAAAAATGCCTTTACTCGTCACAAAGTAAAGGCATTTTCATTAAATAACATCACAAAATTCTTGTTTAAAATTCCATAATCCGCATTTACCTCTCTTATTGATATAAGCATTTCAATTTTAATTAGGTTTTTATATAAAAAACAAATGACTTTTTGGAAATTAACCAATAGAATGAAAAAATTCTAACATTTAATTAACTTTTACCCAAAAACAACCAACAAAAGGTAACAATATGACACACAACAATATCATTTGGTTTGAAAACCTACGAATGACAGATGTAGAGAGTGTAGGTGGGAAAAACGCTTCACTCGGAGAAATGATCAGCCAGCTCACGGGAAAAGGGGTTCGTGTACCAAATGGCTTTGCTACCACGGCGGAAGCCTATCGCAAATTTTTAGCCCATAACGGTTTAAGCGAACGGATTTCCACCGCCTTGGCACAATTAAACGTAGATGATGTAACGGAACTTGCCCGTGTAGGTAAAAATATCCGTCAGTGGATTTTAGATACCCCATTCCCTGATGAACTGGATACGGAAATTGAACAGGCATGGCGGAAAATGATAACTGAAGCGGGTTCCGATCAGATTTCCGTAGCGGTACGTTCCTCCGCTACGGCCGAGGATTTACCTGATGCCTCTTTTGCCGGTCAGCAGGAAACCTTCTTAAATATTAAGGGATTAGCCAATGTGAAGGAAGCCATAAAACAGGTTTTTGCTTCACTCTATAATGATCGGGCCATATCCTACCGTGTGCATAAAGGCTTTGCTCACGATATCGTTGCGCTGTCTGCCGGCGTACAACGCATGGTACGTTCTGACAGTGGTGCCGCCGGGGTCATGTTCTCTATTGATACCGAAAGCGGCTTTGAAGATGTAGTGTTTGTCACCGCTTCTTACGGTTTGGGCGAAACCGTGGTGCAAGGGGCCGTCAATCCTGACGAATTTTATGTACACAAACCGACACTCGCCGCCGGTCGTCCGGCAATTTTGCGTAAAACACTGGGTTCAAAACAGATCAAAATGATCTTTACCGAACAGGCTCAGGCGGGTAAATCCGTACAAGTAGTGGACGTGCCGGAAGAACAGCGTCGTCAATTTGCCATTAGTGATGAAGAAATTACCGAATTGGCTCAATATGCGGTGATTATCGAACAGCATTACGGTCGCCCGATGGATATCGAATGGGGCCGCGACGGCATTGACGGTAAACTCTATATTCTGCAAGCCCGTCCCGAAACAGTGAAATCACAGGAAAAAAATCAAGGTAACAATCTACAACGCTACACGCTCGAGGGCGAACGCCATGTTCTGCTCAAAGGTCGTGCTATCGGGCAAAAAGTGGGGCAAGGCAAAGTACGCCTGGTCACTCATGCGGCCGAGATGGATCAGGTACAGGTGGGTGATGTACTGGTTGCCGATATCACCGATCCGGATTGGGAACCCGTCATGAAACGGGCGTCAGCGATTATCACCAACCGCGGCGGACGCACTTGCCACGCGGCGATTATCGCGCGTGAACTGGGCATTCCTGCGGTGGTGGGCTGCGGCAATGCGACCGAACTGCTCAGCGATGGTCAGGAAGTCACCGTATCTTGTGCCGAAGGTGATACCGGCTTGATTTATCGCGGTTTATTGCAGGTCAACGTGAGCAATATAGCACTGGATAATATGCCTGCTTCACCGGTAAAAATTATGATGAACGTAGGTAACCCGGAATTGGCGTTTTCATTCTCCGGTCTGCCAAGCCAAGGTATCGGTTTAGCCCGCATGGAATTTATTATCAACCGCCAAATCGGTATTCATCCGCAGGCGTTGCTTGAATTTGATCAGCTTGACAATGATTTGCAGGAAGAAATCACGGAACGCATTGCAGGCTATGCGTCACCGGTTGATTTTTATGTGGATAAAATTACCGAAGGCGTAGCGACCCTTGCCGCTTCGGTTTACCCTCGTAAAGCCATCGTGCGTATGTCCGATTTTAAATCCAACGAATATGCAGGCTTGCTGGGCGGTGATTTATACGAACCGCACGAAGAAAACCCAATGCTGGGATTCCGTGGAGCGGCCCGTTATGTTTCTGAAGATTTTCAGGCCGCCTTTGCCTTGGAATGTCGTGCCATTAAACGGGTACGGGATGAAATGGGGCTCACTAATGTGGAAGTGATGATTCCGTTTGTACGCACCCTCAACGAAGCCCGCCAAGTGCTTGAAGTGTTAAAAACCAACGGGTTAGAACGCGGTAAAAACGGTTTGCGTCTGATTATGATGTGCGAATTACCGAGTAACGCGGTGCTTGCCGAGCAGTTTTTACAATATTTTGACGGTTTCTCTATCGGCTCAAACGACATGACCCAGCTCACACTCGGTTTAGATCGTGATAGCGGCGGTCCAATCGCCGGCACCTTTGATGAACGTAACGAGGCGGTAAAAGCTATGCTCAGTATGGCAATCGGGGCCTGCCGCAAGCAGGGTAAATACGTGGGGATCTGCGGACAAGGGCCGAGCGATCATCCTGACTTCGCCCAATGGCTGGTGGAACAAGGCATCGAAACCATTTCACTCAATCCCGACACCGTCATCGAAACTTGGTTGTATTTAGCGGAAAACGGCAAAAAATAGCTATTTGCCTCATAAACAAAATTGGGGGGGGCGACCGCCCAATTTTTCACTTCTTGTCACAAGGATTCACTATGTCGATTACCCGTTATGCATTTTTTATTTCCGATCGCACCGGGATCACCGCGGAAAATCTCGGCAATGCGTTACTGGAACAATTTGCCGACATTCAATTCAAACGCAGTACTTTTCCTTTCATTGATACGCCGGAAAAAGCTTACAAGCTGGTCGAAACCATCAATCGCACCGCGGAAAAATCCACCCATCCACCGATTCTGTTTATGAGCGTAGTCAATCAGGAAATCCGGGAAATTCTGAAATCCAGCAAAGGGGTGCTGCTCAATTTCTTTGATACCTTTCTGGTTAAACTGGAAAAAGAATTGGGAGCCACCGCCAGCCACCAAGTGGTCAGTCGGGTGCGTAATATCGCCCGCTATGATGAACGCATGGAAGCGGTTAACTTCGCCCTCAATCATGACGATGGCATATCCGATAAAGAATTGCGGGATGCGGATGTGATTCTCATGGGCGTTTCCCGCAGCGGCAAAACCCCTACCTGTCTCTATCTGGCATTGCAATACGGTATTCGCGCCGCTAACTATCCGCTCACCCCGGAAGACCTCAATTCGACCGACTTACCCCGCATGGTCAAACCTTATCGTCATAAACTCTACGGTTTAACCATCAAACCCGACCGCCTGCACGACATTCGGCAGGAACGCCGTCCCGATTCCAGTTACGCCGATATCAAAACCTGCCGTTCCGAGGTGCTGGAGGCACAGGCCATGTTCCGCCGCTATCAAATTCCCTACACCAACACCACACATCAGTCGGTGGAAGAATTAGCGGTATCCATTATGCAGGCCTGCAAATTGAAGCGAAAATCTTAACCGTCGGAAAAATCACTAAAACTCGCAAAAACAACACCGCACTTTTCAGCCGAAGCGCGGTCAAACTTTGCACGATCGGTCCGTATCTGCACGCCAAAACATAACAAGGAACAATATGAAAACTCAGATTGCCATTGCGCTAACCCTTTTCACCACAGGTCTCACCATTTCGGCCACGGCGGCGGAATCCACAGCGGAATCGCCGGCTGTTCATACGACTCTCAAACTGGAACAACAACGGGCCACCTATCAAAAGGCAATGCAGCTGCTTGCCGCCTCGCAAAGCGAAGCAACCCGGCAAATCGTCAAAAGCCTATTAGCCGGAATTCGTGATTATCCGCTCTACCCTTATGCGGAATATCAGTTACTCAACGCCTACAAAGCTTCGCTCAGCTTCGCCGAAGCGAAAGCCTATCAACAACGGCATGCCGATTTTCCGCCGGCAAAAAACTTCCTCAAACAATGGTTGTTACAGCAGGCGGAGAAACGGAACTGGCGGCCGATTCTGGACAATGCGGCAGAACTACCGACCGATACACAAACACAATGCGTAATAATGCAGGCGAAACTCGGCACGGCGCCGGTGCTGCCGGTCATCAGCTTGGAAAATACAAAAGTAAGCGAAAAAAACACCGCGCTTTTCTCTCTGCCGCAGGCTGATTTAAAAAAACTATGGCTCACGGGCAACAGCCTGCCGAAACAATGTGATCCCGTTCTCGCCCAATGGGCGGCAAACGGCGGCCTGAGCGCGGATTTAATGCGACAGCGCGCACTGCTGGCTTTCGAGCAAAAGAATGTTGGTTTACTTATACACCTACAAAATCAGGCGGCCACACTCGAATTGAAAAACTGGCTGACCAATTTATTGGATTTACAAAAAAATCCACAGAAACTCACCGTATCCAATAATCCGTTTAATATTAACAAGTTATCGCCGAATAACGATACCGATAAACGCATCTTAGCCGCAATTATGCCTGCTTATATCAAAACTCTGAAGGCGGATGATAAACAAGATCCCTCCGGGCAAATTCGGCAATTTATCGCTTGGGCGAACAAATTCAATTTAACCGAACAACAAACGGATCAATGGGAAATCCTCTATTTAACCAGAATGTTCGACAGCGAAAATGCCGCGCTACAGCAATGGCGTGATCAAGAATTACAACGGCTAAAAGACGATAAGCTGACCGAACGCCGCATTCGTATGGCAATCCGCTCCAAAGCGGATTACCGGCCTTGGCTTACGCTGCTTTCCGCTGAAAAACAAAATGCCGATGAATGGCAATACTGGCGGGCGCAGGGCCTGAAAACGCAAAATCAGCCGGAGGAGGCGAACAAAATATTAACCAAACTCTCTCGGCAACGGGGATTTTACGCCATGTTAGCCGCGGCGGAATTAGGCGTGAGCTATAAAATACCGACGGCTAAAACAACGGTTCAACCGGAACAGAACTCAATAAAAACCGGCAAAAACAGCACCGCACTTTCACAGCCTGTAGTAACAGTGCGTTATGCTGCCGAACTGGCGCGTATCGGTGAATTGCGCCGGCTGAATAATATCGCCGATATGAACCGGGAATGGGCGGCATTATTGGCCCGCGGCGCCGCCGCAGAAAAAATCGCCCTCACCCAATATGCCGCCCGGCAGCAATGGTTCGATCTGCAAGTGGAAGGCACCATTCAGGCCAAAGCCTGGGATAATATCGCGCTACGCCTGCCGAATGCTTATGCCGACTGGTTTGATTTGCTACTGCAAGGCAAAAATATCAGCCGTACCTTCGCCATGGCTATTGCCCGTCAGGAAAGTGCCTGGAAACCTTACGTCAGCTCCAGCGCCAACGCCCGCGGTTTAATGCAGCTGCTACCGAGCACGGCGAAACTCACCGCGCAAAAGGCCCAACTGCCTTACAGCAATGAAAACCAACTGTTTGATCCGTTTAATAATATTATGCTCGGCACCGCTCACTTACAGGAATTAGCCGATAAATTCGGCGATAACCGTATTCTGATTGCGGCGGCTTATAACGCCGGCGCCAATCGCGTTAACCAATGGCTGGCAACCAGCAATAACCGTCTGAATTTAGCGGAATTCGTCGCCTCGATTCCGTTTTATGAAACCCGCGGCTATGTGCAGAACGTATTGGCTTACGATATCTATTATCAAATTTTGCAGGGAAAATCGGCGCAAATCTTTTCCCAACAGGAATATAATAGATTATACTAGTTTAATAGTATAAGGGGACACATTCTTAACCTGCCTTGTAGCAAGGTGAAAATACGTCCCAACCAATGAGGACAAACTATGTATATCAGCCGCAATATGCAACAATGGACGACATTTATCGAAACACTGCGTACTGCCTTTGAACAAGGGAAGGAACAGGAACTGCTGACCTTATTATTAACCGCCGACGAGCGTGACGCCGTGGGGTTACGCCTACAAATCGTCGGACAGCTGCTGGACAAAAACACGCCGCAGCGGGAAATTCAGCAAAATCTGAATACCAGCGCCGCCACCATTACCCGTGGTTCCAATATGATCAAACTGATGCCTCCGGAATTTATGCAATGGGTAAAACAGCAAATTGATGAAAAAAAACAAGCATAAATTTCCTTTCGGCATTTTCTGCCGCTTAGCGAAATTGCTCGGCAAAAAGTGCGGTGTTATTTTTCTGACTTTTACACTGGCTGCCGTCGGTGTGACCGTATTTTTCCGCTTTGTGCCGATTCCCTTTTCCGCCTATATGGCGCAGCAAAAACTATCGCATTGGCTGGAAGGAGACTTTCATTATGATAGTCGCTATAATTGGGTTAGCCTTGAAGATATTTCACCCTACATGCAGTTGGCGGTGATTGCGGCGGAGGATCAGAAATTCCCTTATCATTATGGCTTCGACATTAACGCGATAAAAAGCGCCTTTGTTCATAATGAACGTTCCAAACGTATTCGAGGCGGTTCAACCATTTCCCAGCAGACGGCAAAAAATCTCTATTTATGGCATGAACAAAGCTGGCTGCGCAAGGGGCTGGAAGTGCCGACTACGCTACTGTTGGAAGGCTTGTGGTCAAAACGCCGAATCCTTGAGGTATATCTGAATATCGCGGAATTCGGCGATGGCATTTTCGGTGTTGAAGCGGCAAGCCGGTTTTATTTTAAAAAACCGGCGAAAAAGCTCTCTCAATCCGAGGCGGCATTGCTCGCCGCCGTGCTGCCGAATCCGATAATTTATAAAGTGAACAGACCCGGCTATTATGTACGTAAAAAACAAGCATGGGTGCTGCGACAAATGCAACTGTTAGGTAAAAATTATCTGACTTCATTAGATTAAGGAGATTGTTATGACAATATTAGTAACCGGAGCCTCCGCCGGATTCGGCAAAGCTATTTGCACCGCTTTTGTCAACGCGGGCTATACGGTGATTGGCGCGGCCCGCCGTTTGGATAAATTGCAGGAACTCAAAACCCGGCTGGGCGATAAATTCTATCCGCTGCAAATGGATGTGTCCGAAACTCGGCAAATCGACACCGCACTTGCTTCGCTGCCGCCGGAATGGACGGAAATCGATTTGCTGGTGAACAATGCGGGGTTGGCGTTGGGCTTGGAGCCCGCCTATAAAGTAAACTTTGCGGATTGGCTCACCATGATCAATACCAATATTATCGGATTAAGTTACCTCACCCGTAAAATTCTGCCGGATATGGTAGCCCGCAACCAAGGATGTATTATCAACCTCGGCTCTATCGCCGGTACCTATCCTTACCCGGGTGGCAATGTGTACGGAGCGACCAAAGCTTTCGTTAAACAGTTCAGTCTGAACCTGCGGGCGGATCTTGCCGGTACCGCTATCCGGGTCAGCAATGTTGAACCGGGCTTATGCGGTGGCACCGAATTTTCCAATGTGCGCTTTAAAGGTGATGACGAAAAAGCGGCGAACGTGTATAAAGGCGCGCAGGCCATACAGCCCGAAGATATCGCCAATGCGGTGTTATGGATTTACCAACAACCGCCGCATGTGAATATCAATCGCATTGAGATTATGCCTGTCTGTCAAACCTTTGCCGGTACTAATGTGGCCCGTTCGTAATCATTCGGGCCCGCGGCCGTTGACCCGAAGTAAAAGTGAGGTACAATCTACCGCACTTTTAATTTTACAGGATACCTGCTAATGCGATTATTTGTTGCCGAAAAACCTAGCCTCGCCCGGGCCATTGCCGACGTGCTGCCCAAGCCGCACCGGCGCGGCGACGGTTTTATCCAATGCGGCGACAACGACTATGTAACCTGGTGCGTGGGGCATTTGCTGGAACAGGCGGAGCCCGACGCCTACAATCCCGCCTTCAAGCAATGGAGATTGGAACATTTGCCGATCGTACCCGACAAATGGCAAATGATTCCCCGCAAAGAAGTGGCGAAACAGCTGAAAATCGTCGAACAACTCATTCATCAGGCCGATGAACTGGTTAACGCGGGCGACCCCGATCGCGAAGGGCAACTGCTGGTGGACGAGGTGTTGAATTACGCTAATCTGACCACAGATAAACGCAACCGAATCCAACGCTGTCTGGTGAGCGACCTCAATCCGAACGCGGTGGAAAAAGCGGTCGGCAAATTACAGCCGAATAATCATTTCATCCCCTTAGCTACCTCGGCGTTAGCGCGCGCAAGGGCGGACTGGCTGTACGGCATTAATATGACACGAGCCTACACCATTCGCGGCCGCCAGGCGGGTTATAACGGCGTGCTGTCCGTGGGACGAGTGCAAACGCCGGTGCTGGGGCTGATCGTACGGCGTGACGCGGAGATTGAACACTTTCTGCCTAAGGATTTCTTCGAGGTGCTGGCTCATGTGCGGGAGAACGAAAAAACTCGCGAAAACGACACCGCACTTTTGCCTCCCGTTACAGCGTTCACCGCCCTGTGGCAGCCGAGCAAAGCCTGTGAAGACTATCAGGATGAGGATGGTCGCGTGCTTTCCCGTGCTTTGGCGGGAAACGTGGTAAAACGTATCAGCGGACAGCCAGCCACCGTGACGGAATATGTGGACAAACGGGAAAAAGAAACCGCGCCGCTGCCCTATTCTCTCTCCGCATTACAAATCGATGCGGCAAAACGTTTCAGCATGTCGGCACAAGAAGTACTGGATTGCTGCCAACGGCTGTATGAAACCCACAAATTAATTACCTATCCCCGTTCCGACTGCCGCTATCTGCCTGAAGAACATTTTGCCGATCGTTTAGCGGTACTGAACGCCGTTTCCGTTCACGCCGCGGAATATCAGCCTTTGCCCGCCATTGTCAATCCCGAACAAAGAAACCGCTGCTGGAACGACAAAAAAGTGGAGGCTCATCACGCCATTATCCCTACGGCAAAAAATCGCCCCGTAAGCTTAACCTTGCAGGAACGTAATATTTACCGTCTTATCGCACGCCAATATTTAATGCAGTTCTGCCCCGACGCGGAATACCGCAAAAGTAAAATCGGGCTAGAGATTGCCGGCGGTAACTTCGTGGCACAGGCCCGTAACCTGCAAACCGCGGGCTGGAAAGAATTGCTGGGCAAAGAAGATGACGACGAACAGTCACAGCCGCCGCTGCCGGTGGTAAAAAAAGGTCAGCAATTATTCTGTGAAAAGGGTGAAATCCTCAGTAAAAAAACACAGCCGCCGAAACCCTTTACCGACGCGACACTATTGTCCGCCATGACAGGCATTGCCCGTTTTGTGCAAGATAAGGAATTAAAAAAAATTCTGCGGGAAACCGACGGACTAGGCACGGAAGCAACCCGGGCGGGCATCATTGAATTATTGTTCAAACGCGGTTTTCTATATAAAAAAGGGCGCAACATCCACAGCAGTGAAGCGGGCAGAATCCTGATTCAGGCCTTACCCGACATTGCCACCCAACCCGATATGACGGCACAGTGGGAGTCGCAGCTTGACGGTATTAGTCGTAAACAGATTAGTTACAGCCAATTTATGCACCGTTTGACCGAATCACTGCCCGAGTTGGTGCGATTTGTCAATTTTCCCGCCTTAAGACAGCTGGGTCAGTTACGGCAAAACACCGCGGACGGCTCTCGTCAGGCTCATACAAGCAACACAAAAAAACGAACGGCACGAACAAAAAAAGCGGCAATAACAGTTTCCGGCGACGACTAAATTTACAACAATTAGCCATGTTCAACCGAAAATCGCTTGCACCTGGAGCAATTTTCCTATAGTATCAGCACCGTTTTATTTTATTGCGTTTAGCAACTAGAGAAGAAAAATGTATCAAGCCTTATTAGTTATTTATTTACTTGTTTCGATCGCAATCATCGGGTTTATCTTGCTTCAGCAAGGTAAAGGCGCGGATGCCGGCGCGTCATTCGGCGGCGGTGCGTCAGGTACGGTATTCGGTTCGGCGGGTTCCGCGAACTTTTTATCGCGGACTACGGCTGTTTTGGCAACCATTTTCTTCATTATCAGTTTAGCACTCGGAAATATCAACTCTCACCGTAATAACGTTCAGCAAGGTAAATTTGACGATTTATCTCAGGCTGCTGAGCAGGTTCAGCAACAACAGCAGCAGGCTGCACCTGCGGTAGAAAATAAAAACGCTGATATTCCCCAATAATAACCGCAATTAACCCGATATTTGAATTTTTAATGCTCTGGTGGTGGAATTGGTAGACACGCCATCTTGAGGGGGTGGTGACCGCAGGTCGTGCGAGTTCAAGTCTCGCCCAGAGCACCAATTTTATATTTATTAATTTTTTATAACCTAAGCCCTTTGAAGATAAGGGCTTTTTTTATGCAAGTGGTAAGAGGTCTATTAACTCTCTTACCTGAAGATTTATAGTTTTAGCTAAATAATTAGGTTTTCGTTTTATGAAAATACAATTAAGTTATATAGCCCTGACTGTGTTATCCATCAGTTTAGGTACTTCTGCTCATGCAGCTTCTCCGATTGATGCACAAAGAGAAAAAATCATTTTATTTTCTCGTGAAGGGGATGTTCAGCTTGAACAAGCGATCCCTCAGCTCAATAAACTTTATCAACAAACCAAAGATCCTAAAGTGCGCGATGATCTTATCGCATTATTGATGAAAAAATCCCGCTTTCAGGAAGCGACCGAAGTCTGTCCGACTTGCGATATAAGAAGCTTTTCGGCCAATGAACTGGAAAATCTTGGGCGCGCTTATCGAAATCAAAAACAACCGGCAAAATCTCTTGAAATTTACACCGCACTTCGCACTAAGATGCCGAATAATACGGCCGGTTGGCTAGGAAGCGCTTTGGTGGAAATTGAACTACGGCAATACGCTCAAGCCCGGGCCCATCTGAAAACCTACAAGGCAAAATTCGGAGCTGACAGCGGTTATCAAGAGGCAATGAATTATTTGGAAGATCTGACCGAAGCGGATATGGCTAAATTGGGGCGTTATCAAAAAATGCTGGCTCAGGATCCTCATAACGATAAACTGGTTCTACAACTTTACCGCTTAGCGGCCCGTTATTCCGTTTTACCATTGCAAGAAAGCATTATTAACAATTATCCCGGTCTCTTTACTCAACAGGATCGCCAATGGTACGAACACAATACGGTAATCGGTAATACAAAGGGAAAAACGGTAACCCGGCAGCAACTGCAACAGAATTATCACAAGCTCAGTGAAATTATCAATCAGTCTGAGCCGAATTCCCTATTGCATCAACAGGCGTTACAGGATCATCTTGTGCTGGCAAGCCGTTTAAATTATTACGCGGATGTACGGCGTGATTACGCGGAATTAAGCCGAGCAAGTTCTGTACCGAATTATGTAAAAGAAGCTTATGCCGATGCAATGCTGGCCTCCGGTTCGCCTTACACCGCATTGACGGTTTATCGTGAACTGGCGGACCAACAAAAAGCAAATTCCGCCAATAAGTCAATCAGCTCTTCATTATTATATAAATTGGCTAACGCTGCTTCCGACGCGGGTTATTATGAAGATGCCGAACAATATATCGACCAAATCAGCGATACGCCGTTCATTCTGGACTACACCCAAACGGCAAGACGGGTTAATCCCGATTTAGATCAGAAGCTGTATAGCAAGGCGAATATCTTATCATGGCGTGGGGAAAAAGGTGCGGCATTAGACTTGTTAAATGATCGTTTAACTAATGTGACGCCGGGTGATCCTTGGGTTTTGCTGGCAATGAGTGATGTTGAGCGTTCCCGCAATAATTTTGACGATGCCACGGCTTTAGCCGCAACGGCAAAAGAATATATGTTACAGTCCAATATGCAGAGTTATCAGTCGGCAATGGCCAGAATCGCATTAGATAAAAGAGATATTCACTCGGCAAGTCAAATTATTAATCGATTTAACGCCGAGCAAAAAGAATCGAATAAAGGCCTGCTAAACGATTATGAACAAGTTCGGGCGGCTCGTTTTATTGCGTCTTATGGCGTATCACACCGCACTTCATTAAATAGTGATCAAAAACCAGCCTTTGGTAATGAGGTCAATCAGGAATATTATCTCTATTCTCCTAAAACGGAAGACGGACATGATATTTATCTGCATTATTCATCAAATAATTCACCTGATGCAAAATTTGAACGTAATTTCAGATTACAACGTCTCGGTATCGGTACCGAATTAAATTTCTATCCGTTAACCGCAACCGTTGAAGCGGGGAAAAACCTTAAACTCAGCCAGAAACGTTTGAACATACAATCCGACGACAATGAACAGGATTCAAACAATTCTAGCAATTACCAGAAGTTAAAAAATAAACCTTATATTACGCTGAACCTTAATTATGTACTCAATCAAAACTGGCGTTTTAATCTGAATACGGCGCGTAACGGGGCTGATACTCCCGTTAAGGCGGTATATCAAAATGTCTATACCAAAGATATCGGTTTGGGAGCGACCTACACTTACCAGGATCTTTTCAGTATTGACGTCGATGCAAACTGGATGAAATTTGATGACAGCAATTTGCGTAAAACCGCCTCCATCGTTGGGAACCTAAACAGCTATACCCACGATCGCTGGGACATCGCCAATACATTGCGTTTTGACTATGTCCGTAACCGGGATATAAAAGACGCGTGGTACTACAATCCGCTGAACAGCCGCAGCATGGAATTCGGGGCGGATATCAGCTATACGCAACCGCTTGACCACGGACTGGCATTCACCCATCACGTGCGTGGTACCTTCGGTCATTACTGGCAATCGACTATCAAAAAAAGGATGTAAATAATAAGGAGACCATTCAGTTTGATGCCAGTGAAAAAACCTGGTCAATCAGTTACGGGCAGGAGTGGCGTATCAGCAAGAAAATTAACGCATCCTATGAAATCGGTCGAAAACGCAATATGTACGACGGTTATGCGGAATACAATAATTTCGGCAACCTGAATTTATCCGTTACATTTTAACGCGAGGGAATTTACAGTGAATTTAAAAACTCTCAAATTTATCACCGCACTTTCAGCCTCACTTGTTTTGTTTGGGGCTCACGCGGCAGATCAGTACGGCGTATTGGCTTATCATTCCGTTATAGATGAAAGTGCTCCCGCCGATAAGAAATTCTATGTGCCGCAGAGCATTTCCGCCCAGACATTAATTCATCATTTTAACTGGCTGAAAGAGAACGGCTACAACATAATCAGCTGGCAGCAAGTAGTGGATGCGGAACAAGGCAAAGCGGAATTGCCGGACAAAGCGGTACTGCTTACCTTTGATGACGGCTATGAGAGCATGTACGATACCATTTATCCATTGCTGAAAGCTTATAATTATCCTGCCGTTTTTGCCCCCGTCACAAGCTGGGTAGGCGCGACGACAAAAACCGTGCCTTACGGTACAAATGCCAAGCTGGCCCGCACGGCATTCACGACCTGGGCAAAAGTTCGCGAAATGCGCGACAGCGGCTTAGTGGAAATCGCTTCACATACCGCGGCATCGCATTACGGCGTAATTGCTAATCCCGGCGGCAGCCAGATTCCGGCGGTACTTGCTCCGCGTTACCAAAACGGTAAATATGAAAGCAAAACGCAATATGCTCAGCGCATTCAGCGGGATTTTGCTACATCCGTTGCCGAAATAAAAAAACACACCGGTGAAAAACCTCGCGTTATGGTGTGGCCTTACGGTCAATTTAATCAGGTTGATGTCGAAACGGCGGCGAACAACGGTATGACTCATCACTTTTCACTAAACGGTGAAAAGATAAATAAAGTGGGTGATAAACATGTCGGACGCCTGTTGCTCGACCAGGAAACGGAAGTATCCACTATATCCGAGTATCTGCACCACAGTATTCATGATGAACATATTATACAGCGTGTTATTAATGTCCGTTTAGATAATATCTACGCGAAGGATCCTATACAGCAGAAAAACAACATTGATAAACTTATTCAGCGAATTTACGATTTGGGTGTCAATACCGTTTATCTGCAGGCTTATTCCGATACTAATCATGACGGACAAGCAGAAGGCTATTACTTCCCTACCTCGCAAGGAAAACTTGTGGCGGATTTATTCGGCCAATTGTCATGGCAGCTGCGTTCGCGGGTGGATGTATCGGTTTATGCCTGGCTGCCGGCAGTGACAAATGACACCGATATAAATCACACAAAGAAACTTTACAATGATTTATCATTCTACGCGAAGTTTGACGGAGTGATATTCAGCCCGGTGATGTCACGGCATACCGAATCAAACTATAATTATCATAAGCTCGCATTAGAAGAAATTAAACCTTATTTCCAAACCGGATATTACGGATTAAAAATCGCACAGGCTATTTACCTTAATTTGGACGGACAACAAACCGCAGATTTTCTGCAACGGATTAATGAATCAATTAAGCATAATAATTACACGGTACTTCTGATTGATCCATATGCGGGAAATCATGCATTATCCTCCGATGAAGCAATTAGCCGGTTGAAGTCTGTAATAGAAACAATTAAACAAGCTAAAATTCCTGCGAAGAAAGTCATATTTGACTTCCAACTTTTTAATTGGAATACAGATAAGTCAATTCCGGAATCAGAATTAATCAGCTGGATTAAATTACTCGAACAAAACGGATTTTATAGTTTCGGTTACTATCCTGATAACTTTATTAAAAATCAGCCGGACTTAAAAACTATAAAACCTTATGTTTCCGTTAATACAAATCCAACCAGAAGATAATTAGTATAAACGGTATATTGAGGTATTTTATGAAAAATACGATATATGAACTATTAGGTCTGTTTGTATTCCTCTACCCTGCCGTCATGGCGGTGTATTGGGCTCTCGCCGGTTTGGTTTACTTTATTTTTAAAGAGAAGAGAACAAGCCTGCTGGATTTTAAAAACATGGATCAAGCCCAAGTTCCTATGGTCAGCGTCATGGTGCCATGTTACAACGAATCCGCTAATTTAGATGAAGCCATACCTCATCTGTTAAGCCTGCATTATCCGAAATATGAAGTAATCCTCATTAATGACGGCAGTAAAGATAATACGGGAGAAATTATTGATCGCTGGGCAAAAAAGGATGTGCGCATTATTGCTCTTCATCAAAAAAACGGTGGGAAAGCCAGCGCGTTGAATAACGCATTAACGGTTGCCAAAGGAAAATATGTCGCCTGTATTGACGGAGACGCCATTCTTGACTACGCCGCCATCAATTACATGGTACAGGCTCTTGAGCAAAACCCGACCTACGGCGCGGTGACGGGAAATCCTCGCGTGCGTAATCGCAGTACTATTTTAGGTCGCTTACAAGTGTCTGAATTCAGTGCCATTATTGGGTTAATCAAACGGGCACAAAGCTTATTGGGCACTATTTTTACCGTCTCCGGGGTATGCTGTTTATTCCGTACCGACATAATAAAAGAGATAGGCGGCTGGAGTACGAACATGATCACGGAAGATATTGATGTGAGTTGGAAAATCCAAACCTCCGGCTACAATATTTATTATGAACCTCGCGCCTTATGCTGGGTGCTTATGCCGGAACGAATCCTAGGTTTATTTAAGCAACGTTTACGTTGGGCTCAAGGTGGAGCGGAAGTCATCATAAAATATTTTTCTCAAGTATGGCGTTTAAGAAATCGTCGTTTATGGCCGATGTATGTAGAATATTTTATTACCGCCTCGTGGGCAATATTACTTATTATAGCGTTATTTATCGGCATAATTAATTTTGTGCTGGAAGCTGACTTTAACCATATTTTTAGTTTCCAGATTTTTAAACCAAGCCTGGTAATTCTATTTACCACATTCTTCCTGCAGTGCTTAATTAGTTTATATATTGATAGCCGCTATGAAAAAGGCTTAATTCGCTACGCGTTCCCGTGTATTTGGTATCCGTGGGGATATTGGTTACTTAATACCATTACATTACTATTCGGCATTCCTAGAGCTATTTTCAGAAATAAGTCTAAACAGGCAGTTTGGACAAGCCCAGATAGAGGAGTATAATTATGGCAAGTACACAATTACAGAAATTAATGATTATTAAGAAACGTAATTTGAGCTGGAAACTTAAACTAAAAAGTTTAGTCTTAGATCTCATTACTTGGGGAATTTGGGTTTTCATGCTGCAGTTTATTTGGACAAATTACGACATAATAAATACGGTTCCCATATTGGACGGAATATATCTAGGTGATATATTTCTTCACATGTTGGCTTTAGTCGGTATTGCAATCGTGTTTGCCATACTTTGGTCATTTTTATCCCAAGGTCATAGAAAATACATAGATAATACCGAAACAAAATAACATTCGACAATCAATAATATAAAATTATGCGGAAAGTGCGGTGTCATTTTCCGCATTTTTGCAACCCTCTCAGGAAAATTAGGTGGAAATGCGTCATTACATTACCTTTGTCATTATTACAATTACCCTACAGCTTTTCATTATCGTATTTAACCGTTCATTGGCTTGGTTATTTAATCTGAGTACCAAAACTAAACGATTTTCTTTTGTCGTAATCTTTCTGATAACGAACACGATCATTCTGGCAACCGTATTTCGCATTTATCCCATGTACCGTTTAAGCGCAGCGATCTCGATTTTTCTGCTGTATGCCACTTTTACGGCTATCCTATTAAAGTGGGTTTCATGGTTGTTCCGTCGCAACAAGAATGCTCAGAAAACCGATCGTACTTTAAAGCTTGCTTATCCGGTTATATTAGCCGCTATCTTTGCTATGAGCCTGTATAATGCCTATGTGCCTAAGGTGGTACATTATGAAATCGGCATAGATAAAACGTTAAAACCTTTGCGAATCGGTGTTGCCAGCGATCTGCACCTGGGTAAATTATTCGGCGGCAAACAACTGGATCAACTGGCGGATATTTTCAACCGGGAAAAAGTCGATCTCATTTTGCTGCCCGGCGATATTATGGACGACAACCTGCTTGCTTATCGGGCGGAGAATATGCAGCCACATCTAGCCAAACTGAAGGCTCCGCTAGGCGTTTACGCCACTTTGGGCAACCATGATTTCTTCGGTGCTCAACAAGCCATAGCGCAAGCAATCAAACGTGCCGGTATTCAAGTGTTATGGGATCAGGCAGTCACTATTAATAATGAATTCGTGATTGTCGGCCGTAATGATGATTTGGAACGGTCACGTCCAAGCACCGTTGACCTACTCAAGCAGGTCAATACCAAGCTGCCGGTTTTTCTCATGGATCACCGACCGACCGAGATAGAACTGCACGCTGACTTACCTATAGATATCCAGGTATCGGGCCACACCCACAACGGGCAGGTATTTCCGCTGAATTTTATAGTGTCCGCCATATATAGGCTCAGTTACGGCTATGAAAAAATCGGCAACGGACATTTCTTTATTACCTCAGGTTACGGATTCTGGGGCATTCCAATGCGGTTAGGGTCTCAGTCGGAAGTATTCATTATTGATGTGAAAGGAAAAAATAACAAAGAGAACATGAATTAAATAACAAGCCCTTTAATCATTCGGTTAAAGGGCTTGTTGCGATTAAGATCAGCTATTATTTGACTTAAACGTTAAGCGGGCAATCTGTGAGGTAACTAATAATGCACCGGTAATTAACACAACATCACCAATCATTCTTAACCAACGCAGAACAGCCAGGAAATCCTGCTGCATAAAGCTTTCACTTCTTGCGTACCATAAACCGTATTTAATACTTGCCGCCGCCTGATAAATACCGACCGGCAATAAGCTAACCGCAATCATCAATGCTAATCCTAAATTTAATGCCCAGAAGCCATAACTCATCGCCTTTTCATTAAATTCAAAGTCCGGTTTCAAGTAGCGGGCAACCAATAAAATAAAGCCCAACGCCAAGAAACCATATACACCGAATAACGCCGCATGCGCGTGGACAGCGGTGGTATTAAGTCCTTGAATATAGAATAAGGAGATCGGCGGATTGACTAAGAAACCGAATACCCCCGCTCCCAGCATATTCCAGAAAGCCACCGCGACAAAGCACATTAGCGGCCAGCGCAAACGTTTTGCCCACGATGCCGCATGTTGATAAGACCAATGTTCATAAGCATCGTGTCCCAATAACACCAACGGAACCACTTCTAACGCGGAAAATACGGCACCGACCGCCATAACGGAAGTCGGCGTGCCTGAGAAATACAAATGGTGAAACGTACCGGGTACACCGCCGACTAAAAACAGGCTGGCGGAAAGCAATGAAGCAACCGTGGCGTTCCGACGACTGACTAAGCCCAGATTGTAGAAAATAAACGCTAAAGCCGCGGTGGCAAACACTTCAAAGAAACCTTCAACCCAAAGGTGTACCACCCACCAACGCCAGTATTCCATCACAGAAAGACTGGAATGTTCACCGTAAAACAGTCCCGGCCCATAAAATAACCCGACACCGACGATCGAGGCCACAAAAATAGCTAACAGATTCTTATCACCATGATTTTTAAAGGCATTGACGGTACAACGCAACATCAGCCATAACCATAATAACAAACCGACAAATAACAGAATCTGCCAGAAACGGCCTAAATCAAGATATTCATAACCTTGATGCCCGAACCAGAAATTTAATTCCGTCGGAATCACATGACTGATAGCGAGGAAATTCCCGGCATAGGAACCGATTACAACGATTAATAAAGCGATAAATAACCCGTTAACTCCCGCCCGCTGAAATTTAGGATCCTTGCCGCCATTGACGACAGGCGCGAGGAAAAGCCCTGCGGTAAGAAATCCTGTGGCAATCCAGAACAACGCGCTTTGAATATGCCATGTGCGGATTAAGGAATACGGAAATAACAGGGAAATATCAATACCGTAAAACTTCTGACCCTCTACCGTATAATGCGCCAGCACCGCACCCAATGAAATTTGTGCGACGAATAAGGCCGCCGTTAAAAAAACATATTTGCCCAACGCTTTTTGTGAAGGCGTCAATGCCACTTTCGTTAACGGATCACTTTCCGGCACGGCGGGAGCCTTATCGTCCCTGCGCAGGAACGCATACCCCCACAATAAGAAACCGACTCCCGCAATCAGCACAATTACCGAAATAAAAGACCAAAGATAATTTTCAGCGGTCGGCACATTATTAATCAAAGGTTCGTGCGGCCAGTTATTGGTGTAAGTCGCATCGGAATCCGGTCTATCGGTTGAGGCAGCCCAGGCGGTCCAGAAGAAAAATCGGGTTAAATGCTCACGCGCCATCATATCCGGCAAAGTATTATCTTTCATAGCGAACGCGTCACGCGTCTTCAGGAGACTCGGGTCATCACCGTATAAACGGATATAATAATCCGCGGTCTGCCGAATCGCCTGAATACGTGTCGGCGACAGTACGACCTGATTATTTTGATTAAGTCTGCCCTGAATCCGATATTCATCAATCAATAACGCCTTCAGACCGGCTTTTTCCGGCTCCGTTAAAGCTTCATAAGGCTTATGCAGCAAAGCATCAGCTTTGATATCCAACCAAGCCTGCAATTCCCTGTGCAGCCAGTCCGCCGTCCAATCGGGAGCCTGATAAGCGCCATGGCCCAACAAAGACCCCAGTTCCATCCCACCGGTTGATTGCCAGGCAGACTGCCCCCGCAACACATCCTCTTTACTAATCAGCACCTCACCCGTTTGAGAAACATAAGCTTCCGGAATAGGCGGAGCCTGACGATAAACTTCATGTCCCTGATAACCTAAAATACCAAAAGTTACCGCCAGGACAATGACCAATGAAAACCATAATTTTTTATATTGTCCCATTTTTTTGTCCTCTTATTTATCAAGTAACGTATTACACTCCATAATACCCGACAAATTATATCAGGAATTAAAATATCTTTTCTTACCTAGAAATTAGTAATTTCCAATATCATCATCGGAGGAAAAACTCGTCAAAACAACACCGCACTTTTCCTGATAAACCAAAGGATGTCATATCCGGTCAGGCATTATTAATGCCGAACGCCATCACTTCTTCGATACGAGTTGCTCCCAGCGCGATCATGATCATACGGTCAATGCCTAAGGCGACGCCGGCACAAGTCGGCAGCCCCGCTTTTAATGCGCCGAGGAAGCGGTGATCAATCTCGCGGGTCGGCAAACCTTGTTTTTCACGCAGGCGGTTATCCTGTTCAAAGCGGCGCAGTTGTTCGTCCGCATCGGTTAACTCATTAAATCCGTTGGCTAATTCCAGCCCTTTGTAATAGAACTCAAAACGTTCGGCAACACGGTGGTCTTCGGAACTTAACTGTGCCAACGCGGCTTGGGTGGCAGGGAAATGATAAATCGCAATGGGACGCTCCTGTCCGATATTCGGTTCAACCACGGTACTGAACAGAAATTGCAGTAAAGTGTCGCGATCCTCATCTTCATCACACATAAACTGATATTCACGGGCCTTGGCTATCAGCTCGGCACGCGGCGCGGAGAGCGGATCCAGCCCTACGTATTGTTGGAAGGCAAATTGATAACTTAAACTTTCCGCCGGTTCACAATCTAAAATCTGCTGCAATAAATCATCCACTTCATTAATTAAACGGTACATATCAAAGTGCGGACGATACCATTCCAGCATGGTAAATTCGGGATTATGACGGCTGCCCGCCTCTTCATTACGGAACACGTGGCATAGCTGAAAAATTGCCCCGCTGCCCGCCGCCAGCAGGCGCTTCATATGATATTCGGGGCTGGTGCCGAGCCACAATGTTTTGGAGCCACCGGGAAAAGGCGCGATAAATTCGGTACTGAAGGTGGAAAGATGTAGATCCGTAACGCCGAATTCGCTCAGCACCGGGGTTTCCACTTCAAGCAGACCCCGTTCGGTAAAGAATTTACGGACTTCCGCAATAATTTTTGCCCGCGCCAAAAGATTTTGAATCGACGCGCTCGGCTGCCATTGTTCATCTTCAAACATAAAAAATTCCTGTAAAAAATAAACCTGTATAAAGGCTTATTATACAGGTTTATCACGACTTCGGTTATCGGACTTAATACGAATACTCGCTCAAATCTATCACTTGATGACAATAATGCCGGATGAGATGATGATCATGGCTTACCAATACTAGCGCACATTGATGCGATTCGCATTGTTCCACCAGTAAATCCAAGGTTTCCTTTTGCGTAATAGGATCCAACCTCGAAGTGACTTCATCGGCGAACAGCAACACAGGCTCAAATAACAAAGCACGCAAAATGGCCACGCGTTGCAGTTCGCCGCCCGACACATTTTCCGCCGTGCGCTGTAATAAATCGGGCTCAAGCTTAAGTTGTGTCAGGAGATAAGGAATTTTGCCGCGATCCAAGTGATGTTTATCAATCACATCATCCAGCAGTGTCTGTAATTTAACTTTCGGAGCGAATGCCGCAGGCGGGTCTTGGTACAGTTTCAGAACCTGATGACGCTTCGGCTTAAAACTCCACGAAACAGCACCGCACTTTGGCTCTAGTAAACCGCACAGCACGTCCCCCAGCGAGCTTTTGCCAATACCGCTATCACCGACTAAGCCCAATATTTCACCTTGCCGTAGCGTGAAATTTACATTGCTAAATAATCGGCGGGAACCTCGGTTCACCTGTAAATCCTTCGCGGTTAACAAGACGGAATGAGATAACGCCGCTTTGCTTCGCGCCGACCAATGATAAGGCGCTGCAGCCATTAAGGCTTTGGCATAATCGGAATGAGGTTGGCTAAGAACCCGATTTGCCTGCCCCTGTTCTAACAATTTTCCCTTCCGCATGACCATAATATCACCGCCCAACCGGGCCGCCACATCAATATCATGGGTAATTGTCAGTACCGCTCCTCCCTGAGCCGATATCTGCTGCAGCAAATTAATTACTATTTGTTTATTTTTTTCATCCAGGCCTTTGGTCGGTTCATCGGCGATAAGCATATACGCGCCGCCGGAAGTAGCAACGGCAAAGGAAGCCCGCTGGGCCATACCGCCCGACAGCTGGTGCGGATAATATTGCATAAACCGCTGCAAACCAAGTGCGGTGAGTTTTTCCTCAGATTTTATCATTGCCTTTTTGGACTCAATGCCCCCGACCAAGGCGAAGCTTTCCCACAACTGGGTTAACAACTTCATAGTGGGATCCAATGACCGCGTCGGTTCTTGCGGCAACATGGATAAACGTCGCCCCCAGGTTTGTTGCAAAGCCTGACCGTTAAGCGCTTTCCGCTCTATTTTTATCTCGCCCGCCGTCACCAGTTCATCCGGTAATGCGCCCATGATGGCCTGAGCCAATAAACTTTTACCCGACCCCGTTTCTCCCAGAATGGTGAGGTGCCGCCCTTCATTTATGTTCAGGCTAATGGGCTCAACAAGCACGGTTCCCGCTTTTGTACTCACGGAAAGTTGTTTCGTTTCAATCAAAACGGTCATTATTTCACTCTCCCCGACATCAGCTGAAAACTCAGTACCAATAAAAACACCGCAATAATCGGCTGAATGAAAATCCAAGGCGCTTCATAGTAATACGGGAATAATTCCGTCATCATCAAACCAAGTTCCGCCGTCGGCGGGCGCAAACCGACATTAATAAATCCCAACGTAGCTAAAGCCAACACCGCGTTGCCTGCTCCGAAAGCACTTAAGGTCAGTATTACCGGAGCCAGTTTGGGAAAGAAATGACGTTTAAAGCAATACCAGAACCCCATTCCCATTAACCGTGACGCTTGAATCTCCGCGCTGCCGGCAATGGTACGGGTGATGGCGCGCACCATACGGAAAAACTCCACCCACATCACGAGAGAAATGCCCAGATAAAGCGACCAGAACGAACCTGGGGCGATAGCGGCAAACAACAGAATAAAAAGCAAGCCTGGCAGCGCCATAATAACGTCCGCCGCGAAGGTAAATACACGATCCGGCCAGCGCCCGAAATAACCCGAAGCAATACCGCAGATTAACCCGAAAAACAACGCGCAGCCCACTGACAGCACGATTAAGGAAAAAGATAAACGAATCGCCGACGCTACACGGGAAAGCATGTCCCGTCCGAAATGATCAGTTCCCAACCAGTAAAGCGCGCTAGGCTTTTGCAGAATTTTACCAAAGTTCTGGAACGCTTCATCCATAGGGTAAAAATAAGGCTGCAAATAGGCGGAGGCGAGTAAAAAACTCAATAATACGACACCGCACTTTTGTGCCCGGGAAAGCGATTTCATCATGATACGCCCCCTGCCGCCCGAGATGAGATTCGCGGATCAATCCACGCACTTAACACATCAACCAACATATTCAATAACACAAATAAAGCGCCCATCACTAAGGCGGTCCCCTGAATCATCGGAATATCCCGTGCGATAACGGCATGTACCAGCGCATGTCCGCTGCCCGGCCAGGCAAATAAACTTTCCACAATAACCACACCTTCAATTAAATAAATCAGCTGAACCGAATGATAGGCAAGAATCGGAATCGCCACATTACGCAAACCGTGACGGAAAAAACACTGCCGAGCGTTCAGCCCTTTAAGCCGGGCAAATTGATAATAATCAGAATATGCCACCGTCAGCATGGCATTACGACTTATCCGAACGGAAACCGCACTTAGCCCTAAGGCCAGCGTCAGGGCGGGCAGAATAAAATAGCGCCAGTCGCCGTATCCCGCCGCCGGCAGCCAATTCAATTTAACCGCAAATAAACTGATTAAACCGATACCGATAATAAAGGCGGGAACCGAACGCAGCAAAGTACTCACCAATAAGGTGAAACGATCAAATAATCCGTTTGACTTGTGAGCGGCCAACAGGCCGAGCGGCGGGCCAATCAGCAAACCGAGCAATAAGGCTGCCACCGCCAGGCCGAGCGTATGTCCGAACTGATGTGTAATCAGCGACCATACCGATTCCTCACTGACTAAGGATTTACCCAGATTAAACTGTAGCAAATCCGTAAACCAGTACATATAGGTTTGCCACCACGGCTGATCCAGACCTACCTGCGAACGCACCAATGCCGCCGCCGCGGCATCCGTCTGATCATAACCGTAACGACTTGCCGCGATACGAAACGCCATATCACCGGGTAAATTTCTAGTGAGAATAAAGGTCAATGTTCCTACCGACCAAACCATTAAAATCAGCTGTCCGACACGCTTTAAAATAATAGTTAACATTAATCGCTACCAAGATAATTTATTCAAATGAAAATTACGTTCGAACGGATCAAGCCGTAGTCCTTTTAACGCTTTATGCGCCACGGCATTCTGCTGATAGAAAATAACCGGCGTAATCGGTCTCTCCGCGTAAATAATGCCCGTAATCTTTTGCTTCAATGCATATTGCCGCTCAGGTTCGGCGGTATGCTGTAACTGTGAAAGCGCTTCGGTTAATTCTTGATTTGACCAATTCATTACGCCCCAATCGCTGCCCTGAGGAACAAAATCCTGCAGCAATACCCCGATCGGATCCGGCACCATACCGTAATGACGGGCATATAACGCCATTTCCAGCGACCCGTCCTGATGCCCTGCCGGAATTTCAGAGAAATTGCCGATGGATACGACAACATCAATACCTAACTGTTTCCATTGATTCTGTAGCGCCGTGGCGATAACGGGCAGTTCAGGCCGATCGGAGAAGGTGCGCAACACAAATTTAAACGGCTTGCCGTCTTTATATAACATACCGTCTTTATCTTCATACCCTAACGCAATTAAACCTTTTTTCAGTTCCGAGTATTGCGGCTTGACCGAAGCCACTTTCAGATACCAATCGGAAAAACTTTCGGGCAATAACGTTTCGGCTTCGCCATGATCCATACGCAATACGGCATGCACTAGCCCCTCACGATCAATCGCATCGCTTAAGATCCGGCGAACTTTCACATCGGCGAAGAGGGGGTGTGCGGCATTGACTTTATACTGAATCGTACGGGCAATTGATTTTGATTGTACGTTTAAATCCGAATCCGCCTTCAAACGGGAAAGGCTTGCGGGATCAAGATTGAACACAAGATAATTCATATTGCTCTGAGCTAATAACGTACGGGTTTCACTACGGCTGTTAGCTAAATAATTGACCCGCCGAATGTTCGCCTTCTCACCCCAGTAATCCGCAAACGCGTGCTGTTCTATTTTCTGCGGCGGCTCGATTTTGTCAGCCTGATAAGCGCCTGTGGCGATAAACTTCACCACATTACCCTGCTCGTCAAAAGCGGACCTCGCCAGAATCAGGGTTGTCGAATGGGTTAGAAACGCGGGAAATGAAACCAGCGGCTGCGCTAATGAAATCCGTACGGTATGCTCATCCAACGCTTGAATATCTCTAATATGCGCATTTTTTAACGGGGTCGGCTTAATCAGCGCCTGTCGTAAACTAAACACCACATCTTCGGCCCGGAGCAATGAACCGTCATGAAATTTCACATCAGGGCGTAAATAAAACAGCCATTGATCAAACCGTTCATTAGGAACCCAGCGTTCCGCCAGCGCCGGCTGCAAGCGACCTTCTTCATCGGCATCCACCAAGGTTTCGGCTAACTGCAAACGTTGGAAAATATAGCCCGATTTGCTCGGATCGGTCGAGGTAATTTCCCATGGTGTCACCACTACTAAAGGCTCATCCGTATTTACCGTTACCGCATCCTTATCATTCCATTGCCAGACTACAATCGCAGCGGCAGCCACAAATAACGCTATGAGTTTTTTCATTCTTAATTTCCTTACTGAACACAATCTAAGAGGCTGAAGCGCTTTTTCATCTCCTGTTGAAAGAGCCGAAATTTAACATAAATAATAATTAATTGCATTAATTATTTTTCAATAAAAAATAAGTTGTGTTGATCAAATTCAATAAGCGTGAGTGATATCACAAATTACAGGCCGGTAATTGTTTATAATATAGAACTTCTATATAACTGAAAGGTATCTATTATGAAAAAATTCTCTCTTCTTTCTCTGCTGATCAGCACCGCACTTTTCGCTGCCCTACCCACTCAAGCGCAAACATCAATAACAGAAAACTCACGCTATGCGCAACTACATAAGGATTATCAGCTCAAAGAAGTGGTGGTGTTAAGCCGTCATAATATTCGCGCTCCGTTATCCGGCAAAGACAGCAAATTAGGAAAAGTCACCACACATAAATGGATCGACTGGACGGCAAACCCAAGCGAACTAACCTTGCGCGGCGGCCTGTTAGAAACGGCAATGGGGCAATACTTTCGTAAATGGTTAGAAGCGGAAGGCTTATTTGCGGAAGGAAAATGCCCGACTTTAGATGAAATTAATATTTATTCCAATAGTATGCAGCGCACGATTGCAACCGGAGAATATTTCTCCGCGGGCTTTGCTCCCACTTGTGATATTAAGGTCGCCCACCGTTTCGCGCCAAGTAAAATGGATCCGGTTTTCTTTCCCCGTTTATCCAAATTAAGCCCTGCAATCGAAGCTCAGGCTATGCAGGAAATTAACGCAATGGACGGGAAAGGAAGTTTAAAGAACCTGACGGAAACCTTAAAACCTTCTTTTAAACTTATTGAAAATGTGTTGGATATGTCCGATTCACCTGCCTGTAAAACGGATCATATCTGTTCATTGAATGATTTCGATACCAAAATGATTTTCAAATTAAACGAGGAACCTAATTTAAGCGGTTCGTTAAAGCTGGCAACCAGCATTGCAGACGCGCTGATCCTGCAATATTTTGAAGCGGACGATAAACAAGCCGCTTTCGGCAAACAGCTTTCAACCGCAGAGTGGGAAGCCGTTTCGAAAGTAAAAGACGTCTATGGCGACATTCTTTTCACCGCGCCAAGCATCGCCGTCAACGTGGCGCATCCGTTAATCAACTACATGAAAGACGAATTGAATGCAAAAGATCGAAAATTCACTTATTTAGTAGGGCATGACTCTAACATCGGTTCGGTGACGAAAGCTTTAGGCGTTGAAGACTATAGCTTGCCGAATACCATTGAGAAAAAAACGCCTATCGGTTCCAAACTGGTGTTTGAAAAATGGGAAGATAAAAAAACGCACAACGAGTATATCGGCGTTAATTTAGTCTATCAAACAACGGATCAACTGCGTCATCTTCAACAGCTGGATCTGAGCAATCCGCCGATGGTTTATTCATTGAAACTCGCCGGTTTAAAAGCGAATGAATCCGGACTTTATCCCGCCGAGGAAGTCAATGGCCGCTTCACTCAGGCATTAACACAGTATGAGCAGCTAAAATAAACTCGTTCCGTACTAAAAAGTGCGGTGTCGTTTTTCCGAGTTTTTGCATTTTAACATTTTCAAAACTCGCTAAACCGACACCGCACTTTCATGTCAATATGGTCGGATATACTTACATCCGCTTTAACCAACCTCGCTAAAACTGCCCTTGCAGTTGTAATAGCGTACTAAATCTGGCATTACCATATAATTCTTTTTTAACGGTAGGAATCACACTCACGCTCAGCATAGGGTTAAACTGATAACGTAACCCGGAACTGATTTGTCCGCGGGTTGAACGCAATGCCACCTTTTGCTCCAATTGCCGACTGCTTACCGCTTGATACCGTGCCTTAGCCGTCACATCCGGTGTGTTTAACGAACGTTCGGCTTCCATCACCGTATCCCACCAAACGGATCCGGCAAGCAACACATCCAATTTCAAGCCGACTACCGCAGCGGTATCCCGATAGGTGAGTTTGTCATAGGATACCGGAAAAGCGATATCGTGCTCCCGATAAGCAGAACGTTGAATAACATTATGGCGAACCCCGCTATAAACGCCGAATTTTACCCGTTCGGCGGCAAATTCAGAATCAAGTCCGGCTAATAGCGCACCGCCATAACTCCGCACTTTGCTGCGGCCTTTGCCCAATTCCGTATTGGCTAAATGCGGCCGAGTAATATCCACGGAATAATTTTCATAGGCAAAGGTCGGTTTTACGTAAAACACGCCATTTTTTACCGGATACGACCACTGGGTTTGTATCCCCACGCCTAAACTATTACGGGCTTTATGGCTACTAGGCAGAATATGATTCGTCGCATAACCTAAACTGATTCCGGCTGAAAACCGTTCCGTCATGCCGTAACCAAAACTAAGCTGAACAGGCGTATCCGTACGTTTATGTTCCACGTCAACGCCACCTTGCGCCTGATAGCAGACATAGCCTTTGTTCACATTGGAAATGCAACCGTTTTGCAGTCTCAGTAAATGATCATACTGGTTGGAAAGTAGGCGTGAAGTATCGTCAGCCAACATTGCGATACTTTGATTAAAGTTCGCCTCATCGACTACAATAACGTTAGGACCTGCCGAACTATTGCCTTTCTCCGTTGATTTAGGATAAGTAATTTTCCATAAGGTTGCTTTTTTAACCTGCTTTAAAGGATCATATTTATCAGTCTGATCGCTTTCCGCTTCACCCACTGCGACCGTGCCGTCATCGCTTAATGCGAACACCGAGCCATTACCCTCACGATCCGCTTTTAATGTGCCTAAATTTAAAGGTTTTTTATCAAAATCGTACCAAAGAGCAGGCGAACTATCACAGTTCGCCGGGCCATCTTTATCCGAACAATTTTTATCAATCGCCGCGGTACCGGCAGCTATCGAGCCGCTTTTATTCAGTGCGTACACATGGGTGGAACGTGCTTTTTCATCAACCGTTTCATCAAACGGTTTTAAATACTGATAATGCCAGCCGTCCGTTTGTTTTTTCCAAATAACCGCCTGCACATATCTTGCGGCAACCTCACCTTCCGCAACTTCGTTCTGAGTTTTGGTTTGAACGTAACCGGCGGCTACGGAACCGTCTTCATTTAACGCGGCGGCGGAACTCCATTTTTCGGTATGTTCGGATTTCATCGGCAGTCGGGTAATTTCCCATTTGCTATTTTTTTCTTCCCAGACAACCGCTTTCAGCGGTTTATGCTGGTATGTTCGATATGGCGTATCGGAATCACCGGCAATCACCTTGCCGTTATGACTAATGGCTCTGGCGTTACTGAAAGGTTGGGAATAGGGGCTTTTAGTCTCTTCCAAAGCCCCCAAATATATCGGTTTTGACCAGGTGCCGTCAGCTTGCTTTTCCCATAAAGTCGCCCATTTCCATTTTTTTTCATAATCATCTTCCGGGATTAACTTCCCCACCGCACGGGTACCCGCGGCGTTTAATGCATTAACTTGCCCCGCGGTATCATTGTCAAGCAAGACATTATTTCCTTTAGCGGTACGGTAGCCCAATAATTCTATCGCCTTATACTGACCATCGGCACCCTTTTCCCATATCGTCGGGAAGTAAGCCTTTATGTATTTTGTGCCTGCTTTCGTCGTATTACTGTAGGTTTTATAAGCTCTGCCGCCGGCAACACTGCCATCCTGATTCAGCGCAAAAACGGATGCCCGTGTTTGATTATTGGTCGAATTCAGATTAGGCAATAAAATCGGTTGGTCTAAATGTTCTCCCCATAAGGTTGCGGCTCCAAAACTGTAGTTTGTACTCCACGCCGAACCGCTTCCGCCAATAATTTTGCCATCACCGCTTATGGCGGAAGCTTTCGAATAAAGTCCTTCATCCGTCGGTAATTTTGCCAGCTCGCTGGATTCAAATGTCGGTGTAGAAAAAGCGGTGTTGGTGAGTAGTAGAGAAAGTGAACTCGCGATAAGAGTTCTTTTGAATTGATATAAGCAATGCATAAAATAATCCTTTATTTAAATAAGAACTAAATTAGAGTGCCAAACTGCCGCAACGCAAAAAATGAACAGCAATAGAACTCTAAAAAAGTTTAACCATCATAGTTACAATAACCATTATGTAATAGAATATATAATGATTAAAAAACATACTAATACTTAACCATATCAATTACAAATAAAAAATATCTTTGTTCTCCAAATTACCAAATATTGAGTATAACGGATACTGTAAGCCGTCTGCCCCGCTGAGTAGATCATAATCTTATTACGCCGCTATGAATAATGAACCAAAAGCACTCAGATTCTGTAAGTCCTTTTATTTATTAAACGTATTAGAAGAGAATGATTATCAGTAACTCCTTAATTCATTTTAACTTTTTTGAGGTAGATCACAAAATTACAAAACTTATGGAAATTCCAATAAAAAGTATTATCCAATAACATTTTTGGTGGCAAAATGGTTACCTAAAATCGGGAATATCAGTAAGTTTTCTTTTATAACGTTTTTATTTTTATGATTGGAGAGAATATCGTGCAAACAGTTAATGTTGATATCGCAATCGTTGGCGCCGGCGGCGGCGGTTTACGTGCGGCAATTGCAGCAGCTGAAGCCAACCCAAACCTTAAAATTGCATTGGTATCAAAAGTATATCCGATGCGTAGCCACACCGTGGCGGCAGAAGGAGGAGCAGCGGCTGTCTTTAAAGAAGAAGATTCTTATGATAAACACTTCCACGACACCGTAGCGGGTGGTGACTGGTTATGCGAACAAGACGTGGTGGAATACTTCGTGGAACATTCCCCAGTGGAGATGACTCAGCTCGAACGCTGGGGCTGTCCTTGGAGCCGTCAACCGAACGGTGAAGTAAACGTGCGTCGTTTCGGCGGGATGAAAATCGAACGTACCTGGTTTGCAGCGGATAAAACAGGTTTCCATCTCTTGCATACCCTTTTCCAGACTTCAATCCAATATCCGCAAATCCAACGTTTTGACGAACATTTCGTGTTAGACATCTTAACCGACGACGGCGAAGCCCGTGGTATGGTTGCGATGAACATGATGGAAGGCACATTAATTCAAATTAACGCCAATGCCGTGGTTATCGCTACCGGCGGCGGTTGTCGTTCGTTTAAATTTAACACCAACGGCGGTATCGTAACCGGCGACGGTTTATCAATGGCGTACCGTCACGGCGTACCGTTACGTGATATGGAATTTGTGCAGTATCATCCTACCGGTTTACCTAATACGGGTATTTTAATGACCGAAGGATGCCGCGGTGAAGGCGGTATTCTCGTTAACAAAAACGGCTACCGTTACTTACAGGATTACGGTTTAGGTCCTGAAACGCCGGTAGGTAAACCTCAAAACAAATATATGGAACTTGGCCCGCGCGATAAAGTTTCCCAGGCATTCTGGCAGGAATGGCGTAAAGGCAACACATTAAAAACCGCCAAAGGCGTGGATGTGGTTAACCTTGACTTACGTCACCTCGGCGAAAAATATCTGCATGAACGCTTACCGTTCATCTGCGAACTGGCTCAGGCATATGAAGGAGTAAATCCGGTAAATCAACCTATTCCTGTGCGTCCGGTAGTTCATTACACCATGGGCGGAATCGAAGTGGATTATAACAGTGAAACCCGTATTAAAGGCTTATTTGCCGTGGGTGAATGTGCTTCGTCCGGCTTACATGGCGCGAACCGCCTGGGTTCTAACTCATTGGCGGAATTACTGGTTTTAGGCCGGGTGGCAGGTGAACACGCAGCACAACGTGCCGTGGAAAGCCACAATGTAAATCAGGCTGCGGTGGACGCTCAAGCGCAGGATGTTGTACGTCGCCTAGAAGATTTATTTAATCAGGAAGGCACTGAAAACTGGGCTGACATTCGTGAAGAAATGGGTCAGGCCATGGAAGAAGGCTGCGGTATCTATCGTACCCAGGAAAGTATGCAAACCGCAGTGGATAAAATCGCTGAATTAAAAGAACGCTATAAACATATTCGTATTCAGGATCGTTCCAGCGTATTTAACACCAATGTACTTTACACTGTGGAATTAGGTTATATCCTTGATGTGGCACAATCTATCGCCAACTCCGCACTTGAACGTAAAGAATCCCGCGGTGCGCATCAACGTTTAGATTTCACTGAACGTGATGATGTCAATTACTTAAAACATACTCTTGCGTTCTATAATGAAAATGGTTCACCTCGCATTGACTACGGTCCGGTGAAAATTACCAAATCCCAACCAGCTAAACGTGTTTATGGTGCGGAAGCTGAAGCGGCAGAAGCGGCGGAAAAAGCTAAGGAGAATGCAAATGGCTAATCAAATCATGAATGTTGAAGTATTGCGTTACAATCCTGAAGTTGATAAAGAACCGCATTTACAAACCTACCAGGTGCCGTTTGATAATCAAACTTCATTGCTTGACGCATTGGGCTATATTAAAGACAGACTTGAACCGGAACTCTCTTATCGCTGGTCCTGCCGTATGGCGATCTGCGGCTCATGCGGTATGATGGTGAATAACCTGCCTAAATTGGCATGTAAAACTTTCCTGCGTGATTATAGCGGCCATATGCGGATTGAGCCGCTGGCTAATTTCCCAATCGAACGTGACTTAATCGTAGATTTAAGCCACTTTATCGAAAGTCTGGAAAACATTAAACCCTACATTATCGGCAATAAAATGCCTGAATTGGACGGTAAACCGCATCCAACGGCAGAACTCGCCAAGAGCCGCACGAAACAGACGCCAAAACAATTAGAGAAATATCGTCAGTTCTCTATGTGCATCAACTGCGGTTTATGTTATGCCGCTTGTCCTCAATTCGGTTTAAACCCTGAATTCGTCGGCCCGGCTGCCTTGACTCTGGCACATCGTTATAATCTTGATAACCGTGATAACGGCAAGGCCGAACGTATGCCAATTATTAACAGTGAAAACGGTGTTTGGACTTGCACATTCGTGGGCGCCTGTTCCGAGGTTTGTCCGAAACATGTTAACCCGGCCGCCGCAATCAACCAGGGCAAACTGGAAAGTGCGAAAGACTACCTCATTTCAATGTTAAAACCGAAAGCGTAAGGAGCATATTATGAATACTACTGTTAGCAAACGTAAAAAATATGTTCGCGAAGTCACGCCTTCTTGGTGGAAAAAATGGGATTTTTATAAATTCTATATGGTACGCGAAGCCACGGCCATACCGACCGTGTGGTTCGGCTTAGTACTGCTTTACGGCGTATTTTGCCTCGGTACGGAAAACGGTTTTGTAGAAAGCTTTATTCCGTTTCTTAAAAATCCGATCGTAGTGATTTTAAACCTTATTTCATTGGCGGGTTTAGTACTGCACGCTTTTACTCTGTTTGATATGACGGGTGAAGTGATGTCCGGATCCACCGGATTACCGTCAGTCACCATTCGTAACGCACTGCGCTGGTTATTCGTCATCGTTACCGTATTAGCATTGATTTTAGTTTTTATCTAGGAGAACGACATGAGCAATCAAAATCCAAAACGTTCAAACGAACCACCTGTATGGTTAATGTTTAGTGCAGGCGGTATGGTCAGCGGATTAGCGTTCCCCGTGTTAATTCTAATCCTCGGCATTTTACTGCCGTTCGGCGTTATTTCGCCGGACAATATCATTGCTTTCGCTCATAACTGGTTTGGCAAATTAGTGATTCTCGTCCTCACTATTTTCCCTATGTGGGCGGGCCTGCACCGTATTCATCACGGTATGCACGACATCAAAGTGCACGTCGCGCACGGTGGTTTAATTTTCTACGGATTAGCGGCAATTTACAGCATAGTGGTTATTTACGCCACCCTTGCAATTTAGGTTGATCATTCAATAAGCAAGAAAGCAGAATATTTCCATATTCTGCTTTTTTATTAGCATTATAAAAACTCAAAAATACGACACCGCACTTTTAGCGCGCCATACAGAAACCCCAAAGTGCGGTGTCAAAATTAGCGATTTTTATTCACCCACCTTTGCCGGCTTAACAATTTCACTCGGATAGCAGCCGAGCACTTTTAAAAACGTGCTGTATTGACGTAACTCTTCAAAGGCTTGTTGAGTATCGGGATGATTGACATTTGCCTCAATTTCCAAATAGAACATTTCCTCCCAAGGCTTACCATAAATCGGACGGGATTCCAGCTTCGTCATTTTTATCTGGTGAGCTTTAAACACCGACAAGGCATCCACCAAAGCGCCTGGGTCCTGAGAGGTTGTCATCAACAATAACGTTTTAGTGTGGATTTGCGGTGAGACCGCTACCGGTTCACGGGCAATTACAATAAAGCGTGTGATATTGTTTTCCTGATTAGCAATATCGGCTTTCAGTACATGCAAGCCGTATAAATGACCTCCATCCTCATTGCCTAGGGCGGCAATATTCGGCTTATTCAGGCGCGAAACCAACTGCATGGCATGTGAGCTGCTTTCGCAATATTCGATGTGCACGCGTTCCAGACTGTGGATAAACCGGCTGCATTGTTGGATCACCTGCGGGTGACTGTATAACGTATCAATTCGGCTTAAATCGTCCTGTTCGTTAACCAACACACAATGCTTAATCGGATAAGCCAACTCTCCCACCAGGGACAATTCCGTATGCTGCAATAAATCATAAACTTCATTAATTGAGCCTGAAGTCGTGTTTTCCAGCGGCAGCACGCCATAATCCGCTTCACCCGACTCCACTTTTGCGAAAATCTGATCGAAAGAATTGCAACTGAGCTCAACCAATTGCTCCTGATAGCGGGTAGCATAACTACGGGCCGCGAGGTGTGAATAAGAGCCCCGCTTGCCTAAAAAAGCGATATGGATATTTTGTTCCCGCAGCTGATTCAGTTTTTTCTGCAAATAAACCTGCTGAGTCAGCACGGAATCTTCAATGATTTTTTGGAAAACCTGAGTAATATACTGAGGCTCTAATTGGTAATTTTCGTTTTCAGCATACCGCACCAATTCCTGCAATAATTGTTGTTCGCGTTCAAGGTCCCGTAAAGGCTTTTGGGTTAATTCTTTACTACGAACCACATCGAACGCCAATCTGTGGCGTTCCGACAGCAGCTTTAATAAATTACGGTCAATTTGGGTAATCTGCTGGCGAATTTCAGTAAGATCGAGCATAAATAGTTTTTTCCTTTGCTGATAAAAATTCTCAAGTTTAACGGTAGATAATTTGATCTTTCGGTTCAAATTTGCCGGCATCGACCGGAGAATTTTTCTCAAAATATTCTTTCAATATGTCCGCATCTACAAAACCTGAATTTACGTAAGTCGGCTTATCTGTTAACACCGGATAACCGTCACCACCGGCCGCATTGTAACTTGGCAAGGATATACGATAGATTTTTTTCAAATCAAGTGGTTGGCCGCCGATTTTGACGTTTTCCACCTTCTTCGCGGCACGATTCACTGTCATAGTAATATTAGAATATTGAGCGTAAGCCCCGGAATCCACTTCCTTCAATGCAACGACATTGAGAAAATCAAGCAGCTCCGCACTGGTTAAATCCGCATAACTGATAATGTTACCGAAAGGTTGAACCTTCAGAATGTCTTTATAGGTTACCTCTCCCGCCAAAATGCTGTTGCGAATACCGCCGGAATTCATGATTCCCACATCGGCTTTCACTTTTTGTCGTTGGGCCTCCGCCACCAAATGACCTAAATTGGTTTGCCGGAAACGAATCACATGGCGATCGCCTTCCAATTTCCCTTTCAGCTCACCGACTTTCACGTTCAGCAATTTATCACCGCGATCCTGATAGGTTTTCAAGCTTGCCGCCAATTCCGTATCCTGCGGAATTTCTTCGCCATACAATACATATGTCGGTTTACCGTCCGCCGTTTTGGTCTTTTTTTTCAGATTGATCGGAATCAGTTCATATTTCACCAGCTCTATTCCGCCATTCTTAAACTCAAAATCAGCACGGCCTAAATATTTGCCCCATTCGCCCGCCTGCATGATCCAGGTGCCGTTCTGAAATTCCGGTGTACACGGCTGCGTCGGTTGATAATCCTGAATAAATACCCCTTTTTCATCGACGCAAACGGTGTCATGAGTGTGACCGCCCACGATAATATCAAAGGCTCCCTTCGGCAGCTTACGAGCCATACTGACATCACCCGGAGCATTTGAGCCATGATTCGCATCGTAATAATACCCCATGTGCGTTAAGGCAATTTTCACATCAGGTTTTTCATTTTTCGCCAATTCGCCCAATACCTTTTCCGCCGTGCGGGTCGGATCAGCAAAACGCACGGATCCAATATATTCGGGATTCCCCAGTTTCGCCGTATCTTCCGTAGTCAATCCCACTACCGCAACCTTTAGATCCTGTTTATGCAAAATAGTATAAGGCTTTACCAACAATTTATGGGTTTTGCCGTTATATACGTTCGCCGCCAGCAATGGAAACTTCGCCCATTTTTCCTGCATTTCAAGCAACTGCAACGGATTATCAAATTCGTGATTGCCTAAGGTCATTGCTTCATAGCCGATAGCGTTCAAACCCTCGATATCCGGGCGGGCATTTTGCAGATCCGATTCGGGCACTCCCGTATTAATATCACCGGCGTTAAGCAAAATCACGGAACCGCCCTTTGCCTCAACTTCTTTTTTGACCCGATCCACCACGGTTTTCTGAGCCGCCAAGCCATATTCGCCCTTCTCATTCGGCCAGAAATGACCATGTAAATCATTGGTATGCAAAACGGTAAATTGATAAGTTTTACCCGCCTGATACGCCATCACGGCAGTGGAAAACAAACCTAATGCCAATATAGATATTTTTAGAGAATGATGCTTTAACATATATTTCCTAAATTGAGATCCGAAAAGAGTGCCGCTATTTTAACAAACATTGCGCGGTTTGGCCCTAAGAAAATAAGAAGAAACGGGGAATCTGAAAAATTCGAAAAGATAACACCGCACTTTGCTTTTCTCCGATTTAGATTTAGCATTGAGAATTAACTTGTCCAGCCGCTCCGCAATCGGTTTTCTGCGAGTGTCAAGAAGCGGCTGCATATTATTAACTCTGTACTACAAAGTGCAGGAAAGCTGAAAATTACAAAGCCAAGATCAGAATTTCCAATACCGCCTGTCGGTCAATATTTTTCCGTTCACCGAGTAAAGCCGGTTTGTGTTCAGCAAGTTTATCCAACAAATAGGTAAAATCACGATTGTCGATTTGATAATCGGATAAATGCGTGGCCAATCCCATTTGTTGGAAAAATTGCTCGGTCCGTTGAATCGCAAACTCAACCGCCGTCTGCTCGTCGGAGCCTTGATAGTGCCAGACCCGATTAGCATATTGCAGCAATTTTTCCCACTTATCGGCTTGCTGATGACGCATCAGCGCGGGCAAAACAATGGCCAGAGTTTTGGCATGATCCAAACCGTAAAGCGCGGTCAATTCATGGCCAATGGCATGGGATGCCCAGTCTTGCGGCACGCCGACACCTAAGATGCCGTTTAATCCCATAGTGGCGGCCCACATCAGATTTGCCCGTACCGCATAATTTTCCGGCTCAAGCAATGCTTTAGGCCCCTCCTCAACAAGCGTCAATAGCACGCCTTCGGCAAAACGATCCTGAACTTTGGCATCTACCGGATAAGTCAAATACTGTTCTATAACGTGAACAAAGCTGTCCACTACACCATTGGCCGTTTGCTGCGGAGGCAGGCTGAAAGTTGTAGTCGGATCCAAAATAGCAAACTTCGGCTTGACCAATGGAGATCGAAATGAGGTTTTGTCTTTCGTCACCGCTCTGGTAATCACGGCCGTTCCGTTCATTTCCGACCCCGTGGCCGGCAAGGTCATTACGGCTCCAAGCGGAAGAGCCTGCTGAATTTCCGCTCCTTTCAGAATTTGCAGCAAATCTCCCGAAAACAGCACCGCACTTGCAATAAATTTAGCTCCATCCACCACGGAACCACCACCGATAGCGAGGATGAAATCCAATTTATCTTCTTTTACCAGCTGTACCGCTTTAACCAGCGTTTCATAGTGCGGATTCGGCTCGACTCCCGAAAATTCCCGATAATAATAACCATCAAGAGCATCAATAACCTGCTGAAAAACACCGTTACGCTTAATACTACCGCCACCATAAACGATTAATACTCGGGCCTGCGCCGGAATATATTTTCGCAGAGCGGCAATCTGCCCTTTGCCGAATTCGACGGATGTAGGTAAATGTAAATTAAAGTTAAACATCAGATAACCTCCGATAAAATGAAAAAAGCTATATTCCGGTAAAGAAATATAGCTTTTATATCATGATATTAGGATTAAATAAGTACCTGAACAGGAGACACATAACCTTGCGGCACTTCGTCCTTATCTTCAAAGGAAATGAATTCCCAAGCACGCTGATTTTCTAATAAGGCCCGCAGTAATTTATTATTTAATCCGTGACCCGATTTGTAAGCTTTAAAATCACCAAGGATATTGTAGCCTGACATAAATAAATCACCAATCGCATCCAACATTTTATGACGAACAAGCTCATCTTTGAAACGCAAGCCGTCTTCGTTCAATACGCGATAGTTGTCTAACACGATGGCATTGTCCAAGCTGCCGCCCAATGCCAAACCCTGCGATTGCAAATATTCAATATCTTTCATAAACGCAAAGGTTCTGGCGCGGCTGATTTGTTGTACAAAGCTTTGGGCGGAGAAATCCAGCGTGTAACTGCTTAGGTTTTTACTGATCGCCGGATGATTAAAATCAATGGTAAAATTCAAACGGAAGCCGTTGTATGGAGAAATTTCCGCCCATTTATCACCGTCTTCAACCCGAACTTTCTGTTTTACCCGAATAAATTTTTTCGCCGCATTCTGTTCTTCAATGCCGGCATCTAATAACAAATAAACAAATGGGCTCGCACTGCCGTCCATAACCGGGATTTCAGGGGCATCCACTTCAACAATCACATTATCGATACCCAGGCCCGCTAACGCCGCATTAAGGTGTTCTACCGTAGAAATACGCACGCCCTGATCGTTCACTAAAGCCGTACAAAGCATGGTATCACGTACTGATTCGGCATTCGCAGGAAAAGATACCGGCGGGTTCAAATCGGTACGACAATAAATAACGCCTGTATTTACAGCCGCAGGACGTAATGTGAGAGTAACTTTATTACCGCTGTGTAAACCGACCCCGGTGACCTTAATACTTTGCTTTAATGTTCTTTGTTTAATCATAATATTTTCCAATTTTTGCATAATTAAACATATGCTTACAGACTATCCTACTTATTCTCACCACGCAAGAATGCCGGTTTAAATAAATCATTGCCCAACGACGTAGGTCGTGCAGGCTGTGATTCTGCTGTTCCCTGTTGCTGATTTGCACCGAATGATTGAGGTGCGACCTGTGTTCCTTGTGTATAACCGGTATTTGTCGAAACGGAACGAGGCGTGGATACCGGGGATAGCGGAGCAGTCGGATCATCAATATCACCGATACCTGTCGCCACAATGGTTACCCGAATTTCATCCGACATCTCAGGCACTAAGGTCGTACCCACCACAACAGTAGCTTCATCCGAAGCAAATGCACGGATGGTATCGCCTACCGCATAGAATTCATCCAGACCTAAATCCATCCCCGCCGTGATATTAACTAATACACCTCTGGCACCGGATAAATCCACATCTTCCAATAACGGACTCGCCACCGCATCCTGAGCCGCCTTTTCAGCGCGTCCGTCACTTGCCGCTCCCTGAGCGATACCTGCACCCATCATGGCTCGTCCCATTTCCGACATAACGGTACGCACATCGGCAAAGTCCACGTTAATTAAACCGGGTGAAGTAATCATATCGGAAATACCTGTTACCGCATTACGCAGAATATCATTCACCGCAGAAAACGCTTGCACTAAAGTAGTGGTTTTGCCTAACACTTTCAAGAGTTTTTCATTAGGAATGATAATTAACGAATCAACATGCTTGGAAAGTTCTTTAATGCCGAGATCGGCAAACGCCATCCGTTTCTTACCTTCAAAAGAGAAAGGTTTAGTCACTACGGCAACGGTAAGAATACCTAACTCTTTAGCTACCTGGGCAACAATCGGTGCGGCTCCTGTACCCGTACCGCCCCCCATACCGGCGGCAATAAAGACCATATCAGCACCTTCCAACATCGCACGAATAGCGTCTTGGTCATCCTCAGCAGCTTTACGTCCTACATTAGGATTAGCACCCGCTCCTAAACCTTTAGTGGTGGAAGCACCAATCTGCACGGTTTGCTGAACGATACTCTTACGCAACGCCTGGGCATCAGTATTGACGGCATAGAAAATAATTTCGCCATGTTCGTCGCTCGCCATTGAATTTTCGCCAATCAGCGTACCGCCGTTATTAATCATACTATTAACCATATGATTTACAGCATTACCGCCACCGCCGCCAACGCCGACAACTTTAATCAGCGTACGACCAATTTCATCGTCAAATCCATATTCAACTGGTTCAAACATTTGTATTCTCCGTCAATATCAGACGCCTTAACATCTAAATTAATTCTAAATTCTTTCTATTTTAGATTAAAAATGCAAATTATCAAAACTCTGACTTCACTTTATTTGCAATTTTTTTCATTTTTCCAAAAATAGAACCTAAAAAACTTTCTTCCGAACCATTGCCTCCAAACATTGTCGCAGGTTCTTCACTATTATGATGACTATATTGTAACAAACCGAGCACGGTAGCAAACTGCGGTTTATTTACATAATCCGTTAGACCCGTAATATTAAGCGGATATCCCACCCGAACGTGAGAATTAAAAATAGCCGTAGCGCATTTGGCAATATCTTCCATCTGCGAGCTGCCGCCGGTCAGCACAATACCGGCAATTAAATCCTGTTTAATACCTTTCGCGGCCAGTTCATTACGTAATTGAATGAGCTCATTTTCCACAACCTGCAATAAATCACCATAACAACGCGAAGTGACTTCCACAATCTGAGCCTTGGTAAAGGTTCTTGGTGAACTGCCGCCCAGCCCGGCTACTTCTACTTTTTTCTTTGCGTATAATTCCGCCGTTTCTTCACTCGGTTTCGCCGCACTGCCATAGGTAATTTTTATATTTTCGGCTTCACTACGCGAAGTGGTTAAACTCTGCGCCACATAATCCGTAATGGTATTACCGCCGTAAGGAATCACTTTACTAAAACGCAATGCCCCGTTGGTATAAACCATAATATCCATAGAACCGCCGCCAAAATCAATCAAACATACGCCAAGATCTTTTTCATCTTCGGTGAGTACAGAATAAGTCGAGGCTAAGCCGGAAAACGCAATTTGATCAACTTTCAATCCACAGCTCTCCACCGCCTTTTGCAAATTATTCACCCAAGCCTGATGGCAGGCAATTAAATGTGCCTGAGCTTTTAAGCGAACTCCTTGCAAACCAAGCGGATTTTTAATATTTTGCTGCTTATCAACGGCATATTCTTGCGGAATCACATGCAGCAGGAAAAGTCCCTCCGCCATTTTTACCGAACTTGCAGTGTGAATGGCGGAATCAATTTCATCCTGAGTAACTTCACCATTAGCAATAGGCACAAAGCCGCTTTCGTTAATACTTTGAATATGTTCGCCCGTAATGGCCAGCGTGACCGACATAATTTGGCAATCAGCCACCGATTCGGCCGCTTCAATAGCCCGTTGAATGGAATTAACCACGGCACTCAAATCATTAATACTACCTTTATCAATCCCTTTCGACGGACAACTACCGACGCCCAATACGTTCACTACGCCATCAGGTAAGACTTCACCGACAACGGCAACCACTTTAGAAGTACCGACTTCTAATCCTACAATAGTTTTTGATTCCACAATTTTTGCCATTTTTATAACTTCACAAGTATTAATTATTTTCTATATTAACCGTATGTATTAATTGTCGGTAAAACTCACCGCGGCGCCTACCTTATATCTTAAATCAATATAAGCGATTTTTTGATGTTCCGGTACTTCAATTTGCGGATAAATAGTCATAAATCGATCGATTTTTGATTTCCATTCGCCACGTCCTAGTTTCAGGGTAATATCATTTTCCACAATAATTTCCCAGGAACCGCGTTCATCAATGGATACCCCGCGCAGAGTGATTCCTTTTGATTTAAGATCATTAAAAATCTGTTGCCATGCACCTAATACCACTTTGCTTTGATAATCCGGACCATACAAACGCGGCAAATCGGTATTTTTTAATTTTTTTTTCGGCAGCTTGAATACGGAACCGTCCGCCGCCACAAAATCATCGTTATTCCAATAAGCTACCGGCGAATATTCGGCAACCAGAATGCTTAGCCGATCCGGCCAGATTTTACGCACCACGGCGCCTTTAATCCATGGCATTGACTGAATCTGCTCTCGCACAACATCCACATCTTGCCCGAAGAATCCTTTTAGTTCTCC
Source organism: Pasteurellaceae bacterium LIM206 (assembly GCA_032586195.1). Lineage (GTDB taxonomy): Bacteria > Pseudomonadota > Gammaproteobacteria > Enterobacterales > Pasteurellaceae > JAWHQP01. The sequence goes on along the minus strand of JAWHQP010000003.1, from coordinate 131,608 downwards.
CATTTTCAGAATCATATCCCGTACATCCGCGTTAGTGGTGTACTGTGGCGAACCTAATAATGCAAAGGAACTGATAGGCTTATCGTCCAAGCTGTCCAACCAGTTTTGCCAATTTGAATAAGCAAAATACAGCAATCCAACGCATAATAGCACAACAATAGGCTTAATTTGCATAAAAACCCGCAGGTTTATATCGCTCGGCCCACGTTTTTTTTGTGTGGTATTGCGTTTAATTACAGCCATTAAGCGCTCAGCTCCAGAATTTTCACGACTAATTGTTCAAAGGAATAACCTACCGTCGCCGCTGATTTCGGGAATAAACTATGGCTCGTCATACCGGGAGTGGTATTCACTTCCACTAAACGGAATTCGCCCTTATCGTCCGTCATCACATCAATGCGGCTCCAACCGCGGCAGCCCGCAACATCATAAGCGCGTTTGACCAGTTTACGCAATTCTTGCCAGCGTTCTTCGCTCAATGGTGCCGGACAAACATACTGTGTATTGTCGGAAAGGTATTTCGCATCATAATCGTAAAACTCACCTTCCGGAATAATCTGAACCGCCGGCAATACTTCATTGTCCAGCACGGGCACGGTCATTTCGATGCCAGATAGCCATTCCTCAATAAGAACCGTGTCATCATGAGTTAACGCAAGTTCAACCGCCGCCTGCAACTCTTCCGCTTTATTCACTTTGGTCATTCCTACACTTGAACCTTCTCGCGAAGGTTTCACCATAAGCGGCAAGCCTAAACGTTCGACAACGGCGATAGGATTGAGTTCAGACAGGCTATCATGGGTCACAATTTCCATATCCGCAATCGGCAAGCCGAAACCTTTCCACAACATCTTAGTACGCATTTTATCCATAGTTAACGCAGAAGTCATCACGCCGCAGCCCGTATAAGGCAGCCCGATTTGTTCCAATACGCCCTGAATTACGCCATCCTCACCGCCGGGTCCATGCAGAATATTAAATGCACGCTCAAAGCCCTGTTCAATTAACTCAAATACGGAAGTTTCTTTTGGATCGAAGGGATGAGCATCATAACCTTGGCTGCGTAACGCTTCTAACACCGCGGCGCCGGAGGTTAAAGAAACTTCACGTTCTGCAGAAGTCCCGCCAAGCAGTACCGCAATTTTTTGTTGTTTTAATGGTTTCATATAAAATTCAAAATCTCGTTTTACTTAAAATCAATGCACAAAGTGCGGTGTTAACTTATTGATTTTTTTACGTTTCATTATGGATATCACTCATAGCCAACGTTCAAAAAACCAAATTTTATACGCAACTTCGTATGTATGTTGCTATGCCTTTGGCACCGTTGGCAAAGCCAACGTTCAAAAACTCAAATTTTCAGCACCGCACTTGAATACGTTATTTACCTTGTGTCCACAGTTCCACCAGGTTGCGTGATAATTTGCTTACATTACCCGCTCCCTGGGCTAAAATCAAATCGCCGTCCTGCAGTACCTGATCCATAATTTCAGGCAATTGAACGTGATCGGTAACCAAAATCGGATCCACTTTGCCCAGATTGCGGATTGAACGGCACAGCGAACGACTGTCCGCCCCTGCAATCGGTGCCTCACCTGCGGCATATACCTCCAGCATAATCAGCACATCAACCTGAGACAGCACTTGTACGAAATCGTCGAATAAATCACGGGTACGCGTATAACGGTGAGGTTGGAACATCATCACAATGCGTCTGTTTTCCCAGCCTTGACGAGCCGCTTGAATAGTAACGTTCACCTCAGTCGGGTGATGGCCATAGTCATCCACCAGCATTACTTTGCCGTTCGGACGAATAAATTCACCGAGCTGATCAAATCGGCGGCCCGCCCCTTGAAAATCCGCCAAGGCGGCTAAAATCGCTTCGTCAGCAATACCCTCTTCCTTTGCGACCGCCAATGCAGCCGTTGCATTTAAAGCATTGTGCTGACCGGGCACGTTCAGTAATACCGGAATTCGTTCGCCGCCGGGCGTCACCACGGTGTAATGCCCGCGGAAGCCTGTTTGTTCATAGTTTTCAATGCGATAATCCGCGTTTTCACTGAAGCCGTAGGTAATCACCTGACGACCCACTTGCGGGATTAACTCAGTCAGCACGGGATCATCCGCACACATCACAGCCAAGCCGTAAAACGGTAAATTATGTAAAAAATTCACATAGGTACGTTTCATTTCATCGAAATCGCCGTGATAGGTATCCATGTGATCAGGTTCAATGTTAGTAACCACAGAAACCATCGGCTGCAAATGCAAAAAAGAGGCATCGCTTTCATCGGCCTCGGCAATTAAATACCGACTGCAGCCTAAATGAGAATTGGTACCGGCAGATTTCACCAGACCGCCGTTAACAAAAGTCGGATCCAGACCGGCTTGCGTATAAATCATAGAAATCATTGCGGTAGTCGTCGTTTTACCATGAGTCCCCGCCACCGCGATACCATGGCGGAAACGCATAATTTCCGCCAGCATTTGAGCCCGTTGAATCACCGGAATGCGTTTTTCATGAGCGGTCGCCACTTCGATATTATCGGGTTTAATCGCACTGGATACCACCACCACATCGGCGGCTTCCACGTTGCTCGCCTGATGAGAAAAATGGATTTCCGCCCCTAACGCCTGCAGACGATCCGTTACGCCATTGGCCGCAATATCAGAACCAGTGACATGATAACCCTCATTTAACAATACGCCCGCAATACCGCCCATACCTGCACCGCCGATACCAACAAAATGAATGATTTTCACCCGACGCATGCTGGGGATCATATTGCGAATCCGCTGTTGAAACTCTTCCTTCTCTCTCATTTTTTTCTCGTTATTTGTTGTTATTAGTTAACATTCTCTTAGTTAGCGTTTTCAATAATCACTTCGGCCACACGCTGGGCGGCTAACGGCGTTGACATCTGTTTTGCCTTGATTGCCATTGCCAATAATTCCGTTCGATCCAAATCCTGAATAATCCGCACCAACACATCAGCATTGAGATCCGACTGTTCCACAATTTTCGCCGCGCCCACATCTGCCAAATATTTGGCGTTCAGGAATTGCTGTTTGTCTTTGTGCTGAAACGGCACAAAAATAGCAGGCGTGCCTACTGCCGCCAACTCACACACAGTTAACGCCCCCGAACGGCAGATAACCAAATCCGCCCAGGCATAAGCCTCCGCCATATCGTCAATAAATTCGGTGATGCGGATTTCGGTATGATTGAACGTATCGCCATAAAGTGCGGTGACGTTTTTCACATTTTCTGCGCCCACCTGATGACGTACCGTCAGCTTATCCGCTAATCGTACCACTACCTGCGGAACGGTCTGATTCAGCACTCTGGCTCCCTGACTGCCACCCACCACCAATAAACGCAATTTACGCTCTGCCGTACGCGCTGAAAAGCGAGCCTCGGGGCTTGGCATTTTAAACAAGTCCGCCCGCACCGGATTACCCACCACTTCCACCTGAGGAAACGCCGTTGGGAAAGCCTGCAATACGCGGCGGGCAATTTTGGCCAGCCATACATTGGTTAAACCGGCCACCGCATTCTGCTCGTGTAAAATTATCGGAACACCGCATAATTTAGCCGCAATACCACCCGGCCCGGACACATAACCGCCCATACCCAACACGGCATGAGGTTTTTGACACTTAATAATCCGGCGGGCCTGTATTATAGCACGGCAAATAGCAAAGGGAGCGGCCAATAATGCTTTCAGCCCTTTGCCGCGTAAGCCGGAAATCTGGATAAATTCGATGGGAATACCGTATTTCGGCACCAGTTGTGCTTCCATACGATCTTTGGTCCCCAACCAACAAATTTCCCAGCCTTGCCGCTGTAAATATTGTGCCACCGCAATCGCAGGAAAGACATGACCGCCCGTACCGCCGGCCATCACTAATAATTTTTTCTTATTCTTCACATTTAATCCTAATCATCTCTTAACCGTGCATGACCACCACGCATTAAGCGATTTTCATGATCAATACGAACTAAAATAGCCACACTCACCGCCATAACGACCAAGCTCGAACCGCCATAGCTAATCAGCGGAAAGGTCAACCCTTTGGTGGGTAACAAGCCGAGAGCCATACCGAGATTAACAAAGCCCTGGAAAAAGACCCAGAAACTGATACCAAAAGCAAAAAATCCCTTAAACCGTTGTTCCAACTGTAAGGATTCCCGAGCGATTTTCATCGCTCGAAATACGAGGAAAGCCAATAGAATAATGATCACAGTAATCCCGGCGAAACCGAACTCCTCGCCCACCACAGCCATGACAAAGTCCGTATGGGCTTCAGGCAAGTATTCGAGTTTTTGAATTGAATTTCCCAATCCTTCTCCCCAAAACTCGCCGCGACCAAACGCCATCAGGGAATTTGATAATTGAAAGCCCGTACCGTAAGGGTCCTTAAAAGGATCCATAAAACCGGTCAACCGCTTTAACCGATAGGCGGAAGAAAGCACCAGAAACACAAAAAGAAACGCCCCGATACCAATCAGCCCTAAAAATTGAAAAATATGCGCACCGACAATAAACAATAAGCCGAAGGTGATGATGAAGAGCACCACCGTGCTACCCAAGTCAGGTTGTAACAGTAAAAGCATTCCCAGCAACGCCACCACCGTAAACGGCTTGGCCGCACTGAGCTTGCGACTACGTACCTCATCATAGCGGCGGGTAAAATAACCGGCGAGGAAACAGATTAACGCCAGTTTAGCAAACTCGGCGGGCTGAAAATTAAATACCACCATAGGAATCCAGCGGCGGGCACCATTTACCGATTTGCCGATACCGGGAATGGCAACCAGCACCAACAACAGCAAGGCAACAAAGAAAATCTTAATATGCCAGCTTTCCCACTTACTCATCGGTACTTTTAAAAAATAATAAAATGCCACGAAAGAAAGGAAAATATACATGGCATCGCGTTTAGCAAAGTAGAACGGATCATCATTTAAGCGCGTACCCACGGGAATAGAAGCCGAGGTCACCATAATAAACCCGACAAACAATAAAATAATAAATAACCATACCAAGGCACGATCATAGAGTAAATTGCCCGGCGTAATGGTTGTCCAACGCTTATAGCTCTGCTTGAGATTTTCTATCAACTGCATTCAAGCCCCTTATTCAAACTAGGCTAATTGTGCCAAACGGGTAAACTCTTCACCCCGTTTTTCAAACGAAGCAAACTGATCAAGACTGGCACAGGCCGGAGAAAGCAATACCATATCACCCGCTTGCAAACGGGGACGAATCGCATTAATGGCCTGTTCCATATTGTCAAACAATTCGCTTTGCGAAGAAAGTCCGGCTAACGCCGCGCCATCCCGACCAAAACAATAACAGAAAATTTCAGGTTTATTAATCAGCTTTTCCAATTCGGAAAAATCCGCCCCTTTGCCGTCACCGCCCAGGAGTAAATGCAGTTTGCCGGCCACCTGCAGGCCTGTCAATGCGGCCACGGTACTGCCCACGTTGGTGGCTTTGGAATCATTAATCCAGCGAACCCCATCCGCAAAATGAACCAATTGAAAACGATGATCAAGCCCGCCAAAGCCGCGAAGCGCGGCTCGGATGCCGGTCAAACCGATACCCACCGCCTGAGCCAAAGCAATAGCGGCAAGAGCGTTCATATAATTATGGCGACCAGAAAGTTTTATTTCATCACAAGGCAACACCACTTCCCCATAAGCCGTTAAATATTGTTTTCCGTTTTCACTTTTCAGCCGGTAATCCGCCGCCTGATGTTCGCCGAAACTCACCTGTTTAACCGCACTTTGCTTGCCGTCTTCTCTTGTTAACGGATCTTCCGCGTTCACGACACCCACCCGGCTATGCTGATAAATACGCAATTTCGCTTGGCGGTAATCTTGCAAATCCACGTAACGATTCATATGATCCTCGGTTACATTCAGCACGCTGGCTGCCGCCGCTTGCAGACTATAGGTAGTTTCTAACTGGAAGCTGGATAATTCCAGCACATAGAGATCATGGTCTTCCTTCAATAAAGACAGTGCAGGAATACCGATATTGCCGCCCATGCCGACCCGTTTACCATCGGCTTTCGCCATTTCGGCAACGAGCGTAGTTACCGTACTTTTGCCGTTTGAGCCCGTAATGCCCACCACCGGTTTGTTGTGTTCGTTTGCTTCGCGGCAGAACAGTTCAATATCGCCTACAACCTCCACGCCGGCAGAAAGTGCGGTGCTGATTTCTGGAGTTTTTACCGAAAGCCCGGGGCTGATCACGATCATATCGCTGTCCAGCAGCCATCGCTGATTAAGACTGCCGGTGTGCAGCGGAATATCCGCCGCCAGTTGCTCCACGCCCGCGGGTTGAGCGCGCGTATCAATCACTCGAATATCCGCTTGTTTCGTACGTAAAAAATCCACTACGGACAAACCTGTTTTGCCAAGCCCAATCACGGTAATTTTTTTATTCTGATAATCAGCCATTTTATTTCTGCCTTTTTAACGTAATTTCAACGTGACCAGGGCCAGCAGCACCAACATCAAGGAAATAATCCAAAAACGGATGATTACGCGAGGCTCGGGCCAGCCTTTTAATTCGTAATGGTGGTGAATCGGTGCCATACGGAAAATGCGTTTCTTGCGTAATTTATAGGAACCGACCTGCAAAATAACCGATACGGTTTCCATCACAAACACACCACCCATGATAACCAGTAAAAATTCCTGACGCACCAACACGGCAACCACGCCTAATGCACCGCCCAAGGCTAGCGAACCCACATCGCCCATAAAGACTTGGGCCGGATAGGTATTGAACCAAAGGAAACCTAAGCCGGCTCCCACGATGGCAGTACAGAAAATTACCAATTCGGAGGAAAATTTCACATAAGGAATATAAAGATATTTGGAAATTTCCACGTTACCCGTCGCCCAGGCAATAATCGCCAGTGCTCCTGAGACGAATACCGTCGGCATAATCGCCAGGCCATCCAAACCGTCAGTCAGATTTACGGCGTTACTGGTGCCCACAATGACAAAATAAGCCAACACAATATAGAACAGGCCGAGCTGCGGCATAATATCCTTAAAGAAGGGAACGACTAAGCGGGTAGCGTCGGTATCTTTACCTATCGCATACATGCCGAACACGGCAATCAGGGCGATTACGGACAACCAAAAATATTTCCAGCGCGCAATCAAGCCGTCGGTACTTTTACGAGTGATCTTGCGGTAATCATCCACAAAACCCACCGCGCCGTAACCAAGCAAGACAAATAAACTGAACCAAATATAAGGATTCGCCAGGTTACCCCACAATAAGGTACTGACTGTAATGCTGAATAGGATCATCACGCCGCCCATAGTCGGCGTACCGCGTTTACTGAAGTGACTTTCAGGCCCGTCATTGCGTACTTCCTGCCCGAATTTCAGCACCTGCAAGCGACGAATTACCTTCGGACCAATACAAAGGGAAATCAATAACGCGGTTAAAAGTGCCAATACGGCACGAAAGGTGATATAAGAAACGACATGGAAACCGCTATAATACTGTTCTAAATATTCGGACAGCCAAACTAACATACAAAATTACCTTTTAAAATTTCGATCACATCTTCCATTTGCATACTACGTGATCCCTTTGCTAATACTACAACTCGTTGATTTTCTTTTAGTTTTTCTTGAATAACTTCGGTCAGATAAGTTGCCATACCCGTTTTATCGGTAAAATGGATGCCGCGGCACGCCATCGCAATCGGAGCGCTTTTACGTCCGAAACTGGTCACTAAATCCAATTCCGCCGCTTTGGCAAAATCCGCCGCTTCCTGATGTAAAGAACGGCTATTTTCACCCAATTCCGCCATATCGCCAACCGCTAATATACGGAATGCCGGATATTTTTGCAGAACTTTAATCGCGGATTTCAACGAATCCACATTGGCATTATAGGTGTCATCCAGCAATAACAGATTTTCCGACACCTGAATCGGGCACAGACGGCCTTTCACCTGAGACTTATGCGCTAAACCCGTTTTGACATCCTGCAGGCCGGCTCCCACATTCATTGCCAATGAGGCTGCCGCCACCGCATTGCTGACGTTATGTTCGCCCAGATAAGGCAAATCTATCTCAATTTGTCCTTTCGGTGTGTGCAGCATAAAGGTTGAACCATTTTCCGTCATGCGGATATCGGCCGCATAATAATCCGCTTTCGGATTATCCAAAGAAAAAGATTCTATTTTACGTCCGTTAATTTCTCTGCCCCAGCCGGAAAAATCTTCGTTAGGCAAATAATGGCAATTTAAATTAATAATTGCCGTACCGTCCGGCGGCAATCCGCGATAAATTTCGCCTTTCGCCTTTGCCACGCCTTCAATACTACCGAACCCTTCCAAATGAGCGGGTGCTACGTTATTAACCAACGCCACATCGGGGCGAACTAAATTCGTAGTGTAGGCAATTTCACCCTGATGATTAGCGCCGAGTTCGATCACGGCAAACCGATGCCGCGGAGTTAGACGCAGTAAAGTCAGAGGCACGCCGATATCATTATTAAAATTACCGTTGGTGAATAATACCGCTTCCGCACTGCCTGCGGTTTGCCGCAAGATCTCGGCGGTCATTTCTTTTACCGTGGTTTTGCCGGAAGAGCCCGTTATAGCGACGGTTTTCGGCTTCAGCTCGGCTTTCAGCCATTGCGCCAGTTGTCCCAACGCAAGGCGGGTATCCCTCACTAGCAACTGCGGCACCTCAGTATCACATTGATGTTCCACCACCACCGCAATGCAGCCTTGCTCCACGGCTTTCGCCAGATAAGCATGGCCGTCAAATTTTTCACCCTTTAAAGCAAAGAACAAACCTTGCGGCGTGTTTTTTCGCGTGTCCGTGCTGACCGCGGCCACCTCCGTAGCTGCCGCCGACTCAGAACCGATTAGCGTTGCTTTTAATATGTCAGCAATTTTTTTTAGCGTTAATGCAATCATATCGCCTTCTTATAAATATTTTTTTACCGTTTCCTGATCAGAAAAATGATGTTTCCGCGTGCCGATAATCTGATAATCCTCATGGCCCTTGCCCGCAATCAAAACAACGTCATTTGACACCGCACTTTGCAACGCCGTTGCAATCGCCGTTTCACGATCATAAATAATCTGCACCTTATCCGCCCGATCAAAGCCCTGCACGATATCCGCCATAATTTTTTTATGATCTTCAGTACGGGGATTATCATCGGTGATGATAACCTCATCGGCAAGCCGCTCGGCAATTTTTGCCATCATCGGACGTTTACCCGCATCGCGATCTCCGCCACAGCCAAAAATGCACCACAATTTTCCGTGGCAATGCACACGTGCGGCTTGCAGAGCTTTTTCCAAGGCATCGGGAGTATGGGCGTAATCCACAATAGCGGTCGCTTTGTCGGCGGCGGTGATCATTTCCATCCGTCCGCACACACCGGTTAATTGCGGGGCGGTTTGCACCAATAGCTCCAACGGATAACCCAAAGATAACAAGGTGGCGAATACCAATAACAAGTTACTCACATTGAAAGCGCCTATCAAATGGCTTTCAATTTCGCCGTTGCCCCAGCCGGAAACAAATTGAACGCGGGCGCCCTGTGGATTGAACCGAATATCGGTGGCTTTCAACCATTGTTTTTGATCGGTACTAAACGAAGGATTGCAACTTACCGCCACCGCGTCAGGCAATTCAGCCAGCCATTGTAAACCTATTTCATCATCCGCGTTAATAATTTGTCTGTGACAATCCAGTTCGGTAAACAAACGTTTCTTGGCGGCGGCATAATTTTCCATGGTACGGTGATAGTCCAGGTGATCACGGCTTAAATTGGTAAAAATACCGGCGGCAAAATGCACGGCTTCAACTCGGTGCTGAACCAAACCGTGGGATGACACCTCCATGGCGGCAAAATCCGCTCCCTGAGCGACGAAATCCGCCAGATTCGCCTGCACCTCAACGGCTGAGCCCGTAGTATTGGCGGCAGGTTTCACTCTGCCGAACAAACCGTTACCGATAGTCCCCATTACGCCTGTGGTGTGACCTAAAATCCGGCTCCATTGTGCCAGTAATTGAGCAATGGTGGTTTTGCCGTTGGTGCCCGTTACCCCGACCAAGGTGAGCTTTTGCGAGGGATAATCATAGAATTTATCGGCCAAAGCGGATAAATGCTCGACAAGCTGATAATAGGAAATCACCGGTACATTCCGTTCAAACCGTACTTGCAAATGTTCTGCCGGCAAATCTGCCTGTTTCAGCACCGCACTTGCTCCCGCCCGAATCGCCTGCGGGATATATTGACGGGCATCCGCCGTGTGACCTTTTACCGCAACGAAAAGACAGCCCTTCTTCACAGAACGGCTGTCTAATATCATATCGGTCAGCGGCACCTCGGCACGAGGATCATTTAACAGTTTCAGTGACGGCAAAAGTGCGGTGCTGAAAATACGAGTTTTTTTACTTTTGCCTGCCACAGTCGCAACCTCATCGGAGGTTGATAAATTCCGCATAATCTGTTCTCTTTAGTTGGGTTGTCGAGCGTTTTTATCATTCAGTTTTATTTTATCGCTTAAACGTACCGTTCTTCTCGCCGTTTTCTCCGAAATCGGCATACCGTCCGGGGTGACATTGCCGGCTCGCAGCGCATAACCCATAATACTGGAGAACACAGGCGCGGAAACCGCTCCACCGTAATATTGTCCGGCTTTCGGATCGTCAATCAGGATCACCAGCGCAAAACGCGGATCAGATACCGGCGCAATGCCCGCGGTATAAGCCATATATTTATTTACGTAGCGACCTTTCTCCAGTTTTTTTGCCGTACCCGTTTTAATCGCCACGCGGTAGCCGTCAACCAACGCACGTTTATTCTTAATCGCGACTTTTTCCATCATATTCACGATATCTTTGGTAATTTTCTCGGAAAAAACCCGATTACCGATTACCGGCGGATCGACTTTCGTAATGGATAGCGGACGGTAAATGCCGAAGCTGCCAAGGGTAACGTAAGCACGGGCAATTTGCAGCGGTGTGGCGTTGATACCGTAGCCGTAAGCCACGTTGGCACGTTCAATATCCGACCAGCGTTTGCGATGAGCATTCAAAAAGCCCGCCTGTTCGCCGCCCAAGCCTAAATCCGTCGGTTTGCCCAAACCCGCATCCTGATAAGTTTCCATTAATGCGGACGGCGGCATTCTTAATGCCAGACGGCTTACTCCTCGGTTTGAGGAATTTTCCAAAATTTCATCTAAGGTTTGCTGAGTACGCGGAGCAACGTCTTTCACTTCATGTCCGTTCAGTACCAATGGTCCGGTGTTAATAATTTCATTGCGGCGCACCGCTCCGCGCTGCAGCGCGGTCAGCACAACGAAAGGTTTAACCGTTGAGCCCGGTTCGAATGTATCGGTCACCGCACGGTTACGCATTAAATCTTCCGATACGCCGTTACGTTTATTCGGGTTATAGGAAGGCGCATTCGCCATCGCCAGAACTTCGCCGGTACGTATGTCAACTAATACCGCCGTGCCTGATTCGGCATTATTTTCCGCTACCGCTTTTTTAATTTCACGATACACCATGGACTGCAATTTTTCGTCAATACTGAGCGTCACGTCATGCGCATCATATTTTTTCACATCCGCAACATCTTCCACTATATTGCCGTATTTGTCCTTGCGATAGGTACGGGAACCCGATTTACCGATTAATAAAGAATTAAAACTCTTTTCAATACCTTCGATACCGTTGTTATCGATATCGGTAAAACCGAGCAGATGAGCGGTCTCTTCCGCCCGCGGATAGAAGCGACGAGAGTCGCTTTTCAGTACGACGCCGGGAATTTTCAGTTTTTTAATATAATCTGCCACGCTCGGCGGAACCTGACGAGCCAAATACTCAAAACGAGAGGTCGGTTTTTTCTCAATAATTTTGACTAAATCACGGTAAGAAACTCCTAAGGTGTCGGCCAAGGCTTTCCAGCGTTCTTTGTCAGCAAGGGAATTTTCGCTCAGCACGAATTTAGGATCGACCACCACGGAATGCATCGGCACACTCACTGAAAGCAGCTGACCGGTGCGATCCAGAATTGAACCGCGCACAGACTGGATTTCCTGGATGCGCAACGAACGCTTATCCGCTTCACCCGTTAAGGTATCGACATTGACAATTTGCACATAAGTAGCACGACTAACCAATGCAAATAAACCTAAAAAAACGCAACCTATAATCCAACGATAACGCCCCTTTAAAAAACTCGTTTCGTAGATCATCTTAGGTTTGTTCTGTTTCACCGCGGGAGCTGTCGCTTTTTTAACAGCTCTTTTGGATTTCACCGTTTTATTCGTAAATTTAACCATGTGCTTTTATTCCAAAATAACCACTTCTTTATCAGGATTAACACGTTCCATACCAAGTTTTGAAGTTGCAATCGCTTCAATCCTGGTATTGTCACTTTGGGTAGTTTCTTCCAACTGCAAATTTAAATACTCATTTTCAAGCGCCTGTTTTTCAAAAACCAATTCGCCTTTCTCGGTCACCAGCGCTCTTGTATTATGAGTCATCCAAACAGTCGCTATCGCGGTTAATACAATCGCCGCGACCAAAACCATCACTAATTTATTCGCGGAAAATAAATCCTCCACAATGATTGACTGCAATGGATATCGCTCGCTATTGGATAATCTCTCATTGATATTCGGCTGCAACATTATCTTCTCTCTGCAATTCTCAGCACCGCACTGCGGGAACGCGGATTCGCGGCGATTTCCGCTTCACCGGGCCGGATTGCTTTACCAATCACTTTCAATGTCTGATTACGCTGAATCTGCTCTTCACGCAACGGCAACCCTTTCGGAATATCCTCGCCTTTGCTTTGCTTGCGCATAAAACGTTTTACCATTCGATCTTCCAGCGAATGAAAACTGATAACCGACAGCCGCCCGGCCGGCGCAAGTACGGTTAACGCCGATTGCAGAACACTTTCTAATTCGTCCAGTTCCTCGTTAATAAAAATACGGATAGCTTGGAAACTACGCGTAGCAGGATGCTTATGTTTATCTTTGAAAGGTACCGACCGAGCGATTAATTCCGCCAACTGCAAAGTACTATGCAAAGGTTCCGTTCCATTCTGTATGGCCGTTTTATTGAAATTCACGATTGCCGTTGCGATACGTTTGGCAAAACGTTCCTCGCCAAAATCCTTTAACACCCGGGTTAAATCTTCAATACTCACCTGCTGAAGCCATTGAGCCGCGGACAATCCTTTGCCGGTATCCATCCGCATATCCAACGGACCGTCTTTCATAAAACTAAAACCGCGCCCCGCATCATCAAGCTGTGGTGAAGAAACACCCAAATCGAGCAAAATGCCGTCGATTTTACCCACTAAACCTAATTTTTCACAGATTCCAGGAATAGCCGAGAAACTATTATGTTCAATATGAAAACGGGGATCCCGGATTTTTTCAGCTTCCGCAATAGCTCTGGGATCACGATCAATCGCAATAAGACGACCATCAGCGGCAAGTCGGGAAAGAATTAAACGAGAATGACCGCCACGACCAAAAGTGCCGTCGATATAAACCCCTTTCTCTTTCAATGCCAATCCGTTTACCGCTTCATGCAATAAAACGGTAACGTGTTCCGGCAATGAAAAGGTAGTTTGCGTGTCCATAACTCTATCTAAACAGAATAAAAGATAAAAAATGTAAAGATAAGGCAGTGTGCCCTTGCACACCGCTTACCTTGCTAGTGCTGCCGTCTCTTATTGAAAAATTGATTTTTTCTTTATAATGACAGCGTTTTTAATTCTTCCGACATGGCAAACTCACCGCTAAGTCCTAAAGCCATATCTTTTTCAATCTGAGCCTGCCATTCTGCTTCGGACCAAATTTCAAATTTGTTTAGCTGCCCCACCAGCATCAAGCTTTTCTCTAATTTTGCATGTTGACGTAATGGCGCACTTAATAAAATCCTGCCTGTGCTATCCAGCTCGCATTCCGTGGCATAACCGAGCAAGACACGCTGAAGGCTGCGTTGATTGGGGTCGAAGTTGGAAAAATTAAGCAATTTCTGTTCAACAATTTCCCATTCGGCTAACGGATAAAGCAATAAACAAGGTTGGCGGATATCTACGGTACAAACCATTCGGCCTTGGTCTTTTTCAATAATCTCGGCACGATAGCGGGTAGGGATGGCTAATCTTCCCTTGGCATCTAAATTAATTGCCTGAGCACCACGAAACATAAACCCGTACCTTTATTTAATCTCTAATCGTTAGTCGAGTAAAAATGGTAAATTACTTCTAAAATCTCCACTTTCCACCACTTTTCACCACAATATGTCACAAGTGTATTATTTGTTACCTTAACTTGCAAGTAATTTTTCCGGCTTATAAGCGTAGTCGGTGAGGAAAGTAAAGATAGGATGGAGAAAATCAATAGAAGGGAAAATTAGGCAATAAAAAATCCGCACCTTTTAACAGCTTGTTATGCAAAATAAAAAGTGCGGATAATTTTTATCAATTACTTAGCGTTCATGGCAGCATCTGACAGAGTGTCATCTTCCATTGGTTTTAATAAAAGGAAGAATGCCACGGTTGCCACCACAGTGACGGCCGCTCCGACCCAAACCGAAACCTGGTAATCCAAACCGAATCCAATCGGAGCGTGAGCTAAGAAGGTTGAACATACTAATGTCATAAACACCGCCGGAATGGTAGTGACCCAGTGGAATTTATGACAACGATATAAATAAGCTGAAGCCGTCCACAACATAACCATCGCCGTGGTCTGATTTGCCCAACCGAAATAACGCCACAATACGGAGAAGTTCACGGTTGAAACCCAGAAACCAATCGCAAATAACGGAATGGCGATAGCCAGACGGTTAAGCAGCTTACGTTGATCATATTTAAAGAAATCGGCAATTAATAAACGCGCCGCGCGGAACGCGGTATCACCCGAAGTGATCGGTAACACAACCACGCCTAACACCGCCAAGATGCCACCAAAGATACCAAGCATACCGATGGCCGAATCATAGACCACTTTGGATGGCGTACCAACGTGAATGGCATCTAATAAAGCTCCTTGGTCAGGATAGAAACTTAACCCCACCATGCACCAGATTAATGCGATTACGCCTTCTCCGATCATTGCACCATAGAAAATAAAACGTCCTTCTTTTTCATTTTCGGTACAGCGAGCCATCAACGGAGATTGAGTCGCATGGAACCCTGAAATAGCACCACAGGCAATAGTAATGAACAACAACGGCCAAATCGGCGTATCTTCCGGATGCATATTTTGAAAGAAATCCATAAAGTTAACATCAGTGCCAATTGTTCTGAAAAACGGAATTCCCTCAAAGAATAAACCGAACAACATGCCGCAGGTCATAAACATTAACAACGCGCCGAACACCGGATAGATACGGCCGATAATTTTGTCAATCGGAACCAGGGTCGCAATGATGTAATAAATAAAGATGACAGCAGTCCAAATAGTCAGCAAAGAACCGGGTGACGTACCGGCTTCATCATTTACCGCCGCCGCGCCGACAGAACCTGAATTGAGCAGTTCGCCGGTAATATTCGTTAATAAAGAAGCGGGACTTGCAACGAACACCACACCGACCAATAACAATAACAGAATGGCAATCACATTCATGAAATGTTTAGCGGGGCGACCTAAATATTTGCCCGCTAAGAACGGAATATTTGCACCGCCATTGCGGATACTCAGCATACCGCAGAAGTAATCGTGCACGGCACCGGCAAATATACAGCCGAATACAATCCACAGCATCGCCACCGGCCCATACAAAGCCCCCAGAATAGGCCCGAAAATCGGCCCCGTTCCCGCAATGTTCAGTAACTGGATTAACCAGATTTTTTTCTTGCTCATCGGAACGTAATCCACGCCGTCCTGTAAAGTATAGGCGGGAGTCGCACGTTTCGGATTGATAACAAAGATTTTTTCTACAACTCTGCCGTAAATGAAATATCCTAACAATAAAAGTACGACACAGAAAATAAACCACAACATAAGAATGCCCCAAAATAATTTATGTTAATAAAACCTCGATCATTTTATTCGTTATGATAGGGTTAAGTAAACGACATCAGACAGGAATTCTGAAAAATTTGATACAGATCACATTATTTTTTATCATCTTTTTTAACAAGACCCGTATCTTCATCAAATTTCACTATGGGCACACAGCTGCGGCACGCGCCTTGGTCAACGCCGATGTCCTTGCAGAAAGCGTTATATTTATCCATCACACGCTTAAACCAACCCTTTTTACTGTTTTTTTGTTCTGCCATATTCTCCTCCCGAGATAATGTTCAAAATATAGCCTTTAAGGATTCTAGTTTTTCATTCACGGTTTTGCAATAAGATTTTCACTTCGCGGCGAATCGCCCCAAGCCGGGCTTTCCTGCCATCATCCAAGATATTTTTTTGCCGTCCGGAAGCAAATAAATCGGTCAATAACGGAGCATATCGTGCATCCGAACATACCCATAAGCGCCGAATTGCGCCAATAGAACCGCTCAAAGTGCGGTGTGAAAAAACGAAGTTTTTTAAAATCGCCATGTCCTCCCCGGTTAATCGCCAATCAAGGGGAACGGTGATTAAATCCGCTAATTCATGCCGACTAAACGGAAAATTCCGCTCGAAATGGCGTAAGGCCTGTTGGCTCAACCTCCGTCCCGCCGCCGATAACGCCCGCAGTGCAATGGCGGAATAGCAACCGCTGGTCGCCTCTTTATTATCGCCGATATGCACCAGCTCAAACCCGCAGCGTTGCCAAAACCGCATTAGCTCTGAGGTATAGCCAAAGCTTACGGACAGAAAATCCACCGCCGAATGTCGGGCGATCCGTTCGATAAGTTGTTGCCCGATTCCATGATTCTGCCAGTTCGGCTGCACGGCGATACGGGAAATTCGCAGTGATTTCAGCCGACAGGCTTGCGGTAAGTTGGCTTGAAAGGCCAAGGATTGAGCGACCAAATTGCCCTTCGGGCGACGCAGGCCCGTGCAAATATCCTCGATTAAATCCGTATCCTGCATTCCGCCCTCGGCCAGCAACCATGCTCCTGCAAGCAGGGTGTTCTCCCGTTCCGCCAACCAGAACTGCTGCTTGGGCGCATCAAACAGACGGCGTAAATCCACAGGCGAGGTGCGATAATGGGCGAGGGTAAGCAAACCGTAAAAATGTTGAAGGAGAGGCTGTAAATCGGGCTGCAAAACTCGCCGAAACAGCACCGCGCTTTGCGGCTGAAACGCGGGCTGCGACAGCCGTTCTTCCGCTTCAACCAATAACAGCTCGTCAATAAAAGCTTCGAGCGGATCATTTTTCGTCCATCGCAACGGTTCAAACAATTCAAAATGCTGAAAGGTACGGCGCAAACCGGGCAGGAATTTGAGCAAAAATCCCCGTCCCGTCCCCTCATAACTTTGTACCGTGGTAGAGCAGATAACATGCTTGAATGCCGAAGTTAAACCGAACAGCATCTCCAGCGGAATCATCGCCGCCTCATCAATGATAAGCCAAGCCTGTTCAAATTGCGCCGCATCTAGGCGAATCTGCCGGCAGAGTTCATCGGGGGCGATAAAAGCAGGCGCGTTCCGAGCAAAATCCAGCAACGTCCGCACCGCACTTTTATTAGGCGCGGTCAGATAAATTTTTAGCCCGGAACGCTTCGCCAGTTCGGCTGCCGCCAATCCTGCCAAGGCGGATTTGCCGCGTCCGCGTTTGGCGGTGATCAGATAAAGCTCACTCTCTTGCCGCAAAATCTGCCGGATAATATGTTGCTGTTCCGCTGTGGATTGAAGAGACGACTGAGGTGAATCTATCCTGAGTTTCGGCGGGAAATACCGTTCCGCCACATAAATCGGAAAACGATATTTGTCACATAACCGACGGAAAAATAAAGTAAAATTCGGCGTGGCGATAGGCTGTGATTCACCGCTCCAGCGCAGGCTATCGGCATCGGGGAGTAAGCTCAGATTCCGCCAGTCGGCAAACCAAAGCAGCAACAGGCCGCCCGACTTCAATGTTCCCACCGCAATCGCCAATGCTTCTAAATTCAGCCCTTGGCGGGCATCATAAAGAATAAGAGCGAATTCCCGCCCGAGCAGATTTTTCGCTTTAGCGAAATTATCCTGCCCTAAAACAACCGCCTGCCCGGACTGAAAAAACTCGCAAAAATGACACCGCACTTTGGTTAAAAACGCGCTGTCATCTCCGACAATAATGTTTAAGCGACGCGGCAGCATTTATTCTTCATCGTAGGAATAGGGATCCTCAAATCCCAATTCCAGCATAATTCCCGTTTCGAGGCGTTCCATTTGTTCCGCCTCGTCATCCTCAATATGATCGTAGCCAAGCAAATGCAGGCTGCCGTGCACCACCATATGCGCCCAGTGTGCTAACAACGGCTTGCCCTGCTCTCGCGCCTCGCGTTCCACTACCTGACGACAGATAACCAAATCGCCTAACAGCGGCAATTCCACTTCGGGCGGACATTCAAACGGGAAAGATAATACGTTAGTCGGACGATCCTTACCGCGGTAGGTAAAATTAAGCTCGCGGCTTTCCGCTTCATCCACGATACGCACCGTCATTTCGGGCTCTAGGTTCTCCGCCCGCACGGCACGAGTCGCCCATTGAGTAATTTGCTCAAGATTCGGAAGATTATTCGTGTCTGCGCTGGCAATTTGCAGATCGATTGCTACGGTTTTCATATTTTGCGGTTCGTCCATTTCAAGATTCGGCGATTAATTCAAGTTTATGCTGTTCCGCATTTAATTTTTCCAACTTGCGTTGTTCGGCAAGTTCCTGTTTGCGGATTTCGTCCGCCGCTTCCCATGCTTCATAGGCCCGTACCACTTTCGCCACAACAGGATGACGGACAATATCGTGACTGTCAAAATAGTTAAAACTGAGTTCCGGCACGCTTTCCAATACCTCAATGGCATGGCGTAAGCCCGATTTCTGACTACGCGGCAAATCCACTTGAGTCACGTCGCCCGTAACCACCGCTTTGGAATTAAACCCGATGCGGGTAAGGAACATTTTCATTTGTTCTACTGTGGTATTCTGGCTTTCATCAAGAATAATAAAGCTGTCATTGAGCGTGCGACCTCGCATATAAGCCAGCGGTGCAATTTCAATCACATTGCGTTCCATTAATTTTTCTACCCGTTCAAACCCCAGCATTTCATACAGCGCATCGTACAGCGGGCGTAGATAAGGCTCAATTTTTGAACCCAGATCGCCGGGTAAGAAACCCAGTTTTTCTCCCGCCTCTACCGCTGGACGGGTCAGCAGAATACGACGAATTTCCTGTCGTTCCAGCGCTTCCACCGCAGCCGCCACGGCAAGAAAGGTTTTGCCTGTTCCCGCAGGCCCGATGCCGAAACTAATGTCGTGGGTTAAAATATTATGCAGATATTCAGTCTGATTTTTACCGCGCGGCTTAATTAAACCGCGTTTCGTTTTAATCGTCGTGCTATAAACCTTACTTTCCGCCTCTTGCGGCTGAGACAGCATACGGCTTTCCTGAATCGCCATATGCACGTCTTTCAAGTCAATTTCCTTGATTTTGCCCCGCACGGGAGCGGTTTCCAGATACAAATCCTGAATTAACCGCGCCGCATTTTTAATCAGACTTTCATGATGAGGTTGAGGCGTTTCCGCGTTGGACTGGATAGTAAAAGTAAAATTACGGCGGGCGATAACCAGATTAAATTCTTTTTCGATCAACTGCAGATTCTGATCGAACGAGCCGCAAAGCGCCTGTAAACGGTAATTATCCTGCGGCTCAAGCGTAAATTGTTCGTTATACAAAATATGTTCCTATGCTGAAAAATGCTGGCTGTGATTTTACTCGATCCGAACGCAAGATACAAAATCGTCAACCGTAAAAACTCACAAAAACAGCACCGCACTTTTGTTCTCATTTCGGCTGTAAGCATTAAAAATATCGTCGGATTCTGAAAATTTTGCGATCACTATTCCAAATTTTACTGACCCTACGCGTTAAGCCAATTCGGGGAACAACATTTTAATCACATTCTGGGTCAAACGTCTTGATTTGCCGCTGTACGGGAAGATGTGCATCATCATCATCGGATTAAAATTCGCTTCAATGACACTCCAGGATTGCAAACCGGCTTCGGCAGGTTTTTTCAAATCCGGGATAATTAAATCCACGCCGCACACCGCCGCCCCCATCGCCTTGGTAATGCCCACGGCAAGCCGTTTGTAGCTTGGATGCATTTCGTCCGTCATATCAATGCTGTCACCGCCGGTGCTGATGTTGGAATTGGCACGCAGCTGCACAATTTGTCCCGGCGGCGGCACGCTGTCAACGCTAAGCCCCTGTTCTTTCAGCTGTAACCGTTCAATATCGCCAAGGGCAATTTTTTTCAATGGCGTGCGGCTGCCGTCGCCGCGTAGCGGGTGAGCGTTTTTTTCCGCCACCAGTTCCGCCACCGTATGTACGCCGTCTCCCACCACATTCGCAGGCACGCGCAACAACACGGCGAGCGTTTCATCACCCAGCACGAAGAAACGGTATTCGGTGCCGACCAAATAATCTTCCACCATAATTTCTTTATCTTCACGGAAAGCGATTTCCACCGCTTCGGCGAAGTCGGCTTTATCTTGTACGCCTTGCTGAAAAATGCTGATGCCGAGGCCGTAATTGGTTGATTTCGGTTTAATCACGACCGCCTTGCCTTCAAAAAGTGGAAAACTCAGCACCGCACTTTCCGCACTGGTGAATTCCCTGCTTTGCGGTACATTGAAGCCGGCTTTCGCCAGTACTTTTTTAGTAACCACTTTGTTTTCCATAATCAGCGGTGAAATATAGCTGTCATGGCTGGTCATATTGCCGTTTTTCACGTATTCGACATGCTCGCCGAATTGCAGACGCAGGAATTGATCGTTTTCATCCAGAATCTCGGTTGTAATACCTTTTTGGATTAAATCGAACAGTAATGCCTGAGTAGAAAGTTCCATATTGTCGAAGGCCGACAAGGCATAAAAACGTTCATAAGCCTGCGCTTTATTGCGTTGAGCCAGTTCCGCTCCCAGTTTCTGATAGCCGCCGGCTTGTTCAATCACGGCGACTACGCGGGCACACAGGGTTTGGCTCGGTTCAGCAAATTGAGCTAATTTCTGCTCGGCATAGCGCACCGCCGTAGATTCCGCACCGATGGATTTCAGCATTGCGATTAATTGATTCAGCACCCATTCCCCTTCGGCGCGATAAGCGGTTTGCGTACGCGGATCTTCCAACGCCACTTCGCCTAATCTTGCCCGGCCGAGTTCTACCCCCGCCTGATCCGCGGTTTCGTCCAGCCATAAGGTGAGCAAGATAAAATGATGGATAAATTTAGCGTCCGCAAGGCCGACACCATAAGGTTCAAACGGGTTCAGATCGAACAGGCGAAATTCTAAATACCGAATGCCGGTGTGTAAAAATTCACGGGCTTTTTTCGCACCGCGCAGGCGCACGTTGGAATAAAACTCTTTTTCCGCGATTAACCGCCCGCTGTTCACCCAATGTTCCAGTGTTTCCACATAGCGTTCGATACTGTCAAAGGAAACGATAATATCGTCGGCATTCACATAGCCATATCGGCTGGAACGCAGACTACGCACGTATTGGTTCGGTTTCAGCGGCGAACCGTCTTTGAAATAATCCGCATCCACCGTCGGCGTGGCAGACAGCAAATAAAGCAACACCCATTGATAACGCAGGAAATTTTTTGCTACTTTCAGATAAAGCCGATTCTGAAAATCCACTAAGTCGCTATATTCGGTTTGGGCATGAAATAAGGCGTTAATTAGCTCTTCGGCAAACTGGAAATTGTAATGAATGCCGCTCACCATTTGCTTGTTTTTGCCATAAACCCGCACCAAATGCTCGCGATACGCCACATCTTGCGGATCATCCAGCTGCGCCACTTTAATCTGATCCGCAGGCGGCAAACCCGCCGGCATACTGAACGGAAAAATAAATTCGTCTTGCGGCAGGGAACGCAGGGTTACTTCATGTATCGCCGACAACCAACGCAGCGTGTCTTCAATTTTTTTATTCGGCGGTGTAATCAGTTCGAGCTGACTTTCGGCAAAATCCGTCTGAATATAAGGATGGTAAGAGCGATTGCCGAAGCAACGGGGATGCGGCGTGGTGACCACCGAACCATCGGCATGCACCCGCTGACTTTCTTTTTCAATACCGAATGATCCCTGTTGGAATAAAAGCCCTAAACCCTTTTCTGCGATAACCTTCTGTAACTTCATTTACTTTCCTCATTCAATATCCAATAAAAAAACGCTGCTAGCATAGCACTCTTTTGGTTGAATGCAAAAGTGCGGTTTTCGACACCGCACTTTAGGGTTTGTTGGTATTTATTATTTATACTCAACCACTACGTCGGATTCACTGATACTATCGCCGTAAATAGGTTGTAAGGTTTTTTGATAGGCCTGATTTAACACGCCTTCTTTGCCTAATTTTTCAATTTCAGCGTCCAGCCACTGCAATAAGTCCGAATCTTCTTTCTTCACTGCCGGTGCGATGAAGTCTTGCTCGCCAAGATTTTTAATCGCAACCACGTAGCCCGGGTTTTCTTTCACCCATGCAAACAACAGGGTGTTGTCGTGAGCCAGTGCATCACCGCGACCGTCTAACAAAGATTGGAAAGTTTCTGTATTTTGCTCAAATTTTAACGTTTTGATATTCGGATAATTTTTGCTGAAATACGCATCCGCCGTGGTGCCCTTATTCAGCAGCAGGGTTTTATCCGCTAACTGCGCCACGTCGGTGATCGGTGCACTGTCTTTGGAAACCACGCCCAACGCCACTTTCATATATGGTTTGGCAAAATTCACCACTTCTTTGCGTTCGGGCGTCACGGTGAAATTGGCTAAAATAATGTCCACTTTGTTGGAAAGCAGATATTCCGCACGGTTTGCCGCTTCCACCAATACGAATTCCGCTTTATTTTCATCGCCGAGCAAATCTTTGGTAATCGCTTTGGCAATTTCCACATCAAAACCTTGACTTTTGCCTTGGCTGTCCACATAGCCGAACGGCGGTTTATCGCTGAATACGCCGATACGCACTTTATCCGCTTGTTTAATGCGTTCCACGGCGGAAGCGGATTGATCATTTTTCGCCGTATCGGTTTTGTTATCGCCGCAAGCGGTTAACGCGACTGCCAGTAAAGTGACAGTTAACAGTGAGATAGCTTTTTTTACGATTTTCATAATGTATCCTTTTTGGTTAAATGTAATAATCAAGAATGTTTAGGAATGCCTTCGCCCGTTCGGTTTTCGGACTGGTGAAAAACGCTTCCGGCGGCGCCTCTTCCACGATTTTGCCGGCATCCATAAAAACAATGCGATCCGCCACCTGACGGGCAAACTGCATTTCGTGGGTAACGATCAGCATGGTCATTCCCTCTTTCGCCAAGCCCAGCACGACATCCAGCACCTCACGCACCATTTCCGGATCGAGGGCGGCGGTAACTTCGTCAAACAGCATAATATCCGGGTTCATGCACAGCGAACGCACAATGGCGATGCGTTGTTTCTGCCCGCCCGACAGCTCGCGCGGATAAGCGTTTTTACGGTCATACAACCCCACCCGTTTAAGCAGTTCATCCGCCTGCACTTCCACTTCGGTACGCTTGCGTTTCTGTACCTTTAGCGGTCCGAGCAGAATATTTTCAAGCACCGTCATATGAGCGAACAGTTCATAACTTTGGAACACCATGCCGATATGCTGGCGGGCTTTCGTCCAACAAATATCCTTGCCTAATTCACCACTGTTTTCCAGCACCAACGAACCGCTTTTAATCTCTTCCAATCCGTTAATACAGCGTAGAAAGGTGCTTTTGCCACAGCCTGAAGGCCCAAGGATCACCACCACTTCGCCCTTTTGTACCGATAAATTGATACCTTTCAGCGCGGTTACATCGCCGTAATTTTTAACTAAATCTTTAATTTCGAGTAATGCCATAATGTTCTGCCTAACTCTGCCAACGGGTTTCCAAATATCTGGACAGTAAGGATAACGGGTAACAAATCACAAAATATAATGCGAAGATGACACCATAAATCCACAATGCCGCCGTCGGATCTTTAAATAACGAGGTTTCGATAATCTGCTGCCCGACCTTAATCACTTCCAGTACGCCGATCAACATGGCGAGGGAGCTGGTTTTAACCATGCGGGTAAACAAATTGATCGCCCCCGGTGTGACACGTTTTAAGCTTTGCGGCAGCAAAATGTAAACGAACGTCTGCAGGCGGGTTAACCCTAACGCATAGGCGGATTCAATCTGATGTTTTTCAATGGAAGTCAGGGCTCCGCGTACTAGATCGCCCATTTCGGCCGTTCCCCAAAAAATAAACACAAGAATGCACACCACTATGCCGTCTAAATGGGCGTTAAACCATTTTGCCACACCGAAATAGACAATGAATAGCAGCACCAACAAAGGAATAATCCGTACGATTTCCAAATACAAACGACATAAGGCCTTGACGACAATATTCTTGCCGGTCATGATGACACCGTAAATCACGCCCAGAATACAGGCGAAAAACACTGAAACAAAGGCGATTTCCGCGGTCACCCACAGGCCGCCGAGCAATCTCTGGAGGTTGTTGCCTTCAAACAGAATACTAAGCCCCATATTTTGCTCTCCGCAGGCGACGTTCCAAATAGGTAATAAAAACCGACACCGGTAATAAAATAATCAGATAGAACACGACCAACAGAAATAATGCCTCGTTGGTTTTATAATCCATGCCGATAATTTCTTTTGCCATAAACATTAATTCGGCAATGACGATGGCGCTGACGACGGAAGTTTCTTTCATTAAAAACAGGCAATTGGCTCCGATTGCCGGAGTTGCCACCGCAAAGGCCTGCGGAAAAATCACATAACGAAAGGCTTGCAACGGCGTGAGACCAATGCTCAGGGCCGATTCAATCTGCCCTTTCGATACGGACTCCAGACCGGCGCGCACCGCCTCCGCCATATAACTGCCACCGAGAAACGCCAGCCCGATCACCGCACAGGTAAAGCCGTCCAATTTAATACCGATTTTGGACAAGCCGAAATAGAGAAAAAACACCTGAATCAACAGCGGCGTATTACGGGAAAGCTCAATATAGCCTTTTACCAGCACGACCAAACCACGCACTTTATAAGTGGTCACCACCGCACAAATAATCCCGATTAAAACAGATAAAATAATAGCCCACAGGGAAAGATGCAGGGTTAACAGGGTGGCGTCAATAAATTTCGGAACGGCATTCCAAATATATTGCCAGTTCATAATGTTTCTCATGCAAAAACTTTAATAAACGGCATTAGAACAGGCTTTTATAATGAAATAAAATAATGAATCGCTATGATTTAGAACGGAGAGGAATAATGCCGTTTCTTGAATATCATCCCCCTTCGGAAAAAGAACCGAGGGGGGATTTACCCCTAAAAGTGCGGTGTCAAGAAACGGAGTTTTTACGCTACAAACCGGCCCACGCCCAGTTCGTCCTCTTTGCGGGTGCGGTGCATCACGGCCTGCGGTGATTGCACCACGCGCAAGCCTATTTGATCTTCCGTGCGCACAACATCGCCGCGCAGAGAATTGGTGAATACATCGGTAATTTTAATATCCACAAATTTACCGATCATATCCGGCGTGCCCTGGAAATTCACGATACGGTTATTTTCCGTACGGCCGGTGAGTTCCATAATATTTTTCTTGGACGGGCCTTCCACCAACACGCGCTGTTCGGTGCCCAACATCGCGCGGCTGAACTGTGCCGCCTGATTGTTAATGCGCTGCTGTAAAATATAGAGGCGCTGTTTCTTCTCTTCTTCGCTCACATTATCCGGCATATCCGCCGCCGGCGTGCCGGGACGGGCCGAATAGACAAAACTGAAGCTCATATCGAAATTCACCTGAGCAATTAAATCCATGGTTTGCTGGAATTCTTCCGCCGTTTCGCCCGGGAAGCCCACGATAAAGTCCGAACTGATTTGAATATTCGGACGGACTTTACGCAATTTGCGGATAATGGATTTATATTCAATCGCCGTGTGACCGCGTTTCATCATGGTCAAAATGCGATCCGAACCCGCCTGCACCGGCAAGTGCAAGAAGCTGACCAATTCGGGCGTATCGCGATAGACCTCAATAATATCGTCGCTAAACTCAATCGGGTTGCTGGTGGTGAAACGCAGGCGGTCGATACCGTCAATCGCCGCCACCAGCCGCAGCAATTCCGCAAAGCTGCAAATGCCGCCGTCAAAGGTTGGGCCACGGTACGCGTTCACATTCTGCCCCAATAAATTGATTTCACGCACGCCTTGTTCGGCCAGCTGGGCGATTTCAAACAGCACATCGTCCAGCGGGCGCGATACTTCTTCACCGCGGGTATAAGGCACTACACAGTAAGTACAATATTTATTACAGCCTTCCATAATGGAAACAAACGCCGTCGGCCCTTCCGCTTTCGGTTCCGGCAGACGGTCAAACTTCTCGATTTCCGGGAAGCTGATATCCAATACGGCTTTTTCGCCCGCGCGAATTTGATTGATCATTTCAGGCAAACGGTGCAAAGTCTGCGGCCCGAAAATAATATCCACATAAGGAGCACGTTCGCGAATGTGCTCGCCCTCCTGCGATGCCACGCAACCGCCCACACCGATCACCAAATTAGGATTTTTCTTTTTGAGCTCTTTCCAACGACCTAACTGGTGGAACACCTTTTCTTGTGCCTTTTCACGAATGGAACAGGTGTTAAGCAACACAACATCGGCATCTTCCGCTTCATCGGTGAGTTCCAAGCCATGTGTCGAGTGTAATAAATCCGCCATTTTGGATGAATCGTATTCATTCATCTGGCAGCCCCAGGTTTTAATATGTAATTTCTGCGTCATTGTTTTCCGAAACTGAGTTGAAATAAACGGACAGCAACGGATAGGCTCCGTTGCTGAAATCGGTGGATTATTTTACAGATTTGCACTAAATATGACCAGTTAAAAACCGGTTTTTCTGTGAATTTTTACCTGTTCGGGTTAAGCCCGCCGCTAAAGTGCGGTGTTAAAAAACCGAGTTTTTTCCACATCGGCGCCGTCGGCAAAAGCGATATGCAAAATCAGCACCGCGGTTTAAACGCTTAGCTTAATAGCCGTCTTCGTCCATATTCGGTAAGAAACTTGCCTGCTGAATACGTTTTACTCTGGTCGTAATGATACCGTCCGCATGCAATTCAATTTCACGCCAGCCGGGCTGTACGTAATCCAGAGTAAAGGTGTTGCAATCCGGCTTGAACTGCACGCAGGTCGAAGGCGTTGACATCACATAATAACCGTGCCAGCGAGCGTCCACCTGCTGATGAATATGTCCGTGCACGAGCCCTTTCACTTTGGCGGAACCCTGCAACACTTGCAGCAATTCATGGGCATCACGCAGATTATGCTGATCCAGCCAGGCGGAATTAGTGGAAAGCAGATGATGATGCAGCACGACTAAAACATAACGATCAGGCTGTTCCGCCAGTTTCGCCGCCAGCCATTCCAGTTGATACTGCCCCAACCTGCCGTGCGGCACACCGTACACCTGACTGTCCAGCAGCAAAATCTGCCAATGCCGCCCCGCAAGAATTTGTTTGGCCGGACTGATATTTCCGTGATCGTGATTTAAGATTTCAACCATTTTGGATTGAAGATCATGGTTACCCGGCAACCAGAACACCGTTTTACCCAATTGATTAATTTTATGACAGAAACGCAGATAACCTTGCTCACTGCAATCTTGCACGATATCACCCGTCGCTAACACGAACCCGTAGTCGTATCGGCTTTGCAGCACTTCCGTCAGTACCTGGGTAAAACTTGCTTCGGTATTCATGCCCAGCAGTTCGCTTTTGGTGTCTTTGAAGAGATGCGGATCTGTAATTTGAATCAGACGAACAGTATCGGCATCAGGATTATGAATGTATGTATTGCTCATATTGAACCCAAATATAGTCCTGTCCGACTAATCAGCCCATTCTTGCTGCAAACATTGATAGTTTAACTGCAACCATTGTAATCCCATAATCGCCGCACCGTTGTCAATGGTGCCGTCACACACCCACTGATAAGCTTGCTCCCTGCTCACCACATGCACCTTAATATCTTCATGTTCGGCGGCCAAGCCGTGAATACCCCGCGCCCGGCTGCTGTCAACCTTACCGGCAAAAAAATACAAACGTTCACTCTGACCGCCCGGACTGTCCCACGCGGCAAAAGCGTATTTTAATTTTTCCAACTGCACGCCGGCTTCTTCCGCACTTTCGCGCATAGCGACCCGTTCTGCGGTTTCGCCGCTTTCCACCATGCCGGCAATCAATTCCAGTAGCCAAGGGGAACGTGTCGAATGCGGATCATAAGCCCCGATCCGGACCTGCTCGACTAAAATAACATTATCCCGTCGCGGGTCGTAAGCCACCACCACCGACGCGGCGCCTTTGAGCAATAACTCACGACAGACGATCTCGCTCATGCCTCCGGCAAATAATTTATGACGGAACAGAACTTTTTCCATTTTAAAAAACCCGTCATAAACACGCTCCTTGCTTAAAATTTCTATATCCTTTTGTTGAAACTGTTTGATTTTATTCATTTTATCTTTATAAACCTATAAATATAGCTAAACAGTAATAACTAGAATACGCTTAATCTTATTAAAAAAGAATTTTGTCTGTAATATTTTTGTAAAAAATTTGAGCAAGCTCACAAAAAATATTTTTGACTGATTTGTATTTAATCAATTTACCGTAAACTTTCATTTTAAGGATTGACCAGATACCAATCGGCTTGTTTTAAATGAACGGTATGAAGTCCGCTTTCATTCTTCCACTCAAAAAAACAAGCCTGTTGTAATGCTTCGCCGGCCGCAAAAACAGCAAGATAAAACGGCAGTTCATGAGTGAAAATTAATGTGCCCGGCGGACAATAAGCCGATTTTAATAATAATTCGGTCGGCCGATGTTCCACCTCGTGCAGCTTAACGATGCCGACTCCTTGCGATTTCAAAACCGCCTCACGCAAACACCAGCATCGGTAAAACGCCTGCGCCCGATTAGGCTGTCGAGCAAGCCAGCGTTGTTCGCGCGCAGGAGCGAAATGGCTGAGCAGCGCGGTGAAATTACGCTCTCTTTTAGGCGCTTCAATATCAATGCCCACCGCACTTTCAGCACCGGTGTCAATGACATTCAGAATCACCGCCACCCAATCACCGGAATGGGTAATATTAAAATCAATGCTCGGAGCGGCTAATTCGGGGCGACCGCTCCGGGTTCGGTAAATTTCGGCTAAAAGTGCGGTGTCCAAATCGAGAGTTTTGAACAATTCCCACAGTAAGAAATGCGCAATCCAACGGCTGCGGTGACGCAGCATAACGCGTGTGTTGCCCTGCGGTTCGGCAAGCAAATCTGCGGTGAGTAATGAGGAGGGAATTAAATGCAAAGGGTAATCCTGCCGAACATTGCCCCATGCGATCAGGGTTGCCATAGCTTATTTACACCCACCTTGAAACCCGACGAATTGATTCATATTATGCCCTCATGATTAAAACGTGCCATTTTATAAGAAACAGGGCACGTCCTCAATCTATTCGCACAGGACGCGCCCTTTATTTTCAATTTACGCTTTTGCCTAACCGACGGAAGTTAACCCAATAAGCTGTTTACCCGTTTAATAAAAGCGGTCGGATTTTCCAAGGTACCGCGTTCTGCAAACAGGGCCTGTTCAAACAACAGTTCCACCCAATTGGCAAACTCGCTTTCATCCGCCATATCCGCTACTTTTTTCACCAAACTATGCTCAGGATTCAATTCAAAGGTATATTTCACCTCCGGCACGGACTGACCCACAGCGGCATACAATTTCGCCATTTGTGTGGTCATCTGATCGCCATCAGTGGAGACCACCGCCGGCGTGTCGGTTAAACGGTGGGTTAAACGCACCTCTTTCACGCGATCGCCCAACAGCGTTTTCACCCGTTCGACGAAGCTGGTAAACTCTTTATCCTGTTCTTTTTGCTTTTCTTCCTGCTCTTTATCCGCCAAATCACCCAAATCCAAATCCGCCTTGGCGATGGTTTGCAGCGGTTTGCCGTCAAACTCGGTGAGATAACTGAGCATCCATTCATCAATGCGATCGGATAACAGCAGCACTTCAATTCCTTTTTTGTTAAACAATTCCAAATGCGGGCTGTTTTTCGCCGCCACATAGCTATCCGCCGTGATATAGTAAATCGCCTTTTGCCCTTCTTTCATGCGGGCAATGTAATCTTCCAGAGACACGTTCTGCTCGCTGCTGTCCGTATGGGTAGAGGCAAAACGGAATAATTTAGCGATGGTTTCTTTGTTGGCAAAATCTTCCGCCGGCCCTTCTTTCAGCACCAAACCGAATTCTTTCCAGAACTGTTGGTACTTCTCAGGGTCGTCTTTCGCCAGTTTTTCCAGCATCTGCAATGAACGTTTGGTTAAAGCCTTGCGTAAAGCGGCGGTCACTTTGTTATCCTGCAGAATTTCACGGGAAATATTTAACGGCAGATCGTTGCTGTCCAACAAACCGCGCATAAAGCGTAGATAATTCGGCATGAATTGTTCCGCATCGTCCATGATGAACACGCGCTGTACATACAATTTCAAGCCGTGCTTATTGTCACGATTGAACAAATCCCAAGGCGCTTTAGACGGCACATACAATAAGCTGGTATATTCCTGATTACCTTCCACTTTATTGTGGGCCCATAACAACGGATCGGCAAAATCATGGCTGATATGCTTATAGAATTCTTTATATTCATCGTCCGAAATTTCACTCTTCGAGCGAGTCCATAAGGCTTGGGCTTTATTGATTTTTTCCCATTTCACGCCTTTTTCTTTGCCTTCTTCGTCGTATTCCTTAGTCAGGATTTCGACCGGCAAGCCGATATGATCGGAATACTTGCTGATAATTTCACG
This sequence comes from Pasteurellaceae bacterium LIM206, assembly GCA_032586195.1. Classification (GTDB taxonomy): domain Bacteria; phylum Pseudomonadota; class Gammaproteobacteria; order Enterobacterales; family Pasteurellaceae; genus JAWHQP01. Next base: position 100,541 of record JAWHQP010000003.1, on the reverse strand, counting down.
CAAACGCCATTCGTTCAGGAATTCTTTTTCGTCTTCACGCAAATGCAGGGTAACTTCGGTACCGCGGTCTTTTTTCTCAATATCCGCCACGGTATATTCGCCCTCACCGGTAGATTCCCAACGTACGCCCTGATCGGCATTCACACCGGCGGCACGGGATTTCACCACCACTTTATCCGCAACAATAAAAGAGGAATAAAAACCGACCCCGAATTGACCGATTAACTGGCTGTCTTTCGCTTGATCCTGCCCCAGAGCGGAAAGGAATTCTTTGGTGCCGGATTTGGCAATGGTGCCCAAATGATCGATCGCCTGCTCACGGGTCATACCGATACCGTTGTCGCTCACGGTCAGTGTGCCTTTATCCGCATCAAAGCTGATACGTACTTTCAAATCGCCGTCACCTTCATATAATTCAGGCGCGGAAAGAGCTTTAAAACGCAGTTTATCCGCCGCATCGGAAGCGTTGGAAATGAGTTCACGCAAAAAAATCTCTTTATTAGAATAAAGAGAGTGGATCATTAGTTGCAATAATTGTTTGACTTCAGACTGAAAGCCGCGGGTTTCTTGATTGTTACTCATTATTATGTCCTATTAATGTGTTATTTGGTTATGCTTTCACAATATAGGAACGAAAACAGGGAATTCAAGAGGGAAAAGGCAAATCTAAAAAACTCCCAAAAACGACACCGCACTTTGCCTTTTAAAATTCCTTCCTTTGGAAAAACCAAGGATTAAGAAAATTTAGTCTAATGCAATCTAACCTGACGGCGGATTTTTCGCAGCAGCAGGAAAACCCAAGGCCATAATATCCCACTGATGAGCGCGCCGAAAATTTCCTGCGGGTTGAAAACGGCACTGTGGATAAAAAATTCCAGCAGAAAAATCGCGACCCGCACGAAAAACACCAGCAACACCACCAACAGGCTTTGCTGCCAGAGCGAAAGATTACGCAGGATTTGGTGATATTTGGCGATCACATAAGCACATGAAGACAATACGAGGGCGTGTACGCCGAGTACGGTGCCGAGTACCACATCCCAGACGATACCCATTAAAAACGAGGTGCCGATATTGACTTTGGTCGGTAATGCCAGGATCCAGTAGGTCAACACCAACACCAGCCAGGCGGGTTTAAAGCTGTGGAAACCATTCGGCCAGGGCGCAATTTCCAGCACCAAAGCGATAATAAAAGTACCGAGCACCACGACTAACTGCAATAAAAAGCGACCGTTCATCAATCATCCGCTCCATGATCTTTCAGCTCGGGATCCATTTGCATACCGTTTGAATTCATATCCTCGGGCGGATTATCCGGCGACGGGCTGTCATCCGCCGTTGTCTGAACGGGTTTTGCGCTACTGTCATTATCGCCGTTCTGATCCGTCACTTCGGGTTTCTTCTCCGGATTCCGATTTGAGCTGTTGTCTAAACGTTCTTGCACCACTTTACGTATATCTTCGGGCGAAAGGGTCTGAGCTTTGCGGATTTCATCACCGTTCGGCCATAATAACAGAATGTAACGCAGGCGTTCTAAGGATGCCAGCGGCTTTACCGTTACCGTGGCAAAATAATTGGAGCCGTCACGGGAAACATTATCCACAATCGCCACCGGATAGCCTTCGGGGAAACGTCCGCCCAAACCGGACGTTACCAGCAAATCGCCCTTTACGATATCTACCGAACGAGGCACGTTATCCAGCACCAGTTCATCACTGCGCCCCGTGCCGCTGGCGATTACCCGCACATCATTGCGCAACACCTGCACCGGAATGGAATGGGTTACATCGGTAATCAGCAATACACGGCTGGAATTTTCCCCTACGGAAATAATCTGCCCGACCACGCCCTTTTCATCGATCACGGGTTGCCCGACATAGGCGCCGTCCTTCTGTCCTTGGTTGATGACGGTCTGTTGGCGATAAACATCGGTTTCGGTGGTTAACACCTCGGCGATTTTTTTATATTCATCGGTCCGCAACGGCGAATTCAGCAGCAAACGCAAGCGTTGATTTTCCACTTTGAGCTGATCCAACAGCAGTAAATCGGCATTTTTCTCCCGTAATTGATCCTTAAGAACCTTGTTTTCGATTTGCAGTTTATTGGTATCCACCAAATTTTCCGACACATTATCCAGCACCGTACGCGGCGTGTTGGCGAGGTAATAAACGCCTCCCACCGCCGTATCCACGAAATTACGCACACCAATCATCGCGTTACTCTGACTGTCAGACAGAATAAAGCCCAGCGATGCAATCACTGCCAGTACCAACCGTAATCCGAGGGGAGGAGCCTTACCAAAAATCTGTTTCATATGAGATCTAATCTAAAAGTGCGGTGCTGAAAACGTTAGTTTTTTGAATATCGGTTCCGCCGACGCTACCGCGGCATGACAATCGTGCTTAGCGACCGCGTATGAAAACCGCACTTTTCAATTCTATTAAGGAAGGAATCAGTCTTCGCTGAACACGTCGCCGCCGTGTTTGTCGATCATCTCTAATGCTTCGCCGCCGCCGCGGGCCACACAAGTCAACGGATCTTCGGCGACGACTACAGGCACGCCGGATTCTTTTGAAAGCAATACGTCGATATTACGCAACAACGCACCGCCGCCCGTTAACACCATACCGCGTTCGTAAATATCCGCCGCATGTTCGGGTTTACATTCTTCCAATGCAGTACGCATAGCGGTTACGATGCCGTCCAACGGCTGTTGGATCGCCTCCAGCACATCACGGGAGGTTAAACGGAAAGCACGCGGCGCACCCTCGGCGAGGTTGCTGCCATAAACTTCAATTTCTTTTACTTCGTCTTCATCTTGGATGTAGGCCATACCGACTTCATGTTTGATATGTTCCGCCGTGGTTTCACCTATAATCGAACCGAAAGTACGACGGACATAAGCAATAATAGCTTCATCAAAGCGATCACCACCAATACGCACGGAAGAAGAATAAGCAACCCCGTTTAAGGCAATCACCGCAATTTCGGTGGTACCGCCGCCGATATCGATCACCATAGACCCCGTCGGGGTAGAAACCGGCAATTTTGCCCCGATCGCCGCCGCCATCGGTTCTTCAATCAGATACACTTCCCGCGCGCCCGCGCCCATAGCGGATTCTTTAATGGCACGGCGTTCCACCTGGGTCGCCCCTGCGGGTACACAGATGAGTACACGCGGGCTCGGCCGCAAAAAGTTACCGCTGTGAACCTGCTTAATGAAATGCTGCAGCATTTTTTCGGTCACGAAAAAGTCGGCAATCACGCCGTCCTTCATCGGACGAATCGCATCGATATTGTTAGAGGTACGCCCCAGCATCATTTTGGCGTCTTTACCCACGGCAATAATACTTTTGAGGGAACCGATACGATCCTTACGAATCGCCACCACGGACGGTTCATCCAGCACAATACCCTGCCCCTTTACATAAATTAATGTGTTTGCCGTACCTAAGTCGATAGAGAGATCGTTGGAAAATAAACCACGAATTTTTTTGAATAACATAAGAATTCCGCTAATTAGATGAATAGGATAAATATGCTCGGTTTGAGCGTGCAAAAAATTGTGCTAAATGTACCAAAAAATCCGCTTTTTTAACAGTTAAATTTTTAGAAATTGTCGCGGCGTTTTGAAATAAGACCAGTGAAAATCCCGATTTAAATCTGTTAAATCGGGATTTTTCTTCATTTTATCGATTAACCGGACTACGACCGGATATTTGCCTGTTTAGGCTGTTTAAACACGGTGACTTCCGGCACTTCGCCGGTGTATTTTTCCACCTGAACAATACAGGTGTTCGGCGAGTTGCCCTGAGCTAATTTTGACGTGCCCTCGTCACGAGTGAGTACATTGGCGCAGCCGTTTTTACATAACGGTTTGTCTGACTCGCCCGGGTTCCACGGGTCATACCACGCCCCTTCGTGCAATGCCACCGTACCTTTGATTATGCCGTCGGTCACTACCGCTCCGGCCAGCACTTGACCGCGGTCATTGAATATACGCACAATATCACCGTCGGCAATGCTGCGGACTTTGGCATCATCAGGGTGAATCAATACGGGTTCGCGATCGTTTACCGCATATTTTTTCCGTAATGAAGTATGAGCCAGCTGACTGTGCAGGCGATAATACGGGTGCGGTGTCACCAAGGCTAACGGCAGTTCCGCCGTGGTATTGCCGGCATATTCTTCGGGTTCCATCCAGCTGGGGTGCCCTTTACAATCGTCATAATTCATTTTAGCGATGGTTTCCGAATAAATTTCGATTTTACCTGAGGGTGTGCCTAACGGATTGAGCAGCGGATCATTGCGGAAATCTTCGTAACGCACCCATTTTTTCGCTTTTTCCGTGGCATTAAAAGTAAGCGGTTTATTTTCCTGCCAGAATTGCTCGAATTTCGGCATAACCACACGGCTGTTACGGGCGGCGGTAAACGCGGTCTGGTAGAATTCGTTCAGCCAGTCCATTTCGGTTTTACCCTCGGTAAAAGCTTCTTCAACCCCGGCACGTTTCGCCAGTTCGGTAAAAATATCGTAGTCATTTTTCGCCTCGAATTGCGGTTCAACCACCTGTTTCATCGGATAAATATTCATCATCGAATAGTCGCCCGACATGGTGAGGTCATTACGTTCATAGCTGGTGGTGGTCGGCAATACGATATCCGCCATACGGGCGGTTGCCGTCCAGTTTACTTCGTTAACGATAATGGTTTCGGGTTTACGCCATGCTTTTACCATTAAATTGGTGTCCTGATGATGAGAATAAGGATTGCCGCCCGCCCAGTAAATTAATTTAATCTCGGGATAAGTAATTTCCGTACCGTTATATTGAATGGTTTTACCCGGATGCAGTAAGGCGTCCGTTAACCGAGCCAACGGAAAAGACATTTTCGAGGTATCGTCCAACCATGTTTTAGCACCTGCCGCGGTGGACGGATTAGAGGTAATCGAACCTAAAATACCGCCTTTCGCACTCGGTACACCGCCATTGGAATAATGATAACTCAGACCGAAACCGCCGCCCGGCAAGCCGATTTGTCCCAACATCGCGGCAAGCGTTACCATCATCCAATGAGATTGTTCGCCGTGGCGTTGACGCTGCATTCCCCAGCCGCCCATCAGCATAGTACGCCGGCCGGAAAAATCATGAGCGAGTTTCCGAATGGTCTCTGCCGGCACGCCACAGATTTTACTTGCCCATTCGGCGGTTTTCGGCACACCGTCGCTCTTACCCAGCAGATACGGTTCAAATTTGTCGTAGCCGGTGGTGTAGCGTTTTAAAAAGTCTTTGTCGTGCTTATCTTCGCTCACTAAGGTATAGGCGATGCCGAGCATCAACGGCACGTCCGTGGCGGTGTTAACAGGAATCCATTCCGCCTCCAGATACTGACAGCTTTCACTACGCACAGGATCGATACAGATAATGCGTTTGCCCGTTTCTTTGAATTTTTTGAAATATTCGATCCCCTTTTGGTCGGAGGAAGTCCAGGCAATCCGCATTGTAGTAAGCGGATTTGCGCTCCAAAGTACAATAATATCGGCACTTTCCAGCAATACTTCCCAGCTGGTTTGCTGTTCATACACTTCAATCGTGCCCAGCACATGCGGCATAATCACCTGAGCCGCTCCGGTGGAATAGTCGCCCTTGGTGCCCACAAAACCGCCCGTCACATTCATATAACGCTGCAATAAGGTTTTGCACGCGTGCAGCGCACCGGAGCTGTACCAGCCGTAAGAACCGGCGAAAATACCTCCCGCGCCGTAATTATCGCGTACCCGTTTAATATCTTTCGCCACCAGATCAAGCGCCTGTTCCCAGGAAACGCGCACCCATTCATCACGACCGCGCAGGGACGTATCCGTATTGCCCTGTAAATAACCCTTACGCACCATCGGATATTTCACACGGGTTTCGCTATACAACTGCTCCGGCACCACGCTTTGCAATTCATTTTCAACGGCGGGAACAATAGCCGGTCCCGATTTCACCGCTTTACCGTTTTCAACGATCACACCGAGCGGCCCCCAGTGGGCTGCCGTGACCACCGTTTTGCTGACGGTTTCCGCCTGTACGGCAGGAGAAATAAGGCTCGTCGCCGAACCAGTCGCCAAAGACACACCCGCCACACCGAGTGATGAATTCTTTAAAAAATCACGGCGACTTGAATTAATTTTATCTATCATTTTTTTCCCCCTTCCGTTATTTGGCATTATTCATGTCTTTTGCATGACGTTGTAAGTAAATCGTCACCGCACGCACATCCGCGTCCGTCATTGAAGTACGATCTTTCATTGAATTAATCACCCCAATCCATTGGTTCGCCGTATAATGATCCGCTCCAATCGCCGCGTGGCAGCCGCTGCACTGACTCTGATTCAGGTTATTACCGAAAGCATCCAGCGCCGCTAAATCGGAAGTCACCGCACTCTTATCAATTTTGACCTGAACCGATACTTCTCTCCATTCGGAATCGGTCACAGGATCATGTACGGTTTGCAGCGTATGTAATTTTGCTTTCGCCTCGTCACTCAGCACCGCGACATTGATACGTTTACCTAATGCTTTGTATAACAGGCTTTCCGCCCCCGCCTGCTGCCAACCTTGCACCGTCGCGATAATTTGATCGCCCTCCGCTTTCCAATCGGTTAATTCCGCGTAAGGCATAAAACGGATTTCTTCACCGCCAAGCAACCGGGCGGTAGAAATAGCAAGGGTGTAAAGTGTGCTATCGCCCGCGTTGAATTGCCCCTGATGCTGACTTAACGCATTGGCCGCCGCCGGATTTTGTTCAACTTCAGGCAAGAAATGCACAATACCCTTATGACAATCGATACAGGTTTGCCCGTCGGCTTTTGCTTCGTTGTGAAACTGTTGAGCCGATTTACTCTGTTTCGTCAGTTCCATAGCCGCGAAAGAATGGCAGGAGCGGCAAGCGGCGGAATCATTGGCTTTCATCTCATCCCAAACAGATTGCGCCATTTCCGCACGATGTTTCTCATAGGCGGCCAGATCCGGCAATTTATCGGTAATGGTGTACCATACGTCTTTCAGCGCCACGAATTTCGCTTTGACATAATCCAGTCCATCATCGGGAACATGGCAGTCCGCACATTCCGCCCGAATCCCTTGCTGATTGGAAAAGTGGGACGAACCTTCCCATTCCGCACGGGGATAATCCATTGAATGACAACTTGCGCAAAACTCAGACGTACTGGTTTTCTTCATGATAAATTGCGTTCCAAATAAAATGAGTGCGCCGATCACCGCACTCCCGACAACTCCCCACAAGGAAAGTTTTTTTCCCTTTGTCATAGTCTGCTCCAATCGTTATATACAAAAATATATAATAAAATTAATAAATTACATTATATTTAATTATTTTGAGGTAACTCGATTGTAGTAGAAAAAAGCTTTTATACAATATCAATTGGAGTGTTTTTATTGATAAAAATCAAGATGGAATGAAATAGAGAAAAAGTGCGGTGCTGTTTTGGCGAGTTTTTACGTTCAGGTCAAAATCAAGCGTTAAGCATGATCTTCAGCCGGATTTCACTAAAAAATAAGGGCTACAACAACGTAGCCCTATGATATGTAACCGATTGCGGCCAAACGCCGCGCCCGGGTGTTCCGCCAAAGTGCGGTGTTGAAATCAGGAGTTTTTACGTTTTTTAGCCAGAATCGGTTTTAAAAAACGTGCCGTGTGGGAAACGGGATCTTCCGCCACCTGTTCCGGTGTGCCCTGAGCAATAATCCGGCCGCCGCCGTTGCCGCCTTCGGGGCCGAGATCGACAATCCAGTCGGCTGTTTTTATTACGTCCAGATTGTGTTCGATAACCACGATAGTGTTGCCCTGATCCCGCAGCCGATGCAGCACTTCAAGCAGCTGTTTGATATCGGCAAAATGCAGGCCTGTGGTCGGCTCATCAAGAATATACAGGGTTTTACCCGTATCCCGTTTGGATAACTCGGTGGCAAGCTTCACCCGTTGCGCCTCACCGCCCGAAAGCGTGGTGGAAGACTGACCGAGACGGATATAGGATAAGCCTACGTCAATCAGCGTTTGCAACTTACGGGCGAGCACGGGAATCGCGTCAAAAAATTCCCGCGCCTCCTCCACCGTCATATCCAGCACCTGATGAATGGTTTTACCTTTGTAGCGAATTTCGAGGGTTTCGCGGTTATAACGCTTGCCCTTGCATTGGTCGCACGGCACATACACATCGGGTAGAAAATGCATTTCCACCTTAATCACACCGTCGCCCTGACAGGCTTCGCAACGACCACCCCGCACGTTAAAGCTGAATCGTCCGGGATTGTAACCGCGCGCCCGCGATTCAGGCACACCGGCGAATAATTCGCGAATCGGGGTAAACAGGCCCGTGTAGGTGGCGGGATTAGAACGCGGCGTACGCCCGATCGGACTTTGGTCAATATTGATCACCTTGTCGAAAAATTCCAATCCTTCAATAGATTGATACGGAGCGTGATCGATATTATCCGCACGGTTCAACACGTTCTGTGCGATAGGGAACAGGGTGTCGTTAATCAAAGTCGATTTGCCCGAACCCGACACACCGGTAATGCAGGTAAACAAACCGATCGGCAGGGCTAAATTCACTTTTTTCAGGTTGTTGCCCGAAGCACCGTTCAAACGCAGCCATTTATCCCGATTAAGTGCGGTGCGATGTTGCGGAATTTCGATCCGTTCCGCTCCCGAGAGATATTTACCCGTAACGGAAAGCGGGTTTTGCATAATTTCTTCGGCACTGCCCTGCGCGATCACACTGCCGCCGTGCACGCCTGCTCCCGGGCCGATGTCGATAATATGATCCGCCAGACGAATGGCGTCTTCATCATGTTCCACCACAATCACGGTATTGCCGAGATCACGCAGATGAATCAGGGTTTTCAGCAGACGCTCGTTATCCCGCTGGTGCAAGCCGATGGAAGGCTCGTCCAGCACATACATCACCCCTACCAGCCCCGCACCGATCTGACTGGCAAGGCGGATACGCTGCGCCTCGCCACCCGACAGGGTTTCCGCCGAGCGAGACAGAGAAAGATAGTTCAAGCCGACATTGACCAGAAAAGACAAACGTTCTTTGATCTCTTTCAGAATTTTCTCCGCAATCTGAGCCTTTTGCCCGCTCAACGTCATTTTTTCAAAGAATGTATAGGCTTCACCGATACTCATATCCGACATTTCAGGCAAATTGGTCTGTCCGATATAGACATGGCGGGCTTCCGGACGCAAACGGGAACCGCCGCAATCGGCACAAGGCCGTGTACTGATATTTTTGGCTAACTCTTCCCGTACCGACATGGATTCGGTTTCCTTATAACGGCGCGCCATATTATTTAAAATACCCTCGAAGGCATGGCGGCGCACCACGGTATCCCCACGATCATTCATGTATTTGAATTCGATTTCTTCCTTGCCCGAACCGTGCATGACCACTTCTTTAATTTTTTTCGGCAAATCCTGATACGGTGTGTCAATATCAAAATGATAATGATCCGCCAATGAAGTCAGCATCTGATAATAATAGAAATTACGGCGATCCCAGCCTTTCACCGCCCCGCTTGCCAAGGAAATAGCGGGATTCTGCACCACGCGCTGTTCATCAAAATACTGTTGTACGCCCAAGCCGTCGCAGGTCGGACAAGCCCCCGCGGGATTATTAAAGGAAAATAAACGCGGCTCCAGTTCCGGTACGGAATAACCGCAATGTGGGCAGGCAAAATTGGCCGAAAAGACAAATTCCTCCGCCTGTCTGTTATCCATATCCGCCACTATCGCAATGCCGCCCGATAACTCAAGGGCGGTTTCAAAGGATTCCGCCAAGCGAGTCGCTAAATCCGCCCGCACCTTGAATCGATCCACCACCACTTCAATGGTATGTTTTTTCTGCAATTCCAGTTTCGGTGGATCAGACAAATCACAGATTTCGCCGTCAATTCTGGCCCGAATATAGCCTTGGCCGGCGATATGTTCAAGGATTTTGACGTGCTCCCCCTTGCGGGCCTTCACTACCGGCGCCAGTAGCATCATTTTGCTGCCCTCTGGCAGGGCTAATACTTTATCCACCATTTGGCTGATAGTCTGTGCCGCTAAAGGTATATTGTGCGTTGGACAGCGAGGTTCCCCCACGCGGGCAAACAACAAACGTAAATAATCGTGAATTTCTGTAATGGTACCTACAGTAGAACGCGGGTTATGGGAAGTGGATTTTTGTTCGATGGAAATCGCCGGCGATAAGCCCTCGATATGGTCCACATCAGGCTTTCCATTAATGATAAAAACTGACGAGCATAAGCGGAAAGGGATTCCACATAACGGCGTTGTCCCTCGGCATACAAAGTATCAAACGCCAAAGAAGATTTACCCGAGCCGGAAAGCCCCGTGATGACAATCAATTTATCCCGAGGGATGGTTAAATTTATATTTTTTAAATTATGTGTACGAGCCCCACGAATTTCAATAATGTTCATAATATCCTGATTTTTTACTCAACTTTTTTTGAAAATTGCGAGCATTATCGCATATTTTATAAACTGTTAAAATATCCAGTAAAAATTTATAGCTATTTTAATGATTTTCAGGCAAAATACGTCAATTCTACATTCACAATGTTTACAGTTTATCAGAGGATATTATGGCTGGAGTTAATAAAGTAATTGTCGTTGGACATCTAGGTAATGACCCGGAAATCCGTACCATGCCGAACGGGGAGGCGGTAGCGAATATCAGCGTGGCCACCAGTGAAAGCTGGACCGATAAAAACACCGGCGAACGCCGTGAAATCACCGAATGGCATCGCATTGTGTTCTACCGCCGTCAGGCAGAAATCTGCGGAGAATATTTGCGTAAGGGTTCATTGGTGTATGTGGAAGGTCGCTTACGCACACGTAAATGGCAAGATCAAAACGGGCAGGATCGCTACACCACCGAAATTCAGGGCGATGTCATGCAAATGCTCGGCGGCAGAGCGCAGAATACGGATGTCGGCGGCTACGCGGCTCCACAAGGCGGTCAATCCTATTCACGTCCGGCTCCGGCAGCTCAAGCCCCTCGTCCTGCGGCAAACAAACCGGCAGCACAACCGGAACCGCCGATGGATAATTTTGATGACGATATTCCGTTCTGAGTTACATATGAATTAAAAGTGTAAAATATAACCGTTAATATTCAAGTGAATCCTTTTAAATAGAGGATTCTTTTTTTTTTACACTTATTTTTACATACTTTATTTTATTTACTAGTATTTGTATATGTAAGTTTTATACAGTATTACACCTTATGCATAAGTTAGAAACAATCTTTTTTTCAAATGGAAAAGGTTTTCCTCTATTAGTTAATATGAAAACTACTGGTATCCCTGAGTTTTATTCAACCTTATGGGTAATGGTAGAACTACGCGATCAATCTGTAGTAAACACGATTAGAAATAAGCTAGGAGCTATACAATGGCTAATGAATTGAGAAAAATAGAATCGACTCGTTGTTAGTGATTTAATTCTTTAATTCATATACAGATAATCTTAACTGAAACTCAATTAGAACTTCTTATTCAACACATGAAGTTAAATGTAAAAAAACAAAAGAATGCGAATAATACAAAAAGAAAAGTTTTGATAAAAGATCTAACTCAATTTATTGATATTTACCCATCAGTTTTTCTAAGTCATCAATATAATAGACTCACTACTCTTTCAGAATACATATTATTTCTATCTAAAGTAATTCGTGTATCTAACGAATATATCGAAACATTCACGAAATTACTTACGTTAATTAAAGAGTTAAAACCTAAAAATCATAAAACATTATCCATAAAACCAGAAAGCGAGTTACCTGATGGACTATTAGATGAAGTTATGTCTATTGCGAATTTTTCTAATCCCAATAATCCATTTAAAGATATCAGAATTAGAAAAAGAAACCATTTAATATTCATCTTACTGAAATAATTAGGGATTAGAAGTGGGGAACTATTATCAATTCAAATCCCATCTATTGATATAGGAACAGCTAAATCCTCAATTACAATTAGACGAACACATGACGATAAATTTGATACAAGAAAAATACAAGCTGTAAGTAAGACTAAAGAAAGGCATTTACCTATCTCACAAAAGACAGCTCATTGATGATTATATTATGAACTATCGTTGATGTATCAAAAATATTGAATTGAAAATAAATTAGGAAAAGATCATGAATGATATTTAGGAGCATTAAAAGTTTTTTTACTATCATGGTATAACTATGGCTACTACGGTATTGACAAATCTGTTGCATCTTCGTTAGAAAGCTTTACCTTAAGAAGAAATGATAACGGTAAGTCAGTATTAATGATATGTCCTTATACAGGAGCATCTACTGAAAATGAAATTTTAACTTTAATGTCTGAATTATCTAGACTTTTGAATGAAAGCCCTATTCCATTTGAAGCATATGCATATATTCACTTACTTCAGGCTACTGCGAGAAGGTCTATTCAAATACGTCATTTAAAATTTGAAGACCTAAAAAAAGAAATGTCAAAAGGAGCATATAACTACTACTTGAATATACCTACTGCTAAAAAAAGTGGATTATTTAGGGAAACATTCAAAAAATTAGCAATAATTGAAGACTTATATTTGGCCTTATTAAGTTTTATATAGGCTCAATACAAAAAGTTACTTTAACTAGTAAATTAATCATTTATATCTAGTCATAAGATAAAATTACCAATATTTATAGATTGGAATTGTTTGAAGATGAATATAGAAAATAAATATTTCGACATATAGCTACTAGATAAAGATATTTTTCATTACTCTGCATCATCATTAGATGCGAAATACATTACGAAAATTTTATATTCAACAAAAAGCTGCTTCAGAGCGAACAGGTAAAATTATTCATGTTAGTGTAAGACGCTTTCGCCATACTAGGGGAACTAATTTAGGAAGAAGAGGAATTGAAGCAACAATTACAGCTGAGCTTTTAGATCAAACAAATCCACAAAATGTAAAAATTTATACTGAAAATGGGGATATCATCCTACATCTTTAATAATAAATGATGGAATAGATACGATAGGTGCATGTGGAAAAAATGAGTTTTGGATAACTGGCTATGAAACTTGTTATTTATGTTCTAAGTTTAGAACTCTAATTGATGGTCTTCATCAACAAATACTAAAGAAACTGTATAAAGAAAAAGAAGAGCATTTAAAACGAACTAAAAGTGTAGACTATGCATCATTCAAAGATTGTATTATTTTAGCAGTTTAATATGTTATTCAAACTTGCAATGAACTTAAAAGAGCTATGGCTGTTCACTAATTATGAACAATATAATTTTTACTCCAAAATACAATAACCCAAAATATAACTTAGAGCAAGTTATTAATTTCTTTAAAAAACAGCTTACAGTGTTTGGAAATAATTCCCGGAAAACTAACATTCAGTATTCATTCGATTCAAATCCATTTTTCCACAGAAAGAATTAAATCTACAGCTTATCAATATGACCCATTAACAGCACCATTCATTGAATTCGCCAAAGCATATATTCGCTATACTTATTCTCTACGTCCAATCCGTCAATTATATAGACATATTGAAGCTTTACGTATAGTTGAAATGTTTTTGTATGAAGCTAAAAATAGCGCTGACACATTACAGCTTTATCATCTATCTATTCATAATAGTAGAAAATATCATATCTAAAAAATACAGAATCAGTAAAGAAATCAGGTCATCAAATTGAGAAATCATTTAACTTTTGTTGAATTAATCATATTACTCCACAATTACCTTTATGACCTAATCCATATAAATGCCTGAGAGATTTAACGATATTATCTGATGAACAAGGAAAAAAATACCCCATTACCAAATGTAACAATGGATTATCTGCAAAAACAAGTCAAAAATCTGAGAGCTCAGTTACAACGTTTAGAAGAAATCAATGAGCGATACAAACAACAATTTATTATATGGCAATATAACGCATACATGCATGAAATGACAGAAGATAAGTTAAATAAACTGTTAACTGTTTATTGGCAGTTAATCGCCAACATAGATAACTTACTTTGGATTTTAAAAGTATATTTTAGAACACATAATTTTTTTAATGGAAATAAGTTCTACCTGGCATAGTGATGAGTTGTAATTGTTGCAGTTCAAAAGGCTAGCGCCGAAACCTGATTTTCTGCGGATTTATTGCTCACTCAGCAGACTGTACAAACTATCGCTCAAAATAGTTTGCCAAGCAAAATAATCATGTCCGCTGCTGTATTCCCTATACGTCACCTCATAGCCTTTGGCAATTAACACGTCTTTCAGCTGGCGTGAATTTGCCAGAATGCTTTGTTCGTTGCCGAGTGTTTCGTAACGACCCGCACTAATAAAGAACTTCAGCGGCAGTTTTGCGTGTGTGGCGAAATAGTGGGCAACATAGTTATTCTGTTCACTTGGCGCTGCGGGCGATTTCCACCAAAATGAACCCGACATAGCAAGTACATTGCCGAAAAGATGCGGATAACGACTTGCCACATAGGTTGCCGCCAAGCCGCCGTAACTGGAACCGATAAGTGCAGTGCGTTTTGCCGACGGATTTATCCCCAGCCGTTGCGTAACCCAGGGATATAATTCCTCCGCCAACATTTGGGCAAAACGAGGATTCGGCGGCAGTTCATCAGCACGCGTTTGATAAGACGGACTATCAATAAATACCGCAATGGTCGGCGTGAGTTTGCCACTTGCCTGCATATTATCCAAAATAGTCGGCGTTGGAATTTGTTCCAAATAATCTGCGGCATCAAAGAAAAATAACAGGTTCCAATCCATACTTACCGCTGTGGCGGTAGTGAAATTTACCGGCGTATAAATTATGATACGGCGCGAATTATATAATAAATCGCTATGAAAATTAGTGGATTGTAACTTACCATGTGCAACATCTTGCGTTTGTAGATCATCAGATTTCGGTGCGGCGGCAAGGCGGAGTGTTGCGCGACGATTAAATCTATCTAAAATTTTGACCGCACTTTTGTCCTGTGTTACGTTCGGATAACTGTGCAGATTGAACGGATCGGTTTGAAGCGTAGCTAACAAAGTGCGGCGTTGTTTCGCTGCTGGCAACGGCAAAGTCGGTACATCCGGTGCGAAACCGTACGAGAGCAAGGTATCGTTCGGAATATCGAAAGTAGCAAACCAGATATCCGTGTTGAGCAGCCGTTGTAGATGAGTATGATCAGCAGTGGGGCCGCCCCATAAAATCACATTATGTTGCGCACCGCGCCATAAAAACGTGACTAAATTTTGTTGCGCAGTGCGGCTGTTTTCAATTAACGGCGTACCTTGTCGGGCGACTTTTTGCCAGAATTCATTGAGCAATTTAGTATGTTGAGATTCATCGACGCTCGCCAATTGCTCAGCTAAACGCCGAATAGTCGGGCTAAGATAATCCGGTGGCAGGGCAACTTGTTCGGCACGCGGAATCTGTCGTTCAATGTGCAGTCGATAATTTTTGCTAGCCGTACTGTTCATACTATCGGTTACGTTAAATCGCAGCGTGCCGGAGCTTTCTGCCACCAACATAAAAAGGCGCTTGCCCTGCACATTGCGCGCCAATAGACGTTGACTGTGATCAGGAAAATCGACGCTGAGATCTAAACCGTTGTTTGCCTCGGCGCTGAATTCGCCCTGAATAAAATCCCCTTCCTCCACAGTTAGATCAACGGCATCGACGGGCAGGCATAAAAGTGCGGTCGAAAAAATCAGAATTTTAAATAACTTTTTCATCGTTGCTTATGACGGCAGAATAAAAAACTATCCCGCCGTGATCAAATCACCAGTGATAGTTAAAAGTCAATACGGCAGTACGCTCATTGCCGTAGAAACAAGAGAAGGCATTGGCACAGGAGCTGACGTATTTTTTATTGGTCAGATTTTGCACGCTGAGCTGGAGGTCGGCACCTTGTAAAGCTGAGGTTACCTTACTTAAATCATAACCGACGGATACATCATATAAGGTGTAATGCGGCACGGTAAAGGTGTTTTGATTATTGCCTTGCGTGCTGCCGATATAACGTATACCGGCGCCGATATTAAGCCCATTCAGGAAACCGTTGGTCCAACCGTACTTTCCCCACAAAGAGGCTTGGTGGCGCGGAATCCCCCATGGCGTGGTGTTAATTAATGAGCTATCTTTATCTTTTTTCACTTTTTTATTGATATAGGTATACGAGGTAATCAGCGCAATATTCGGGGTAAAATTCGCTGTTAATGAGACCTCAAAGCCTTTGGTTTTTACTTCGCCGGTTTGGGTCTTATCACGCGTTTGCGGATCGTAACTGACTAGATTTTTTTGTTTCAAGTTAAAAAGTGCGGTGGTAAATAAAATAGTTTCTGTGGGTTGATATTTAATACCTACCTCATATTGTTCCGCCGTAGTCGGTTTTAATGCTTTCTTGTTGGCATCCAAACCCACTTCCGGTTGGAACGAAGTGCTGTAACTGAGATAAGGCGCGATACCATTGGCAAAGTTATATATTACGCCAGTACGCCAAGTCAGTTTATGGTCGGTTTGTTGATGACTTTCTTTCCAACGACGATCTAGTGTTTTGTTCTTGGCATGATCGTAACGTAACCCGACTAACAGATCCAAGTTACCCCAGTTAATTTGATCTTGCAGATAGAAGCCTGTTTGTTTAATGTTTTTTTCTTCGCTGTTGCTCAAGGTTGGTGGAGTAACGGAAACACCGTAAGTCGGATTTGCCCAGTTAATGGTCGGCGCATCGCCTAAATAAGCTATTAAATCATAGTGTGAACGTTTGTATTCAATACCGCCGAGTAAAATATGATTGAGTTGCGCGGTTTGGAATTTGTATTCTAGTTGTTGATCTGCACCCAGTTCATACCAACGATCATCAAAAATACGCGCTTTACGCACTAATTCGGTTTGATTTGCCACGGGATCCCAAACTACAAGGTTATGTAAGATATTACTAGATTTACTGTATCTGGTGTTTTGTCTGAATGTTAGCTGATCATTGAATTGATATTGGAATTGTGAACCGACGAGCCATTGCGTTAAGGCAAGTTTATGAAAATTCGGATCACTGGCGAAGAAATCGTAGGGAATTTTCTGCCCATTGACACTATCTAGCGTACCTTGTCTAGTAAGGAAATTACGATCGCCTGCTTTCGGCAGTTTTTGATAGAGTACATAGAGCGTCCACTTAGTTTTTTCATTCGGTGTCCAAGTGATTGACGGTGCAAAGGTACCGCCCTGTTGACGCACAGTGTTTTCTTTCCAGTTTAAACGTTTAATATTACCGACTAAACGCATGGAAAATTGTTCGTTCAAACGACGATCAAAATCCACGCCGAGTTGGTATAAGTCTCGGGTACCGATTTTAAATTGCACGAGATTTCGATTTGTTTGTGTCGGTTTTTTGGTAACAATATCGACGATTCCGCCCGGATTGGATTGACCGTATAAGACGGATGACGGACCTTTGATCACGTTAATACTTTCCAAAAAGAACGGATCCAATTCATAAGAACCCTGATAAGATGTACCATTGATGTAAGTCGGTACACCACCACCGTCGCTTTTATTACCAATGCCACGCACGCTAATTTCCAACTCATTATTGTGTCCACGGTAACTGCTTAATAAGCCGGCGGTATAATTTAGACTGTCGGAAATATTCAGTGCATTACGATCCTGAATTTGTTTTTCTGTTATCACCGTTACGCTCAGAGGCGTACGAATCAGCGGCGTTGTGACTTTGGTAGCAACCGAACCGATATGAGGAGAATACAGCTCGTTTTGCGGAATAATCTGTTCTTCCACATTGATTTTATCCAATTCACTCTTTTCTTCAGCCCATGTCTGTGCGGCATATAGCGCCAACGCGATCAGAGAAAAACGGCATACGGAGGAATTATGCATACTTTATCCTTAAATAATGTAATCATGATATGAATAGAAATGATTCTCAGATATAATTATGCCATTAATAAACGATGCCGAACTTTGGCAAAAAATATATTTTCCCATGGAAAAAATAACAAATTAGCGGAATAGTCAGGTGAACAGAAAGGCGATTATCAAATTTTCTCCCGTACAACAAGGTTTGCACGGCAATGTCACCATTCATTGTTTTCGGCACGGCTTACTATGCAAATCTGCCGCATTAACCGCACAGGAACAGGACGTAACCGATGAAGGCATATTTGCCGCCGGTGTTCGTTTGATTATCACTTTGCAAGGTAGGAGCGAATTATGCTTTGGACAGCAAAATCTGCTGTTAAATGCCGAGAAACGGGCAACGGCGGCATTACTGTCGATTAGCAAGCCGGTGTATGGCATTAAAAAATTCGTACCATACCAAGCCCAGCGTGAATTGGTGATCTTTTTGGAACCGGAGTGGATACAGCATTCCTATTTCAGCCGGCTTGCCGACAGTCAATCATTTATCACATTACAGCAAATGCATTTGCAATCCATACCGTTATTTGTCAATAAACGGATTCTTACACTGGCGGGAGCGTTAGCGCAGGATGTTGCGCCGGATACGCTGGTCGTAACGCATCTCCGCAAAGAAAGTGAATGTTTGTTACTGATTGCGGAATTATTGGCACAGTTACCGCATTTAACGCGACCGATGGGACTCTCCGTAGAGTTGCGCCGTATCAATCAATTAACGCAAATGCTGCAAAATGGCGAGTTGGATAACTGGAATTTGTTGCAGATCGCACATAAAATGCACACCAATGTGACCAGTCTGCAAAATCAATTTAAGCAGGTACACGGTGTCAGTATCATGGCATATCTGCGCCAAGTGAAATTAGAACGTGCCTATAAAGCGTTGTTACAGGGCGCAACGGTAAATCAGGCGGCGGACATCGCCGGTTATGCCAATCCGGATAATTTCACTACCGCCTTTCGCCGTTATTTCGATATAGTGCCGAGCAAAGTGAAAAAATCTCGTCTGACCACTTTTATAGGCTAATGTGCATCGACGGAGATAACACCTCCGCTGGCGTTCAAATTCTCCTACAATTCCCACAAAAATACTGCTAAAACAAACCACACTTTTTTTACCATTTACCAAGAATTGTTATGACACAGCCACGTTTCGTTCATTTACAGATTCACAGTAATTTCTTGATGATTGACGGGATCGCCAATACCTTGCTTACGCAGTCTTAATAGTATCCTTTTCACACAAAGATAATGCTTATCGCCTACATCAACAAACTGTTAACCGCAGCATGGCTTCTGCGATCTCATAGCACATTAGTCATTCACCTTGATTTTCTCGTAATACTTTTGCAACTAGCTGCAATGTAATCAAAGGCGGTTTTTTTAGATGTTTTAGGAATAAATGGCAATACCAACTCATTAATTTCTTGTATTAACGACTTCATTTGTTCAGCTAACCTGTCTTGTTTTTCCTTTAACAGCAACAAACGTTTGACTAGCTCGTGTTTTGACAGTTTTTATGCCATAATAAAATCCCTATTGAATAAAATTGCAATAAATAGGGAGTTTAATCGGTTAAATATTTTTGCAACTACACAATACCGAAAAAGTATTATACTTTATGAAGATAAAGTGTAAAAATATAATACATTATACCTTTCTTTTTTATATAAATGTATCACATGATAAATTTTATTTTATAAACCATTTGATTTTAAGAGATTTATAATTTATTTTACATAAATATATAGAAACAACCGTTCTAACGCTTTTCTTTGCAGCAATTCCCCAACAGGATATTTTCCAATCCCGGTTTTGATGCCGGGATTTTTATTATTCCTTTAATTTCTGACCGAATACACCTTAAATTTATTGGTTTTCGCCACTACCTGATGAGAACCGAAATGACAATCCAGTAAATCAGGGTACGGCAAGAACGCATTGGCGACGATGCGTAATTCGCCGCCGGCGGTTAAATGTCGTTTTGCCTGCTGGATCAGTGTCTGCACCGCATGATAAGCGGTATCAATGCCGTCGTGGAAAGGCGGGTTGGAAATAATGAGATCAAATTTACCGTCGATATGGGAAAACACATCGCTCGCCACCACGTCACCCTCGAGCCGGTTTTCTGCCAGTGTGCGTTTTGCCGAAGCGATTGCCATGGCGTGAATATCACTCATAGTCAGCTGGATATACGGATTATGCAGTTTCAGCCACGCGCCGATCACGCCTGCCCCACAGCCCATATCCAGCACTTTGCCCTTAATCGGCCGCACCAAGGTGGAAAGCAGCAATTCTGTTCCCGTATCCAATTCAGCGGCACTGAAAATACCGGGTAAACCGAACACCTTGAGCTCACCCAATTTAGGATGAGTGTAACACTCACCGAACGCATGAAAGTCAAAAACAGGCCGCCGTTCCAAGCTGAAATGATACAGCCCACAACGACGGGCGCTGTCGATTTTGGCAATATTGCCCCAAGGAGCCAGTAATTTTTCCACGGAGCGCACACCGCAACGGTTTTCACCGATAATCAACATCTCCTGCTGCGGCTTCGCCCGAGCTAACAATTGCATCAGCTGAAACTGCACTTCCCGCTTGTTTTTTGTCCAGTAGTACGCCATCAAATCCGCCTCGCCCTCAAAAACAGGCGAAAACAGCACCGCACTTTTGTCTTTAGCGTAATCAAAATACCACGACCATACCGTTACCGATCGGCATATCGGTTGAATTTGCTGCGGAAAATCATCATGAATACCGCCGGCAAACAGCACGGTTCTATCGGTAAAAAAAGACGGATGACGTTGAAGAACTTGGCTTTCGAGTGAAATCACGTTGGCAATCCTGTGGTTAATCGGCTAAAATTGTGCGCATTATAAGGGAAAATGAAACACAAATGAATCGACGCGATCTTCTTCTGCAACAAATGGACATTAGCCAGTGGCGATTACGCCGCCCCGAGGCGTTAAAAGGGGCGATGAATATCGTCGTGGCGGCTCATGTGCGTTTGATCGTGATTGCGGAACAAGTTCTGAGCCCGCAGGACGGCTTTGTGCGGGACGTACTGACCAGTGCGGATGTTCGCCGTGAAGATTGTTTGTTTATCGATTTCACTCAGGCGGATTATCTCAAATCGGATCATGCGGTGCATTACTGGCTGCTCACGCAAAACTCGCCATTTCAGCACCGCACTTTGCCGTTCTGTCAGCCGGAAAATCTATGGCAAAGCCCGGCACTTCTTCAACTTAAGCAAGACGCTAAAGCCAAACGTCAGCTCTGGCAACAGATTCAACATTATGTTTCACATTCACCCCGTTAACCCGCAGGATTTTGATCATTTGTTCACCATTGAACAAGCCGCTCACCTCGTACCTTGGTCAATGGGAACATTGAAAAATAATCAAGGCGAACACTATCTCAATTTAAAAATTATTCAGGCTGAAGCAAACCGCGTGCAAATCGCCGGTTTTGCCGTCTGCCAAACGGTGCTGGATGAAGCGACCCTGTTCAACATTGCCATTGCTCCGCAGTTTCAAGGGCAAGGCTTGGGCAAGGCGTTGTTAACGGAACTGCTCGAGCGATTACGCCGACAGGGCATTTTAACTGTGTGGCTGGAAGTGCGGGAGTCAAACCACAAAGCAAAGAAACTTTATAGCAGCCTCGGATTCAATGAAGTCGATATCCGCAGAAACTACTATCCGCTCCCCGGCGGCGGGCGGGAAAACGCCATAGTGATGGCCTGTTATTTATAACCGCCCGGCGGCGTTCCGGTGAAATACTTATTCCAGCTCAAGCAAACTGTCGATCAACCGGCCAAACCAATCCATCATCGTTTTATTTATGCGGTCAAAATCAAATTGTCGGGTTTGCTGATACAGCCGCTGCCAATAAATATCGGGATAAATATGAGCATACTCATCGCCGTAAGCCAACTGTTCGAGCAGTTTTTGGCAAGCGTTGAGATTATTTTCTTGTGCCGCTTTGAGGTATTTTTCCATCACCGCGGTCGGCACAATCTGCATTTGCCGCATGCCCCGCAGATAACTTTCCACATAAATCACCAGCTGCTCAAGTGCGGTGCTGTGTTCAAGAGTTTTGAAGCTATGTTTCTTGCCGTCTTTACCGACAAAAATCGGCGGCAACGCGCTTTCATCGCTGACCAATAAGGCTAAATACGTCAGCCAGTTTTCAATTTTAAATTTATCGGTTATGTTGCCCGCTCTCCAGCTAACCCGTTGATTAAATTCGGAATATAGGTTGTTCACCGTGCCGTTCAGATTAATCTTGCCCTGTGAGGTTTCAACATTAAGATAGAGGAATTTGTACCGTTTCGGCTGATCCAGATAATCCGCAATCGCCGTTTTAAAACGAGTCATTTCCGTCTGCACTTCCTTTTCATAAATCTTACCAAACTGACCATAGGGCAATGTTCCCTTTACTTTCAGTCGGGCAAAATAATCCGTCATTTCGTTCTCGCCAAGCCGGGCCAAATCATCCCGAATGGTGTATAAATCCAGCCGTTCCAGAGTAAAATTCTCGCTGTCGAGGATTTGTTCGTCCAGTTGATTGAAATACACGCCCAGGCGTTTTTCAAAGAAAAATTTGACCGGATTCTGCACAAAAGCGATCAGCTGAGATAGCTCAATCGTACGGATGATTTCGCCGTCATCTTCGAGCGGCTGGCTGAAATCCTTGATTTCCGACCGTTCTTTCCGTGCTAAAGGCAACCACTCCTTGGCAAAAGTGCGGTGTTGAAAATCCGAGTTTTTTAACTTGTCATTCAAGCCAAAATTTTTCGGGCTGAAGACATTCATGGCGTGCCGCCGAATTAGGTGATCGCGGATATCTTGCGGATTATCATATTGATAATGCTCGATATTTTCCGCCAAATAATCCAACAGCTGACTGACCAGCACCGAAGGCTCACGTTCGCTGTTATCCACAATGGACTGCCCCACATAACTGATATAGCAATATTCTTCCGCCGCCAACAACGCTTCCAGGAACAGATAACGATCATCATCTCGCCGCAAACGATCGCCTTTCTGACGGTGATAATGCAACAAATCAAAGCTATTCGGCGTGCTCTGACGGGGATATTCCCCTTCGCTCATGCCCAGCAGACACACCACTTTGAACGGAATCGAACGCATCGGCAGCAACGTACAGAAACTCACACGTCCCACAAGGAATTTCATACTGGTATCCGCCTCATCCAATTTTTCCGTCATCACCTCGGCTATCACTTCAATATCCAGTTTGTCGTTAAAGCCGATATTTTGTAATTGTTCACTGACTTGCAGAATACAGTTTTTCAGATACAAAACGGGCTCCGGCGAAACATCATCCGATACGAAGAAATTATCAATCAAATCAAACAAATAATTTTTCCAATCGGGCATGGTATGCGGTTGCAGCAGACACTGCCGCCATTGATACAGACGCTCCACGAAAGCCGCCAGTAATGCCGCCAGCCGCCCCTGCAAGCCATGACTTGCGTCAAACCCCAGAGAATCCTGCCAAATGCCGTTTTCCTCACGCATGGCAAAACCGAGTAACATACGCTCCAAGCCGGCCTGCCAAGCGTTGTAATTCTGCGTTACCTGATGTTCGTGGGTCACACTTTTTTCCAGTCCGAAACGGATGCCCGCGTCCGCCACCCATTCCCGAATGGTCGGTAAATCCGCCAAAGCGATCCCAAAACAGCCGCGGATCGCGGGAATATCCAGCAATGCCAGCACTTCTTCCGCACTGAACCGGCTTTCTTTCAGATTCAGCAGGCTCAGAAAAGCGGACAGCAGCACATCCGATTCCGTCAATTTATTATCGGAAATGGAAAACGGAATACAACGTTTATCTGGCTGTTTCGTCGATTTGTGTTGCAGATTCGCCTGATACTGGCCGAACACCGCTTGAATATAAGGCGTGTATTTATCAATATCCGCCACCATCACTACAATATCTTTCGGCGTTAAGTGCGGTGTCGTTTCAAACAGTTTTAACAAGTAATCATGCAGCACTTCGACCTCCCGCATGGCACTGTGACAAGCATGGATGGTCAGCGAATGGTCGTGTTCCGTCAGCCGCAAGGAGTTCGGTGAGGACGGCGCGAGCTGTAAGATTTGCTGCTGCAACTGAGAAAGCAGCGTTTTTTCGTGATGTTGCACAAAGGCGGTGATCTCATGATCAAGCTCAAGATTTTCCAACAGATAGAAAAAATCCCGTCCAAGTTTGCCAAAGCTGGCCAACAGTGGATTACCTGCCTGTAATTTTTCATTATCGGCGGTATCTTCCAAGGCTCTAAACTCCACAGGCCGGCCAAGTAAAGCGGTTTGGCTTCTGTTATGGTAATCAATCCGTTGGGTGACACGCAATTTTTCCAGAAAATGCGGATCAACAATATCCGCCCAATATTCCTGACTTGGATTATTAAAGAATAAATGCACGTCGCAATGTCGGCTCATTGCCTTAAAGGTATCCAGATACACCTTTGGCAAAGCCGAAATGCCGAAAATAAAAATACGTGACGGCAAACGGGGAGATACATCCGGCTGAGCCAGATAAGCTAAATAGCGTTTATGTAAATTAGCCCTGTGGAACAATTCCCCGCCCTGCTGACGGCCAATTTCCTCGGTTAACGCCCGCCATAGCCGCCCTTGCCATGTAATGTGCCGCTGTAATTGTGAGAACAATTCGGGGTTTGCCATTAAATTTTCTTTTTGCATCTGGCGTTCAATCAGTTGCTGATCATTGTGTTCCCACGCTTCAATCCATTGCGGGCGGTAAATAATATATTGGTCAAACAAATCCGCCACCTTGCGGGCAAGCTGATATAGCTTCTGCTGTGCCGATTGAGCGGAATGGGTGAGATAATGTGCTAAAGGTTGAAATTCGGGCTGCGACAAAAAGGCGGGAATAAGCCGCATTAGGCGCCATGTCAATGCTTCTTTGGCAAACGCCGATTCTTGTTCCACATCGGCAAAGATGTCGGCGTATTGCTGCCAAATAAAACTGGCGGGCATAGGGAACTTAAGGTTGGCCGCAATACCCTTTTTATCGGCAATTTCCAGTTGCAGCCATTGTGCCATACCGGGGCTTTGCACCAAAATCACTTCCGATTGAAAAGGATCACTTAAAGGTTCACGCTGCATTAAAGCAAGCAAAATGTCTTTTTGTACATCAAGTTGGTTGGAATGATAAACAGTAAACACGGGAATCTCGCCAATAAGAAAAATATGCTCTATTGTCGATGAGAATAGCCGCCACTTCAAGGTATTTCCAAATTAAATTCGCCTGCGGGATAATGTACTGAAATTCTTGCGCGATCGCATTGAGTAATGGTGAAACCAACTTCGTTTTGCCGAACCTGCTTTTCACAGGATAAGCCAAGGTATTGTCGCTGCAGCTGATTCTCAGCAATTTGAACCGCCTGCAAAAATTGGAAATTCAGCACCGCACTTTGCCGCTGGTAATATCCCCATTGCTGAACGGCCAGGAGTAATATTGTGAAAGAGGACAGGGCGAGCAAAAATGAAATCATGCCGCTGCCCTTATGATACTTATTGTTGTCGTGCATGATGAATGAAATCGCTCCAACTTTGTTTACTTAATTTCCACTTGCTGAATTGCTGTGCCGTAGCTTCAACCACGGCTTTGCTGTAACTGATTTTTACGTTATCCTCATAAGTCAGCTCACCGACAGTAATAATCGCACCGCGAAATTTTCCTTTCCCCGTCAGACGCAGCTTGCCTTCGGCAAGTATAATGCCATCAATCGCAGTCGTCAGTTCAAAGGTATTTTCATCTTCAGCAAAGAAAAGCAGTTGATATTTACCATGAGTATTCAATATCTCGTCAAATAGCGACATATTCTCAGTGTAAATAAACTGATTTAAATCAGTGACCCGATAATGCTTTTTCGACGGTAGCGAAGACTTAAACAGAGGAACGCGGCGACATTCCGCAAAATGGCGTATGCCATCTTCAAACAGATCCGTCTTAAAAGAAACGGTGTAATTATTCTGTTTAACAGGCACCTGAATATCCCGACAGATGCCGTCGTCCAAATTCAATGATTGTTTCTGCAATATGGCCATCTGTTTCACATACTGCATGCGCAGGTAGGATGCCTCACGATAAAAACGTAGAATATCATCGTTAAATAACAACATAAGCAAAGATAAACTACCGATCGCCACCACCATAAAGATAGCGATAAATCCTTGTCTGAACGGTGTCATATCAGTTTTCATTCATTTCATTAAACAACGGAATAATTGCGGAAGAGGTATAGGTTATGTCGGAAAAACTTTTGAGATTACCGGTTAATTGCAGTTCCAATCCCCGCTTTTCCACCAGCCAAGTAAAACGAAACCGGGTAACGTCAAATTCCGTGTCATCTAATAATTTATTCCATCCGGTAGAATTACACTCTTCCGGTTGGAGATAACGTTGACAATCCTGTACGGAACATCGCTGATTAAAGTTCCCTTTATAACCGCTACGGACTTCAATTCTCTTTTTATTTAACCGATAACCGAATAATTCATCTTTAATATCGTTCGTTTGATTTTTTCCGTTTAATACGCAATATCCGTTCTTAATATTATTGCCTAAACAGCCGCTTTTATTTAAATCATAAAAAAAGAGTACGCAACTATTGGGTGGTTCTCCATTAACTTGTCCTAAACGAATACTCTTAGGGAAACTTTCCTGTTCAAACAAGCCGAGGTTATCCGTAATGACCTTTTCTCCCACCGCCCGAAACCCCGTACGACGCACATCTTTAGCAATAAGATGAAGCACTCTCTGTAATTCCGCTTGCAGCTTGAGCCGTAAAAAAAGCCGTTGATTATGCTGCTGAACGGTGGAAAAAAATTTCATCATAACTGTCCCGAGCAGGGCGGTAAGCCCGATAGTAAGCAGCAATGAAAACAGGGTTTGTCCGCGATAGATCATTAGTTTTCCTCATAATTCCGGCAGGCAGTTGCCGCATCGGAGGGCTTTATACTCATAATGCCATCACTGGAAAAAGAAAAAAACACGCGGTTTTGCTCTGATTGCAGGGTAAAACAGCTGGATTCAAAGGTATTTTTTATCCCGTTCAATCTGGTAAGAATAGAAGGATAATAACGTTTGGCGGCAATCATAGTATCTGGCGCCTGAGGATAATAAAAATGAGCCATCAAATGCGAAGGGCAATTTATCGGATTCAGACAATCACAGATTTGATCGTCTTTAATCTGCCCGGTCAGACACCATCGTTTCTGCAACATATTACGTTGAGCGATTAACAACCAGATTTCCGTTGAATTTTCAACACGAACCTGCAATTGTCGGAGAAAAGCATATAACCGCTGCTGCTCTAACAAGAACGATTGACTGTACTGACTGTTCTTCCAATGCGGCATATTAATAAGCAGTAAAATGCTCATTAACAACAGCACGATCAGAACTTCAAACAAAGTGAACCCTTTCTCCATCTTACCCTCAAAACTTCAATTTATAGCACCGCACTTTAGCAAGCATAAGGCTCAAACTGAAATAACATGCAATAATTTTGGGAAGCAGATCGCAAAAATAACATTCTTAAGGCAAAAAACAGATGAAATGGTGGGTCGTGAGAGACTCGAACTCTCGACCGACGGATTAAGAGTCCGCTGCTCTACCAACTGAGCTAACAACCCATTATAAAGAGATGAACAACTCTGATTCAGATGGTGGGTCGTGAAGGATTCGAACCTTCGACCAACGGATTAAAAGTCCGCTGCTCTACCGACTGAGCTAACGACCCATCGTTATTACGGGTGCTTATATTACGGATTTAAATTTTATAATCAAGCCTTTTTTTTAATTATTTCGCCATTTGTATAAACAAACGGCAACTTGTATAACCGTTAACTAAAAAATAAAAATGGGATTTCCTCATAATAAGTCAATCCCATTTTATTCTTTAAAATTGAATCAGTTAGTAACTCAAGAATTAGTATGCTAACACTGCACGACGGTTTTTAGCATATGCAGCTTCGTCATGACCTAACACAGCCGGTTTTTCTTCTCCGTAAGAAACGGTTGATAATTGACCTGCTTGTACGCCTTTAGCAGCTAAGAAGTTTTTAACTGCATCGGCACGACGTTGACCCAATGCGATATTGTATTCAGGAGTACCGCGTTCATCAGTGTTACCTTCGATTAATACTTTAGCAGCCGGAGTTGCTGTTAAGTATGATGCATGAGCATCCAATAACTGTTGGTATTCACCTTCGATATTGTATTTATCGAATGCAAAGTACACAGTATTGTAACGAGTTGTTAAGTCTTGCACTGACATGCCGCCAAATTGTTGTGCATTTGCACCTTCTGTGCCGCTTGCATCATTGTTTGATGAACTACATGCAGCTAATGCTAATACCGGTGCGACTAACAATAATTTTGCTAATTTCATTGATTTTCTCCTTAGTTTTTATTGAGATATGGCGACCAAGCTGGGAATTTAACTTGCCCATCCGTTCCTGGCAACCGAGCCTTAAAGCGTCCGTCTGCGGACACCAATTGTAGCACTTTTCCTAGTCCTTGGGTAGAACTATAAATAACCATGATGCCATTCGGTGAAATGCTCGGACTTTCGTCTAAGAATGTAGAGCTAAGGACTTCGGTAGTCCCTGTTGTCATATCACGCTTAATCACATTATCACCTGAGATCATCACCAATGTCTTACCATCGGCGGTCATTTGGCCACTATAACTACGACCACCAGAGCCTAATAATGATGCTCCGCTTCCGGACGCACTCATTGAATAAACTTGAGGTGAACCGTTTCTATCGGATGTGAACAGAATTTGACCATCAGGTGTCCAGCTTGGTTCGGTATTATTACCCGCTCCGCTGGTCAACTGTGATATTTGTCCACTACCCAAATTCAATACATAAATATTTAATACACCGTCTTTACTTGACGAAAACGCTAAACGGGAACCGTCCGGTGAAAATGCCGGTGCACCGTTATGCCCCTGGAACGAGGCCACAACTTTACGAGCGCCAGAACCTAAATCCTGTACCACTAATTGAGATTTTTTATTCTCAAATGAAACATAGGCTAATTTTTTTCCGTCCGGAGACCACGCCGGCGACATAATCGGCTGAGAGCTACGATTCACTATAAACTGATTGTAACCATCATAGTCTGCTACACGCACTTCATAAGGTTTTGAACCGCCGTTTTTCTGTACGACATAAGCAATGCGTGTACGGAAAGCGCCTTTGATCCCCGTTAATTTTTCAAATACTTCATCACTTACGGTATGTGCGCCATAACGGATCCACTTCTGGCTCACCGTTACGGAATTTTGAGCCAATACAGCTCCCGCCGTACCTGAAGCGCCGACAGTATCAACTAATTGATACGCAATATTGTAACCACCGCCGGTTGCGGTAACCTGACCGACCACAACCGCATCAATCCCCAATGATGCCCAAGCATCCGGAGTGACTTCAGAGGCCGAAGTAGGTTGCTGCGGCATTTTACTTACCGGAATAGGATTAAATTTACCGCTATTCCGTAAATCTGCCGTCACTATTTCAGCGATATCTGCCGGAACAGAGCCATTCACCTTAAATGGCACCACCGCAATCGGGCGCGCTCCGTCAACCCCCTCATCAATGACGATTCGAACTTCGTCATCTGCCTGTGCAGTATTAATTGCAAAGAATAATACTGCGAATACACTCAACATGCGAGTAATTATTTTCATCATACCACCTATTAGCTTACATTACTTTCCTAAAATACCGATTCAAATCCCAATATTTATTTTAGATCAAAATCAATAATCGGGGTCTTATATTTATTGTACACGTCATCTGACGGCGCGGCCGGAACTTTCTTCGTTCTTGCCACCGCGCTTAATGCCGCTGTACAAATATCATCCGGCCCGGAGACTTTTTGATAACCGCTTATGGTTCCGTCACGAGCCAGTTGAATTCTTACACTACATACTTTACCAGCGAAACTCGGATCTTTCAAAAAACGGCTTTTAATTTCACGTTTAATTACCGCGGCATATTGATCGCCCACTTTTCCGCCGTCACCGGCTCCCAGAGCGGCACCGCTACCCTGACTGCCGCCTTTACTGACATTACTGCCGGTTATTGCGCTACCTCCTCCGACGTCTCCTCCGTTAAGGAAATCATCTAAAGCGGCCTGTTTAGCTTTGGCGTCTGCTTTTGCCTTCGCATCCGCTTTTGCCTTCGCTTCGGCGGCAGCTTTAGCCTTCGCTTCGGCATCCGCTTTCGCCTTGGCTTCTTTCTCTGCTTTTGCTTTGGCTTCGGCATCAGCCTTTGCTTTCGCTTCTTTTTCCGCTTTCGCCTTGGCTTCGGCTTCAGCTTTTTCCTTCGCCTCCCGAGCAGCCTTTTCTTTAGCTTCCTGAGCCGCTTTTTCCTTCGCTTTTTGTTCTTCAGCCGCTTTTGCTTTCGCTTTGGCCTCTTCTTCCGCTTGTTTTGCTGCTGCGGCGAGACGTTTTGCCTCAGCTTCCGCCTTTAATTTTGCGGCTTCCGCAGCCTGTTTTGCTTTTGCCTCGGCCTCTTCCTTGGCTTTTTCCATAGCCTCCTGCTGCGCTTTTAATTCCTGTTGTTTCTTCTGCTCAGCCTGTCTTTGTTGTTCGGCACGTTGCTGTTCCAACTGCTGCCGCTTAATTTCCTGCTGGCGTTGTTGCTCAAGTTTTTCCTGCTGTACCTGTTCCGGAGTCGGTTGATGTTCTTGTTCTTCCACGGGTTCAGGCTGTTTTTGCTGCATTTGTTTATCAGCTTGCCCTTTTTTCTGCTGTTGAAGGCGCCCCCATTCCTGAGCAGCCGCACCGGTATCCACCATGACGGCCCCCATGACATCACCGTCACCTTCACCACCGCCCATGGTTTCAACAGTACGATAAAGCGAACTCACTATCAACAAACCGAACAACAACA
This sequence comes from Pasteurellaceae bacterium LIM206, assembly GCA_032586195.1. Lineage (GTDB taxonomy): Bacteria > Pseudomonadota > Gammaproteobacteria > Enterobacterales > Pasteurellaceae > JAWHQP01. The sequence goes on along the minus strand of JAWHQP010000003.1, from coordinate 69,581 downwards.
CGTGCATCAGGATTGAAATCAGAAATGCACTCGTTTCTTTCTTCTGTCGATTATTTTTCACAATCTTTCCTACCGATTAAATTGGATTCGTCATTAAACCAACAGACTTAATCCCTGCAAGGTGCAGTAAATTCAATGCTTTGATCACTTCTTCGTAAGGTACGTCCCGCGCGCCGCCGACTAAGAACATGGTATTGGGGTCTTTATCAAATTCCGCCTTAGTTTTTTCCGTGACCATTTCTTCGGTTAAATTTTCACTGCGTTGCCCGTCAATGGAGATGGCATATTGTCCCACCCCGGCCACTTCAATAATAACAGGCGCCTTATCTTCGGTCGATACATTCTGGCTTTCCACCGCATCAGGCAGTTCCACCTGCACACTCTGACTGATAATCGGCGCGGTTGCCATAAAAATAAGCACGAGCACTAATAATACGTCCAGAAAAGGAACAATATTAATTTCTGATTTTATATCTTGTTTGCTTCTACGGCGATAAGCCATATTAACCTCGAAAACTCTCTAAAATGACACCGCACTTTCATTTACTGTGATCTACACACAAAGTGCGGTGTTGAAATTGCGATTTTTATTGGATTTTGCCAAATACTTGTCGGTTCAAAATCGTAGTAAATTCATCAATGAAGTTAGCATAATTCTGCTCTAATTTACCTACCCGTAAGCTTAAACGATTATATGCCATCACTGCTGGAATTGCCGCGAACAGGCCGATAGCGGTGGCAATCAACGCTTCCGCAATACCCGGCGCCACCATTTGTAAGGTTGCTTGTTTTGCCCCGCTTAATCCCATAAAGGCGTGCATAATTCCCCATACCGTACCGAATAAGCCGATATACGGGCTGATGGAGGCGACGGTTGCCAGGAACGGAATACGGTTTTCTAAATCTTCCAGCTCACGATTCATGGCGATATGCATAGCGCGTGTCGTTCCCGTAATGGTTGCCTCCGGCGCATCCGGATTAATTTGTTTCAAACGGTTAAACTCTTTAAAACCGACGTAGAAAATCTGTTCGCTGCCCGTTAACCCGTCACGACGATTCTCTAAACCGTCATATAAACGGGTCAGGTCTTCACCTGACCAGAAACGTTCTTCAAATGCGGTCGATTCCTTCAATGCTGAAGTTAAAATACGACTACGTTGAATAATAATCGTCCATGAAATAATTGAGAACGCAAGCAAAATTACAATTACAAATTGTACGACAATACTCGCTTTTAAAAATAATTCGAAAAAATCCAAATCAGCAGTCATTATATAACTCCGAAAAAATACCTATTGTAAAAAACCGTTACGTACTTCCTCCGGAAGCGGCTTCGGTTTCATTTTGCCAAGATCAACACAGGCTACCTTAACAGTAGCCGTACTTAAAATCAATTCATCTCGTTTTAACACTTGATAGAATAAGATAGTAGCCCCTTTCATTTCCGTGACATGAGTTTCGACAAGCAATAAATCATCTAGTTTCGCAGCCACACGATAATCAATGTTCATCGACTTCACCACAAAACCAATCCGATATTCAGAGAGAAGTTGTTGTTGAGAGAAATGCAAAGTGCGTAAAAATTCTGTTCTGGCCCGCTCATAAAAATGCAAATAACGCGCATGATACACAACCCCGCCCGCATCGGTATCTTCATAATAGACACGAACAGGAAATTGAAATACAGCCATAATAGTAAACAATCCTTTAATAAGAGCGAAACGGTTCGTTCGATCAATTCACGATCTTCTATGAAATTACCCACTCGCGATATAAAAAAGTGAATAAAAAACTGGTGTATTCTAGAACCAGTCTAATTGCTTGGCAAGTGCTTTAATAATGAATTTTATTAAAAAGTGCGGTGCTATTTTATTGAATTTTTTATATAAAAAACCGCCTGAAGATTTCCTCCGGGCGGTTTTCGGCTAACTATGACGAATCTCGTTATTCGTCAAATTTACCGGATTTTTCAATTTTCATTGAGATAACAACGCTTGCCAGAACCGCCAGCAAGACACCCACTACCCAAACCGCATAAAACATACTTTATCTCCTCTAGTATAATGAGTTTTTGTGTTCTTCAATAAAATCACTATCAAGACGACCGAACATTTTGTAGTAAGACCAAATGGTATAAATCAAAGAAATCACTACAAAAACCAACGCTAAGAATAACATTAACGTCAGGGTTAATTCGCTTGATGTCGAATCCCACATTAACAGGCTCATTTCAGGGTGAGTGATTGACGGCATCACAAACGGGAACATTGCCGTCGCACAGGTCAAAATCACACCAATCATCGTCAATGATGAGAAGAAGAAGGCAAAACCCGAACGATTTGCTTTAGAAGCGGTAATCGTTAGAAGTGAACCTAACACGGCCAATGCGGGCAGAATAAACAGTACGGGCTGAGCGGTGAAATTATTGAACCAGGCACCGGTTTGCAATTCAACGGTTTTGCCTAATGGAGATGACGGCGCATAGTGATCAATCACACTCGTTACCACAAAACCGTCTTTGTAAAGTAACCAGACACCCGCCAGTACAAAGGTAATTAGTGTTGCAAAAGAACCGACCTGAGTAATCGTACGGGCACGCAGGCGTAAATCCGCCGTGGTCTTCATCTGTAACCAGGCTGCTCCGTGTGCGGTCAGCATAGATAAGCTAATCAAACCGCAAAGGATAGCAAACGGATTCAATAATTCAAAGAATGAACCGGTATAATTCACTTGCATTAAATCATTAAATTCAAACGGTACACCTTGCAGTAAGTTACCGAACGCAACGCCAAACACGAGAGACGGTACAAAGCCACCGAGGAATAAACCCCAATCCCATGCCTTACGCCATGTCGGATTATCAATTTTAGCACGGTATTCAAAGCCTACCGGACGGAAGAATAAAGCGGCTAAAACTAAAATCATGGCAATATAAAAGCCGGAAAATGATGCTGCATACACAATCGGCCAGGCGGCAAACATTGCACCGCCGGCGGTTAATAACCATACCTGATTACCGTCCCAATGCGGGGCAACGGAGTTGATCATAATGCGCTTTTCCACTTCCTTCTTACCCGCGAAAGGTAATAAATTCAGCACGCCCATATCAAAGCCGTCGGTAATTGCAAAACCAATCAGCAATACGCAAACAAGTACCCACCAAATAAAGCGTAAACTTTCGTAATCAAACATCGTTAGGCTCCTGTTTTAGAAGATTGTTCAAAGTAATAACGGCCGGTTTTTAACGAACTTGGGCCCAAGCGACCATATTTGAACATTAAATACATCTCAACAACCAGGAATACTGTGTAAAGCGCACAGATCAAACCGATTGAGAACCAAAGATCACCCGTTGTTAATGAAGAATTGGCTACACCGACAGGCAATACATCCGTAATTGCCCATGGTTGACGACCATATTCTGCCAAGAACCAACCGGATTCAATCGCTACCCAAGGTAACGGCAATAACCATAACAAAGAACGCAGCAATAAAGGCGATTTTGTTGTCGTTTTGCGTACATTTTGCACAAATGCGGCAAAGATAAGCAGTAATAACACACCACCCGTTACAGCCATGATACGGAAAGACCAGTATGTCGGGCCGACATTAGGAATGGTATCCGCCGCCGCAGCCTTCACCTGGCTAGCGTTCGCATCGACGACTTTATCGGTATAACGTTTTAGCAATAAACCGTAACCCAAATCTTTACGCACTTCATTAAATTGAGCTTTAGTTTCTTCGTTAATCTGACCCGCTTTCTTCTGCGCGCGTAATTCTTCAAGTAACCCGTAAGCCACCATACCATTACGTACCCGTTCTTCATTGCGGGTTTCCAAATCATTTAAACCCAGATATTGTTTATCAAAAGAACGTGTTGCGATGATACCGCCAAGATAAGGAATAGAAATATCAAAATCATTTTTACGCTCAGCAGTGTTAGGAATAGCAAACATCGACCAAGACGCTGGTGCTTCCTGTGTATGCCATTCACCTTCCATCGCGGCCAATTTCACAGGCTGAGTCTGACCAACGTCATAACCTGACTCGTCGCCCATAATTAATACACCCAAAGCGGAAATAAAGCCGAAAGTTGCGGCCACAGAGAAAGAACGTTTGGCAAAGGCAACGTCGCGACCTTTCAATAGGTAATATGAACTAATCGCAAGCACAAACATGGCGGCAGACACGTAACCTGCAGTCAATGTATGTAAGAATTTACTTTGTGCGGCGGGATTCATCCATAAATCCATGAAACTGGTCATTTCCATCCGCATGGTTTCAAAATTAAATTCGGAAGCCACCGGGTTTTGCATCCAGCCGTTTGCCACCAGAATCCACATGGCGGATAAGTTAGAGCCGAACGCAACGCAGTATGTTGTCAGTAAATGTTTACCTTTTGATAAACGATCCCAGCCGAAGAAAAATAAACCGACAAAAGTTGATTCCAGGAAGAAGGCTAATAAAGCTTCAATGGCGAGAGGTGCGCCAAAGATATCGCCGACATAGTGTGAATAATATGACCAGTTGGTACCAAATTGGAATTCCATTGTGATACCTGTGGTTACCCCAAGAGCGAAGTTAATACCGAATAACTTACCCCAGAATTTTGTCATATCTTTATAAACTTCTTTGCCTGTCGTTACATAAAGCGTTTCCATAATGACCAGAAGGAAACTCAACCCTAATGTAAGAGGAACAAACAAGAAGTGATATAACGCAGTTAATGCAAACTGCAAACGCGAGAGCTCAACAACGTCTAACATCTCAACTCCTTGTAAATGTTACAAGATCTCAACACGGATTACTTTTCAAATAATATTTGCAGTTCACCACCTGACAAAATATTAAACGAGAAATAATCACCCCAATAATTCAAGATCAAAAAAGATCTCAAATTTTCTGAATTACGCTACCGAAATCATAGCCAAAAATCGTTTTCGAAACACATAACTCAATGTGGTTAAGCATTCTACTACTATTTGTAAGGATAAAAAATAGGAAAAATGCAACCCGGATCACATTTTTCGTATTTATATCAAAAAAATGCAACCAAACAATAAACAATAAATTGATTTATCGCAAATTATAGTTTTTATTAACATTATTTCAACTTTTATCTGCCATTTTATTCAAAATACACAAAATGGGTAAGAATCACTGGACATTGGCTTTATGTTCTGTTACTTTTTGGCAGGTTTTATCGATTTGATTAATAGTAACTATTTAAGAATATCCTTTTTAAGGATAAGGATTTTAGGATGATGAAAATTAAATGTACAATCACCGCACTTTTTGCAGGATTGGTACTGACAACAACTCATGTTTCTGCGGCACCTCAACAAGCAATCCCTCAACAATGTCAACAATTATTTCAAGCTACGGATTCACTTATTGCCGACGCAGAAAAACAACCCGGCACACATACTCAGGTAAGTAAAATAAAAAACAAACTGAACCAAAGCAAAAAACAAATCCTGGAAATGGAACTCGCCACGCAAATTAAAAGCTGTGACCACGGCTTGGCCAAATTAAATGTTCTGAGACAACAAGATCAAAATACTCAGACAAACTGACGGCTCTACCTTAGAGATGTCGGTTTGTCATATAGTTACCGATTATTAGAAATAATATCAAATAATTCAGGTACGGAAGCCATGCGTCTTTTATGGTGCGAACGGTCGTGCCAGAAATTGATTCTTTCTTGAGCATGTGATGAAACTTTCTCCCCTCGTAAGAAAGCGTCAATTTCAGCATAGCTTACTCCCATCTCACTTTCATCGGTTTGTCCTTGCCATAAACCGGCACTCGGTGGTTTATCAATAATCTGCTGCGGTACATTGAGTAAACGAGCCAGCTCATACACCTGTTCCTTACGAAGTTGCAGCAGAGGCGCCACATCAACACCGCCATCACCAAATTTAGTAAAATAGCCGGTTAACCATTCCGCAGCGTTATCGGTCCCCACAACGATCGCCTGATTGCTTTGCGCATAGGCATAAAGCGCGATCATGCGCAATCTTGCCTGAACATTACCGGCAATCACATTTTGCCGTTCAGCTTGTTGATTAAATAACGGTTGCATAGATTGCATAAACATGTCGTAAGCTGCGGTAATCGGAGCTTCAATAACTGAAATTCTTGCACTCTCCGCCACCGCATAAGCATCCGCAACATCCTGTTGCGAAGTCGTCGCGGAAGCTAGAATTAACCCTTGTGCTGCCGATCCTGTACGACCTAATAAATGGGCAACAACGGCAGAGTCAACGCCACCACTAAGACCAACCACATAGCCTTGCGCGCCATAGTCAATACGTTGCAATTCCAACCATTCCACTAAATAATTTAAATATTTCTGCATGGTAACCTTCTAAACGATAGGAAAATCTACCGCACTCAAGCGTGGGTTAAAGCTATATTTTCTACCGGCTTTTGCCTGTTCTTTGCCATTTAAACGCACACAATCTCCGGTAAAACCGATACTGACTTTAAGCAGACTGGAGCCAATACCATAGGAATCTACCGGTGCATTCTGTTGTTGAAATAAACGAATCTTATTTGCATCAAAGCCGCCGCTCACGATAATTTTCACATGTGGAAATCCGTTATCATCCAAATGTTCACGCAACCGTTGAATCAAGCGTACATTGGTCCCGCGCAAATCAATTTGCCCGAATTCACCCTGATGTTTAAGAAAATACTGATCCACCATATTGGCCGATGTATCCACTCTCACTCCATATAGCTTATCCCCGAAATGGCGAGCGACAGTTAAACTGTCTTCAATAACATTATTATTGTAATCAACCAAAGCAATTAAATTATCTTCCGGATAAGTGGACAAATAGGCCTCACAGGCTTTCAATAAATCACCGTCAAACAACTGAATTAATGCGTGCGGCATAGTACCCACACCGTTTTTTCCCCACCATTCATTCATTGCATGTGTAGCCTGAGCGGCCACACCACCAATATATGCGGCATAACCATCCCCGGCCTGCTGAGAAAAATGATCATCCCTATCACCCATAAAAATTACCTGCTTTTTGCCCGCAGCCTGCACTACGTCGTAAACGTTGGTCGCTACCGATGTACGACGGGCGAGCACACCGTCAATGATGCCTTCCAAATAACCAAAATCCTCATAATACCCTTCAATAATCAATACCGTCTCAAACGGTTCGATTTTATCACCGTCATTGAGCGCATAAATTTTAAGATTTTCGGGATTTACAGCAAAGGTATGCAATAATGCAATAGCTTCATCTACACCGCATAAAACAGCATTTTCCTTTTGGAAAAACTGCATGGTGACCTGTTGTTTAGGACGATGTCGCTTAATAATCTCAGTGGTTTTAAGAAAATATACAGCGGAAAACCAACCGTCTTTGACACGAGGATCAAATTTAAAAGTACGGTTGGTCAGACGTAGAATTTTTCCTTGACGCTTCAACTCAAACTCTTTCTCCATATTCTTTCTCCATAATAGATAATATCCCTATTGATGATCACTAAAAAGAATAGATACGTAAAGTATTTGCTACAAATTAACAAACAGATTGAACTGTTCTATAGTACAAGTCAAGTAAAAAATCGCCGGAGTGGCTATTGATTAAGCTCCAAACCAAAATGCAAATAGGTTTTTGAGGTCGCGACTCTACCGCGTGAAGTACGCAGCAAAAAGCCTTGTTGAATTAAATAAGGTTCAAGCACATCTTCAATGGTGTCTCGTTCTTCTCCGATAGCCGCAGCGAGGTTATCTAACCCGACCGGTCCACCGTCAAAACGTTCTAACACTGCACCGAGTAATTTACGGTCAAGATAATCAAAACCGGCATCATCAATATCCAACATAGATAAAGCTGCTTTCGCGATATCTTCTGAAATCGCTCCATTATTACGGACATCCGCATAATCACGCACACGACGTAATAAGCGGTTAGCAATACGGGGTGTGCCGCGTGAACGACGAGCAATTTCATAGCAAGCGGCTTCATCAATATTCAGGTTTAAACAGGCCGCACTTCGGCTTACAATGGCAGTTAAATCCGGTACGGAATAAAATTCCAAGCGTTGCACAATACCGAAACGATCACGCAATGGCGACGTGAGCGATCCTGCCCGAGTGGTAGCACCGATTAAAGTAAAAGGAGGTAAATCTAATTTAATCGAACGAGCAGCGGGCCCTTCGCCGATCATAATATCCAGCTGATAGTCTTCCATCGCAGGATATAGCACTTCCTCAATAGTAGGCGACAAGCGATGAATTTCATCGATAAACAACACATCATAGGGTTCGAGATTGGTCAACATTGCCGCTAAATCGCCGGCTTTTTCTAGCACAGGCCCTGAAGTGGTACGAATATTAACCCCCATTTCATTGGCAACAATATTAGCAAGCGTGGTTTTGCCTAAACCGGGCGGACCAAAAATCAACAAGTGATCTAAGGCATCTTGGCGCAATTTTGCCGCCTTGATAAAAATTTCCATTTGGTTGCATACTTGCGGCTGCCCCACATAGTCCGCCAATAATTTGGGACGAATGGCACGGTCAATCACATCTTCATCAAGTTTAGCCTGGCTGCTGATAATTCTGTCTGCTTCGATCATGTTTTAACACCAATGAGCGTACGTTTTACGCCCTGCAAATTATGCTTATAATGCGGCTTTTAACGCTTCACGGATTAATTGTTCGCTGAATAAACCCGGTTTAGCAACCTTTTTCACCATTTTTTCCGCCTCAACCGGTTTATAGCCTAAGGCAACAAGAGCGGCAACCGCCTCACTACTCGGATTATCCAGATTGTCCGTCATGGTTGCAACAGCCGACAAATGTGTACTTTCCACAAAGAAATTCGCTTGGGTATTCTTAAATTTACCCTTGAGTTCCACCAACAAACGCTCCGCCGTTTTTTTGCCTACTCCCGGGATTTTTACCAATTTCGATAATTCTTCCCGTTCAATGGCATAAGCAAATTGTTCCACCGACATCGCCGATAAAATCGCTAATGCCAATTTTGGTCCAACACCGTTGGTTTTAATCAGTTCACGAAACAGCGAGCGATCGGTTTTTTGGCCGAAACCAAACAATAAATGAGCATCCTCACGCACAACCAAATGAGTAAACAATGTCGCCGTTTGTCCCACTTCAGGCAGATTATAAAAGCTCGTCATCGGTAACAATAATTCATAGCCTACACCCTGCACATCAAGCAAAATCTCAGGCGGCTGCTTTTCTAAAATAATTCCGGTTAAACGACCGATCATGTTGTTCCCTTTTGATATAAATTGGCAGGAATTATAAATGAATACTGGTTATTTAGCCAGTTATATTTTTAAGCGGAATCGCCCGCGGCTGTATCTTGTCTTTAAAAGTGCGGTGTCGTTTTCGAGAGTTTTTTGGCTATCGGCAGAGGCGGCAACTTGCAGGCTATGCTGCATACTGTGGGCGTGAGTGATGGCGATAGCGAGGGCATCCGCCGCATCCGCCTGCGGCTTATCGGACAATTTAAGAATGCGGGTAACCATATCCTGCACCTGAATTTTATCCGCCGAGCCGATACCCACCACCGTCTGTTTCACCAAACGGGCGGCATATTCAAAGACAGGCAAATCCTGATTTACCGCCGCCACAATCGCCGTACCGCGGGCTTGCCCCAATTTCAAGGCGGAATCGGCGTTTTTCGCCATAAAAACCTGTTCAATGGCAAACATATCGGGCTGAAATTGAGTAATAATCTTGCTCACCCCGGCATAGATGCGTTTTAACCGTGCGGGCAAATTCTCCACCGACGTGCGGATTACACCGCTGCCAAGATAATCCAGCCGTCTGCCTTGTTGACGGATAACGCCGTAGCCCGTCAGCCTAGAACCGGGGTCGATGCCTAAAATAATCGTCATATCAGTTACCATACCCGATGACTGGATAAATCCGAATAGAGATCCTGCGCATAGCCGTCCGTCATGCCGGAAATAAAATCAGTCACCATTAATAAACGCAAATATAACCGTTCTTCCGCACTAGTGACATTTTTAATATTTTCTTTATAGACATTTTTATGTCTTGACGAAATAAGCGCTATAAGTTTTCTATCTAATTTATTTTCCCGGCATCGAGATCCTCATAAGGCAACACGGCAAAAATAAATTTATTCAGTAAGAAACCTAAAACCTCATTGCCGGCGATTTCCAGTTTTAAAATATCTTTAGAATTGAAAATATTGTCCACTGCAAATTGTTTCAGAAAACTATATAGGCCGGAATAAACACCATCATAATCATCAAATAAATCCGAATTATAACCACCACTCATTATTTCCTTATATTTTTTACAGAAAATAAAACTTGCGCCTAAAATAAAGAAATTCCGTAGATCATTAAAAATTTCTATATCATTAGAGTCCTTAATCTTGGTAATAAATTTTTTATAAATCGGAATCGATTTACTCTGAGATGATTCAGGCTTAATGATGAGTTTAACTAAACAATCTATTAATTTTTCCTGAAATTCACTGAATTTAAATAGCTCTTTCTTTATCGCATCTTCAATATCCGCCGTGATATAGGCAATATCATCCGCCGCTTCGAGGATAAAGGTTAAAGGATGACGTGCCTGTTTCACCTTAGTAACGGAAGTTACAGTATTGAAGACGTCTTTTTCAGATAAAAAATAACCTATTTTTTTATTAATGAGTTTATCACTTTCCCGTTTATCCATTTCCGTTGACGATCTGGTATATTTAATAATGGTATTAATCGTAGCGTAAGTTAAATTCATACCACAACCGGCAACATTTTCATCTAATTGGGTAATGATTCTTAATGCCTGAGCGTTACCCTCAAATTCATAAAAATCATTTAAATATTTGGCAAAACGAGAATAATCAACCTGCTGCGGTAGTTTAGCCAGAATATCTTGAGCCAGTTTGGTTTTATCCTGAGGGAAATGCCGTTTAAACCATTGCTGTATAATATCCTCGCCGAAATGCCCGAACGGCGGATTGCCGATATCATGCAATGCACTCGCACTTTCCAGTATCGCAAAAATAATATCTTTGGCGTGAACAAATTCGTCAAAAGATTTTTTTAGCTCTTCATCATTACCTTTCTGCGGAATATATTTATTTTTACAGATGGCATCAAGTAACTGGTTGGCGATGGCAGCAACTTCAATAGAATGTGTTAGACGGGTTCTGACAAAATCATTGCGCTCCAAAGGGAATACTTGAGTTTTATCCTGCAGACGGCGGAATGCGGGACTGGTCACGATACGCTTATAATCACTTTCAAAATAATCTCTGTCACTACCATTATGTTGTCTTTCATCGCTTAATAAACCGTCTGTATTCCAAGTAAATAATTGCTGTTTCATGACCAACCCTCGTATAAAACCCAATATAAAAATAGGTGAGAAAATCTCACCTATAAATTAAAGCAATGCTGCCACTTCGTCGCTGATTTCACCATTGTGATATACGTTTTGCACATCATCACAATCTTCCAGCATATCAATCAGACGCAATAATTTCGGCGCATTTTCCGCATCCAGATTCACGGTAGTTGACGGGATCATGGTAACTTCCGCTTCAGCAATTTTAAAACCCGCCGCCTCAAGGCCGTCACGCACGGAACCTAAATCTTCCCATGCGGTATAGATTTCAAATGAGCCGTCATCCTGTGGCTGAATATCATCCGCGCCTGCCTCAATCGCAGCCTCGGTCAGTGCATCTTCATCAGCATTTTCAATGAGGATTAGGCCTTTTTTGCTGAATAAATAACCGACAGAACCTTCGGTTCCGAGATTGCCGCCACATTTGGTGAAACTCGGACGCACCTGCGAAATGGTACGGTTAGCGTTATCGGATAAACATTCCACCATAACGGCTGTGCCACCCGGGCCATAACCTTCATAAATGCGGGTTTCCATATTGGTATCATCGCCACCGCCTACCCCGCGATCAATGGCACGGTTGATGGTGTCACGGGTCATATTACTGGCAAGAGCTTTATCCACGGCCGCACGTAAACGAGGATTTGAACCTACGTCGCCACCACCGATTTTTGCAGCGGTCACCAATTCACGAATTAATTTGGTAAAAATTTTACCGCGTTGAGCATCTTGTGCGGCTTTGCGGTGTTTAATATTAGCCCACTTACTATGGCCTGCCATATTATTTTCCTTCTATTTATATATAACTGAATCAGGTATTAAATATTGTCGAATCGCCTCTGCATTATTAGGCGATTTGGTTAAATCCGCCGCCTCTTGCGGAGGCAGCCACCGATAATCCAAATGTTCTGATAATAGCACCGCACTTTCTTGTTTCAAAGGCAATAAAAACCAATGTTCAAGACAGTGCGTCACATTAGGTGCGTATTTATACCGAAAATGCGGGAAAATTTCAAATCTAACCGAGTAATCACAATCAAAAAGTGTCGTAGGCTCCAGCCCCGTTTCTTCGCGAACTTCCCGCTGCGCCGTCTGCCATGGCGTTTCGCCCTCAGCCAGAGAGCCCGTTACCGATTGCCAAAACTCAGGATCGTCTTTGCGTTGCAGCATGAGTACACGATGGGTATCCTCCGCATAAATGACGACAAGTACCGTATTAGGGTTTTTGTATTTCATTTTTATTTACTAACGCCGTAAATGCAAAATAATCCGTTACTTTCGGCCGATACAGGAAAAATAAAAATAAGGGCGTTCCATACGATTACCAAAATTATTTATCTTGATAGAATCAAAGGGCGGATTAATCCGCCCTTCAGCCTTAAACTTATTCGCCCTTTGTCGTTACTGCGATCGCCAACTCAGCTAATGCCTGCGGATTTGCTGCACTTGGTGCTTCTGTCATCAAACAGGCCGCCGCGGTGGTTTTCGGGAAAGCGATAACATCGCGGATGTTATCCGTGCCCGTGAGCAGCATGGTCAAGCGGTCTAAACCGAACGCCAAGCCTGCGTGCGGCGGAGTGCCGAATTTCAACGCATCAAGTAAGAAACCGAATTTTTCACGCTGTTCCTGTTCGTTAATCCCCAGAATGCGGAATACGACTTGCTGCATTTTCGGATCGAAAATCCGTACCGAGCCGCCTCCCACTTCATAGCCGTTGATCACCATATCGTAAGCGTTGGCTACCGCTGCGGTCGGATCGGTTTCTAATTGTTCCGGGCTGAAATCTCTTGGTGATGTGAACGGATGGTGCATTGCTGCAAGATTGCCTTCTTCATCACGTTCAAACATTGGAAAATCCACTACCCAAAGCGGCTGCCATTCATCTAAACGGGTTAGGCCTAAATCGCGTCCGAGTTTTAAACGTAACGCACCCAGTGAATCAGTGACCACATTCCACTTACCTGAACCAAAGAAGAGAATATCGCCGTTTTGTGCCGCGGTACGGTCTAAAATAGCTTGGAATTGTTCGGCGGTAAAGAATTTAGCAATCGGGCTTTGTATGCCGTCTAAGCCGGCATTTACATCATTGATTTTCGCCCATGCCAGGCCTTTAGCGCCGTAAATACCGACAAATTGCGTATATTCATCAATTTGTTTACGGCTCAGCGCGGCACCGTTCGGCACACGAATCACCGCCACCCGACCGCCTTTATCATTGGCCGGCTCTTTAAATACGCTGAATTCCACCTCACGGACAAGATCGCAAATACTTTGAATTTCCAACGGGTTACGTAAATCCGGTTTATCGGAACCGAAACGTTCCATCGCTTCTTGCCACGTCATGATCGGGAATTTGTCGAGATCTACGCCGAGAATGTGCCGCCACAAACCGCGGATCATATCTTCCATAACGGCACGCACTTCCGCGGCGGTTAAAAAGGAGGTTTCCACATCAATCTGGGTAAATTCGGGTTGACGGTCGGCACGCAAATCTTCATCACGGAAACACTTCACGATTTGATAATAACGATCAAATCCCGACATCATTAACAATTGTTTAAACAGCTGCGGTGACTGCGGTAAAGCGTAAAATTTGCCCTTATGGACACGGCTCGGCACCAGATAATCACGGGCGCCTTCCGGTGTAGCTTTCGTCAGCATGGGAGTTTCAATATCAAGAAATCCGTGATCATCCATAAAGCGACGCACAAAGCTGGTGATTTTAGCGCGCGTTTTCAAACGTTCCGCCATTTCGGGGCGGCGCAAATCCAAATAGCGATATTTTAAGCGTTGTTCTTCGGTATTATTCTGATTGAAATCAAGCGGTAACACATCAGCCGCATTATAAATTTTAAGTTCATGCGCCAGCACTTCCACTTCGCCTGTCGCCATATTCTTATTAATTTGATTATCCGGGCGGGCGATCACTTCTCCCCGAATCTGAATACAAAACTCATTGCGTAAGCCCGCGGCGGCTGTAAGTGCCTGTTGATATTTCGGATCAAAGCATACCTGTACGATTCCTTTCACATCACGCATATCAATAAAAATTAAACCGCCTAAATCACGGCGGCGGTTTACCCAGCCGCTGAGAGTGACCTGTTGCCCGATATGAGTGCGGTTTAAATTGCCGCAATATTCTGTACGCATCATGTTATATTCCTTATTATTTTATTACTTTGCAAAATTGATAGAATTAGCCGCAGAATTATAACGGAAATCGGATATGGTTGAAACAGAAATTAAGCGGGATTGAAAGGAAGAAGAGGGTAATTTCACCGATACATTAAGCCGGCGGAACAATTTACAGAACAGCTGCTAACTGTTAGAATCCTCCGCTCTATTTTTATTGCCAAATGCAAGGATGCGACTATGTTTTCAGTTAACCTTATTTTTATTATCATACTTCTTACGCGTTTCTATTCGCTTTACATATCCAAAAGCCATGAAAAACTGCTGCTGCAGAAAGGAGCTGTTGAGTACGGCAAACTCAATTCCAAATGCCTTTCCATCGCCCATGTAGCGTTTTATCTTTCCGCCATCGTAGAAGCCAATATGAAACACATCGGCATAGATCGGATGTCTTTATTCGGTTTACTTATTCTGATCTTTGCAATCGCAATGCTGTTTTATATCATTTATCAGTTAAAAGAAATCTGGACGGTTAAACTTTATATTCTGCCGCGACATGATATTAACCGTTCTTTCTTATTCAGTTATATCCGTCACCCCAATTATTTTTTAAATATCATTCCGGAGCTTATCGGACTGGCGCTTTTCTGCCATGCAACGACCACGGCTTACATCGGACTGCCAATCTATCTTGTATTTTTAATAACGCGTATTGTGCAGGAAGAACGTGCCATGGCACACCTGCGCTAACGAAACGAATAAGTGATTGAGTCATCACAAATCTTCTTCTAAAATGACCGCACTTTTTAAGAAAACGATAATTCAATTTATGTCTAAAGATACTCTTTTCTCCGCACCTATCGAAAAACTCGGCGATTTCACCTTTGATGCCAGTGTGGCCGAGGTTTTTCCCGATATGGCGCAACGTTCCATTCCCGGCTATTCCAATATTATTACCGCTATCGGTATGTTGGCTTCACGTTTTGTCACCGCCGACAGTAATGTGTACGATCTCGGCTGTTCACGGGGGGCGGCGGCACTTTCCGCCCGCCGCAATATCCGGCAGCCCAATGTCAAAATTATCGGGGTGGACAATTCACAGCCGATGGTTGAACGCTGCCGCCGGCATATTGCGGCTTATAACAGCGATGTTGTAGTGGACATTCTGTGCGACGATATCCGCAAAGTGAACATTGAAAACGCCTCCATGGTCATTCTCAACTTCACTCTGCAATTCCTGCCGCCGGAAGATCGCATGGCGTTGCTCAATAAAATCTATCAAGGACTGAACCCGAACGGTATGCTGATATTATCGGAAAAACTGCATTTCGACGATAAACAAGCCAATGATCTGCTGATTGATCTGCATTATCAATTCAAAAGTGCCAACGGTTACAGCGAGCTGGAAATCAGTCAAAAACGCACCGCGCTTGAAAACGTCATGCGGATTGACAGCATAGAAACCCACAAAGAACGACTAAAATCCGCCGGTTTCGGCCATGTGGAATTATGGTTTCAATGTTTTAATTTCGGGTCGTTTTTTGCGATCAAATAATGAAACCCGCCCCGCTTTATGGCATAATCCAGCCTATCTTCTCATGTTATTTTTACCCATGGAGAAACATTATGCGTATTTTACACACCATGTTACGCGTAGGCGATTTGCAACGCTCCGTCAAATTCTATCAAGACGTGTTGGGCATGCGGTTATTGCGGACCAGTGAAAACCCGGAATACAAATATTCCCTCGCCTTTTTAGGTTATGATGATGAAGACAAAAATGCCGTCATAGAATTAACATATAACTGGGGCGTGAGCGAATACGACCTCGGCAGCGCTTACGGTCATATCGCCATCGGCGTGGACGATATTTACGCCACTTGCGAAGCGGTGAAAACTCAAGGCGGCAAGGTGACACGCGAGCCGGGTCCGGTTAAAGGCGGCAAAACCGTCATTGCTTTCGTGGAAGACCCCGACGGTTATAAAATCGAATTTATCGAAAACAAAATGGCAAAAGCGGCGCTCGGCAATTAATTGCTCAAAGTGCGGTGTTATAAATTCGAGTTTTTGCGCGGCGGCGGCCCGCCAATTTAAAGCACCGCATTGCCGTAAACGAATTTTATTCTGGCGGTGATTCCGCCATCTTTTATTTATTATGACTGAAGAAGCTCAACAATCTGTCGATTATAACTTGCTGAAAAACCGCTTCCGCGGCTATTATCCCGTGATTATTGATGTGGAAACCGCCGGCTTTAACGCGAAAACGGACGCATTGCTGGAACTGGCGGCGATCACGGTAAAAATGAATGAAAACGGTTTGCTGGTGCCCGATCAGCGATGCCATTTTCATATTCAGCCGTTTGAAGGGGCGAACATCAGCCCTGAATCACTCAAATTCAACGGTATCGATATTGACAATCCGCTGCGTGGCGCGGTTTCGGAAACCGAAGCCATAACGGGTTTGTTCCAAATGGTGCGGCGCGGACAAAAAGCCGCGAACTGCCAACGTTCCATCATCGTGGCTCATAACGCCGCCTTTGACCAAGGCTTCGTGATGGCGGCGGCGGAGCGCACAAAAGTGAAACGCAATCCGTTCCATCCGTTCGGCATGTTCGACACCGCGACCTTAAGCGGATTTATTTTCGGTCAAACCGTGCTGGTGAAAGCCTGCCAAGCGGCGAACATCCCTTTTGACGGCAAACAGGCCCACTCGGCATTGTATGATACCGAGCGTACCGCGGAATTATTCTGTTATATGGTAAACCACTTTAAACAGCTGGGCGGTTTTCCTCACGTTGCGGACAAAGAGGTTCAAAACTCGTAAAATCAACACTGCACTTTTACTTAACCTAAAGGACCTAACATCATGTTGACAAACCCTGTCGTTATCTCGATTATTGTCTTGCTAGCCTTGAGCTTGCTGCGTATCAATGTGGTCATCGCATTAATTATTTCCGCCCTCGTGGCAGGATTCGCCAGTCCCAATTTAGATCTTTCCGCCACGATTCAGGCTTTCACCAGCGGGCTGGGCGGCGGCGCGGAAGTCGCGATGAATTACGCGATTCTCGGCGCGTTTGCCGTTGCCATTTCCAAATCGGGCATCACCGATCTGCTGGCATATAAAATTATCAAATGTCTTGGCCACGCCCCCACGGGTCAATTTGTGACCGCCTTTAAATATTTCATTTTATTTATTCTGCTGCTGTTCGCTATCTCGTCACAAAACCTCATACCCGTGCATATCGCCTTTATTCCTATTGTGATTCCGCCGTTGCTGAGCATTTTCAATAAATTAAAAATCGACCGTCGCGCCGTCGCCTGTGTGCTGACCTTCGGTTTAACCGCCACCTATATGCTTTTGCCGGTGGGTTTCGGTAAAATCTTTATCGAAAGTATTCTGGTGAAAAATATCAATGAAGTGGGAGCGCCGCTGGGTCTGCATACCAATGTAGCGGAAATGTCGATGGCAATGGGGCTGCCTGTGATGGGAATGATTCTCGGCTTATTGATTGCCGTGTTCATCAGCTACCGTAAACCGCGCGAATACACGCAATCTCATCAGCACATCAGCACTGATAGTATCGAAAGCCATATCGCTAATATCAGACCGATTCATATTATCGCCAGCCTGATCGCCATTATCGTCACCTTCAGCCTTCAGCTGTTCACCAGTTCTACCATTATCGGCGGCCTGGCCGGCTTAATTATCTTTGTTGCGTTCGGTATCTTTAAATTAAAAGAAAGTAACGATATTTTCCAGCAGGGCCTGCGTTTAATGGCAATGATCGGCTTCGTGATGATCGCCGCCTCGGGATTCGCCAATGTCATCAACGCCACGGGCGGCGTTACCGAACTGGTGAACGCCGTCAGTCAGGGATTAGGCCCGAACAGCAAAGGTTTAGCCGCCTTTATGATGTTAGTAGTGGGCTTATTTATCACGATGGGAATTGGCTCATCCTTCTCCACCGTGCCGATAATTACCTCAATTTACATACCGCTTTGCGTGACGCTCGGTTTCTCACCGATGGCAACCATTTCTATTGTCGGCGTGGCGGCGGCTTTGGGCGATGCCGGCTCGCCCGCGTCCGATTCCACTTTGGGTCCGACTTCGGGCTTAAATATGGACGGTAAACATGATCATATCTGGGATTCCGTGGTGCCGACCTTTATTCACTACAATATACCATTGTTAGTGTTCGGCTGGATTGCGGCGATGACCCTTTAACCTATTATTCCTCCGTCGTGCGGGGGAAATTTTTAACGGACAAAACTATGCAAAACAGCACCGCACTTTTCACCCGACTGGAACGGCAGGTCGCCCTGTTGTATCAGAAATATCAGGCTAAGATGACTCAAACGGTCTATGCCAGATTTGATCCGGCCCTGTTTACCGAAGACTTTGCCCCTTGCCGATTTTACTTTGAACAAATCCGCCACACGCTAGACACTCTCGCGCAATGCGACCGGCCGGCAGAAATTCAATTTTTCAGCGAAAAATTACTGGCGCAATGCACGGCTCTGCACGAGGCGATGCAATATGGAAATCCAAATCAGTCGTCAGCAGGCACCGCCGAAAATCGTCATCGGCAGCTTATCGAACGGCTTAACCAGCTGCCGCCGCGGGAACGTTTGGCACAATATTACGAATTTCTACAAGCCCTGAACGAGAAGCTGAATCAACAAAAAGATCAACTAAAACTGGCTCAATCCGAACAGGATAAACAATATTATCAGACGCAAATCGAACACACTCGACAACGACGCAGCCGCTGCCTGAACGCGATTGAACAGTTGGAAGAATATCTGACATTTAAGGAACAGCTGGAAAGCTAAAAAACAAAAAACCGCGAATCCTATGACTCGCGGCTTCTCGGAATATGGCGGAGGAACTGAGATTCGAACTCAGGGAGGGCGCAAACCCTCGCCGGTTTTCAAGACCGGTGCCTTCAACCACTCGACCATTCCTCCGTGGTTAACGGAGTGGCATTATACGGATTAATTCATTGATGTCAACACGGGAAAATGAAATTTTATTCAAGCGTTTCTTTTTTAAGCATTAAGTCATAACAGAAAAATCCGGCTATTAAAATTCGCTTTTTCGACACCGCACTTTTACCCCGTATTGCTTGTTTTTTTATAATGTTAGCGGTTGCACAAATAGTCTTCATTCAGGTTAGGTCCATCTTCGTGCAACCGCTGCATAATACCGATTTTTGGGCAAAAAAAAGCTCCCGTCAACGAGAGCTTTGCGTATTCGATCTTCTGATAAAATTAGCGACGTAAACCTAAACGTGCAATGATTTCAGAATACTTCGCCAAATCGGTACGTTTTAAGTAGTCTAATAATTTACGACGACGGGAAACCATACCTAATAAACCGCGACGACCGTGGTGGTCTTTTTTGTGTTCGGCGAAGTGAGCCTGTAAGTGATTGATTTGTGCGGTTAATAACGCGATTTGAACTTCCGATGAACCGGTGTCTTTTGCATCACGACCATATTCCGCAACGATTGCTGCTTTTTGTTCTGTACTTAGAGACATATTGAATCCTCTTATTAAGGCTTGTTAAACATACATCGTTCGCCGATCTCTAATTCAGCGACGATAAGGAATTCGTATTGTAGCGGCTAAACCGGAAATTGCAATAATTATATTGAATTTATGCCTCAGATCACATTTCTGAAAAAAACTTATCCCCCGCGGGAATGTCCCGTTGCGACAGTTATTTTTTTGTGCCAGCATGACTTTCGTCAAGGATAAATCGCATTTAGGAGGTTTTTATGACTGGTATTGCGTTAATTATCTGTTTTGTCATCGCTATTATCATTATGATTCTGCTGATTTCAAAAATGAATGTTCATCCTTTCCTGGCGTTAATGACCATCTCCCTTGCCCTTGCCATCGTTGCCGGAATTAAGCCGGACAAAATCCCGCAAATTATCGGTGACGGATTCAGCGGTATTTTCAAAAGCATCGGTATCGTGATTATTTTCGGTGCCATTATCGGCAGCGTACTGGAAAAAACGGGCGCGGCTTTCAAACTGGCCGATATGGTTGTACGGGCCGTAGGGAAAAAACGTCCCGAACTAGCCATGCTGATTATGGGTTGGGTTGTGGGCATTCCCGTTTTCTGCGACAGTGGCTTCGTGGTACTGAACCCGATTCGCGAAGCACTTTATAAAAAAATCTCGGCAAACCCGGTCGGCATGGCTGTCGCGCTCAGTGCCGGCTTATATGCGGCTCATGTGTTTATTCCGCCGACACCCGGTCCGATCGCGGCGGCAGGTGCATTAGGGATCGGTTCTAATCTATTGTTAGTCATCGGCATGGGCACCCTTGTATCCATCCCGGTATTGATTGCCGCCTATGTATTCGCCAAATATATCGGTAAAAAAGTGGTTATCGATGAAGAAGAAAACGCTGCGGCGAATACCGCTGTGGCGGCCGGTTATGATGAGCTCATCAAACAATACGGCACATTACCGAGCGGCGGGCTTAGCCTTGCGCCGATTATTATGCCCATTTTCTTTATGGCGTTAGGTTCCATTGCCAAGATTATGGAAATCGACGGCACATCCGGCCAAATAATTCAATTTCTGGGAAGCCCGATTATCGCGCTTGCTATCGGGGTTATTTTTGCTATTTTCCTGTTAGTGCAAACCCGCAAAACGGCGGAATTCAGCGATATTACCAACGAAACGCTCAAAATTGTCGGTCCGATTCTTTTTATTACTGCCGCCGGCGCGTGCTGGGCAAGGTTATCACTGAAGCGGGTTTTGTGGATTACATTAAACAAAACGCTTACATTATCAGCGCTACAGGCATTTTCTTCCCATTTATTATTTCCGCGGTGCTCAAAACGGCTCAAGGCAGTTCTACCGTGGCAATTATCACCACCGCCTCAATTATGGGAATGTTTAACGCCGGTGACTCTTTAATGGGCGTACTCGGATTAACTACCGAAGTGGCGGCTTCCCTTTGCGTTATGGCTATCGCGGCGGGAGCGATGTGTGTTTCCCACGCCAACGACAGCTATTTCTGGGTAGTGACCAATTTCAGTAAAATGACGCCGCAACAAGGTTATAAAACGCAAACTATGCTCACTTTTATTATGGGCATTGTAAGTATCATCGTTGTTTATATTCTGTCGCTTATTCTGTTGTGACGGATAGGTTTATAACTAATGTCTTAAAGCGCGGTGTCGAAATTTCGAGTTTTAAATCTTCTCGGCTTTTTCTTTTTTAAGAAGAGGAATGTTGAGGTTGGAATATAAGCAATGTGCTTACTTGATTGAATTCCCCCCTTTGCCAAGGGGGAAATTAGCGGATTTAAAGAATTAGATGAGATTTACTCTTCCAACACCACCTTACCAATAAAACCCAAATTACGGTAACGTTGAGCATAATCAATGCCGTACCCCACCACGAATTCATCGGGAATGGCAAACCCCACCCATTCCACGGGCACCTCGACTTCACGGCGTGAAGGTTTATCCAATAAAGTACAGATAGCGAGGGATGCTGGGTCACGCAGCTTAAGGATTTCCCGCACTTTCTCCAAGGTGTAGCCCGTATCAATGATATCTTCCACAATCAGCACGTGTTCACCCTTAATATCGCCGTCCAAATCTTTGGTAATTCTCACATCATGACTGGTTGTCATACCTGAACCGTAGCTTGAAGTGGTCATAAATTCCACTTCAATCGGCAATCTGATTTCACGCACCAAATCCGCCATAAACATAAAAGAACCGCGCAGCAGCCCTACCACAATCAATTTTTCAACGTTCTGATTCCGATAATAAGCGGTAACGGTTTCACCAAGGGCCCGGATACGCGCACGCACCTCTTGTTCTGCGATTAAGGTATCAACGTAATGTTTTTTCATAGTCATTCCTAACTGAATAATCATTGAGAGTCATTTGAGGGCGGCTATCATAACATAAAAAAAGACCGATGTTTTAACACATCGGCCTTTTCATACCCTAACGAATTTACTTTCTACTCTACCTGTTTGGAGCTATCTATGCCGACTTTGGCCGACCTCTACTAAATCAGCTAAAGTCTTTCCGTAACAGATGTGCTTATGGTAGTCGGTTTATCTTTATTTGTCAATGATAATTATTCTTATTTATTGAAATATTTTTAATTACCCGAAATCCGCATATTTTCCAACAGAATTGAGCCCGTCTGAATATTAGAACGACGTTCGATATCATCCGCCACCGCCACTATTCGGGTTAACATTTCTTTAAGCTGCCCCGCGATGGTGATTTCCGCCACAGGATATTGAATTTTGCCGTTTTCCACCCAGAAACCGGCCGCCCCGCGGGAATAATCGCCCGTTACCACATTCACACCCTGCCCCATCAGGTCGGTTACCAGCAAGCCTTTATCCATTTGGCGTAACAGGCTGTCCAAACCGCCTTGCGCATTGGGCCGTACCAGCCAGTTATGAATACCGCCCGCGTGTCCCGTGCTTTGCATCCCTAACTTTCTGCCGCTGTAACTGGTGAGCAAATAGGTCTGCAAAATGCCTTGCGATACAATTTCGCGATCAAGGGTACGAACCCCTTCGCTGTCAAACGGCGTGGAAGCCAAGCGACCGCGTAAATGCGGACGTTCACTGATATGAAACCAATCCGGCAGCACTCGTTTGCCTAAATGATCCAACAAAAAGCTCGCTTTACGGTATAAACTGCCGCCGCTAATCGCCGCCGCCAGATGGCTGATCAACCCCGTCGCCACGTCATTTTGAAAAACGACCGCCGCTTCCTGCGTGGCAAGTTTCCGCGGCTGTAAACGGGCCACTGCTTTTTTTGCCGCGTTTTCGCCCACCTGGTTCGGATCATCAAGCCGGCAAATATCTCGCGAAACCGTGTATTCATAATCATTTTCCAACCGGTCATCCACGCCGCTCAACACCGAACAGGACAGAGAGTAACGGCTGGATAAATAACTTTGCAGCATGCCATGGCTATTACCGTAAACCCGCACGCCGGTATGAGAATTGAAGGACGCGCCGTTACTGTTAACAATACGCGAATCATAATCCAACGCCGCCGTTTCCGCCTCCAATGCCAACACAATCGCCTGATCCACATCCACTTCGGCGGGATGATACAAATCCAAATCCGGTGCTTCAAATGCCATTAGTTCCTTATCCGCCAAGCCGGCACAATCGTCGGGCGAGGTATATTTCGCAATGGCGAGAGCCGCTTCAACCGCGCTTTTAACCGCCTGCGGGCTTAAATCCGAAGTGGAGGCATTGCCCTTTTGCCGACCGAGATATACGGAAATACCTAACGCCCCGTCATTATTAAATTCCACGTTTTCCACTTCCTTTAAACGGGTAGAAACGGACAGACCGCTCACTTTCGTTACCGAAACTTCGGCGGTCGCTCCCGCTTTTTGTGCAATCTCTATCGCATAACCGACCGCTTCACGTAATTCCTGTTCCTGCCGGCGTAAAAGTGCGGTGTCGTTTTGTTGAGTTTTCATACTAAAACCTTCCGTTGATCAATTTGTCGCATTGTAGCTTATTTGCTAGAATGTGGCAAAATCATGAATCAGCAAGGATAAAAATGAAAAAACACGGGAAAAAACCTGAATTAGACTGGGAAACGGACGATCAGGAAGAAATTATTTGGGTCAGTAAAAGCGAGATTAAACGCGATGCGGAGGAGCTCAAAAGACTGGGTTCAAAACTGGTTGAGCTCAGCAAAGTCAATTTGGACAAGATTCCTCTTGACGACACCCTGTTGGATGCCATCGAACTCGCCCGCCGTTCGCAACGGGAGGCCAAGCGCCGCCAGTTGCAATATATCGGCAAATTGCTGCGCAGCACCGATGTCGAACCCATTCGGGAAGCGCTGGAGAAAATCGAAAACAAGCATAATCAGCAACAAGCCATGTTACACAGGCTTGAGATGATGCGTGATGATTTGGTGGAAAAAGGCGACGAGGCGTTTGCTGAATTTCTCATCGCATACCCGCAAGCGGATCGCCAGCATTTACGCAACCTGATCCGCGCCGCTCAAAAAGAAAAAACTCAGAATAAACCGCCAAAAGCCTATCGCGATATCTATCACTATCTGCAGGAGTTGGTGCTGGAATCTTAAATCCTTCTTTCGCAAAGAAGCTTCAGTCTGGATAAGCCAAACCTATCATTTTATTTTTAATCTCCCCGCTAGCCTCAGAACTCCCGCTTCTCCTTGAAAAAGAGAAGCCGGAGAAATTTAAAACTCCGGTATTATGCAGCGGTTGCAATACGCCCCTGCACCTGAAATTAGCATTTTGTGCAACAAATACATCATGTCGTAAAACTCAAAATTTCGGCACCGCACTTTCAATACCCCCGGTTTCTTCAAATTGATTCGGAACACATTTCTCGGTTCTCATCTTGCAATTAGCGATTATTCGGTTACACTAAGCGTCGTAGTCGGGGTGCCGTTTGTCATTAATGAACGGCTGAGAAATACCCGTATCACCTGATGCAGTTAGTACTGACGTAGGGAACTATCACATTTCCTCATTGGCATGACTGCTGTTTTTAACCCATGAAATAAGGATTGATACATCATGCCGTTTCATTTTCTTCACCGTGTAAAACAACAAAACCCGCTGGTCCATTGCATTACCAACATCGTCGTCACGAATTTTTCCGCCAACGGCTTACTGGCGCTGGGGGCATCGCCGTTTATGTCCACCATGCACGAGGAAGCCGAGGATATCCAGCAATTCGCCAATGGGTTGCTAATCAATATCGGCACCATCACACAAACCGACGTGCAGGCGATGTTCACCGCCGCTAAAGCGGCCAACGCGGCGGGCGTACCCGTGGTGCTTGATCCTGTGGGCGTGGGAGCCACCCGATACCGTCGGCATATTACCACGCAATTACTGCAACAGATTCAGTTTGCCGTGATCCGCGGCAACATCAGCGAAATCGCTTTTCTGGCGGGGGAAGAATCGCGCGGGAAAGGCGTTGACGCGGGAGAAACGCAGGGAGATAACGCGCAAATCGCCAAAACAGCGGCGAAAAAATATCGCTGCGTAGTCGCCGTGAGCGGTGAAACCGATGTGATTAGTGACGGCGAGCGGATCATCAAAATTCACAACGGCACAACACTGTTGCCAAAGGTAACCGGGACAGGCTGTTTATTAGGCGCGGTTATCGCGGCTTTTGTGGGCGTGGCGGAAAAAGATCAAAATTTACAGGCCTGTGTCGAAGCCTGCCTCGCCTATGCCGTCGCGGGTGAACTGGCGGCAAAAGGCTTGCAGCAGGAAGTCGGCACCTTTGCGGTGAAATTTATCGATCAGTTAGCCGCATTAACCCCGGACCTTATCAATCAATATGCGAGAGTGAGCTATGCGTAAAATTCCTCAGGTATTGACCATTGCCGGCTCTGACAGCGGCGGCGGCGCGGGCATTCAGGCCGATCTTAAAACTTTCCAAATGCGTCATGTGTTCGGCATGTCGGTCATTACCGCCGTCACCGCCCAAAATACGCTGGGCGTAGTGGATATTCACCTCATTCCGAACGCAACCGTTCAAGCCCAACTCCGCGCGATAGCGGAGGATTTTTCCGTTGCGGCGGTCAAAATCGGCATGCTCGGCGATCAGGAAATTATCGAAACCGTGGCACAGGCACTCAAACAATACCGGTTTAAACCTATCATCGTAGATCCGGTGATGATCGCCAAAAGCGGCGCCGCGCTAATGCGGGAACACGCCGTTAACGCGTTCAAACGGCATATTCTGCCGCTGGCAAACGTTATCACGCCGAATCTGCCTGAAGCGACACAGTTAA
Source organism: Pasteurellaceae bacterium LIM206 (assembly GCA_032586195.1). Taxonomy (GTDB): domain Bacteria; phylum Pseudomonadota; class Gammaproteobacteria; order Enterobacterales; family Pasteurellaceae; genus JAWHQP01. The sequence continues at coordinate 43,247 of JAWHQP010000003.1, read as the reverse complement.
CCGGTATTCAAATCCGCGGCGAACAGGATATCCGCCGCGCGGCGGCCAAATTACAGGAAGCCGGCGTGCAAACCGTCATTATTAAGGGCGGGCACAGCGAAGGCTCGCAAAGTGCGGTGTGCTGTGATTGGATTTTCCACGGCGATGAAGTTTCGGTGCTGAAAAGTCCCCGTATTCGCACCGCACAAACCCACGGTACGGGCTGCACCTTTTCCGCCTGTTTAACGGCCGAATTAGCTAAGGGCAAAAATATGCGGCATGCGGCGGAGACCGCCAAAGCCTTTATTACCGCCGCGATCGGCGATCAGTTAAATATCGGCCATGGTCACGGGCCGACTAATCATTGGGCTTATCGGGATGAATAAAATTAACCGAATGCTTGCCGTTTATTTTATTGCCGGTACGCAAGATTGCACGCATCTTGCGGGCGAGCCCGCTATTAACCTGCTCGGCATATTAAAACGCGCTCTTGATGCCGGCATTACCTGTTTTCAGTTCAGAGATAAAGGCCCGGCGTCCCTTGAACACCAACCGGCGGAACAGAGAAATCTCGCCATCGCATGCCAACGCTTATGTCGGCAATATCAAGTGCCGTTTATCATAAACGACAATGTAGAACTCGCGTTAGACATTCGGGCCAACGGAATTCATGTCGGACAAGGCGATATCACGCCGCAAAGTATTCGCGCTTGCAGTAAAAATATCCTTATCGGCTTATCAGTCAACAATCTGCACGAAGCCCTTGAGGCGCAGGCTAATCCGGATGTGGATTACCTCGGCATCGGCCCGATTTTCACCACCAACTCCAAACCGGATCACAGCAGACCGGGCGGCATTGATTTTATGCGGCAGATCAGACGGTTGAGCATTGATAAACCCTGTGTCGCCATCGGCGGCATTACGCCCCGCTCGGCGCCGGCACTAAGACGGGCGGGCGCTGACGGCGTGGCGGTGATTTCCGCTATCACGCAGGCGGACGACATCAATGAGGCAGTAACAGCATTAAAACGGAAGTAAAAAGTGCGGTGTCAAGAAATTGAGTTTTGAGCTATGGCGACTTGCATAACGGATTGGGTAAAAACTCGCTTTTTCGACACCGCACTTTAAGCCGGTTTTCGCTCCCTTAAAAAGTTACACGATATACTCCTCAAAGATTTCCTGAATATGTTTATTCAAGGTGGCCAATCCGGCAATCTCTTCGCCCTGCCATGCCTGCAATAACAGCTCGGGGTTAAACTGTGCCGCGGCTTGTTCAGCCAGCGGCAGATAGCTGATATGCCAAGGTTCACGACCGATCATTTTGCCTTGCGGCTGACTCAGAAACGGCAAGGTAAAATCAAAATCCACCAGATTATGCCGTAAGAATTCACTTAACTCATAAAAATAACCGCCCGCTTCGTATTCCCAGGGTTCAAGCTGCAAGGATTGATTCGGCGGCAGCAAATGAGGATCGAACACATCGATTTCCGTCCCCCAATGATGGCGGCTCGCCCCCGGCAACGCCGACCAACGCAGAATCGCCTGACATTTCCGCCAATCGGAAAGTGCCGAAAGAACAAGCGGATTTCCCTCGTCATCATGCACCTTGCGTTCGCCGTTAAACTTGCCGTTCCAAATCAGCCGCTGACGTTGAAAATCCCGAAAGCTGCTGGCAGGTTGCAAATCAAAGCCGTGCCGTACCGCCCGCTTTTGCAATGCCAGAAACGCCTTAACCGCCTGAACCTGTAAAGCGTGTTTATCAGAAAACGGGCAAGGTAGCGGTACAAGGTGAGAACTGGATTTTCCGCTAAGCATCTGGGGGGTTAATTGCATATAAAATCCCGGATAAAAATAAAGGTATCTTATGATAACGCATTACTTCAAATTCTGTAAATCGGGCTTTATCAGCATAACCGGTTCGAATGCGCTTTATTTTCAGCAGCCTATTGTTAAATTTTTGTTTGTAATTTGTATATTATTTGTTTATTATCGCGATGAATGAAAAATAAAAAACAGGGATAATTCATCCGGCTCTAAGCTTCCGGCTGCGGGCCGGTGAGTATTTTGCTATCGGATTAAACAGCGTTAAGGAGGGATTGTGAAATAAAAATATCGCGGTTTAGTGTACATGCGCTAAACATTCCGAATCATTATTCAAGGAGGTAAGAATGAAAACTCACCGACACCCCCAAGAAATTGCATTCTTTTTTGCACTGCTGCCTATTGTAGTGATGATCGCTGTCATGGCGGTTTCTATTATCAAATTTGAGGCGTCTCCTCACGTGCCGTTACTTATCGGCGCGGTAATCGCTGGTTTAGTGGCTGCCTACTACGGTTATTCTTGGCAGACCATTGAAAAAGGAATCTATAATGGCATCAAAATGGCATTACCCGCCATTGTTATCATTATTATGATCGGACTGACGATCGGCTCATGGATTGGCGGCGGTATCGTTGCCAGCATGATCTATTATGGGTTGAAAATCATTTCTCCGGAATATTTTTTGCTCACTATTTGTCTTATCTGCAGTATTACCACCTTAGCCATCGGCAGTTCATGGTCAACCATGGGGACTATCGGTGTTGCCGCCATGGGCATTGGCTATAGTCTGAATATTCCCGCTCCGATGGTAGCCGGTGCGGTGATTTCCGGAGCCTATTTCGGCGATAAGCTTTCACCACTGTCGGATACCACTAATCTTGCCGCCGGTATTACTCATACCGAGTTGTTTGATCATATTCGTTTTATGCTCAATACTACCTTGCCGGCCTACTTCATCACACTGGGAATCTATTTTTACTTAGGTCAGGGCTTTACACCGCAACACAGCGATTTAGGGCGCATTGAAGAAATTCTCACCGCGATTAATGCTAACTTCGTCATTTCTCCCTGGCTGCTGCTTGTTCCCGTTGCAGTCATTCTGTTAGTTGTAAAGAAAGTACCTGCTCTGCCCGCCCTGGCTATCGGGATTTTGCTTGGCTGGCTGTGTCATATCGGCATTCAGGGAGCCAGCATGGATATCGCCGTACGCACGCTGCACGACGGCTTTAAAATTGAAAGCGGTAATGAAATTATTGATACCCTGTTCAATCGCGGCGGCATTGAATCCATGATGTACACGATTTCATTAACCATTGTCGCAATGTCATTCGGCGGAATCGCGGAGCAAGTCGGGATCCTACGTTCCGTGGTACAGCAGATTCTGCGTTTTACCCGCTCCGCCCGTTTGTTAATTCCGGCAACAATTGTTTCTTCAATGATCACAAACTTAACGACCTCCGAACAGTATATTTCTATTCTGCTGCCGGGCAGAATGTATGTAACGGCTTATCAGGAAAAAGGACTTGCCTCGAAAAATCTGTCGCGAGCGCTGGAAGACGGGGGAACCATGACATCGGTACTGGTGCCTTGGAATACCTGCGGTGTGTTTGCTTTTTCCATGCTGCAAATCAGCGCTTTCGAATATGCACCTTACGCTTTTCTCAACTGGCTAAGCCCTGTAATTGCCATTCTATTCGCATTATTTAATATTAAGATCGCATATCTTGCAAAAACCCAGCCCACCACTTAAACCTAGAGGAAATGATTATGAAAACCCGTTCAGAACAATTTATTCAACAATGTGATACCTTTGGTGCCAACAATTATTTGCCGCTGCCGATTGTAATTAGCCGGGCGAACGGTATCTGGGTAGAAGATCCCGAAGGCAACCGCTATATGGATATGCTGAGCGCATACTCTGCGGTGAATCAAGGTCACTGTCACCCTAGAATTATTCAGGCGTTAAAGCGACAGGCGGATCGGGTAACCCTCACCTCACGGGCATTTCATAACGATCAGCTTGGAAATTGGTATCAAAAAGTATGTCGGTTAACCGGTAAAAACAAGGTATTACCAATGAATACGGGTGCCGAGGCGGTGGAAACCGCGCTCAAGGCTGCCCGCCGTTGGGGATATGATATAAAAGGCATCACGGACAATCAGGCGGAAATTATTGTCTGCCAGGGCAACTTCCACGGCCGCACGCTGGGAACAATTTCGCTTTCTTCCGAACCCGCTTATCAACGTGGCTTCGGACCATTATTAACGGACGTTAAACTTATTCCTTACGGCGATCTTGCCGCGTTGGAACAGGCTATCAATCCAAATACTGCCGCTTTTCTGTTCGAACCGATTCAAGGTGAAGCGGGCATCAGAATTCCGCCGCAAGGCTTTTTAACTCAGGCTGCCGCACTGTGTAAACGGCATAATGTATTGTTTATCGCCGATGAGATCCAGGCCGGACTGGGACGGACGGGAAAAATGTTTGCCTGCGATTGGGAACAGGTTGAACCCGATATGTATATTTTAGGTAAAGCCCTCGGTGGCGGCGTGCTCCCGATCTCCTGCGTGGCGGCCAATAACGATATTTTAGATGTGTTTAACCCCGGTTCCCACGGTTCCACCTTTGGCGGCAATCCGTTAGCCTGTGCGGTATCCATGGCGGCAATTGACGTATTACTGGAAGAAAAACTCGTTGAAAATGCTTTAACACTGGGAGAATATTTCTTAGCCGAACTGAAAAAAATTCATCACCCCGCGATTAAAGAAATACGCGGTAAAGGCTTATTCATTGGTATTGAATTACACGAATCCGCCCGCCCTTACTGCGAAAAGCTGAAAAACCTCGGTTTACTCTGTAAAGAAACCCACGATACGGTAATTCGTTTTGCCCCGCCGTTAATTATTCGGCAACAAGAACTCGATTGGGCATTAGACCGAATTAAACAGGTTTTCGCCTGAATTTCAAAAGATTGTCACGAGGCGTATTTTAATATGCCTCGCATTAAGACTAATCTAACAGATATTCCAATACCCTTTGATATATCATGCCCAAAGTCACCAGATCCGTACAGCTCACGCATTCGTTCACTTTATGAATGGTCACGTTGAGCGGGCCGAGTTCCACGACTTCCGTTCCCATTAAAGCGATAAAACGTCCGTCCGAGGTGCCGCCGCCGGTGTCTAGTTTCGGTTTGATACCGACAATTTGTTCAAGTGCCTCTGACAAAGCATTCACCAGTCTTCCCGACGGGGTTAAAAACGGCTTGCCCGATAACCACCATTCCAAACGGTATTTTAAACCGTGTCGGGCCAACATATCCGCCACTTTATTTTTAATGATATCGTCCGTTACCTCGGTACAGTAACGCAGGTTAAACTGCACATAAAGCTCGCCCGGAATTACATTATTGCTGCCTGTACCCGCCCTGATATTGGCTATCTGGAGACTGGTCGGCGGAAAGAATGCGTTACCGTTATCCCATTGATAGTTCGTAAGTTCAGTGAGAAACGGGAGCGCTTTATGCACGGGATTTTCCGCTAAATGTGGATACGCCACATGCCCTTGTACGCCCTCGATATACAGATTACCCGTCAGTGAGCCGCGACGGCCGTTTTTCACCATGTCACCCAGCCGCTTGCCGCTGGAAGGTTCGCCCACCAGACAATAATCTATTTTTTCGCCGCGCGCCATCAGCGTTTCCACCACCCGTTTAGTGCCGTCATGCGCCGCCGCTTCTTCATCAGAAGTGATTAACAAAGCAACGGTTCCCTGATGATTCGGATTGGCTTTCACATATTCCTCCGCCGCCACCACCATAGCCGCCAGGGAACCTTTCATATCCGCCGCGCCGCGGCCATACAGCATATCGCCTTCAATATGAGCTGAAAACGGCGGATATTGCCATTGACTTTCATCACCCGCCGGCACCACATCCGTGTGTCCGGCAAAAGCAATCACGGGCTTGCCCGTACCATGTTTTGCCCATAGATTCAGGGTATCGTTAAAAGGCATCCATTCAATCTGAAAACCTAAGTTTGCCAAACGTTCCGCGATCAGGCGCTGACAACCCTGATCATCGGGACTGACGGAAGGCCGTTGAATCAGATTGCGGGCGAGACCGATAATATTTTGCTTCATGCCAGCACCCGTTCGTATTCGTGTTCATCAAATCCAATCAACGCAATGCCGTCCTGCAAAATAATCGGCCGTTTAATTAAAGTCGGCTGTTCTCTTAACAGGGAAAGTGCGGTGTCAAGATCAAGAGTTTTTTTGCTTTCATCACTTAAATTACGCCATGTGGTGCTGCGTTTGTTCACTAACGCCTGCCAGCCGAACTGTTGTTCCGCCTGCTGCAAAAAGGCCGGATCCAAACCGTCCGTGCGGTAATCGTGCAGGCGGTACGCAATATTATGCTCCGTTAGCCATTTCAATGCTTTTTTCACTGTGTCGCAATTTTTAATGCCGTAAACCGTAATCATGTTTGTTCCTTGTTTCCTCTAATTCAGCTTATTCGCCGGATAAAAAATCCTTATCCTTCAACACCCGCAACGGCTGCATATCGCTGTCGCCCATAATCACGCGGCCCGGATCGGAACGCAGGCAACAGCCGCCGTAATGACCGCCCACGGTAAAGGTGCAGATTTGCACGTATTGATCTTCTACTTTCGGCAGACACCAAAGCTGCTGGTAAATTTCGGTCTGTCCGCCGAACTTGCCCGAAGTGCGGTCAGAAATTTCGCCTTTTTCGGTGACCAGCTGCACATTATCGCCGCGACGACCGCCAATCGGTTTCTGGGCGTAGCCGTTTTTCATCAAATCTTCGGTCAGTTCAAAACCGGCTTCCAGCAAATAACGATGATGCGGAAACAGCGACCATAGCACCGGCAAAATCGCTTTGTTACTCGGAATGGCTGTCCATAACGGCTCATACACCAGCACTTCAGGGCGGAGCAACACATCAATCAGCCGCACCTTGTCTTCCGGATGGCCGGTACGAATCGGCGGAGCCACTTCCATACCGCTCGTTTCCGCGCGCAGTTGATCAAACATAGTCTCCCACGCCCAGGTTTTCCACACGGTTTTGATTTCCTGATTTTCATCATCCAGCAAACGACCACGGCTGTCCCAGTGTAAGCCCTCGGTGCCATGAACGATTTTGCTGTTAAAGCCCGCCTGAGTGAGAGATTTTTGCATGAACATAGCGTGATAATCTTCTTCAAAATCATGGTCCTGTAAAATATGCACAAGCGGCGTTGCTTCGCTGTGTTTCCAGCAGTCCGCCAAGGCATCACGCAAATCCGCCCCGGGATCAGTGCCCTGCACATTGCCGCCCCGTTTCGCCCACAGGCCTAAAATGGCGCCGGCCTCCGCATGGCACGAAGCGGAATCCGCGTTACATTCATACACCTTCAGACCACGCCGATCCATGCAGAAATCCATTCGCCCGGTAATGGTCTGATAACGGCGATCCTGCCAGGATAAACGCAGGCGAGGCCATAAAAACTTAGGAATATCAAACAGTTTCAACAAATTATCGTCTTTCAATACCTTGTTGGTCGCGTGCAGATACATCAAATGCAATTCATTAGTGGCGCGAATCAGCTCGTATTCCGCGGTTTTAAAAATTTCAAAATAACGGTATTGATTGCCGTGGTTGATACGGTGGCCTTTCATGGCTCGTACGTAGGCTTGCTGGAAAACGTCGTTTTCATCCAGCCATTTGCCGGCAAATTGCCCTTGGTCAGGTAAAAGTGCGGTGTGAATTTCGAGCGTTTTTGCCGCTGGCATTGGTTGCGGCAAGCTGAATTCGGTATCGGCGGTTTGAATCATCCAGCCGAGGATTTCGGTATTATCAAAGGTATCATGCAGCCAATAACCCGATTCCGATACGCTCATCGGCAGTTCACGGGTCCATTGTTGGCCGCTCGGCAGGCGCGAATGAATGACATTCTGTTCCACAATACGGATTTTATCCGCAAACACTTCAGTGATAATCGCCACGTGCCCCGTCCGTTCAAATTCACCGCCGGCCTGCCAGATCAGTAACGCACCCGCGGCGGGCTTGCGTTTACAGCCGTTGGCAAAGGCTTGCAACGGCAAAATGGCATCATCCACCACTTGGCGTAAAAAACGCAGAGAAAAAATTTCATACGCCATCCCCACATCAGTAAACACCATACCGTGATTCAAATACAGATAGCGGCGGGCAAATTCCACACACTGCCATTTGTAGCCCATATATTCACGGCCGAGATAATTACGGAAAGAGGCGTCATCAGGAAATTCGTTTTTATCTACGCTGTCATAATCGGAAGAATAAATCGCCACCCCGCCCGGTCCATAACCAAGCAGGCTGCCGAAAGGATCGTGGGTAAAAATATTAGGAGATAATTCAGACATGGGAAACTCCGAGTAAAACCACAAAATTGTCGCTAGTATAGATCTAATCGGGCGGAATAACAAAAGTGCGGTGCCGTTTTTGTGAGTTTTGCATTTCCGCTAAAACTCCCGAACATAGCACCGCACTTTACCCTCTCAAACGAACGAGAAGTTTAATCACTGTTTTTTCAACAAATATTCCCGCAACCGGGCAAAATCGTTATCCATTACATCAGATAGTAACGGTAGCTTGTTATGTTTATCCAAGGCGGCCGGCAGCGGCAATTCGATATGCAGAATGCGTTCGACGCTTTCTTTGAATTTCGCCGGATGCGCGGTACACAGGAAGAGCCCCGTTTCACCCGCTTTCAGCTGGTCTTTCAGCACTTGATAAGCGATAGCACCATGCGGCTCACACAGATAACCTTTGCTATATAAATCCCGCAGTGCCTGTTCGGTTTGCGTATCGTTCAGCGCGCCTGAACCCAATTCGCTCAAATTCCAGCCGTTGCGCTTGAACAGCTCTTCCACTCGCGGCCAGTTATTCGGACGGCTTACATCCATCGCGTTGGAGAGAGTCGCCACAGTGGCATGCGGCTCCCATTTGCCGGAGCGTAAATAACGCGGCACGGTATCATTCGCGTTGGTTGAAGCGATAAAGCGCTTAACCGGCAAACCGAGGCTTTGCGCGATTAAACCGGCGGTGAGATTACCGAAGTTACCGCTCGGTACCGAAACCACGAGATTTGCACGTTCCGCTTCCGGCAGCCGGGCGACGGCTTCGAAGTAGTAGCATACCTGCGCCAGCAAGCGGCTGATATTGATAGAATTAGCGGAATTTAAGCCGATGTTCCGGCGCAGTTCTTCATCGTCAAAAGCTTGTTTCACCAGAGCCTGACAAGCGTCAAAATCGGCCTTGACGGCTACCGTGCGGATATTGCCGCCGAGGGTACAGAATAATTTTTCCTGCAGCGGGCTGATTTTGCCCTGCGGATATAAAATAACCACGTCAATATTGTCCAAACCGTAAAAAGCATGGGCAACCGCCGCGCCGGTATCGCCGGAGGTGGCGGTTAAAATGGTAATTTTGCCGTCACCGCGTACCGCCGCCAGAGCCTGAGCCATAAAGCGACCGCCGAAATCTTTAAATGCCAGCGTCGGGCCATGAAATAATTCCAGAGCATAAACGCCGTCTTCCACTTTTGTGACCGGCGCGGGAAAAACAAACGCGTTTTTTACCATACGATTGAGGGTTTCGGTGGGAATTTCATCACCGATTAACGCCGCTAAGATTTTCTGACTGCGGGCCACAAAGGGCAACGCTAATAATTCATCAATCTGCTTTAATTGAGGAATGGTCTGCGGGAAAAATAAACCCTGATCTTTCCCTAAACCTTGGCGTACCGCCTGAGCAAAATCAACTTGCTCTTGCGGATGTTTAATATTGTATAGATTCATTGGAAAACCGTTCCTTATCTCATTTCATCTTATTTCGTTTTTTCAAAATCATTAATCAACACAAACCCGTATCGGCTTTAGAAAGTGCAGCTGCGCCGGCGGCATTCACGGCGAACAGAGTCGTTAACGCAATAAGTGCGGTGTTGAAAATACGATTTTTCATTAGTTTAATTCTCTCGCGCCCTGATTATCTACTTTACAAACGTGGACGAACCCTTCGTTGTTCTGTAAATAATGATTTTCTAAATAATCCGCTAATTTAGCCGCGGTCTGCATATCCGGCGCAATGGAAAAAATTGTCGGTCCGGAACCTGAAATCCCTGTCGCTAACGCGCCTAAATCACGGGTAGCCTGTTTTACTTCGGAAAAGTTCGGCAATAACGCTTCACGATACGGCTCGGCAATCACGTCCCGCATCATTAACGCCGCCAGCACGTCCTGACGGGTGTGACAGGCGTGCACAAAGCTGCCGAGATGGCGGCCGTGCGCGATAACATCCTGACGGGTGTAGGTTTTCGGCAAAATGGCTCGCGCCTCCGCGGTGGAAACCTCAATGCCCGGATAAGCAAGCACCCAATACCAATCGTCAAAAAACGGCAGCGCTTGGCTGATATTGCCGAGGGATTGTACCATTAATTGCACACCGCCCAAATAGCACGGTGCCACATTGTCATAATGGATTGAACCTGAAATCCTGCCCTCCAGTTCACCCATCATTTCCAGCAGTTCCATTTTTGAAAACGGTTCGCTATGAAACCGGTTCAGCGCGACCAGGGCGGCAACGATCGAACAAGCACTGGAACCCAGCCCAGAACCAATCGGCATGTTTTTTTCCAAGGTTAAACGCAAGGGTTTTACTTTTCCATTGCGTAATTTCAACCGTTCGCCGAATAAAACATAAGCCTGGTAAACGATATTCTTTTGTGGCTCTTTCGGCAACTTACGTACAAAATAGCCCGCGCTTTCCAACTCAAAACCGGACGGAATATCCTCAACCTGAACCACATCGCCCAATAAAGAACCGTCAATGGGAGAAATCGCCGCCCCCAGGGTATCAAAGCCCACACTGATATTGGCACTGGATGCGGGCGCATAAATTCTTAACATTGTCTGCCTCTTAATTTTTCAGGGTTCTTAAAATATCCGCGAAAATACCTGCCGCGGTGACAGCATTGCCCGCGCCGTAGCCGCGTAATAATAACGGAATCGGCTGGTAGTAGCGAGTGTAAAATGCCAAGGCGTTTTCACCGTTTTTCACCTTATATAGGGGATCATCGGCGTCCACTTCTAAAATCGACACCTTGCATTTACCTTGTTCGATCTGCCCTACATAACGCAGCACCTTGCCTTCCGCCTTGGCTTTGGCGACGCGTTCGCCGAACGCTCCGTCCAGCTGCGGCAACATCGCCATAAACTCGGCGGTGGATTTACCTTCCGCAAAACCTTGCGGCAACACGCCTTCTATTTTTACGTCATCAAGTTCTAAATCCAACCCCGTTTCACGTGCCAGAATAAGCAGCTTGCGGGCGACATCCTGACCGGAAAGATCATCACGCGGATCGGGCTCGGTAAAGCCTTTTTCCCGTGCCAGCACGGTCGCTTCGGACAAGGTCATACCTTCTTCAAGTTTACCGAAGATAAAAGAAAGCGAACCCGAAAGAATACCGTTGAAACGTTCCACTTCATCACCCGCGGCAAGTAGATTCTGTAGGTTTTCAATGACGGGCAAACCCGCTCCCACATTGGTATCATATAAGAATTTCCGTTGATTTTTACGGGCGGTTTCACGTAATACGTTGTAATACGCCATTTCACGCGTATTGGCTTTTTTATTCGGCGTCACCACATGAAACCCTTCGCGTAAGGCTCGGGCATATAATCCGGAAACGGATTCCGCCGTGGTGCAATCTACGAATACCGGATTCACCACGTGGTGCAATTTGATAAAAGAAAGCAGCACGTCAAAATCCGACGGCTGGGTCGCATGACTTAAATCCTCTTTCCAATTGTCAAGGGAAAGACCGTTTTCGTTCAATAACATTTTATTCGAATTTGCTAAGGCACAAACGCGAATTTCAATGTCCTTCTTTGCTAAATAGTCCTTCTGATGTTTGATTTGCTCGATTAATTCACCGCCCACGCCACCGACGCCAACGAGAAACATATCGACCACCTTTTTGTTATTAAACAACGCCTGATGGGTTGATTTTACCGCCTCAATCGCTTTATTGACCGGCACCACCGCTGAAATCGAACGCTCGGAGGAACCTTGTGCAATCGCAACAATACTGATATTAGCTTGAGCTAAGGCCGAGAAGAAACGGGCGGCAATTCCTTTCGCTTGTTTCATACCGTCGCCCACCACCGAAATTACGGACAGATCCTGTATGACTTCGATCGCTTCTAACGATTTGTCCGCCAATTCACGGGCAAATTCCGCATTGAGCGCGGCACGGGCAACATCCACCAGCTTCATCGGCACGCAGAAACTAATACTGTACTCGGAAGAGGACTGCGTAATCAAAATGACGGAAACGCCGGCTTTCGACATAGTGGAAAACACACGGGCCGCCATGCCTACCATGCCCTGCATGCCCGGACCGGACACATTAAACATCGCCACATTATCAAGATTGGTAATCCCTTTTACCTGCAGCTTATCCTGTTCCGGTTCGCGGCCGTCAATTACGGAACCCGGCGCGGTCGGATTAGCCGTATTTTTTATCAAACAAGGGATGTTCAGCGACACTAACGGACCAATAGTACGCGGATGAATCACCTTCGCCCCGAAATAGGATAATTCCATGGCTTCACGATAAGACAGGCTCGGCAGCAGGCGGGCATCCGGCACTAAACGTGGGTCACAGGTAAACACGCCATCAACGTCCGTCCAGATTTCACACACGCTTGCTTTTAAGCAGGCCGCCAGACAGGCGGCGGAATAATCGGAACCGTTGCGACCTAATAAAACCAGTTCTCCGTTATCATTTCCCGCGGTAAAGCCCGCCATTAACACCACATTTTTCGTCGGAATGGAAGCGGCATCCACCCGTTTAGTGGATTCTTCGATATCCACCGAAGACTCTAAATAGCCACCGTAGGCAAGTAGTTTTTCAACGGGATTAATCACGCTGACATCGTAACCACACGCTTCAAACCATGCTTTCATCATAGCGATGGATAATTTTTCACCGCGGCAATCAATGGTGGCTTTCACCGCATCTTCAACTTTACCCGCTTGACGGATTGCATCCAATAATTCGGCGATCTGAGCAAATTCGTTGTCAATCAGCTGCTTTACACCGACGAGATCAAAGTTATTATTTTTTGCGTGTAACCCATTAATAATATTATAGAAAATCTCAATGGCTTGATTAAAGTTGGTATCCGTTGGCTGATTCAGACTGGCTTTTTCGGAAAGTGCGACAAGGTGGTTGGTAATTTTTGCGGGGGCGGACAGCACAGCTGCGGCCTGTTCTTGCAAATGGGCTTGCTCAATCAGCCGGGCCGCTTGCAGAAAACGCTCCGGATTGGCAAGGGATGTGCCTCCGAATTTAAGTACACGCATGGTATTCTCCTGTTATATTGTGAATGCTAAAAATGGATATAAAAAAACCCGCCATATTGTGCGGGTTCGTGTTTATTCAGTACGCACTACCCCGCGCCATTAAGCATAATAATGGTGGTCATCATGGTAGTGATTGAGGTTGCGCGAATATTCATAAATCTTTATATCAGAAAGAAGATGTGCTAGAAATACCGAAATTCTGTCCTATTGTCAAACAGAAATTCAATAAAATTCTAAAATCTTTATAAATTTTCAATTTTTGCTAGAATATTCCCACTTTGAAACTTCAAACCACAATTATTATGTCTATTCAACAGAATCTCTCTCATATTCATCGGCAGATTCAGCAAAACTGCCGGCAGGCGCAAAGACCGGAAAGTGCGGTGCGATTATTGGCAGTTTCCAAAACTAAACCCGTGGAAGATATTCTTCAGGCGTATCAGGCGGGACAAACGGCCTTCGGGGAAAATTACGTGCAAGAGGGAATGGAAAAAATCCAATATTTTCAACAAGCCGGAATTGCGTTGGAATGGCATTTTATCGGCCCGCTGCAATCGAACAAAACCCGTCCGGTGGCGGAACATTTCGATTGGATGCAAACTCTCGATCGAGCCAAAATTGCCGACCGTTTAAACCAACAGCGTCCGGCTGGCAAGGCCCCGCTCAATGTGCTGATCCAGATCAATATCAGCGATGAAAGCAGCAAATCCGGTATCCGTCCGGCTGAAATGCTGGCGCTGGCAAAACAGGTTAAAACGGCACCGCGCTTACGTTTGCGCGGCTTAATGGCGATTCCCGCCGCTACCGATGATATCGCCGGACAAGCACAGGCTTTCAATGAGATGAATGTGTTATTCAGGCAGCTTCAGGCCGCTTTCCCCGATGAGCAAATCGATACTCTTTCCATGGGAATGACTGATGATATGGCAACCGCCATCCGATGCGGTAGCACCATGGTACGCATCGGCACGGCGATTTTCGGCAAACGGGATTATTCCACCGCACAAAAGTAAGTTATTTTATGACAAAACAGCGAAAAGTGCGGTGTTAAAAAAGCGAGTTTTTTCATCACAACATTTACTTATAAAAACAAAGGACACTCAACAGTGTCCTTTCGTGTTCTAAATCAGACTTATTCGGAAAAACGCTCAATCTTCGCGCCCAGCCCACGCAGCTTCTCTTCAATATGTTCGTAGCCGCGATCGATATGATAAATGCGGTCCACTACCGTTTCACCCGCGGCGATACAACCCGCCAGCACCAAGCTGATTGAAGCACGTAAATCGGTTGCCATCACCTGAGCGCCGGAGAGATGCTCCACACCGTGGCAAATTGCGGTATTGCCTTCAATTTCGGCTTTCGCCCCCATGCGGATCAGCTCTGGAATATGCATAAAACGGTTTTCAAAAATGGTTTCGGTAATGCGGCTGGTTCCTTCCGCCACCACATTCAGCAAAGTGAATTGTGCCTGCATATCGGTCGGAAAACCGGGATGCGGCATAGTCCGGATATTTACCGCGTTCGGCCGCTGACCAAGGCTGTCGAGCGTAATGGAATCCTCGGTTACATCCACCTGCATACCCGCTTCGCGTAATTTTTCGATCACGGCGTCAAGGGTGTCTGCTTTAGTGCCTTTACAGGTGATACAACCGCCAGAAACGGCGGCGGCGATTAGAAATGTGCCTGTTTCAATCCGATCCGGTACGATACGATGTTCGCAGCCGCCCAAACGTTGCACGCCTTCAATCGTGATCGTATCCGTACCGGCATCCGAAATCCGCGCGCCCATCGCATTGAGGAAAGCTGCGGTATCCACTATTTCCGGCTCACGAGCGGCATTTTCGATTACAGTAGTACCGTCCGCCAGAGTCGCCGCCATAAGTAAGGACAGGGTTGCGCCTACGCTGACTTTATCCATATAAATGCGCGTACCGGTTAAACGACCGTTCACACTGGCTTTTACATAGCCTTCGTCCAATTCAATATCGGCACCCATTTTTTCCAAACCCGAGATGTGCATATCCACCGGACGCGCTCCGATAGTACAACCGCCGGGCAGCGAAACTTGACCTTCGTGAAAACGGGCAAGCAACGGCGCTAACGCCCAAATGGAGGCACGCATGGTCTTCACCAATTCGTACGGCGCCACGTAATGATCGATATGACGGGAGTCAATAATTACCGTGCCGTCTTCAACACGTTCCACCTGTACGCCCAATTTACGCAGAATCTGAAAAGTGGTATCCACATCCTTTAATTCCGGCACATTGGTGAGTTTAACCGGTTCTTCCGCTAAAATAGCGGCAAATAAAATCGGCAACGCGGCATTTTTCGCACCCGAAATCTGTACCGTCCCGCTCAAACGCGACTGACCGTAAACACGAAATTTTTCCATTTTATCTCCCTAACTAGCTTACTACGTTTAACATACGTTCGAGTTTCCATTTTTCCGGACTGAACGTTTTAATTGTTAATGCATGGATCTCACCCGAAGTAAAATGCGGCATTAACGGAGCATAAATGGTTTGCTGCTGTTTTAATTTAGATAATTTCGCAAGTTCTTCACTTACCACAATCACGCCGAAATGATCGTTTTCGCCTTGCACATACACTTCTTCAAGGGGCAAAGCCTCTTTTAAGATACGTTCGATTTCCTGGGTTTCCATGCTTTTTCCGTTGGGTTTAATTTTTAATAAAAGGAGCGATCCAGTCGGACAGACCGACTAAATCCGCTAAAGTTAACAATTGTGAGGGAACATGCGTAATCACAAGGGTTTTACCGCTCTGTTGGGTCTGACGACAAAAATGAATCAGATCACATAACAAAGCAAAACCCGCCGAATCAATACGCGAAACCTGGGATAAATCCCATTCAATATTTTGCGCCACCAACTGCTCCGGCGATAAAAAAGAAGAACGTTGCCCCGCTTGCCGCAATTCCTGCCACAGCGGTAACAACGTATCACGGGACAGCTCTCCGCTTAACCGGAGAGTCATTCTATCATCGTCCTGCGCGGCCGCCCATGTTAAATGTTTCTCGGCTTGCATGACGTTACTTCTTCTTGAAAGTAACCGGCACGGCCGCCGCACGCTGCACCTGAGCGGTTAACGCTTCAATACCGTCTTTACGCAGAATACTCGCCCATTCCTGTTTTTTGGTATCCACCATGCTCACGCCTTCCGCCGCCATATCATATACTTGCCATTGCCCGGTTTTACTGTTTTTACGCCATTGGAAGTTGAGGTTAACGGGAGCCTGACCGTTTTTCTGCAGCAATTTCACCAACACACTGGCTTGATTGTCACCGTTCAGTTGTTCTTTTTGCACCTGAACATCTTGATCGGTATAAAGGGTTAACGCTTGGGCATAAGCCTGTTCGATAAATTTACCGAACGCCGCAAAGAATTTTTCGCGTTGTTCCGGGGTGGTTGACTTGAAATATTGACCCAATACTAGTGAGCCTGCGTAATTCACATGAACATAAGGCATTAAATCCTGACGAACGATAGTTTTCAGATAATCGGGTGATGCTTGAATCTTTGCCCGATTGTCTTTCATATCGCTGAATAATTTCGTCGCCGCCTGCTGAGTCAGATCATAAGGCCCGTCTGCCGCCATAACGGTTTGTACGGCAAAAAGTGCGGTGCCGAAAAGGACAATTTTTGCAATCCAGTTTTTAAATACACGTTGAAACATTGTGTTCTCCATCTTAATTAATAGCCACACTTATTTTATTGAGCCGCGGGTTGTGCCGGGCTATCTGTTTTCTTATCCTTATCGCCGTATAAGAATTGACCGATAAGATCTTCCAATACCATGGCGGATTTGGTGTCCGCCACCTTACTACCTTCTTTTAACATAGCGGTCTCACCGTCATCAAAACCCACGCTCAAAGCAATATACTGTTCGCCCAATAAGCCCGAAGTCTTGATGGAAAGGGAGCTGTTGTCGGGGATTTGGTCGTATTCCGCATCAATGGCAATCTTCACTTCCGGCAAATAGGTCTGCTCGTTAAGTGAAATGCCCGTCACGCGACCAATCACCACACCGCCGATTTTCAGCGGAGCACGGACTTTTAGTCCGCCGATATTATCAAAAGTTGCACTGACGGTATAAGTTTTTTGTGAACCGAAGCCCTGCACATTCGCCACTTTCAGGCCCATGAAGACCAACGCGGCGATGCCGAGCAATAAAAATAGGCCGACCCAAAATTCATATTTAATTGTTTGTTTCATAAAAAATACCTAAAATCTCACCGCACTTTGCGTACGTTTTATCGAATATCACCCGACTTAACCGCCGAACATCATGGCGGTTAAGACAAAATCCAAGCCAAGCACCAGTAATGAAGCATTCACCACGGTTCTGGTCGTCGCCTGACTGATGCCTTCCGATGTCGGCACACAATCATAGCCGTTAAACAAGGCAATCCATACCACGGCAAAGGCAAATACGATACTTTTAATAAAACCGTTGAGTAAATCGCTGGTGCTGACCGCATTCTGCATCACCGACCAGAAACTGCCCACGTCAATGCCTTTCCAATCCACACCGACCAGATGACCGCCGATAATACCGACGGCGGTAAACAACAACGCCAGAATAGGCATGGCAATAATCCCGGCCCAGAAACGTGGCGCAATCACACGACGGAGCGGATCTACCGCCATCATTTCGAGGCTGGATAATTGCTCGGTGGCTTTCATCAGGCCGATTTCCGCCGTTAACGCCGAACCCGCGCGTCCCGCGAACAGCAGCGCCGTTACCACGGGGCCCAGTTCACGCAATAACGACAGAGCGACCAGCTGCCCCACGTTGGCCTCGGCGGCGAAATCCACCAACACCACATAGCCTTGCAAGCCTAACACCATGCCGATAAAAAACCCCGACAGCAGGATAATCAGCAATGACTGCACGCCCAGCACATATAATTGTTTCATCAGTAACGGGAAATGCTTGCGGATTTGCGGCTTGCCCACAATCGCGCCAAACAGCATAAATCCCGCCCGCCCGAGAGCCCGCACGGAAGAAATCACATAGCGGCCTAAGGCGGAAATTGCTTGTTCAATCATGCCGTTACCTCGCTACCGAACAGTTCTTGTTGATAATCTTTGGCCGGATAATGGAACCGCACCGGCCCGTCCTCTTCGCCGTTAATAAATTGCACCACCTGCGGATCGCGGCTTTGCAGCAACTGTTCGGGCGTGCCTTCCGCAATCACGTGCCTATCCGCAATGATGTAGGCATAATCGGCAATGCTCAGCACTTCATGCACGTCGTGGGATACCACGATGGAGGTCAGTTTTAACGCCTCGTTCAAACGTTTAATCAAACTGATAATCACGCCCATGCTGATCGGATCCTGGCCGGTAAAGGGTTCGTCATACATAATCAAATCGGGATCCAACGCAATAGTTCGGGCCAGCGCCGCACGGCGGGCCATGCCGCCCGACAATTCGGACGGCATCAGTTCCGCCGCGCCGCGCAAGCCCACCGCCTCTAACTTCATCAACACAATCTGGCGAATCAAAGCCTCCGGCAAATCGGTATGCTCACGAATAGGAAACGCCACATTATCAAAGGTGGAAATATCCGTAAATAACGCTCCGGACTGAAACAACATGCCCATACGTTTGCGAATCTCGTAGAGTTCGCCGTTAGACATACGGCAAATATCCTTGCCGTCAAATAAGATCTCACCCTGTTCAGGCTGTAATTGCCCGCCGATCAATTTCAACAAGGTGGTTTTACCGATACCCGACGGCCCCATAATGGCAGTGATTTTACCCTCTTGCACACGTAAGTTCAGCCCGTCATAAATCCTGTGCTCGCCACGACTGAAAATGAGGTTATTCACTTCAACCAGCGTTTTGCCACTCATAAAACCAAAACCTCTGCTTCATTTTTGTTGAATTAAAAAAGGGGATATTCTACGAAATTTCCCCGAATGTCAAAGTTATTGTGTGAAATTTTCATTTCCCGGCTTCGACGACGGGCGGAAAAACTCGCGAAAATAACACCGCACTTTCCGTAAAAAATATAGTATAATCGCCTATTCTCTTAATCATGAGCGCACATTCTATATATGAATATTCGTTGGAATATAATTCTTGCGGTGATTGCATTGAGCCTGCTGGGCTGGTTTTATAGCCTCAATCAGGAAGCCCCCGGTTTAAGCAAGCTGATAAAATCTGCCGAAAGCCCCGAATACACGGGCAAAAAAATGGAAACCACTATTTTCTCCCCCACAGGTCAAAAACAATATCTGGCCACGGCGGACGGCGTTGAATATTACACGAACGACGGGCATACCGACTTTACCCGGCCCGTGGTTTACGCCCTGAATATACAAGGTGAAAACCGACAGACGGAAAGCTGGAAATTAACCGCCGACAAAGCGACTTTAAGCAAGGATAATAAATTATATTTAAGCGGAAATGTTATCGCGGAAAGCCTGGATAAAACGACCCGCCTACAGCGTATTGCAACCGAAAGGGCGACAGTGGACTTAAAGACACAGGATATTACTTCTGATACAATGGTCACCATTCAGGGGCAAAACTTTGAAAGTTCCGGCCTGAAACTGACGGGAAATCTGAAACAACAGGTTGCAACATTACAAGAACAGGTTAAAACGCATTATGAAATCAGTAACCCAAAAAATAATAAACAATAAACTTTTATTGAGCGTGCTTTTAATGGCAACTTCCGTTTCAGCCTTTGCCTTAAAAGACGACACCAATCAGCCCATTAATATCGTATCCGACAATCAATCCCTTGACATGGAAAGTAATGTGGTCACTTTCACTGATAATGTGGTGATTACCCAAGGTTCCATCCTGATAAAAGCGAACAAAGTGGTGATTACACGCCCCGCAGCGGACTCGGGCAAAAAAGAAACGGTAGATGCTTACGGCAGCCCGGTGACGTTCCACCAAATGTTGGACAACGGCAAACCTGCCGACGGTAGAGCGAATAAAGTTCATTACGATCTGGGTACGGAATTCTTAACTTTAACGGGCAACGCGCAATTAAAACAGCTTGACAGCAAAATTGATGGTGACGTGATTACCTACGATGTAAAAAAACAGCAGCTCAAAGCGAGCGGTTCGGCCAACTCGCGGGTAAAAACCGTGCTAATTCCGAACCAGTTAAACGATAACAAGTCAAACGATAAGAAAAAATAATTCCGGATTGCAGATTTATGTCTATTCTTTATGCCGACAATTTAGCCAAAAGTTATAAAAGCCGTCAGGTCGTGTCCGATGTGAGCTTTACGGTGAAATCCAACGAAATCGTCGGTCTGCTCGGGCCGAACGGAGCAGGAAAAACCACGTCCTTTTATATGGTGGTAGGATTGGTGCGCCATGACCAAGGTTCTATCCGCATTGACGACGAAGATATCAGTCTGTTGCCGATGCACGATCGGGCCAAAAAAGGGGTGGGTTATCTACCGCAGGAGGCTTCTATTTTCCGCCGTTTGAGTGTATATGATAATCTGATGGCGGTGCTGGAAATCCGTAAGGATCTCGACAAAGAACAACGCCGGCAGCGGGCGGAAGAATTAATCGAAGAGTTCAATATCGGCCATATCCGTGATAATCTGGGACAGGCTCTTTCCGGAGGCGAACGCCGGCGGGTGGAAATCGCTCGCGCTTTAGCGGCTAATCCGAAATTTATTCTGCTCGACGAACCCTTTGCCGGAGTTGATCCCATTTCCGTCATTGATATCAAGAAAATTATCAAAGATCTGCGTGATCGCGGTCTGGGCGTGCTCATTACCGATCATAACGTACGTGAAACCTTAGATGTATGCGAACGTGCCTATATCGTGAGCGCGGGCAAAATGATCGCCACCGGCACACCGACCGAAATCTTAAACGATGAACACGTTAAACGCGTTTATCTGGGTGAAGGATTTAAGCTCTGATTATGGTGAAATTTACCGAAATTCTGACTCCTGACAATATCCGTCAGGGTATTGTTTGTTCCAGCAAAAAACGGCTGCTCGAAATCATCGCTGATCTTGCAGTTCAGCAAATACACCAAGATGTCGATCTGAACAGTCTGCAGGCTGTGAATGAATTACAATGCTTTGAAAATCTATGTTCCCGGGAAAAATTAGGTTGTACGGCCCTTTCAAACGGCGTGGCCATGCCGCGGGCAAAGCTGCCCATTGAAAGCGACAAAGTGTTTGCCGTGTTTTTACAGCTCGGCACGCCGCTCAATTACGATTCACCGGATAAACGTGAAGTGGATCTGGTCTTTGCCGTTTTTATTCCTGAAAATATCTGCCCGACGTATGCGCAAACGCTGCAACAATTATCCGCCCGCTTTGCCGATAAAAACTTCTGCAAACAGCTGCGCGCCGCCCAAAGTGAACAGGAAATCTGGCAACTATTCGAATATGCCGATAATTATTTAGCGAACGAAAGCGACAACGAACCGGACTCACAATCTAAACAGCCCTTAACGTAAACGAACAACTGTACTCAAATGGTAATTATTATATGGAACTGATCATTGTAAGCGGTAAATCCGGCGCGGGTAAATCCGTCGCCCTGCGCACCCTGGAAGATATCGGTTATTACTGTGTTGATAACCTGCCTATCGAATTACTGCCTCAATTAGTACAAATACTTGCCAATACACAAAAAGCGGTGGCGATCAGCTTAGATATCCGCAACGTGCCCTCGTCGCCGCAAAATCTGCATAATATTCTGCTGAAAATCCAGCAATCGGAAAATCAGGTAAAAATTATCTTTCTTGAGGCGGATCTCGGTACGCTGATTCGGCGTTACAGCGACTCACGCCGCCTGCACCCGCTTTCCGTGCAGAATCTCTCCCTTGAAGCGGCGATTGAGGCGGAAGGCCGTTATCTGGAACCGTTAATGCAGAATGCGGATCTCATCATCAACACGGGCGAACTTTCCACCCACGGGCTATCGGAACGTCTGCGTGAGTTTCTACGCGGAAACTCCGATAAAGAACTCAAAATGGTTGTGGAATCTTTCGGTTTCAAATACGGTTTGCCCCTTGACGCCGATTACGTATTCGACGTGCGCTTTCTGCCGAATCCGCACTGGAACCCCGATTTACGCCAAATGACGGGGTTGGACCGCCCTGTGATCGATTTTCTGGAATCACACACCGACGTACATAATTTTATCTATCTTACCCGCAATTACATTGAAACCTGGCTGCCGATGCTGGAAAAAAACAACCGTAGCTACCTTACCATTGCGGTCGGCTGCACGGGCGGCAAACACCGCTCCGTTTACATCGCCCAGCAACTCGGCGAATATTTTCAGGCCAAGGGCAAAAATGTACAGATTCAGCATAAATCGCTGGAACGACATAAGAAAGCATAGATTTCCACAAAAGTGCGGTGCTGAAAACGTCGGTTTATGAAAAATCCGATTAGCCGGGACGATCTAAACGCCACGCACAAGATGAACCGTTCAGTCAAATCGGCCAAGCGGCTTTTACAGCGCAAAACTCGAAAAAACGGCACCGCGCTTTCATGCAATGCCGCCTACTCCACCACACTGACAATCATTCCGTCGCTCACGCGGGTGTGGATTTTATCGCCCGCTTTAACCTGATCCACGCGGGTAATGGCCTTACCCTGCGGTGTTTCGGCGATGGAATAGCCGCGCGCCAGCACCTTCAACGGGCTGAGCCCGTCCAGCTTGCCGCACAGGGTGACAAGCCGATTTTCTTTGCCGGTAAGTTGACGATTGAAGTTAAAATTCAGTCGCTGTTGCAACTGTTGCAGCTGCTGACCGTGCTGCTGAACGCGGTAATGCAACGGATTCTGTTTCAGCCGCTGACAAAGTGCGGTGTGATAATGGCGAGTTTTTTCAAGCCGGCGCTGCATGGCAATCTGCAACCGATGATTGAGTTGCTGCGTACGTTGCCGTTGAATGTGCAGCTGCACCTGCGGGTGTCGGTTTTGCAGGCGTAAGTTTAACCGTTGCAAGGCTTGGGCGTATTGCTGAAACAAACGATCCAACGCCATTTCCAAACGCTGAAGTTTATAACCGATCTGCTGCTGCAATTCATCCTGATCGCGGCTGACCAATTCCGCCGCCGCCGATGGTGTCGGCGCCCGCACATCGGCAACAAAATCGGCAATAGTCACGTCAATTTCATGCCCCACCGCGCTGATCACGGGAATCACCGAATTAAAAATCGCTCGTGCCACACTTTCTTCGTTAAAACACCATAAATCTTCCAGCGAGCCGCCGCCCCGCCCGACAATCAACACATCCGCTTCTCGGCGGCGGTTTGCCAGTTCGATCATCTGCACAATCTCGCCCGCGGCCTCCTTACCCTGCACGGCGGTAGGATAAATCACCACTTTCATGCTGGGATCGCGGCGGCGCAGAATATGCAAAATATCCTGCAATGCGGCTCCCGTCGGCGAGGTTACAATACCGACGGTTTTACTGAAGTGCGGCAGCGTTTTTTTCAGATTCTGCGCGAACAGGCCTTCCGCCGCCAATTTTATCTTCAAGGCGTCAAATTGCTGCTGCAACAAGCCTTCACCCGCGCGCTGCATGGATTCGATAATCAGCTGATAATCACCGCGCGGTTCGTACAGGCTGACATTCGCCCGCACCAGTACCTGCATGCCGTTTTGCGGACGAAACGCCACGCGGGCATTTTTCATGCGGAACATGGCGCAACGGACCTGAGCATTTTCATCTTTCAGTGTAAGATACCAATGCCCGGACACAGGTTGGCTGAAATTGGAAATTTCACCCGTCAGCCATACCAGACCGAACCCGCTTTCCAGCAGTTGCCGTACGGAATAATTCAGCTGGCTGACGGAGTAAATATTATCGTTTTGCATCATCAATTTAACCGTCCAGTTCATCATCAAGCCGGTTACGGACGCCGTCCGACAACAGCTCAAGTGCGGTGTCAAGATCCCGAGTTTTGTTCGCCGTCATGTCTTCCGATAAACAATTAACGCTGTTCACGCGCTTTTCTCCTTAGCCTGTTTTTCCGCCGCTTTTTTCGCTTTCAGTTCCTGCGCCTGCTGTTCCGCCCGTTTGCGGCGAATTTCTTTCGGATCGGCAAGTAACGGACGGTAGATTTCAATCCGATCGCCGTCATTCAACACGTCGGTTAATTTTACCGGCCGGCTGAAAATACCTACCTTGTTTTCACGTAAATCAATATCGGTATATTGCTGCAAAATGCCTGACTGCAGAATGGCGGTTTGCACCGTGCTGCCTTCATTCACCGTAAAGGTTTTCAAATAATGATGATGAGGAAAGGCATAAGCAAT
The DNA here is from genome assembly GCA_032586195.1 of Pasteurellaceae bacterium LIM206. Lineage (GTDB taxonomy): Bacteria > Pseudomonadota > Gammaproteobacteria > Enterobacterales > Pasteurellaceae > JAWHQP01. The sequence goes on along the minus strand of JAWHQP010000003.1, from coordinate 18,738 downwards.
CTCAATTTTAATTCGAGCCATTGAAACCTCTTTAATCCCTAAAGTCGTTGCAGTATTATAGCGGAAAAGTGCGGTGTTAATAAGGAGAGTTTATGAATTGGCTGAGTTTCGCATTTGCTTCAGCGTTTTTTGCCGGGTTAACGGCAATCTTCGGTAAACTTGGGGTGGAGGGCATGAACAGCAATCTCGCCACCTTTATCCGCACCATTGTGGTGCTTTTTGTTTCCGCCGGCATTATTTCCATGCGTAATGAATGGCAGCTGCCGCAGCATATCGCCGCCAGGCCTCTCACATTTTTGATTTTATCGGGCATTGCCACGGGGCTTTCATGGCTCTGTTACTACCGCGCCTTACAAATGGCGCCCGCCTCCTGGGTAGCCCCTATCGATAAACTCAGTGTGGTCATTGCCATTGTTCTGGGTATAGTGATTCTGGGTGAACCCATCAGCATGAAATTAATGATCGGAGCGAGTCTGATTCTAGCCGGTGTACTGGTGCTGGCATTATAGAGTAAGAAATAAACTCTATTCTCTCGGCAAAGCGATCGGCGATGGGGTTGTGCCTGCCGTTCATGGTATAAACAAGCCGTTGATTACGGCGACGGACTCGCCGGTTGCGGAACCTGTACGACATTGAGTAATCCGCCATTTTCCGCTACAATACGCCCCTCTTTTTGACAAATGAGAATGATAATGTCTGAAATTAAATTAATTGTCGGCTTGGGAAATCCGGGTGATAAATATGCACAGACGCGCCATAACGCGGGAGAATGGCTAGTGAATCGGCTGGCCCGCCGGTACGATTTCAATTTAAGGGAAGAAAACAAATTCTTCGGCAAAACCGCGCGGGCGGTAATCGGCGGGCGGGAAGTGCGTTTTCTGATTCCGACCACCTTTATGAATTTAAGCGGTAAAGCGGTCGGCGCCCTGGCGACGTTTTATCGCATTCAGCCGGAAGAGATTCTTGTCATTCATGATGAACTCGATTTACCGCCGGGCGTTGCCAGACTGAAGCAAGGCGGCGGTCACGGCGGTCATAACGGACTGAAAGATACCATTGCGCAACTCGGCAACAATAAAGATTTCTATCGGCTGCGGGTGGGGGTCGGTCATCCCGGCGACAAAAATCTGGTAGTCGCTTATGTACTCAGTAAACCCTCGCCAACGGACGGGGCATTGATTGATAAAGCCTTAGACGAGGCCGCCGCCTGTACGGATATCCTGCTTAAAGACGGCATCACTAAAGCCATGAATCGGTTAAACAGTTTTAAAGCGGAATAATCCGCTGCAATAAAAAGTAAAAGGAAAAAATTATGGGATTCAAATGCGGTATCGTCGGTTTACCGAACGTGGGTAAATCCACCTTGTTCAACGCATTAACAAAAGCCGGCATTGAAGCGGCAAACTATCCGTTCTGCACCATCGAACCGAACACGGGTGTCGTGCCGATGCCCGATCCCCGCCTGGATGCTCTGGCAGAGATTGTTAAACCCGAACGCGTATTGCCGACCACCATGGAATTCGTGGATATCGCGGGCTTGGTCGCGGGCGCAAGCAAGGGCGAAGGCCTGGGCAACAAATTCCTTGCCAATATCCGCGAAACGGATGCCATCGGCCATGTCGTGCGTTGCTTTGAAAACGACGACATCGTTCATGTGGCGGGGAAAATCAGCCCTGCGGACGATATTGAAATCATCAATACCGAATTGGCCTTAGCGGATTTAGACAGCTGCGAACGGGCTATTCAGCGCTTGCAGAAACGAACCAAAGGCGGCGACAAAGAAGCGAAATTTGAATTAGGCGTGATGGAAAAAATCCTGCCCGTGCTGGAAAATGCCGGCATGATCCGTTCGGTGGAGCTGGATAAAGACGAGTTGCTGGCGATTAAAGGCTACAACTTCCTCACCCTCAAACCGACCATGTACATCGCCAACGTGAACGAAGACGGTTTTGAAAACAACCCTTATTTAGATCAGGTTCGGGCCATTGCGGAACGAGAAGGCGCGGTGGTCGTGCCGGTGTGCGCCGCCATTGAGGCGGAAATCGCCGAACTGGACGATGAAGAAAAGATGGAATTCCTGCAGGATCTGGGGATTGACGAACCCGGCTTAAACCGCGTTATCCGGGCGGGCTATCGTTTGCTTAACCTGCAAACCTATTTCACCGCCGGGGTAAAAGAAGTGCGGGCATGGACGGTTTCCGTGGGAGCCACCGCGCCGAAAGCCGCCGCCGTGATCCATACCGACTTTGAAAAAGGATTTATCCGAGCCGAAGTGATTTCCTACGATGATTTCATTCGATACAAAGGCGAGGCCGGCGCCAAAGACGCCGGCAAATGGCGGCTGGAAGGCAAGGATTACATCGTTCAGGACGGCGATGTGATGCACTTCCGTTTTAATGTATAACAGGTAAAAACTCAATATTTCAGCACCGCACTTTGAATGTTAAAGTGCGGTGTTGTTTTAGTGAGTTTTGAATTCATTCAAATAAGGAAAAAATATGCCAATCACAATTCTCGACGGCGGTATGAGCCGTGAATTAATGCGTCGTAACGCGCCTTTCCGCCAGCCCGAATGGTCGGCCTGCGCTTTGTATGAACAGCCGAGCGCGGTACAGGCGGTGCATGAGGATTTCATCCGGGCCGGTTCACAAGTGATTACCACCAACAGCTATGCCGTAGTGCCGTTTCATATCGGGGAACAGCGTTTTCACGCCGATGCCGAAATGCTGGCGGAACGGGCGGGGCGACTGGCCCGCAACGCGGTAAACAACAGCGGCAAGGCGGTACGGGTGGCGGGCTCATTGCCGCCGTTATTCGGCTCTTACCGTCCCGATTTGTTCAATGCGGATCGGGTAAAGGAAATCGCTCGGCCGCTTATTGACGGTTTATCCCCTTATGTGGATATCTGGCTATGCGAAACGCAAAGCGTGATTATCGAACCGCTTTCCGTTAAACCGTTACTGCCGCGAGATCAACGTCCATTCTGGGTATCTTTCACCCTGACTGACGATGAACCTACCCCTGAACCACAGCTGCGTTCGGGCGAAAGCGTACAAAGCGCGGTGCTGAAAATGGTAGATTTGGGCGTAAATGCCATTCTGTTTAACTGCTGTCAGCCCGAAGTGATCGGGCAAGCCCTGGCGGTGACACGCGATACTCTAGCGGCAGCCAATGCCTCCCATATTGCTACCGGGGCTTATGCCAACGCCTTTGCCCCTCAACCGAAGGACGCGACCGCTAACGAAGGTTTGGACGAAGTCCGCCAGGATCTTACCCCGCAAAGTTATCTGGCCTGGGCTGAAAAATGGGTAGTGGAGGGCGCAACGCTTATCGGCGGATGCTGCGGTATCGGTCATGAATATATCAAAACCCTGGCGGATAATTTGTCTGATAAATAGGAAGTCGTATGTCCAGCAAAAAAATCGGTTTAATTTCTCTCACCGCTCTGGTGCTGAGCTCCATGATCGGCTCGGGTATTTTCAGCCTGCCGCAGAATATGGCGGCGGTGGCGGGTGCTGAAGCGCTTTCTATCGGCTGGCTGATTACCGGAATCGGCATCATCTTCCTGGGTTTATCCTTCTTCTATCTTTCCCGTCTCCGCCCCGATCTGGACGGCGGCATTTACACCTACGCCCGTGAAGGGTTCGGCGATTTAATCGGTTTCATGTCCGCGTGGGGTTACTGGCTTTGCGCGACCATCGGGATCGTCGGTTATTTAGTGGTGGCGTTTGAGGGTATCGGTTCCTTCACCGACAGTGAAAACCACATCATCTTCGGGCAAGGCAACACGATTTACGCCTTTATCGGCGCTTCCATTATCGTGTGGCTGGTACACGCTTTGGTTGCCAGCGGAGTAAAGGAAGCGGCGTCGGTAAATCTGGCGGCGACCATTGTCAAGGTATTCCCGCTGATTTTATTTATCCTGCTGGCCGCCTATTTCTTCTCGCCGGATATTTTTAATACCGATATTAAAGGCACCGCTCTGCATAACGGTGTGAGTGATCAGGTAAAAAACACCATGCTGATTACGCTTTGGGTGTTTACCGGCGTGGAAGGAGCCTCGGTGCTATCCGCTCATGCCAAGAAAAAAACCGACGTAGGGCTTGCCACCGTGCTAGGCATTATTATCGCCCTCGGTTTATATGTCGCTATTACCGTGCTGGCGTTAGGCGTGCTGCCGCGTGAAACTATCGCCGCCATGACGAATCCTTCCATGGCGGGCCTGTTGGAACATATGATGGGGCCGGGCGGTAAAATTATCATCACCGTGTGCCTGATTATCTCCGTGCTGGCATCCTATATCAGCTGGACAATGTACTCTTGTGAAATTCCCTATCGCGGCGCAAAGAACGGCGCGTTCCCGAAAATGCTGAACAAACTGAACCACAACGAAGTGCCGATTAATTCACTCTGGTTCACCGGCTTCGTGGTGCAGTTCTGTCTGTTCCTCGTGCTGATTACGGAACAAAGCTATAACAATCTGCTGCTGATTTCCACTTCCATGATCCTCGTGCCTTATTTCCTCATCGGGGCGTATTTGGTAAAGCTCGCTTTTCGGCAAAACGCCGCATGGCATATCAAACTCACCGGCGTGATGGCTTCCCTGTACGGCTTGTGGATTCTCTACGCCGCCGGCTTGGAATATCTGCTGCTCTCCATCGTGCTGTATGTGCCGGGCATTGCCCTATTCCTCTATTCCCACTACCGATTCCACGGCAGATTTAAACTCAACCCGGCGGAAAAAAGTTTAATCCTGTTGATCGTCGTGCTTTTCTGTTACGCGGCGTATCGTCTGCCCGACTTATTGGTGTAGTACAGACGCAAAAGTGCGGTGCTGAAAATTTGATTTTTCAGCACCGCACTTTAATCCCGCCTATGCCAAACGTTTGCCTTACTCGGAAATTTCAGTATAATCGCCACACATTTTTAACCTAAGGAAACCGAATGAATAATAATCTGCTTTATTCCGTTGAAGATAAACCGCCCTTCGGCCTGAGCTTATTACTGGCCGCGCAACATTTACTGGCGGCGCTGGGCGGCATTATCGCCGTGCCGCTGGTAATCGGTAACGTGCTGAAACTGCCGAGCGAAGATACTATAACACTGGTCAATTCCGCGCTGTTAATTTCAGGGGTGGTGACGATAATCCAATGCCGTGGCATCGGTCCGATCGGGATTCGTTTGCCGAGCGTAATGGGAACAAGCTTCACCTTTGTGGCGGCGGCGTTGGCGATCGGCTTCAGCGATTACGGCGTGGCCGGTATTATGGGCGCTTCTCTGATCGGCTCGCTGGTGATGATTGTCGGCAGCTTTTTTATGCCTTATATCCGTAAATTATTCCCACCCGTGGTAACCGGCACGGTGGTGATGATGATCGGTTTAAGCCTGATCCCTGTGGCAGTGGACTGGTTTGCCGGCGGTCAGGTAGGTGACGCCGATTATGCGACGCCTGAGAATCTGATGATGGCGTCATTTGTGCTGGTAATCGTAGTGGTGTCAGTACAATGGGGTAAGGGAATTTTCTCCGCCGCCGCTATCGTCATCGGCATGATGACCGGCTATGTAGTGGCGCTTGTCCTGGGCTGGGTGGATTTCAGCGGAGTAACGCAGGCTCAGGTTTTTGCCGTACCGCAGCCGCTACACTTCGGACTGGCATTCCCGCTTTCGGGTATTATCGGCATGTCTATCGCCTACTTGGTGACTATTGTGGAATCCAGCGGCAATTTCCTCGCCCTGGGCAACGCCACTAAAACGGAAATCAGCGGCCAACATTTGCGCGGCGGCGTGTTGTGCGACGGCTTAGGTTCAGCCTTTGCGGCGATTATGTCCACTACGCCGTTTTCTTCATTCTCACAAAATATCGGTGTAATTTCCTTAACCGGCGTAGCCAGCCGCTATGTGGTGGCAATCACCGGCGTGTTACTCGTCTTGGCGGGACTATTCCCGGTGTTCGGCGCGTTAATCGTATCCATTCCGCTTCCCGTACTGGGCGGCGCGGGTTTAATGATGTTCGCCATGATTATTGCCGCCGGGATTCAAATGCTTGATGAAATCGAACGCAGTAAACGCAACGGGTTGATTATCGCCATTTCCATCGGCTGCGGTTTAGCCGTGACCACCCGACCGGAACTGCTCGACAGGCTACCGCACTTTTTCAAGGAGGTGCTGGGTTCCGGCATTACCGTGGGTTCATTGCTGGCGTTGGTTTTGAATTTAATCCTACCGGAAGACAGAAAACAGGCCGAATAATACAATCGGAAGTGAAAAATAATAACGATACGAATGGAAAAATCAACGGACGGTGCTTTTTTCCTTAAAATCGAAATTTTTGAAAAAAACTTAATTTTTTTGGGCTTTTATTATAAATGACGGTGTGAAAACCGTCATTTTTTGTATAAATTCTGAATGCTAGCATAAATTCACCACAATAAAATGTGATCTAGTTCAAATTTATTATAAAAAAATAATTCTCATTTAATGACTTGTTCCTGCTTTGGTATAAAATATGCAATGTTATTTATATTGAGAGAACTAAGGAGTTCACATGACTATTGCAATCATAATTGCAACCCATGGAGTAGCAGCTGAACAGTTGCTCAAAACCACGGAGATGCTGATTGGTGAGCAAGAAAACGTAGCAACCATTGATTTCGTGCCGGGTGAAAACGCCGAAACCATTATGGGAAAATACCAAGAAAAGCTATCAACCAGTTTATCTCATTGCGACCAGGTATTGTTCCTGGTGGATACTTGGGGCGGTAGTCCGTTTAATGCGGCAAACCGTGTAGCCGACGGCAAGGACAATATGGATGTCGTCACCGGTGTAAACGTGCCGATGCTGGTGGAAACCTTTATGGCCCGCGACGATGGTCCCGGCCTGCAGGAATTGGTGAGCATCGCGCTGGAAACGGGTCGTACCGGCGTGCGTGCATTAAAATATCAAGAAGAAGAAAAAACTGCCGAAAACAACACCGCACCTGCTCAGCAGACCGCAGCAGCGCCGGCTGCTCAGCCGCAGGTGGCCGACAACGGCAAACGTATGTCATTCGGTTTGATCCGTATCGACGACCGTCTGATCCACGGCCAGGTCGCCACGCGTTGGACGAAAGAAAGCAAAGTCAGCCGTATTATTGTGGTAAACGATGATGTGGCGAAAGATCAGGTTCGTTCGACCATGCTGAAAAGCGTCGCTCCTCCGGGAGTTACCGCACATGTGGTCGGTATCGATAAAATGATTCGTGTCTATAATAACCCCGAATACGGTAATGATCGTGTCATGTTGCTGTTTACTAACCCGACCGATGTGGTGCGTTTAATGGACGGCGGCGTGCCGATCACCACGGTAAATATCGGTGGTATTTCACATAAAGAAGGCAAAACCATGGTATCCAGCGCCGTTGCGGTGGATGAGAAAGACATTGCAGCCTTTAAAGAATTAGACGCCCGCCATGTCGAACTCGACGTACGCAAAGTATCCAATGACTCCCGTCAGTACATGATGGATCTATTGAAAAAACATAATTTAATTTAAAGGATATCAACATGGAAATTTCAACTCTTCAAATTATTCTTGTCTTCCTTGTTGCCTGTATTTCAGGTATGGGATCGATTCTTGATGAATGGCAGACACAGCGTCCGTTAATCGCCTGTACTCTTATCGGTTTAGTGTTAGGTGATTTAAAAACCGGGATAATCATCGGCGGTACGCTTGAATTGTTAGCCCTCGGCTGGATGAATATCGGCGCGGCCGTCGCGCCGGACGCGGCACTGGCTTCCATTGTTTCCGCGATTATCGTTATTGTCGGTAAACAGGATATTTCAACCGGTATCGCCATCGCTATCCCATTGGCGGCGGCAGGTCAGGTTTTAACCTATATCGTGCGCGCCATCACCGTCGGTTTCCAACACGCTGCAGATAAATCAGTAGAAGACGGCAGCCTCGCCCGTTTAGACTGGTTACACCGCGGAGCATTATTATTACAAGCCATGCGTATCGCCATCCCTGCTTTAATAGTGGCGTTAACCGCAGGTACCGATACAGTACAAAGCATGCTCAACGCTATCCCTGAGGTAGTAACGACAGGTCTTAAAATCGCCGGCGGCTTTATCGCTATCGTCGGTTACGCCATGGTGGTTAACATGATGCGCGCGGGCTACTTAATGCCATTCTTCTTCGCAGGTTTTGTTATCGCCGGCTACACCGATTTCAACCTGGTCGCATTAGGTGTTTTAGGCGCAATTATGGCGATCCTTTACATTCAATTACATCCTAAATACAACAAAAGCCAACAACAAACCGTTGTGGTTACTAATGATAACGGCTTAGATAACAGACTTGATTAATAGGAATTCAAAGATGACAACTGAAATTAAAAAAGTAACCAAAAGTGATTTGAATGCGGTTGTAATGCGTTCTAATCTTTTCCAGGGTTCATGGAACTTTGAACGTATGCAGGCTTTAGGTTTTGCCTACTCCATGGTGCCTGTTATCAAACGGTTATATCCGGATCCGAATTCACCGGAACGCAAGGCGGCCATTAAACGCCACCTTGAATTCTTCAATACCCAACCATTCGTTGCTGCTCCCGTACTCGGTGTGACCATTGCGATGGAAGAACAACGTGCCAACGGTAAAGAAATCGAAGACTCCGCCATTAACGGTATCAAAGTGGGTCTGATGGGGCCATTGGCGGGCGTGGGCGATCCGATCTTCTGGGGAACCGCCCGTCCAATTTTCGCCGCATTAGGTGCCGGACTGGCGTTGAACGGCGATATTCTCGGCCCAATCCTGTTCTTCGTTCTCTTCAACTTAGTGCGTTTGGCCACCCGTTATTACGGTGTTACCTACGGCTACAAAAAAGGCCTGGATGTTGTGGGCGATATGAGCGGCGGTTTACTGCAAAAACTGACCGAAGGCGCCTCTATTCTCGGTCTGTTTATTATGGGGGCCTTGGTGCAGAAATGGACCAGCATTAATGTGCCGTTGGTCGTGTCCGTCATCCAGAAACAGGACGGCACCACTGAAATCACCACGGTACAGAGTATTCTCGACAGTTTAATGCCGGGCTTATTGCCATTGCTTGTCACCTTTGCCTGTATGTGGTTATTACGCAACCGTGTAAACGCACTCTGGATTATTATCGGTTTCTTCGCAATCGGTATTTTCGGAGCTTGGACAGGCTGGCTGGCGTAATCACCGAGATTTAAACCACGTTAAAGGACGCTTTGAGCGTCCTTTCTTCTATTCGGTTCCATCTATGATTAACATTATCTTATTGCTTTTTATCGGTGTTTTCTTTATTTATGCCGTTTATGATCAATTCGGCATGGATTGGCTGAAAGGAAAAACCAAACTCAAAGTCCGCTTGAAAAAACAGGGAAAAACCGATGCTATCATTTTAATTATTCTGCTTGGTTTGATTATTTACCAATCATTTGCAGAAATTAACATGATGCAAAGCTTCACCTTATTTCTATTGGCGACGGCGATCATTCTTATCATATATGGCGCATTTATCCGTTCGCCGACGCTGGTATTAAAAGAAAAAGGCTTTTTCTTCGGTAATCTTTATCTCGAATATGATAAAATCCGGCAGATTAACCTCGCTAACGATAACATCATTGTTATTGATCTGAAAAACGGCAGACGCCTTTTAGCACAACTGACGTCACAATCCGATACGGACGCCGTCGTGGCATTTTTCGGCGGCTATAAAGATTCATCCTCACAACACAAACGGACAGAGTAAAAAAGATGGCTGGTATTTATAAACTTACCGGTGCGTTACAGCACTATATTTGGGGCGGAACAGACTATCTACCCGACCTGCTCGGCATGGCAAAGCAAAAAAATCAATGTTACGCGGAATGGTGGCTAGGCGCTCATCCTTCCGCACCCTCTACCATTGAAGCGGAAGGAAAAAACTTCTCGCTGACCGAGTTCATAAAACAGAATCCACAAGTATTAGGCGATGCCAGTCGTGCCGTCTTCGGTGACGAATTGCCCTACTTACTGAAAATCCTCGATGTAAAAAAACCGCTTTCTATCCAATTACACCCGACCAAAAAAGAAGCGGAAGCGGGCTTTGCGGAAGAAAACGCCAAAGGCATTGATCTAAAAGATCCCAAACGCACCTACAAAGATAACAATCACAAACCGGAAATGATGATTGCCTTATCCGATTTCTGGCTGCTGCACGGTTTCAAAACCAAATCTCGCATCCTGCAAACTTTAAAAACTCGCCCTTCCCTCACCGCACTTGCGGATAGACTGGCGATACGGGATCTGCATAGTTTCTACGCTGACATCATGCAAGCCGATCAGGCCGAATTGGCCGGCTGGTTGTTGCCGATTATTGAAACCAATCAAACGGCTTATGCACGCGGCGAATTAGCACCGGAAAATCCCGACTATTGGGTGCTTTACAGCATGGAAACGCTGGACATTCCCCGCGAAAAATTAGATGCGGGTTTAGTCTGTTTCTATTTATTCAATATCGTGCACCTCAAAATCGGTGAGGGTATTTATCAAGATGCGGGCATCCCGCACGCTTATTTGCGCGGGCAGAATATTGAACTGATGGCGGCTTCGGATAACGTTATCCGCGGCGGTTTAACTTCAAAATATGTGGATATTCCGCAGCTATTAAAAATTATTGACTGTCGGGAAGTGATTCCGCAAATCATCCCGCCGGCTCCCGCCGATCAGAACCCTTTCGTGTACAGCACGCCGGCAAAGGATTTTGCCTTGGAAAACATCCGTTACCGGGCGGGCAGCCGCTTCTCCGACAAAACCCGCAGCGGAGCGGCAATTTTATTCGTGATGCAAGGGCGCATCAAAATTCGTCAAAACGACACCGCACTTTGTCTCAAGCAAGGCGAATCCGTCTTTATTTGCGCTGATACGGATTATAACATTGAGGGAATTGAGGCCGGTTACTGCGTATTGGCAAAACTGCCATAAACAGCACCGCACTTTGAGCATAAAAAAATCCGCCGCTAACGGCGGATTTTTACTTGAGCCTTATTCGTATTCATCCAGCCAGCACAGCAAAACAGCTTCGAGGATTTTTTCGTTGGATTTTTCGGGATCATCATCAAATCCGGGCAAATCACAAATCCATTGGTGCAGATCGGTGAAGCGAACGGTGCGGGGATCCAAACCGGGATTGAGATCATAGAGTGCTTCCGCAATCTGTTGACTGTCCTGCCATTTCATTAATGATTCTCCTCCCGCGCGTGGTTCAGGCTATACTTAGGAATCTCCACCACTAAATCTTCATCACCGATACGGCATTGACAACTCAGACGGCTGTCCACTTCCAGCCCCCACGCTTTATCCAGCATATCCTCTTCCGCGTCGGACGGTTCGTTGAGACTGTCGCCGCCCTCACGAATAATGGTGTGGCACGTGGTACAGGCACATGAACCGTCACAGGCGTGCTCGATTTCAATACCGGCATCCAGAGCGACTTCAAGTAAATTATCGCCCGCCGCGGCATCCACCACCATACCATCGGGACAAAGTCTTTCATGAGGTAAAAAAATGATTTTTGGCATTCTGTATTCCTACTTTCCAAATTAAATTCAAGGCACACGCCCCGGTTAAATATCGTCAACGGAATGACCCGCCAACGCAGAACGAATCGATTTATCCATGCGACGGGCGGCAAACTCTTGTGTGGCGGCATCCAAGGCTTTAATGCCCCGCTTGATTGCCATCGTGTCATTCTGCTGCTGTAATTGTTCCAGCGAAACTAAAGATTTCAGCACCGCACTTAACTCGGTTTCGTTTAATAAATCCTGATCCTGAGCCAGAGCCGAACGCACACTCTCGATAACCCGCTGTGCCTCAACCCGCTGTTCGGCCAGTAAACGGGCGTCAATATCCTGTTTAGCATTTTCCATTGAGGCTTTCAGCATCTTGGTAATTTCATCATCGGTTAAACCATAGGAAGGTTTCACCTGAATGGAGGATTGCACGCCGGTGGATTTTTCCATTGCCGTCACATTGAGCAAACCGTCCGCATCCACTTGATAAGTCACTCGGATATGAGCTGCTCCCGCCGCCATGGACGGAATGCCGCGCAAGGTGAAACGGGCCAGAGAACGGCAATCCGCCACCATTTCCCGCTCGCCTTGAACCACATGTATCGACATTGCCGTCTGTCCGTCTTTAAACGTGGTAAACTCCTGGGCCCGGGCCACGGGAATGGTGGTATTGCGGGGAATGATTTTTTCCACCATACCGCCCATAATTTCGATTCCCAAGGAAAGCGGAATAACATCCAGCAACAGCATTTCGGCATCAGGTTTATTCCCGACCAGAATATCTGCCTGAATCGCCGCCCCCAGTGCCACCACTTTATCCGGATCAATCGAAGTCAGCGGTTGACGTTGGAAAAATTCGCCGACCTGTTCACGCACAAACGGCACGCGGGTAGAGCCGCCGACCATCACCACCTGCCGCACCTCGGCCGTCGTCACATGCGCGTCTTTTAAAGCCCGACGGCACGCCAGCAATGAGCGTTTCACCAGCGGTTGGATCAACCGATTAAACTGGTCACGGCTGACAGTTCCCGACCAATCGCCATATTGAACGGTTGCCTCCGCCGCGTCCGTTAAGGCAATTTTGATTTGCGTGGCCAGTTCGATTAACTCGCGTTTTTGTCGTTCCGTTGCCGGCTGAACGCCCGATTGCGCCACAATCCAGTCGGCAAGCAAATGATCAAAGTCATCACCGCCGAGCGCGGTATCACCGCCTGTCGCCAGCACTTCAAACACGCCTTTAGATAAACGTAAAATGGAAATATCAAAGGTGCCACCGCCCAGATCATATACGGCTATCACACCTTCTTGCCCACTGTCCAGACCATAGGCGATAGCCGCGGCGGTGGGCTCATTCAGCAGACGCAATACCTTTAATCCCGCCAGTTTCGCCGCGTCTTTGGTACTTTGGCGTTGTGCGTCATCAAAATAAGCAGGTACCGTAATCACGGCGCCGGCCGGCTCGCTGCCAAGGCGTTGTTCGGCAAGTGCGGTGAGTTTTTTAAGAATTTCAGCGGATACTTCAATCGGACTCACCGCGCCCTGTCGGGTCTGAATCAATGGTAAGCCGTTTTCCGTTTGGGTAAACCGATAAGGCAAATTAGGGTAACGCTGTTGCACGTCATGCAGGCTACGACCGATTAAACGTTTAACGGAAATAACGGTATTCTGCGGATCCCGACTGGCCATTGCACTTGCCTCATACCCTACGGAAACCCGGCCTTGTTCGCCGAAGTTCACCACGGAAGGCAGTAACGGACGCCCTTGTTCATCCGATAAAATTTCCGCGTTGGCACTGCGAACAGTCGCAACTAACGAATTGGTCGTGCCTAAATCGATGCCTATCGCCAGCTTATGTTGATGAGGTGCCGCCATTTGACCCGGTTCAGCAATCTGAAGTAATGCCATAATTTTTATCTTTTCTTTTAATACTTATATAAATTTAAAAACCCGCCAGAGTTTCTTCAATACGCTCAATTTCATCCGTCAGCTTGCGGATAAAGCGTAATCTGTCATTGAGCATTTGAGCCTGCCGCCAATTCCGTTCGGCAAGTGCGGTGTTGATTTCCGCCGAATATGCCTGCCGGGACTGCTCCACCTGAGCGGTGAAATCCGCCAAGGCAGTGACATCCCGGTTATGTTCGATTTCTTCCAACTGCTCGCGCCAGCTTAATTGCTGCATCAGAAATGTCATATCATGATTGCTTTTTTGTTCTAAATCTTGCTGCTCACCCGTATGAATGGCAATAATGCTGTCCGCTCGGGCGATAGGGTCCTTCAGAATCTGTAACGCATCATTTATTTCCGCCGATTTCTGCATGGCTAAGCGCTGTTCCTGTCCGCTCGCATGAGCGAAATTGTCAGGGTGCAGGGATTTCTGTAAAGCCAGATAACGGGCGGACAACGCCGCCTGATCTACATTGAAGTCAACGGGTAAATCAAATAACGCAAATGGGTTTGTGATCATATTTTTGTTTGCTAAACATTGAAACTTTCACCGCAACCGCACTGATCTTTTACGTTCGGATTGGTGAATTTGAAACCTTCGTTTAAACCTTCCTTGACGAAATCAAGTTGCGTGCCGTTTAAATACACCAGGCTTTTGCTATCAACCACGACTTTCACGCCTTGCTGCTCGAAAACATTATCGTCCGCATTCAGTTCATCAACAAACTCAAGCAGATAAGCCAATCCCGAGCAGCCTGAAGTTTTAATGCCTAAACGTAAGCCTATGCCTTTGCCACGGCTTGCCAGACATTTCTTCACGTGATCGGCGGCATTGGCGGTAAGGCTGATCGTCGCCTCATGGCGGGTTTTCCCGTCTTCGGCAACACTGAATTGTTCTACATCCATTCCTCTACTCCAAATTAAACGGTTGGCACAACGTTATACCAACACGGAAATTATGCTCCCTTTTTCGCTTTATAATCTGCGATAGCGGCTTTAATGGCATCTTCAGCCAAGATAGAACAGTGCACTTTCACCGGCGGCAATTCAAGTTCTTCCGCAATCTGACTGTTTTTGATAGCGCCCGCTTCATCCAAGGATTTACCTTTCACCCATTCGGTAATCAGCGAGCTGGAGGCAATCGCCGAACCGCAGCCATAGGTTTTAAATTTCGCATCTTCAATGATACCGTCTTCGCTGACTTTAATTTGCAGCTGCATGACGTCACCGCAGGCGGGAGCCCCTACCATACCGGTGCCGATATCCGCCGCTTTTTTATCAAATGAACCCACATTACGCGGATTTTCATAGTGATCAATCACTTTTTCGCTATATGCCATGTTAAAATTCCTTAATTTTAATAACTAAACTTATATTTTAAATTCATATACGCAAAATATGGCCTGTCTCGGCAAAATCAAACCGGCAACAGGCATATTCCGATAAATTAATGGTGCGACCATTCAATCGTGCTTAAATCGACACCTTCTTTGAACATATCCCAAAGCGGTGATAATTCTCTTAATTTCAGCACCGCACTTTTTACTAAATCAATGGTGTAATCAATTTCTTCTTCCGTGGTGTAACGCCCCAGAGTGAAACGAATCGAACTATGCGCCAATTCATCATTCAGCCCTAACGCGCGCAGCACGTAAGACGGCTCTAGACTGGCGGAAGTACAGGCAGAACCCGAAGACACCGCGATATCGCGCAGCGCCATCATCAGGGATTCGCCTTCCACAAAGTTAAAGCTGATGTTTAAATTATTATCCACCCGATGTTCCATCGAACCGTTTACATAGGTTTCTTCAATGTCTTTCAAGCCGTTGTATAAGCGGTCGCGTAAAGCTTTAATACGCGGCATTTCGGTTGCCATTTCTTCTTTGCAGATACGATAAGCCTCACCCATGCCGACAATCTGATGAACGGCCAAGGTGCCTGAACGCATACCGCGTTCGTGGCCGCCGCCGTGGATAATCGCCTCTAAGCGCACACGCGGTTTACGCCGTACATATAAAGCGCCGATACCCTTCGGCCCGTATAATTTGTGGCTGGACATCGACATCAGATCCACTTTCAGTTCAGCCAGGTTGATCGGTAATTTGCCTACGGATTGTGTCGCGTCCACGTGAAAAATAGTCTTGTTGGCACGGCATAATTCACCGATCGCCGCGATATCCTGAATAACGCCGATTTCATTATTCACGTGCATAATGGAAACTAAAATCGTGTCCGGGCGCAGTGCCGCTTTCAACTCATCCAGATCGATTAAACCATCTGATTTCGGGGTGAGATAAGTTACTTCAAAACCTTCCCGTTCAAGCTGACGGCAGGTATCCAGCACGGCTTTGTGCTCGGTTTTGCAGGTAATGATGTGCTTGCCCTTAGTCTGATAGAAATGTGCGGCCCCTTTAATGGCGAGATTGTCCGACTCGGTTGCGCCTGAGGTAAACACGATTTCACGGCTGTCCGCGCCGATTAAATCGGCGATTTGGTTACGGGCGATATCGACAGCTTCTTCCGCCTGCCAGCCGAATTTATGCGAACGTGACGCGGGGTTACCAAAAATACCGTCGATAGTCATATACTGCATCATTTTTTCCGCTACACGCTTATCTACCGGGCAAGTCGCCGCATAATCCAAATAAATGGGTAATTTCATTCTTCCTTCACTCCGTTTTAAAAACTGACAAAAACAGCACCGCACTTTTAGTCATGTGGATGCAGTCTTATTTAATCCGCTAATTTTAACCGTTGATCAGCAAAAGACTTTCAAAATCATGATGCCCTTCTTTGGCATGATGCTTGCTGACCAATTCACCTAATGTAATCGTATTCAGAAAATCCTCAATGCGATTGCTCAATTCTTCCCACAACGAATGAGTCAGGCATACGCTGCCGCCTTTGCAGTTACCCTGCCCGAGACAACGGGTCACGCTGATATTTTCATTCACGGCGGCGATAACCATACCGACAGAAATTTCATTTGCGGGTTTGGCCAATTTATAACCGCCGCCCGGCCCGCGCACACTTTTCACTAAGCCGTAACGGCGCAATTTGGCAAAAAGCTGTTCCAGATAAGAAAGCGAGATATTCTGTCGTTCCGAAATATCCGCCAGTGTTACGGGATCCGTCCCGGCGTTAATGGCAATATCTAAAATCGCCGTTACGGCATAGCGCCCTTTTGAAGTTAATTTCATTCGTACTTTCCTTTAAATAAAATAACCGTTTGCAATAGTTACATAACCAACTAAATTCGTCAACTATCAATCCTTTGGCAAAACTCGCAGTTTCTGCACCGCACTTAGCATTCCCTGCAAGATGTTCAGCTCATTTTTTTCAATTGCCGCGCGCTGATAAAGCCGCCGTAATTTCTGCATAACTCCTTGATTTTTAATAAAACCTAAGGATTGATAAACCGATTCGGTGGTGGCAAAGAAATGTTCTAAATCCTGTGCCGTGGGCTGACTATCCACCGCTGTATCGGTTTGAGCTATTGCAGTAACAGTGCGTTCCTGTGTTAACCACGCCATACGCAGCTCATAACTCACCAGCTGCACCGCCATGGCTAAATTCAACGAGGAATAATCAGGGTTAGCGGGAATGGTCAAATGATAACGGCATTTGAGCAGCTCATCATTGGTTAAACCGATACGTTCACGTCCGAACACAATGGCGATATGACCGTTTCGCGCGTGCCGAACCACTTTCTCACCACATTCACGCGGTTCGATTAAGGTGCCCTGTAAATGACGTAATCTGGCGCTGGTGCCGATAACCAGAGAACAATCCGCCACCGCCTCATCGAAATTGCCGACAATCACCGCATTTTTCACCACATCTTCCGCGCCCGCGGCTAATGCGATCGCCTGTTCGTCAATACCTTGTTTCGGCGATACCAAATAAAGTTCACTCAACCCCATGGTTTTCATCGCCCGAGCGGCTGAACCGATATTGCCGCTATGTGAGGTTTCAACCAAAACAATGCGTATTTGTTTTAACATCCCGTTTACATTCCAAGTAAATTTTGTGGTTATTCTATCATGATAACCTTTAAAATCACTCAACTTTTTTAAATTTTTTCCGACTACTGGCAATTCCCGCCGATATTACATATAATGCGTGCCGAATTCGCCCATTGGCGAATCAGCCTGTTCTTTAAAATCTAGTGGAAATAAATTATGAATCCAATGTTAAATATCGCAATTCGTGCGGCACGAAAAGCGGGCAATATTATTGCTAAAAGTTATGAACGCCGTGAAGATATCCAAACCGTCGAAAAAAGCAGCAATGACTATGTGACCAGCGTAGATAAAGCCTCTGAGGCTGCGATTATTGATGTTATCCGCCAGTCTTATCCGACTCACACTATTATTACGGAAGAAAGCGGCGCGTTAGAAGGTAAAGACACCGATATACAATGGATTATCGATCCGCTAGATGGCACGACCAATTTCATTAAAGGTTTCCCTCATTTCTCCGTTTCTATCGCCATTCGTGTCAAAGGTCGCACGGAGGTAGGCGTGGTTTACGATCCGATCAAAAACGAATTATTCACCGCCGTACGCGGCGAAGGAGCAAAATTAAACGATATCCGTCTGCGCGTCGAGCCTAAACGCGAATTAACCGGCAGCGTATTAACGACAGGTTTCCCGTTTAAACAAAAACGTTATATGAACATGCATTTTGCAATTATGCAAAGCCTGATTGAAGACTGCGCCGACTTCCGCCGTACGGGTTCCGCCGCATTGGATCTGGGCTATGTGGCGGCAAATCGGGTGGACGGTTATTTTGAAATCGGCATTAAAGCATGGGATTGCGCGGCGGGCGAATTGATCGTGCGTGAAGCCGGCGGCCTGGTCACCGACTTTATCGGCGGTCATTCCTACCTCACCTCAGGTCACATTGTAGCCGCCGCCCCGCGTATCGCGAAAGAAATTTTAAACCGCATCCAGCCTTGTTTGGGGGATGCGTTTAAAAACTAAATTTATCATGAATACAAAGGGATGCCGATGCATCCCTTATTTTACTAACTGATTAAAAACCAAACTGCGGTGCTGATTTCAGGTGTTTTCAAAACTCTGAAAAACAGCACCGCACTTTAGCCTATTATTAACGAACCAATAACCGACTATTGACGAACCAACGCAACCGACTCTCTCGCCAGGCGTCCGATTTCATCCCAATTCCGGCTGTTAATCAGTTTCTTCTCCACAAACCACGAGCCGCCGCACGCCACCACGT
>JAWHQP010000002.1:0-341080 GCA_032586195.1 Pasteurellaceae bacterium LIM206 | reverse complement strand
TTTAACATGTCTAGGTTTATCGGAAAACAATATTACTGATATTACTCCATTATCTAACTTAATAAATTTAACATGTCTAGGTTTATCGGAAAACAATATTACTGATATTACTCCATTATCTCATTTATCAAAATTAACTTATTTAAACTTGAAAAATAATAAAATTCCTGGGTCAGACAGAATTTGGTTACAAAACCAATTACCCAACTGTAAAATTGACTATTAATTTGTTATATGATGTTATGATGCGCTTGCACAAAATGAAAGAGTAGGGCGGGCAACCTGCCTTGTGAAGTTTTGCGGTATTTGGCGGCCGGTTTCGTGCATGGTTTCGATCACTTTATACAAACTTACATGAGGATTGGTAGTGTGGCGTGATGCCATGTGGCTGACGTTAATGGCTTTTACGGAGGCAATGACATCGCTCGATACTTCGATACAAGGGACTTATGGTTGTCCGTTTGCGGGGGCGCAAGTTAGCCCGGGATTGGGTTATTGTCGTTTTAATAAGGCTTCAATACTGATGATCGGGCTTAATAATCTCGGAAGACCGTCGAGTTCTTTCAACGCTTCTTCAATATAAGGCGAAATGGCAATTTGAGACGGCAATTCGCCATTGCTTTCGATTAAAGCATGCATACGCGGAATAAAAATCCATTGCAGCCATTGCGCCGCCGTCATCGTATCAATGGCAAAAGGCTCGGTGCTTTGGAACGCTTCGGCGGCAGGTGGCACGGTTTGCCATAAATCTAATTCATTCATCACTAAATAAAGCTGGTGTAAATGTTTTTTTGCTTGTAAATGAATCGACAAAATAGACCTCAAAATCGTTATAGGTTATGATGTCACATTCTAACCAAACCGGCGCTAAAGCCAAAACATAAAATGTATTTAGTGGAAGTTTTTTTCAGAATCGATCAAGTCGAACAACGCCTTCAACAAACGGCGGCAGTTAATCAAGTGATTGATCAATGGCGTTATAACGGGCAAATTATCGAGCGGGAAATTCCTGTTTTTCCCGCGGAACAGGAAGGTGAAACGGGCTTGGCGGCGCGGGTGATTTGTCCCGAACAACAGAGCCTGTTACCCGACTATAACAACGCGGAAGTCGAGCGTGTACTGGAAAATGCACAAAAATGCGGTGTTATTTTTTCGAGTTTTCAAATCGTGGGTGAAGATTTAAATTCCGATATTACTTTTGCGGGTGAAAAACCCGCATGGCAGATACTGCACACTACTTATCTGCAAGTGTGTTCTCCCCTGCATTGCGGTGATCATCTTGCGCCGATTCCACTTTACAAACAGCTTAAAAAAGCACCGCACTTGAGCATGGATTTAATCAAATGGCAGGAAAACTGGCAGGCATGCGATCAGCTGCAAATGAACGGCGCAGTGTTGGAACGACAGGCATTGCATGAAATTTCCGATACTGACAGCAACCTGTTCAAACACGGTTATTATTTGGCTCAAGCCATTGAGCGGCACAGCGGCGTGCCGACCTATTATTATCTTTATCGCGTGGGCGGCGAAAGTCTGCAAGCGGAACAACATCGCCGTTGTCCGATATGCGGAGGCGAATGGGCGCTGCCGCGGCCGCTGTTTGACCAATTTCATTTTAAATGTGATAAATGCCGCTTAATTTCCAATATCTCATGGAATTTTCTTTAAGGAATAACAATGGATTATCAAGATAACAGTCTGAAAAATCTCAAATTAGGACAAAAAACCGCCTATGTCAGCCATTACGATCGCAGCTTATTGCAGCCCGTGCCGCGACGTTTGAATCGTGATGGACTCGGTATCAGCCGGCAACAGCCTTTCGACCGAGGTGCGGACATTTGGACCGCTTATGAAGTTTCCTGGCTTAATCCGAAAGGCGTGCCGCAGGTTGCGATTGCCGATGTGGAAATCGATTATCGTTCCGCCAATTTAATTGAATCTAAAAGCTTTAAGCTTTATTTAAACAGCTTCAATCAAACCAAATTCACCTCTTTTGATGAGGTGCGCCAGACCATGCAGCGGGATTTATGTGACTGTGCCGAGGGCGAAGTAAAGGTTCGTCTGTATCAATTAGCGGATTATACCGGTTCTCCGCTGGTTTCCTTTCAAGGTGAATGCATTGACGGGCTGGATATTGAAATTGAGGATTACGGATTTAACCCGCAATGGCTGCAAAATTGTGTTTCAGATGAATCGGTCGAAGAAATCCTGGTGAGCCATTTATTGAAATCAAACTGTTTAATTACCCGCCAACCCGACTGGGGTTCGTTGCAAATTCACTATGCGGGCAGAAAAATCGACCGTGAGAAACTTTTACGTTACGTTGTCTCATTTCGTCAGCACAACGAGTTCCACGAACAATGCGTGGAACGTATCTTCTGCGATTTAATGCGATTTGCTCAGCCTGAAAAGCTTAGTGTTTACGCTCGCTACACCCGTCGCGGCGGACTGGATATCAACCCGTTCCGTTCCAACTTTGAAGCGGTACCGGCCAATCGGCGTATGGCACGTCAATAATCATCTAACATTAGGAAAATTTATGAGTAATATTCATTACGTCAATCCTCGCGGCAGCATGGAAGAGCTGTCTCATCTGGAGGTGGAATCCCTTGCTAAAAAAGCCAAAAGCAAGCTTTATTCTCTTTATCGTAATAGTTCTCTTGCCGTGCTGAATTCGGGCGCGGTGACGGATGACAGCCGAGCCTTGCTTAACAAATATCCCGATTTTGATATTAATCTGGTCGCTCGTGAACGCGGCGTAGTGCTGGAACTCCGCAATCCGCCGGAAACGGCATTCGTAGATGACGCGATGATCCGCAATATTCAGTTTCATTTATTTGCCGTTTTGCGTGATATTCTGTTCGTGAATTTGATGAATCAACGTATTAACCCGCTGGATTTAACCGACAGCAAACATATCACCAACGAAGTATTTTCCATTCTTCGCAACGCCAAAGCCTTCAATCGGGGGGAAGATCCCAACCTTATCGTATGCTGGGGCGGCCACTCTATTAATGAGGTGGAATACCAGTATTGCCGCGCGGTGGGGCTGGAATTAGGACTGCGGGAGCTCAATATCATCACAGGCTGCGGACCCGGAGTAATGGAAGCCCCGATGAAAGGAGCGACTATCGGGCATACCAACCAGCGTTATAAAAACAGCCGTTTTATCGGTATTACCGAACCTTCGATTATCGCCTCCGAGCCACCGAATCCGATTGTAAATGAGCTGATTATCATGCCGGATATCGAAAAGCGTCTTGAGGCGTTTGTGCGTTTGGGACATGGTGTAGTGATTTTCCCCGGCGGTCCCGGCACATTTGAAGAATTTATGTTTATCCTCGGCATAAAACTAAATCCGCATAATAAAATACAAAAATTACCGCTTATTCTGACCGGCTCGAAAGAAAATACCGCCTATTTTGAAGCGATTGACCGTTTTGTGGGTGAAACGCTCGGTAAAGAAGCGCAATCACTCTATCAGATAATTATTGATGATCCTGTGATGGTGGCCCGTCACATGAAAACGCCATGGCGGAAGTGAAAGCTTCACGGCGGGAAAATTGCGACAGCTACAGTTTTAACTGGTCATTGAATATCAGTCCGGAATTTCAACATCCGTTTAATCCGACTCATGAAAATATGGCGAATTTAAACCTGCATTTAAATCAGTCCACCGTGGATTTAGCCGCTAATCTGCGTCGGGCTTTCTCTGGTATTGTGGCCGGCAATATCAAGCCCGATACGCAGGATAAAATCGACGAACTTGGCAAATTCAAATTACACGGCGATCCCGAATTGATGGCGAAAATGGATGCTCTGCTACAGGATTTCGTGCAACAACACCGTATGAAATTGCCTACCGGAGAGGCGTATGAACCTTGTTATGAAATTGTAAGATAGCGGAAAAAGTGCGGTGTTAAAAATTCAAGTTTTTGACACCGCACTTTGTAATCATATCAGTTATTTTCTTTTTGTTTTAATAAAGCAATAATTTCTTTTAATGCTTCAATTTCCTGTTTTTGTTGTTGAATAATATTGTTTTTGTCTTCAACAATTTGCTTGAGAAAATTATTTTCAATGGCAAATTTATCGTCGCCGCTGTAATAAGTCACGCTATTATTATCCGCGCTGTCATTGAGCATAAAATAAATGCCTTTATTTGCCGATTGCATAAATTCAAGCGCATCCATGTGAAATATATGTGCAATCTGTTCCAGCTTCTCAATGCTTAATTTTGTTTCACCCCGTTCGAGTCTTGCATAACTATTTAATGACATCTGCATTTTTTCTGCCATTTGTTCTTGTGAAAGTTGGTTAAGCTCGCGTAACGTTTTGATTTTATAATTTAAATTCTGCATAGCTTCCTAAAAATGGGTAATAAAACTCTGAAAATCGCAAGGTATCCACCCGCTTTGCTGTCTAGTTCTTGACCGCAAAAGTTGTAAACTATCTAAGCGGGCTTCGCAATATAACATATATTTATTTAATATACTATAAGGAGTTAAATATGTTTTCCTATCTTAAAGCTTCTCCTCCTATTCCACGTAAAACGGGTAATATTGATGACGAATACAGACGGCTGCGCTGGCAGGTTTTTACCGGTGTGTTTATCGGCTACGCCGCTTATTATTTAATCCGCAAAAATTTCTCACTGGCAATCCCCTACCTGATTGACGAATATGGCTTTACCAAGGCGGATTTAGGCACGGTAGGCGTGGCACTTTCCCTTGCCTACGGAATCAGTAAATTTGTTATGGGAAACGTATCGGATCGTTCCAATCCGAAATATTTTATTACTATCGGATTGCTGGGTTCTGCCGTGATCAGCCTGATTTTCGGGCTGGTACCGGGCGTACTGGCATCCATTCCGATTATGATCGTGCTGGCGACCTTTAACGGTTGGTTCCAAGGAATGGGTTATCCACCGGGAGCGAAAACCATGACCAACTGGTTTGCCAGATCCGAACGGGGTTCGTGGTGGAGCTGGTGGAATGTGTCCCATAATCTCGGTGGCGGGTTGATCGGTCCGCTCGCCATTCTCGGCCTGGCGATTTTCGGCACTTGGCAATCTTTATTCTATTTACCGGCACTAATTGCCATCGTGCTGGCATTTATCATGTTCTACCTCATGCGGGATACCCCGGAATCCCAAGGCTTGCCGCCCGTGGATGAATGGCGGGGTGAAAAAGTCATCGAAAAGGTACAATCCGCCGATACATTATCCGCCATGGACATTTTCCGCAAATATATTGTGAACAACAAATTCCTCTGGGCGATCGCCATCGCCAATGTATTTGTGTATTTCATCCGCTACGGTATTATCGACTGGGCGCCGACCTACCTTAAAGAGGTGAAACATTTTTCTGTGGATAAGCAAAGCTGGGCATATTTTCTCTATGAATATGCGGGTATTTTCGGCATGCTCGCCAGCGGTTATCTCAGCGACAGAGTATTCAAAGGCCATCGTGCCCCACCGATGCTACTGTTCTTAACGGGAGTGCTGATAGCCGTTATTGTGTACTGGAAAAACCCTGAAGGTAATCCGTTGGTCGATAATATCTGTTTGATTGCTATCGGTTTTCTGATTTACGGCCCCGTCATGATGATCGGTTTACAGGCCGCTGACCTTGTTCCTCGCGTAGCGACAGGCACCGCCACGGGTTTAACCGGTTTATTCGGCTATCTGCTCGGGTCGGCCTCCGCGGGTTGGGTAATGGGTAAACTGGTTGATCTCTATGGCTGGGACGGCGGGTTTTACGCTCTGATCATCGCATGTTTCCTCGCGTTTGGATTTATTGCGGTAACGCTTTTCAATAAAAAAGAAGCTCATTAAAAAATAATCAGGGACGGAGCAGATTATGCTCTCCCCCTTTATATTCTGTTATTAAATATTCGTGTGAATAACCATGCGGAAATTTTCCGTTAATGATTTATAAAAAAGTGCGGTGTCGAAAAATTCAATTTTTTAACACCGCACTTTCATTGATAAGAATGGGCTATTTTTTCGCTTCGACCCATTTACCGTCGATATAATCCACTGTCCATTTGCTGTTTTTACCTTCTTTGGTCAGCGAAGTAACATATTGGCGTTTTTCTTTGGTTTTATAGCGAATCACGGCGTCATTGCTCTCAGGATCAGCTTGCGGAGCGTCCGCAAGATATTGGAATTTTTCCGGCAATCGATCACGATATTGCGCCAGTTCTTTCACCTTGGCCGGGCGACTTTCCCGCACTTTCGGATAACTGCTTGCCGACATAAACACACCTCGTACGCTGTCACGCAGTACAAAATAATCGTCGCCGTTTTCGCAGCGTAATTCCGGGAACGGTACGGCCTCTTCTTTCGGCGGGGCAACTTCGCCATTTTTGAGTATTTTTCTGGTATTATCGCAGGCGGTACAAGCCATGTATTTGCCGAAGCGGCCCAGTTTCAGATGCATATCCGCACCGCACTTATCACATTCCACTATCGGGCCGTCGTAGCCTTTGATTTTGAATGAACCTTTTTCTACGATATAGCCGTCACAGTTCGGATTATTGCCGCAAATATGCAATTTACGGTGAGCGTCAATGAGATAACTATCCATTGCCGTATCGCATTTCGGACAACGTTTACGTTCCATCAACGCCTTAGTTTCCGATTCATTATCCAGTACATTCAGCAATTCCGTTTCGGGAATCAGATTAATGGTGGTTTTACACCGCTCTTTCGGCGGCAAGGCGTAACCCGAACAACCAAGGAAAACCCCGGTACTGGCGGTACGGATTGCCATGTTACGACCACAGGTCGGACAATGAATATCCGTTAACACCAAACTATTCGGTTTCATTCCGCCCTCAAGTTCGTCCAGTTCGGCTTGACTTAACTGGCCGGAAAAATCCTTAAAGAATTGGTTTAACTCGGTTTTCCAGTTTTTTCTGCCATTGGCGATTTGATCCAGCATATCTTCCATGCCGGCGGTGAAATCATAATTCATTAATTCCGCAAAGGATTGATTTAACCGATCGGTGACGATTTCCCCCATTTTTTCTGCGTAGAAACGACGGTTTTCTATTCTCACATAACCGCGTTCCTGAATGGTAGAAATAATTGATGCATAAGTGGAAGGTCGTCCGATACCGCGTTTTTCCAATTCCTTCACTAATGCCGCCTCGGTAAAACGGGCGGGCGGCTTAGTGAAATGTTGCTGCGGTTCTACCGCTTGCAAATCAAGCTTCTCTTGTACAGCCACAGACGGAAGTTCCTGATCTTCCGGCGATTTGCCCGGCTGAGGCAATACCTTGGTCCAACCGTCAAACCGCAGGATTCGCCCTTTTGCTTTCAGATCGTAATCTCCCGCCCGAACGGTTAAAGTGGTGCTGTCATACCGGGCGGCAGGCATTTGACATGCCACGAATTGGCGCCAAATCAGGTCGTATAACCGCACGGCATCTTTTTCCATGCCGGATAAGTCATTAGCCGACACATTGATATCGGAAGGACGAATCGCTTCGTGCGCCTCTTGCGCATTGTCTTTACTGGAATAGAAATTCGGCTTCTCCGGCAAATAGTTATCACCAAAATGCCGACCGATATAATTGCGGGCCATATTTAGCGCATCCTGGCTCAGATTGGTTGAATCGGTACGCATATAGGTAATGTAACCCGCCTCATATAAGCGTTGGGCCAACATCATGGTTTTTTTCACGCTAAAACTTAATCTGGTACTCGCCGTTTGTTGTAGTGTTGAAGTAATAAACGGCGCCCGCGGACGTGAACTGGTCGGTTTGGTTTCTAAGTTTGTTACCACATAATCCGCTTGCCGGAGAAAATCTACCGCAACCTTTGCTTGTTCCGCATTTTTCGGCTCGAATTTTTTTCCTTTAAAATCCGTAACGTCTAAGCGAATCCGGCTCTTGTCCACCGTTTGCGTTGATACGGCAACTTCCCAGTATTCCTGCGGCTGAAAGGCTTTGATTTCGCGTTCCCGTTCCACCACCAGTTTTACCGCAACCGATTGCACTCGTCCGGCGGACAAACCGCGCGCTACTTTTTTCCATAGCAACGGCGATACCATAAAACCCACCACACGATCTAAAAAACGACGTGTCTGTTGCGCGTTTACGCGATCAATATTGAGCTGTTCGGGCTTTTCAAACGCTTGTTTAATGGCATTTTTGGTAATTTCGTTAAAGACGACACGGCTGAAGCGTTCATCATTGCCGCCGATTACCTCGCGCAAATGCCATGCAATCGCCTCCCCTTCTCTATCCAAGTCGGTCGCGAGATAGATATGATCGGCTTTCTTCGCCAGTGACTTCAATTCCGCCACCACTTTTTCCTTACCCGGCAAAATCTGATAATTGGCCTTCCAGTCATGATAAGGATCAATGCCCATGCGTTTTACCAACGCATTACGTTCTTTTTCTTTTTTGATTTTTTCCTTTTCTTCCGCACTTAATCCCTTGGTTGAAATAGGTTTGGCTTTCTCACCGTCGGAAGTTCCCGCTGTTGTAGGTAAATCACGGATATGACCTACGCTGGATTTTACCACATAGTTACTACCTAAATATTTATTTATGGTTTTCGCTTTGGCTGGCGACTCCACAATCACCAAGGATTTGCTCATTTCTATTACCTAATTGTTCCGTTTTGTGTAAAATTCGTTTTAACTATTTGAAATAAACACTGTTTACGACTTTTCTGAAGGTGAAAAGGCAGTGCTCATTTCAAATATCGTCGCTATATTGCCCAACCGTCGGGGGTTGGTCAACTATTTTTTATTAAAGGAAAGCCAAATGGATAAACTCAATGCAATTTCCGTTTTCTGCAAGGTGGTTGAAACACAAAGCTTCACCCAGGCCGCGGCATTTGAAAATATTTCGGTGGCAATGGCAAGCAAACTGGTCGCTCAACTGGAAGAACAGCTTAAAACCCGTCTGCTGCAGCGTACAACCCGCAAAATTATGCCGACCGAAGCGGGATTCGTTTATTATCAGCGTTGCCAGCCTATTTTACTGGAGCTGGCAGAAGCGGACGCCAGCATTAGTGACCTCTCAACTTCCTTATACGGCAATTTAGTGGTTTCCGTACCAATGGACTTCGGTTTACGCTTTATCGCGCCCAATCTGCCCCGCTTTATCAAGGCGAACCCGAATCTGCACGTGGAAATGGAATTCAGCGATCGCCGCGTGGATTTGATGTCGGAAGGCTATGACATTGCGCTGCGCATCGGCACACTGCAAGACAGTTCGCTGGTGGCGAAAAAACTAGCCAGCACAAGTATGTGTTTTGTTGCCTCGCCCGATTATCTCGCGACGCGCGGCATACCGAAAAAACCTGAGAATTTACAAAAGCATGATTGCCTGCTTTATAAGGCGGCGGGCAATCAGATTTATTGGGAATTCAAAGCGCCTAACAATAAGGTACAGCGAATAAAAATGCAGTCCAGAGTCATTGCGAATAACGGGCTCACCTTAGTTCAGTTGGCAAAAGCCGGTTTAGGCATTATAAATTCACCGGTATTTTTAGTACAGGATGAACTGAAATCGGGTGCATTAGTTGAAATTCTGCCCGAATACAAACATCAACAGCTGGATCTGCACGCCGTTTATCCCCACCGCCGCCACCTCGCCGCAAAGGTAAAAGCTTTTATTGAATTTTTAACCGAACTTGAGCTGGACAAAATGGCGTAAACGCAAAGTGCGGTGCTGAAAAACTCAATTTTTTGACACCGCACTTTGGTCTTTTATTGATTTTGGGTAATATCGGTAATTGTCAGATTACAATGATTTCCCGGAGCAATAGGCGCCACTTCATAATCGTGCCCCGCCTGAGGAATAAAAATGATTTCGTTACCCTTACAACCTTTCGGATAAACGGTTGTAGTCGTTTTATATATGGTATTTCCGACTATGTTCGTAGCAACCGAGGTGACGGGAATACTCATAATCTCACTTCTAACCTTAACTTCACCGCCGGCGGGAATCACAAATTCCTTAAAGAAAATAGCTGAAACAAACTGGGAATATGCGGACGGATCTTTACTTAATTCCGTTGCGGGCATACCGATACTTTCATTATCTTTCATATGCAACATGGAACTAAACGCTTGTCCTAATCCGCCACCGATGGAAATTTTTTCGTGCTTGCCGTTAATGTCCAGCTCCATTAAGGTCGGGCGACCGTTTTGGCCATATACGCGGATGCGGGAATCCGTTGCTTTATCAAAGGTTTTATTTTGTGTTGACAATTCCGTGGAAACGCAAGCCGTTAATCCGATTGTCATGCATAAAACAGCTATTAAGTTTTTCATTATTTTCCCCTTAGTTAGTTTAGATAGTTACAAAAACCGCGCACAGTTATAACCTAGATGAAACATGTTTTCAATAACCGTCGGTTGTTTTTTAACCCGGTTTCGGCTATTTTACCGTGCCGCAATTCAAGCAATAAAGATATTGTCCTTTAGGATCATTGAATTTGCTTAGTTGCCCCAACTGCCGCTGAACCTGTCGGGCTCGGACCGGTAATCCGATAAACTCGTTCAACGCTCCTTGCAAGGTTGCCTTGGTTTCCTGTCTGAGATCTTTCAGTAAGGTAGTTAATAATCCGCTGTCTTCATCGGTAAACCATTCTACGGAAAAATCTTGCGCGTTAGGATACTTGGCTTTCGCAAGCTCAATGGCTTTGTTTAATGCTGTGTCGAAATTGCCCAGTTCATCAATCAATTTGTGCTGATACGCTTCCTCGCCCAGCCAAACCTGCCCTTGAGCGATTTTATCTACGGTTGATTTGGTTAATTTCCGCCCTTGGCTGACGAGCTGCAAGAAACGATCATAACCATGTTCCACTTGTAGTTGATAAATATTGCTTAATTCCGTTGGCAGCGGGGTTAAGCCCGAATTCTGACTTAATGCGGAAGTTGCTATACCGTCCGTATTAATTCCGACTTTTTTCAGACTGTTTTCAAAGGTCGGACGCATGGCGAAAATGCCGATGGAGCCCGTAATGGTATTTTTATCCGCCACGATATAATCCGCGGTGCTGGAAATCCAATATCCGCCTGAGGCGGCCATCGCCCCCATAGAGACAACCACAGGTTTACCCGCCTGCTGTAAACCGTCCACTTCCTGACGAATTACTTCCGAGGCAAAAGCACTGCCGCCCGGGCTGTTGACACGCAGTATTACCGCTTTCACCTTGTTATCATCCAAAGCCTTACGCAGCAATTTCGCTATCGTGTCTCCCCCTACATTTTCCTCATAGCTGTCGCCGTCAATAATCGAGCCTTCCACATTGACTACGGCTATTTTATCCGTCGGATCGCGATATTCGCTGCCGCCTTTTATGCGATCAGGCAGCGCCGCAAGATAATCATTAAATTCCAGCAGTTTCGGCTGATTGTCCTCACCCGCGCCGAAAAGTGCGGTGAGATATTTGCGAGTTTCGTAGCGCGTTGCCAATTTGCTGACCAATTTACGCTGAGTCGCATAGGCGGTGCCGTCTCCACGCAGATTTTTTAAATCCTGTACATAATTTTTTACCTCGGGCAATACCGCGGCCGGCTGGATATGACGGTTTTCCGCCACCGTATTCCGATAATTCCGCCACATAGCCGTTAGCCAACGCTGTAAATTATTTTTAGCTTCAGGCGACATATCATTGCGTAAAAACGGCTCCACCGCGGCTTTATAGGTGCCGACACGGAAAATATGCGGCGTTACCGCCAATTTTTCCAACAGATTTTTAAAATATAAATTCTGTATCGATAACCCTTCTATCGCTACCTCGCCGATAGGATTCAGGTAAATTTCATCGGCATAGCTGGCCAGTAAATATTGCGACTGACCGTAATTATCCGCCATCGCAATCACAGGCTTGCGGCTTTGTTTAAAATGCTGAATCGCCGAACCGATGTAAGTCAAGGCGGGCATATCCGCGCCCTGAAAATAATTCAGATCCAGTACCAGGCCTTTAATACGGTCATCATCGGCGGCATTTTCAATGGCATAAACTACGTCAAAGGTGGAAATTTGTTGTGGTACGTGATCGGAATTGAGTTCCCGTAATGCTTTCCGCAATGTTATTTCTTCATCCCGGTTATCGGTTAAGTAGCCGTCAAGATTTAGCAATAACGCCCCTTGATCACCGATTAACACCGTCTGCTGCCGCTCCGCAAAAAACAGGTTCATCAGCACGATAACAAATAACATAAAACATAAAAAAAACACGTTCATAACGAGATCGCGGATGAAACACAGTCCTCGCCATAACCATTTAACAATATTCAAAATAAAATGCATTTTCTGCCCTTTTGCTCAATAAAACTGTGGTTAAAATACTATTTCTATAATAAATAAAAAAGCTTGTTAAACAATAAGCTTTATAAAATAACGGCAACGGTTAAACAAAATAAAGCCGGTACAAATAAATTTTCGCTTAACACGTTCAATTTTAGCTTAATTCTCTTCTAAACCAAGAAAATATGTTAGAATTTCCGCTCTTTTTTATCTGATTTAACAACTAGGAACAAAAAATGGATACCCTCACGCTCTTAACATCGCGTCGTTCAAATAAAAAACTGGTGGCTCCGGCACCGAATAAAGAACAGTTACGGCAAATTTTTCAGGCCGCATTGCACGCACCTGATCATGGCAAATTGCAGCCTTATCGCTTTTTCGTGATTGAAGGTGAAGGCCTGCCGAAGTTCGGACAGCTGCTTGAACAGGCGAATCAAGAATTTCAATTAGATGAAAAATCCGTAAAGAAAGCGGCCGGACTGGCGCAAGAATCACCGATGGTTATTGCAGTGGTAGCGAAGATTGATCCTCATATTGAAAAAGTCCCGACCTGGGAACAATTAGCGGCGGCAAGCTGTGCGGTTTACGCTATGCAGCTGGCGGCAAACGCTCAGGGGTTTGATAATGTTTGGCTGTCGTCAAAATGGGTTAACGGTTCGGCACTGCGCCACGCGTTAGGTTGTGGTGAGCACGATCAAATTATCGCTTTTTTAAAGATCGGCACGGCAGAGAGTAAAAATGAACGTGAACCTAAAACCTTTAATCCGGATAATCTTGTTTCTTATCTTTAACAACTCAAGTTTTTATATATCGGCAGAGCGCTGATCAAAACTAACATTTATAGCACCGCACTTTTTGCCGTAAGGCTTTAAAAGTGCGGTGCCGTTTTTTCGAGTTTTACTTGAACGGCTCAAGATGCCAGATCTTATTGGCGTATTCTTCAATAGCCCGATCCGATGAGAAATATCCCATGCTCGCAATATTGTAAATAGAGCTTTTCACCCAGCTGTCTTTATTGCGGTATTTCTCCGCTATTTTTTCATGAATCTCCAAATAGCTTTGATAATCCGCCAGCGCCTGATAGTAATCATAACGGGTGAGGTTATCCATTAAATCATGATAACGCGTTACCTCGCGAGGTGAAAAACGACCGGAATACACGTGGTTGATAACATTTTTCAATTCTTCATTATTGTTATAATAATCCTGCGGATTGTAACCGTTGTTGCGTAATGCCGTCACTTCTTCCACGGTATGGCCGAAGATGAAAATATTTTCCTCGCCTACGCGGGATAAAATTTCCACATTCGCCCCGTCAAGGGTTCCCACCGTCAATGCACCATTAAGCGCAAATTTCATATTGCTGGTGCCGGAAGCTTCGGTTCCCGCCAGAGAAATCTGTTCGGATATATCGGCGGCAGGAATAATCAGCTCGGCAAGGCTTACACTGTAATTCGGGATAAATACTACCTTTAATCTGTCATTTAAGCGATCGTCATTATTAATGACGCGGGCTACATCGTTAATTAAATGGATCGTTTGTTTGGCGACTACATAGGATGAAGCCGCTTTACCCGCCAGGATAAACACGCGAGGAACCCAATCTTTTTCGGGTTCTCTAATCATGCGGTTATACAGCGAAATAATGTGCAGTACGTTCATAATTTGACGTTTGTACTCGTGAATACGCTTGATCTGTACGTCAAATAAGGCGTTCGGATTCACCTGGATATTTAAATATTTACCGATATAATTGGCTAATTTCACTTTGTTGTCATGCTTAATTCTATGAATTTCGGATCGAACGTCGCCATCGTTAATAAATTTCTTTAAATCTTCCAGTCGGGTCAAATTTGATAACCATTCTTTACCGAGTTTTTTGGTCAATAACTGGGCTAATTGAGGATTAGCCACCGCAATCCAGCGACGCGGCGTAACACCATTAGTCACATTGGTGAAGCGATTCGGATAAATTTTGGCAAAATCCGCAAAGGTGGATGTCGTCATTAACTTGGAATGGATTTCCGCCACCCCGTTTATCTTATGCGAACCCACCACACAGAGCCAGCCCATACGCACCGATTTTTCATTACGTTCATCAATGAGCGATACGCGACGAATAAAGTCTTCATCATCGGAAATGTAGCTTCGAACATTGCTGAGGAATCGTTCATTAATTTCATAAATAATTTCCAGGTGTCGCGGCAGCACTTTTTCAAATAATTCTACAGGCCAGGTTTCAAGGGCTTCGGCCATCAGGGTATGACAGGTATAAGAGAAAATAAGAATGCACATTCCCCATGCTCTATCCCAATCGATACGTTCTTTATCCACTAAGATTCGCATTAATTCCGGAATAGCCAAAGCCGGGTGAGTATCATTCAGATGAATGGCAATTTTGTCCGCAAGATTATTAATGTCATTATTTTTATCTTTATAACGTCTTAAAATATCCTGTATGGAGGCGGAAACCAGGAAATATTCCTGACGTAAACGCAATTCGCGGCCATTGTAGGTGGAATCATTCGGATACAATACGCGGGAAACGTTTTCCGAGGAGGAACGCTCTTCCATCGCGCTGAAATAATCCCCTTTATTGAATTCATTCAGGTCGAATTCAGAAGCCGAATGAGCCGTCCATAAACGCAACATAGAGGAATTATTGGTGTTATAACCCGGAATGAATTGATCGAAAGCCACCGCTTTGATTCTTTCGTTAGTACGCCAAATGGCTCTGCCGCTTTCATGGGCAACCGTACCGCCGAATTTTATTTCGTAACGTTTAGTCGGCCGCACGAATTCCCACGGAGCCCATTTTTCCAGCCAGGCATCCGGTTTTTCAACCTGTTCGCCATTGATAATTTTCTGCTGGAACATCCCGTATTCATAATGAATACCGTA
Organism: Pasteurellaceae bacterium LIM206; assembly: GCA_032586195.1. GTDB lineage: Bacteria > Pseudomonadota > Gammaproteobacteria > Enterobacterales > Pasteurellaceae > JAWHQP01. Next base: position 325,897 of record JAWHQP010000002.1, on the reverse strand, counting down.
ACCCACGCTCGGTAAATCCAATGTAGCCAGAGAATCCAGGAAACAAGCCGCTAAACGACCTAAGCCGCCGTTACCTAAGCCTGGATCGACTTCTTTTTCCAACAAATCTTCAAGATTTAAATTAAACGAAGCAAGCGCCTGCTTTATCAGGTCATAAGTATGTGTGGATAATAAAGCATTGCTTAACGTGCGACCGATCAGGAATTCCATTGACAAATAATAAACGCGACGGACATTACGTTCCTGCCGTTCATTGAGAAAAGTCAATCTTGCCTCAGTGACGATGTCACGTACCGTCAGCAAGGTTGCGTTAAACCAGTCTCGCTTTGTCGCCTCTTCCGGTGTACGACCGATTAAGAAAATTAATTTATATAAAATTGTCTGTTTAAAATCCTCAACAGACTTTTCCAGTGCCTTAAAGGTACCTTCAGGAATATTGATGTTGTACATTCCGCTTTCCTACTTAATAATTGATTGATATAAGTGACTGTAATTTTCAGCAGATACAGCCCAGCTGAAGTTCTGCTCCATTGCTACGGAACGGACGGAGAACCATAAGCGTTGTTTTTTCCAGAGTTCAAAAACATCATGCAGCGCTTTTCTGAGTGAATCCGCATCTGCACTATCAAAGACGAAGCCTGTCGCCACTCGGTTTTTGATATTTTCTGAATTAATGTCAACAACGGTATCGGCTAAGCCGCCTGTTTTGCGCACCAACGGTAATGTACCATATTTTAAACCGTACAGCTGAGTTAATCCGCAAGGTTCAAAACGACTCGGTACGAGAATAACGTCACCGCCGGCTACCATAAGATGCGATAACGGTTCATTGTAATCAATTCTAACGCCTATATTGTCCGGGTATTTCTGGGCCAATGCACGCAGCGCCTGTTCATAATAATCCGCTCCCGAACCCAGTACAATAAGCTGTCCGCCCTGCTGAACAAGATCATCAACAACTTCAAGCACTAAATCAATACCCTTTTGTTCGGTTAATCTTGTAATCATAACGAAAACGGGAACATCCGGCGTCTGCGGTAAATTAAAGCTTTCCTGCAGCAAAGCTTTGTTTTTCTTTTTTCCCGTCATATTTTTAAGTTTGTAGTGATCTTTAATGTAAGCATCGGTGACGGGATTCCAGTTCTCTTCATCCACACCGTTTAAAATGCCGTGCAAGCGCCCTTCATGCTGCAAACCCTGCAATAATCCCTGGAGTCCATAACCAAATTCATCAGTGGTAATTTCTCTTGCATAGGTCGGACTGACCGCAACGACTCTGTCCGAATAATAAAGACCGGCTTTAAGATAAGAAATCTGTCCGTAAAATTCCAGCCCGTTCACATTAAACATATAAGGCGGTAAATCGATTTCCCAGATATGACGGGCATTAAACATGCCCGCAAAGGCAAGATTATGAACAGTAAATACGGATTTCGCCATACTGCCCAAGCTTGCCAAATAAGCACTGGTAAGCCCGGCATGCCAGTCATGAGAATGTACCACTTCCGCACTCCATAAATGATCCAGCCCCATGGCTAATCTCGCGCCGACCCAGCCTAATAAGGCGAAACGACGATAATTATCGGGATAATCATTATAGTTAAAATCATGGTACGGATTGCCTTCACGATCATATAAATGCGGAGCGTCAATTAAATAAACCCCGAGCCCGTTAAATTCACCGTAACGTAGGATCACATGACCGGCAAAATTATCAAATTCATTTACCACAAATGTTTCTGAAAAACCGGCCTTAACCTTCGGATAAGCCGGAATGACAATACGGGCGTCAATGCCTGCTTTCTGCTGCGCAAAGGGCAAAGCGCCCATCACATCGGCCAAACCGCCCGTCTTTAATAATGGATAAAGTTCTGAACAAACATGTAATACTTTCATCTGTTTTTCCAATTATGCAATGAACCTTCACCCTAAGATGAAGGCTTATAATTAATCTAAGTGGCTTTCGTCCGCCACAAATTCACCTTGTAACGCTTTAAGCATTTTACCGGTAACCAATACAATGCCTTTTTCACTGATGCGGAAATGTTGTGCGTCAAATTCGCGATCAACACCGATTTTCATACCATCAGGAATTTGCACATGGCGTTCAATAATACAATTTTTTAGTTCGCAATCTTTGCCGATCGTCACTTGCGGCAAAATAACCGCATATTCAATGTTACTCCCTTCATTCACTTTAATGTCATTAAATAACACAGAATTACGAATTCCCGCATCAGTGATGATACAGCCGCCGCCGATAAGTGAATTGTCCACATGCCGGTAATTTTTACGGTTCTTATAAAAGAATTTGGTCGGATACACTTGCGTCGGTTGACCGTGAATCGGCCAGTCCTGCTCATAAATATCCAATTGCGGATTTTCCAAAACCAAATCAATATTAGCCTGCCAGTAGCTGTCAAGCGTACCTACGTCACGCCAGTAAATCGCGCCATCCGAATTGCGGCCCATGCATGAGCGTTCAAACGGATGAGCATATAATACACCGTCATTCAATGCCATCGGAATGACATCTTTACCGAAATCATGAGAAGTATTCGGTGTTTCCGACATACGTTCAAGGGCCTGATACAGGTAATCCGCATTAAACACGTAAATGCCCATAGAAGCTAAAGATGAATTAGGTTTGCCCGGAATTGCGGCAGGATCTTTAGGTTTTTCCATAAAGTTTTTCACTTTCAGGCTTTCATTGATCGCCATAACACCGAATTGACTTGCCTCTTTGCGATCGACTTCGATACAGCCCACCGTACATTTCGCTCCGCTGTTAATATGGTCGAGCAGCATGACGCTGTAATCCATTTTATACACGTGGTCGCCGGCCAGAATAATGATATATTTCGGCCGGTAATGATCACGGATAATCGCCATATTCTGATAGACCGAATCGGCGGTGCCGCGATACCAAGTGGAATCGTCGATTTGCTGACGTGCGGGCAGCATATCCACAAATTCGCCGCGTTCGTTCGGCAGGAAAGACCATGCGGTCTGCAAATGACGCAATAAAGAATGAGCGGCATACTGTGTTACCACGCCGATACGGTTAAGACCTGAATTAATACTGTTGGATAAAGCGAAATCAATAATACGACGGTTGCCACCGAAATAAACGGCCGGTTTAGCACGTTTATCCGTTAATTCATGCAAACGGCTTCCCCGTCCGCCGGCCAGGATTAAAACCAATGTGTCACGTAAAATTTCGGGTGATAGCGCTAAGTTAGATAATGTTGAGTTCATTTTTTCTTCCTCCATGCTGTATTAATAATAATTAAGCCTTAGATTTTTCGTTATGTAATTGTAATAAACAAAAATTGCCGGAACTTAAATCAAGGGTGCATTCACCCAATATGAGTTCATCCGATCCGCTCTGGCGACACCGCCACCGGCCCGGCGGCAGTATGAAATGCCGAGCCTGCGCATGGGTATTCACCACCATCAGCCATTGTCCGTCCAACAGAATCTGCATTGCGCCCACCGTCCGATCCTGCCAGTCCGACAGGCTCATCGGTTCCGCATACATATTCAGCCAACGGACATTCGCTTCGTTCCACCATTGATTGTTTATTAAACCGGCGATTTGTTTCCGCATTGCAATCGTTTGCGATATCAAAGTAAAAAGAGAATGATCCGCATCATTCCATTTCAGCCAGCTGATTTCATTATCCTGACAGTAGGCGTTGTTGTTGCCGTATTGGCTGTTGCCGAACTCATCTCCCGCCAATAACATCGGTGTACCGTTGGAAAGCAGTAAGGTCATGAGCAGGTTGGATTTTGTCAAAACTCGATTTTTCAGCACCGCACTTTCCGCGCCGTCGTCACCCTCCACCCCGTGGTTGTAGCTGTAATTCAGGCTGGTGCCGTCATGATTGTGTTCGCCGTTGCGCTCATTATGTTTTTCGTTATAACTCACCAGATCATGCAGGGTAAAGCCGTCATGGGCGGTGATGAAATTAATTGAATGGTAAGGCAAACGCCCGTGAGAATTAAATATCGCGCTTGACCCCGCCAGCCGATCGGCAAACTTGTTCACTTCCCCGCTTTTCCACAACCAGAAACGGCGTATGTCATCCCGATACTGATCGTTCCATTCGGCAAAATAGGCGGGGAAATTACCCAACTGATAGCCGTCCGGGCCGATGTCCCAAGGTTCGGCGATAAATTTGCAGTTTTGCAGGCTCGGTTCATTGAGAATATCTTGGAATAATTGTGCATCCCGACGGAAATCCGGCGTTTCACGCCCCAAGGTGGTGGCCAAATCAAAACGGAAGCCGTCCACACGGCACTGTTCGACCCAATATTTCAAACAGTCAATCACCCAGCGGCGGCCGTATTGCCGCGACACATTCAGCATATTGCCGCAGCCGGTCCAATTCAAATAATTGCCTTCGTGGTCATGCCAGTAGTAATACTGTTCATCAATGCCGCGCTGCGAATAAGTGGGAAACTGTTTCTCCGACTCCGCGCTATGGTTAAACACCATATCTAAAATCACTTCTATTCCCGCCGCGTGCAACGTTTTCACCATCTGTTTAAATTCGGTCAGCGGCGAACTGTTTGCCGCGCCGGAATAATAATCCGATTCCACGGCGAACATGGCTAAAGGGTTATAACCCCAGTAATGCACGCGAAGATCGTTAATATGATAAGCGATCGGCAACAGCTCTACGGCAGTAATGCCGAGGCGTTTAAGATAATTCACGCAATTGGGATGGGCGAGCCCCGCATAAGTCCCTCGCAGCGATGCCGGTAAATCCGTTTTTAATTTACTGAATCCTTTCACATGCAGTTCATAAATGATCGTTTCAGCCCATGGTGTACGCGGAAATTTATCATCTTCCCAGTCAAAGTCATCTGTACTCACCACGGCTTTCGGCGCCAAATGCCCGTTATCGCGCTCATCCTGCAAGGAAAAATAAGACCGTTCCGCTTCATTCTGATAGTCCGGTTTTCCTCGTACTATTCTGGCATAAGGATCCAACATCAATTTTTGTGGATTTAACCCTTCACCGCTTAAGCGAAAACCATATTCCGCACCGGCCGTTAAGCCGGCAATGAAAATATGCCATACAGGTTCATCCGCACTACGCGACATAGCATAGCGCCGCTCGTTGCCGTCGGCGGCGAACAGGCATAACGTCACTGTATCGGCCCGAGTTGAAAATAAGGCAAAATTCACTCCCGCTTTGCCGTCAACCACTTGCTGACTGGCACCTAGCGGGTTTGCTTTACCATCAAAAACCTGCAATTCATTTTTTTCTTTCATATTGTTAGTATTTTTATTGTCTGTTTTTCGCTTAAGTTAAATAACGGTTGATAACGGTTGAATGCGTTTATTTTGTCGTTAGTTTCAAATAAATCGTCGCCAATGGCGGCACCAGTACGGCAATAGATTGCGGCTTGCCGTGGCTGCCGATATTTTCCGTTCCGATCGGCTGCAGGTTGCGTAAATTACTACCTTTAAACCGACCTAAATCGGTATTCAGAATTTCTTCATATTCACCCGCCACATTTACTCCCAAGCGATAATTATAGTGCGGCATCGGGGTAAAATTACTGATAACGATAATTCTGTCTCCGTCGCTGTCACGGCGTTCAAAAGCGAATACAGAGTTGTCATAATCATCCACCACCAGCCATTCAAAACCTTCCGGCCGGTTATCCAGAGTATAAAGTGCGGTGTTATTTCGGTAAGTTTTATTCAGTTCTTTCACCAAATCCTGTACGCCTTTATGCCAACCGCCGCCGATATATTCATCTAACAGGAACCAATCAAGGCTTTCTTGGTAATTCCATTCGCGCCCTTGGGCAAATTCGCTGCCCATAAACAGCAGTTTTTTGCCGGGATAACCCCACATGTAGCCGTAATAGGCACGCAGATTGGCAAATTTCTGCCATGCATCCCCGGGCATTTTATCCAATAAAGAGCCTTTACCATGCACAACTTCATCATGGGAAAGCGGCAAAATAAAGTCTTCAGCGTATTGATACATCATGCCGAAAGTCATTTTGTCATGATGATAACGACGGTAAATCGGATCTTTCTTCATATAGAACAAGGTATCGTTCATCCAGCCCATGTTCCATTTAAATTTAAAATTTAGCCCTTGTCTGTGGGTCACGCCCATAAATGAAGTGGACTCTTCGGCAATGGCAATCGCGCCGGGAGCTTCCTGATCCAGTATATGATTAGTGTATTTCAGAAACTCAATCGCTTCCAGATTATGATTACCGCCGTAACGGTTCGGCACCCATTCGCCGGCCGGCCGGCTGTAATCGCGGTATAACATTGAGGCTACCGCATCAACCCGTAAAGCATCCACACCAAAACGCTCAATCCAATACAAGGCATTGCTGGCAAGAAAATCTTTAACTTCATAGCGGCCATAGTTATAAATCAGCGTATTCCAGTCTTGATGATAACCTTCACGCGGATCGGCATATTCATACAGGCAAGTGCCGTCAAAATTGGCTAATCCATGACTGTCCGTCGGGAAATGACCGGGAACCCAGTCTAAAATAATGTTAATCCCTTCATTATGGGCTCGTTCGATTAAACGTCGTAACCCCGCGGCGTTACCAAAACGACTGGTCGGCGAATATAAACCGATCGGCTGATAACCCCATGAACCGTCGAACGGAAATTCGGACAACGGCAAGAATTCAATGTGGGTAAAGCCCATTTCTTTCACATAAGGAATCAGCTCATCCGCTATTTGGTCATAATTCAGCCAGAAATTATTTTCCAGATTACGCCGCCAGGAACCGAGGTGAACTTCATAAATGGAAATCGGTTGATCCGTCCGGTTGGCCAACGCACGTTCTTTTGTCATCGGCACAATGGCAGGTAGCTCGCTTATTTGTGACGCGGTATCGGGACGCAGTTGTGAGGAGAAGGCATAAGGGTCGGCTTTCAGACGCAGTTGATTGTTGAAATCCAGCATCTCATATTTATACAGCTGACCTAATGCCAGCTTCGGTAAGAACAATTCCCAGATACCGCTTTCCGAATGAAAACGCATAGGATGGCGACGACCGTCCCAATAGTTAAAATCCCCCACTACGGATACGCGTTTGGCGTTCGGAGCCCACAGTCGGAAATTCACGCCGTTCACACCGTCACATTGTGTAAAATGAGCTCCCAGCACTTCATAAGCACGCAAATGCGATCCTTCCGCCAACAACCAATTATCCAAATCCTGCAGCAATAAGTTGAAACGATAAGGGTCTTCAATAATTTCAGACTCATAACCCCAGAATACCTGTAGTTGATAGTGGAAGAAACTGGTCGTATCGGGGATAACAGCGGCAAAAAAACCGCGTTTATCGATTTGTTCTAATTCAAAAACCTGTTCCGGATTTTCTTTATTGATTACCAGAACACGCACGGCATCAGGCAGTAAAACCCGCACTTCAATCCCATTATGGGTTTCGTGCATGCCTAGTACGGAGAAAGGATCAGAATGTGTACCGGCAAAGAATTGATCGATAACGGAACTTAACACCAAGGTTGTCATATAAAACTCCTTTAGCGAGAGACCACAATATGAGCCCGATTAATTGGAAGAATGAAATTATATTTTCATCTGTAAAAGATACATTTAATGAAAATAGATAAAGTTATTGTTATAACTTAAATGAGGTAAGTCAATCATTTGCTTGATTGAATTATGAACTTTGTGATCTTTGTCAAAAAAGAAATAAAAGCTTAATAGCCTTAGTTGCTATTAAGCTTTCTCAGGATAATAATTAGGGATTAATCAGGCTTAAAAATTCTTTACGGGTTTCGCGGTCATCCAAGAATACACCACCGAAAGCGGATGTGACAGTGTAGCTATTGCTATCTTTTATGCCGCGGCATTTCACACAGAAATGGGTGGCTTTTACATATACCGCGACATCTTCCGTATCCAGAATGGTTTGAAACGCCAGCAGTATTTGCTCGGTCAGCCGTTCTTGCACCTGCGGGCGTTGAGCGAAAAAATCCACCACCCGATTAATTTTGGATAAACCGATCACCCATTTTTTCGGATAATACGCCACGGAAACCACGCCATCAATGGTAACAAAATGATGTTCGCAGGTGCTGGTTAAGGTCACATCATTGACCAACACCATCTCGCTCACCTTCATACGGTTTTCAATATTGGTAATCTTAGGGAAATTGGCATAATCCAATCCGCTGAAAATTTCATCGATAAACATTTTTGCCAAACGTACCGGAGTTTCTTCCAAGCTATCATCGGTTAAATCCAGACCAATCAGCTTCATCACCTCTCGCATATGGCTTTCAATGCCCGCCCGGCGTTCGTCTTTTGATTGGTTTAAAGCGATCATCGGGGTTTCAATCCCTTTTTCAACTAAGGCATCACGGACTTTCACCGCTTCCGCTGAAATCGTTGTCATTTCGTACTCCCGTAAAATTAACCCGCGTATTCTAGCAAAAACCAAATCATTTAAAAACGTTTTAATTTTAGGGTTTATCGATGTGTATTTATTTTGGAAAAACAATTGAACTTAAGGTAAACTAGCCGACGTTTTGAACACTATCCAATAAAGCATAAATACTGAGGTAAAAATGTCTAAAATTGCATCTATTGCGGATGTGCTACAAGCAAAAGTAGCTATCGGCGAAAAAGTAACGGTGCGTGGTTGGGTGCGTACCCGTCGCGACTCAAAAGCAGGTCTTTCTTTCTTGGCCGTGTATGACGGCTCTTGTTTTGATCCCATTCAAGTAATAGTGAATAACGATATTGTCAATTATGAATCCGAGGTATTGCGCCTGACCACCGGTTGTTCCGTGGTGGTGACCGGCACCGTGGTGGAATCTCCGGCTGAAGGTCAATCCGTTGAGTTGCAGGCGGAAACCATTGAAGTGACCGGTTGGGTGGAAGATCCCGATACCTATCCGATGGCGGCAAAACGCCACTCCATTGAATATTTGCGTGAAGTGGCTCACCTACGCCCGCGCACCAATATTATCGGGGCGGTCGCCCGTATACGCCATTGTTTAGCGCAAGCGATTCATCGTTTCTTCCATGAACAAGGTTTCTACTGGGTTGCTACCCCGCTTATCACCGCCTCAGACACGGAAGGCGCAGGTGAGATGTTCCGGGTCTCCACCTTAGATTTGGAAAATCTTCCACGCACTGAAGCGGGTAAAGTGGATTTCAACCAGGATTTCTTCGGCAAAGAATCATTTTTAACCGTATCCGGTCAGTTAAACGGTGAAACCTATGCCTGCGCCTTAAGTAAAATCTACACTTTCGGTCCGACTTTCCGGGCGGAAAATTCCAATACTACCCGCCATTTGGCCGAATTCTGGATGATTGAACCCGAAGTCGCTTTCGCCACACTTGCCGATAACGCCAAACTGGCGGAAGATATGCTGAAATACGTATTCCGCGCTGTGTTAGCCGAGCGCAAAGATGATCTGAAGTTCTTTGAAAAACATGTCGATAAAGACGTGATCAATCGTCTGGAACACTTTGTCGAATCGGATTTTGCGCAAATCGATTACACCGATGCGATCGAAGTGTTATTAAAATCCGGCAAGAAATTTGAATTCCCGGTATCTTGGGGTATCGACCTTTCTTCCGAACATGAACGTTATTTGGCGGAAGAACATTTCAAATCACCCGTGGTGGTAAAAAATTATCCGAAAGATATTAAAGCTTTCTATATGCGTTTGAACGATGACGGTAAAACCGTAGCCGCAATGGACGTGTTGGCGCCCGGAATCGGTGAAATCATCGGCGGTTCACAACGTGAAGAACGTCTCGACGTATTAGATGCCCGTATGAAAGAAATGGGCTTAAAAGCGGAAGATTACTGGTGGTATCGCGATTTACGTAAATACGGTACCGTGCCGCATTCAGGTTTTGGTTTAGGTTTTGAACGTTTAATCGTGTATGTCACCGGCGTGCAGAATATCCGCGATGTGATTCCGTTCCCGCGTTCACCGCGTAATGCTAATTTTTAATTTAGCGTTGAGTGCTTACTTCAGACAAAGTGCGGTGCTGTATTCCGCACTTTTTTATTAGTAAAACTCCATTTTTCAGCACCGCACTTTGCATTTGCCGCATCTATAACTGATAATAATTTCCATTTAGCTTTATCGGTTCAGTTCACAAAAATAAAAAAAACTGCAATTTCATATCGAAGTTATGGAACTTTTCTCTTTAATCTAATCCCACTCTGTATTAAACTTGCCCGCTATCGTAATAATTCTTATTATCAATTTAAAATTTCAAGGAAGATTATATGTGGTCTCATAAACCATTGATGAAAGGACTCCCCTATTCAGCTGTTGCACTGGCTATGCTCTCCGCCTATCACATCCCGCCGGCCTTCGCGGAGGAAAACAATACACAGCTTGATACCATTAGCGTCTCGGGTAACGCGGATAGTGAGCCCGATGTACGGGAAAAGAAAGTGGGTGAAACCAAGATCTCAGCCAAAAGAATCAGTAAACAACAGGTTGCCGACAGTAAAGACTTGGTTCGTTATGAAACCGGGATTACCGTGGTGGAAAACGGTCGTTTCGGTAATAGCGGCTATGCCATTCGAGGTGTGGATGAAAACCGCGTGGCGATAATGATTGACGGGCTTCGCCAGGCGGAAACCATCAGTTCGCAAGGGTTCAAAGAATTATTTGAAAGCTATGGCAATTTCAACAATACCCGTAACGGAATTGAGCCTGAAAATATTCAAACGGCAACCATTACCAAAGGAGCCGACTCCAATAAAGCGGGCAGCGGCGCATTGGGCGGGTCGGTTATATTTGAAACTAAAGACGCCCGCGATTATTTAATTGATAAAGACTACTATGTCGGTTTAAAGCGCGGTTATCAAAGCAGGGATAATCAAAATATGTCCTCTGTTACTCTGGCGGGTAAATATAAATGGTTTGATGCGTTGGTGGTGCATACACAACGAAAAGGTCATGAACTGGAAAACTATTTTTATGATATTTACGGTTCCGAGGAAGAAGATCGCAATGCGGTGGGCAAAACCCGAGAAAAAACCGATCCCTATCACATCACACGTAACAGCACCCTGATAAAATTCGGCTTCCAGCCTAATGACTTAAACCACCTGAGCGTGACATTAGATGATTCTAAACTGCATTCCAAAGGCGAAGATTTATCTTATACGTTGCGTTCCAGCCAATACAATAAAACCTACACATTAGGCGAACGATTAACCGATGATCACTCTCATCGCAGAAACGTCCAATTTATTTATGAAAATTTTTATCAGACTCCGTTATGGGATCATGTCAAACTCACCTATTCTTCACAGAAAATCACCAATAATGCCCGTACCGATGAATACTGCAACAGCGATACCAAATGCGTGAATGTCGCTAATCCGCAAGGGTTTCATTTAGAACAGAAAAACGGAATTTACAGTATCGTTGATAAAAACGGACAAGAAGTAACCGCGGAACCGGGCTTATACGGATTCGGCACCATATATAAAAACGCACAAGGCGAAAAATTGTCTTCCGGTTACGATTATCGGGAATATGATACGGAAAACCGTTATATCAATTGCAGTAAGCTTGACTGTTCAAAGAAATTCCGTCTCTTTATAAAAGAAGACGAAAACGGCAATACGGTTAATCGGTTTGAAGAGCGGGAAATCGAAACCAAAACCGCACCGAACGGAACAAAATACGGGCAAATTATACGTAAAAGCATAGACGGTACGGATTGGCAAGGCAGACCCGCCAAACAATATGAAAAATCGGCATTTATCGTACCGGGTTCATCGGGTTTTTATCGCGACAATTATAATGATCGTGATTTAAATACGGATACCAAGCAAATTAATCTGGACTTTGATAAAGAATTTGAATTCTGGGGAACCGAGCATTATGTTACGTACGGAGGTTCAATCGGCAAAACCAAAAAAAGTATGGTGAATAGAGACGGTTATACCGGCGGTAATGTGAAATGGTGGGCCGATTATTTTTATTGTGGTCGATTGGAAACCAACCCTAGCTGGCATTATGAATTAGAACCAAATTACTGGCCGACCCACCCATCATGTTCAGGCGGTGCCAAAAATAATACCAATGGGCGCTTCAGTTATTTAATACCCGTGACAACAAAAAATACCGTCGCTTATTTTGGCGATCGTTTGAAAGTGACGAATTGGTTGGGTTTCGATCTGAATTATCGCTATGATAAAGTCAAACACTTACCAAAATACGATACTTCCGTACCTGTGCCGAAAGGACTTATCGCAGGAGTATTTGTTCCCTTGCCGGGCAATTCTTACGGTATCGGCGCCGAATGCGGCTATAACACGGAATGTATGAATAAAAATGTTGAGCAAAATCTGGCGCATTTATTGAAAAATAATAGCTATAAACATCATTCTTATAATCTGGCGTTAAATCTGGATCCGTTGGACTGGATGCGTTTACAGTTCAAATATTCAAACGGGTTTAGAGCGCCGACTTCCGATGAAGTCTATATGACCTTTAAACATCCGAGTTTTTCCATCACGCCGAATGTCAATTTAAAAGCCGAAGTGGCCAAAACCAAAGAAGTGGCATTAACTTTCTATAAGGATCGCAGCTATATCACGCTGAACGGGTTCCGGACAGATTACGATAATTTCATTGATTTGGTATTTAAAGGGCTGCGTGCCGTGGAGGAAGGCAGCGCAATCCGTTATCCGTTCTACCAGAATATCAACCGGGATAAAGCCAAGGTAACGGGATTTGAAGTGACCAGCCGACTTGAATTGGGTGATTTCAGCAAAGCGCTTAACGGATTCAGATTCGGTTATAAACTCACCCATCAGAAAGGACGTATCGACGGAAATATTCCGATGAATGCCATTCAGCCAACCACCATGGTATTTAATCTGGGCTACTCTATTCCGAGCGATCGGTTCGGTATCGACTTGTTTGTCACCAATGTCGCCGCTAAAAAGGATAAAGACACCTATAATATGTATTGGAAATCACAGAGAGATGACCCTGACACGCTAGTGAAAGGTCAAAGGGTGAAAGACAGCATGTTGGCATGGCGAAGCGGAAAATACACCGTATTGGACGCGATTGTGTATTTCAAACCCTGGGAGAACGTTACTCTGACCCTCGGTGGCTATAACCTGACCAATCAGAGTTATATCACCTGGGATTCCGCCCGTTCCATCCGTGGGTTCGGTACGTTGAATCTTATCGATCAGAATACGGGAGCCGGGATCAAACGTTTCTATGCTCCGGGTCGTAACTTCAAGCTGACAGGTGAAATCACCTTCTAGTCATACCCATCCCGGCTGTCGTTTTACGGCCACCGGGATAAATTTCAAAACTCCGTTTTTCAACACCGCACTTTTATTCGCTCATGCCAAACTTACGGTTTATCGGGCTCATTCTGATCATACCGGGCAAAATTTTTCATCAAGGAATGTAATTGTTTGCAGTTATGAGCAAAAGCCCGGCAATGGGGGCAAACGGTTAAATGCAACTTTACCCCTACGCTTTCATGAAGAGCCAGTTTTCTTTCCTGAGCGGCAGAAATTAATCTTGTGGTTTCTTTACAACGCATATCAGACCTCATAATCCAATCGTTTGGTTAAACAATGCTGTAACTGCAATCTTGCCCGATACAACAAGGTGTATAAATTGGAAGAGGAAATTTGCGTTTCCGCACAAATCTCACCGCTTTCCAGTTCTAAATATTCGCGCATCATAAATACGCGTGCCTGTTGGGCCGGTAAATGGGTCAGACAGGCTTCAAAAATTAACCAGAATTCTTCGTTATACGCTTCATGTTCGGCACTGGGTAAACGGCCGGGCACTAAATCCAACACCCAATGTTCATTTTCATCAAAAAAATGATTGGTATCATGTTCGCCGCTAAGTTCCGTTTCAATAACAAAACGCCCTTTCAAACGCAAATAATCGATAATCTTATTTTTCAGAATAGCAAAAATCCATGTCTTCAGTGCCGCTTTTCCTTGGAATGAATCGATATTCTTCAGCGCACTGGCAAATGTCTCCTGGACCAAATCTTCCGCCGCCTCATCGTCTCTGATTTGAAGCCGGGCAAATTTTAACATTTGCTCTCTCAGTTCATTTATTTGAACATCCTTTTGTAACATACAAGTATATCCTTAAAAAATTATAAAAAATCTGTAAGATTTTAAATCCTGTTTCGACAAATAAAATGAAAATGAAAATGATAATTTTCAATCATGTCAGAGAAAAAACATAACGTTTTTTCTATTTTATCAAACTTATACGCGAGGAGCGAAACATGTCTAAATTATTTAATGTATTGGTAATGGGATCACTTAGTTTTATTGCGGTTCAGGGTTATGCTCAAATGAATCACGATTGCAAGGATTCAATGTCTGAAAATTGTATGAAAACGGATAAACATATGCAGTCCGATAATATGAAAAAAGACAATATGAAATCAGATACCATGAAATCCGATATGATGAAAAAGGACAGCATGAATATGGACAGCAATATGAAAAAAATGAGATGAATATGGATAATATGAAATCCGATACAATGAAAAAATAGCACTGTAATGTAGCGGCAAACAAAGAAAAGTTTATCGGCTGCTACTCTACTATTGATTTTTATTTAAAATAAACAATTTGTGATTCTCTTCACGGTTCTTCCTTATTAAATTATCCCAATGGATTGGAATTGACAGACGGAAGGGAGGAAGAACATGAGGGAATAACTTTTTGTTTTCAGGCAAAAATAAACCCTGCCTAATAAGCAGGGTTTAATTACAGAAGTTTAATTAAGCAACGTAAGCATTAAGCATCCATAAACGTTTTTCTACATCGGCGATAAAATCATTCAATAAAGAATCCGTACCCACATCATCACCAACCGTTTCCAATCCTTCACGTGCTGTTGCGAGTAAAATTTCCAACGCGGCTTTAACATTAAACACCATTTTGTTTTCCACTAAATCCGCTTTGGCCAATACGTTGATGCGGTTGAACTCTTTAACTTCTTCCTGAGAAAGCACAGGTTCGCTGCCGATAATCAGTAAACGTTCCGCGAATTCGTCTTCCTGTGCAAAACCCCAATTATAAAGCTCTTCAAACGCGCGATGTAAATCGTAGAAATTCTTACCTTTCACCATCCAGTGATATTTCTGCATTTCAAAAGTAAAGGTTTTTGCACTGGCATGTAATATTTTTAAAGTTTGAACTACTGACATAATATTTACCTCTTTTAGTGATTAATTTTTCCAACACCCTATGTATTGGAACTTGTGATTCATTATAGGGAAAAAATAAATGTTGGCAACCTATCCTTTCAATAGAGTTCGACGATAGATAAATTGCTTTTTGATAAATAATAACGATTATTATTCAGAAAAACTTTCAAAACTCGAAAAAACAACGCCGCACTTTAGGACATATTTCGGCATTAGAAACAAAAAAACCGACGGGAATTTCCATCGGTTTTATATTGCTTTATTTATTTTCCAATTCAATATTATCAAACAGCTTTTGCACGGCACTGTTGTCGCGTAATTTTTCCGCCTTCTCTACCAGCGGGCGTGTGAGATGCGGCGAAAAATAATTAATGAAATCATACATATAATTACGCAGAAATGTGCTGTATTTAAAGGCAATCTGGGTTGTACTGGATTGAAATAAATGGCTGGCGTCAATAGCGATCAAATCGTTATCCGTTTCCGTATGGGCCATGGAAGCGATAATGCCTACGCCCAAACCCAAGCGCACATAGGTTTTTATTACGTCGGCATCCGTTGCGGTAAACACAATATTCGGCAAAATACCCGCGTGATTAAAGGCATAATCAAGATCAGACGCCCCAGTAAAACCGAAAGTATAGGTTACCAACGGATATTTGCCCAATTCCTCAATGGTGACATGCTGACACTGAACGAGCGGATGGTCCGGCTTTACTACAATGGAACGATTCCAGCGATAACACGGCAGCAATACCACATCATCAAACAAATACTGAGCTTCGGTGGTAATGGCAAGATCGACTTCATTTGACAGTAAAGCATCATATAACTGATTTGGTGATCCCTGATGCACATGCAGACTCACGTTCGGATAACGTCTGGAAAAACGTTTAATCACATCAGGCAACATATAACGGGCCTGTGTATTGGTCGTTGCAATACGCAATACACCGTGATTCGGTTGCGTGTATTCATTGGCAATGGATTTGATCGCCTGCGTCTTCACCAATAGTTCACGTGCAATAGCAACGATTTTTTTACCTGCCGGTGTCACCGCTCTGATATGCTTGCCGTTGCGTTCAAAAATTTCCAGCCCGAGTTCGTCTTCCAGCAGGCGAACCTGCTTGCTGATTCCCGGCTGAGAAGTATATAAAGCATTGGCCGCTTCAGTGACATTCAGATTTTGATTGACAATTTCAACAATATAGCGTAATTGCTGTATTTTCATAAAATATCCTTCGTGATACGGCTCCCCACACGGCAAGAGGCAAAGCCATTTTATTTTTTATATCTTTTACCCATTTCCGAGTAACGTTTAACCGCTTTACGAATCTGCCCCGTTTTAGCGCGACGTCTCGGTCTGTTCAGATCCAATTTGGTTTCGGCTTCCAGTCCCACCAGTTCACGCAGGTAATTCACCTGTTCCAGATTCATTTCTTCCCATCCGCCGCGAGGTAAGGTTTTCATCAGTTTAATATTGCCATAACGGATACGGATTAAACGGCTCACCTGAATGCCTTGGCTTTCCCATAAGCGGCGCACTTCGCGATTACGCCCTTCCATAAGGACGACATCAAACCACTGATTCAGGCCTGTACCGCCCATGGCTTTGATCTCTTTAAAACAGGCCGGGCCGTCTTCCAGCTGCACGCCCTTGCGTAAACGATTTAGCATAGAATCGTCAACTTGCCCGAACACACGCACGGAATATTCACGCTCAACTTCCCGGCTTGGATGCATTAAACGATTGGCAAGCTCGCCGTCAGTGGTAAATAATAGCAGCCCGGAGGTATTAATATCCAAACGCCCCACCGCAATCCAACGGGAGCCCGTCAGGCGTGGCAAACGGTCAAACACGGTGGCTCTGCCTTCAGGATCATGACGGGTACAGAGTTCTCCTTCGGGTTTGTAATACATCAGCACGCGGCACACATCCTTTTGCATCGCATTTAAATTAACCAAATTCCCGTCAATACGGATTTTTAAACCGGAATGCACCGTAACGCGGTCACCTAAAGTTGCCATTTTGCCATCAACGCTGACACGGTTCGCCGCAATCATCGCTTCAATCTCGCGTCTTGAACCCTGTCCCGCCCGGGCTAACACTTTCTGTAATTTTTCACCCTGCAAGGTCGGCTTATGGTCGATCGGTTCGGCGGGTTTAGGTTTTCTCATCGGCAACGGCTTACGTTCAGCGGTTTTTCGCCCGGAAGACGAAAAATCTCGATTTTTCAGCACCGCACTTTTTGTCCGCTCTCTCGGCTGATTCCGGCTATCCTGACCACGATCACGTTGCGGTTCACCGTTCCGGCGAAAAGTTTTGTTTTGTAATTCTTCTGTTTGGAATTTCATAGGTTTCCTTGTCGCTTTCCCAAGCGTCTTATTAAGCCGATAACTCAGCTTATATTGTTAACGAAAAGGTTCAATCGAACCGCTGCCCTCACGCAGAATGACAGGAGTATCCGACGTCAAATCCACCACGGTGGTAGGCGTTTGCCCCAGATAGCCGCCATGAATAATTAAATCCACCTGACGTTCCAGCCGATCACGGATTTCTTCGGGATCCGATTGGGTGGCGTATTCTTCATTCGGCAGCATCAGCGAGCAGGACAAAATCGGCTCACCCAATGCTTTCAATAAATCCAGGGCAATTTGATTATCCGGCACGCGAATGCCGATCGTTTTACGTTTCGACGTCATCAAACGGCGCGGTAATTCTTTGGTTGCCGTCAAAATGAAAGTATAACGTCCCGGCGTGTTGTTCTTAATTAACCGATACGCCGTGTTGGTCACCAGAGAATAAGCGGATAATTCCGATAAATCGCTGCACACTAAGGTAAAATTATGCCCTTCGGGTAAATGACGAATCCGCACAATACGCTCCATGGCGTGTTTATTGCCGATCATGCACCCTAAGGCATATCCTGAATCCGTGGGATACACAATCACACCGCCACTGCGCAAAATTTCCACCGCTTGATTAATCAAACGGGGTTGCGGATTTTCCGGATGAATATAGAAAAACTGGCTCATGCTAATAACCCTTTAGTGGAAAAAACTTGCAGAATTATATACCAATATAATTAAATCATATAATAATTTATGCTGAAATAATGTGACTACATCGCCGACACCCGGTTAATCGAATTAATGCGGCAGCAATGCCCAAACGGGTTTGATATTATCCGGCAGCCACAGTGATTTTCCCAGTTCCACCCAGTCGCAAGGAAAGTGGAAATCCGAACCGACAGACCCCGCCAGGTTAAATTCACGCGCCCAGCAAGCCAATAACTGCCGTCGATCAGGCGTTTGTCCGCAACCGGAAATTTCCATTGCCTGCCCGCCCCATTGTTTAAAATCCGTAATAAGACGTTTAATCCGGCGGGCGGTCAAATTGTAACGTAACGGGTGAGCCAGCACCGCAACGCCGCCCGCTTGCCGAATTTCGCGAATAGCGGTGGGAATATCGCACCATTGGGATTTCACATAACAGGCCTTACCCTGAGCAAGATATTTTTTAAAGGCCTGTTTCTCGTTCGCCACTTTGCCGCTCTGCACCAAATAACGGGCATAATGAGCCCGCGTGACTTCACCGTCGGCCAGGCTTTTGGCTCCCTCAAAAGCGTTCGGCACACCGAATTTCGCCAGTTTTTCACCGATCTCCACCGCCCGCTGATAACGTAATTCCGCTTGTCTCTGCAAAAGTGCGGTGAGATTTTCGGCAGTTTCGTCAAATCCTAAGCCAACGATATGAATTCCCCGATTTTCCCACTGAGTTGAAATTTCTACTCCGTTAATAAAGCCGATACCCAGCGCAACGGCCTGATTGCGGGCCTCCGCTAAACCCGCAATGGTGTCGTGATCGGTTAAAGCCAATACATTTACGCCTTGTTCATAGGCTCGTCGCACCACCTCCGAGGGCGATAAAACACCGTCCGAAGCGGTGCTGTGGCAATGTAAATCGTATTTTAAATTAGAATGTTGTTCTGTCATCTGTCTATAAATTAACAAAAACCTATGGGGGACACCGCATAGGTTTTTAACTGATTGAAAATAAACGATTATTTAATCGCCTGTACTAATTGTTTCACCAATGTCGGACCGTGATAAATCAGACCCGAATACACTTGCAGCAAGGCCGCGCCCGCCGCGATTTTCTCCTGCGCGTTCTGAACGCCGTCAATACCACCACTGCCGATAATCGGAATCCGCCCTTTTAATTCCTGTGCCAGACGGCGAATAACTTCCGTGCTTTTATGCTGTAACGGCTTACCGCTTAGGCCACCAGCCTGATCCGCATTTTTCAGCCCCGCCACGGTATCGCGGGATATGGTGGTGTTGGTGGCAATAACGCCATCCATCTTATGGCGTATCAACGTGTCGGCAATCCGCACCAGTTCCTGTTCGGTTAAATCAGGCGCGATTTTCACCGCGATCGGCACATATTTATTATACTGTTGCGCCAGATACGCCTGACGTTCCTTGATGCCTTTCAGTAAATCATCCAGAGCGTCACCATATTGCAGTTGGCGCAGACCGGGTGTGTTCGGCGAAGAAATATTGACGGTAATATAACCCGCATGATTATAGGCTTTATTCAGACAGAAAATATAATCGTCTTTGCCGTGCTCCAGCGGCGTTACTTTGTTTTTACCGATATTAATGCCGATTACGCCGTCAAATTTCGCTTTCCGGACATTTTCGATTAAATAATCGATGCCGTAATTATTAAAACCATTGCGGTTCACAATGCCTTCCGCTTCCGGAATACGGAATTGACGGGGTTTGGCGTTACCGTCCTGAGCCTTGGGCGTTACCGTGCCGACTTCGATAAAGCCAAATCCCATGGCACCGAAACCGTCAATGGCATCACCGTTTTTATCGGCACCCGCGGCTAAGCCGATAGGGTTTTTGAAAGTCACGCCCATCACGGTTCTCGGCGTACCCCGCGGGCAGGCCAACACGGATTTTAATAGTCTGTTTAATACGGGATTGCCCGCGATTTTCAGCATTTTGACGGCGAAATCATGGGCCGTTTCAGGTTCCAGGGAAAAGATACCTTTGCGAATTAAGGGATATAGCATATTTTATCTCACGGGATTCATTTAATATTTAATTAAAAAGTGCGGAAATCGGCACCGCACTTTAGCCATCTGGTTTATCGCAACGCTTTTTCGATTTTTTCATACAAATCTTTAGACAGATTTTCCACTCCGCTTAACCGTTCCAAGGCACGTCTCATCAGGGTCTGACGTTGTCCGTCATACCGAGCGAAACGAATCAGCGGTTCAATCAAACGGGAAGCCACTTGCGGATTACTTTCGTTAAGACGAATCAAAATATCCGTTAGGAAACGATAACCCGAGCCGTCAATCGCGTGGAACGCGCGCGGATTCTGATTGGCGAAACTGCCGATCAGCGCGCGCAAGCGATTTGGATTGTTGAAATTGAAGCTCGAATGTTCCATTAATTGCTGTACCAGCTGCAATACATTGTCATCCGGGCGCGTAGCCTGCAAGGAAAACCATTTATCCATCACTAAGCCGTCGTGCCGCCATTTTTCTTCAAAATCTTTCAGCGCGTTGTCACGGCAGGTTAATTGGGCTTTCGTCGCCGCTGTTAAAGCGGCCAGCGTATCCGTCATATTGTTGGCATATAAATAATGTTTGTTGACTAACGTATTACCCAATTCGGTAAATGCCAGATATTGCAGGCAAAGGTTACGTAAACCGCGCAAGGCAATATCTTCCGATTCAATACGGTATTCATCTAAGCGAATATGATTATAAATGTCCAATAATGGCTCTTTAAGGTTCTCCGCAATGGTACGTTCCATAAAATCACGCACCACCGCAATCCCCTCAGGATCAATAATTTTGAAAATCTCAGCAAATTCCGTTTCCTTCGGCAGCGCCAGAATTAACGTGGTTAATTCCACATTATTCTTGTAATGTGCCAATACATAAGCCAGTGCAGTAAGAATTTCCGCGGAAAATTCCAATGGCTGACCTTGTTGATAGGCGGATAAGTTACGACGTAACTCAGCATTGAACAGCATCTGCATTGCATCCCAACGGACGAATTCATTTTCCGCATGGGTTAACAAGGTAATTAATTGTTCCGTGCTGTAATCATAATCTAATTTGACCGGAGCCGAAAAATCACCCAATAAGGCGGGTACAGGCTTGCTGCTAATGCTATGAAACTCAAATATCTGTTCTTTAACGGTCACATTCAGCACATTGCTCACCGCTTGTCCGTTGTTCAACAGGGTAAACGGAATGCCGTTTTTATCATACAAGGCAATCTTTAACGGAATATGCAGATTCACCTTATCCATTTGATCCGCGGTCGGCGGTGTTAGCTGAGAAACGCATAATTGATAGCTGTGTTTTTTCTCATCGTAGTGATCCACCACGGTTAATTCCGGCGTGCCGGATTGGCTGTACCAACGACGGAATTGGGTTAAATCCACTCCTGAGGCACGTTCCATAGCGGACACAAAGTCTTCACAGGTCGCCGCCTTGCCGTCATTTTCTGCGATATAAAGTTTCATGCCCTGCTGGAAACGTTTTTCGCCCAGCAAGGTATGAATCATACGGATGACTTCCGCGCCTTTTTCATATACCGTCATGGTATAGAAATTATTCATTTCCACTACTTTTTCAGGGCGAATCGGGTGGGACATCGGGCTGGCGTCTTCGGCAAACTGTGCAGTACGCAGAATTTTCACATTATTAATGCGATTGACCGCGCGCGAACCTAAATCGGAGGAAAATTCCTGATCACGGAATACGGTCAGGCCTTCTTTCAAACTTAACTGAAACCAATCGCGGCAAGTCACACGGTTACCCGTCCAATTATGAAAATATTCGTGACCGATCACCGATTCAATGGCGAGATAATCGCTATCCGTCGCGGTTTCGGGATTGGCTAATACAAATTTAGAGTTAAAGATATTCAACCCTTTATTTTCCATTGCTCCCATGTTGAAGAAATCTACCGCCACGATCATATAAATATCCAAATCGTATTCTAGACCGAAACGGTCCTCATCCCATTTCATCGCTTTTTTCAGGCTTTCCATCGCCCAGCCGGCACGATTTAAATTGCCGCGATCCACATACAGCTCTAACGCTACGTTGCGGCCGCTTTGGGTGACAAAATTATCCTGCAGTAAATCAAAATCTCCCGCCACCAAGGCAAACAAATAACTCGGCTTCGGAAAGGGATCCCGCCATTCCACCCAGTGACGACCGTCATCCAGTTCACCGCCGGCGACACGGTTACCGTTAGAAAGCAAATAAGGGTATTTACTCTTATCGGCGCTAATTTTCGTCGTATAACGGGCAAGCACATCGGGACGATCCAACATATAGGTAATCTGACGGAATCCCTCCGCCTCACATTGGGTGCAAAGAGCCTCACCGGACTGATACAGCCCCTGCAGCGAAGTATTTTCCGCCGGTATCAAATAAGTCACGATTTCCAGTTCAAACCGTGCGGCATCCACATCGGTTAAATCCAAGGTTAAGCCTTCCCCATCCTGACGATAGGCGGTGAAGTCACGGTCATTCAGTTTAATGGAGGCAAATTGGAAACCGTGGCCATCCAGGCGTAACGCTGTGCTTTCATCATTCAAACGTTGAAACTGTGTTTTTGCCGTAACGATGGTTTTGTGCGGATCGAGTTGAAAATCAAGAGAAATATCGGTAACGGTGAAGTCGGGAGCTTTATAGTCTTTTCTATATTTGGCTTTAGCGTGCATAATGTATCCATGTTGAATGCTAAAAATTGTGTGTAAGGATATGATTTTTTAGCCCTCGTTGCAACCGACGCACCGATTAAAATCACCTAAAACCGACAAAACTCTAAATTACAGCACCGCACTTTGCAGAAATCAGGCATTGCTAAAATCATTATCGCAATCGTTTTCCCGATATGCTATTCTACACAAACTTTTATCATTTCCTTACTGTTTAACGGAACCAACAATGTCAAATTCAACACCACAGATTGCTATCGTTATGGGTTCAAAAAGTGACTGGACGACCATGCAGGAAGCCGGCAATATGCTGGATCAGCTCGGTGTGCCTTATCATGTTGAAATCATCTCCGCTCATCGCACGCCGGATAAACTGTTCGCCTTTGCCGAAACCGCGCAAGCCAACGGTTATAAAGTGATTATCGCGGGAGCAGGCGGAGCGGCTCATCTGCCGGGCATGCTTGCCGCCAAAACCTTGCTGCCCGTGCTGGGCGTTCCGGTAAAAAGCGCTATGCTCAGCGGCGTGGACAGCCTTTATTCTATCGTGCAAATGCCAAAGGGTATTCCGGTAGGCACTTTGGCGATCGGCCCCGCGGGTGCCGCCAACGCGGGTTTATTAGCCGCGCAGATTCTTGCCGCCTGGGATAACGCACTGCTTGCTCGTTTACAGCAATTCCGTCAGCAGCAAACCGATTCGGTATTGGATAATCCCGATCCGCGAAATTAACTTTTTCAGCACCGCACTTTGGGCACAGATCAAAGTGCGGTGTGTTTTTACAGAGTTTTTATTATGCAAAAAAGTGCTTTATATCCTACGGTTTACGTGTTGGGCAACGGCCAATTAGGGCGTATGCTGCGTTATGCAGGCGCGCCGTTGGATATCCATGTGAAACCGCTGGCATTTGATGATCCGGTGTTTGCTTTGCCGAAAAACAGCATTATTACCGCTGAAATCGAACGTTGGGAATCGACTCCGCTCACTGATATGCTCGCCGCTCATAATAAATTTATCAATAAAGACGTGTTCGCGACTACCGCCGACCGTTTTAGCCAAAAATCCCTGCTTGATGAATTAAACCTGCCGACCTCTCTCTGGTGCCTGGTAAAGAATAAAGATCAATGGCGGGATATTTTTGCCGACATCGGCGAAAAAGTGGTGGTCAAACGCCGCATGGGTGGCTATGATGGTCGCGGTCAATGGATTGTGACGGCGGAAAACCACGATGTCATCAGAGATGAGCTGCTTGGTGAAGTGATTGCCGAGAAGTTTATTCCTTTCGACGGCGAAGTGTCCATTGTCGGAGCCCGTTTCAGAAATAACACGAAACGCTTCTATCCTGTCACCTGCAATCTGCAGCAAAACGGCATTTTACGTTACAGCGTAGCGGATGGTTCTGCCGCCCATTTTCAAGCCAACGCCGAAGCTATGCTGGGTAAAATAATGGACAAACTCGACTACATCGGTGTAATGGCGATGGAATGCTTTGTGGTGGGCGACAAATTATTAATTAATGAGCTCGCTCCCCGCGTGCACAACAGCGGCCATTGGACCCAGCTCGGCTGCTCCATCAGCCAGTTTGAACTGCATTTACGGGCTTTGCTTGATTTGCCGACGCCCGTTCTCAGCAGCTTTGCTCCGAGCGTTATGGTGAACTTAATCGGCACCGAACATAATCCGCAATGGCTCAACATACCGTTTGCCCAACTGCACTGGTACGGCAAAGAAGTACGCGCGGGCCGGAAAGTGGGCCATCTTAATCTCACTCATCCTGACAAGAACGTACTGATTTCACTATTACAAAAATTAGGTACGGAATTGCCGGAGGATTATCAATCAGGTTTAAATTGGACGCTTGAAAAATTAAGATAATTTATTTTTATGCTTTAATTTTTAGATATTATTTAACATTATTTGGATGTCATAAAATTTTTTAAAAACAAGGGTTGCAAACCGTAATGCTTGTGAGTATAACGTATCCGTTAAATACAACATTCTCAAAATTAAGGAAACACTTCTATGTTTGAAAATATTAAAGCCGCTCCCGCCGATCCGATCCTTGGCTTAAGTGAAGCCTTTAAAGCAGAAACCCGCGCAAATAAAATTAATCTCGGTATCGGGGTATATAAAGATGCCGAGGGCAATACGCCGATTATGTCCGCAGTGAAAAAAGCGGAAGGCCATTTGTTTGATAACGAAAACAGCAAAAACTATCTGCCTATTGACGGCGTTGCCGGCTATAACAAATGTACAAAAGAACTATTATTCGGTGCGGATTCGGACATCATTACCCAAGGGCGGACTAAAACCGTACAAAGCCTTGGTGGCACGGGAGCTTTGCGTATCGCGGCCGAATTTATCCGTCGTCAGACCAAAGCACGGAACGTGTGGATCAGCCGCCCGACCTGGCCGAATCATAATGCGATTTTTAATGCCGTGGGTGTAACCATTTGCGAATATCGCTGGTATAACGCCAAAACAAAATCCTTGGACTGGGATAACTTAATCGCGGATTTAAGCAACGCTAACGCCGGTGATGTAGTGTTATTGCACGGCTGTTGCCATAACCCGACCGGTATAGACCCGACACCGGAACAATGGAAAGCATTAGCGGATTTATCCGCCCAAAACGGCTGGCTGCCGTTGTTCGATTTTGCCTATCAAGGCTTGGCAAACGGTTTGGAAGAAGACGCCGTCGGCTTACGGACCTTTGCGGCAAACCATCGTGAATTGTTGGTGGCGAGTTCCTATTCTAAAAACTTCGGCTTATACAATGAACGAGCGGGGGCGTTCACGCTGGTAGCCGATACCGAGGAAATCGCAGCCACTGCCTTAACCCAAGTGAAAGCTATCGTGCGCACTATCTATTCTAACCCGTCTTCCCACGGCGCCAACGCCGTAGCGACCGTATTAACCGATCCGGTTTTGCGTAAAGAATGGGAAGAAGAATTAACCGGTATGCGTAACCGTATCAAACAAATGCGGCATAAATTTGTAGAATTGTTGAAAAAATATGGTGCGAAAGAAGACTTCAGCTTTATTATTGAACAAAACGGCATGTTCTCATTCAGCGGGTTAAGTGCCGAACAGGTTGATCGCCTGAAAAACGAATTCGCTATCTACGCCGTTCGTTCAGGCCGAATCAATGTGGCGGGCATCACCGAAGATAATATCGATTATCTGTGTGAAAGCATTGTGAAAGTGCTTTAATACAACGCTAAACGTAAAAAGCCACCCGTACGGTGGCTTTTTTGCGGCTAAAGTGCGGTGTCATATTTTTAAGTTTTTCAACTGCGTAACCCTACCCCGCGGCTAATCAGATAATAGGCAATGCCATAAAGCAGACTGATAAAAATCGCCAATACGCCGAAGGTGTAGCTCAATCCCACGTCGCTGATACCGAGGAAACCGTAACGGAAGCCGTTAATCATATAGACGATAGGATTTAATTTGGAAACCGCCTGCCAGAATGGCGGCAAAAGGGAAATAGAATAAAATACGCCGCCAAGGTAAGTGAGCGGCGTAAGGACAAAGGTCGGGATAATGCTGATATCGTCAAAAGATTGAGCAAATAGTGCGTTAATCAGTCCGCCGAGGGCGAACGTAGCGGTGGTCATCAATAAGGTGAGGAAAATAACCCACCACGAATGAATGTCAAAAGAAACGAAGAATAACGACACCGCAGTCACCAATATGCCGACACACAATCCGCGCGCCATGCCGCCCGCCACATAGCCGAGAATAATCACATGAGGCGAGGTGGGTGAAATCAGCAATTCTTCCACATTACGGGCGAACTTGGTGCTGTAAAAGGAGGAAGCCACATTGGCAAAGGCGTTGGTGAGCGAACTCATCATAATCAGGCCCGGCACAATAAACTGCATATAACTGAAACCGCCCATTTCGCCGATACGGCTGCCGATCAACCGACCGAAAATGACAAAATAAAGCGTCATGGTAATGACCGGCGGCACCAAGGTTTGTAACCAGATGCGGGTAAAACGGCGAATTTCTTTGCGTAAAATGGTGATAAAGGAAATCCATGCGGGCAACATTAGGCGGCTCTCCCTAAATCCGTGGGTTTGTTGAGTGACATTGTCACGAACAATTCTTCCAAACGGTTGGCTTTATTGCGCATACTTAATACCGTAATCCCCTGTTGGGTCAGTTGGATAAACAGGCCGTTCAATCCTTGTTCACGGTGTACTTCCACCTCAATGGAATTTTCATCCAGCGGCTTGATGTTAAAATCTCTGATTTTCGACACCGCACTTTGCAGGGAAAGTGACGGAGCCAGATCGAGAATAAAGGTTTCCGTTTCCAATTTCGCCAATAAATCCTTCATAGCCATGTTCACGACCAAACGCCCCTGCTGAATAATACCGATATGGCGGCACAGCATTTCAGCCTCTTCCAAATAATGGGTGGTCAGAATAATGGTGGTGCCTTGCGCGTTGAGTTCACGCAGAAACGTCCACATAGCACGCCGTAATTCAATATCCACGCCCGCGGTGGGTTCGTCTAAAATCAACAGTTTAGGATGATGCATTAAAGCACGGGCGATCATTAAACGCCGTTTCATGCCACCCGACAACCGCATCGCCTGCTGATCTTTTTTATCCCATAAATCCAGTTTTTTCAGCCACTGCTCCGCCCGCTTTAACGCTTCAGCATAAGGAACGCCGTAATAACCCGCCTGATTGGTGAGAATATCCACCACCTTTTCAAACTGGTTGAAGTTGAATTCCTGCGGCACTAAGCCGATCTGCCGTTTCAACAAAGCTCGCTGCGAATCCAAATCATAGCCGAAAACCTTCACTTTCCCCGCGGTTTTGTTCACTAACGAACTGACAATGCCGATGGTAGTGGATTTGCCCGCCCCGTTATGTCCCAACAGCGCGTAAAAATCGCCCTCCCGTACCATAAGATCAATGCCGTGCAAGGCTTTAAAACCGTTTTTATATTCTTTAGTTAGACCTTTTATATCTAATGCCAGCATAATATTTAATCACTCAAATTTGACGTTATGTCTTATTGCTATATACTTAAAAACTCAAAATTATAGTCCAATTCGGCTGTGATACAAGATTTTTCAGGAGTACGTATAATGAAGAAAATCGAGCAATTATTTGCCAACAACCATAGCTGGTCACTGCGGATGAAAGAAGAAAATTCTTCTTATTTCAAGGAATTAGCCGATCACCAAAAACCGAGCTATCTATGGATTGGCTGCTCAGACAGCCGTGTTCCTGCGGAAAAATTAACCAATCTCGGGCCGGGCGAATTATTTGTTCATCGCAATGTGGCGAATCAGGTGATTCATACCGATTTAAACTGTTTATCCGTAGTGCAGTATGCGGTGGATGTGCTGGATATTGAACATATCATCATCTGCGGTCATACCAACTGCGGAGGAATTGAGGCGGCGATGCAGAATAAGGATTTGGGCCTAATCAATAACTGGCTGCTGCATATCCGCGATATTTGGTTCAAACACAGTCATTTAATCGGTAATATTTCGCCGGAACGTCGCGCGGATATGCTGACTAAAATCAATGTGGCCGAACAGGTATATAACCTAGGGCGCGCTTCTATTATTCAGGACGCGTGGAAACGTGGCAAAAAATTATCGCTGCACGGATGGGTGTATGATGTAAACGATGGATTTCTGAGCGATCAGGGCGTGCTGGCGACCAGCCGTGAAACCTTGGAAATTTCCTATCGTAACGCGATTGCCCGCCTGCAAACCATGTCGGAAGAGGACATTTTCCGAAAAGATCCGCCGAAAGAGAAAGCGGAGTAACAAAAAGCGCGGTGTCTAAAAACTGAGTTTTTAACGCAATCACCGTACAGGCTTGCTATTCTGTCGGCGCCATCGGCCATCGGCATAGCCGGCGTTCAAAAGTCAAAGTGTCAACACCGCGCTTTCACGCTTTCATTTAAAAAACGATTAACGCAAAATCAGCACCGATCTATCGCTATCCCTCGCTACTTTAAAGGTATTGGCGCTAAGCCCTTCCTTGCTGTCATGGGTTGCCATCATAATGATGAGATCAATGTTTTTTTCCTGTGCCACTAAATTGATTTCTTCATAAACCGCGCCATGCATCACGATATGCTGCACTTTTTTACCCTCGGGAAAATATTTTCGGGTAAATTCATGCAACGCTTTATTCGCTTCCGCCATTACATCTTTATCAAAGCTGCTAGGCAGAAACGAGGAAACGAAACTGCTGCTGAACTGCGGCACTACGCTCATCACCCGATATACCGCGTCGGGGGTATGTTTGGTCAGCTCCAGTGCGGTTTCCACCGCTTTACGCGCGTCATCCAAATGATTCAGATCAGCGGTAATTAAAATATTTTTGAACATAATGACTCCTAATTGCGGCGACGTTGATATGCCGCCAGCATAAACAGTAACGCTAAAGTCGGGATAAACATCCACTCTTTCGCCCAGGCATCGTTTACCGGCAATGAAGCGTCCAATACCACTTGATCCCAATTTAACCCGACTTTAGAAGCCGGTGAGTCAATTTCCACGTTATCGATAATCACTTTTTTCATGCTTTCGCCTTGATATTCCATTTGATCATCCGTGGTTAACAGGGTCAAGCCCATTTTTTGTAAACGTTCTTCACCGGTCACTCCCGCCGGAACGGTTAATTGAGAGAAGAATTGCACCGGTTTGCCGTACTGATTCTGTCCTGAGATTTTAAGGATAAGGTTATCGCCTACACGGGCTTTCCGCACTTCTTCAATTAGATGAATTGGTGCCACCTCACGCACATTCGGCGAAATATATTGCATAAAAAATCCGGGACGAAATAAGGCAAATGCCAGCAAAATTAACGCTACACTTTCCCATAATCTATTGCGGCGGAAGAAATACCCCATGCTGCCCGCGGTGAAAGCAAGAATACCGATGGTGGCCACGACGGAAACCAAAATACCCTTCCACCAGCTCACATCAATCAGCAATAAATCGGTATTAAAAATAAATAAAAACGGCAAAATGGCGGTACGCAGACTATAAGTAAAGGCGGTCAGCCCCGTTTTAATCGGATCGCCGCCGGATATTGCTGCCGCGGCAAAGGAGGCCAATCCTACCGGCGGTGTTACATCCGCCATGATACCGAAATAAAACACAAACAAGTGTACGGCAATCAACGGCACCAGTAAACCGTTCTGCCGCCCTACTTCAACAATCACCACCGCCATTAAAGAAGACACTACGATATAGTTCGCCGTGGTCGGCAACCCCATACCGAGAATCAAACTGAACATGGCAACCAAAATCAACATCAAAACGAGATTACCCATGGATAAAGCATCAATAATACTGGCGAGCTGTACACCAAAACCGGTTAAAGACACCACTCCCACAATAATCCCCGCGGTAGCGGTGGCAATACCGATACCAATCATATTGCGGGCCCCGGCCTCCAGACCTTCAACCAAATCACGCCAACCTTTTTTGAACGCTTGCAGATATTCGCCCTGACGGCGGAAAAACGCGAGTAACGGACGCTGGGTAACTAAAATAATCATCAACGTAAGCGTTCCCCAGAACGCGGATAATCCCGGCGATAAATATTCCACCATTAAACACCAAATCAAAATCACCACAGGCAATAGGAAGTGCAGGCCCGAATTGACCGTCGGTTTGGCTGACGGCAGGGTAAGAATAGGAGAATGCGGATCATCCGCTTCTAAATCAGGGAAAGTGGATACACGGTAAATTAACAGAAGATAAACCACACCGATAATCACCAGCATAATGCTGAATGCCGCATTCGGAAAAACGGCCTTAAGCCAGCCTAAACCGAATTTCACCACAAAATAGAGTACGGCGATAACAATAAACGCCGTCAATGCCCGCAGTAGCGTGACTATCCAAGGTTTTGCCGCATCGGTTCTCGGCAGACCTTTCAAATCTAATTTACAGGCTTCCAAATGCACAATATAAACCAATGCGATATAAGAAATTACCGCGGGTAAGAACGCGTGGGTGATCAGCTCATTGTAAGGCATGTTGACATATTCGATCATCAAAAACGCGGCGGCACCCATTACCGGCGGCATAATCTGCCCGTTCACCGAAGAAGCCACTTCCACCGCTCCCGCTTTTTCCGAGGTAAAACCGACGCGTTTCATCATCGGAATAGTGAATGTGCCTGTAGTGACCACGTTAGCAATGGAAGAACCTGAAATTAACCCGGTTAAACCCGACGCCACCACCGCAGCTTTAGCCGGGCCGCCACGTAAATGCCCTAAATAGGCAAAGGCGCTTTTAATAAAATAATTGCCCGCTCCCGCCTTATCCAGTAAAGCGCCGAACAACACAAACAGGAAGACATATTTAGTGGAAACGCCGACCGCAACGCCGAACACACCTTCAGTAGTAATCCATTGCTGGTTGATAATGTGTGACAGCGTGCCGGTACGATGACTAATCAGCCAGCCGCTTGGAAAATATTGTCCGAAGAAATTGTAAAGTAAAAAAACAATTGCAATCACAACCAATGGCAACCCTAAGCTGCGACGGGTTGCTTCAAGCAACAACAGAATACCAGCACAGCCTGCAATAATATCCTGCATATTCGGCGCCCCGACACGAACCACGATACCATCGTAGAAGAATAAATAATAGGCGCCGAGAAAAGCCCCCACCGTGGCAAAAATCCAGTCATACAGCGGAATGCTGCGTTTGGGAGAAGATTTCAATGCGGGATAGGATAAATAAGCAAGAAATAAGGCAAAGGCTAAATGTATCGAACGGGCTTTGGTATCATCCAGTACCACATTAATATTGTTCCAGCCGATAAAACGCAAACCTTCCTGCAACCAGAATGGCACCGGCGACGCATAATACAGTTGAAATAATGACCACAAAATTGCGGTGCCGACAATCAGTTTTTTGGGGAATCCGACAGGATCCCGCCCGCCCGTATCGCTAGACGCCACCATATCTTGCAAGTCATCATAGGTCATAGTTTGATTTTTCACAGACATATATTTGATTCCTTAGAATGAAAAGCCGAGAAAGAAACTAAAAAAGGCAGATTCAATGCCTGCCTCTTTTACCTTTATGAATCTAAATAATGAAAGTTACAACCAGCCTTTTTCTTTATAATAACGCTCCGCACCTTGGTGTAACGGCGCGGATAAGGCGTTTTTCACCATGTCTTCCGGTTTTAAATTAGCAAACGCCGGGTGTAAACGTTTAAAGCGATCAAAGTTATCAAATACCGCTTTCACCACTTCATATACGGTGTCGGCATCCACATCCGAGGAAGTCACTAAAGTGGCATAAACCCCAAAGGTATCCACCGGATTATCGGAACCGGCATATAAACCGCCCGGAATCGTTGCTTTGGCATAATAAGGATTATCCGCAATCAGTTTATCAATCGCAGGCCCCGTGACCGGCACTAAATGAGCGGAACAGGAGGCCGCCGCTTCTTTCAATGCACCGTTCGGATGGCCCACATTATAGGTGATCGCGTCAAGGTTGTTATCGCACATTACCGATGCCATTTCAGACGGTTTTAATTCGGAAGCGACCTTAAAGATGGACATATCCAAGCCCTTCACCTGCAAAATAACATTCATGGTGGCGCGGGTGCCGGAACCCGGGTCGCCCACATTCACGCGTTTGCCTTTCAAATCATCAAAGGAATTAATGTTGGCGTCATCACGGGCCATTACCGTGAACGGTTCGGGATGCAAAGAAAAAACGGCGCGTAATTTATCATTTTTCTTACCTTCAAAGGAACTTGTACCGTTATAAGCATGATACTGCCAGTCCGACTGCACAATTCCCATTTCCATTTGTTTCCCCGCAATGGCATTTAGGTTCGCCACCGATGCGCCTGTTGAAGGAGCATTACATTTCAAATTGGTTTTTGCCGTATCGCGATTGACTAACTGACAAATAGACTGCCCTACTACGTAATAGACGCCCGTTTGTCCGCCCGTACCGATAGTGACAAATTTTTCTGCGGATAATGCAACGGAAGAAGTCAGCATCAATGCGGCAACCGTTGAGAGTCTGAGTAATTTTTCCATAATTAAGTCCTCTGATGAATAATGTTGTTGTGTTTGATTGGAGTAATAACCGGATAACCGAAAAGCTGGTTAAAGAATTAGCAGATATTTTTCATTATTGCAATACGGGAGCGAAAAAATAAATGAAAAATTTTGCTTTCGACAAATATCTCCTGTAAAAATTCAATTTTATCGAGGAATATTTGTTTTTTATCAAAAAACCGACCTCAGACTATCATCTCACACCATCAATATTCAAAACTGCATTTTTCAGCACCGCACTTTATCCCGCCTGAAAGTATAAAAAATCCCAGTCTCAGCCGGGATTTCCATCAAATTAGATAAATTACAGAAAAATTAACGTGCCGTAACCCACAACTAGCACCAATGACACAACAACCATCACCATGGCATAGCCAAAATCACTCATATTATTGCTCCTTATCAAAAAAACGGTTTTAGTATTCTAACAGCTGATTTGAGCTAAATCTATTTTTAATTAAATATCATCTTCCGCTACCGCACGACAGTGCCGCCGGAAAGGCAATACGGTAAAATGGTTCTGTACGGAAATACCGATTGATGCAAAGTTTTATAATTAACATTTAACCTCACGCCAATTGTTCTTTATAATAATTGCACGATTTTTTAGGAGAAAAAATATGGCAACAATTAAAGACGTCGCTAAGATGGCGGGCGTTTCTACCACTACGGTTTCACACGTCATTAATAAAACCCGTCACGTGGCGGAAGAAACCACCAAAACAGTGCTTGATGCGATCAAAGCGTTAAATTATTCACCAAGTGAGGTGGCTCGCAGTTTAAAGGTCAATACCACCAAATCCATCGGTATGATCGTAACCACCAGCGAGGCCCCTTATTTCGCCGAAATTGTACACGCGGTGGAGGAACAATGCTATCGTCAAGGCTACTCACTGTTTCTGTGTAATACCCATAACGATCCGGAAAAAATCAAAAATCACCTGGAAATGTTAGCGAAAAAACGGGTGGACGGTATTTTAGTCATGTGTTCGGAATACGTGAGCGACAGCCGTGACTTATTGAAAAATTTCAGTTATCTGCCGATGGTGGTAATGGATTGGGGCCCTTTGAATCCAGATACCGATTTAATTTTGGATAACAGCTTTGACGGCGGTTATCTGGCGGGCAAACATTTAATTGAAAACGGCCACACCAAAATCGCTTATCTAAGCGCCCAGCTCACCAAAACCACAGCGAAAAAGCGTTACGAAGGTTTCTTAAAGGCGCTGGAAGAAGCGGGCTTGACCATGAATCCGAATTGGTTATTGGAAGGCTCGTTCACACCTGAAGACGGTTTTGAATGCATGAATCAGATTCTTGCGCAGAAAGAACAGCCGACCGCCGTATTCTGCTGTAATGATTTAACCGCCTTGGGGGCAATTTCCGCTATCACGGATAAAGGCCTGCGCGTGCCGGACGACTACTCTATCGTCGGCTACGATAACGTTCACGCCTCACGTTTTTACGCACCGCCGCTCACCACCATTCACCAATCCAAGGCGCGTCTGGGAGAACGGGCACTGAAATTACTGTTTGAACGCATCCAGAACAAAGAAGCGAAACGCGAGACTATCGAAATTCATCCTGAACTGGTGGTGCGCAAATCGGTAAGAAAAATTAATTAGAAGATAAAAAGCAGCAATATCGCTGCTTTTTTACACTCAAAGCGCGGTGCCAAAAATCGGAGTTTTGACAATTACAACCGTTTGAATCAATACCCTTGCCGGTAAATCAACTCAACCAGTTTCACCGCTAATAACGCCATATTAAAGCGTTGTTCATCCGCCACCGTCCAGAATTCCAGCCGGTTTTCCCGCATACTCAAATTACTGATATGCAGATAAACATTATCCTCGCCATTTTCCGTTTCGCCATTGCCGACCGGCGTAATCATCTGTTCGCTGTGGTACTGAATCAACGGATTCTGCCGCCATTGTTCCAACACAGTCTCATCATTCAGTTCATAATTCGACGACAGACTCACCATTTGCCCTAAACCGTAAAATACCGGCGCTTCGATTTGGTGGAACACCACGTTATCCAGGGAAGGAAAAATACGCTGTAATTGCCCCGCCAGATTTTGCGGAGCGGCCGGAAACACGTTAAACGCCAAACGCGGCTGTCCTTCGTCTAACGGGATACCGTTTAACAACTGCGCGCTCTGCCCCACCAGTTTGGTCACTTGCTCCGCATTAGTATAGGAAGCCGGCAGCAATGAAGTGACCATTAATTGCGTTACATCATATTCCTGCAACAACGGACGTACCGCCAAAGCCAATTGACCCACCTGCGGATTCGGTAACGCTACAATGTTGCGTTGGCGGAGCTCCGTTAATTGCTCGTCATTTACAGAAGGCACGACCACCGGCACGTCGGATAATGCCGAACAAATCCCTTTCATATCCACCACCACACAGCCCGTCCCGGCGGCTCTGGCCAAATGCACCAAATGGCTGAACTCGCCGGCAAACAATAAATAGTTTATCTCCGCCCATTCCACTTCATCCAACGCGATTTGCTCCACCGCTTTACGATTAAACCGCACGCCTTGTTCCTCACGGAACGGATAAATCTCGACAATAGCCAATTTATCTACCGCCAAATCACTTTGCTCTAAAAACGCGGCAATTTTTTCACATAAATCAAACTCAGCCGCAATGGCAATATTTAAACTTGTACTCATCTTTCTCTCCGACGTAAAATAATCGGGCTATTCTACTTATTTCCAAGGAAAAAATAAAATGACACCTGCCGTTGATTTATTAAAAAAACAAAAAATTCCTTTCATCTTACACAGTTACGACCATGATCCGCATAACACCCATTTCGGTGATGAAGCCGCGGAAAAGCTAGGTATTAACCCTGCTCAGTCTTTCAAAACCCTACTGGTGGCGGAAAACGGCGATCAGAAAAAATTGGCCTGTTTTGTTCTCGCCACCGCCAATATGCTCAGCCTGAAAAAGGCCGCCAAAGCCCTTGGCGTAAAGAAAGTGGATCTGGCGGATAAAGACGCGGCGCAGAAAAGCACCGGCTATCTGGTCGGCGGCATCAGCCCGCTCGGACAAAAGAAACGGGTAAAAACCGTCATTTCCGACACCGCACTTCAGTTTGAAAAAATCTACGTTTCCGGCGGCAGACGCGGGCTCAGCGTCGAACTCGCCCCGCGGGATCTGGCAAATGCGTTAGGGGCGGAATTCGGAGATATTGTGGAGGAAAGCTAGCCCCTAAAGTGCGGTGCCGTTTTGCCGAGTTTTACATTATTTGTGCAACCGCATAAAAGTAAACCTTACACGAGCCGTGCAAGATTATTCAACAGGCAATGTGATGGTTCTTGTGTTTAAGGTAGAAAAGCGACTTTGTCGCATAACGCTATACGGCCCGCATATAGGGTTAAAATAAAAGTGATTTGTGCAAATGCTAATATACGAGATTTATTATGAAAAAATAAAAGCGGATCTACTCCGCTTTTATCAAATAGATATCAAATAGCAAGCTACTGATTATTTATTCCCCACCGGTGAGTGTCATGTCCGTATTTCATCCCCGAGTGGGAACCTTCCGAACCGTTGAAATAAATATCTTTGCCCTGCGTGCAGGCGGCTAACATGAATACGCTCATCACTAACATCACTACTCTTTTCATTGTTTACTCCTTGTCAGTTAAATCAAAAAAAATCGGAAAAACAGCACCGCACTTTGCCCTGAAGGATTAATCGTACTGTCTCAAATCATTTGCTTGTTTTAATAACTGGCGGCTTTCCTGCATAAATTGCTCGGAATAGTCGCCAAACCATTCTCGTACCTGATTAAAGATGCGGATAAAGCCTTCTTTATCGTTATTTTCAAAGAACTTTAAGCTGTCCTGATAGGTTTGTTTGAGGCTTTCGATAACGGCTAAATTTTCCGGTTTATCCATAATAATATCCGCATAAAGCCCGCCGTCCTGAGCGAATAAACGCCCGATCATGGCCAGTTCCAAGCGATAAATCGGTGAAGACAACGCCAATAAATTAGCCAGTTTTACCGGTTGCTTGGATAAATGCCAGCCGTTGGCGAAAGTGGAAAAATGCCGCAATGCCTGAATGTAGGTCATGCTGCGATCATGCTCGGCGGCATCTACGCTGAACACTTTTGCTCCCCACATCCGAATTTGTTCCAGCAACCATTCGTAACGTTGCGGATAACGGCCGTCACAACATACCACCACTTGTTTCGCCATGCTGGCAATATCGGGGCCGAACATAGGGTGCAGCCCTACCACGGCGCCGTTATGCACTTCAAGCATTTTTTCCAACGGCTGCCGTTTTACCGAGGTGAGATCCGTTAACAGCATATTTTCGGTTAAATAAGGTTTAAGACGAGCAATGATCGCTAAGGTTTCGGCAATCGGCACACAAACGATGACCACATCCGCCCCGGCAAAAATCTGTTCCGCTCGCTCCCAATCCTGTGAACCTAATGTTTCGACATAATAGCCCGAATAACGCAGAAAACGGACGAACAAGCCGCCAAGCTTACCTTTACCGCCCACCACCACAATTTTTTTGATGGCGGGATTCACCGTTTTAAAACCATAGTCATTTTCACTGTTGTAAGATTCACGCATGACCCGGCGCAGCACGTCTTCGATCAAATCCGCAGGCACGCCTTTTTCTTCCGCTTCCCGGCGGCGAGCCTTGAGCATATCCGCCTCACGGGTCGGCACATAAATCGGCAAGCCGTGCCGATGTTTGATTTCGCCCACTTTTTTAACACATGTCAAGCGCTTAGCAAAAACTTCTATTAACTCCCGATCGAGGGCGTCAATTTCCGCCCGAATCTCTTTTAGTGCTTCCACGTTCTCGTTTCCTATGGCTGAATTTTGTATATTATATAAAAAAGGC
Source organism: Pasteurellaceae bacterium LIM206 (assembly GCA_032586195.1). Taxonomy (GTDB): domain Bacteria; phylum Pseudomonadota; class Gammaproteobacteria; order Enterobacterales; family Pasteurellaceae; genus JAWHQP01. Next base: position 287,923 of record JAWHQP010000002.1, on the reverse strand, counting down.
GGGCCGAAACCCACCTTCACACAGGCTTAAATTTACTTTTGTTTTAACTCCGCCGCAATTTTACGTAGCAACGTATTGGTGGTTTGCCAGTCTATGCAGGCATCGGTAATGGATACGCCGTATTTCATTTCGCTCACCGGTTGTTCGGCGGTTTGATTGCCCGCGTTAATATTGCTCTCAATCATCAGGCCGATAATGGATTTGTTGCCGTTGATAATCTGCCGTACCGCGTTTTCCGCCACTGCCGGCTGACGGCGATAATCCTTATTGGAATTGCCATGGCTGCAATCGATCATAATTGAGGTTTCCAGCCCTGATTTGGCTAATTCCGTCTCACACTGCTCCACAAACGGTTGCTCATAATTCGGTGTTTTGCCGCCGCGTAAAATGACATGACCGTCCGGATTGCCCTCGGTATGCAATAAATTTACCTGACCTTGCTGGTTAATGCCGATAAAACTATGCCCCATTGAAGCGGCTTTCATGGCGTTAATCGCGGTGGCAAGGCTGCCGTCGGTACCGTTTTTAAACCCCACCGCCATGGACAAACCGGAGGCCAGTTCACGGTGGGTCTGCGATTCCGTAGTGCGGGCGCCGATAGCCGACCAGCTGAATAAATCCGCCAGATATTGCGGTGTCATCGGATCCAATGCTTCCGTTGCCAGCGGCAACCCCATTTCCACCAGCTCAATCAATAGAGAACGGGCAAGCTGTAAACCGTGTTCCACATCAAAGGTGCCGTCAATGCGGGGATCGTTAATCAATCCTTTCCAGCCCACCGTGGTACGCGGTTTTTCAAAATAAACCCGCATTACGATATACAGCTGATCTTTTAATTCATCCGACAATGTTTTCAAGCGTTTGGCATAATCCAAGGCGGCAATCGGATCATGCACCGAACAAGGCCCGATTACCACCAGCAAACGGCCATCCTTTTTATGCACGATATCGGAAATCTCCCGACGATGTGTTTCGATTTGTGTACGAAATTGTTGCGGCAACGGCAATTTCTCTTTTAGCTGGGCCGGGGTGATTAATACTTTTTCGTCAATAATATGAACATTATGAATACTGTCTTTCATATGCTTTCCTATTAAATATTGTAAATTTATTATTACGATTAATGTAACAAATAAATTACACTATAAAAAAAAGATGTCAAGGGGATCGGAAAAAACTTCATCCGTTTAGATAGATTGCAATTAATATATTCTTACTTCAGCAACAAACCAAGCCCGCTTTGGCGTTTCACCCGTTTACGCACGGCGGCTTTCCATAGGCTTTGGCTGCTGAACACGGTGAATTCCGTTCTCGCCCGTGTTACCGCCGTATAAATCAGCTCCTTGCATAATACCGGAGAATTTTCCGTTGGCAACACAAAGAACGTATGGGCAAATTCGGATCCCTGAGATTTATGCACGGTCATGACGAAAGCCGGCTCATGAGTCGGCACCCGGCTGGAAGAAACCGCCCGAAACCGCCCTTCCCCCACTTCAAACCACACCTTACCGTGTAAAAATAAGCCGATATCACCGTTAAACAAGCCTACGTTAAGATCATTCTGCACCACCATAACCGGCTTGCCTTCATACCAGTCGCGGCTGTGATAAAACCGCACCAAGCCTGTTTGGCGCAGTCGTTCGGCAATGCCTTGATTCAGCTTTTCCACCCCGAGCGCGCCGGAACGCAAGGCGGCAAGAAAACGCACGGATTTAAATTTGCCGAATATTGCCTGCAGCTGAACCTGTGTAATATCGGGCCGGGCGGCGTATTTTTGCACTTCAAGCAAAAAAACTCGATAATTCGACACCGCACTTTGCAGCACCAGCTCCGCACAACGGGCGGTATATTCAACGTTATTTTCAGCTTCCTCCGTTGTTTCGGATCGTACCGATTCTTCCGCGGCATACTGATCGAAACCCTGCCAGTGAATGGTTTTTCCCGTCTGAAACAGTTTAAGGGACTCTTCCGCCTGCATTTGATTAATCGCGGCGGCAAGATGACCGATATCCGAATCCGCATCAAAACGGCGGCTTTCGGTTAAATGACACAAGTGGTCGCGCATAGGATGCGTTTGCCGCTGTGGATATGGCAGCGCAACATCGGTAACCTGCTGTAAATAATCCCGCATTGCCGGGCTGTAGTCCTTATCCAGAAACTGCCCCAGCTCGCCGATAATCGCGCCGGCCTCCACGGAGGCGAGCTGATCCTTATCACCCAGCAGAATCAATCTGGTATTCGGCTGCAAGGCTTGTACGAGGCTGGTCATCAGCGTTAAATCAATCATCGAGGCTTCATCCACCACCAACACATCAATCGGCAACGGATTCTGTACGTTATAGGTAAAATAGCGCCCGCCCAGCAAGCGGTGAATAGTCATGCCGTCGGTCGGAATAGAATTCACCAGCGACTGCGGCAATGCCATGCGAGCAATTTCCGCACTGATACTTTCCGTTAAACGGGCGGCGGCTTTACCTGTCGGAGCCGCTAACCGAATCTTCAACCCGGCGTGATATAGCTGCTGCAACGCAACCAGCAAGCGCGCCACAATAAAGGTTTTGCCCGTGCCCGGCCCGCCGGAAATCAAGGTGAATTGCTGGCGCAACGCAGTGGCGATCGCCAATTTCTGCCCGTCCTTAATGCCCTCTTGTCGTACGCAGCGGCGTATGGCGTCCAAATCCGACTCGGATTGAAAATCTCCGTTTTTCAGCACCGCGCTTTTCAGGTAGTTCGCGACGCGGAATTCGTCTTGCCACACCCGATAAAAATACAGAGCATTGAATTGAAACACGAAAGGAGCGACAATCCGCTCCGGTTCTGTAGTAAACGCAACGTGACCATGTAACGCGGACTGCCATTGCGACGGTGCTAAAAACCGGATTTTTTCTTCCAGTTGCGCTTGATAATCCCGTTCCGACTTGCGATATGCCAGGCCGAAAAAATTATGCTGCAGCTGTTCGTCTAAAAATAAACAGGTATTGCCTTGCTGATGGCTGTACTGACATAAAGCTGCCAACAAAATAGCGAGATTTCGCTGCAATTCCGGGGCCTTTTGCTGTTTATCGGCGATCATCCGCGCAAAATAATATTCACTTTCGGAAATGACCTTTTCGTTTTTTAAATTCTCTAAAATGTTCAGCATAGTCTTTCCTAAAATAATTGCTCTAATTGATAAATCAGCTCGGCATGCGGCACATCCGTATAGATACCATAATCGGCATTCTCGCCGTTCATGCCACGCAAAAAAGCATAAATGACGCCGCCGAAATGGCTTTCATAGCGGTAATCGGGATCACGCTGCCGCAGATAACGGTGCAAGGCAACGCTATACAGCAAATATTGTAAGTCGTAATGGCTGTGAAGCATCGCCTGCTTAAGCTGCTCCGCCTGATAAGACTGTTGGGATGCGTCCAGAAAATTGGATTTATAATCCAGAATGTAGTATCTGCCCTCGTGACGGAACACCAGATCGATAAAGCCCCGAACCAAGCCCCGCACCTCGTCAAGGCGATAGCCTTCCGTCGGCAAATGGTGATATTGCCGCAGTAATCGGTTAAATTCGACGGTATCGAATTTATCTTCCAGTTTCAGATAAAACTGCATTTCTTTCAGACAATTCTGCTCGGCAAGCGAGCTTAACGAAAAGGAAAGTGCGGTGTTGTTTTCGAGATTTTTTTCAGCCGTAAGCGGCGTGTGCAAAATATTATCCAACCAGGCCGCGGTAGGCGCCAGCCAGCTTTCATCCAGCTGCAAGGCGGTACATAGCTGTTCTACCGCTTGAATATTCACCTGCCGAAAGGTATTTTGTTCAAAATAACGGTGCAGCTCCGTCCCCACGTTCGCCCCGTGCGGGAAATCAAAAGGCGAGCGGCGGACAGGATAAACCGTTGTCTGCGTGACATTGTCACTCACGCCGTTATCATCTTCAATGACATCCTGCATGATATCCAAATCTTTCGCTTGATCCAAAACTGCCGAAAACAGCACCGTACTTTCACTCATGGTGTCATTCGCATTTTTTTTCTCCGGCTGACGATTCCAATCGTGCATTGCACTAAGCGCGGTAAAGCTGGTCACCTGCCAATCCCGTTCAATCTTGCCGTGAAATTCCGCCGCCTGCAAAGCGTTATCCGCCGGCACCGACGCAAAGGGGATGCCCTGCACCTCCTCCGCCGGATAAATCGCCATAGCTCCCGCGGGCATTCGTCGGCTGAACTTTTCCAGCAACTCGGACATATTCTGATCGGCGGGTAAACTTAACGTCTGTCCGACAGTATCCGGGCTGAGACTGTATAAAAACGCACTCCATGCTCCGGAACGCTTGCTAATCAGGCTGGGCACGCCAAAGGCGATATGGCTTTTGGCTCGGGTCAATGCCACGTAAAACAACCGCATTTCTTCCGCCAACGCTTCTTTTTGCACCACATCACCCCGCGTACCTTGTATATCCCAATAGATCTGATCATCCGTTCCCGCGTGATAGGTAGGCAATTCATAGCGATTACCCTTTGCATTGGCGGCAACAAACGGCAGCCATACTACGCCATATTCCAGCCCTTTGGATTTATGAACAGTGACAATTTTGACCAGCTCCTGCTCGCTTTCCAGCCGAATTTGCTGTTCGTCGCTGCGCTCTTCTCCCTGAATCTGCCGTTCCAGCCAGCGCACCAAGGCGGCATCGCTTTCATTTAAGGCGGAGGCCTGCTGAAGTAATTCAGCCAAGTGGAATAAATCGGTGATACGGCGTTCGCCGTTGCTTTGAGTAACCAATTTTTGCGGGATATTTTCTGCGCGGAACAGCCGGTGCAACATCGCCAATACACCCTGTCTATGCCAGATCTGTTGATAACCTACAAAGCGTTCCACCCATTGCTCCCATTCATTTTCATTCTGCTTGATATGCTGAATTTCCGCACTGTTTAAGGCAAAAATCGAGGTAGCAACGGCGTTCAGAATCGGGCGTTCGCTGAACGGATTCAGACAGGCCTGCAGAATCAGCTGTAAATCCCGTGCCTCCCGGCTGTCAAACACATTGCTTCTGTCCGACAGATACACTGAAGAGATACCGTACTTCTGCAAGGCGTCTTTGACCAGCTGGGCTTCATGCCACGAACGCACCAGCACGGCAATATCCTTGGGGCAAACAGGCTCAAACGCCTCATTTTGCCGAAATCCGACCCGCGGCAGGGCAAGCCAGCGTGAAATCGAGGCGGCACATAGTTCGGCCAGCGCTTCTTTGCCTCCGCTCTCCGTCACATAAAAGCCAAGCATCGGCTCAGCTTTATCGTTCACTACAAAATGCGGCTGCGGTTTACCCGCTTTTACCGGGGAAAAATGAATATCTTGATAGAAAAACGGCTGTGGTGAAGAAAAATCAAAAAAGCGGTTTACACAATCGATCAACTGCGGATTGGAACGGAAATTTTTAGCTAAAGTGAAGCTATGCCGTGCCTGCTTTGCCGCTTTCAGATAAGTAAAAATGTCCGCTCCGCGGAACTGATAAATAGCCTGCTTCGGATCACCAATCATCAAAAAGCCCTTTTCACCTTGGCTTTCTTCGATATAGATTTTGTGGAAAATTTGATACTGCTGCTCGTCCGTATCCTGAAATTCGTCGATCATGGCAAAGGGATACTGATGGCGGATAAGCTGAGCGAGCTGTTCGCCCTGAGCCGACTGCAACGCCTCGTTTAATAATCGCAGCAAATCATCAAACCCTTTTTCGCTGTGATTACGCTTATACGCCGCCATTTCTTGCTGCAAATAGCGTAAATAATGATACAGCAACAGGTTCTTATATAAACGGAAATCCACTGCCAGCGCCTGATCCACCAGGGAAAACACCTTATGTTCTACGGAACTCTGCCCGGTTAAAAAAGATTCGTTGATCTGAGTTTGACTGAAATATTTCCTCATCGCGTCGGGAAGGCTCAAGTTTATCGGATCCTGCGCCCAACTGTGAATAACGGCGTAACGCTGCACCAGATGATTCGCTTTATAAGAAGCCCCTTTCAACCATTTTTTTCCTTTAGCTTGGTCGATTAGGGCGATAATTTCCTGTTCCGCCGCCAGCCACTCGGTTTTCAGTCGATCAATCAGGAATAATCCTTGTCCGATATGCTGATGCAGCAAGTCGGTTAACGGCAGTTCAAGCAAAGACTTATCATCAATTTCAACCTGAAAGGATTTGCCTGTCACGAAGGATTTAATTACCGACACCACGGATTTTGGCGAGACTAAATATTGATGAATAAAATTAGTCAGATTAAAGGGCAAATCATAAAACTGCTCACGCCAATATTGATGAGCGAACCGTTCCAGCAAAGCGTTGCCGCCTTCCTCCGACAACAGTTCCAATTGGAAATGAATACCCGAATTGAAGGCATATTGCAGCAGCATACGACGGCAGAAACTATGAATGGTATAAATGGAAGCCAAATCCATGCTCTGTTCCGCTAAATGCAGCTGTCGAATGGCGGCGGCGAGATCCAGTTCATCCACCAAATCCGCTAAAATAGCGGTTTCATCACAGAAAATATGCTTATTTTGTTCATCCCGATAGGTAATTAACTGTTGCTTGGCGAGATGGATACGCTGACGGATACGCTCCCGCAATTCCTGCGTCGCTGCCTCGGTGAAGGTGACCACTAAAATCTGATCCACGGTTAACGGCCGGGAAAAGCTGTTCTGCCCTGCTTTCAGCAATAGCCGCAGATAAAGAGAGGCGATGGTATAGGTTTTTCCCGTGCCTGCCGAGGCTTCGATTAAAACCGTCGAGTTAAGTGGTGTGGAAAGAGGATCAAGTGCGGTGATGTTTGCTGCCGTCATGACTTCGCTGCCCTGTGAAAAAACAATATCGGCATTTTAGTATGTTTAGGAAAAATTTCCTATGAAAATGCGCAAAACTTCGATTTTTAGCACCGCACTTTAGCGCAGACTATTAGCGCTTACCATTTTTCTGCCGCCAGCTTATCACTGTGACGGCTTTCAATCCAGCGTTCACCTTTATCGGTTTGTTCTTTTTTCCAGAACGGCGCTTTGGTTTTGAGATAATCCATAATAAATTCGTTAGCATGATAGGCATCGGCGCGATGGGCGGAACTCACGCCGACCAAGACGATTTCGTCACCCGCGTGCAATAATCCCACTCGATGAATCACCGCCACACGCTGAATATCCCAACGCTGCCGCGCTTCCGTAACGATCGCCCGCAAAGCTTTTCCCGTCATGGCGGGATAATGCTCCAGATACAGACCGGAAACCGCGTCGCCTAAATTCAAATCACGCACCTTGCCGACAAAAATCACTGCCGCCCCGACGCAATGCGGTTCGGCAATCCATTGATAAACAGCATTCTGATCAAAGGTCTGCGGCTGTATCGAGATTAGTACATTTTCCATATCAGCCTCCGGTCACAGGCGGGAAGAAAGCGATTTCATCGCCGTCCCGAATAGCGGTGTCTAACGGCATAAGGGTTTGATTGATTGCCGCTAATAATTTGCCTGATTCTAAAGCTAACGCCCATTTGTCCCCCTTTGCACTGAGATACCGACGCAACGCCTCGACGGTGGCAAATTCGTTGTCAAGTTCAATCTGTTCCTGCCCGATTAATTCTCTGGTCTGAGCGAAAAATAATACTTTTATCATGTTTCCACCTTAAAGTGCCCGGATTTACCGCCACTCTTTTCCAATAAACGCAAGCCGGAAATCACGATGTCTTTTTGCACGGCCTTGCACATATCGTAAATGGTCAGAGCGGCCACGCCGGCAGCGGTCAAGGCTTCCATTTCCACGCCCGTTTTGCCGGTTAATCGGCACAGGCTTTCGATACGTACCTGATTGGTCGCAGACAAAGCCTCAAGGCTCACTTCAACCTTGGATAATAATAACGGATGGCAAAGCGGGATTAATTCCCAAGTGCGTTTGGCCGCTTGAATACCGGCGATACGGGCTGTGGCGAACACGTCGCCCTTGTGATGATCGCCGGAAATAATCATGTTCAACGTTTCCGCCGACATGGTCACAAACGCCTCGGCCCGTGCCTCGCGCACGGTTTCCCGTTTGGCGGATATGTCAACCATATTGGCTTCGCCGTTGCTGTTGATATGGGTAAATGTCGTCATATTAAAATCAATGAAAAAAAATTAACCGCCGATAGAAGCAAGATTGGTACGCACGCCACTGTTGCCATCATGCAGAAAATGATGGGCCCGTTTGTTTTGTAAGGCGGCATATAGGCGCGCTTGCAGCACCAGCTGCTGATCATCCGAATGCAGTAAATCGCGCAATTCAACGCCTTCCTCTCCGAATAGGCAGAGATGCAGTTTTCCTTTAGAAGAAACACGCAGACGGTTACAGCTTGCACAGAAATTCTCCTCATAAGGCATAATTAAGCCGATTTCGCCCACATAATCGGGGTGACTAAACACCTTAGCCGGGCCGTCCGTTATGCCTTTCGGCTGTAATTGCCAGCCTGACCGCCGTAATTTCTCCGCTAAAATCTGCCCTGAAAGATGATGTTTCTGAAAAAAAGAATTCATCTCGCCCGTCTGCATTAATTCAATAAAACGCATCTGAATCGGGCGATCTTTCACCCACTGCAGAAACCGGTCGAATTCATTATCGTTTAAATTCTTCATCAGTACGGAATTCACCTTTATCTTGCGATAACCACAGGCAAAGGCCCGATCGATACCCAACATTACTTCATGAAATTTGTTTTCGCCGGTAATCGTGCGGAACATGCGAGAATCAAGGCTATCCACGCTGACATTGATGGAAGTGATACCGGCTTTCCGCCACTGCTCCACCTCTTTCGCCATGCGATAGCCGTTGGTGGTCAGCGCGACGGTATGAATGCCGTCAACCTTGCGGATATTTTCCACAATCTCAAGAAAATCTTTGCGAAGGGTCGGTTCGCCGCCGGTGAGACGCACCTTTTGCGTGCCCATGGCGGCAAAGGCCTGCACTACCCGACGGATCTCATTCACACCGAGGAATTTGTCTTTGTCACCATTCGGATGATAGCCATCCGGCAAACAATAAGTGCAGCGAAAATTACAAACGTCGGTAACGGACATTCGCAGATAGTAGTATTCGCGTTGGAACGCATCGACCAGCCGGGCGCCGCCAACGTTTTTAATTGGAATATTGTGCATTTGATACCTTTCTAAAGATGAGAGGATAAGCCGTTTCCAACATTATCCCTGAGCAGTCGCCCGTTTAATAACCGATCGACCGCTGGCATTGCTTCCATATTTCAAATTCAGTATTTGCAACTTAGGAACACAAGCTCGGTACAATAAAACGAATTTGTCCTATTGTAAGGAACAAATCCGCCCGCCACAATAGCAAATAGACAAATTACTTTGATCTAGGTATAAAAATAAGAAAATTCTTTAAAATCAATTATATACGAAAATATATAACGTAACGTAAAAATACTTTACACGGTAAAAACACCGTTCAAAATTTATTTAAAAACATCTGAAAATTTTTTGTTAATATATTTGTCATATTTCTAGTATTTTTATTTAAGGGGTTAGCTTATGGCTAGACGGCCAAATAATTATAACCATATCAGAAATCTTCATCACATTGTCGCTATCGGCGGCGGGCACGGCCTAGGACGGGTAATGTCCGCATTGAGTTTTATGCAGGAAAAGCTCTCCGGCATTGTGGCAACAACCGATAACGGCGGCTCGACGGGACGTATTCGGCTACAGCAGGGCGGCATTGCCTGGGGTGATCTGCGTAATTGTTTAACCCAAATCATTGCCAGACCCACCACCGCTTCCGCCGTGTTTGAATATCGTTTCAGCGGCACGGGCGATCTGGCGGGACACAACCTCGGCAATCTCATTCTCGCCGCGCTCGCCGATATGCAAATCCGTCCCACGGAAGCAATCAATCTGATCCGCAACTTTCTCAGGGTGCGCTCTTACATCATGCCGATGTCCGACACGCCGGTGGATTTAGGTGCGGTGCTGAAAAACGGCGAATTCATCGTCGGCGAAGTGGATATTGATCATCTCTATGTACCACCCGCCTCCCTCTATCTCGCCCCCAAAGTGAAAGCCACACAAGAAGCGGTTGAAGCATTGCGAAAAGCGGAGCTGGTGTTAATCGGCCCCGGCAGTTTTTTAACCAGTATTATGCCGCCTTTATTGTTAGACGAAGTGGCGGAAACATTACGCCAAAGTCAGGCAATAAAAATCTTTATTGATAATCTCGCTCTCGAACGCAGTGCGGCGGGATCACTGACCATTTACGATCGGGTGGAGTGGATTCACAAAACGGTGGGAGCGGATATTATCGACGGCGTTATTACACAACCTAAATTCCTCGACCACGGCGACAGGCTCTCGAGACTGAAAGTAATGGCGCGCGAACTCAACGCCGAAGATTGTTCCTACCGCCACGACCGCAATTTACTCTGCCGCGCGATTGACGATCTAGTGGCAGAGTTGACACAGACGTGAGTGGTATTAAAGCGCGGTGCTGACTTTTTGAGTTTTGCAAGTTCAAAAACTCGGAAATTCAGCACCGCGCTTTCAGTTTATTTTTCTCGTTTAGCAAACACCCGCACGTTATTAAAGCCGTTTTCTTTCAGATATAACGCCTGCAGGCGGCTCATTACGCCGCGTTCGCAATAAAGCACATAATTTTTGCTTTGATCCAAGTCGGCAAATTGTGAGGACAATTTGTAGAACGGCAAATGGCGTACCTCGTGGCTGTCTGATTGGAACGGCTTTTCCTCCTGTTCTTCGGGGCTGCGTATATCTAAAATAATATCGTTTTTGCCCAACACAGCGATTTCATCTACCGTAACGACTTCTTTTTCCGTTTGTTCGGCAATCTGTCGAATGTCTAAATATTGAGCATTTCGTACCGCCGTTTCCAGTATGTCGAAATTAAAATTCAATTCCTCTTTTGCAATTTTCTCTTTAACGGCCTTCACCGTCGGATTTTTAGAAATCACGCCGCAGAATTCGGGCATAGACTTGGCAATGTCATCTGTGCCGATTTCTTTCGCCATCGCGATAATTTGCTCTTTGTCATGAGTAATCAGCGGGCGCAGCACCAATGCATCCGATGCTTCGTCGATTAATCGCAGATTGGTGAGGGTCTGGCTGGAAACCTGCCCTAACGCTTCCCCCGTGACAATCGCCTGAATGCCGAAACGTTCCGCTACACGGCTGGCGGCCCGCACCATCATGCGTTTCAACACCACGCCCATTTGTCCGCTATCAATTTTCTCTAAAATCTCACCCACCACGGCTTCAAAATTCACCGCCACAAAGCGCACCTTGTGGGAACCGCTGTACCGCTGCCAAATATGGTATGCCATTTGTTTTACGCCGATTTCGTGGGCCGCCCCGCCGAGATTGAAGAAACAATAATGCACACGCGAACCGCGACGGATAAACATATAGCTGGAAACACCCGAATCAAAGCCGCCCGAGATCAGTGATAACACATCTTCCTGCGTGCCGATCGGATAACCGCCGATACCTTCGTGACGCGCTTTCACCAACATCATGTGATCATTCTCAATATCAATCCGCACGGTCACGTCAGGTTTACTAAGCCGCACTTTCGCCGAGGCAACGTGCTGATTCAACCCGCCGCCCACGTAACGTTCCACATCCAGCGAGCTGAAGTCATGCTTGCCTTTACGTCTCACCCGCACACAGAAAGTTTTGCCCTCCAGTGACGAACCCACAGCCTGCAAGGTTTGCTCAAAAATATCATGCAGACCGTTGAACGGTTTCTCATCCACTTCCAAAAAATGATGAATGCCCGGAATCCGCCCTAATACATCAATCAACAGCGGACGATTTTCTTCCAGTCTGGAACGCACTTCAATATAATCCCAATGCCGTACCACGGCGATGGTATCGTCATATTTATTCAGCACATTGCGGATGTTACCGGTAAGAATTTTCACGAAACGTTTACGCACGCTTTCGCTTTTAATCATGATTTCAGGAAAAAGTTTGATTACAAATTTCATAATGTGACTAAGAAGTTAAAATAAGGTCAAAAAAATTTGGGCTATTGTACACGAATTTTTGAACATAGGTCGAAAAATAAAGTACAATAACGCACTCGGAATACTCATCACAAGGACACTGCTATGGCCCGTAAGCCGAAAGAAACCTCAGAACCTGATTTTGAACACACCTTAAGTCAATTGGAAACCATTGTGGTTCGCTTGGAAAATGGTGATCTGCCCCTTGAAGAAGCGTTACAAGCCTTTGAAGAGGGCGTTAAATTGGCCAAATTAGGGCAGGAACGTTTACGGCAGGCGGAACAGCGCATTCAGATTCTGCTGCAGAAAAGCGATTCGGCCGAACTGAACGATTATCAACCTTCTGATGAATAACTCGCCATGACCTATCAATTTTCACAAGATTTGCAGCAGGTTCAGCAGCGGATTAATCAATTCTTACAACAGCGTTTCGCCCTTATCGACAGCCGTCCGTCGCCGTTGGCGGAAGCCATGAAATACGGTTTGTTGCTCGGCGGCAAGCGGATTCGTCCGTTTCTCGTATATGCGACAGGACGCATGCTGGGCGCGGAAGACAGTCAGCTGGATTATGCCGCCGCCGCCATTGAGGCGATGCATGCCTATTCCTTGATTCATGATGATCTGCCGGCCATGGACAATGATGAACTGCGCCGCGGTCAGCCTACCTGCCATATTGCCTTTGATCATGCCACGGCGATTCTGGCGGGTGATGCCTTACAGGCCTTTGCCTTTGAAACTCTTACTTTCAGCACCGCACTTTCGGCGCAACAACGGCTGCGTTTGGTACAGGTATTAAGCCGGGCCGCCGGCGTATCAGGCATGTGTCTAGGGCAAAGTCTGGATTTAATTTCCGAACATAAACGGGTCAATCTCGCCGAGCTGGAACAAATCCATCGCAACAAAACCGGTGCATTGCTCTGTGCGGCATTAACCATGGGCTTTATCTGTTCGCCGCATTATCAGGACCACGAATTGGAACAAAAACTTGCCCGTTATGGAGCGGCGATCGGTTTGGCGTTCCAGGTGCAGGACGACATTTTGGATATTGAAGGCGATCAAACGGAAATCGGCAAGCCGATAGGTTCGGATTTAAGTCTGGACAAAAGCACCTACCCGAAATTGCTGGGCCTGGACGGCGCGAAAAGAAAAGCACAAGAATTATCTCAGCTCGCCCTGCGGGAACTGAACGAAATTCCATTTAACAGCACCGCACTTCAGGCTTTGGCGGAATTTATTATTCAGCGTAAAAATTAGGCTTATTTATATTTATCAACGAGTGATTAAGGGATTTGACTAACCATGCAAAACTACCCTCTTTTATCTATCATCAATTCACCTGATGATTTGCGTACATTAAGCAAAGAACAACTCCCGCAAGTATGTCACGAACTGCGTGAATATTTGCTGGAAAGCGTTAGTCAAAGCAGCGGTCATCTTGCCTCCGGACTGGGCTGCGTGGAATTAACCGTGGCATTGCATTACGTATATAAAACCCCTTTTGATCAGTTGATTTGGGATGTAGGGCACCAGGCCTACCCGCACAAAATTCTGACAGGCCGTCGCGATCGAATGAGCACAATCCGTCAGAAAGGCGGTATTCATCCGTTTCCGTGGCGGGGAGAAAGCGAATTTGACGTGTTAAGCGTCGGGCACTCTTCCACTTCAATCAGTGCCGCCTTAGGTATAGCCGTCGCCGCGGAAAAAGAAAACGCGGGACGCAGAACCGTTTGCGTCATCGGTGACGGCGCCATTACCGCCGGTATGGCGTTTGAAGCGATGAACCACGCGGGCGATGTTCATACCGATATGTTGGTGATCTTAAACGATAATGAAATGTCGATTTCTAAAAATGTGGGGGCATTAAATAATCATCTCGCCCGCATATTCTCAGGCAATATTTATTCCACCCTACGCGACAGCAGCAAAAAAATTCTGGATAATATGCCGCCGATTAAAAACTTTATGAAAAAAACCGAAGAACATATGAAAGGCGTTATTTTCTCGCCTGAAAGCACCCTGTTTGAAGAACTCGGTTTTAACTATATCGGGCCGATTGACGGGCATAATATCGAGGAGCTGGTTACAACCTTAACCAATATGCGAACCCTCAAAGGGCCGCAGTTCCTGCACGTCAAAACCGTGAAAGGCAAAGGCTATGAACCCGCAGAGAAAGATCCGACCCGCTATCACGGTGTACCTAAGTTCGATCATCACAGCGGACAGCTGCCGAAATCCAATACTACACCGACCTATTCGCAGATTTTCGGCGATTGGTTATGCGAAATGGCTCAAAAAGACAGCAAACTGATGGCGATCACGCCCGCTATGTGCGAAGGTTCCGGCATGGTAGAATTTTCTCAGCGTTTTCCACAGCAATATTATGATGTCGCCATTGCCGAACAGCATGCCGTCACTTTCGCGGCCGGGCTTGCCATTGGCGGTTATCATCCCGTGGTAGCGATTTATTCGACTTTCTTGCAGCGCGCTTATGATCAGCTGATTCATGATGTGGCGATTCAGGATTTGCCGGTGTTATTCGCCATTGATCGCGCCGGCGTCGTTGGCGCGGACGGACAAACCCACCAGGGCGCATTCGACCTCAGCTTTATGCGCTGCATTCCAAACCTGATCATCATGACCCCAAGCGATGAAAACGAATGCCGCCAGATGCTTTATACCGGTTATCAACACGGCAAACCCGCCGCGGTACGCTACCCTCGCGGCAACGCGCGCGGTGTGGAATTAACCCCGTTACAAGAAATAGAATTAGGTCAGTCCAGACTCATCCGTGAGGGCAAAGATATTGCCATTTTGAATTTCGGTACGTTATTGCCGGCAGCCGTATCCGCTGCTGAAAAACTGAATGCTACCGTGGTCGATATGCGATTCGTCAAGCCGTTGGATGTTGCAAGAATTGATGAGATCGCCAAATCTCACCGCCTTATTGTGACTCTGGAAGAGAACGCCATTCAAGGCGGGGCCGGCAGTGCGGTGTCAGAAGTGCTGAATTTTCAACAACATAGAACAGATGTATTGCATTTGGGCCTACCCGATTTCTTTATTCCGCAAGGCACCCAAACGGAGATTCTGGCGGATCTAAAACTCAATGCGACGGGTATCGAAGAGCAAGTTAGAAGTTTTTTACAAAAATCTTAAGAAATTCTTAATTTTTACGAACTTTTTCAAATTGCTTTAGTCTTATTAATTGCTAGTGCACTGTATTGCAGTCGTCTTTTTAACAATTATTTCTTATTAGTTATATTTTCGCCGCTATTTAAGTAATTGAGTAGCGGTTTTTTATTGTTATGAAAGTTATTAAAAGAAAAAATAAGAAGAGAATATCATATCTAACATATATCTTCTTATAAGAAATATTCGTTAACTTTAAAAATATTATAACCTGAAGAACTAAAACAACGGCTAGAATATTAAGCACAACTATATAAACATTCCATATTTAAACTAACCTCAATCAGTCATTAACAATATTTAATAATAACAGTTTTGCTAAAGCGCGGTGTCGTATTTTCGAGTTTTGCAAAATGCGAAAATTCCGTTTTTCAGCACCGCACCTTGGCTCCGCTTACCCCATCACTTTGGTGGATTCGCCTTTTAATTTCTTCTCAACCGCACGTTTAAAAGCCGGAGCCAGTTCGGCACAGGATAATAACGCCTCTAATTGATACTGTTCTGGATCGCCGGTTAAATAACCGTTCAGTACTTGAATCGTCCATTGCGGATATTTGCGTTCCAATAGAATGACATTGTCACCCCGCCGCGCGGTTCCCTCTTTCAGCACCCTGACATACCAACCCGTTAAGCCGGATTCGTAGATAATATCCTGCATTCCGGCGTTATTGGTATTTTTCGACAAACGGCTGCAAGGACGGCGTGGCTGCGACACCTCCAACAGTATTTCACCAATCTGATAAATATCGCCTATACACACATTTTGCTCATCCCGCCCGGACAGCACAAAATTTTCCCCATATACTGCCGTGCCCTGATAATCGAACCGTTCACCGCTCAGCCGATTCAATTTCTCAAAGGTACTCTCCCCCATAAAAAATACCGCTTTATCCACGCCGCCGTGATGCGCTTTCAGCCCTACATCGTTACCTTGCGGCCCAAGCGTCGTAATAAACACCTGTTCTACAGGCTGTTTGCGAATAGCGGTTTCCAACGTCGAACCGTCCGCAAAGGTTAACCGTTGCGGACGCCCGATTTTAATTTGCAATACTTTGCTCTGCGTTTGCATATTATGTCCTCATTATTAGCAGAATCGTAATATTATAATATAAAGTGCGGTGCCGAAAATCGGTGTTTTATAAATCTTATTAAGTGAAAAATTTTCAGTTAAAAATGAAATAATTTCATTAGAAATTCTGATTTAACCATATCTTATTACTGATTTTTTTGCTATAAATGACTCCTTTTTAAATATAACCTACAGAAACATAATGAAAAAAAATCTGATTACCACGCTATTAATATCCGTTTCACCTGTTTTAACCATGGCGGCGGATAACGCAACACAAGAAAAAACCGACCTAAAACCGATTCTGGTTTATTCCGCCTATGCAAGCCCTGCTAACCAAGACCGAACCGCCTCTTCCGTCACCGTTCTGACCGAGAAAGACTTTGCCGAACGCAATGCAACCTATGTTGCTGATGTGCTAAAAACCGTGCCGAGTATGGCGTGGAGTGCGTCAGGTGGGCGTGGTACGTTAAGCAATTTCTATCTGCGTGGCGCAGACGCCAATCACACCGCCGTGATTATTGACGGCGTGAAAGTCAATCCCGTGTCGGGCTACGGCTTTGATTTTGGCGGATTGTCGTTGAGTAATGTGGAACGCATTGAAGTGTTGCGTGGCGAGCAATCGGCACTTTGGGGCAGTGACGCAATGGGTGGCGTGATTTATATCACCACCAAAAGCGGACTGTACAAAGATAAACTCTTTAATGTGGATTTTGACTTCGGCACAGGCTCGCACGGCACGGTGGACGGCTCGGCAACCATTTCGGGCTATAACAACGGCTTTTACTACGCCCTACACGGCGACAGCCACCGCACTCGGGGCATTTCGGCATTAAGCCACGACCGCTTTGCTTATGCCACCGAAACGGGCGGCACCGTCACCACAGGCGGTGCGACCGAGCGTGACAAATTCCACCGTGATAATGCATCCTTGCGCTTAGGCTATGCGGACGAGCAAAAAGGCGTGGAAGTGTTGGCGGCACATTCCAGCCAAACCGCACGTTATGACGGCAGCCTTGCAGGCGAAACCAGCTTTGACGACTACACTCGCACCCGAGATACCACCTTTAAATTAAGCGGTTATCTCGGCAGTGATCGGGATTTATTCAAACAAAAAGTGAGCGTGAGCCACATCAAAACCGACAGTGACACCATCAGCTCGTGGGCAAGCCGTTATGATGCGAAAAAACTCAATGCCAATTATCAACTCGACATCAATTTCGACCGTGAAGGCGATGTGCAACAAGCGGTCAGCCTGTTGGGCGAATATCAGCAAGCCAAATACCGCTCAAGTAGCTACAACGATGAAAAAAACCTGATCGACAAAAGCCTTGCCGCTGAATACCGCTTATTTACCGAGCAAGATCACAGCCTTTCCATTAGCGGACGTTTTAACGACAGCTCCGAATACAAAAATGCGTGGACAGGGCGCATTTCAGGCGCCTATCGCCTTTTACCGAACGTGAAAGCGCACGCCAGCTTTGGCACCGCCATCCAAAATCCGACCGTTACCGAATATTACGGTTACAGCGGAAACTATCTCGGCAACCCAAATCTCAAACCTGAAAAAAGCAAAGGCGGCGATGTGGGCGTGCTCTTTGAAACGCTCGACAAACGCCAAAGCCTTGATGTGACCTACTTCGGGCGCAATGTAAACAATGCGATTAGCAGTGAAATTGTTAATCTAACGAACTATATTTCTCGTGCAATCAACCTAGACGGCACCAGCCGAATCCGTGGCGTTGAAGTGGCTTACAATGGCAAATTTTTTGAAAATCTGACCGCTTACGCCAACTACACTTACACCCAAGCGAAAGACAGCAAAAACACCCAGCTCGTCCGCCGCCCGAAACACACCGCCAACGCCGGCTTAGCCTACCAAATCACACCAGCCTTCGGGGCGAATGTGAATGTGAACTACGTTGGCAAACGTATTGACAGCTATTATGACGAACTGACCTACACATCATCACGGGTCAAAATGCCGTCTTACACCTTAGTGAATTTAGGTGCAGACTATAAACTCAACCAAAATCTCACCGTGTACGCTAGCCTAAACAACCTGTTCGATAAAAAATACGAACACACCGTCGGCTACGGACAAGATGGACGCAATGTCTATGTGGGATTGAAGGGGAGTTTTTAATTGATGTCGGTGGGCAAAACTTGCCCACCCACTGTCTTTTTTGAAATGAAAAAAACACATCTATTTTTCACCGCACTTTTCGGGATAATTTCAACCGTTTGGGCAAGCAAACCGCCTGAGCAATTTGTCTCGCTGACGCTATGTAGCGACCGTTTGTTAATCGAACTCGCTCGCCCCGAACAGATCGCAGCGATGTCGCCTTATTCGCAAAAGCCGTTGATGATGTTGGATAAAGTCAATCACGACAAACCGATTTTAGAACCCAATCTGACCGCACTTTTGCCCTATTTGGACAAAACCATTCTCGTCAATGAAGCCTTTTATCCGCAACTGGTGGCAAGTCTGAAACAGCTCGGCGTGAAGATTATCCCGATTAACGACAGCCCGCAAACGCCCGATGAATTGTTTGATTTTATCCTGCAACTAGGCGATCTCACCGGCAATTCGGATCACGCCAAGCGGTTGGTTTCTCGGCTAAAATTGCAAAATTTCAATCTCAATCAACCGCTTATCAACACGCTGATTTTATCTGACACAGGCGTGGCAGAAAGCTATCTGCCCCAATATCAAACCCTGCTCAAACTACTCGGTTTAACCCCTTTGAAAAGCACGCTGACATCACAAAATTTTTCGCTGGAAAAAGTGCTACTCGCCCAGCCGAATTTCTTAATCACGCAGACAGATAAACAGGGCTACAATGCACAGGCGGAACTGCTTTCCCACCCCGTATTGCAACATTTCTTCAAAAATCGACCGCTTGCCACAATGCCGTTGAAATATACCTACTGCTTCGACCACGGCGTTTGGCAAGGTGCGGAGTGGATTTATCGGCAGGTGAAACAATGAAACTCAATCTTTTTTTAACCGCACTTTTAGCTCTCACAGTCGGCTTGGCGATTTGTTACCAACTCAGCGATTTTGCGTTGCTGATGAATGCGGAAGGTGTGCCGTCTGATTTGCGTGGATTGGTGCTGTTAGATATTCGCTTGCCACGCATTGGCTTGGCGTTGCTGACGGGGGCAAGTTTAGCGGTGGCGGGCAATGCTATGCAGGGGATTTTTCAAAATCCGCTTGCCAGCCCTGGCTTGCTTGGCAGCAGTTCAGGGGCAACGACTGCCAGCGTGTTTTTGCTCTACTACTTTTCCGCACCGCTGAGCCTATTATTGCTCGGCGGTGTCGTTGGGGCGTTGGCGAGCTTTCTTATCGTCTATTTCATCGCCAAAAATTACGGCACGACAATGATGATTTTAGCGGGGTTAGCGGTCAATTTATTGCTCGGCTCGGCAATCGCCCTGTTGCTTTCCAATGCACAAAGCCCGTGGGCATTGGCGGAACTCTACCGCTGGTTGCAAGGCTCGCTGATGTGGGCGAAACTCGACACGTTGCTCTTTTCCTTGCCCATCGCCTTGCTCGGCATTTTTTGCCTATACCGCCAACGGCGATATTTGGATTTGCTCACATTCAGCGAAGAAACCGCCAGCACAATGGGTATTAACCCGAAACGGAGCTTTTTTATCACCACTTTTGGCGTAGCATTGTTGGTCGGAGCGGTGATTCCACAAACAGGCACAATCGGCTTTATCGGCTTAATCGCTCCCCATTTTGCCCGAATTTTGCTCAAAAAACGCCCGTCCCAACTCTATTTAACCAGTGCGTTAATCGGGGCGTTGTTACTACTGCTCGCCGATCTTGCCATTCTCTATATCCCATTTTTCAACCGCATTTATATCGGCACGTTGATTGCGATTATCGGTAGCCCTTGCCTGATTTGGATTTTGCTGACACAACAGCGGAGACTTTCTCAATGATCAAAATTGAAAACCTGACCTTGCCCTATGCTCTCAACAACATTTCCTGCCATATTCCGCAAGGGAAATTGGTCGGAATAATGGGGGCGAATGGTTCGGGGAAATCCACGTTGTTGAAGTCAATTGCAGGGATTATACCGCCTGCAAGCGGTCAAATTTGGCTGGGAAATTGCAAATTAGGCGACCTTTCCGCTCAACAAAAAAGCCGACAACTCGCCTATTTCGCCCAGCAAACGCACATTCATTGGGATTTAAGCGTGCGAGATGTGATCGCTCTCGGCTTGCTTTCGCCATTGCCCGAAGCTCAAGGACAGGAAAAAGTGCGGTCAGTTTCCGAACAGTTTTCGATTACCCATTTGCTGGATAAGCCGTTCCAACAGCTTTCAGGTGGCGAAAAAGCTCGAGTGCAACTTGCCCGTTGTTGTATTAAAAACGCTCCGCTGCTGCTAGCTGATGAGCCTATTGCTCCGCTCGATCCCTATTATCAGATTGATATAATGGAACAGCTTAAAGCCCTCACACCTGAACATACCTGTGTGGTAGCGATTCATCATCTTTCCCTTGCCTATCGTTTTTGCGATGAGATTATTTTACTGAGCGACGGTGACATTATTGCCAACGGCAATACGCAAACAGTGCTTACGTCACCCAATCTGGCCAAGGCATTTCGGATTCAGGCGAAGATTGATGAAGCCGGAAGAGAAATCCGGGGCATTGAAAAAAATCTCCACGGCTAAAAGTGCGGTGTCGTTTTTTCGATTTTTTATAGTATAGCCATCCTGAATTATGCGTCGCTGATATGGCTGATGTTAAAAAACTCAAGTTTTCAGCACCGCACTTTAAGCAAAAATATTATCATCAAATCACCACTCAAAGCCGCTAGAATCGCCAAAAAAAAATCGCTATAATTCCAAATCATTTTTTACTTTGAATGCATACCTAACATGTTCAGAAAAACGCTCTTCTTTTCATTATGCTTAGTATTATCGCCAATGGTAACGGCGCAATCTTATGCCGTTTACGATTTCACCCATGACAAGGTACTGGAAAGCCGCTCGGCCAATAGCGTGCGGCCTATCGCTTCGGTAACCAAACTGATGACCGCCAATATTTTTTTAGAAAATAATAAAAATCGAAATTGTACTACAACCATTACGGATGATGACTACGATTACATCAAAGGCACAAGCACGAAATTGCCGAAATATACGCCAATCGCCTGTTCGGAACTGCTCAAAGCAATGATGATTCACTCCGATAACTATGCCGCTCACGCCCTCGCCCGCTCCGCCGGCATGAGCCGTACGCAATTTATCGCTAAAATGAACCAAAAAGCACGGGAATTGGGTATGAATTCCACCCGTTTTATTGATAGCTCCGGTTTGTCCAGTCAGAACGTATCAAGCGTAATGGATTTAATAAAATTAGCAAAATATTCCCTCTACAAGCCTGAGTTACAAGCTCTTTCCAACACCCGGGCGGCATATATCCGCACCAACCGCAAAAATGTATTTATGCAGAATACCAATAAACTGGTGCGTGAAGAGATGTTCGATGCCGCTATCAGCAAAACGGGTTATATCCGCGAGTCTGGCTATAATCTGGTATTTATCAACAAACACCGCTGCCATAACGCCACCATCGGCGTCATCAGCCTAAACAACGCCAGCTCCGCATACCGCTCCAACTTCACCAAAAACAAATTGGAATCCTACGGCTGCCTAGCCGCAAATAATATCGAAATTAACGATGAAAACGATCAGGATTTTGAAGCTTATGATCAAGCCGGGCTAGATCAGTTGATTGAGAGAGTGGCGAATTAATATATCTATTTATATCGTTAAGAACCGAGCATAGGAGAGTTCAAAGAATAACAAAATCTCCTACCTATAGTTTCATTGATAGGAGATTTTAGATTAATTTATTTAGTCAGTTGTTTCTTCCAGTATTTAGGGTGTCTTGAGCCATAAAGTAATGGCGCATTATTTAAGTAAACGAGATTGATGGCTGTAGTTTGAGCAACCGTATAGCCATAATCTTTTGACGTATTGACAATCTGGTGTACTACAGCATTAACAAGAGCACCTAATAAGCCATTATTTTGTCCAGCATTTGCACTTTGAGCATAAGTGCCTGTATTTTCCCACAGAATTTTTCCTGTACGCGCATCAATTAATTTGCCTGTTACGGTAACTGTGGTTTCACTGTCAATCAATTTATAGCTAGTACCATATTCAGATACATCAAGATATAAAATACTGTCTGCATCAAATATCTCGTTGATTTTTTTAAGACTCGCCGTTTGAATGGCATGTCCATCCGTTAAACCATTTTGTTTAAATGCTTCATCAACTAAAGCAACAGGATAAACATAATAGCCTTTTTCTGCCAACGGTTGACTAATACGAGACAATACACTTGTCGGAGCCTTTATATCAGGCGAACTATTTGTTGGTAATACCACCAAAATAGATTTCGGGTCACTCGTTTTTAATGCAGTGTAATCATACTGTGTTTTGGGTGTTGTTGAACAACCTGTAAGCAATACTGCTAAAGCGGCGGCTAATACTAGCTTTTTCATTTTTACTCTCCTTATAAATTATTTCAGCTTTTGCAGAAACTGCATAAAACGGGTAGATTCAGGATAAAGTAATTGCTCCTGTTGAAAAGCTTCTCTAGCTTGTGCCAGTTGCCCTTGCTTAATTTTAACTAAGCCCAATTGTCCATAAACACCAGGCGCAACCTGTTTATTCTTGGCTTTTGCTTGGGT
Organism: Pasteurellaceae bacterium LIM206; assembly: GCA_032586195.1. Taxonomy (GTDB): domain Bacteria; phylum Pseudomonadota; class Gammaproteobacteria; order Enterobacterales; family Pasteurellaceae; genus JAWHQP01. The sequence goes on along the minus strand of JAWHQP010000002.1, from coordinate 264,907 downwards.
AATGATATTCATCAACATATTGGATTGTTCGTCATAATTTTCATTTCCATTATAGTAACTATAAACCACATCATCATAGTTACCCCAATAATAAATAGTATTATCCGAATGATTACTACAAGCGGACAATATGAAAGGAATGACAACTAAGCCAAGTTTTTTAATATCCATTATTCTCTCCTTCCGTGGATTATTGTGGTAACCATTGTCCTGCTTCAATACCTGAAACTAAATGATCCACCGCCTCACGAATAGCTAAATCCAATACCTTGCCGTTTAAAGTGGCATCATATCCTGCTGTTCCTCCAAAACCAAGCACTTCTCTATTTGATAAATTATATTCCCCGGCCCCTTGTACAGAGAAAACCACTTCTGAGGTTTGCACATTCACAACATTCAAGGTTACTTTTGCATAAGCAACCTGATTTTTACCTCGTCCCAGGATACCAAATAATTGGTGATCACCTACCGTTTACGCCGAATTCGGTAACGTCACCCGTAATAACGTAACTAGCTCCTTTTAAATTTTGCTTTTTACCTTTAATTTTAGCTTCATTAGAAATTTCGCTCATATTTGAACGATCTAATACGCTAAAACGCCCTGTTTGCTGTAGATGTGAAATTAAGATAGTTTTTGATTGACTCGCAAGCTGATCATTTCCTTCAGAGAAAATACCATTCTGATAACTTGAACGGTTATCAAATTTCCCAACTGCAATTGCAGATTTTACACCGTGATATACCGTTCCCGCGGTAGCCGATTTAGTAGGTTCAATAACACGAGATCCTTCTGTAGCGCAAGCGGCTAAAACAGTAATCATTGAACATACAGCTATTGTTTTTAATTTATTCATTTTTTCTCCTAAGTATTACAATAAATTAAATTTCCATACACCAAAAAAGTGACATTGGGTTTGATTTTAGCTTTAACTTTATTATAGTAACAAACTATTAAGTCTCCACATTCAGATTGTCAATCTATCACAATGGATAATAATTAAATTACACAGTGTAAATAGCTCTAATAACAACACCATAGATAAGCTCTCACACTCAGACAGTTAAGCAGCCATATTCTAGAGGATATTTACGAATATTTGAATATCTTATCCAGAAAATTATTAATAAATATTTTTATTTGTTACTACGCCATGTTTCCAATTAAGTTAAAATAAACTGCAAATCTTAAACAATTCATTTCATCACCATCCCAAGCCATTTAACCATCTTTTTCTCCCCATCCTTTGCGTTTGGCATAGAGCTAAAGCTTGATCTTCATCAATCTGTCCTAAAGTAAAATAATTACTTGCTGAGTGGATGAAGTACCGCCCACATACTGAAGCGGCGGATCACATTGTGTAGCTTTCAGTGGGTTTCACTCCAATGCGTTGTTCTATTTCGAATAGCTCCCAAATGATCTCTTTTTCAGTGTGTTATGGGCAACTTGGATAACCGGACTGGGGAGAACGCTAATTAATTTTCGGCGATCAAGCGGTCGTTTTCCAGCGTTTCTTTGCTATATTCCATTTTAGTGCGAAGTTCAGAGTGCAGGTATTCCATCATTGCTTCGGCAAGTTCGTCACCGACCGCTTGTTCTATTTTAACTATGGCTAATATCTTAGTTTCGATTGAAAATCGCAACCGATCCTGTACTTAACCATAAATAGGATGATCATTGAATAATTTTTATGGTTAAAATACCCATCTATCTTGAACAGCTCAAGCCGTTTATTGATACACCTTTTATTAAGATTATCACAGAGTTACGCCGTAGTGGAAAATCAACGGTGCTAAAGTTATTACAAGAAAAACTGTTCCAACAGAAAGTGAGTAATGAACAAATTATCTACATTAATTTTGAAAGTTTCTCTTTCACAGAACTTAAAAGTGCAACGAAATTATATGAATTTATCAAAAAAAGTACAACGTCATAAAATCCGCGATGTGGAGTTATTTGAACAAATCATTAAATTTGCCTTTAATAATATTGGCAATACTTTTTCGAGTAAAAATGTGGCGGATTTTTTCAAAAGCTAACAGCGAAAAGTAGATATTAACACCGTATGTAACTACCTAAAAGCATTGGAAGGAGCATTCATTTTACATAGAGTGGAAAGATATGATATTCGTGACAAAGAAATTCTCAAACTCCAAGAAAATTTTTATTTTGGCGATATTTCCTTACTTTACGCTGTAATGGGTTTTCGCCCAATACTTATCTCAGGCATTCTTGAAAATATCGTTTACCTTGAACTCAAACGCTGTGGCTATCAGGTCTATATCGGCAAATTAGGTGATAAAGAAATTGATTTTATTACCTAACAGAATAATAAAATAGTTATATATAGCTTATTGTACACGGTCATCAATGCTGAAAATTTCGCAAGAGTGCCTAAGCTCAAAGCAGAAAACAATTATTCACGGCATACCAACCATTTTGTACGGATACCCTGGTGATTTTTATAGTAAATGGATTTATGTTCATAAGCCATTAAATCCACGAATGCTCCTTGAATCGGGTGGTATGAGCGATAGGCCACTTCGAAGCGAGTACCACTACTATTAAGTGCTTTATTTTCAATATGATCAAAGGGTTCTGGTTTCCCACCGTCTAATTGGAAATAAATACCGAAATTATCCTTTAAACGGCTTTCTCTCGACAATGGGAAATAGGTCGATAAATAAGAACTTGAGCCTGTTTCGGCATTATCGCAAGTGTAATAATAACGTTTATAAAGCGTTGGGTTTGATAATTCCGCTTGACTGATATTGTCTTCTAAATAACCCGTTTTGGTAGGGAGCGTTTTTGGTGTCTGTGTACAAGCAAATAAGGCTGTCAGTGTAGCGATTAAAAAGCTAAGTTTAAAATTGTTCATTATAAAATTCCGAAAACTAAGGACGAAGTTAAAAATAATATTTTAACGGAAATCATCAATATAATCATCCATTAAAACAAATTCTGTTGCCCGATTAAAAATTCGGGTTCGGCTTTGATGTTAAATCCATATTCCGCCAAAAATATTTTTAAGGTGGCGATATTATAAAAGGAATGGCTGTTTGTTGTATTTTGAAAATAGAGATAAAGACGGTCAAATTCGGATTTTTGTTGGTTGAGTAACATCGCCAAATGGCGTAATTCTTGATCATTATAGCGGTAATCGTGGCGTTCTTGAGCGGATTGTGCTTTCCACCAGTTCGGATTGCGACCGTGCAAGCGTAAATACGCCGTGCGTTGATTGGCGTAAAACTGAAAAGCAGGCAAGCCGATATTGGGCGGATAATCCACGTTGCACCAAATCAGGTTTTGCTTGCCGTGAAAATAGTCTTGCACGGACGGCGTGTGCCAACTACGATGACGAAATTCGACCGCTAACAGATAACCTTGAAACCACGACACCAGCTCGGCAAGATAGTAACGATTGGCGTGATTTCGCTCAAAACTGGTTGGAAATTGGATAAATAAATTTGCTAAACAATTTTGCTCAGTCAAGGGTTGCAAAGTTTGCAAAAAAGCGACCGCTTGAGCTTTGGTAACAGTGCGATTATGGCTAAAATCTTGGTGTAATTTTACCGAAAATAGCAACCGCCCCTGTGCCTTTTCCACCATACCTTGCAACGCCTTCACCCCAATCGGAGCGTGAAAAGTGCTGTTGATCTCAACTGTATCGTAATGTTGGCTGTAAATAGTCAAAAAGTCGTCTTTTTTAGTACCGAATGGGTAAAGCCTTCCGAGTAAATCGGTATCGCTATAGCCGCCAGTGCCGATGTAGATATGGGGGTTGTGCATTTGAGTATGTTTTGTAAGTTAAGCAAGCGGTAGATTTTTGCAAAATTTATAAGAAATCTTACCGCTTAATATTATATATGCAATTCTCGATTACTTAACAGATGATTTTCATTCAATAATAAATTGCGCAAAAATCTAATGAGATATTCCGTTGTTTCATAAACTTCTTTAGGTAAATTATTATAATTTGCACGGATAAGAGCGTTTCTAAAATACCACGAATATTGTGCAAAAATATGGTTGGTTGCCTGAAAACCTAATGTTCTTAAATATTTAATGAAAAATATTGCTGTAGTGCGTGTATTACCTTCTGCAAAAGGGTGTATTTGCCACAAACGAGCAATAAAAGTAGCTAAATGTTCAATCATTTCATCAATAGATAGTCCTTTATAGCTAAATTTCTTTTCTTGAGTGAGATCGTATTCTAATGTCGCATTAAGTTCTGATGCTGTACCATAAATAACACTTTCGCCATCTAAAACCCATTCTTTCTTCGTGATATTAAACTCACGAATTTTTCCAGCGTGTGAATAAATATCACTAAATAAATATTTATGGGTTGCTAAATATTTATTTACATTAAAGGAAAATGCAGGTTCAGACAGTAATTTTGCAATTCTAACAGAAACTTTGTCCGCTTCTTCTGTTCGATTTTGATTAGAAGAAATCGGTTTTTCTTCATAATATTGACTAATCCATTGTTCCGCTGTTTCAATGGAAATTTTCCCTTCAATATTTTTAAGCGCCGTTTCGATTAAATACGGAGAAGGTTGCAGATGATCAACATCTTGCAACCCAACCGCCGTATGCCACGCATAGCCTTTTTCTTTTTTACTTGGCTCAATATGGCGGATGTATTCTTTAAATGGATCGGTGGTCATTGCTCATCTCAATAAATTAAATCTATTCTTAGTTTAAATCATTTTACTAAAGCTTGTTAAGATATTTTATTTTTATTGTTAAGTTTCCATCGTCACCTTTCTCCATAAAAGAATAAAAAATACCATTATGAATTAGAATAGGTTTGTCCTTAGGTACATCTGGATAATTATTCATCATATTATAATCTAGTACTTCTATCAAACTTAAAATTGACTCTTTATTTTTATAAGGATATTTAAATGTAACGACAGTAGTAACAGAATACAAATATAAGACACCAATAAGATTAAAAACAAGTACAATTTCTTTCACAAATGACATTTTAAATATTTCAATTCCTAAATTGCCTAAAAACATTCTTAAAATGAAAATCATCATATAGGATAAAAACAATATGGAAATAGATAATAACGTAAATATTGGTATATAAATCAGAGAAGAAATCACTATTTGACTTATAGGAAAATCACTAGTAGGCAACCCTGTTGCATAATTTATATATTTGCTTGCAATAAAATTTGCTCCAGCAAGAGAGAATAATCCCACTAAATAAAATAACATTTTCTTTAATATTGTTTTTTCATATTTATTATAAATACTATATAAATAGTTAGCCCCAACTATTGAAATAAATAAGAAACCAAGCATTGAAATATCACCACTATCAAACATATAAAGAAAAACACTCCCTATAAAATATAATAGTATGTTTATTTTATTCTCAATAAACTCAGCCTTAATGTCTTTTATGATTTCCATTATTATTCCATTTTTAGTTTTTATAAAGTACGTTAGGCATAAGCTGTAATGCCCCCTTATCAAAAAATAGGAACTTCACAGTACATTACACCTATACTAACACAGTCTACCTAACCAATCTTTATTAAGTAACTGAGGTTATAACTTAAAACAATTTTTAAGTTACTTCATCACCACCCCCAACCACTTACTCATCTCCTTCTCCCCCCATCCTTTCCTTTTAGCATAATCCACTGCTTGATCTTCATCAATCCGTCCTAGCGTGAAATAATTACTCGCTGGGTGGGTGAAATACCAGCCACACACACTTGCCGCAGGCCACATTGCGTAGCTTTCGGTGAGTTTCATACCTACCCGTTGTTCCACTTCGAGTAGCTCCCAAATAATCGCTTTTTCGGTGTGTTCGGGGCAACTTGGGTAGCCGGGGGCGGGGCGGATGCCGATGTAGTCTTCGGCGATCAAGCGGTCGTTTTCGAGCGTTTCTTTGCTATATCCCCACACTTTGGTGCGAAGTTCAAAGTGCAAATATTCCGCCATTGCTTCGGCTAAACGGTCGCCCACCGCTTGCAGTAAGATGGCGTTATAGTCGTCCCCTTTCGCTTTGAAGCCTTCCACCAGCTCGTGTTCTTCAATGCCTGCACAAACGGCGAACATTCCCAAGTAATCTTTTTGACCGCTTGCACGGTCGGCGATAAAGTCGCTTAGAGCGAAGTTGTACGGGCTTTTGCTGTTTTTGCCCCGTTCGCTTTGTTGGCGGAGATGATAGGCTTTGCCCGCCACTAAAGTGCGGTCAGAATTTCGGTAGATTTCGATGTCGTCCCCTACTCGGTAGGCAGGGAAAATCCCCATTACGCCGCTCGGGTTGAGCTTGCCGTTTTGTTCAAATTCATCGAGCATAATTTGAGCGTCATTCCACACTTTACGGGCTTCTTCGCCCCCTTCAGGATAGTCGAAAGCGTCAGGATAACCGCCCATTAAGCCCCACACACGGAAGAACGGCGACCAGTCGATAAACTGGCGAAGGAGCGAAATCGGCACGTTTTTATATTCCACAATGCCCGTTTGATTTGGCTGCGGCACTTGATAATCCGCCCATTCGCCGCTGAAACCGTCAAAGCGGTTCGCCCGAGCCTGTTCAATCGGCAACTGTTTGCGGAGCGGTTTGCGGTTGGCGAAAGATTGCTGAATTTGCTCGTACTCTTTTTTCATTCGCTCCCACAATTCCGCCTTGCTGGTTGGGTTCATCAAGGCGGCACAGACGGTTACCGCTCGGGACGCATTGGTGGTGTAAATCACTTCATAGTTATATTTTGGATAAAGTTTAATCGCCGTATGCTCTTTGGACGTGGTCGCACCGCCGATAATTACGGGAATGCTCAGTTGCAAGCGGTTCATTTCGCCCAAAAAATACTCCATTTCGTCAAGGGACGGCGTAATCAGACCACTTAAGCCGATAATATCCGCCTTTTCGTTGAGTGCCGTTTCGATAATTTTGTCCGCTGGCACCATTACGCCCAAGTCGATCACTTCAAAGTTGTTACATTGCAACACCACGCTGACGATATTTTTGCCGATGTCGTGGACATCGCCTTTCACAGTCGCAATCACGACCTTGCCGTTGCTTGAACCTTTCTGTTTAGTGGCGTTGATAAACGGCTCTAAATAGGCAACCGATTGTTTCATCACTCGGGCGGATTTCACCACTTGCGGTAGGAACATTTTGCCGTCCCCGAACAGGTCGCCCACCACGTCCATTCCCGCCATTAACGGACCTTCGATCACTTCCAACGGCGAACTGAATTGCTGGCGAGCTTCTTCGGTGTCTTCAATGATGAAATTGGTAATACCCTTGACGAGAGCGTGTTTCAAGCGTTCTTCCACGCTCCACGTCCGCCATTCGGCGACTTGCGTATCTTCCGCCGCTCCGCCTTGATTGCGGTATTTTTCGGCAATGTCGAGCAAGCGTTCGGTAGCATCCGCATTGCGATTGAGTACCGCATCTTCCACCACTTCACGCAATTCGGGATCGAGATCATCGTAGATCGCTAACTGCCCAGCGTTCACGATCCCCATATCCATTCCGACCTTGATGGCGTGATAGAGAAACACGGCGTGGATCGCTTCTCGCATAACATTGTTGCCACGAAACGAGAAGGAAATATTGGAAACGCCGCCCGAAATTTTGGCGTGTGGGAGTGTGTTTTTAATCCGCTCGCAGGCGTTGATAAAATCCACGCCGTAGTTGTTGTGTTCTTCAATCCCCGTGCCAATCGCAAAAATATTCGGGTCGAAAATAATGTCTTCAGGCGGAAAATCGAGCTGATCGACCAAAATGCGATACGCCCTTGTGCAGATTTCCACCTTGCGATCTTCGGTGTCCGCCTGCCCCACTTCGTCAAACGCCATTACCACCGCCGCCGCTCCGTAACGGCGAATCAGCTTGGCTTGGGCGATAAATTTTTCTTCCCCTTCTTTGAGCGAAATGGAGTTCACAATCCCCTTGCCTTGAATGGATTGCAAGCCTGCTTCGATCACTTCCCATTTTGATGAGTCGATCATCACTGGCACTTTCGCCGCTTCGGGTTCGGTCGCCATAATGTTGAGAAATTTCATCATACATTTTTGCGAGTCGAGCAGGGCTTCGTCCATATTCACATCAATCACCAACGCCCCGTTTTCCACTTGGTCGATGGCGATCTCAATCGCTTCGGCAAAGCGGTCTTCTTTGATCAATTTTTTGAATTTTGCCGAACCCGTCACGTTATTGCGTTCACCCACGTTCACAAACAGCGAATTTTCATCAATAGTAAGCGGTTCAAGCCCCGAAAGTCGCATTGCGGTTTTGATTTTCGGCAATGGGCGTGGCTTAACGTCTTTCATCGCATCAGCAAAGGCTTTGATATGCTCGGGCGTTGTGCCACAACAGCCACCGACAATATTGAGAAAACCGCTTTCCGCCCATTCTTTGATATGTTCCGCCATTTCGACCGCTCCCAAATCGTAACCGCCAAAGGCGTTCGGCAAGCCTGCATTCGGGTGAGCGGAAACGTAACATTCGCTGATTTTAGAGAGTTGCTCCATATATTGACGGAGTTCTTTCGGGCCTAAAGCACAGTTCAAGCCGAAACTGATCGGCTTGGCGTGGCGGAGCGAGTTATAGAAGGCTTCGGTGGTTTGCCCCGACAGCGTCCGCCCCGATGCGTCCGTGATTGTGCCTGAAATCATAATTGGCAACTTCACACCCAATTCTTCAAACACCTGATCAATGGCGAACACCGCGGCTTTGGCGTTGAGCGTGTCGAAAATGGTTTCGATCAGAATAATATCCGCCCCACCTTCGATTAAGCCTTTGGTCGCTTCACCGTAGGCATCGACCAACTGCATAAAGGTAATATTGCGAAAGCTCGGGTCGTTTACATCGGGGGAAATGGATGCGGTGCGGTTGGTCGGGCCCAATACGCCTGCGACAAATCTCGGTTTTTCAGGCGTGGAATATTTATCGCACAGCTCACGAGCCAATTTCGCCCCTGCAAAATTCAGCTCAAAAGCGACCGCTTGCAAGTCGTAATCCGCTTGGGCAATGGTGGTGGAACTGAAGGTGTTGGTCTCAATAATATCCGCCCCTGCTTGCAAATATTGCTCGTGAATTTCCGCAATTACATCGGGGCGAGTGAGCGTCAGCAAATCATTATTGCCCCACAAATCCACCGCACTTTCCTTAAACCGCTCGCCCCGAAAATCCGCTTCCGTGAGCTTATATTTCTGAATCATCGTCCCCATCGCACCGTCTAGGATTAGGATACGTTGTTTGAGTGCCCGGGTTAAAACTGAAGTGATATTTTGTGTCATAAAAGTTCCATATGTAGGTGTTTGATATATTAGGATGAATAATAGGAACAGGGCATAAAGCTGTCAAATGTTATCTTTTGTCAGTAATGAAATTCATGCGGATTATGAAAATTATGAGATTGATTTTACTCTGCGAACCTTTTAAAGTGCTAGCATCATGTAATGTAAACGCAACATAAAAAGGATAAAACATGAGCTACGCCAAAGAAATCGATCACTTAAATTATTCGCTTGCCGATCTAAACGGTGATATTAACGTTTCCTTCGAATTCTTTCCCGCCAAAAATGAAAAAATGGAAACCATGTTATGGGATTCGATTCATCGCCTCGCTCCGCTCAAACCCCAATTTGTCTCCGTCACCTATGGTGCAAATTCGGGCGAACGGGATCGCACCCACAGTATTGTGAAACGTATTCAGCAGGAAACTGGCTTGATCGCCGCCCCGCATTTAACCGGCATAGACGCCACGCCGGAACAGCTGCGCACTATTGCTCAAGATTACTGGGATAACGGTATTCGCAATATCGTGGCGTTACGCGGTGACAAACCTGAAGGTTATACCAAGCCGCCGTTTTATGCTTCCGACCTGGTAAAACTGCTTAAAGAAGTGGCGGATTTTGATATTTCCGTGGCGGCGTATCCTGAAGTTCATCCCGAAGCAAAATCGGCACAGGCGGATTTACTGCGTCTGAAAGGGAAGGTCGAAGCGGGGGCAAGCCGTGCCATTACCCAATTTTTCTTTGATGTGGACAGCTATCTGCGTTTTCGTGATCGCTGCGTTACGGTGGGTATTGACGTGGAAATCATACCGGGCATTCTGCCGGTGACGAATTTCAAACAGCTGCAAAAAATGGCAAAGGTTACCAATGTAAAAATTCCGAGCTGGATGCCGAAGATGTATGAAGGCCTGGATAACGACCAAATCACCCGCAATCTTGTCGCCTCAAGCATTGCCATCGATATGGTGCGCGTGTTGTCAAAAGAAGGGGTAAAAGATTTCCATTTCTATACGCTGAACCGTTCCGAGCTGACCTACGCAATTTGTCATATGCTGGGCGTTCGGGCTGAAGCATAAAGCGAAACCGGTTAAAAAATTCCGTTTTTTAACACCGCACTTTGACTGGCGTAACGGCAAAGTGCGGTGTCGTTTTAGCGAATTTTTAGAAATTAATCACCTTATCCGCCCACAGCGTCCAATTTGACACATCATCCAAGGTGCCCAAACTAACGCCGTCAACCAATGGCAAATGCGTGATGCCGCGGGCTTTGGTGCAGCTGGTACAGAGTTTTACCTCTACCCCGAGACCGGTTAAAACTTCTAAGGTTTGCTGCACATTCGCTCCGTCATTCGGCGCCTGCCCCGCCAAACCTGCCAATACGGAATCGGAAAAACAAAACACCTTAATATCCGCTTCTTTTCCCTGTTCTTCCTTTAAATTAACCGCAAAACGCAAGGCGTTAAAGGTTTTTTCCGTGCCGTAAGGCGATTCGTTTAAGATAAAAAGTAATTTTTGCATAATATCTCCTCATGTTGACTGTGATTAACCTATCCAAATAAATTTAATCAGGAATAGGATTGAAACCACCCAGACGGGCGCGTTGATTTCTTTAATACGCCCTGTGCAGGTTTTCATAATGCAGTAGCTGATAAAGCCGAAAGCAATGCCTTCCGTGATGGAATAAGTAAACGGCATCATGGCCGCAGTGATAAAGGCTGGAGCGGCTTCGGTCAGGTCTTCCCATTTGATTTTAATGAGGCTAGATGCCATTAAAATGCCCACATAAACCAATGCCCCCGCGGTAGCATAAGCCGGCACCAAAGCGGCTAACGGAGAGAAGAAAATGGTCAGCAGGAATAACACGCCGACGACCACGGCAGTTAACCCAGTACGGCCACCGACGGAAACCCCGGCCCCGCTTTCCACATAGGTACTGATAGCGGATGTCCCGATGGATGAGCCCGCTACGGCACTGATACTGTCCACCAACAAGGCTTGTTTCATTTTCGGGAAACGGCCTCTTTCATCGCTGATACCGGCCTTATCCGTCACTCCCAGTAAAGTACCGGAGGAATCAAACAGATTGACCAATAAGAACGAAAAAATAATGCCAAGCAAGGCGGCATCTAAAGCACCCGCAATATCTACCTTGCCCACCACGGCATCTAAACTCGGCGGCATAGACATCACACCATGGAACACTACATTTTCGTCAAAGTGCAGGGCTAACGCAGTGACGACCACGATAGACACTAATACACCGGAGAAAATATTGCGGGCGGCCAATATTATAATAATGAAAAAGCCGAGAATCCCCATCAGCACTTTGGGATCGTGCAGTTCGCCCAAGGCAACCAGTGTTGCCGGATTAGCTACCACTAAGCCCATATTTTTAAAGCCGATTAATGCAATAAAAAAGCCGATACCCGCGCCTATCCCCACGCGCAGACTGAGCGGAATGGAGGCCATCAGCCAATAACGCACTTGTAATAAGGTAAGCAACAGCAATCCGACAGAACCCCAAAAAATGGCCCCCATGCCGACTTCCCACGAATAGCCCAGTTTTCCGACCACCACGTAAGCGAAGAAAGCGTTTAAGCCCATTGCGGGGGCAAGCGCGATAGGTAAGTTGCTGAACAGCCCCATCGCCATAGTGCCGAAACCGGCAATTAAACAGGTCGTCACAAACACGACCTGCTTGTCCATGCCCGCGTCGCCAAGCACAGAAGGATTCACGAAAACAATATAAACCATCGTGAAGAATGTGGTAATTCCCGCGATAATTTCCGTTTTAGCGGTAGATTTTTTTTCATTTAATTTAAAAAAACGTTGCAGAAAAGATTGATTTTCCATTGTAATTCCCAAAGGTTATAAGAAGTTATGAAAAACGGACTACCAACTTGGTCGAAAGAAGTGTTTTTCTGCCAGATTTTAACAAGAACACAGGTAAAGTGCGATGACTTTTTAGTTATTTTTCTATTTTGTTAAAATTTCGTAAAACAAACTATCTATTAAATAAAATTTAATATTTCTACTAACAATTAAAATCTATTCTAATATTTTTAGATATTCACATCATTTTATGATTTTTCACGAAAAGGTTTGATCTTTATTCCTATTTCTGTTTATATCTACCCCAAGTGAGTTAAAATCCACATAAGTTTTATTATTTTTTGGAGGTATCTATGGCAGAAGAGTATTCTGTGTTACGCAACAATATCAATATGTTGGGGCATTTTCTCGGGGAAACGATTAAAGAGGCGCAGGGCTATGATATTTTAGAATTGATCGAAAATATTCGTGTGCTTTCCCGCGATTCCCGCAACGGCGATGATAACGCCCGCAATCAATTACTCAATACCCTTTCAACCATTTCTACGGACAATATTATTCCCGTAGCGCGAGCGTTCAGCCAGTTCCTTAATCTGACCAATGTGGCGGAACAGTACCAAACCATGTCCCGTCATCACCACGATGCCGTGTCGGAAGAGCGTTCCGTCCACGCTCTCTTTAAGCGCTTGAAAACACAACAGGTTCCATTGGACGAAGTGAAAAAAAACGTAGATAAGCTGCTGATTGAGCTGGTATTGACCGCCCATCCGACGGAAGTAACACGCCGTTCTCTGGTGCATAAACAGGTGGAAATCAACAAATGTTTAAGTGAATTGGAGCATTCCGATATTACCAAAGATGAACGTAAAAATATCGAATATCGCCTGCTCCGCCTTATCGCCGAGGCTTGGCATACCAACGAAATCCGCACCCAACGCCCGACTCCGCTGGAAGAGGCAAAATGGGGCTTTGCCGTAATTGAAAACAGCCTATGGGATGCCGTCCCCGCTTTCGTACGTAAACTCAATGATGCAGTGCAGGAACATTTTAATTATCCGCTGCCGGTGGAGCTATCACCGATACGTTTTTCCTCCTGGATGGGCGGCGACCGTGACGGTAACCCGTTTGTTACCGCCGAAGTCACTGTTCGCACCCTACAATTAGCGCGCTGGAAAGCGGCCGATCTGTTTCTGGGTGATATTCAGGCTTTGTCAGAAGAACTGTCCATAGTGAAATGTACCGAGGAATTCCGGGCTAAATACGGTGATCATTTAGAACCGTACCGTGTCGTGGTCAAAGATATTCGGGCGAAATTAAGAAATACCCTCGCCTATTATGATGATGTTATTGCTGATCGGTTACCGAAATTTACTCAGGATCAAATTATTCTTCGCGACGAACAACTTTGGGAGCCGCTCTACGATTGTTATCAATCTTTAATCCAATGCGGTATGCGGATTATTGCCAACGGTTTATTGCTTGATTGTTTACGTCGTATTCGCTGCTTCGGCGTAACGTTGTCACGTTTAGATATACGTCAAGAAAGTACCCGTCATACGGAAGCAATTGCCGAAATCACCCGTTATATCGGTTTGGGGGATTATTCTCAGTGGACAGAAACCGACAAACAGGCCTTCCTGATCCGTGAACTCAGTTCCCGCCGCCCGTTGGTGCCGCGTGACTGGCAGCCGTCCGCTGAAACCCAGGAAATTCTTGCCACCTGCAAGGTGATCGCCGAACAACCGCAAGGCACTATTTCCTGCTATATCATTTCCATGGCGCGTACCGCCTCTGATGTGTTAGCGGTTCATTTGCTGCTTAAAGAGGCCGGCATTCCATACCACCTGCCGGTAGTGCCGTTATTTGAAACCCTCGACGACTTGGACACCGCCGAAAATGTCATGAGCCAATTATTCAATGTAGGCTGGTATCGCGGCGTCATCAATAATCATCAGATGATTATGATCGGCTATTCCGACAGTGCCAAAGACGCCGGCATGATGGCGGCGTCATGGGCGCAATATCGTGCTCAGGACGCTCTGGTTAAATTATGCGAAAAACTGGGTGTTGAACTCACCCTTTTCCACGGTCGCGGCGGCACTGTGGGCCGCGGCGGCGCGCCGGCTCATGCGGCATTGCTATCACAACCGCCCCGTTCTTTAAAAAACGGTTTGCGAGTGACCGAGCAAGGCGAAATGATCCGTTTCAAACTTGGCTTGCCTGCGGTGGCGGTACAAAGTCTGGATCTCTACGCCAGCGCCGTACTGGAAGCAAACTTACTGCCGCCGCCGGAACCGAAAACCAGCTGGTGTGAAGTAATGGATGAGCTGTCCGATTCTTCCTGCGATATTTATCGCAATGTGGTGCGCGGTGATAAAGATTTCGTGCCGTATTTCCGCAGCGCCACCCCTGAACAGGAATTATCCAAATTGCCGCTGGGTTCACGCCCTGCCAAACGTAATCCGAACGGCGGTGTGGAAAGCTTGCGTGCCATTCCCTGGATCTTCGCCTGGATGCAAAACCGCTTAATGCTGCCGGCCTGGCTTGGCGCCGGAGCCGCTCTTCGTCAGGCTATTGACAACGGCAAAGGTGATGTTATTGAAGAAATGTGCAACGATTGGCCGTTCTTCAACACCCGAATCGGCATGCTGGAAATGGTATTCAGTAAAACCGACCAATGGCTTTCCGAATACTATGATCAACGCTTGGTGAAAAAGGAACTGTGGTATCTGGGTACGTCTTTGCGCGAGCAACTCACGGCCGATATTGCGACTGTACTGCAGCTCGCGGGCAAAGGTGATCAATTAATGTCCGATCTGCCTTGGGTGGCACAATCCATTGCATTGCGTAACGTCTATACCGACCCGCTGAATCTGCTGCAAGTGGAACTACTCCGCCGCTTCCGTGAAAACCCTGAGAAACCGAATCCTGACGTAGAACAGGCTTTAATGATCACCATCACAGGTATTGCGGCAGGTATGCGTAATACGGGCTAGGATAAACTTCCTATCATTATTAAAGAGGCTGACCGGCAAAGGTCAGCCTTTTCATCACGCAAAGTGCGGTGTCGAAATTCGGAGTTTTTACCTTACGAATTTTTTTAACCGGTAATCGCACAACTGCAAAACTCAAATTTTCAGCACCGCGCTTTTTGTCATTTCAACTCTTGCAGGATGCTCCCGTTTTAGGTGTAACACCAAAAAATTATGGGCATCAGGTTTTTTGGCATTCGGCGAAATATTAAGCGTCGGTAGGGTTTTATCCATCTGCCAGGCATTCCAGCCGCCATCATAAATCACCGTGTTATCCCAACCGGCAAGCCGAGTGATAAACCATGGCACCCCTGCCCGCCAGCCCGTGCCGCAATAAAAGGCCAATTTATCACCGCGTTGAATGCCTTGCGTTTTCCATAAGGCAAAAATTTCATTCGGATTACGTAACGAGCCGTCAGGATCGTAATAATCCGCCACATTGGAGGAATCCGTTCCCGCGTAGCCCCAAATTGCTCCTGCCGGTTCGCCCTTGCCTTCAATATAATCATAGCCGCTGATTTTGCCCAGATGTTCATCCCAAGCGCGGATACTGACCAGTTTCAGCCCGTCATGTTGCTGTGCCTGATAGGCTTGTTGTGCGCCGGCAATATCAATCTGCGGATTCGCGGGTATCGGACGGCCGAAATCCGTAACAGGTTCGGGCTCATTCACGGTAAAATCAATCGGATATTCATTGTTAATCCAAGCGTTCATACCGCCGTTGAGAATCCGTACATCCTCTACGCCGGCCCATTTTAACGCCCAAAATACCCGAAATGCCGCCAGCGGGTTTTCCGAATACAGCACAATTTCTTTATCCTTAGTAATGCCGTTTTTCAGCAGATTGGCCTTAATCACGTCCGCATCCGACAGATTCCATAGCGGACCGTTTTCAATCCAGTCCGTATTAAAATGGTAAGCACTGGGAATATGCTGCTTATAACCCTGCGCTTGATCGGTCGGCCCCCATGACACATGGAACACCATAATTGCATTGCCTGAATCCGTTTCCGGTTTCTTGCCGTCCAACGCGGCTTTCAGCCACTGGGCGGAAACCAATAACTTATAATTCGGAAACGCCTCCAGCGGCGCGTTTGCCCGTTTGGTATAATCGACAAAATCCTTAAACACCCGGACCTGATAGCCCTTTGCCGAAAATTCCGCGCTTACGCGTTCAAGATTGTCCAAATTATCATCGTAAAGCACGATAGTTTTATCTTTAGTAATACCTTTATCGGCGGCGAAGGATTCAAAATATTCGGGCTGAATGGCATCCAGCCAATCGGTTGTAAATTGTACCGCGTTCGGAATATGTCCGCCCCGTTCGGCATTCGGGCTCTTAAACCCATTGTAATAACTGTCGCCGCGCGTATCTACCAGCACAATTTCAGGGTTATTTTCCATTTTTAATAATTCATCAATGGAAACTTCCATCACCGTTTGTTTATTATCACAGCCCGTCAACATTAACCCCGTTAACACGGACAATGCCGTTAATTTCATTGTTTTCATTTTTACCTCAACATACTTTTTCCAAAGGATCTTTTTTCAATCTGAATACACACCACGCACCGAACATCATAACAAAGGTAGCAACCCAGGCCTGCCAAGAAAAATACGCCGTACCGACCACCACATTCGCCATGGTACATCCGCCGGTTAACGTCGCTCCGATACCCATCAGAATGCCGCCTGACACCGATTTGCCATAATCCGCCGGTGATAAACTTTTCCACTGTAGCGTACCGGAAAGCAAGGCTGACACAAGCGAACCCAGAATCACACCGAACACCAGATAGGTTCCCCAATTCAGATAACGCTGTTGACCCGTTACCACATACTGCACCACATTGCCCAACGGAATACTGAAACTAAAGCCGAAATTACGCCCGGTTTGTTCACTCAGAATCCAAGCGGTAACCGCCAATACACCAAGCAGTAATCCGGTAAAATGAGGTGACCAAAATTGCCGCAGAGGTGATTTCGGCAGAAAAGGCGTGTTTTCCCGCGGGGCGGATTTACAACAGGCGAACAGGGAAAATACACAGAGCGGTACAATCAGCCACAGACTGGAAATGCCGAGCGATTGCGGAAATGTCACTAGTTGGCTGTTTGTTTGTAACATATCCGCCAACCAGAATTTTAAAAAACCTGTCTGTGTAGCGGCCATTGTCAACGCAAACACAATCAGTGTCACCCATGCCGCAATCATGCCTTCCCCTGCACGATACATTTGCCCTGAGACGCAACGATTCGCCACCGCCATCCCCACACCAAATAAAAACGCGCCCGAGATTGTGGCTAAAATCGGCATCGGCGAACTCGGTAAATGAATCACATTCATCGTTGTCAATATAAAATAACCGACAGATTGCACTGAAATGGCTATCAGCAACGGCGACATTGAAGCCAGATCCCGTTTAAAAATGATATTCCGCAGTTGACCCGAAAGGCAGAATTGTCCGCGCTGAAGAAGAAAGCCGAGCAGCAGCCCGACGATAAGACCTGAGATATACATAGATTAAACCTTAATACTATATGATTGAGCGGTTATTCTATGCTCTTTAAGGTAAAAATCATAGGGAAAATACACTGCGGCGCGCAAATTGATTTTCAACCGACCGCTATGCAAGGTTATTATGTTTGCGGCACCGTTGACGAAGGCAACACTCAAAAAAAACTCAAGTTTTCAGCACCGCGCTTTTAGCTTTTATTTGTGCAACAAAAAACCGCCGTTTTGATCAAACGACGGTTTAAATTTGTTGAGTTGGTCGATAAGCCGAGTTCTGTCTTGGACAATCATTCCTCTAGGCGACGAATTACTCCGTCGCTCAAGCAACCTACCCGAACTCTGAGCGGGCCACCCATTGAGTTCCTATTTGGTCTTGCTACGAGTGGAGTTTACCCTGCCGTGAAATGTTACCACTCACGCGGTGTGCTCTTACCACACCCTTTCACCCTTACCGGCCTAATATAAGGCGGCGGTCTGCTCTCTGCTGCACTTGTCGTAGGCTCGCGCCTCCCGGACGTTATCCGGCACTCTGCCCTCTGTAGCTCGGACTTTCCTCTCGTTTACTTGTCCCGCTTATCACCTATTCAGGCTCACCTTGCGGTATTAAGGGCTTCAATAAACCAGCGATTGTCTAACCAACTCGGCGGGCAGTCTAACATAAAATAATTGAATAACATAGCAAAACCGGCGTTTAACTAGAGTTAAACCGCGGCTTGAGTTAAAATAAGCCACTTTTCACCTTAAAGGGATATAACAATGCTAAATTTTTTACAAGATGCGCGGGAAAGCCTCGCGGCTGAAGAAAAAGCCCTCGCTCAACTAAGCCAGCGACTGGATCATAGCTTCACGGAGGTGGTCGAACTGATTTTAGCCTGTGAAGGACGACTGGTGATCGGCGGTATCGGCAAATCGGGCTTGATCGGCAAAAAAATGGTGGCGACTTTTGCTTCCACCGGAACACCAAGCTTTTTCCTCCACCCGACAGAAGCTTTTCACGGTGATTTAGGCATGTTGAAACCCATGGATGTGGTGATGCTGATTTCCTACAGCGGCGAAAGTGATGATGTGAATAAACTCATCCCGAGCTTAAAGAATTTTGGTAATAAAATCATTGCGTTAACCAGTAATAAAAATTCAACCCTCGCCCGCCATTCGGATTACATGTTGGATATCACCGTCGAACGGGAGGTCTGCCCGAACAATCTCGCTCCAACCACTTCAGCTTTAGTCACCCTTGCCTTGGGCGATGCCCTTGCCGTGGCGTTAATTAAAGCCCGTCATTTCCAGCCCGAAGATTTCGCCCGTTTTCATCCGGGCGGCAGTCTGGGGCGTCGTTTATTGTGCCGCGTAAAGGATCAAATGCAGACATGTTTGCCGATCACCGCGCTTTCCACTTCGTTTACCGATTGTTTAACCGTCATGAACGAAGGCCGCATGGGAGTTGCCTTGGTCATGGAAAACGACCAGCTCAAAGGTATTATTACCGACGGGGACATTCGCCGGGCTCTCACCGCCAACGGCGCGGAAACATTGAATAAAACAGCCCGTGAATTAATGACCTCAAATCCGAAAACCATCCGTCAGGATGCCTATTTGGCAGAGGCGGAAAATCTCATGAAAGAACTTAAAATCCACTCTTTAATCGCCTTAGACGACGATAATAAAGTGGTCGGTTTAATTGAATTCTCGAGTTAATCGGCATGAACGAAAAACTACAAAAAATCAAATTGGTCATTACCGATGTTGACGGCGTCCTCACCGACGGCTTGCTGCATTACGACGCTAACGGAGAAGCCATAAAAAGCTTTCATGTACGTGACGGCTTGGGCATTCGTATGTTAATGGAACATGGTATTCAGGTCGCTGTGCTGTCCGGTCGCGATTCCCCTATTCTGCGTAAACGGATGCAGGATCTGGGTATTGAACTGTCGATATTAGGCAAACTGGAAAAAGAAAGCGCCTGTTTCAGCCTGATTGAACAAGCCGGCGTGAGCGCCGAAGAAACCGCTTACATCGGCGACGATAGCGTCGATTTGCCGGCATTTTCCGTATGCGGCTTGGCCTTTACGGTCAATGACGCCCCCGAATACGTGCGGGACTGTGCGGATTACGTGCTGAGCCTGCCGGGCGGAAAAGGAGCATTCCGGGAAATGTCCGACATGATCCTCAAAGCTCAAGGAAAAACCGATGCTTTCAGCACAGCAAAGGGATTTTTAAAAACCGTTAAAAATATGGCTCAATAAGTTAAAAAAGTGCGGTGTTGAAAAAGAGGGTTTTAATATTAAAAAGCCCTCTTTTTCCTTTTAAATTAACTGATATTAACGATTCATACTCGCCGCGAAGATAAACATGCCGATGAGTTCTTCAGGAATAACTTCGCCATTTAGTTTCAGTTCGCCGTCTTCAATTTTAAGTTCGGCTTTCATATTGGTATCGGAATCTACAATAATATGTTGTGATTTCAAATCCTTTGCCCATTTGGCGACCAACTGCTCTGCCGCTTTCACCGCCTGTTCTTTATCCTCGGCCGAAGAATTAAAGGCCGCCAGCACCTCAGCCAGCGCGGCTTTATTTGCATCAGCCTTCAGCACAAACTGATTAAACAAGGCAAGAATTTTGCCTTTTTTCAGACTTTGAGCAATATCTTCACCGCTTAATGCTATATCCGCCTGCGTTGTTATCTTGCCTTTTTCATTGGTCACGGTGAACTGCTTCACTTCAAAGTGCGGTGCGTTTTTTAGCAGTTTTTGTCCCAGCTCGGCGAGCTCATCATCGTTAACGGAGAATTTGAATCAACCGTATTCGCCACCAAACGTTCGACGGTATCCGCCTCCAAGTGAGCCAATTTGCTATCAAAGCCCAGCTTTCCGAGCGGCTGATTGTTTAATGTCGTTTGAGCATTCATTCTGACACCATAATCGACAAAGTTATCTGTCAGTCCGGATTGATAATCAAAATCCCAATTTTTTAACTGTAACGAGGTTGGTGGCGTTTCCGGTCGGATTAGTTTGTAATTAAACTCATCTGCCGATCCTTTTTGCTGTCCGGTAAAAATATGTTTGAAGGCGGTGCGCTGAAATTCCGATACACCTTGCATATTTTTAAACGCCATATCTACCGAAACGTCATTCTGCCCTTTAGTGAGGAATTGCAGTAAATCAAAAGCATATTTTACTTTACCTTCAGAATTTTTATTAACTTGGTAAGTCACCTTGGCATTTGACCAATGTACTTGCGTATCCGTGCCGTTTTCCGTATCCGGCAAAGTGAGACTGCCTGCCGCAACATTTGCATAGCCCTCCATTTCCCGATTATAGCTGACGGTTATTTCAGCATTAATCGGTTCATTATTATTCGTTGCGGCAAAATAATGTTGGGTCGTGTCATTCCTTACCAGCTTATCTTCCGCAGAGAACATTGCGGGAACGAAATCAAACCGACTTAATCGATTGAGCGGCAATGGGCCATGATAAAGTTTGCCCTCGAACGGAAATACCCATGAATGACTGTCGTTAAGTGATTTCACCATAACTTCATAACTATGATCGGAGCTGAAAATTCCCCGCTCTAATTTGGCATTGCCGATTTTAACCTCATATCCCAGTGCGGCGTAGGCTTGAGCTTCTTGATTTAAGCGATCCAATTGGCTTTGCATTTCGCTTTCCGCCACTTTACCCGTGTACCAAGCTCCTCCCGTCCAAATCACCCCAAGGGCGATAATAACAGATACAGCTAACGTTGATTTGCGCATAACATATCCTTTTTGTCATAAAAATATTGGCTACAAAATAGCACAAAATACAGTGTTTTTTTCAATTTTTATCAAAAATTTTTAAAAATTCCCCCTTGAAGTTTATGCCCCTGCCCCTATTTACTGAAACACGCAAGGATTGCACCGCAGTTTGAGGCAAATATGTTATAAAGGAACAAAAAAATCCGAAAGAATACCTTGAAATGCGAAAAACAATCCACATTTTATGCAACATACAATTATACAGAATTTAACGAGGAGAAATTAACATGGGTAAAATTATTGGTATTGACTTAGGTACAACAAACTCTTGTGTCGCCGTAATGGATGGTGACAAACCGCGCGTTATTGAAAACGCTGAGGGCGATCGTACCACTCCGTCAATCATTGCTTATACCAATGATAATGAAATATTAGTCGGTCAACCGGCAAAACGTCAGGCGGTGACCAATCCGAAAAACACATTATTTGCTATTAAGCGTTTGATCGGTCGTCGTTTTGAAGATGCTGAAGTACAACGTGACGTAAACATTATGCCGTTTGAAATTATTAAAGCTGACAACGGCGATGCATGGGTAAATGTAAAAGGCGACAAACTGGCACCTCCGCAAATCTCCGCCGAAGTATTGAAAAAAATGAAAAAAACGGCAGAAGATTTCTTAGGCGAATCCGTTACCGAAGCGGTTATTACCGTACCGGCATACTTTAACGATGCCCAGCGTCAGGCAACTAAAGACGCGGGCCGTATTGCAGGTTTGGATGTTAAACGTATTATCAACGAACCGACCGCGGCGGCATTGGCATACGGTTTGGATAAAGGGAAAGGTAACCAGACCATCGCCGTTTATGACTTAGGTGGTGGTACATTCGATTTATCTATTATCGAAATTGATGAAGTGGGCGGTGAAAAAACCTTTGAGGTGTTGTCAACCAACGGTGATACTCACTTAGGCGGTGAAGACTTCGATAACCGCGTAATCAATTATTTAGTGGATGAATTTAAAAAAGAACAAGGTGTGGATTTACGCAACGATCCGTTAGCGATGCAACGTTTGAAAGAAGCGGGCGAAAAAGCGAAAATAGAACTTTCTTCCGCACAACAAACCGATGTGAACTTACCTTACATCACCGCGGATGCGGCGGGTCCTAAACACTTGAACATTAAATTAACCCGCGCCAAATTAGAAGCGTTAGTGGAAGATTTAGTGGCTCGTTCAATGGATCCTGTAAAAGTTGCGCTGAAAGACGCGGGTTTAAGCGTATCCGACATTAACGATGTCATTCTGGTGGGCGGTCAAACCCGTATGCCGTTAGTACAACAGAAAGTGGCTGAATTCTTCGGTAAAGAACCACGTAAGGACGTAAACCCTGACGAGGCGGTAGCCGTAGGTGCCGCAATCCAAGGTGGTGTGTTATCCGGTAATGTGACGGATGTATTATTGTTAGACGTTACCCCGCTTTCACTCGGTATTGAAACCATGGGCGGTGTAATGACCACTTTAATTGAGAAAAACACAACGATTCCAACTAAGAAATCACAAGTGTTCTCAACAGCGGAAGATAACCAAAGTGCGGTGACAATTCACGTACTTCAGGGTGAACGTAAACAGGCATCGGCCAATAAATCTTTGGGTCAGTTCAATCTGGAAGGCATCAACCCTGCACCGCGCGGTATGCCGCAAATTGAAGTAACCTTTGATATCGACGCGGACGGTATTATTCACGTTTCCGCGAAAGATAAAGGCACCGGTAAAGAACAACAAATTACCATTAAAGCATCTTCCGGTTTAACCGATGAAGAAATTCAACAAATGGTACGTGATGCTGAAGCCAATGCTGAAGCCGACCGTAAATTTGAAGAATTGGTTCAGGCGCGTAACCAAGCAGATGCGCTGATTCACTCAACCCGCAAACAATTAAGCGAAGTGGGTGATAAACTGGCCGCTGATGATAAAGCACCTATCGAAACCGCTTTAAATGAACTGGAAACCGCAGCAAAAGGCGAAGATAAAAACGCGATCGATGCAAAAGTACAGGCATTAATTCAGGTTTCTGAAAAATTAATGCAGGCGGCTCAAGCACAAGGTCAGACGGATACTCAGCAGGCTCAAGGCAACAATGACAAAGGCGACGATGTAGTGGATGCCGAGTTTGAAGAAGTGAAAGATAATAAATAATCTTAATCAGGGGCGTGCATACGCCCCTTTATGTCTTATTTATCAATTGGGCGTTATCGCCCTTTTGGTCTATGAGGAAACAATTTATGACGCTGAATAGAAAATGGCAAAAATGGATTCGCATGATCACAACCGCATTTTTAATGTCAATGGTAATGTCTTTCGGCATGTGTCTAGTGAGGATCGGTTTTAAACCAGAGTTTATTCCGGCGTGGCTGCAATCATGGCCTGTCGGTTTTTTAATTGCAATACCCGCGGCAATGATGGCTCCTAAAATTATTGAACCAATACTAAATCATATCGAATTTAAATAAAACAAGTTATGGCAAAACAAGATTATTATGAAATCCTTGGCGTCGCTAAAGGTGCGGATGAAAAAGAAATTAAGCGTGCCTACAAACGTCTGGCAATGAAATATCACCCGGATCGCACCAAAGGCGATAAGGCAAGCGAAGAGAAATTCAAAGAAATCAACGAAGCCTACGAAATCCTCATGGATAAAGAAAAACGTGCGGCCTACGACCAATACGGTCATGCCGCCTTTGAACAAGGTGGCTTCGGTGGCGGTGCCGGCGGAGGGTTTAGCGGCGGTTTTGGCGGATTCGGCGGTTTTGAAGATATTTTTAGCGAAATGTTTGGCAGTGGTGGAGCTTCCCGTCAACGCGTGGTTCGAGGCGAAGATTTACGTTACGATATCGAAATCACCTTGGAAGAAGCGGTACGCGGCACCACCAAAGATATAAAAATCGATACCCTCGTTGAATGCGACCATTGTCACGGTTCGGGTGCTGAAAAAGGTTCTAAGGTGGAAACCTGCCCAACTTGTCATGGTAGCGGGCGCGTACGTCGCCAATCAGGTTTCTTTATGACAGAAACTACCTGTCCGCATTGTCATGGAACGGGTAAAAAAATTGAAACGCCATGTAATAAATGCCATGGCGACGGACGAGTTCACAAGAAGAAAAGTCTTTCCGTCAAAATCCCGGCAGGTGTGGATACGGGCAATCAATTACGCCTGTCCGGCGAAGGTGCCGCAGGAGAACAAGGTGCTCCAGCAGGGGATTTATATGTGGTGATTCATGTTAAGGAACATCATATTTTTGAACGTGACGGCAGCAATCTTTACTGTGAAGTGCCGATCAGCTTCACTATGGCAGCCTTAGGCGGAGAAATTGAAGTACCGACACTCGACGGTCGGGTAAAATTAAAAGTACCGGAAGGCACGCAAACAGGCAAACTGTTCCGTATG
Organism: Pasteurellaceae bacterium LIM206; assembly: GCA_032586195.1. Taxonomy (GTDB): domain Bacteria; phylum Pseudomonadota; class Gammaproteobacteria; order Enterobacterales; family Pasteurellaceae; genus JAWHQP01. The sequence goes on along the minus strand of JAWHQP010000002.1, from coordinate 240,077 downwards.
CGTGGCAAAGGCATTACGGCGGTCCGTAGCGGCTATGCGGGTGATTTGATCTGCAAAATCATCGTCGAAACACCGGTTTCCTTAAATGAAGAACAAAAAGAATTGCTCAGAAAATTGGAAGAAAGCCTGGAAGGACAAAGCAAACAACGTCCCAAATCCTCCAGTTTTTTAGACGGCGTAAAAAAATTCTTCGATAATTTGGGAAAATAACATTAGAGCGATAATTGCTCAAACAAAACGAAAGTGCGGTGCTAAAAATTTGATTTTTGATCCGCCCCCAAAGGTCGGGTTGTTTAATTGAAGGACTGAATACGATATTGTATCGGGTTCAGTCCTTTGTTTAACCGTCTATAATCGATGAAAAATACAGTTATTACCATCCCTTGCCTTAATCTCCGTGATATCATAAACCATTTTTTTACTTCGCCGCATGAAAGTCACGTTGTAAATGATTCAGCGCAATTTTGCCCACTTTCCCTTGGTATGTATTGTCTCTCACTATTCGACTAGCCGATGTCGCACTGTTTGACATACCAACCCAAAATGCCGAGGGGTGAGCGAGAGATTTTAGCGATGCTGAAAATAGAAATCCGACACATTTTGTTCAAAGGTTTGGTTACTTAGTCATAACAATCCGCGCCTTAATCAGTGGGTTGTTAGTCCAACTTTTGGGTGTAGATCACATTTGCACTTTTTATTACATCCCGCTAAGATAAACACCCTTATCACATAATCTTGCCGCGAAAGTGCGGTGTTGTTTTTTTGATTTTTTAACTAAATCGTATATGAAAATTATCTCTTTTAATATTAATGGGTTAAGAGCCCGTCCGCATCAGTTAGAAAAACTTGTTGCAGAATATCAGCCTGATATTTTGGGCTTACAGGAAATTAAAGTCGCGGATGATGTATTTCCGTATGAATTAGTGGAACACTTGGGTTATCATGTGTTTCATTATGGGCAGAAAGGCCATTACGGTGTAGCATTATTGACGAGGCAAGCGCCGAAAGCCGTTCGCAAAGGTTTTCCGATGGATGCGGAAGATGCGCAGAGACGTATCATTATGGCGGATTTTGATTCGGAATTCGGTCAGCTTACAGTAATTAACGGATATTTCCCGCAAGGCGAGAGCCGCAATCATGAAACGAAATTTCCTGCGAAAGCAAAATTCTACGCCGATTTACAACATTATTTAGAACAGGAACATAATGCGGCAAATCCTGTTATAATTATGGGCGATATGAATATTAGCCCGAGCGATCTGGATATCGGCATTGGCGATGAAAACCGTAAACGCTGGCTGCGCACAGGAAAATGTTCATTTTTGCCCGAAGAACGGGAGTGGTATCAACGCCTGTACGACTATGGTTTGGAAGATACCTTTCGCAAACTGAATCCGACGGTAAACGACAAATTCTCATGGTTTGATTACCGTTCAAAAGGGTTTAATGATAACCGCGGTTTACGCATTGATCATATTCTGGCAAGTTCGGGATTAGCCGCACGCTGTGTTAATACCGGTATCGCTCTGGATATTCGGGCAATGGAAAAACCATCTGATCATGCTCCGATTTGGGCAGAATTTAAATAACTTAACATAAGGATAGGATAGACAATGGAAATTGAGCAAAATTGGCAGAATTATCGTTCCACAATTAACAACCGTGTGGCGATTTTCTCTGCAAACCTCGGTATCTTTGATCAATTTCCGATGGATGAACGGGAATGCTATGTGGTGCAATTTGCAATTCCCTTTAAGGCCAATGAGATAGGTATGCCTGTAGCGGAGGTTTATCAAGACTTATTTAAAAGCATTCTTCGGGCTTTGAGCCAGCTGAGTGCGTTGTCGAACAGCCTTTATGCGGGGCATACGATTTGTGACGGAAAAGCAAAATTATATTTCTACACAAGTGATCCGAGTGAATTTGCCAACGTGCTGATTGATTTAGATTATTGTCATGATTTAGATGTTCAAGGCGATCCGAATTGGGATACCTATTTTGATTTTTTGTTGCCTTCGCCGTTAGAAAGCAAGCTGAATGCCACCGAGGAAATTCTCGGGCTTTTAAATCAGAACGGTAAGAATTTAGCCGATGTTTTTGCGATCGAACATACGTTTTATTTTGACAATAAAGAAAATATGCTTGAATTTATTGAAAATATCGCTTTGGAAAAAATCTTTTTTAATGCGATTAAATATACTGACGAACGTGTCACCGTCGATGAAGATGAGGCGTTTTATATGTTAAAACTTGAGCAGGAATTATCTTTAAATTCGATGGATATCTTTAATTTAGTAGAAAAGTTTGATCAATTGGCAAATCAATATTCGGGAGAATATGTCGGTTGGGAATGCGACGGAATGGCGCGAGAAAAAGATCAGTTAAATTAAATGAACGATAAAAAGTGCGGTGCTGAAAATAAGAGTTTTTTAGCGGATTAACATCGGCAACCGCCATTTTATTATTTACAAATTCTCTGCAATTTCCGTTCATTCTAGTTCGGAATTAACCGGCAGTTTTTGACCATTAAATCTAATTTTTTATTGTCAGGATTTTTGGTAAACGGAAAACCGGTTCCGATACGGCAAATATAGCAAGCCATCTTTTATTTTTTATAAAATTCTGCTAAAATCTCCGCCAATTTTGGGGCTGATTCTGGATTCGACGGGATTAGCGAAGCCCAAGGTGCACGTCGAGGTGCGGTAGGCCTCGTAAATAAACCGCAAAAAAATAGTCGCAAACGACGAACAATACGCTTTAGCAGCTTAATAACCTGCCTTTAGCCTTCTCGCCCCAGCTTCCGCTCGTAAGACGGGGATTCCGAGGAGTCAAATCTAAACGAGATCGTGTTGAAGCCGCCGCTTTAGGATCGAAGCACTAAATTGAATAAAGCTAGTTTATCTGTCGCGTGTCTGTCCGCAGTGGGTAAATGAATTTAAAGACGAGACTAAACGTGTAGTGCTGAAGGTAGAGTAATTTCGGACGCGGGTTCAACTCCCGCCAGCTCCACCAATTAACAATCAATGCATAAAGCCTTGTAGGATAAGCCTTCAAGGCTTTTTCATACCTTTTTGATAGCTTAATAATAAACCGTTTTCCGAAAATTGTTTAACTCCGATCTAAGCCTTTGTAAGTGATGTTTGCAACTTAACCATAAAACTAATGGAATATTTAAATATCCTGCCGTTTAACAGATTATTTAGTTATAAAAAATCTGCACCTCAACCTGTTAAATATACATCCGGTTTTTGTAGTGCAGATCTTTTTTAATAATACAGTGTTACAACGTATTTAAATCCAACACGTCTGTCATATCAAACAAACCCTGTTGTTTTTCAGCAATCCATCTGGCGGCGCGTACGGCTCCATTGGCGAAAGTCATGCGGCTGGAGGCTTTATGGGAAATTTCCACGCGTTCACCGATATCGGCAAACCACACCGTATGCTCGCCCACAACATCGGCGGCACGAATACTGGAAAATCCTATATCCGTACGTTTGCGTTCGCCGGTAATACCCTCGCGGGCGAATACGCCATTGGTTTTCAAATCACGTCCAAGGACTCCGGCGATATGCTCACCCATAGACAACGCCGTGCCTGACGGAGCATCGACTTTATGGCGGTGATGAGCCTCGATAATTTCAATATCGCAGTAATCTCCCATCACTTTGGCGGTTTTTTCTAATAATTTGAATACTAGGTTCACGCCCACACTGAAATTAGAAGCAAACACGATAGCAATTTTCTCCGAGGCGGCTCGAATAGCGGCTTTACCCGCTTCATCAAAGCCCGTAGTGCCGATAATCATCGGCTTGTTCAGTGCCAGGCAGATATCAATATGTTTTAACGTGCCTTCCGGGCGGGTAAAATCAATCAGTACATCGAAATTTACGGATTGAGCGGCAAGATCCGAGCCTACTGTGATACCTAAGTGACCGATGCCTGCCAGTTCGCCCGCATCGGTTCCTAATAAGGAAGATTCACCATGCTCAAATGCCGCTCCTAATTCAACACCTTCCGCATTCTGCACGGCTTGAATTAATTGACGGCCCATACGACCGCCCGCGCCTACGATACCAATTTTTAATGTCATATTTGCTCCTGTGATTTTAATTAAGTATTTCCAACACGCCGGCATACGCCAGAAAAACACCGAAAGCGAGGAAAATCACTCCTGCGGCATTATCAATATAGCAGCTATATTGGCTGTAAAACTGTTTCGCCACCGAGCGTGAGAAGATAAATGAAATTACATAAAAATAAATAAAAGTTTCCACTACGATAATGGCGAATGCCAACAGCATTTGCCATGTTTCCGTGATATGCACCAGAATCAGCGACATCACACTGGCAAAATAAATAATAGCTTTGGCATTGGATAAATTCACCAATAACCCTTTCATTATTTCCTTTTTTATCGTAGTGGCCTGATTTAATTCCCGTTCAGTGGCCGATTCAAATTTTGCATTGGTGCGGCTCTTTACCATATGCCAACCGAGATATGCCAAATAACTGCCGCCCAGCAGCATAATTACGCCGTGCAGCATAGGTACCGTGGTAAATAACAATGCCAGCCCCAACATGGCGGAAGCCGCCCAGAACGCCACACCAAGAGTAATACCGATAATGCCGCACACCACGTTACGGCGGGAATTACTGGCTGCCATGCGGCTGACGTAAAAGAAATCAGGCCCCGGCGTTACCAAGCCGAAAAAATGCACGATAATAAGGTTTAACATTGTGGTTATCCCAAAAAGTAATTTATCAACCGCAGTACGATCACCGCATAAACCGCCGCCAACACGTCATCAATCATAATGCCGAAACCGCCTTTGACTTTTTCATCAAAATATTTGATCGGATACGGCTTGAGAATATCGAAGAAACGGAAAACGGCAAAAGCGGCTACGTACCATTGCCATGTCAGTTCCGGCAGCGCCAGTAACGTAATAAACACGCCGACAAATTCGTCCCATACGATAGAACCGTGATCATGTACCCCCATATCCTCAGAAGTTTCCCGGCACAGATAACAGCCAAATACAAAACAAAATACGATAAACACGGCAAAAGCAATCGGATTGAATACCTGCAACAGCAACACGCCGACAATTACACCAACCAAACTGCCCCAGGTGCCCGGCGCGGGACGAATCAGCCCTGAACCTAAACCTAAGGCAAGGAAATGAACAGGATTGGTTAAACGTATTTTTTTTAATGGATTATCAAGGTTCATTGAATTAATTACTTAAAATGTTCAAAACCGGAAACGGTTAAATCCACGGGTTCGCCATGGCGATAATATTGAATCGGCCGGGCAGGATTTCGTGCCACTATGCGCCCGATGCAACGGCAAGGCACATCCAATCCGGAGAGATAATCCGTCAACGCCGCTTTTTTCTCATCCGGCACGGTAAAACACAGTTCATAATCCTCGCCGCCTTGCAACGCCATCAATTCCGCCTGCTCTCTGCCGTATAAAGCGAGCAAGGCATCGGAACAAGGCAAATCTTGCAAATTCAGCACCGCACTTACACCGCTGCGATCTAAAATATGTCCTAAATCTCCTACCAGACCGTCAGAAAGATCGAGCGCCGCCCGTGCCAATCGCTGCTCAGCCAGCATCTTGCCTAAGGCAATGCGCGGCGTGGGATGCAAATTGCGACGAATCAGAAAGGCCTGATGCTCATTCAGATTTTTATGACCCTTGCCATTCTGATACAACTCTCTCAGCAAGTAAAAACCCGCCAGCCCGTCACCGATTGTACCGGAAACATAAATCCAGTCGCCTGCCTGAGCCTTGTGACGACAAAGTGCGGTGGTGTTTTTCAGCGTTCCGTGAGCGGTAATGGTAACAGACGGAACCGTTCCGCTTGTGGTGTCGCCGCCAATCAGAGTTATCTGATGTTCATTCAGCAGCTCGAACATGCCTTCGCTAAACGCCGCCAGCCATTGTTCATCCGCCTTGGGCAAGGTCAATGCCAATGAAATCCATGTGGGAGTTGCACCCATCGCGGCAAGATCGCTTAAATTGGTCGCGACGGCTTTATAGCCTAAATCTTTCGGATCAATATCGGGATAAAAATGAGAATTTTCCACCATGGTGTCGGTGGTGATCGCCAGCTGATAGCCGACCGGCGGTTCAATAACGGCACAATCGTCTCCGATTGCAAGCAATACCTCTGAACGCACATTTGTTTGCGGCTTGGTGAAAAAATTATCAATTAAACTAAATTCGCCTTGCGACATCCGTCGTCTCCCCCACAATTCCTTATAAAAAAATGGGCTCTCGCCCACTTTTCATACTGATCACTTGCGTGATAACGCAGGCGCAACCTTGTCCAGCACACCATTGATATATTTGTGACTGTCTTCCGCGCCAAAGGTTTTCGCTACCTCAATCGCCTCGTTAATCGCCACTTTGTACGGCACATCAAGCTCATATTTCAGCTCATATACCGCTAAACGCAAAATGGCTTTTTCAATCGGATCAAGCTCTTCCGCCCGGCGATCTAAAAACGGTGCCATTGCCGTATCCACCGCCATCGTATTTTCCACCGTCTGACGGAATAATTTACGGAAATAGGCAACGTCAACACCTTTTAAATCCTGCTCAGTCACGAAATTCAACTCCACCGTTTCTACCGGATTCTGCGACACTTGCCAAGAATACAAGGCCTGCACCGCACATTCCCTTGCCCTGCGACGGGCCGACACTTTTTTATTTTGTTCTGCCATTTCAATTATGCCGTTTTGATTTGATCCAATAAATTCACCATCTCCAACGCAACTAAAGCCGCTTCCGCGCCTTTATTGCCCGATTTCGTACCCGCGCGGTCAATCGCCTGTTCGATGTTTTCCGTAGTTAATACGCCGAACGCCACCGGAATATCGGAGTGTAAAGAAACGTGGCCGATACCGCTGCTCGCTTCGCCCGCCACATATTCAAAATGAGCGGTACCGCCGCGGATTACCGTACCTAACGCCACAATGCCGTCATATTTTTTGCTGTCCGCCAAACGACGTACCGCCAGCGGCAACTCATAAGCGCCCGGCACACGCACAAGGGTAATATTTTCATCTTTAACCTGACCGATACGTTTCAATGCATCAATCGCGCCTTCTACCAGACTATCGTTAATAAAACTGTTAAACCGCGCCACCACTACCGCAATTTTTGCGTGAGGTGCCGCCAGGCCGCCTTCTAATACTTTCATGTTATTTCCTATTAAAAATGAATGGGATAAATCGGTTGAGAATTTTAACATAAAAAAACAGAACATGTCCTCAAGAGTTTTCAGGTAGCTTTCGCTTAATAACCAGACAAAAAACGAAACGCTGTAAATTCAACTTATAAAAAATCGCCATGACTCCGTAAAAAGTCGTGGCGATATTATTTTGCCGAGCAGGGAATTAAACCACGTTGATCAAAACTCCGTCTTTCGACACCGCACTTTGCGGTACGAGCTCGCCTACAGGAATCAGTTCAATGCCCGCTTCGGCGGCGATATCAAACACGGCTTGTTCACCTTCCGGCAACACCGCAATAAGCAGCCCGCCCGAGGTTTGCGGATCGCACAGGATGGCTTTCTGCTTATCGCTCAACGGCGAGATTTTAGCCCCGTAACTGTCAAAATTACGGTTGGTGCCTCCCGGCACACAGCCTTGCGCGATATAATCCTCTACGCCGTCCAAAGTGCGGATTCCGTCGAAATACACGTTTGCCGCTACATGAGAGCCTTCACAGATTTCCAGTAAATGCCCTGCCAGTCCGAACCCTGTCACATCGGTTAACGCGGTTACTCCGTTAACATCGGAAAGTGCTGTACCGATAGTATTCATTTGACACATTACCTTGGTTGCCAAACCTTGATGTTGTGACTTTAATTTGCCTTTTTTTTCTGCCGTAGTCAGGATACCGATACCCAATGGCTTGGTCAGATAAAGTTTACTGCCGGCGCGAGCGGAAGCATTTTTCTTCACCTTATCCGTCGGTACAATCCCTGTTACAGCTAAGCCGAACATCGGTTCGGGCGCGTCAATGGAATGTCCGCCGGCCAAAACGATTCCCGCTTCCCGACAAGCCGCCCGGCCTCCTTCGGTAATTCGGCGGGCAATGGACGGCGGTAATACTTTAATCGGAAAACCTAAAATGGCAATCGCCATAATAGGCTTACCGCCCATAGCGAAAATATCACTGATTGCATTGGTTGCCGCGATACGTCCGAAATCGAAGGGATCATCCACAATCGGCATAAAAAAATCGGTCGTACTGATGATCGATGTGCCATTGCCTAAATCATAAACCGCCGCATCATCTTTAGTATCGTTACCGACTAATAAATTCGGATCAATAAATCTTTCCTGTTCGGAATGTAAAATGTCCTCTAACACCTTAGGCGATATCTTACAACCGCAACCCGCACCGTGACTATATTGAGTCAAACGAATGGCGCTTTCCACGGTAGAATTCAATTCCTGCTGCAACGCATCAAGCTTATCCGTCATATTTCCTCCTCGCATAAACCTAACAATGCTTGGATTATACCGCTATTTGGTGCAAAGTGCGGTGAGATTTTTCGCAGTTTTGACATATTCTGCGTTTTCAGTATGATCTTGCATATAAAATTTATTGCGAAACGGATCTTTTATATGGCTAAAAGTAAACGCCCCACACTACAGGATATCGCGGAACACATCGGCATTACAAAAATGACTATCAGTCGTTATTTAAGAAACCCGGACGCCGTGGCCGAAACCACGCGGCACAAAATTGCCGAAGCCATTGAGCATTTCGGCTATATTCCCAACCGTGCTCCGAACATGCTGTCCAACGCCAAAAGTAAATCCATCGGCGTATTACTGCCTTCTCTGACCAATCAGGTTTTTGCCAATGTTCTCACCGGCATTGAGGAAATTACCGATAAAGCGGGCTATCAGACCATGCTGGCCCATTATGGCTATCATCCCAAAAAGAAGAAAAGCAGATTGAAAGCCTGCTTTCCTATAATATCGACGGGTTAATTCTGTCTGAAAACGAACACAGCCCCAAAGCCGATAAAATGCTTGAAATCGCCAATATTCCCGTGGTTGAAATCATGAGCACATCAACGGCGACGACAAAACAAATCATTGGTTTTGACAATGTTGCCGCCGCTCAGTCTATGACGGAAACCATGATCAATCGCGGGCATAAGAATATTGTCTATTTTGCCGTGCGTATGGATAAACGCACCATGCTGAAACAGCAGGGATACGAACAGGCAATGCAAAAATATCAGCTGACCCCAAACGTGATATGGACTAAACAACATTCCTCTTTCACACTGGGTGCCGAATTACTGCACGATACCCTAAAACGCTACCCTACCACCAACGGCATTTTCTGTACTAACGATGATTTAGCCATCGGCGTAATTTTTGAATGTCAGCGGCTCGGTATAAAAATACCAGCCCAAATGGCCGTGGCCGGATTTCACGGCCATGACGTCGGCCAGGCCATGACACCGCAATTAGCCACGGTCATCACGCCCAGACGGCAGATCGGACGTATCGCCGCACAGGAAATTCTAAATCGAATCAATAATATCCCGCTGCAAAGTTCAGTGATCGATTTAGGCTATCAGATTAACCTGGGAGAAAGCATATAGGGTAATAATTCCGCGTACCTAACTGATTTAACCGATATATCGCTTACAAAAACGATTGCAACGCAGTGACACAACGGTCGACCACTTCTCCAAAGGAACCGTCAACATCAATAGCTATCACGTCAGGTTCGTCCGAGGCAGGGACTTCTAAAGTGTCAAACTGGCTTTTCAGCATTTCTTCTTTCATGTAGTGCCCTTTACGCTTGCGCATCCGTTCAAGGATTAATTTATAATCACCGTGCAGGAATAAAAATCTTATATTTTTATTCCCGTCTCTGATTGAATCTCTATATTTCTTTTTCAAGGCCGAGCAAATAATAATACCTATTTCACTTTTCTGTTCTAAACTGAACGCGGCATCTCTAATGCGCTCCAGCCAAGGAGCTCGATCTTCATCATTTAACGGCTTCCCTTGTCCCATTTTTATAATATTCGCCCGCGGGTGCAAATCATCGCCATCAATCAGTTTAATGCCCAATCTGTGTGCGACTTCCGTCCCCACCGAAGTTTTACCTGTACCGGAAACCCCCATCAGGATAACACTTTTACCTTTAGTCATAATACGACCCTCTAGTTTTATTATTTACAAACTTAAAACCGTTACTGGTAACATTCCTTTCAGATATATCACTAAAAGACTACTTAGTGAATAAACCGAACTGCAAATTTTTTATAAAATTTGAACTCTATCACAAATTTAATATACAAGGATTGAAATAACTTTACAAAGAAGCTATAAGCTTTTATGTTACCAGTAACATAAACTTAACGACAAACAAGTAGGTAGGTTAACATGAAAATAAATACATTATCCTGTGTGGTAAAAGGGCAACGTGATGTAGGCATACTCTCCCAAGAAATTCAATACGACCCGAATGATCAAGAAAAAACACTGGTACAAATTATACGTGGAGGTATTTGCGGTTCCGATCTGCATTATTATCAGCATGGTAAAGTCGGTAACTATCCAGTGAAACATCCGATGATTTTAGGTCATGAGGTCATCGGCAGAATTGTAAAAACCAATGCGCCCGATTTATATGTAGGACAAAAGGTTGTCATTAATCCCGGCAAACCTTGCTTAAACTGCAAATATTGCCTTTGTGGTGAGACGAACCAGTGCGAATCCATGCGTTTTTTCGGTAGTGCCATGTATGATCCTCACGTAGATGGCGGTTTCACTCAATACAAAATCGTGGACAATGCGCAATGTATTGATTATCCGCAGGACGCTCCCGATGCCGTCATGGTATTTGCCGAACCATTGGCAGTAACCATTCATGCCGCTAAGCGGGCAGGTTCATTAAAAGGCAAAAAAGTTTTCATTTCCGGTGTCGGGCCGATCGGCTGTCTTTTGGTTGCTTCAGTTAATGCGTTAGGCGCAAAAGAGATTATCTGTAGCGATTTAAGCCGAAGATGTTTAGAGCTTGCCATCGCTATGGGCGCAACCAAGGGGTTAAATGCTACGGATGATTTTTCAGAATATGAAAAACACAAAGGAACCTTTGACCTATCATTTGAAGTCTCAGGTCACCCTTCTTCCGTCGAACGTTGTTTAGCCGTCACCAAAGCACGCGGCACTATCGTCCAAATCGGTATGGGCGGTAATATTCCGGATTTTCCTATGATGACCCTGATTGCAAAAGAAATTAACTATGTGGGCTCATTCCGCTTTGTTGAAGAATTCAATACCGCTGTTGAATGGCTCGGTACGGGCAAAGTGGACCCATTACCACTGTTATCCGCCACATTTGATTTTAAAGATCTTGAAAAAGCACTTGAAACGGCGGGCAACAAAAATGAAATTTCTAAGGTTCAGCTTTTATTTGAGTAAATATGAGGTATCACCATGAACAATCTATTTTCCCTAGAAAATAAACGAATTCTTATTACAGGCTCGACCCGCGGTATCGGTCATCTTTTAGCTCAAGGCGTTGCGGATTACGGTGCCGAGGTAATTATCAATAGCACGACACAAGAAAAATCAGAACAGGTCGCTCAGGAATTCAGACAAAAAGGACATAAAGCCCACGCTGTTGCATTCGATGTCACAGATACGGAGGCTGTACACAAGGCGATTGATTATATTGAAAATAACATTGGCCCCATTGATGTATTAATCAATAACGCGGGGATTCAGCGTCGGCATCCTTTCTGCGATTTCCCTGAAAAAGACTTCGACGACATCATTAAAGTCAACCAGAAAGCGGTATTTATAATCTCACAGGCGGTGGCGAGATATATGGTCAAACGACAAAGCGGGAAGATTATTAATATTGGCTCCATGCAGAGCGAACTGGGCAGAGAGACGATTACCCCATACGCGGCCTCGAAAGGCGCTGTCAAAATGCTGACCAAAGGAATGTGTGTAGAGTTAGCCCGCTATAACATTCAGGTGAACGGCATTGCCCCGGGTTATTTCAAAACCGAACTGACCAAACCACTGGTGGAAAACAAGGAATTCAGCGACTGGCTGTGCAAAAGAACTCCCGCCGCCCGCTGGGGAGAGCCCGAAGAACTGATTGGCGCGGCGGTGTTTCTGTCTTCAAAAGCCTCCGATTTCGTGAACGGACATTTATTATTTGTCGATGGCGGCATGCTTGCCGCTGTGTGATAGCTAAGGCTGCGCCTCAATAGTATAAGGAATTTAATTATGCTGATACTTATTTTAATTGCATCGATTGCCTGCTTACTTATCCTGATCATAAAATTTAAAGTCCATGCTTTTGTGGCTTTAATTATCGTCAGTTTACTCACAGCACTCGCCGCGGGAATACCGGTAAACAAAATCGTGCCTACCATGCTGAGCGGTTTCGGGAATACCCTGGCCGCGGTAGCCCTGTTAGTCGGGTTAGGAGCAATGATTGGCCGTTTGCTTGAAATTACGGGCGGTGCCAAAGTTCTTGCCGATACCTTAATCAATAAATTCGGAGAACGGAGAGCGCCGTTGGCTCTGGGGATCGCCTCATTTCTATTCGGTTTTCCTATCTTCTTTGATGCCGGATTAGTCGTTATGCTGCCGATTATCTTTAGTGTAGCAAAACAATTCGGCGGTTCATTATTCCGCTATGCTTTTCCTGCCGCCGGGGCTTTTGCCGTTACCCACGCATTTCTACCGCCACATCCGGGCCCGGTTGCTTCCGGTGATATTTTAGGGGCCAATATAGGATTGCTGACTATCGTCGGTATTATTCTGGCTATACCCACCTGGTATTTTGCCGCCTATTTATACGGCACATACCTCGGCAAAAAATTTCATTTGGACTTACCAAAATCGTTCTTAAACGCAGTACCCATCAGCGAAACTGCGGTGTTGAATCCGCCTAGTTTTAAAAAAGTCATGACCATTCTGTTACTGCCGTTAGTATTAATTATGTTGGATACCGTGCTTAACACATTAAGTGTGGCGAAGGTGGTTGACGGTTCTCAACTTTGGGTTGAAAGTCTAAGATTGCTCGGCAAAACACCCGTTGCACTGTTAATTACATTGATCGTGTCAGTTGTTTTATTAAAAGAACAACGCAGTTATGAACAAATTGAAAAAATCTGTGACAATGCCTTGGGGCCGATTTGTGCCATCGTACTGGTAACGGGTGCCGGCGGGATGTTCGGTGGTGTACTGCGTACCAGCGGTATCGGTGATGTATTATCGAACATGCTTTCCGATACCGGCATGCCTGTTATTGTTGCAGCCTTTTTAATCTCCGCGGCATTACGTGTTGCTCAAGGTTCTTCAACGGTAGCCATCACGACCACTTCCGCATTAATTGCTCCGACAATCGCAGTAACCGCAGGATTAAGCCAACTTGATCTTTGCTTTATTGTGATCGCTATTGCTTCCGGTGCAACCGTGCTTGCTCACGTGAACGACAGCGGTTTCTGGTTAGTCAGCAGATTTCTGGAAATTGACACGAAAACCATGTTTAAAACATGGACTGTACAGGAAACACTGATCGGTGTAGTCGGTTTTCTGTTCTCTCTTATCGGATATATTATTTTCTAACAGAAAAAACAGGATTGGTTTGCGAATATAAGCAAACCAATTCTATAATTATTTACCGCGATCAAATAATAAAAATTTTATCGTATAAATCTCTCAAGTCACCTTTCTGATATTCTGTAAAAAAGCCTCATTTAGAATTTAACACTTAATTTAACAAGCGCTACAGAATTATTCTCTAACTAATCTCTTGCACACCCCGTTTTCTTACATTGTATTCATGATTTTTAACTGATAGGATAAACGCGTTTTTTATTTTATGAGATATATTTATGACAATGCAAAGCTTAAGAAATGACCCTAAAAAAGTGGCAATCGCCTCTATGGTGGGAACAGCCATTGAATTTTTTGACTATTATATTTATGCCGCGGCTGCCGTATTGGTATTCAATACGCAATTTTTCAAAAGCGGCGATCCTGTATCGGATGAACTACTTTCTCTTTCAACTCTTGCCCTTGCGTTTTTTGCCCGTCCTATCGGCTCCGCACTGTTCGGACATTTCGGCGATAAAATCGGACGTAAAAAGACCTTGGTTGCTTCATTATTATTAATGGGCTGCTCAACTGTCTGTATCGGGCTATTGCCAACCTATGAAAGCATTGGCGTTTGGGCGCCGGTTTTATTGTGCATCTGCCGCGTGGGGCAAGGCTTGGGACTGGGCGGTGAATGGGGCGGTGCGGCATTAGTCGCTACGGAAAACGCCCCGGACGGCAAGCGTGCCTGGTATGGAACCTTCCCGTAACTGGGCGCGCCTATTGGTTTGTTCATCGCCAATCTTGCCTTTTTCCTTGTCAGTTACACCTGGGGCAAGGACGGGTTGGTGGCATGGGCGTGGCGTATCCCGTTCATTTCTTCCATTATTCTGGTTGCTATCGGCTTATGGGTACGTTTAACCCTGCATGAAAGTCATGTTTTCCGCACCGCGGAAGAACAAGGTAAAACCCAGAAAGCGCCTGTAAACATGGTGTTTAAACGTCATTTAAGACCGTTAATTCTCGGCACCTTCATCATGACAGCGACCTACGTGCTGTTCTACATTATGACGGCATTCGCTCAGGTTTATTCCCGCAGCCCCGCTACTCTATCACCGCAAGGGCATGCTATGGGATTAGGTATTGAACCCAATATTTTTACCGGCTTATTGTTGATTAGTGCCATTGTATTCGGTATTTTCACCAGCATTTCCGGATTTTATGCCGACAAAATAGGTCGTCGTAAATTTCTATTACGGACAACATGGAGTATGCTCATTTTCGGCTTAGCCATGCCTTTATTCCTGTCCCACGGCACACCTTGGTCTGTGTTTGCTTTCCTTGTTATCGGCATGATCCTAATGGGCTTCACTTTCGGTCCGATGGCAGCATTATTACCTGAATTATTTCCAACCGAGGTACGCTATTCGGGTTCATCCCTTGCGTACAACTTTGCTTCCATTATCGGCGCCACCGTGGCGGCGACCTTTGCCATTAAAATTAATGCCGCCTACGGCATTATAGGTGTCGGTATTTATTTAGCCGCTAACTCCCTGCTCACCATCGTGGCATTATGGCTATCCAAGGAAACTAAGGATATCAGCCTGTCGGAAGTTTCTTCCGAAGGCGTAGAAATGGCGTAAAGTGCGGTGCTGAAAAAGCTATTTTTTTAAGTACGGCGGCGATTATATGCTGAATTTGTCTAAACTCACGATTGCCGCCGACACCCAAGCCTAACACCGGATAAAACGATCTGATCTACTGTAGAATCTGAGCTTAAATTAAAAAAGGAGAGTAAATATAAAAAACCAATCGATTGCCTAACCGCTATTCTTAATAATATGAAATAAGCCGACAACCCTATAGCAAACGACTAACCACACATTTCATAAGTCATTGTATAAAATTTAATAAATTATTGTACAAATAATATTGCAAACTTAAGTTTTCGCACGTAGAATAGCTGCCTGTTTTTCAACCAATCTTAATACATACCCCTTGGCTGAATGAATAAATGTAAACAGTTACGTTTTTTGTAACCTGTTAGCAAAATAAAAACTCGATTAACGAAGGCGTTTTTACTTATGGATAAAATCTTCAGAATTATTGGGAATAAAACGACGAATATATTTGTTGTTATTTCTAAGCTGACAACCAGAAGATTAGCAAGCAAGCAAGCAAGCAAGCAAGCAAGCAAGCAAGCAAGCAAGCAAGCAAGCAAATTATAACACAAATTCTCCTATTAGCCAACAAACCAGAGGGAAAATATTTATTTCATTTTTCTCGTTTGTCAGAGAATATATATCGTTTTCGTTCCACGCCCCCCAATTATCACACTCCAATTCTGTATTCCGGTTAAACATCAGGAATTACCTATACTTAAATAAAATCATAAGTCTGAGTCGAATCAGGAGATTTTTGTCTATGACAAACAAAATAAATATATTCGGCTCGAATAGTTTATTGACCAATATCACAAAGTTTATCTCTATCTATAGTTGTCCGCGCAATAATCTCTTAGCGGTAAAAAACTACATGGATAGTAACGTAATGTTCACTTTAAGCGAAAATAATATCGTTTAAAGTTAACAGGATTATGGCATTGATGTCACTATCAATTTGCCTTTTTCTTTTAATTAATAATTTTTTCAGGGATAACACATGAACAAAATATTTAAAGTAATCTGGAACAAGACATTAAACCGTTTAGTCGTAGTTTCAGAGTTAGCCTCTAGTCATGGCAAAACCAAATCCTCCAAAGATGAAAGAAAGAACGTCAACAAAGGACTCTTTCATTTATCAGCTGCCGGCACCGCTACATTGGGATTAGGAACCGCTATTTTATCCGCAAGTTCAGTTTTTATGGTTACTTCATTATTATCAAGTGAAGTACAAGCTAATACGGTGAAGATTGGTTCTACTTCCGGATCTAGTATTAATAGTTCCAATACTACAGTAAATGGTAGTAACTCTATAGCCATTGGCGAAGGGGCAAACGCTACCGCCGCCGGTAATAACGTATCTGCCATAGCTATCGGTTGTGGCACGAAAACCAATGGCTCCGAGGCAATATCTATCGGCGCACTTTCAAATGCCACTGGGGCAAGCGCTATTGCTATCGGAAATCGCTCATCTTCGGCGGCAGAAGGTGTATCAATAGGTAATAATACTAAGGTAGCCGATAACGAGGGCGTAGCCATCGGCTCCCGTGCGAATGCGACAGGCAGACAAGGAACCGCGATTGGTTCTAACTCGACGGCAGGTCAGCAAGCCACTGCTATCGGTAATGATGTCTCCGCAACAGGATTCGGTTCCGTTGCAATTGGCGGTGATGATTTAAGCGGTAATAAAACGAACAATAGTACAGCCAATCTTTCCGGTAAAGTGATAGGTGGATATGCACCTAACGCATCCGCTTATATCAAAACCACAGCGAGCGGTACAGGTAGTGTTGCCATCGGTGGATATACCAAGTCATCAGGTCTATTATCCACCGCCGTAGGTACTTTTTTGAACGCAACCGGTAACGGTTCTACCGCTATCGGCTTAGCCAACAATGCCAGCGGAGAAGCTTCAACGGTTATCGGGGTAAATTCCACGGCCAATAGTTCTAATGCTACTGCCATCGGTACCAATGCCACGGCAGGAAGCACTAGTGCTATGGCATTCGGAACGAATTCCAATGTAACAAAAGAAAATGGCATTGCCATCGGTACTAATTCAACCTCTTCAGGAAAAGGCAGCGTGGCGCTTGGTAACCAATCCACTGCTACAAGTCTCAGAACCGTTGCAATAGGTGAGTCAGCTAAAGCCCAAAAGGATGATGATATTGCCATCGGTTACAATGCAACAACCAATGCAAATTCAACCAATAACAGTTCTGCTATTGCCTTTGGGGTAAATTCTGCCGCGAATGGTGGAAATGCCGTTGCAATCGGTAATTCAGCTAATGCGACAGGAAATTCATCTATCGCTCTGGGCGGTAATACTAGTGGCATAGGTGCGATAAATATCGGCTATCAAGGTGCAGCGACTGCAAATAGTGCGGTGAGTATCGGTTACTATGCCAAAGCGCTAAACAGTTCTGCAACAGCCCTCGGTTCCCAGGCAAATGCCTCGGCAACACTTGCTACAGCTCTCGGTTCAAATGCAATGGCATTAAATTACAGCGCAACCGCTGTGGGGTATGCGGCTAATGCAAGTGGTCTGAATTCCTTAGCGGCAGGTACTAATTCTACTGCCTCAGGAGACAGTTCTTTTGCCGGCGGCGTTAATTCAACAGCAACCGGTGCAAGTTCGACGGCATTAGGGACTCAGGCAAAAGCCAGTGCTAGTGCTTCTGTCGCACTCGGCAGTGAAGCCAATTCATCAAAAGATAGTGCCGTAGCAATCGGTAACCGTGCAAACGCCAGTGCGCAAAGTGCGGTGGCTTTAGGGGAAAATGCTAATGCTACCGGTAACTATTCAAGTGCATTAGGCGATAGTACTACTGCTTCCGGTGTACGTTCCGCAGCAGTGGGTATCGATGCCAATGCCACCGCAAATTATTCCGTTGCAATCGGTGATAGAGCAAAAGCATCTGCAGAGGGCGCATCAGCACTAGGACTTAGCTCGCAAGCAACTATTGCCCAATCCGTCGCGTTAGGCAGTGGTTCAATTACTACTGCATCGGTAAATACCAGCAGTGCGACAGTAAACAATATCACTTACGGTAATTTTGCCGGAAGTAAGGCAGATTCAGTGATCAGTGTAGGCAACAGCACTTATAAGCGCCAAATTCAAAATGTGGCTGCCGGACAAATCACTGCCACTTCAACGGATGCCATTAACGGTTCACAATTGTATATGGTTGCCAACAATTTAACCGATTATGTAAATAACAGTTATTTTACATCACAAGCTAATGGTAATGCTTCTTCTCAATTAAACACGACCCGCGGCGGCGTCATCAATTATGTGAACGGTACCAATACCGTCGCCACCATTAACGGTTCGAATAATGCAACTAATATTTCATTCCATGCAAACAATTCTACAGTAACAGCCGGAAAGGGAACAACAGTAAGCACTTCAACAACCTCGGGCAGTAACGGTACAACCGTAACTACCTATACCGTGAACGCCAATGTAGCGAACGTGACTGCCGGAAAGAATGTGAATGTCAACAATAATAATGGCATTTATACAATTAATACAAATGCCACGACTGTCAGCTCAGGTTCAACAGATTTATTGAACGTTACCGGTACATTCAATTCTACTTCTAATACGACCGATTATGCCGTTACTGCTACCGATCAATTAAAAGAAGTGGTAAATCGTGCTAAGAACGGTACGTTCGGGTTAAGTGATGATAACGGTTCTAACGTCACCACTACCTTGAACAACACGTTAGCAGTTAAAGGCGGCAACGGCTATATTACAACCGCCGTTAACGGAACAACCGGTATTGATATTTCCTTAAATGAAACTAAGTTAAACCAAACAATCAATGCGTTAGATAAAAACACTCAGGCCTCCGTATCCGCAGCAAACAATACAATAACCGTAACGAGTTCACAGAATGGTAATGGTACGACGAATTATAGCCTGGCTGTAGCCACGACTGATATTACAACAGCCAATGGTACAGCGAATGCAACCAACGGCACCGGTTTAGTCAACGGTACAACTTTAGTGAATACCATTAATAACGTAAGTTGGAATTTGACTACTTCAGGCAATACTGCAAATAACTCTACAGAGCAAATCAAAGCGGGTAAAACCGTCACGCTCGACGGTGGTAAAAACATTCAATTAACACAAAACGACAGTAATATCACTATTGCAACTTCGGATAATGCTACCTTTACCGATCTGAATGTCACCGGAAATACCAGTATAGGTAACCTGACCGTACAAAACGGGTCAACCATAGATATGGGGGGCAATACCATCACTAACGTATCAAACGGTTCGAATGGCACCGACGTAGTGAACTTAAATCAATTAAATGCAAGCAAGTCTTCCGTGATCGCCGGTACAAATACTAATGTAACCAGTACGACCAATGAAAACGGCACGATTTATACGATCAATGCTTATAATACGACAGTGAATTCAAGCTCGGATTTATTAAATGTTACCGGTACATTGGACTCTTCCTCTAATACGACCAATTATGTAATTTCTGCTTCTAATAATTTAACTGAGGCAGTAAATCGTGCGAATAATGGTACTTTCGGTCTGAGCGCCGATGATAACAATAAGGTTACTGCAACCTTAAATAATACATTAGCAATAAAAGGCGAAGGTACTTACATTACGACAAATGCAACATCTGGTGGTGTTCAGGTCAATTTTAATGAAAGTAAGTTAAACGAAACCATTAAGTCATTGGATACCAATACTCAGGCTTCCGTATCGTCAGAGAACAGTCCGATAACCATTACGACTTCAAGTAATGCCAACGGAACGACAAACTATAATTTAAGTGTAGCAACAACGAATATAACTACTAATAACGGAACAGTATCCGCCACTAACGGAACTAATTTGGTAAACGGTACAACAATTACCAATGCAATTAATAACGCCAGCTGGAGTTTAACCACTTCAGGTAATACCACCGGCAATACAACCGAACAAATAAAAGCCGGTAAAACTGTCACTATCGACGGCGGTAAAAATATCCAGTTAACACAAAACGGTAGCAATATTAGTATTAACACCGCAGACAATGTTTCGTTTACCAACTTAAACGTAAGCGGTGATACAAATATCGGTAATCTCACCGTGAAAAACGGTTCTACCGTTAATATGGGCGGTAATGTAGTTTCCAATGTGGCAAATGGTACGCAAGATACTGATGCGGTTAATTTTAGTCAGCTAAATGCAACAAATCAAAATGTCACCAATAACAGCAATAACATTGCGAACAACACGCAAAATATTGCCAATAATACACTGAACATTACTAATAACACTAATGCCATCAACCGCGGGACAGTCTATGCCGGCGATGTAGCATCCAACGGTGCAACAAATAACTTTACTCAGGCATTAGGCAATCAAACTAATATTATAGGTGGAATTAATAATACTTCCGCGTTATCGGATGACAATATCGGTGTTGTATCTAACGGAAAAGACACCTTAACAGTGAAGTTGGCAAAAAATCTAACGAATTTAACCAGCGCGGTGTTTAGTAATAATTCATCCAATACTACTATTAACGGTAATGGCATGACTATTACCAATGGTGGCTCCAGCGTAAGCCTCACAAACAATGGATTAGATAATGGCGGTAAGGTTATTTCCAATGTAAGTGCCGGCGTAAACGGTACGGATGCCGTTAATCTTGATCAGTTGAATGCGACGACCAGTGCGGCCAATGCCGGTTGGAATTTAACCGTAAACGGCGGTAGTAATGTTTCTAATATCAAACCGAATACCACAGTGGATTTAAATAGCACCGGCAACGGTATTGTCATCACTAAAACGGACAATAATGTAAGCTTCGGTTTAAGTGAAAATATTACTATCGGTAACAGTACTAACGCGGGAACGGTAACGGTAAAAGGCGAAAACGGTACGAACGGTATTACACTAGACGGTGCTAATGGTACCATAGGATTAAATGGTAAAGACGGCACAAATGCCAACATTACCGTTGTACAAGGTAAGCCGGGAGTAGATGGTGTAAACGGAACCGATCGTATTCAATATACCACTTCAAACGGCACGCAGACCGTAGCGACCTTAAACGACGGTTTGAAGTTTACCGGTGATAATACGTCTTCTGTGATTAGCAAAAAACTAAACGATACTCTGACTATAAAAGGTAATCTAGACTCCTCGTCAAATGCAACCGACGGTAATCTGCGGGTAGATAATGATAACGGCATTTTAGTGTTGAAAATGGCACAGAATCTGACCAATTTAACCAGTGCGGTATTCGGCGATAATACCACCGTTAACGGTACGGGTATCACTATGACCGGAGGCTCTAATGGTAATGTCAGCCTAACGAACAACGGGTTGAATAACGGTAATAATAAGATTACTAACGTAGCAAACGGTACGGACGATAGTGATGCGGTGAACTTCGGTCAGTTAAACGCAACAAATCAAAACGTTACTAATAATAGTAATGCTATTGCGCACAACACACAAAATATTACCAATAATACTAATGCCATTAACCGTGGCACGGTTTACGCAAGTGATACGGCAGTTAATGCAACAACGAATAATACGTTTACCCAGCCATTGGGTAACCAAACGAATATTATCGGTGGAGTCAAGGATGTTTCCGAACTATCAGAAGGTAATCTCGGCGTAGTATCTAACGGAAAAGATACCTTAACGGTAAAACTGGCGAAAAATTTAACCAATTTAACCAGTGCGGTATTCAATAACGGTACCACCAATGCCACTATTAATGGCAATGGTGTAACAATTAACAACGGAACTTCTGTCGTAAGTCTCACGGATAAAGGCTTAGATAACGGTGGTAATACTATTACCAATGTTAAAGCTGGTACAAACGGTACGGATGCGGTCAATCTTGATCAGTTAAATGCGACGGCAAGTACAGCCAATGCCGGTTGGAATTTAACCGTAAACGGAGATAGTACTAATGTTTCCAATATCAAACCGAACGCCACAGTGGATTTAAATACTGCCGGTAACGGTATCGTGATCAGCAAATCGAATAACAATGTCACCTTCGGTCTGAGCAGTAATGTGACTGTCGGTGACGGTACAAATGCGGGTACGATAACGGTAAAAGGTGAAAACGGTAAAGACGGTATTACATTAGACGGTGCTAACGGCACTATAGGATTGAACGGTAAGGACGGTACCAATGCGAATCTTACTGTTACGCAAGGACCAGCCGGAGTAGATGGTGTGAACGGTACGGATCGTATTCAATACGTCACGTCAAACGGCACGCAAACTGTAGCGACCTTAAACGACGGCTTGAAGTTTACCGGCGACGATACAAATTCCGTAATCAACAAGAAATTAAATGAAACTCTAACAATTAAGGGTAATTTAAGTTCATCGGCAAATGTAACCGACGGTAACCTGCGGGTAGATAATGATAACGGTACCTTAGTGTTGAAGATGGCACAGAATCTGGCCAATTTAACCAGTGCGGTATTCGGTGGAACCACAACCATCAACGGTGCGGGTATCACTATTACCGGAGGTAAAAACGGTAATGTCACCCTAACTAATAGCGGTTTGGATAACGGTAATAATACGATCGTAAATGTAGCGAACGGTACAAATAGCACTGATGCAGTAAACTACGGTCAGTTAACCAATGTAGCCAATACGGCGAAAACGGAAGTCACCGGAGATAAGAGCACCATTAATATCAGCAGTTCTACCGGTGGAAATGGCCAGACTATTTATAACGTAGCGGCTAATACGACAGGTATTACTCCTAACGCTAACGGAACAGTTTCCGTAGCTAATAATGGTAACGATGCCAATTTGGTAAATGCTTCTACCGTAACACAGGCAATCAATAGTGCTGGCTGGAATGTTCAAACCAACGGGACAACCGTTAACAAAGTGGCTGCCGGTAATAACGTTGGCTTTAATAACAGTTCCACAGTTACCGTAAATGCGGATAATTCAACCGCGAACACCACTAATTTCACCTTTGATGTGAAAACCGGTACGGCAACAGTAAACAGTACAACAGGTATTGCAGAAGGTAATACAACTAACGGCGGTATTGCAACAGTCAATGACTTAGTAAATGTAACTAATAATGCCGGCTGGACGATTCAAAATAACGGTGCTACGGCAGATAAAATCACCGCCGGCAATACTGTGAATTTTATCAATGGCAATGGAACAACAGCAAATGTAACCTCTGACGGCAACACTACAAATATAAGTTACAGTGTAAACTCAACTACATCAACGATTAATACTAACGGCACGGTCTCTGCCGGTGATAACGCTTCAACCGGTTATTGGACTGCGGCGCAAACAGCTGCTGCTATTAATAATGCAAGCTGGAACGCAACGATTAGTTCTACTGGTACAGGTAGTCTAGGTGAAAATACCGGTGCAGAAAAAATTAATGCCGGTGACACTCTGACTTATACCGCCGGTAATAATATGAAGCTTTCACAAAACGGCACAAATATTACCATTGCAACGAATGAGAACGTAAGTTTTGCCAATGTGAATGCAACCAATATTACCGCGGGGCAGCTATCAGTGGGTGATGTAACAATTGATAACTCAGGTATCAATGCAGGTAATCACACTATTACTAACGTATCCCGTGGTGCAAACGGTACGGAT
Source organism: Pasteurellaceae bacterium LIM206 (assembly GCA_032586195.1). Lineage (GTDB taxonomy): Bacteria > Pseudomonadota > Gammaproteobacteria > Enterobacterales > Pasteurellaceae > JAWHQP01. Next base: position 216,140 of record JAWHQP010000002.1, on the reverse strand, counting down.
GCGGTTAATCTTGATCAGTTAAATGAAGTCAAAAACACCGCGAATGCCGGTTGGAATTTAACAACGAATGGTGACAGCAGTAACGCAACAAATATCACCCCTAACGCAACTGTTGATTTAAACACGACCGGTAACGGTATTGTTATTACTAAACAAGGCGGCAACGTAACCTTTGGTTTAGATAATAATGTTACTATCGGCGGCAACGGCAAAGACGGAACTATCAGCGTACTCAGTACGGACGGTAAACCCGGTGTCGCTATCAACGGTAAAGACGGTTCGATCAGCCTAACCGGAGCTGCCGGCGCAAACGGCAAAGACGGTGACTCGGCTACACTGACCGTTAAAAACGGATCGAAAGGTCTGGATGGCAATAACGGTGACAATGGTGAAAGCAAAACCCGACTCGTTTATACAAAATCAGACGGTGAAACCGAAGAAGTGGCCACTTTAAATGACGGGTTAGGATTTGTGGGCAATGACGGCAAAGTAGTTACTCGCAAGCTTAACGAAACATTAAATCTTTTAGGTGGTTTAAATGCGACAACTGTATTAAATAATACATCGGTGTCATCTTCAAACCTTGGTGTACGTTATAAAGATACCGGCACATTAGAACTTGTTATGGCCGAACGTCCGACCTTCTCCGGCATGGTACTGAACGGCAAAGACGGGGAAAATGCAAGTGTTACCTTTACCGACAGCAACGGCACAAACAGCATGTCTATTGTCGGCAAATCAGGTGCAAACGGTATTGACGGTTTAACTATTGTTAACAAAGACGGTAAAGATGGCGTCACCTTTAGTCAAGACGGCCGTATTACTAACGTAGCCGATGGCACAAACAGCAGTGATGCGGTAAATTTATCACAGTTGGAAAAAGGCCTTAAAGCGGCAACCACAAGCGTTGCGGCAGGCAACAATATGGATGTGACATCAACTACAAATGCCGACGGCAGCACAACTTATACTGTTGCGACCAAAGACAATGTGAACTTCACAACCGTCACTACGGGTAACACGGTTATGAGCAATGACGGCTTGAAAGTCGGTGAGAATGTTACGTTAACGAAAGACGGCTTAAACGTCGGTGACGTTAATATAACCACATCGGGTATCAATGCGGGTAACCACAAAATTACGGGAGTTGCCGACGGAGATATCAGCCCGAACAGCACCGACGCTATAAACGGCAGCCAGTTATATGCCGTTCAGGAAACGGCAAATGCGGGATGGAATTTAACCGTAAATGGTACGGATTCCTCAAATGTCGCACCAAAATCAACCGTCGATTTAAATAACAAGGATGGCAACATTGCAATTACTAAAGAAGGTAATAATGTAACATTCGGGTTAAATAATAATCTGTCTATCGGTAAAACAGGAACCGATGGTCAAGACGGCTCAATTAGTGTCAACGGCAAAGACGGTTCATCTGTCACCATCAACGGTAAAGACGGATCTATCGGTTTAACCAATGCAGGTACAGACGGTAAAACTGCAACTTCCGCAACCCTTAGCGTACAAAACGGTTCAAAAGGGCTTAGCGACAATGACGGCCAGAATGGTGAAAGTAAAACACGACTTGTTTACACTAAATCAGACGGCCAGCAGGAACAGGTAGCCACGATGAATGACGGCTTGACCTTCACGGGAGATTCCGGTGAGCATCAGGCAAAACTTGGTACAACGCTTGCAATAAAAGGCGATAATAAAAATATCGAAACGAATATTTCAGGCAATACCCTTACCGTTAAGCTCAAAGACGACATCAGCGTAAACAGCCTGACCGTAGGAAACAACCTTACTGTTGCGAAAGATGCGACTATCGATATGGGTAATAACCAGGTGCATAATGTTGCCGACGGTAAAGCCGATACCGATGCGGTGAATGTTCGTCAATTGAATAAAGTGAACGCGAATGTTAACGAATTAAACAATCACGTTAACAAAGTTGATAAAAATCTGCGTGCGGGTATTGCCGGCGCGACCGCGATCGGTTTCATTCAACGGCCTAATGAACCGGGTAAGAGCATTGTTTCCGTAGGTTTCGGTAGCTATAAGGGTGAATCCGCGGTTGCTGTCGGTTATGGTAAAAACTCCGATAACAACAAGATTTCACTCAAACTGGGTGCCGGTATAAATACACGTAATGATGTTAACTTCGGGGGTAGTATCGGTTATCAGTGGTAATTTAACTTTATTATAACTATCCTTATAATTTTAAAGTGCGGTGTTATTCACCGCATTTTTTATAGGTGAGAAACTGCCCTCGCTATGTTACAATCCGAACAAAATAAAGTTATTAAGGAATTAATATGGTAAATCCATCGGTAATTATTGATGTTTCAGAACAAAATTTAAACGAAGTCTTACAACTCTCGCAAACTCATCCGTTAGTATTGGCATTTTATGCCCCAAATCATGAATCCTCGGCGAATTTCATCACTCTTCTGGAACGTCTCACCGAACAATACCAAGGCCAATTTACCTTGGCGAAGATAAATTGCGAAGCCGAACAAGCGGTGGCGATGCAGTTTCAAATCCACGCCTTGCCGACGGTGTATCTGTTCAAGGAAGCACAAGCGGTAGATGCTTTCCAAACTGCGATTGGCGAAGAAGAACTGAAACAGCGTTTAAGCCAGATTCTGCCTAAGGAAGAAGAAATTAAATTCAATCTTGCGTTGGAATTCTTACAAGCGGAAGACTACGATCAGGCACTGCCGTTATTAAAAGAAGCATGGGAGTTATCCGATAAAAAGAATTCCGATATCGGTCTGCTCTATGCGGAAACCTATATTGCCATGAAAAAAACGGAGCCTGCCGCTGAAATTCTGAATAAAATCCCATTACAGGATCGCGACAGCCGCTGGCACGGTTTACAGGCACAAATCGAATTACTGATTAAAGCCGCCGATACGCCTGAAATCCAGCAATTACAAGCAGATTATCAACGCAATCCGACCGTGGAGATTGCCCTGAAACTTGCCCTTCAACTGCACCAGTCTAACCGTAACGAAGAAGCGTTGACATTATTATTCGGCTTATTGCGGCAGGATATGACGGCGGGCAACGGCGAAGTGAAACAGCAATTTCTGTCTATTCTCGCCGCCATCGGCAACAATGATCCTATCACCAATAAGTACCGCCGATTGCTTTATTCGCTTTTATACTGATTTCGACTAATGGCATTCAATAAACGAACGTTCTATAATGGCACACAATTTTTCACAAAATAAGGATCTTTATGTCAGATATTAAACACAGCAAATTACTTATTTTAGGTTCCGGCCCCGCGGGTTACACTGCTGCGATTTATGCGGCACGTGCCAATTTAAAGCCTGTTCTGGTGACCGGTTTGCAGCAAGGCGGGCAATTAACCACCACCACAGAAATCGAAAACTGGCCGGGTGATTTTGGTGATACGACGGGGCCCGAATTAATGCAGCGTATGCTACAGCATGCGGAAAAATTTGAAACGGAAATTGTGTTTGACCATATTAACCGGGTCGATTTATCTTCACGCCCGTTCAAATTATATGGTGATGTGAATACCTTCAGCTGCGACGCTCTAATTATCGCCACAGGAGCTTCCGCCCGTTATCTAGGGTTAGAATCGGAAGAGGCCTATAAAGGCCGCGGCGTGTCGGCCTGCGCCACTTGCGACGGTTTTTTCTATCGCAATAAGCCCGTTGCGGTCATCGGCGGCGGTAATACCGCCGTGGAAGAAGCCTTATATTTGGCTAATATCGCCAGCGAAGTACATTTAGTACACCGCCGTGACAGCTTCCGCGCAGAGAAAATTCTCATCGATCGTTTAAATAAAAAAGTAGAAGAAGGAAAAATTATCCTGCACACCCATCGCACTCTGGATGAAGTGCTGGGTGATAATATGGGCGTAACGGGGCTTCGGCTGCGTGATACCCAAACCGATCACAGCGAAGAAGTGAAAATCGACGGCTTATTTGTGGCGATCGGCCATGCGCCGAACACGGAAATTTTCCAAGGCCAGCTTGAGCTCAACAACGGTTATATCGTTGTGAAGTCAGGCTTAAACGGCAATGCCACCGCCACTTCCGTAGAAGGGGTATTTGCCGCGGGCGATGTAATGGATTATAACTATCGTCAGGCCATTACCTCTGCCGGCACGGGCTGCATGGCGGCCCTGGATGCCGAACGCTTTTTAGATGCCCAAACGGTATAATATTTAACCTTACCCATTTCACCTTAAAATGGGTAAGGTTTTTCTATTTCCTGTTTTCTTATTTTTGACCTAATGGAATAAATCCTAGCCTGTATGGAAAAGTCTCGACAAAAATATCTGTTTAAATGGCTGCGAGCTCAACAGCAGCCCGTAAAAAAACTGCTGAATCTGAATACTCTCTTGGCTTCCGTTTCCTCCGTGATTTTAGTCATGCAAACCTGGTTACTCGCCAGCCTGCTGCATGAATTTGTTATGCTCAACACGCCACGGACCCAACTGCTGCCGTATTTCGTAGGTTTAGTGATGGGATTTGCTGTGCGGGCGTTAATCTTATGGCTGCGGGAAAGAATCGGTTTCAAGTGCGGCCGGCAATTACGCAATATTTTACGTCAGCAAATCCTGCATAAAATCCATGAGGTCGGCCCTGCCACAATCAACAACAAACCGGCCGGCAGCTGGGCGAGTATTATGCTGGAACAGGTGGAAAATCTGCATAATTTCTACGCCCGCTATATCCCTCAGCAAATGCTATCTGTTATCGCCCCGCTGGTTATTCTGATTGCGATATTCCCGATTAACTGGGCGGCAGGACTTATTCTGCTGGGAACAGCGCCGCTGATTCCCGTTTTTATGATTTTGGTCGGGATTGCCGCCGCCGATAGCAGCCAGAAAAACATGGCAACGCTGGCCCGCCTGAGTGCTCAGTTTTTGGATCGCCTCACGGGTTTGGAAACCTTACGTCTGTTTAACCACGCCGTTGCCCAAACCCGTCATATCGAAACCAGTACGGAAGATTACCGCAAAACCACCATGGACGTACTGAAAATGGCGTTCCTGTCCTCTGCCGTGTTGGAATTTTTCACCTCCATTTCCATCGCTATTATGGCGGTGTATTTCGGTTTCAGCTATCTGGGACAGATTGACTTCGGCTCCTATGGCATGCCGCTTACGCTGTTTGCAGGCTTTTTCTGTTTGATTCTTGCCCCTGAATTTTATCAGCCGTTGCGGGATCTCGGCACCTATTATCACGATCGCTCCGCGGGAATCGGGGCGGCAGACGTGATTGTGGAATTCTTAGAACAGGACAATTTCATGGCACAAGGGCAACTTGCCCCGCAAGAAGTGCAAAGCGCGGTGCTGAAAAACCGAGTTTTTGAAATTCGGGTGGAAAACCTCGTAGTGCTGTCCGTTCAAGGCGAACCGCTCACCCGGCCGCTCACCTTTACACTCCCCGCTTACAGTCACACCGCTTTAGTAGGGCAAAGCGGTGCGGGCAAAACCTCGTTGATGAATGCCCTATTGGGTTTTCTGCCTTATCGGGGTTCACTCAAAATTAACGGCGTGGAATTAAATCAGCTGGATTTAAGTCAATGGCGAAATCACATCGCCTGGGTGGGACAGAACCCGTTACTGCTGCAAGGCACGATTAAAGAAAATCTGTTATTAGGTGATCCGCAGGTTTCCGATGAACAAATTGAACAGGCTTTAAGCCAAGCTAAGGCGAAAGAATTCACCGATAAAATCGGACTGAATGCGGAAATCAGAGACGGCGGCCTAGGCGTTTCCGTGGGACAAGCCCAACGCCTGGCGATTGCCCGCGCCTTATTGCGCAAAGGAAAATTACTGTTATTGGACGAACCTACCGCCAGCCTTGACGCTCAATCGGAAAATCAAGTGCTGCAGGCATTGAATCAGATGGCGGCAACGCAAACCACCCTAATGATTACCCACCGCATTGAAGATTTAAAACAATGCGATCAAATTTTGGTCATGCAGCAAGGGCAAATCGTACAACAAGGCAATTTTGCCCAGTTACAACGGCAAGGTTATTTTGCCGAACTGCTGACGCAACGGACACAGGATATTAATTAATGCGTGCTTTACTCCCCTTTTTACGTTTATTCAAATACGCCAAATTTCCCTTGCTGTTGGGTGTGTTTCTGATGATTCTGGGCTTAAGTTCCAGCCTCGGGCTATTAACCCTCTCCGGCTGGTTCTTGGCGGCAACCGCTATCGCCGGTATCGGTACGCTGTTCAATTTCTTCTATCCTTCCGCCAGCGTACGTGGTCTGGCAATCGGCCGCACCGCTGCCCGCTATGTGGAAAAAGTGGTCACTCATGACGCGACTTTCCGCATTCTGGCGAAGCTGCGAGTGCTGGTGTTCAGCAAAATCATTCCATTAAGCCCCGCCGTGCTTAATCGTTATCGCAATTCCGATCTGCTAAACCGTTTAGTGGCAGACGTAGATACCCTTGACAGCCTCTATCTGCGCCTGCTGGCGCCCTTTATCAGCGCGATTATTGTTATTATCGGCATGACTATCGGGTTAAGTTTTATTAATGTGCCGCTTGCCCTTTTTATCGGCATAACCCTGTTGGTTTTGTTACTGGTTATCCCGGCCCTGTTTTACCGTCTGGGCAGAAAATTCGGCGCCGACCTTACCGCCGCACGTTCCGCCTATCGTTCACAATTTGTGGAGTTTATCCAGGCTCAGGCGGAATTGTTGCTATTTAACGCGGAACAAAAGGTGCGCGATCAGCTCAACCGCACGGAACGACAATGGCAAACCTATCAGCAGCGCGAAGCAAATCTGGCGGGATTATCCACCGCTGTTCTGCTGTTCGCAAACGGCCTGTTGCTGGCGTTTACGCTATGGTTCGCCGCTGAAGCAGATTTAGGCGAAGGCATATACAAAGCCGCTTTCATCGCCCTGTTCGCTTTCGCCGCCCTCGCTTCCTTTGAAATGCTGATGCCGATAGGATCGGCGTTCTTACATATCGGACAAGTGATAGCTTCCGCCGAGCGTGTCAGTGAAATTACCGATCAGACTCCGCCCGTGCAATTTACCGGAACCCTAGAGCGGGTTGAAAGTGCGGTGTCAAAAAAGCGAGTTTTGCTCAATATCGAGCATGTGAATTTTCATTATCCCGATCACAGCAATCTCGCATTGCAGGATTTTTCCCTGACTGTAAAGGCAGGGGAAAAAATCGCTATTCTGGGCAAAACCGGCAGCGGCAAATCCACCTTACTGCAACTTCTGGTGCGCAATTACGAACCGAATCAGGGGCAAATTCTATTAGCCGATCAACCGATTGCGGGTTACACTGAATCCTGTTTGCGGCAACAATTCTGTTTTTTAACCCAACGCGTGCACACTTTCAGTGATACGTTACGCAATAATCTGCAAATCGCCGGCGCGGAAAAAATTGAAGATAGCGTAATGCTGGAAGTGCTGAACCGCGTGGGATTAAATAATCTGGCAACACAGCCGCAGGGTTTGGATATTTGGCTCGGCGACGGTGGACGCCCGCTTTCCGGCGGTGAACAACGCCGTTTGGGATTAGCGCGTGTATTGCTGAACGATGCTCCGATTCTGCTGTTGGACGAACCGACGGAAGGTCTGGATCGCGAAACGGAACGCCAAGTGCTCCGCTTGATCTTACAGCACAGCCGACATAAAACGCTATTGATGGTAACGCATCGCTTAAGCCTGATCGAACAATTCGATCGCATATGCATAATTGATGAGAGCCGTTTAATGGAACAAGGTAGCTACACAGAATTAATGGCGAAACCGGAAGGATTCTTTAAGGGATTGGTCAATCGGATTTGACGGGGAAATTCATCGGGCGGGAATCTCCCCAGCAAGTTCTCGGCACACAGAAATTCTGACTTTGGCTGCTTTCTTCCGAACCTGACCGAGTAAACCAGACACCATTGCGAGAGACCGAAAAGATTCCCATAGAATTAACCGACGGTTAAGGGTTCGTATTATGCAATAAGCCTGTTTTTATTGCAAATTTTTTACCGTTGAATGCTTAAATATTAAGCTTAAAATGATATTTGAAGGAGATAAAATAATGTCAGATGTACTGGATAAACTTATTAGTCTATTGAAATTAGAAAAAATTGATGATCATCTATTCCGCGGCGCTTGCCAGGATTTAGGTTTTCGTCAGGTATTCGGCGGTCAAGTGGTGGCTCAGGCGCTTTCGGCCGCCATTCAGGTTGCGCCGTTTGATCGTCTGCTGCACTCGTGCCATGCCTATTTTCTTGCTCCCGGCGACAGTCAATATCCGATTATCTACGATGTGGAAGTATTGCGGACAGGTCAAAATTTCTCTGCCATGCGGGTGAAAGCCCTCCAGCACAGTGAGCCGATCTGCCATGTGACGGCTTCATTTCAGGTGGAAGAACAAGGTTTTGAGCATCAAGCCAAGATGCCGGAAATAGGAACGCCCGCAGATTTTATCTCCGAGGCGGAATTATTACGTCAACAGGCACAATATATTCCTGAAGCCGTGCGGGATAAATTCACCGCCGAGCGCCCGTTTGACATTCGGGCCAAATACGTCAATAACCCGTTCATGGGACATAAATTGCCCGCCGAGCAGTATATCTGGGTCAAGGCCAACGGTGAAGTGCCGCTTGATCACCGTGTGCAGCAATGCTTACTGGCATATTTTTCCGACTTCCACCCGCTGATTACCTCGCTGCATCCGCACGAAAAAGGTTTTTTGCAAAAAGGTATGAAAGTCGCCACTATCGATCACAGCATCTGGTTCCACCGTCACGTGAATATCAATAACTGGCTGCTCTACGCCATTGAAAGTAATAATGCCTACGGCGGACGGGGTCTTGCCCGCGGTCAGATCTTTGATCAAACCGGCAACCTCATTGCGACCACGCAACAGGAGGGATTGATTCGCTATCGGGCGGAGACGGCGTAAATAAAGTGCGGTGCTGAAATTAAGAGTTTTTTGAAATGCGCAAAACTCCGGATTTATACGCAATCGCCGGCACGATTGCTATGCCTGTGGCACTGTCGGCAAAGCCGACATTCAAAAGCAAAAGCTTTTGTCAACACCGCACCTTGGCTCGGAATCAATTAATTTTCCATTCGTTTCAACGCAATATGCACCGTGATTTCCTCACGATCATGATAAAGATGTTTAGCCTGAATTTCAGGCTGCAAACCGTGCCGATTAAGCTTGTCGGCGAGTTGTTGCAAACAGCTTTGTACTTCGGCATAACGTTTTTTCATCGGTAGTTTCAGGTTGAAAATCGTTTCGCGGCACCAGCCGTTAATCAGCCACTTGCCGATAAGAGCGGCAATACGGCCGGGTTGTTCTACCATGTCACAAACTAACCAATCAATTTGACGGCGCTTCGGCGGTTGGAATTTAAAACCGTCCTCGGGACAATGTTCGATACGACCGGTATCATGCAGACTGGACGCCATTTTGCCGTGATCCACGGCATAGACAAATAAGCCGCGTTTAACCAATTGATAAGTCCAGCCGCCCGGACAAGCGCCCAGATCCACGCCACACATGGTTTCGTTCAGGCGTTTCGCTTCTTCTTCCCGAGGAATAAAGGTTAAAATAGCCTCTTCCAGTTTCAGGGTGGAACGGCTAGGTGCCTGGCCGGGAAATTTCAGCCGCATAATGCCCATAAAATCGGGAGAATGGTTGTTATTATAGGAATACCCCACGTAACAGGCATTAGATTGCACAAAGAAAATATGCAGCGTAATGCCTCGTGTTTTTCCCTTGATTTCCTTGAAATTCAACCAGTTTTGTTTTTTCAGCGCCCGGCGTAACGGTACGGTAAATTTGCGGCAGAAGGTGGAAAGTTCCTTTGCCTCATTGGTATCGGCGGTTTCCACCCACAGCTCCGTGCTGTGGCTTAAATCTACATTCACAGCCTGCGTTTGATAGGTAGTGACGATCGGGGTAATACGGTCTTGCGGATCGAGTTCCGTCAATAAATCTGAAACAACAATCATCTGACGTGCAAAAATCAGTTGATTAAAAGACAATTCACGCGCCAGCCGATCGGCCTCGCCCGCTTGATAACATTCAAAAATCACGTAACCGCTGTTTTCGATCACGCGGACAAAGCCAAATATGCCATGTGCAGCCGCTTTATCACTAATTTCCGCCGCCGTTTCCTTCTCAAAGCCAATGCGGCAGTACAATGCGAGTTTATTCAAATTTTTTCCTTACTGATGAATTTTATTCACGACCCGATTTTATTATGATTTGGCTTCGTTATGGCTTTGTTTCATAGCGTTAATGATCCAATCTCTAAAGGCGATAATTTGCTGATCGTTCATTTTATTTTGCTCATTCACCACATAGAAGGATTTAGAATCCATAAAATCCGTCGGCAATACTATCTGCAAATGACCACTGTCGATCTCCTGCTGAGCTAAAATACCGTTTGCCAGCACAATACCTTGCCCATGCACCGCCGCCTGTAACGCCATAAAAGTATGACTAAACAGCGGGCCATGCTGCACCTGTAAGCCTTCCAGCTGCAGATAATTTGCCATATTCAGCCAGTTATCGCGGGTGTGCACATGGATCAACGTATGTTTTTTTAAATCTTCTTTGCCGTGAATCGGATTTTCCGCCAACAATTTAGGGGAAGCTAAAATCAACAGTTTTTCTTCCGATAAGCGCTCTACTTGAAGATTATCCCAGTTGCCGTGCCCGTAATAAATCGCGACATCAATATCATTATTCAGTAACCCTTCATCCTGTTCCGATCCTTTAATTCGCACTTCGATTTCCGGATAACGTTGATTGAAATCCTGAAGTCTCGGCACCAGCCAGCTAATCGCAAAAGTCTGCGGCACGCTGATGGCAAGATAATGTTTTTCCTGTGACATGAGTTTTGCCGTCACATCCGCCAATTTATGCAACATTGCCGCAATTTCGACAAAATATTGCTGCCCTGCTTCGGTAAGCTCCAACGCCCGATTTTTACGTTTAAAAAGTGCTATGCCTAAAAAATCTTCTAATAATTTTATTTGATGGCTCACTGCCGCCTGCGTAACAAAAAGTTCATCCGCCGCTTTTGTAAAACTTAAATGCTTAGCCGCACTTTCAAAAGCTTTCAATGAATTCAAGGGAGGCAAACGTTTAAACATATTTCTTTCCATTTGTGATTTTTTCATCTATAATAAGTCAAGTCCATTCGGATAAATATTTCTAATGTATCAGATTAAAATATCTAGCTTGTTCAATTCATCTCACCTCAATATAATCCGCACCGTACTTAATGATGAGTCATTCCTTAGTAGCTAAGATAGCTTGTTTTAAGTATTATGTTGTGTTTGCATATTGTTCGGGAAACCGGACTCGAGTAATGATTTAGTTACTCATTTTAACTTCCTGTATATTTTTAGACCCAAATTTGGGTTCGTAACGCACCGCTCATTTGAGCGGTGTTTTTTTATCTGCTAAAGACCGGTCCATTCTATCACAGTTCCTCTTTCACTCTAATACAAATTCTTGTCTCACTTAAATTTTTGTTTAAAAGCTGCCCATAATGGTGTAAATTTACCGCATTGCCGTATAAATACTAAAGGACAAAAAATGAAAGATCTTGACTGGAAAAATTTAGGTTTCGGATATACAAAAACTGACTATCGTTATATTGCTTACTGGAAAAACGGAGAGTGGTCGAAAGGCGAGCTGACTCGAGACAACGTGCTTCATATCAGCGAGGGTTCAACCGCTCTGCACTATGGTCAGCAATGTTTTGAAGGTTTAAAGGCATATCGTACCAAAGACGGTTCAATTAACTTATTCCGCCCTGATGAAAACGCAAAACGCATGCAGCGCAGTGCCGATCGCTTATTAATGCCGCGCGTACCGGTAGAAATGTTTGTTGACGCGTGCAAACAGGTGGTGAAGGCCAATGAAGAATGGGTTGCGCCTTACGGCACGGGAGCCACCTTATATTTACGTCCATTCTTAATCGGTGTAGGTGATAATGTCGGTGTGCACCCTGCCAAAGAATATATTTTCTCTATTTTCTGCTGCCCGGTGGGCGCTTATTTTAAAGGCGGTCTAAAACCGAACAATTTCCTTATTTCCCGCGAATACGACCGAGCTGCTCCTCATGGTACGGGCGCCGCTAAAGTAGGCGGAAACTATGCCGCAAGCCTGTTGGCGGGTAAATATGCCAAAACACACAATTTCGCGGACTGCATTTATCTTGATCCCGCTACACATACCAAAATTGAAGAAGTGGGTTCGGCTAACTTTTTTGGTATTACCAAAGACAATAAATTCGTAACGCCGCTCTCACCATCCATTCTAGGCAGTATTACCAAATACTCGTTACTCTATTTAGCGAAAGAACGTTTAGGCATGGAAGCGATTGAAGGCGATGTTTACGTAGATCAACTCGATCAATTTGCCGAGGCGGGTGCGTGCGGCACGGCTGCCGTAATCACACCAATCGGTGGTATTCAGGATGGTGACAATTTTCACGTATTCTATTCGGAAACCGAGGTAGGTCCGGTTACCCACAAACTTTACGATGAATTGGTCGGTATTCAATTCGGTGACAAACCCGCACCGGAAGGATGGATTATTAAAGTGAAATAATTGCTTTCCTCAATGAAAAATGCCGCATTTATCGATCATGCGGCATTTTTGCTGGTTGAAAAGTGATTGGTTATTGCCAGTTATGATACTCAATCTGTCGATTCACGACATCAATCGGCTTGGCCAAACGTTTAACACGAATCTTATGTAAAGTAAGATCCAGCAAAGATTCCACCACCTTGGCATGATTCTGTACGCTGCATACAATCTTATTCGGCAATACGTCAAGCAGTTCATGCTCACCAAAGGTAGCAATCATCAACTCAGGGGGAATGGTCCGTTGTAATTTTAATAACGCATTCAATAGGCCCTGCAATAATGTCAGCGATGTGGTAAACACCGCTTCAGGCATAGGATGGTTTGTTAGCCATTGTTCAAATACCCTTTGAGCCGTGTCCTTACGAAACTCCGGGCTATACAAATATTCCACTTGGATGTCTGTATTTTCGACCACGCGAGCAAAACCTTTTTCACGTTGACGACTTGTAGCAAGTTCAGGAATTGCACCTAAAAATAAAATACTTTTCGGCGCCTGATGATCCACCAGTTCTTTCGCTAAACGATAAGCGTCACCTTCATCATCCGTTTGTATATTTTCCACTTCGGCAGAATGAATATAGCGGTCAAAACCAATAATCGGCGTATTAATATTCTTTTGTTGGTAAAAGGATTCAGCTTCTGACAGAATCGTAGAGACCAATAAAGCATCAACCTGACGTTGTAACAGGTGTTTAGCACATTCAATTTCATTTTCTACATTATCATTTGAACAAGTGATCAGCAGCTGATAACTGTGTTCCCGGCAGCTTTTTTCCAATCGATCCGCAATTTTGGCATAACTGGCATTCTCAAAATCAGGCACAATCAAGCCGATAGTATTGGTTTTTCCCGCTCTGAGCCCGGCTGCCATCGCATTGGGTTTAAAATCATGTTCGTCTATTAATGCCTGTACTTTTGCGATAGTCTTATCGCTGACACGATATTGTTTGGCTTTTCCGTTAACGACATAGCTGGCCGTAGTGCGGGAAACACCCGCGAGTTTGGCTAATTCATCTAGCTTCATATTTTATCCTTAAAATGTTGAATAGCGACCGTGAGTATAGCATTACTAATAATAGAATATAAGCCTAGACTGTTAAATTGTGACACGATTCACAAAAAACAGGAGAATGCCAAAAGACAAAGTGCGGTGTTATTTTTCAGTGTTTTTACAATCTTGTGAATTTACAAAAACGCTGAAAAATAACACCGCACTTTTATCGGCTATCAGTTTAGATCACAGGCAATTTTTCTCGCCACGAGACAAACTGATTAACCCCGAACGTACAATTTCAATAACTTGGGTTTCTTCTTTCACCGCGGAAATAAAAGCATCCAATTTGTCTTTCGTCCCCGCCAGCTGCACGGTATAGGATTTCGGTGTAACATCAACGATTTGACCCCGGAAAATATCCGTTAAACGTTTAAGTTCTTCGCGTGCCGCACCGCTTGCCCGCACTTTCAATAACATAACCTCGCGTTCCACATGTTCACAATTGCTTAAACTTATTACCTTAAATACTTCCACCAGTTTGTGCAGTTGTTTTTCAATCTGTTCCAGCACCTGTTCTTCACCCGAAGCGACGATCGTCATGCGGGATAAAGTCAAATCATCCGTCGGTGCCACTGTCAGGCTTTCGATATTGAACGCACGTTGTGAAAACAATGCCACCACACGGGACAACGCACCTGATTCATTTTCTAATAAAACTGATAAAATTCTACGCATTTTTTATTTCTCCGCCGGTTTGCCTAACAACATTTCATCCATTGCCCCACCCGTGATCTGCATCGGGTACACGTTTTCGGTGGCGTCCACCAATATATCCACAAACACCAATTTATCTTTGATGGCAAAAGCCTGAGCTAATTTTTCTTCCAACTCATCGACCGTATTAATCTGAATACCCACATGACCGTAAGCTTCCGCCAATTTGGCAAAATCGGGCAAGGAATTCATATACACTTGTGAATGACGCCCCGAGTAAATCAAATCCTGCCATTGTTTTACCATGCCGAGGAAACGGTTATTCAGACTGATAATCACCACCGGTGTATCATATTGTTTGGCGGTGGACAATTCCTGAACATTCATCTGAATACTGCCGTCACCTGTGACGCAAACCACCGTGCTTTCCGGATGGGCGAATTTCACGCCGATCGCCGCTGGCAAGCCGAATCCCATGGTGCCCGCACCGCCGGAATTAATCCAGTGACGCGGTTTATCAAACGGATGGTGTAAGGCTGCGAACATCTGATGCTGACCCACATCGGAAGCAATATAAGCATCTCCGTCGGTTAAACGATAAATCATTTCAATTACCGCTTGCGGCTTAATCGCATTAGAAGCGCGGTCGAATTCGAGACATTTTTTCGCTTTCCAGCCTTCAATCTGCCGCCACCATTCCGTTAAATCGGACTGAGATTTCGCCGTGTTTTCATCTTCCAGCAGGGCTAAAAATTCGGTCAATACATTATCAATGCTGCCTACGATCGGAATTGCCGCCGGAATATTTTTTGAAATCGAGGTTGGATCGATATCAATATGAATCACTTTGGCATTCGGGCAGTATTTTGCCACATTATTTGTAGTGCGATCATCAAAACGCACCCCCATACCGAGGATTAAATCCGCATTATGCATTGCATTATTCGCCTCATAGGTACCGTGCATACCCAGCATGCCGAGGAATTGTTTATCCGTACCCGGAAAACCACCCAATCCCATTAATGATGAAGTGACCGGCAGGTTTAACTGTTTAGCGAACTGAGTAAGTTTTTCGCTGCTGTTGCCAATCACCACGCCGCCGCCGATAAAGAGCACCGGTTTCTTTGCCACCAATAACGCTTTTAATGCCTTCTTAATTTGTCCTTTATGGCCCTGTACATTCGGATTATACGAACGCAAACTCACTTCTTTCGGATATTCGTAAGCATATTTATTATTTGGGTTCACCACATCTTTCGGAATATCCACCACAACCGGACCCGGACGACCCGTTGAAGCAATATAGAAAGCTTTTTTCAAAATTTCCGGAATATCCTCCGCCCGTTTTACCATAAAGCTGTGTTTGACCACAGGGCGGGTTAAACCGATAGTATCGCATTCCTGAAACGCATCCGTACCGATCAAATTGCTGCGCACCTGTCCGGTAATAACGACCAGCGGCACGGAATCCGTGTAAGCTGTTAAAATCCCCGTAACGGCATTGGTTGCACCGGGACCGGAGGTAACCAGCACACAGCCTACTTCCCCGGTCGAACGGGCATAGCCGTCCGCCATATGTACCGCGGCCTGTTCATGACGGACCAATACGTGTTCAATTCCTCCCAGAGTATGAATCGCATCGTAAATATCCAGCACGGCACCGCCCGGATAACCGAATAAATATTTAACACCTTGATCACGCAATGACTGCACAACCATTTCAGCACCAGATAATTTTTTCATGTTCACCTCTTTAACGACCTGTAATCATTCAATGAACACAGTTTACCCTTTGCCAATCTGTTGTCTATCTCTTTTTCATTCAAAATTTAACCAAATATCCAGCTTTAACAGAATAAAAAACTATAAAAATTAAATTTAAAGGATTTTATAAAATAAAACTTTATAAATATAAAAAAATACGACTTTATGCCGTATTTTATAAATTTAACAAAATTTAATTTTTTTACTTTAAAATTTGAGTTGGATCACATTTTCTAACGCTTTTTGGTGATAAAAATTGCCACCACCATAGTCACCGCCGTAGCAATAAAGCCGAATACGGAAGACAGGCCGAATCCCACGACCAAATACCCTACAATCGCGGATACGGCAATCAACAAGGCATAAGGCAACTGTGTAGTCACATGATCTATGTGATTACATTTCGCCCCGGTGGATGACAAAATCGTAGTATCCGACACAGGCGAACAATGGTCGCCACATACGGCTCCCGCCATCACTGCAGACAGGCATGGCAACAATAGTTCCGGTGCGGCGTGCACCGCGATGGAGGCGGCGATCGGTAACATAATACCGAAAGTGCCCCAACTGGTACCAGTTGAGAATGCCATAACCGAACCTAATATAAATAACAAGGCGGGTAACAATGCCGGTGATAAATTGCCTGAAACCAAAGAAGATAAATATTTTCCCGTTTCCATATCACCGACGACTTTGTTAATAGTCCATGCGAAAAACAGAATTAAAATAGCGCCCACCATGGATTTCATGCCGGCAAGCACCGCTTTCACATAATTGGTCACGGTCAGTTTACCGGACAGCGCGATCAAAACTGTGGAAATCAGCACCGCACTTGAGCCGCCCACCACCAAGGAAATGCCCACCGTAGTGTTTTCAAATGCGCCCAGTACGGAAAAAGGTTTACCATCGGCGGCTAAAGCCTGATTTCCGGTGTACATCATCATCGCCACAGTGCCGGCAATAAGAGCCAGGATTGGCAGAACCAAATCACGGACTTTGCCGTCATCGTGCTGCCGGGTCTCTTCCTCGATTACTGCGGTTTGTTCCAATGCCAACTTTTCATGACGTGCCATCGGGCCGATATCAAAGGAAAAATAAGCCACCACAAACACCATAATTAACGAGAAAATGGCATAGTAGTTCATCAGGCTCATTTCCACAAAGGCGCCTATCGGGGTGTAACCTGCAATAGAATGCTCCGCTAATAATGCTCCAATTAAAGTAATAATATACGCGCCCCAGCTGGAAACCGGCATCATCACGCACATCGGTGCCGCGGTCGAATCCAGAATATAGGCAAGCTTAGCACGAGATACACGGAATTTATCCGTAACCGGGCGGGCGATGGCACCAACGGCCAGGCTGTGGAAATAATCGTCAATAAATGTAATGAACACCAGGCAAGCCGTCATCAATTTGGCGCCCCGACGACCCTTTATATGCTTCTGAGCCCATTCGGCAAACGCCTGATTACTACCCGATACGCTTAATAAAGCCGTGAGAATACCGAGTAATAACAAAAAAATCAGAATGTTTATATTATTGCTGTTTAGCTCGAAAACACCGTTTTCATCATAACCGTAAGCCAATGAAGAAATACGATCACCCAAGTAAGCCAACATGTCAATAACGCTGCCGCCGGTGAGCATTAACGCGCCGACCAAAATCCCCAAGCTCAGAGAAAGCAGCACTCTACGCGTAACGATAGCCAACGTGAGAGCTAAAACCGCCGGCACGATAGACCATATAGAAGTGGAAAAATCTGTAAGTTGCATGTGTTCTACCTAAAATAAAAGGAGGACTACAAAAATTGAATAATCGAAATGATTAAATAAAAAGAAAGGTAGGTAAATACCAGACCTAACCTGTAGCGCTCCATAGTGAATAATGAAAATACTATGGCAGTAACGTCCCTTTCGGCAACGCTACCAACCAGTTAAAACGACTTTTAACTGATTTCGGCGGACATTCCTTTCTTTCTTCTTCCACGTTATCCACTCCAAAGAAATACTTATAATGAACGCACCTCTACAAATCGTAGGAAAGCTAAAGATTACAATAAGATAAGCCGATTGCCAATAGAAGGATAAAAAAATATTTACAAAAATTGCTTATTTCGTGATTTTTGCCGCTGATTTACACTAAAACAGTATTAAAGTTAAAATTTAGATTTACTAATAAAACATTTTTCTTTATTATTTCCCCTTGCATTCTAGTTATACATTTTATTTTATACTACTCAAGAGGATAAAAAATGGTCGAACTATTAAGAACCCTAAACAACATTCGTAATTTGCGTGCTTTTGCCCGTGATGTTTCATTAGAGCAATTGGAATCATCCTTAGAGAAACTTCAAATTGTAGTTGAAGAAAAGCGTGAGGAAGAAAAAGCACAGCAAGCTCAGGAAATTGAAAAACAAAACCGTATTGCTAAATATAAAGAATTATTACAACAAGACGGTATTACCGCTGAGGAATTAGTTGAAATCCTAGGTACGGCTTCACCGAGCAGAAAACGTGCTCCGTTACCGGCAAAATATAAATTTATCGACGAAAACGGTAATGAAAGAACCTGGACAGGTCAAGGCAGAACACCGAAAGCGCTCCAGGCACAATTAGATGCGGGCAAATCTTTAGCTTCATTTGAAATTTAATTTCTATCGCCGAATAAAACCCATTCTTAATGGGTTTTATTTTTTCTTATCATGCGTGACATAACATATATATGATCGAAAAAAAAATTCTTCTCACCGATTGTCCTGATAACAAAGGTCTTATTTCTAAAATCACCAACATCGCTTATAAACATCAATTAAATATTTTACATAACAGCGAATTCGTCGATTTTGAAACCAGACATTTCTTTATGCGTACCGAATTGGAAGGCATTTTCAATGAACAAACCCTTTTGGCGGATTTAGCCTACAGCCTGCCGGAAGGCACCAATAACCGTTTAATCAGCCGCCGGCGCAAACGCATTGTGATTCTCGTCACCAAAGAAGCACACTGCTTAGGCGATATTCTGATGAAAACCTATTACGGCGGATTAAATGTAGAAATTGCAGCGGTGGTAGGCAATCATGAAGTATTGCGCTCCTTAGTCGAACGCTTTGACATTCCGTTTCATTGTATCAGTCACGAGGGCTTAACCCGCGTTCAGCATGATAGCTTATTAGCGGATAAAATTGACGAATATCAACCTGATTATATTGTACTGGCCAAATATATGCGGGTATTGAACCCTGATTTCGTCGCCCGTTATCACAATCGCGTGGTAAATATCCATCATTCTTTCTTACCCGCATTTATCGGGGCAAAACCCTATCAGCAGGCCTATGAACGCGGCGTCAAAATCATCGGGGCAACCGCGCATTTTATTAATAATGAATTGGATCAGGGCCCGATTATTATGCAAAATGTCATTAATGTGGATCACACTTATAATGCCGAAGCCATGATGAAAGCGGGACGCGATGTGGAAAAAACCGTATTAAGCAAAGCATTGGATCTGGTATTACAGGATCGTGTTTTTGTATATAAAAATAAAACGATTGTGTTATAAAAACTCAAAAAAACAGCACCGCACTTTGCCTGTTTATCACAAAGTGCGGTGCTGAGAAACGGAGTTTTTACCTTGCTTCAACGGAAAACCGTTCTAATCGGTATCAGAATTTAGGTTCAATGATATTTCGTTACATTCGCGGAAAAGCTTCTGAGCCCTTGCGTATTTCCCTGTCTTACCATGGATTGCATTGCCTGTGTCGGAGTGTGCAATAATTTATTCATCAATTTATAAGTTACTTCCTGCAATACTTTTTCGGGATCGCTGGTTTGCCGTAACGCCGCCATTGCCTGCTTCAGTAATTCCTGTCGGATATTCTCCGCGTCCTGACGATAATTAGCGATTAAATTGGAAAACTGATGAACCTTCAGCCATTCAAAGAAATCCTCCGCCTCGGTGTAAATAATCTTTTCCGCTTCTGCCGACGCTTTTTCCCGCTCCGATAAATTCCGTTGAATAATACCGTGTAAATCATCTACGGTGTAATGATAAACGGAATCCAGTTCGTTAACACTCTCCTCGACATCACGGGGCACTGCAATATCAACGATCAGAACAGGATTATTGCGACGTTTGTGCAACGCCTCCGCCACCATCGCTTTATTAATCAGGACATGTTCGCTGCCGGTGGAACTAATTACGATATCCGCTTGATCCAATCCTTGCTGCAACCGGTTTAAAGAAATCACCTCAATACTATCACTCGGTTCTAATTTCTCCACCAGTTGCTCCGCCCGGGCCAAGGTACGGTTGGCAATAATGAGTTTCTTTACCCCATGACGCAGCAAGTGACGGGCAACCAATTCAATGGTTTCGCCCGCGCCCACCAATAGAATTTGCAAATCACGCAATTTTTCAAAAATCTGACGAGCCAGGCTACAGGCAGCGTAAGCGACGGACACCGCGCTATTACCAATATTGGTTTCCGTACGCACACGTTTTGCGACGGAAAACACTTTTTGAAATAAACGGGCCAATTCGGTGGAAAGGGATAACCCTTGTTCCTGATAAAAATCAACACTATGCTGATAGGCCTGTTTCACCTGACCGAGAATCTGCGGCTCACCTAAAACCAATGAATCCAGTCCGCAAGACACACGCATTAAATGCTGTACCGCCTGAAAATTCTGTTGCACATACAGGCAGTCGGCCAAATCCCGTTGTTCAAGATGATGAATCTCGGCAAACCATGCAATACAATGGGCAAGCCATTGACTGTTTTCGTCAGACTGTTCGGTCGGTGAGATGTGTTTATTATGGAAATAGATTTCGGTACGATTGCAGGTTGATAAAATCACCGCACTTTGCGCCAGCTGAGAAGTTTGAATTTGATGCAGCGCCAGCTGGCGTTTTTCTTCGGAAAACGCCACTTTTTCACGCAAAGCAACTGTTGCCGTTTTGTGGTTAATACCAATAACTAAGATCGCCATAAATTAAAAAATCACTCGCTTTGAGAATGCTTCTTTCTAACATCCTACGGCATTCCCCACATTTAAATAAGAAAAGAAAAAATAATCTGAACTATTCTAATCAATTCATTTCAGCGGAGCAATTTGAACCGCTGAAATTCAATAGAAATACCAAATTCGAGGTAAATTAAATAAAAATGAAATCAAATCTCAATTTAATTCGGAGCGTTTACGGCGATAAAGATCCTTACTGTAAATAATTTCCGTCGGGTTTGTGACATCATACCCCGCAATGTCACGTTTAATAAACACCGGTTTACTGTATTGAAATATAGGCAAAAACACGCGTTCGCGATGTGCGATGGTTAAAATCTTCTGGTAAATCGCCTCACGTTCCTGTGCTGAAAGTGCATAATTCCAGCTTTGTTCAATCAACTGATCCAATTCCGCATTTTTTAATCCCGTCTTATTATCGGGGTTTTTCGAATAAAGCAAATTGAAAAAGGCGGACGGATCATTATAATCCGCACACCAGCCGGAACGAATAATCTGGTAATCACCCTTACTGCGTTTTTCCAACAATTGCTGCCAACTGACCGGATCATTCTGTACCGTAATTAATTCCGATTGACTCCAATCGCGAATCAACCGATTTGCAATCTGACCGTGTATGCCTTCTTGATCATAGGTTAGTTTCAAATGCAACGGATGCGATTCGGAAATACCCGACTGTTTCAGCACATTTTCTACCGCCATATCCTCCCAGCTCGAATCCTGTTCCGATTCCATGTTACGCGGAACAAAGTAATCAATCTTAATCACCGGCAGCCGTTCGCCCTGCACGATCGCACCGGAAGAAACCATCGAAACAAGCGAATTTCGCACCGCACTTTGCTTCAAATAAGGATCATTGAAGTTAAATTCATAAAAATAGGTACAAAGCTTCGGGAAATAAAGAGGGGCTACATTGCCGCTATTTACCACATCGGCAACAAAGTCCAGATCGTTTACCGCCTGCTGCTGTGGCAGTTTTTTATATTGCACCTGTGGAAAATGCACATGTCCATGATCCCAATAATTTTCATTCTGGCTTAGTAAAATAGTATCTGCCTGCCGCCCTGCCAAACGATATGCACCATTGCCCACAAATTCCGTGCCTTCACCGGAAAATTGCGGTAATAAGGCAATATGTGCCAGCATTTTAGGCAAATAAGGTGTTGATTTATCTAAACTAATCTGTAATTGTTTATCATCTATTGCTTCCACGCCGAGCGATTCGGGCTTTGCTTTACCCGCTAAAATTGCCTGGGCATTGGTGATATTCATAAAGGCAAAATACTGTTTTAGCGGACTTTGGGATTGAATTAAATGCCGCCAACCGCGGACAAAATCCTGAGCCGTCACCGCAGTACCGTTCGACCAATAGGCATTTCGGCGTAAATTAAACCGCCATATCTTGCCGTCTTGGGAAGACCAGCCTTCCGCCACCGCAGGCCGAATATCTCCTTTTTTATCATAAATCACCAAGCCTTCCAGCAAATCGCGTAAAAAATCCGCCTGTTCATTGGAATCAATCTCGGCAACATTTAACTTCATCTCATGATAAACGCCGCGGAGTAGCGTATTAAACGCCGCTTCATCCTCCGCCGCGGGAGAGCGGTCTTGGGTATTTTCTTCGTGCACCGAGTCCGGAACCGTCCGGGCAAAAAACGCTTTTACATTATCACAGCCCGAAAGCAGCAAAACTGACGAAAACAACACCGCACTTTGGGTGAACAATGAATGAAAACGGGAAAACGAAAGCTTCATCTAATTGCCTGCAACGAAAAGACAAAAGGCCTTTGAACAAATCAAAAGCCTTTTATATACCGGATTCAGTGATTAAATAGCGGATACATTAAGGGTTGAACCGCCGACGATACGCACACGGGCTCCCGCTTTTAACGAGCTGTCCGCTTTTTGAACAACGACAATTTCTTTACCGTCGTCTTTCTTAATCACAAGTTCCAACGCGTCAACCTGGCTTGCCTTTTCTTCGACTTTGCTACCGACCACGGCACCGGCAACCGCACCTACCGCGCTTGCCAATACCCGCCCCGTACCGCCGCCAACGGCACTGCCGGCCACACCACCCAACACACCGCCGCCAACAGTACCAATAACACCTTGGTTATCCGCCTGAATTTTTACCGGACGGGCTGACACGATTGTACCGTAAGAGATTGAACGGGCTTCTTTCGCCTGATTGGATGAATACACATTACCGCTGTAAATATCCGTATTAGCGCAGCCGGTTAAACCTAAACTTAATGCAAGAGCTAATGCTACCGTTAATTTTTTCATAGTCCTAAATCCTATTTACGATTATTGATGTTTACCACTTCTCGCGATCCATGAGCGAGACTCCGATCTTGAAATATTTTCCACACTTGTGTTGCCGTTCTCATCTTGTGAAACACGCACGCAAGCACCTACTACATGATTGGAATCATATGCTTCCGTTAAAGTTAGGTTTTTCACTTCACCTTCCTGTTTGTTGTCACAATTGTTCTGGCGAATGGTTAATTTAAGATTATTTCCCTCATATTGGCTGAAAAGAATTTCGCCGTCATAGGAATTTTCATCTTTCTTGCCGCTTGAACAAGCCGTTAAACCTAAACTCAGCAAAACAGTTAATGCAAGAGTAAATTTCTTCATATTCATTAAACCTTAATAATATTCTTTATATTATACGGGTGAACTTTAATGCAAGTGTGATTATCAGATTTATCCGCAAAGCTCACTGCAACTGATGGATTCGGAAGTTGTTCCCCTTCCATGTTAGGTTCATCCGATTTGACGTTAAAAAGTGATGATTGGTTCCATAAAAATGTTGTTTGAATCCGTTGATACCAATCATTTGTTGATTCGTTCGGCAAAAACGGGCTCACTATTTCAATATGTTCCCAGCTTTCCTCCGGATAACATTTATTTTTAGGAAACGGCAATTCGATGATTTCCACGAACCGCCCCGCAAACAAAAGCGGTTTATCTAAGGAAATCAGATAAATAACCCGCCCGTTTACGACGTTATCGCTCAAAATTTTACCGCACTTTAATAAAGCTGTCAGCCAACTTTTCCCGGTTAATGCGGAATTTACACGAATTGACAAATGATCGATTTCATAATCCGATAAATTTATTTGCATTTGTTGCGCCAATTCCTGAATTTTACGTTCAAATTCAAGGTAATCGGCATAATTTGCGATAGGCTGGCGGAATAACGGATGAGCCTGAGCCGAATTTTGCATTTTTTCTCGTCTGATTCTTTAATAACACCTCAAATGACGGTATCATACCAAACTATTTTTGAAATCCAAAACATCACATATTAAAGGTAAAGTTACGTGAATATTCAATCCATTTTATCCGACAGAATCAAACAAGCGATGATCGCCGCCGGAGCGGATGAACAATGCGAATCAGCGGTTCGCCAATCAGGCAAAGTCCAATTTGGCGATTATCAGGCCAACGGCATTATGGGCACTGCAAAAAAACTCGGCATAGCGCCACGGGATTTTGCCCGGCAAGTGTTAGATAAAGTTGATTTACACGAAATCGCGGAAAAAACCGAAATCGCCGGCCCGGGTTTTATCAATATTTTCTTAAACAAAGACTGGGTTGCCGCACAAGCGGAAGCCGCCTTGAAAGCAAAAAATCTCGGCATTCACTCCGCCCGTCCGCAAACCGTGGTGGTGGATTACTCCTCCCCGAATGTGGCGAAGGAAATGCATGTAGGTCACCTACGTTCCACCATTATCGGCGATGCCGTGGTGCGCACTCTTGAATTTATGGGCAACCATGTCATTCGAGCCAACCACGTGGGCGATTGGGGAACCCAGTTCGGCATGCTGATTGCCTATCTGGAAAAAATGGAAAACGAACATGCCAGCGAAATGGAATTAAGCGACCTTGAAGCGTTCTATCGCGCGGCCAAAAAACATTATGATAATGACGAAGAATTTGCCGCAAAAGCGCGCGGCTATGTAGTGAAATTACAGAGTGGTGATGAATACTGCCGCACCATGTGGAAAAAACTGGTGGATATGACCATGCGCCAGAATCAGCGTAATTACGAACGGCTGAACGTGACCCTCACGCCGAAAGACGTTATGGGAGAAAGCCTGTACAACCCAATGCTGCCGGGCATTGTGGCGGATTTGAAAAAACAGGGTTTAGCGGTGGAAGATGACGGCGCTTTAGTAGTGTATCTGGATGAATTTAAAAATAAAGACGGCGACCCGATGGGTGTGATCGTACAGAAAAAAGACGGCGGCTTCCTTTACACTACAACCGATATTGCTGCCGCAAAATACCGTTACCAGACTCTGCACGCGGACCGTGTACTGGTGTTTTCCGATACCCGCCAGAGCCAGCATATGCAGCAGGCGTGGCTGATCACCCGCAAAGCAGGCTATGTTCCCGATTCCTTCAGCCTGGAACATCAGAACTTCGGCATGATGCTGGGCAAAGACGGCAAACCGTTTAAAACCCGCAGCGGCGGCACCGTAAAACTGGTGGATTTATTAGATGAAGCGGTGGAACGTGCCGGCGTACTGATTAATGAAAAAAATCCGAATCTATCCGCCGAGGAAAAAGCGGCTGTTATTGAGGCGGTGGCAATCGGCTCGGTCAAATACGCGGATTTATCCAAAAACCGCACCACCGATTATGTATTTGACTGGGACAATATGCTCAGCTTTGAGGGCAACACCGCTCCTTATATGCAGTATGCTTACACGCGCATTCGCTCCATTTTTAATAAAACGGATGAAAACAGCACCGCACTTGACGCTGCACACGTCAGTATCAGTGATGATAAAGAACGAGCCCTAGCTATTAAATTGCTACAATTTGAAGAAGCCGTCACTACCGTGGCAAAAGAAGGCATGCCGCATATTCTGTGCCAGTATCTGTATGAACTGGCAGGCATTTTTTCAAACTTCTACGAACATTGTCCGATTTTGAACACGGAAGAAAAGGTAAAATTAAGCCGGTTAAAACTCGCTGCTTTAACGGAAAAAACCCTAAAGCAGGGCTTAGATCTACTCGGCATTAAAACCGTAGAAAAAATGTAATATCCGCGGCAAAATCAAGTTGTTGATAACCAGCCTTTGTTTTATCAACCTTTAAAAAAACCCCGAAATCAGCACCGCACTTTGCTTCCGCCAGTTAAAGCGCGGTGCTGAAATTCCGAGTTTTTCAGCTATTCCAGCCCGGCGATAATCTTTGCCGCGAAAATGTCATAATCGACCAAAAACGCATCATGACCGTAATCGGAAAGGAATTCGTAAAACTGCAAATCGACTCCGTTCTGTTCCAGTAAGGTTTTGCTTTTTTGCAGATCAGTACGTTTAAACAGCTGGTCGTTCATCACTGAAACCAGCGTATAACGGGCTTTAATCCGGCCGAGAGCCGCCTGAATACTGTCAAAACCCAGACTCGGATCATAAAGATCCAGCGCCCGCAGCAAATGCAGATAACTATTGGCGTCAAAACGATCGAGAAATTTACGCCCTTGATAGCTCAAATAAGACTCTACCTGAAAATAATCACCCCAGAACTGCCCTTCATTCTTGGTCGCCCGACCGAATGCCTTCGCCAGCTGCACATCGGTACGATAAGTCAGCATGCCGAGCATACGCGCGATTGCTAGCCCCTTGTCGGGCGGCTCGCCCTGATAATAATCGCCGTGATTGAAATGCGGATCGTTGACGATAGCCTGACGCATCACATGATTAAAACCGATCGCCTCCGCGCTGAGGGTCAGCGAGGAACAGAGATTGACAATGTTATCAACAAAATCGGGATAATAAATCGCCCACTGCGTCGCCTGCATGCCGCCGAAAGATCCGCCGATCACCGCATGTAAACGGGGAATATTCAAAGCGTCGATTAAGCTTTTCTGTACCTGTACAATATCCTGTACGGTAATATGCGGAAACAGGCTGCCGTAAGGCCGTCGGGTTTTCGGATTCAGCGAGGCCGGCCCCGTGGTACCTTTACAGCCGCCTAATACGTTGGAACAAATAAAAAAATACTTCGAGGTATCCAATGCCAGCCCGTCGCCCATAAAATTCTGCCACCAGCCTGTTGCCGTCGGCGAATCCACATAAGGTTCCGCGTCGCCGGTTAAGGCATGGCAAATCAGAACGGCATTGCTTTTATTCGCGTTTAATCTGCCATAGGTGCGATAAGCTACTTCAATTTGCTCAAGCCGACCGCCCAACACAAGCTGTAAAGGCTCTTGAGTAAAAAAGATGTCTTTTTGTAGTGACATGGGATATTCCGTAAGCAATTTCTATGTTGCATTTTTTTAATTTTAATTAGGAACATAAACTACCTGCGCGGTTTATTGTTGTCAAGAAATTTTAGACGTCTAAACGGCTAAATTTTTTATGCGAAAATTTATTGCTTGAACTCCCCGACATTTTTATTTAATGTACTGACTTTATTGAATAAACAGGTACGTGAGATGTCGGAATGCTGGAAGAACGCAAAATAGAATCTAAATTTGTTTCTCTTTTAGCCAAATTAAACCTAAAACGTCTTTTTCAAGCGGTTTTAGCGCTTGCCTGTCTCGGAACCGCCGTGCTTGTGTCGGTGGATCAGTTTATCGGCTACCATGTGCGTCACGCCGTTTATACCGACCTCAAACAGCTGCCCGCCCGTCCTTACGGCTTACTGCTCGGCACTTCGAAATATTTTGCCAAAAACACCCTTAACCTGTTCTATGTCAATCGGCTGGAAACGGCGAAAACGCTCTATGAGACGGACAAAATTCAATATCTGCTGCTCAGCGGCGATAACCGTACCATACAATATAACGAACCTCGTACCATGCTAAAAGATCTGCGAAAAATGGGGATTCCCGACACCGCACTTTTCATGGATTTTGCCGGATTCCGTACCCTGGATTCGGTGATTCGGGCCAAAGAAGTGTTTCACGCGGAACCGATGATCATCATTTCCCAGCGTTTTCACTGCGAAAGGGCGCTGTTTATCGCGCAATACCACGATATTGATGCCATTTGCTTTGCCGCCCCTTATCCTAAAGATTATCCCTTGGTACGCGTACGGGAAATGTTTGCCCGTATGCAAATGCTGTGGGACTTAATAAGTGAAAAAGAACCCTATTTTCTAGGTGATCCCGAACCTCTCCCTAAAGTGGATTCCGTTCCCGAAGAAAGCGTTCAGACCGAAACAACTTATTGATTTATAGGTTAAAAATACACTCTAGTTAAGTTTTACATAAAAATAGCTATTGTCCTTAAGCGGTAAAATCAGGATAATAAGCCGTTTACTCGAATACTTCTACCTCAACACATGACTGAATATATTTTATTAATTATCAGCACCGCTTTAATTAATAACGTGGTGCTTGTCAAATTCCTCGGTCTTTGTCCGTTTATGGGCGTTTCTAAAAAAGTCGAAACGGCAATAGGCATGGGCTTGGCTACCACTTTCGTACTGACCATGGCGTCACTCTGCTCTTATTTAGTGGAAACCTATCTGCTTGCTCCGTTAAACGCCGTTTTTTTGCGCACCCTGGTGTTTATTCTGGTTATCGCCGTCGTGGTGCAATTCACCGAAATGGTGATTAATAAAACCAGCCCGACGCTCTATCGTCTGTTAGGTATTTTCTTACCGCTGATCACAACCAACTGTGCGGTATTGGGCGTTGCTCTGCTTAATATCAATCTTGCCCACAATCTGACCCAATCGGTGATCTATGGTTTTGCCGCTTCCCTCGGCTTCTCTTTAGTGCTGGTATTGTTTGCTTCGATGCGCGAACGGATTGCGGCGGCGGATGTCCCGCTGCCTTTCCGCGGCGCTTCCATCGCGTTAGTCACGGCAGGTTTGATGTCCCTCGCGTTTATGGGCTTCACGGGCCTGGTAAAATAAGGGCCGCCGAATGACTACGATTTATGCGATTCTCATTGCCGTCGCGATTTTAGCCTTGATTTTCGGTGTTATTCTCGGTTTTGCCTCCGTTAAACTGAAGGTAGAGGCGGATCCCATCGTAGATAAAATTGACGCCGTACTGCCGCAAAGCCAATGCGGGCAATGCGGTTATCCAGGCTGCCGTCCTTATGCCGAGGCCATTGCCAACGGCGATGACATTACCAAATGTGTGCCCGGCGGTCATCCGACAATCGTCAAAATTGCCGAACTCATGGGCGTGGACGTGCCCGAACCTCAAGGTGACGGCGAACAAACTCCTGCTCCCATGGTGGCATTTATTGATGAAAACATGTGTATCGGCTGCACCAAATGCATTCAGGCATGTCCCGTTGACGCCATTATCGGTACTAACCGGGCCTTGCACACGGTGATTCCCGATTTATGTACGGGCTGTGAACTTTGTGTCGCCCCTTGCCCGACAGACTGCATAAAAATGGTAAAAGTAGAAAAAAATATTGATAACTGGAATTGGAAATTTGATGCCGATCAGATCATTCCCGTCATGAATACAACGGACGGTCGGAAAAAAATAGTGGTGGGGAAATAAACAATGGCAGACGTGTTAACTCGCTTTAATTCCGGTAAACTATGGGACTTTGACGGCGGTATTCATCCGCCGGAAATGAAGTCGCAATCGAACCGAACGCCGATCAGCACCGCGCCCCCTGCTCCTCGTTACTATGTGCCGCTCAAACAACATACCGGCAATGCGGGCGAATTATTGGTAAAAACGGGTGACAAAGTGCTAAAAGGTCAGCCGCTCACCCAAGGCGACGGCCTGCGTACACTGCCGATCCACGCGCCCACCTCGGGAACCGTAATCGCTATCGCGCCTTATATTGCCGCTCACCCGTCAGGTTTAAGCGAATTATCCGTACATATTGAAGCGGACGGTAAGGATCAATGGCGGCCACAGCAGAAAACCGAAGATTTCCTCAGCTTACAGCCCGAACGACTGATTGAAAAAATCTACCAAGCGGGCATTGCCGGCTTAGGCGGCGCAGTATTTCCGACTGCCGCCAAAATTCATTCTGCCGAAAAACAGGTAAAATTATTGATTATCAACGGGGCGGAATGCGAACCCTACATCACCTGTGACGACCGTCTAATGCGTGATTACCCCAATGAAATTATCGAGGGTGTGCGGATTCTGCGTTATATTCTGCGCCCGGAAAAGGTTGTGATTGCTATCGAAGATAACAAACCCGAGGCCGTAAAAGCGTTACGGCATACGTTACAGGGTGCGAACGATATTGAAATCCGGGTGATTCCGACCAAATATCCGTCGGGCGCGGCAAAACAGCTGATTCAGGTTTTAACCGGCATGGAAGTACCGAGCGGTCAGCGTTCCTCCAGTATCGGCGTGCTGATGCAGAATGTCGGCACCGCTTTCGCCGTTAAGCGGGCGGTGATTGATGATGAACCGTTGATTGAACGCGTCGTCACCCTTACGGGGGATAAAATCCCGCATAAAGGCAACCAGTGGATACGTATCGGTACACCGATTTCCTTTATTCTGCGGCACGCGGGTTATCAATATGACGAACGCCTGCCCGTATTCGTAGGCGGACCGATGATGGGTTTAATGCTGCCGAACCTTGATGCCCCGATTACCAAATCGGCGAACTGTCTGCTTGCGCCTGATCATTTTGAATATGATCCGCAAGCCAAAGAGCAATCCTGCATCCGCTGCTCCGCTTGCTCCGACGCCTGTCCCGTGCATTTAATGCCACAGCAGCTTTACTGGTACGCGCGCGCAGAAGATCACGAAAAATCGCAGGAATATCAGCTTAAAGACTGTATTGAATGCGGGCTGTGCGCCTATGTTTGCCCAAGCCACATCCCGCTGATTCAATATTTCCGTCAGGAAAAAGCCAAAATCCGGGAAATCAAAGAAAAAGAAAAACGGGCGGAAGAAGCGAAAATCCGCTTTGAAGCCAAACGTGCCCGTATGGAGAAAGAAGAACGGCAACGTAAAGAACGGTCGCAACGGGCTGCCGCAACGCGGCGTGAAGAACTGGCCAATCAGAAAGGCATTGATCCGGTACAGGCCGCGCTGCAACGCTTGAAAGCTAAACAGGCGCAAGCCGACAATAAACCGAACGTTCAAGCGGTTAAAACCATACTATCAGAGCAAGGTGACGTATTGCCTGACAACGCCGAAGTAATGGCATTACGCAAAGCCCGCCGTTTAGCCCACCAGCAGGCACAGCAACAATCCGTCGATCATAATTTCAATGTGCCGGCAACAAGTGGAGAAACTGCACAAAGTGCGGTGTCGAAAAAGCAAGTTTTCGATGATCCGAAAAAAGCCGCCGTTGCCGCGGCAATCGCGCGAGCTAAGGCGAAGAAATCCGCTCAGCAAAGTTCGGCAGGAACGCAAGCCGAGCTTCAGCTGGCAGCCGAAACCGTGCAAAGTGCGGTGTCGGAAAATCAAGTTTTCGATGATCCGAAAAAAGCCGCCGTTGCCGCGGCAATCGCGCGGGCCAAGGCGAAGAAAGCCACTCGGCAACAAAAGTAATTACGGGCGGTAACTTTATCACCCGAAAAACAAAGTAAATTCAATGAGATAATGGGAGAAACGTTCTCCCATCTACGAAAGGTACAAAATGTTTAAAATCGCAAGTTCACCTCATAGCCATTCCGGCAAGCTCACGGCACGTATTATGCTGTGGGTGATTGTGGCAATGCTGCCCGCCATCTTTACCCAAATCCATTTTTTCGGATTCGGGGTGCTGATTCAGGCGGCGTTGGCGATCATATTTGCGCTGTTATTGGAATTTGTGGTGACGATTCTGCGTAAAAAACCGAAATTATTTTATATTTCCGACTTCAGCGTAACTCTGACCGCGCTGATTTTAGCGGTGGCGATTCCGCCCTACGCGCCTTATTGGGTAATCCTGATCGGTACATTCTGCGCGGTGATGCTCGGTAAGCATGTGTATGGCGGCCTGGGGCAGAATATCTTTAATCCCGCAATGGTGGGTTATGTGATCTTGCTGGTGTCCTTTCCGTTACAGATGACCACCTGGTTGCCCCCTGTGCAGCTGTTAAACGAGCCGCCGACGTTAACGGACGCCGTTTCCTTGATTTTCAGTGGCGTGAGCAGTGATGGTTTTACCCTTCATCAGCTTACCACCGCCATTGACGGCATGAGTTCGGCCACCCCGCTTGACGCGGTACGAACGGGGCTGAAAAGCGGCAGTGATTTGGTTCAAATCAACCAATCGCCGCTATTCCGGCAATCTGTATTTGCGGGATTGGGCTGGTTTCAGGTCAATTCAGCCTTTCTGATCGGCGGTATATTTTTGGTGTGGAAACGCATTATTCACTGGCAGATTCCCGTAGCCGTATTAGCCACCGTCTTTGTCTTCGGCGGTCTGGCTTGGCTTTTTTCTGCCAATATGCCGTCTCCGCTTTGGCAATTATTCAGCGGCGCGACCATGTTTTGTGCATTCTTTATCGCCACCGATCCCGTCACGGCTTCCATTACGCCGAAAGGGAAATTAATCTTCGGTGCGTTGGTAGGCTTGCTGCTCTGCTTAATCCGTTTTTACGGCGGCTATTCCGACGGTGTTGCGTTCGCTATTCTGCTCGCCAACATTTGTGTGCCGTTAATCGATCAATACAGTCGCCCCCGCGTGGCGGGTCACAAGCGTTAAGGAACCCGAATGAGTACAATAAAAACAACCTTACACTCAGGATTGCTGCTCGGTATCGTTGCGTTAGTATGTACCGCGCTGTCTAGCGGCATTTATTTTGCCACTAAGGGCAAAATCGACGAAGCAGTCGATGCGCAGCAACGTTCATTGCTGCTTGAGGTGATTCCGCAGGATTATTTTAATAATGATTTACTGGCGGACTGCAAACCGCTGCAAAATCCGCAAATCAGCAAAATCTGCACCGCGAGTAAAAACGGTCGCATCACCGCTTACGCCCTTGAGGCAACGGCGCATGACGGCTATTCCGGCGATATCCGTTTGCTGATCGGCATGACTCCGGCAGGTGAAGTGCTGGGAGTACGGGTATTGGAACACAAGGAAACTCCGGGGCTGGGCGATAAAATCGAAACACGAAAATCCGATTGGATTCACAGTTTTGATCATCAGTTTATCCGTCCGCAGGCTATGCACGAATGGGCGGTGAAAAAAGACGGCGGTAAATTCGATCAGTTTGCCGGCGCGACCATTACGCCGCGCGCGGTGGTAAATCAGGTTAAACGTTCCGCATTAGAAATGATCAACATGATAAAAGCGGATAAAACGGAGCACAATCAGCCATGACCGACATGTTACAAAACTCAGAAAATCAGCACCGCGCTTTGGAAGATTCAACGGATGATTTCACCGCTACCGCGCAAAGTGCGGTGTCGAAAACGGCAGAATCGCAGCCGGGCCTATGGGTAAATCTTTTTAAAGCGGGCATTTGGCAGAATAACCCGACCTTGGTACAACTGCTCGGGCTGTGTCCGCTGCTGGCGGTGTCCAACAGCGCGACTAACGCGCTCGGGCTGGGATTAGCCACCTTGCTGGTACTGGTCTGCACCAATGCGATGGTGTCGCTGTTCCGCAAAATCATTCCCCATGAAATCCGTATTCCGATTTATGTGATGATTATCGCCACCACCGTAACGATAGTACAGCTGCTGATGAATGCTTATACTTATAAACTGTATCAATCCTTAGGGATTTTCATTCCGTTGATCGTGACCAACTGTATTGTCATCGGACGGGCGGAAGCATTTGCCTCAAAAAACAGCCTGCGCTATTCTGTGTTTGACGGGTTCAGCATGGGCTTAGGCATGACCGGCAGTCTGTTTATACTGGGTTCGCTGCGGGAGATTCTCGGCAACGGCACCCTGTTCGACGGCTTAGATCAGCTGCTCGGCGGCTGGGCAAAATCCCTGCGGATCGAATTTTTCCATAACGACAGCAATTTATTACTCGCTATTTTGCCGCCCGGCGCGTTTCTCGGTCTGGCCATTATGCTGGCGATAAAAAATATAATTGATAACCGAAAAAAATGAGAGGTCGATGCTAATGAAAGGTCAATGTTTATGCGGTGCGGTGAAAATTGAAACCGCCGACCAGACGGAAATTACCGCTTGCCATTGCGGCATGTGCCGCAAATGGAGCGGAGCGCCGTTTTTCGCTTTCGATGCTAAGGAGATTCAACTGGAAAACGCGGATAAGGTGCGCTGTTATCGTTCTTCCGAATGGGCGGAACGGGCGTTTTGCGCGCAATGCGGAACACATCTTTATTATCATTTGTTATCGGGCGGTTATTATGTGTCGGCGGGGCTTTTCCCTCAGATAAAATTCAATCTCAACGCGCAAATTTTTACCGATCATCAAGCCGATTACTGCCGTTTAGCCAATGAGACCCCAATGCTGACCGAAGCGCAAGTGTTGGCGGACATTGTTCAGGAAAATAAATAACCGGGCTAAAAGCGTTGCGCATTCAATCCGGGAATAATTTTCACGAAAATTTGCGGCATTTAAAACCTTTTAACGATCTAACAATCAGAGAGCTTAATGAATAAACAACAACGTATTGAAATTCTCACCCGTCTGCGTGATCAGAATCCGCACCCTACCACGGAGCTGACATATGATTCGCCGTTTGAATTACTAGTCGCGGTTATTTTATCCGCCCAGGCTACGGATAAAAGCGTGAATAAAGCGACGAAAGAACTCTTTGCCGTGGCGAATACGCCGCAGGCTATTTTGGATCTCGGCGTGGATGAACTGAAAAAATACATCAAAACCATCGGGTTATATAACAGCAAAGCCGAAAATATCATTAAAACCTGCCGCGATCTGCTCGAAAAACATCACGGCGAAGTCCCCGAAGACCGTGCCGCGCTGGAGACTTTGGCCGGCGTAGGACGTAAAACCGCCAATGTGGTGCTGAACACGGCTTTCGGACATCCGACCATCGCGGTAGATACGCATATCTTCCGGGTGGCAAACCGTACGGGTTTTGCGCCCGGTAAAAACGTACTGCAAGTGGAAGAAAAACTTAACAAAGCGGTACCCGAGGAATTCAAAACGGATGTACATCACTGGCTCATCCTGCACGGCCGCTACACCTGTATCGCCCGTAAACCGAGATGCGCTTCCTGTATCATTGAAGATTTATGTGAATACAAAGACAAAACCGATATCTAGGTTTTATTGACAATCTCATTCGAATTAGAAAAAATAGCCCCTTTTTTATTATTAATAAGAGAACTTACCATGACAAAACAATCAGAACGACAAACGTGGTCAAGTAAACTCACCTATATTATGACAGTCGCGGGAGCGACCGTCGGATTTGGTGCAACTTGGCGTTTCCCTTATCTCGTGGGCGAAAACGGCGGCGGGGCCTATGTGTTGCTTTTCTGTATTGCCATGATTGTAATCGGGATTCCTATGATTCTGGTTGAAAACGTGATCGGCCGCCGCTTACGTGTTAACTCCATTGACGCTTTCGGCGACAAATTACATTCAAAATACTGGAAAATCCTCGGCTATATGGGGTTACTCGGTGCCTTCGGCATCATGGCGTATTATATGGTGTTGGGCGGCTGGGTCATGAATTATATTATCAGCCTGCTAACGGGCTCACTTAATATTTCCGAGCCGATCACCAAACATACCGCTCAGGCTTTCTACGATTCCAGTATTTCCAACGATCCGCTGCGTATTATTCTTTACACCTTTATTTTCGTCGTGGTCAACTACATTATTTTAGCCAAGGGTATTATCGGCGGGATCGAACGTTCGGTGAAATTCCTGATGCCGCTGCTGTTTATCTTCCTGATCGGTATGGTGATCCGTAATATCACTCTGCCCGGCGCAATGGAAGGCATCGCTTATTACCTTACTCCCGATTTTTCTAAAATTACGCCCAAATTATTTATTATGGTGTTGGGCCAGGTATTCTTCGCCCTGAGCTTGGGATTCGGCGTATTAATCACCCTTTCCAGCTATTTAAGCAAGGAAGAAAACCTCATTCAGACCGCTATCATTACAGGTTTTACCAACACCTTAATCGCCGTATTGGCGGGCTTTATGATTTTCCCGTCGCTGTTTAGTTTCGGTATCGCTCCCAACGCCGGCCCAACACTGGTGTTCCAAAGCTTACCCATTGTATTTTCGCACCTGTGGGGCGGCACGTTCTTTGCCACTGTGTTCTTTAGCTTGCTGCTTATCGCCGCGCTGACGACATCCATCACCATTTACGAAGTAATCATCACCGCGTTACAGGAAAAATTAAGAATGCGTCGCGGTAAAGCGATTGTGCTCACCCTCGGCGCTATTTTTCTGCTGGGTAACGTGCCGTCCATTCTGGGTGATAATGTCTGGAAAAACGTAACATTCTTCGGTAAAAGCATTTTTGACGCCTTTGATTACGTCAGCGGCAATATTCTGTTTTTACTCACCGCACTTGGCTGTGCGGTTTTCGTGGGTTTCGTATTAAAAGACCAAGCCAAACAAGAACTTTCATCAACCCCGGATTCAACTTTCGTTAAAGTTTGGTTCAACTATGTTAAATACGTTGTGCCGTTTATTATTATTGTCATTTTTATCAGTAATCTGGTTTAAATAACCGCGTTTATTTTAAGGACGTATTTTCATACGTCCTTAAATTCCGCCTTCCGCCGTCATCATGTGGTTTTTATGTTTCGGTACATATCCTAAACCGAATTGAAATAAAAACTATTTTCATATAGAATTCCTCCCTGTTTTTTTACTCATTTTTATTATTTTTAATTAAGGCATTGCTGTGTTTAGGCTTAATCAAGTTTCGTTTGGCATCCCCGGCAGAACTCTGCTCCACCCTATTTCACTCGTCTTTGAACGGGGAAAGGTTTACGGCTTAATCGGCCATAACGGTTCGGGAAAATCCACCTTGATTAAACTCATGGCTCGCCAAAATAAACTTTCTTCGGGCGAAATCACGCTGAACGATAAGCCTATCGAACAATGGGAAAGCCGTGAATTTGCCCGCGAAGTGGCGTATCTGCCGCAGCATTTGCCCACCGCCACCCAACTGACCGCGCGTGAACTGATCGCCATGGGGCGTTACGCCTGGCAAGGTCTGTTCGGGCGTACCGGCGCGACGGATCAAAACATTGTGCGGCAGTCCATGGCGCTGACCCACACCGAACCATTTGCCGATCAACTGATTGATACTTTATCCGGCGGCGAACGTTCCCGTATCTGGCTTGCCATGCTATTGGCTCAACAAAGTCATTTTCTGCTGCTGGACGAACCCCTGGCGCCTCTTGATATCGCTCATCAAGTAGAAGTCATGCAGCTGATTCAAAAACTGAGCCGTGAACTGAATCTCGGCATCGTGATTGTAATCCACGATATTAATCTGGCCTCGCGTTTTTGCGATCAGTTGGTTGCCCTACACAGCGGCCGTTTACTGTCACAGGGCGACAGCGGCCGAATAGTCACACCGGCCTCGCTGTATGATATTTACGGCATTCACCTCAATGTGATTGCACACCCTGACAACGGCCGGCCTGTCAGCTTTTTCTGATAAATGCGTATGATCAAAACTCTAAAATATCTCACCGCGCTTTGTGCCTTGCTGACGGCGACCTTGGCTCGGGCGGAGCCGGAACTGCAGCCTAACTACGCGACTTTAGACTGGACGGTGGCGGAAACTCTGATCGCGCTCGGTGTACAACCTGCGGCGATCGGAGACGTGGCGGGTTATAAAAAATGGGTAGTGAAACCTCAATTACAACCTGACATTCTCGATCTCGGCCTGCGTAATCAACCGAACGCAGAACAGGTCATACGGCTATCTCATAACAGCCATACTCATCCGCTGCATTTTATCAATTCCTCTTTTTATCAATCGGCCGCGCAAACCCTCAAGCCTTTTGCCATGGTCAGCACGGTGGATTTTTATAAGGAGGGCGACGCGTGGCGGAACATCGTCACGGCGACACAGCAAATCGCCCGGCTGCTTGGCGAACCCGAACGGGCGGAACAACTGCTGGCAACCTTTAACCGGCGTATCGCAACGTTACGTCCGCAAGCCAAGCCGTTTACCGATCGCCCGATTGCTTTGGTGCAGTTTATCGATACCCGTCATTTACGCATTTACGGTGTGAACAGTCCGTTCGGTGAAGTACTGCGACAACTGGGATTCACCAATGCCTGGCAGCAGGAAGTAAATATCTGGGGCTTCGACACCATTGCTGTCACTCGGCTTGTCAAGTTACCCGCCGATACCCGCTTTGTAGTGGTGAAACCCTATCCCGCCGACATCGCCCGAGCATTGACGCACAACACCCTGTGGCAGCATTTGCCTATGTCACAGAACGCCTTAGTGCTGCCCGCGATCTGGACCTTTGGCGGCATACCTTCCGCGCAGCGTTTTGCGGAAACGTTGCTGAATGGATTAATCTATGGTGGTGAGCCATGGTAAAAACTCAAAAAAACAACACCGCACTTTACTTCTTTGCGATACTGAGCATTGTCTTTGTGACTTTAGCTATAAGTTTATTAATATTTCAATTACCTGAAAATACAGGCTTTTTCGCACTTTTTAAACAAAGTGACAGCCTTGATTTATTGCTGATTCAAAGTTACAGCCTGACACGTATCTGCATTGCGCTGCTGGCAGGCGGTATTCTCGGTTTTGCCAGTCTGTTGTTACAACAGGTCATGAACAATCCTCTCGCCTCCGACAACACTCTCGGTATCAACAGCGGCGCTCAGCTCGCTCTTTTTCTTACCGCTATTTTCGCACCGAACCGGTTGGAATTCGGTTCCAGCCTGATCGCCACGCTCGGCGCGGCAATCAGTCTCACTCTGGTGTTATGTTTATCCTGGCGCAAAACCATGTCACCGCTGCTACTCATTCTGGCAGGCTTGGTGGTCAATCTCTACTTCGGCGCGCTTTCCGCTTTGATGATGTTGTTTTATCCGGAAGAATCCCGCGGGCTGGCCCAATGGGGCGCAGGCTCGTTGGTACAGGAATCCTGGCGCGATACCCAATGGCTGTTCATGCAGGCCGTGCCGGTATTTGTGCTTATCGGTTTGCTCATCCGCCCGTTCAGTATTTTGTCTCTCAACGACAGTAACGCCGTCAGTCTTGGCGTGCCGGTAACCCGCCTGCGTATTATCGGCGTGCTGGCGGCGTCCTTTTTAATCGCCGCAGTTGTCAGTGCGGTTGGAATGTTGGGCTTCATCGGCCTTGCTTCCGCCACCATCGTATGTCAGCTGGGTGTACGGCATTTTCGCCACCGGCTGATTTTATCCTTTGTCAGCGGCGCATTATTGCTGGCTATCACCGACTTAGTGCTGCAATTTTTAAGCCTGATGTATAACATCAACCTGCCGACCGGCGCCGTCACCGCCCTGCTCGGCACACCATTATTGCTCTGGCTGATGTTCAAAGCTCTGCCGAACACAGGTCGTTTAACCGAGCACCCGGTGGAAAAACAACGAAAATTGACACCGCACTTTACCTGGCTTTTGTTTGGCGGACTTGCCGCGGCCTGTTTTATAGCTTTAAATCTGGGGCAAAACGGTCAGCAATGGTATCTGAATTTTCCCGACACGCTGCGGGAAATTTTTGATTTACGCTACCCTCGCGTGCTGGGAGCATTATCCGTCGGCATATTGCTGGCAGTCGCCGGCGTGCTGCTGCAGCGCTTAACTCTTAATCCAATGGCAAGCCCCGAACTGCTTGGCGTCTCCTCAGGCTGTGGCATAGGAATTCTAGCCGTGCTGTTTTTAACCGAACAACCTGCCGCCGGTCTGTTCTGGATTGCCGGCGTGCTTGGTGCGTTAATTACACTTGCCATCATCGCCGGGATTAACCAACGCAATGGCATGCTGCCTGAAAAAGTGCTGCTCACGGGGATCACCCTGTCCGCGTTATTTGACACTCTACAGCGGCTCGTCATTGCCGGCGGTGACCCGCGCGCCATCCAACTGATTGCATGGACGTCCGGTTCCACCCAGCAGATCCATGCGGACTTTGCCTTGATCTTTTGTGTTATCAGCCTCGTTCTGCTGG
The DNA here is from genome assembly GCA_032586195.1 of Pasteurellaceae bacterium LIM206. GTDB lineage: Bacteria > Pseudomonadota > Gammaproteobacteria > Enterobacterales > Pasteurellaceae > JAWHQP01. The sequence continues at coordinate 176,008 of JAWHQP010000002.1, read as the reverse complement.
CATGCGCTCTTATTTTCAGCCGTTGGCTGGAAATCCTCGCTCTACAAGCACCTATGGCGCAGTCACTAGGGCTGAACATCATTAAAGTGCGCTGGATCCTGATTTTATTCTCCGCCTTGCTGACCGCTGTCGCCACTCTGATTATCGGCCCGCTCAGCTTTATCGGCCTACTGGTACCACACCTCGCCCGAACCCTCGGCGCCTGCAGGGCACGCAGCCAACTACCGGTCGCCGCGCTATTGGGCGGCATGATTATGGTGCTCGCCGATTGGCTTGGTCGCCAGTTATTATTCCCCTATGAAATTCCTGCGGGTTTAGTGGCGACCCTCATCGGCGGCGGGTATTTTTTATTAATGATGAGAAAAATCTGACTGTTGGAACCGAATATGAATATATTTTTTAATACACTCAAACACTATCACTATCACCTTGGTGGCCTGTTGCCGTTAATCCGTCAAGACCATCTGCGCGGACTGTTCGGCGAAGGGCGTGAGATCGCCGTGTGATACGGTAAAAAAATCAAACCATGAGTACAGACCATAACGGCGATACTCGATTATTCATCCATAGTTGAGGAACTTTAATATGAAAAAAACCTTTATTTACACTACGACGGCGGTCGCCGTACTGTCTGCCCTTAACCCCGCCATGGCGGAGGAAACCGCCACAGAAGAACTTGAGGCGATTAAGGTAGTGGGCTCCGCCGATAAAGTTAATGGCGGTGTTAATTTTTTATCCGCTCAATCTAACGCGGTGATTACCGCACAACAAATCAGCGAAGCCGCCGCCGTGAAAGTCGATGAAGCGTTACGTTATGAAGCAGGTATTAATGTGGGAATGTATGGCAATGACACCAAACAGGAATGGATTAAAATCCGCGGTTTTGATCCCAGCCTTTCCGTTGACGGTTCACGTGTTGCCAATAACGGCTTCTTTCAGGCACAACCGAACACCTATGGTTTAGAAGCGATAGAGGTTATTAAAGGAGCGGATTCCATTACTTACGGTGCGTCCGAAGCCGGTGGTCTGGTAAACCTCGTCACCAAACGTCCGACTAAAACCCCGCAGGGTGAATTCGGTCTGCATTACGGTACTCAGGGTTACCGCGGCGTGTTCGGTGATTACAGCGGCAGTCTGACCGCAGACAACAGCATACGTTATCGTGTAGTAGGTGAATATTACCACCGCAAAGGCGATGTAAACGGTCGTACCGACAACTATTACATTGCGCCGAGTCTGACATGGGATATCAGTGACAGAACCAGTTTAACTTTATTAACTAGCTTTACCCGCCAAGTGGGTAAACCGACCAGCGTTCATTTACCTGCCGCCGGTTCATTATTCGCCACCTCCGCAGGAACAATTTCCCGTGGCGTAAACTATGGCGAGCCCGACGAATATGTTGATCGTAACCAAATCCGTTTAGGCTACGAATTCATTCATGATTTCGGTGACGGATTAAAATTCACTCAGAATTATCAATACTATGAACAAAAATTAGATTGGCTGGGCGTGTTTGCCTGGTCTTCCGACGGCAATCGCACCGCTTATCGCGGCTATTCTTACACCGACGGCACTATGCGCACCCATACCATCGATAACCGTTTAAGCAAAGAATGGAAAGGCGATAACTGGTCAAATACTCTGTTGGTCGGTGTGGATTACATGCGCTCCAAAACCAACGGGCTAAACAACGGTTTTGGCCAAGTCAATTCCACCGACTTATTCAACCCGGTGCCGGACCACGCCGGGATCGGTAAAGTCGGTTACGATTATTACGCTCATGTTTATCAAACCGGCTTGTATTTGCGCGATCAGGCCACCTTCGGCAATGCCGTGCTAAACCTCGGTGCCCGCCATGATAAAGCGAGAAGTGATTCTCTTTCCGGCGGCAATTACGGCAGCTATAACGTCAGCCACAATACTTATCAGGCCAGCGCCATGTACAACTTCGATAGCGGTATTTCCCCTTATGTCGCTTATTCCGAATCTTTCCGCCCGCTGGCGGGTTCCGACGCTTACGGCAACGGCTACAAACCTTATGAAGGCCGTCAGTATGAAGCGGGCTTCAAATATCTGCCCGGCTGGATTGACGGCAAAATATCCGTTGCCTACTTTAATCTGCAAGAGAAAAATTCCCTCGTGCCGGATCCGAGCGGCGTATCCCGTCAGGTGGGTAAATCCCGCAGCAAAGGGGTGGAAATTCAAGCCGACGCCAATATCGGTGAAAACTGGAATGCATTATTGGCTTATACCTATACCGATGCAAAACAGGATCTAACCAGCTATTCAACCGTGCGTAAATCCTTAACGCCGCGTCATCAGGTATCGGCTCAGCTGAAATATCGTTTTACCGCAGGGTTATTGGATCGTTTAATGATTGGAGCCGGTGTGCGTTATGTAGGCGGCACCGTGGATGAACAATACTGGCCGGGTTATAAAGTTCCATCTTACACTCTGGTTAACTTAATGGCTCAATACGACTTTGCCGACAACTGGCGTTTGCAAATCAATGTGAACAACCTGACCGATAAAAAATACCTCGCCGGCTGCTCGTATTATTGCTATTTCGGCGCGGAACGGAACATTACCGCAACGGTTAGTTATAAATTCTAAAAACGCTTAATTTCAGCACCGCACTTTGTTTTCCATAGCCAAAGTGCGGTGCTGTGTTCGGGAGTTTTTTCCTTGACGGGGACTAACATTAGAATTTGCTCAACGTACGCTATCGGGATATTCTTCTATCGTTACGGGCAGGGTGAGAATTTTATCATTGCGTAATATTTCCACATCCACCGTAGTGTTCGGGCGGGTATTGCTGATGATATTCATCATTTGCGCGGGAGAGGAAATCGCCTCATGATTAAACTTCAGTACCACGTCATTTACTTGCAGACCCGCCTTATTCGCCGGGCCGTTGGTTAATACGCTTTTAATTTTGACTCCGTTTGATGTGTCATCTTGTCCATTGTTGAACAAAATATCCGCTTGCACACCGAAAAAGCCGCGGATCACACGGCCGTCCTTGATAATTTTATTCAGCACATCGTTGGCAATACGTGTAGGAATGGCAAAATTCAGGCCCTCCGCAATATCGTTGGCGTCTTTGCCGATACTCAGAGTGCTGATGCCCACCAATTCACCCAGTGAATTAATCAACGCTCCGCCTGAATTACCGCGATTAATGGAGGCATCGGTTTGGATAAAATCCTGCCGCCCGACGAAATCACCCACCGCATTACGCCCCACCGCGCTGATAATGCCCTGCGAAACACTTTGTCCGAGGTTGTAAGGATTGCCGATCGCCAAGGCGATATCCCCTACATGCACCTGCCGTTCTAAATTCTGCGGAATGGTCGGCAAATCATCAGTTCTGATTTTCAGTACGGCCAAGTCGGTAAGTGTGTCCGACCCCACCAGACTTGCCTCAAAAATGCTGCCGTTCTGCAACGCCACCACAATCTGATCCGCATTCTGAATCACATGCTTATTGGTGAGAATATAGCCGTCTTTGCGCATAATCACACCGGATCCCAGATTGCTTACCTGAAATTGACTATTAGGTGAAGACGAAAAAGATTGGTTATACACATTCACCACCGCGGGCGAGGCAACACGCACTGCGTTTTTAAAGGAAATCACCGCATCTTCCCCTAAATAAAGCGATGAACCCGATGAACTGAATCGAGGTAACGCCCACAAAATAACGGCGGCTGCAAGAAGTCCAATCACAACCGAACGAAGGATTTTTTTCACCATTAGAGATTCCTTACTGAATAGTTAAGTTTAATATCGTCGCCTATTTTTTGCACAGACCGCAGATTCCACAACGGCGCCTCGGAAAGCCGCCGAAGATGAGGTAAGTCGCACAGGTTGCGGGCATCGGACCCCAGCAGTTTCGGCGCGATATAAACCACTAATTCATCCACCAAATGCTGTTCGATTAATGCCCCGGCCAGGCTTGCTCCCGCCTCAACCCAAAGGCTGTTAATCTGGCGTTTGCCCAACTCTAACATAAGTGCCTGCAACAAGGTTTGATTCGGCTCAAGCCGTAGTTCGATAGATTGACAAAAATCAGGAAATCGGCTCATATCCCGTGGTGTTGTTCCCACCAGCCACACGGGCGATGGAATTTCAAAGAGACGTTGTTCCGGACCAACCTGCTGCTGAGAATCCAAAATAATACGCACGGGTTGGCGTACATCTTGTTCGGCGTATTCCGCTTGCAACGATGCGGGAAATTGCGCCCAACGCACGTTTAACGCAGGATTATCCGCTAATACGGTGCGGCTGGTGGATAAAATCGCCGATGCTTTGGCCCGTTCCGCTTGTACGTCCCGACGGGCCGATTCTCCCGTAATCCATTGGCTTTCACCCGACGCCATGGCGGTTTTACCGTCAATACTCATTGCCATTTTAAGCCGCACAAAGGGCGTACCGCTACGCATGCGTTTTAAAAAGCCTTTATTCAACTGCTCCGCCTGCTCCTCCAATAATCCCACCTCAGTTTGAATCCCCGCTTCCTTCAGCATCTGCAGGCCTTTACCGGCGACCTGAGGATTAGGATCGCGCATTGCCGCCACAACGCGGCTCACACCCGCTGTAATCAGCCCTAAAGCACAGGGCGGCGTACGCCCGAAATGTGAACAAGGTTCTAAGGTAACGTAAGCGGTAGCGCCTTTCGCTTTATCTCCCGCCGCCCGCAATGCCATCACTTCCGCATGGGGCTCGCCCGCTTTCAAATGAAAGCCCGAACCGACAATCTCGCCATCTTTCACCAACACACAGCCCACGGCGGGATTCGGTGTTGTGGTAAATTGACCTCTACCGGCCAAATCAATGGCTTTTTGCATAAATTCAATATCTTGCGGAGTAAAGACGGGATATTTCGACATGGTTATTCCTTTAACTTTTCAATCTCTTTACTGAACTCATTAATATCTTCAAAACTCAGATACACGGAAGCAAAACGGATATAGGCGACTTTGTCGAGTTTCTTCAGTTCATCCATTACCAGCGTCCCGACTAATTTACTCGGCACTTCACGCTCTCCCGTGGCTTGCAGCTGGTGAATAATATGGCTGATGGCTTTTTCAATGTCGTCCGAACTGACAGGGCGTTTTTCCAAAGCGTGCTGAATACCGCGGCGCAATTTATCCTCATGGAAAGGTTCGCGCGTACCGTTATTTTTCACAATTTTCGGAATGATCAACTCTGCGGTTTCAAACGTAGTAAATCTTTCATGACAATTCGTACACTCCCGACGACGACGGACCTGATAGCCGTCGGACACCAAGCGACTGTCAATCACTTTGGTTTCTTCGGTGGAACAAAAAGGACAGTGCATAATGAATTTCTCGCTAGAATAAAAGAAATTGCATTGTAACAAAATTTACATTAATTTACGATATCAGCCGAAGCGGCAAATATGTTCCAAACAAATAAAAAGGAGAGCTTATGAAAGTTACCAGTTCAGCTATTCAAAACGGTGCGTTTGCGGATAAATACGGTAAACGCGGACAACAATTCAGCCCGAATGGCATGCCAAGTTATTCAATTCCCTTTGAAATTATCGAAGCCCCCGAAGGCACGCAGTCTTTTGCCGTAGTATTGGAAGACAAGGATGCCATTACCGCTAGCGGTTTTGTGTGGATCCATTGGCTGATTGCCGATTTAACCCGTACTTCCGTCGGCGAAAATGAAAGCCAAACGGCTACGGATTTCGTGCAGGGCGCAAATTCTTGGGCAAGCGTGCTAGGCAAATTTGATATTGCCGAAGCCTCCGCATACGGCGGTATGGCTCCGCCCAACTGCCTGCATCGCTATGAACTCATCGTCTATGCACTAGACTGTAAGCTTAATCTCCGGCCCGGCTTCCGCTTTAATGAGCTGCATTTTGCCATGCAGAATCATATTCTAGCTAAAGCCGTCGTGATGGGAACCTACGATGTTTAATTGCATTGTGTGCGACAAAGTTTCATTCTTCAGCAAAGTGCGGTGTTGATTTTCTGAGTTTCTGAACTTGCAAAACTCGAGAAAACGGCACCGCACTTTGACTTCACTACCAGCCGATAATTTAAACGCTCAACATTATTTCTCACTCATCTAGAATCGCATTATTAATGTAAAAGCGTTATTGCCAATTTCATCAAAAACACTTTTTCATTGTTTTCATTAACTATAATCGTTTCTGTCTCTATCTTTTTCTTAGTATAAATATTTATTAAATATATTTTTCATCGTTCTACTCTTTAAAAAATTGCATGACCTTCTACTACCGAAGCGCTTAAACTTCCTTCAGCAGATATTTTAAATATTCTTCTATTACCACTCAAACTATAAGATTACCTGATTTATATTTTCCCAACTGTGCGGCCAAATATTTATCATATAACGGTTTACTTATGGTTATTTTTGAATCTAATTCCCGCCGTTCCTTAGTGGGCAAAGCCATTTCAACCTTATCTTTATTATCTATTGAGGAATAACCACCCATTAATAATTTATATATAGTAGTTCGCTTAGTTTTGATCTATTATTAGTTGCAAACACAATATTGTTTGTCTCAGCCACAAGCTGAAACGAGAAACCGATTAAACCATAATGATGAGAAACTGTTTTCCATGGGAAAAAATGCACATATGAGGGATCTTTTGATTCTACTGGCAGACATCGTATTGTTCTTTCTTTTACTAGAGTTTTTACCCTTTGAGCCCGCGCCGACCAAGGGGTTAGCGCTGCTTGCCTTTGTTGCCGTGCTTTGGCTTACGGAAGCGTTAAATGTGACGATTACCGCTCTGTTCGTGCCGGTATTGGCAATCGGCTTAGGGGTGGTTTCCTCAAAAGAAGCTCTGGTTGCTTTTGCCGATCCGACTATTTTCCTGTTCTTCGGCGGATTCGCTCTGGCGACGGCACTGCATATTCAAAAAATCGATCGTTTGATTGCCAACAAAATCATGGCATTAGCCAGAGGTAATCTTTTTACCGCGGTGCTATTTCTGTTCATTGTTACCGGTTTTCTCTCCATGTGGATGAGCAACACCGCGACCGCAGCCATGATGATTCCGCTCGCCATGGGAATTTTAGGCAATATGGATCGGAGAAAAGAACATAATACCTATACGTTCGTATTGCTCGGCATTGCCTACAGCGCCAGTATCGGCGGCATGGGAACGCTGGTCGGCAGCCCGCCGAACGCGATTGCCGCCTCCCAGCTGCACCTCACCTTTGCAGACTGGATGAAATACGGCACGCCTGCGATGTTGATTTTATTTCCGTTGGTAATCGGTATTTTATATCTCAACTTCCGCCCTCGTTTTAATCAGGGTTTCAATTACGATTTTGAAGTAATCGAAATGAACCGCGAACGCATTATCAGCCTAATCATCTTCGTGTTTATCGCTCTCTGTTGGGTATTCGGCGGTCAGCTTAACCCTATTATTTCCGATGCCCTGGGCTTACCTGCCGCCATCGGCGGCTTTGACAGTATTGTCGGCTTAGTGGCCGCCCTGCTGCTGTGCATTACCCGCGTGGTAACATGGCATCAGATTCAAAGTAATACCGAATGGGGCGTGCTGTATCTGTTCGGCGGCGGCTTAACCCTGAGTGCCGTGCTGACCCATACCGGAGCCAGCCGCATTATGGCGGAAGGCATTGTGGCGTTAATCGAAGGCAAACATTACTACATCATTTGCCTGATCATCGCCGCTTCTATCGTGTTACTGACCGAGTTTACCTCCAATACGGCAAGCGCGGCGTTACTCGTGCCAATCTTTATTTCCATCGCGGAATCCTTAAATATTCAGCCGTTGGGTTTTGCCCTGATTATCGGTCTCGGCGCTTCCTGTGCCTTTATGATGCCGGTGGGTACGCCGCCAAACGCCATTGTGTTCAGTACGGGCATGGTGAAACAAAAAGATATGCTGCGTTCTTATAAAATTAATCTCACCTGTATCTTTATTATCTCTGCGATTGGCTATTTTTTCTGGTTGTAATCCGATCCCTCAAAGTGCGGTAATTACAAAAAATTCAGCTTTTCAGCACCGCACTTTGTCATTTTGCGATCTGTCTTACTCACGGTGAATTATTCCGCTTTATGATATTTTATCGTCCATTCCTGACGTTGAATACGCTTGCTGTAAAAGTACGGCAGATAAAGGGTTACCACTCTTGATTCAGGTACGGCCGCAATGTAGTGGCAAACCGTATTATTATGCTCATCCTGTAAGAACCAGTGAATCCGCTCAGCGCTCGGGTCCTCCACATCAATGCGGGTATGCAGCAGATGAGCATCCACCATGCCGATATGAAAATAGGGGATTTTTTCAATATCGGACAATTCATAATCCGGAAAAGGCAGGCTGCCTTTTTGCAGTTGAACGCTTTCGTGCAAACACAGGCTCCGACTAATCGTCGGCCACAATTCCCGCAGGAAATATTGGTCAATCGTTTTATTAAATACTTGAATCTGTGCATAATGGCGCCGGATAATCTGTTGCATATTAGGGAACACTCCCGTATAACCGCCCCACATTCCGGCTAAAATAAGTTCGCTCTCACCGACACCATCACGCATGACGTGAAAATATTTGCCTGAAGCAAGCCATTCGTTCACAGCCGCCTGCTCTTTAAACGAAAGCAGGGAATCCGCATCCCGCACCATAAAACATCGCACCCGCGGGTCGTCCATCACAAAGAACCGCCAGAATAACCCGGAAATCTTTTGCTGTTCTTCATTAACATATACCACTTCGGCGTTATTCAGGCGCAAACGTTCAACCACATTTTCCGGCACGGATTGATCCACATAAAACCGGCAAGTCCATTGCGGATAAATTAACTTTGCCAGTTTGGCGTTCAGCACCGCCACTTCACAATAACGCGGTTGCGCACCAAACACCGAATAGCTGATGATATTCTGTGCCGGGTCGGTGCTTAACCCCGGCGCGGCCCGGGCCGGCAAAGGATAATAAGGTTTATCTTTAACCTGCTCTAACTTGGTTTTAATCGCCAGCTTCGCGTAATAAAAGGCTTCCTCACGGCGATTAAGATCATTTGCCCGAGATACCAGCGTATCATAAATATAAGGGTCAATCGGCTTGCGGCTGTATTGTAACGCTTGTTCCGCCGCCGTCATCGCCGCCTCTTTATTGCCCAGTTTTGACTCGACAAAAGCCAAATCCGCCAACGCGATATCATGATTCGGTACCATTTTCAACACGTTCAGAATCGTTTGTTTGGCTAAGGAAAAATCATTGCTATCAATAGCCCGGCGGGTTTGCTTCGCCAGCTCGGCAAGCTGTTGATTAAGTTGTTCAATATCCATGTCGTTTACTTGAAAAGTCATCTCGTTAATCCGGTGGCAGCCTCGCCCGTCAGGTTCAAAAATCAAAATTTATACGCAACTTTACATAAAAGTTGCTATGCCTTCGGCACCGTTGGCAAAGCCAACGTTCAAAAGCTAAAGCTTTTGTCGGCACCGCACTTTCATTGCCCTAGCCGATCGCCTTAATTGCGTTCATCACCCGTTTATCAGAAATCGGGTATCTGGTGCCGAGCTGCTGGGCAAACAGGCTGACGCGCAATTCCTCGATCATATAAGGAATTTCCTTCACCTCATCGGAATGCGGTTTGGATTTCGGCAGTTTGGCTAACAGCTGATGATACGCTTTGGTTACTTCTTCCACCCGCAACATCGCCGCCCGATCGCGGTTAATATCCTGAGCCAATTTATCGATCCGTTTATCGATAGCATACATATAACGCAATACGTCAGGCAGGCGGTGATAGCCCGTTTTTTCAACAAATCCCGGGTAAATCAAACCTGCCAGCTGATTTTTTATATCGGACAGGGCAAACGCCATGGTGAAGTCCATTTTGCCCTTCAGACGTTTATTGATTTCAAAGGTGGCAGTCAGAATTTGTTCTACTTGCCGAGCGATATCCACGGTAATTTCATTTAAGTTTTCCCGCACGAAATCCCGCAGTTTGTCGAAGTCCTGTTCATTCCATACAAAACCGCCGAAATCCTGAATCAACTTATCCACACCGCAGGCAATGCAGTCATCAATCAGCTCCAACACCTTGCCGAAAGGGGTAAAATACAGACCCAGCTTAGACTTATTCGGCAGTTTTTCGTGCAGATATTTAATCGGCGACGGCACGTTAAGCAGCACTAAACGGCGCAATCCCTGCCGCATTGCCGCGGCCTGTTCGTGCTCGGTTTCAAATAATTTAATGCCGACGGAATCCTTTTCATCCACAATGGCGGGAAACGCCTTGACCGTAAACCCCGGTTTTTTCTGTTCGTAACATTGCGGCAGGCGGTCAAAATTCCAAATATGAATGTGGCTCTGCTCAATGCCGTCGTCCGCCACGGCGGAAATGCTTTGCTGCACGCGGTCTTTGAGCTGAAATTTCAGTTCATCCAGATTCATACTTTCGGCAATTTTATTGCCCTTATCGTCAATAACGCGGAAAGTCATGCGCAAGTGCGGTGCTATTTGGTCGAGTTTCCACTCGTCCGGTTCAACTTGCACGCCGGTCATCCGCCGCAGCTCATCACTCAAGGCTTCCGGCAGCGGCTTGCCGGTATCCGTCACTCGTCCTAAAAACGCCACGGCATAATTCGGCGCGGGCACGAAATTACGACGCAGGGATTTCGGCAAGGCCTTGATTAACGCCACAATCAGCTCTTGGCGAAGTCCCGGGATCTGCCAGTCAAAACCTGTCATTTCAACCTGATTGAGCAACGACAACGGAATATGCACGGTGACGCCGTCCGCGTCAGAGCCCGGTTCAAACTGATAACTGAGCTTTAATTTCAGATTACCCTGCTGCCAGAAATTAGGGAAATCCAGCTTACTGATATTGTCGGCGTTCTCATTCATCAGGAAAGATTTTTCAAAATTAAGCAGCTCGGGATTTTGCCGCTCCGCCTTTTTCCACCATGCATCAAAATATTTCTGCGACACTACCTCAGCGCCAACGCGGGCATCATAGAATTCAAATAAAGTGTGCTCATCTACCAGAATATCGCGGCGGCGGGATTTATGCTCCAGCTCTTCCACTTCACGGATAAGCTTTTGATTTGCAAAAAAGAACTTGTGTTTGGTGTGCCAGTTTCCCTCCACTAGCGCCGCCTGAATAAAAATTTCACGGCTCACCCGCGGATCGATAGCGCCATAATTCACCGGGCGGTTTGCTACAATCGGCACACCATACAGACTGACTTTCTCATCGGCAATGACCTGACCGCGCGATTTCGACCAGCGGGGTTCCGCATAGCTGGTTTTGCTCAGGTGCGTACACAGCGGTTCGATCCATTCCGGTTCAATCTCCGCCACCATGCGCCCCCATAATTTCGAAGTTTCCACCAATTCCACCGCCATCACCCATTTAGGTTGTTTTTTAAACAAAACGGAGTTGGGGAAAATCGCGAAATGGGCGTTGCGTGCCCCGAGATATTGCTGTTTTTCTGCCTCTTTCATACCAATATGAGAGAGCAAGCCGCTTAAAAGCGCGGTGTGAATTTGCTGATATTCGGCCGGCGAGGCATTAATCGGCAACCCCATTTCCCGTACGCTAAGGCGAATCTGATGATAAATATCCTGCCATTCACGGATGCGCAGATAATTCAGAAATTCTTTCTGACACAAGCGACGAAACTGATTCTTGCTCAGGGCTTTTTGCTGCTCCTGTAGGTAATTCCACAGGTTTAAGAATGCCAGAAAGTCCGATTTCTTATCAGCAAAACGACGATGTTTTTCATCCGCCGCCTGCTGTTTTTCCTGCGGGCGTTCGCGCGGATCCTGAATGGATAACGCGGCAACAATCACCATCACTTCCAAAACACAGGAATACGACACCGCACTTAGCAGCATTTTTGCCAAACGAGGATCCACAGGAAGCTGAGCCAACCGGCGTCCCTGCTCTGTTAACACCCGTTGTCGGCTTGTACCCTGTTCAACATCTTCGGAATTTTTTGGTGTATGCAGGGCGCCGCGACGACGGGAAGAACGCTCGCGATATTCAAACGCCCCTAATTCTTCCAACAATTTAATTCCGTCCTGAATATGGCGTTTGTCGGGCGCGTCCACGAAAGGAAACGCGTCAATATCGTCCAGCCCCAACGCGGTCATTTGCAGAATAACCGAGGCCAAATTGGTACGCAGAATTTCAGGATCGGTAAATGCAGGGCGATTATTAAAATCCTCCTCCGAATACAAACGAATACAAATCCCCGCCGATACACGGCCGCAACGGCCTTTGCGCTGGTTTGCCGAAGCTTGCGAAATCGGTTCAATCGGCAGCCGTTGCACTTTGGTGCGGTAGCTGTAGCGGGAAATGCGGGCGGTACCGGGGTCGATTACATATTTAATCCCCGGCACGGTCAAGGAGGTTTCCGCCACATTGGTTGCCAGCACAATGCGATTTAATCCGCCGGGATGAAAAATTTTATTCTGTTCCTGAGCGGATAAACGTGCGTACAGCGGCAGGATTTCCGTATGTCTGAGCTGTTGTTTCTGTAGTGCTTCGGCGGTATCCCGAATTTCCCGCTCACCGTTCAGGAATATCAAAATATCGCCGCGACCTTCCGCTTGTAGTTCGTCCACCGCGTTCAAAATGCCTTGCAGCTGATCCTGTTCCTCGTCCTCCACAATAGGACGATAACGTACTTCCACCGGAAAAGTTCGCCCCGATACTTCAATAATCGGCGCATTGTTGAAATGCTTGGAAAAACGTTCCACATCAATGGTTGCCGAAGTGATGATCACTTTTAGATCAGGACGACGCGGCAATAACTGTTTGAGATAACCCAAAATAAAATCGTTATTCAAACTGCGCTCGTGAGCTTCGTCAATAATCAGCGTATCATATTGATTTAAAAAGCGATCGCTCTGAATTTCCGCCAGCAGAATACCGTCTGTCATCAGCTTGATTTGAGTGTCTTCGCTTACCTGATCGTTAAAACGTACCTTATAGCCCACAATGCCGCCGAGTTCCGTTTGCAATTCTTCCGCAATCCGCGTCGCCACCGAGCGGGCCGCGATACGGCGTGGCTGGGTATGACCGATCATCCCCTTTTGGCCCAGCCCCAGCTCCAGACACATTTTCGGCAGCTGCGTGGTTTTGCCCGAACCGGTTTCCCCTGCAATCACCACCACTTGGTTTGCCGCAATGGCTCTTAAAATCTCTTCACGTCGGGCGGAAACGGGCAGATCAGGATAAGTGATCGCCGGTATTAGCGTCTGCCGACGTAATAACCGTTCTTTCGCCCGCACAATGTCCTGTTCGATCTCTGTCATCACCGTTTGACGGGTCTGCTCGTTTTTCACATTCGTCAGGCCGCGAATACGGCTGAACAGGCGGCGATAATCCACATTCATCATTTCGGAAAGTTGAGCGACGAGGGCCTGCTGCTCCACAGACAAGGGCGTTTTTTTAACGGAATTTTGTTTTTTCATAAATTTCTTGGAGTAATGCTGAATCGGGCGGTATTTTAGCATAATTGAAGCAATGTTCAGCTATAAAAATCCGTATCTTAATCCGTTGGCTAGGGTGTAACTCACCTTCCCTTTTTATACTCAATATTTGGTAATTTTAACCAAGAATTCTTTTTTCATTTGTAACTTATTCTTTAGCTGTATTAGTATGTTTCTCTATCACTATATATTATTTTATATAATGATTCGGGAGCGATTGATGTATGTAGTAAAGTGAATTTAATTGCTCTAAGGGACTTATTATTTCAGCTGAATAAGGGATTTACATATGCATTATTTACATCAATTCCACAAGACTTCCATTGCGATGTTCATTTCATTGTTATGTTCAAACACGGCCTTTGCCATCGACGGTAGTTCAAATTTAAATAGCCGGTGGCAATCGGTCAATTCAAAAATAGAAAATGGCTCATTTAATAAAAAATATTATTATTTAGATTCGGAAAATAAACTGATTACGCTCACGGAACAGGTTATTACCGACAATAATATTAATGCCAATATTATTGGAGCGATTAGCGATAACAACATTGGTGACAACAAAAAACTCACCGGATATGACCTCACTGTGCAAAATATTAATGCCGCGGACGTATTGGCAAGCCCTGTGTTGGTATTTGGCGCAGGTTCGCAAACAGGCACGGTGGAGCAAAACAATGTCAGCCTGATTAACATCACCGAGGGCTTTGATATGGATGTGCGCGGCGGTCATTCTTATAGCGGTGTCGCAAATAATAATAGTGTCACGGTATTTAATTCCACCCTTGACCATATCTACGGTGGGAGCAGTCGCATAGGTTCGGCCACCAATAATAAAGTCAATATCAGCCAGAATTCGGACATCCGTATCGTCCATGGGGGGCGAGCCTGGTTTAGCAATGAACAAGTGAGTGGTAATACAATTAATATTATCGGTTCCAAAGCTTATTGGGTATATGGTGGCGAATCTCAGGCCGGCACAATCAGCGGAAACAAAGTGACCATCAGCGCCGCTGGTATCTCCAAATCTTTATCTCGCGGTGTGTACGGCGGTAAGAGCGTGAACGGCAAAGGTAATGTATTACAAAATGAAGTCGTTATTTCAGGATCAGATATTGAGGACAGCTACGAAACCGACGCGGGCGTTTACGGCGGCAAAGCGGACCGTGGCAGCGCAGATTTAAATAAAGTAACCATTACTTCCGACGGCAACGGCAAATCCTCCATTGCAACCAATGTATTCGGCGGCGCGAGCGGCAGCAGCGTGATGGGCAGTGCGGATACCCATGCCAATCAAAATGAAGTAACGATTATCGGATCAGACGCCTTGCAAGTTTATGGTGGCAGCACTTCAAGCGGCAGCGCTAATGGCAATATTGTGAATGTGCAAACAGACGGGGTGAATCGTGCCAATGTAAGAACTGTTTATGGCGGCAAATCAGGTTCAGGCGCGGCGAATGAAAACAAGATCCGCATTGTCGAAGCAAATGTGACGGGCAATGTCTATGGTGGTTATATCGGCTATGCTTATAGTTCGCCGAGTGCCAATAATAATCAGATAACTCTTGAGGATACCGACATTAGCGGCGATGTGTATGCCGGCTACAATGAAGGGTATGTCGGAGACACCGTCAATAACGTGGTGAATTTATATAATAACGTGTCTATCGGCGGCGATCTCGCCGGCGGTTATGGCAACAGCACAGACGACTATTTCAGCGGCAATAGCTTAAACGTCTATGCCAAAACCGCAAGAGTGGGAAATCTTGCCAACTTTGAATATATCAATTTCTTCATACCTCACGATATCGCGGACGGAAACACCATTTTGACTTTGACCGGTTCCGCCGACACCGATCTTAGTCAAACTAAGGTCTCAGCCAAAATTGATAATAACGCAACCCTGTATATCGGTAACCGAGTGGTGCTATTAGACAATGCACAAGGCAGTATCAGCGCACCATTACAGCTTATTAACGCAAATCAAGGTATTTCTAATACCTATCAATTATCCCTCGAATCTGACGAACATCAAATTGTCGCAACAGTAAAAGGCAAATCTTATAACCCGAAACAAAAAAATCTGATTGAAACCGGCATCGGTATGCTGGGTATGTTACAAAACGGTAATGCTCTATTAAGCACGCAGGCCAAATCCGCTATGTTAAACGCCTCGAAAGGTGATGAGCTCGGAACTTTTGTCGTGGCAAGCGCTAATAATACAAAATTAAAATCGGGGTCTCATGTAAAGATAAAAGGCGTTAATTTAGTGACCGGTTTAAGCAAGCAAGTGACTGACCGCCTGATTGCCGGAGCATTCTTTGAACTGGGATTCGGCAATTATGACAGTTTTAACAGTTTCGGCGGAGCCGACGTGACAGGCAGCGGCAATTCCCGCTACTATGGGGTCGGTACAACGCTCAGCATGGATTTAAGCCGGCATTTTTACCTTGATGCAACGGCCCGTTTAGGTCGTATCAAAGCAGATTATAATAGCAGCGACTTTGACGGATATGTGCCTGACTACAACAGCCTCAGAACCTACTACGGCGTAAATCTGGGCGTCGGTAAAATAGTGCAAATCAGCAACAGTGCCAATATTGATATATACGGTAAAGCATTCTATACCCGCATGAACGGGGACAACGTCGAAATTCTGGCCACTCAGTATCGTTTTGAAGCAATAGACTCGTTAATTACCAGAGTGGGAGCGAAATTTAACCATTCTCTCAATCAATATGTGACATGGTATTTGGCCGGTGCGTTTGAAAGAGAATTTGACGGCAAAGCGAAAGGCAAAAATATCACCTTTAAACAAGACATCACCGCCCCGACATTGCGCGGAAACTCGGGTGTAGGTGAACTGGGCGTGGTCATCACACCGAAGGCGAACTTCAATATTGGCTTAAATATGCAAGGTTTGGTTGGCAAACGTCAAGGGATAAGCGGCGGTTTAAGATTGGGCTATCGGTTCTAACAATTTGTTTTTACCGCAAGTGCGGTGTCAATTTTTTAAGTTTTTGCTTAAAAATAGTGAAAACGACACCGCACTTTTTCTGCGCCTATGCCAAAGTGCGGTGCCGTTTTTCCGAGTTTTATGATCCATATCACAAATAAAAAATTTTTACTTCGTTATTCTGATAAGTATATGCTACATTTAGCATCGATTTTATTAAAACACAAACCGGAGCATATTATGAAAAAACTAAAAACAACGATACTGACTATAGCGGCGGTTGCCGTTTTATCGGCCTGTAGTGCACATCATCATGCCGTTGAAAATCATGATCAGTTAAAATTACAGAACCAAGCGGCATTGGGTATCGTCTGGATGCAGCAGTCGGGAGAATATCAGGCTCTGGCTCATCAGGCTTTCAACAGTGCGAAGTTTGCTTTCGATCACGCTAAGGCGGCAAAAGGCAAGAAAAAAGCCGTGGTGGTGGACTTAGACGAAACCATGCTGGACAACAGCGCCTATGCGGGCTGGCAGATTAAAAACGGTGAGGACTTCACGCAAGAAAGCTGGACCAAATGGGTAAATGCCCGCCAAAGTACCGCTGTCCCCGGCGCAGTGGAATTCGCCAATTATGTGGATTCGCATAAAGGCACCGTTTTTTATGTCTCCAACCGTCTGGATAACGGCGAACGTCAAGGCACCATCGATGATATGAAACGCTTGGGCTTCCCGAATGTATCGGATAAGACTTTATTATTGAAAGGCGATAAATCCGCCAAATCCGCACGGTTTAAAACCATCACCAATCAGGGCTATGATATCGTGGTCTATGTGGGCGATAACCTAAACGATTTCGGTGATGCAACCTACCACAAACCGAATACGGAACGCCGTGATTTCGTTGCTCGGAATGCCAAAGCCTTCGGCACCAAATACATCATGCTGCCGAATCCGAACTACGGCGACTGGGAAGGCGGACTGGATCAGAATTATTATAAAGGTGATACCAAGAATAAACTAAATATCCGCAATAACGCCATTCATGCCTGGGACGGAAAATAAAAACATAAAAATGCCGTTGTTATTAAGAACAACGGCATTTTACTAAGATTTCCCCAACAATAACGATAGAATTCCCGCCGCAATTAACGGCCCTACGGGAATACCGCCTAAGAATGCTACGCCGAGTACCGTTCCGATTAACAATCCCGTCAGCAATACGGGCTGGGTTGACATCAGGTTAACCCCTCGTCCGGCAAACCACGCCACCAAAACACCGACCGCCATCGCCAAAAACATTTTCCAACTTAAAACGGACATCAAGCCCGGCAGTTGCACTTTACCCGATACAATGGGCGACAGCACGCCGACAGTCAGGATAATAATACCTAAATTAAGGCCGTTTTTTTCCAGAAAAGGAATATATTTCGCTAAGAAGGTTTGCTGCATCAGCAGTAATATCGTGCCGGAAATGGTAATTGAACCGTTATTGCTAAGCACGCCGAGCAGAATCAGCACAACCAGCATCATGGAAATAGAATTAAATTGCAGTGACATTATGATCATCCCATTAAAGTGCGGTGTTGAAAAAACGAGTTTTTAGA
Organism: Pasteurellaceae bacterium LIM206; assembly: GCA_032586195.1. Classification (GTDB taxonomy): domain Bacteria; phylum Pseudomonadota; class Gammaproteobacteria; order Enterobacterales; family Pasteurellaceae; genus JAWHQP01. Next base: position 157,964 of record JAWHQP010000002.1, on the reverse strand, counting down.
TAAAAATCTTGGTGAATTATAGCAAATAATCTTTAAGTGAGTTTTTTTATTTAATAATTCGTTCTACAATCTGCGCCAAGAATTACTGTTATATGATGAAAAAATTATGGATATTGCCTTTCTGCTTGCCGGTAAAATTACCGAACTGACACTGATCGTGTTGATCGGTTATGCATTGGTGAGGTTCAATTTATTGAAATCTCAGGATAGTTATCCGCTATCGGTAATCGGATTGTATGTGATTAGCCCGGCGGTAATGATCAATGCCTTTCAAATTTCCTATACGCCCGCTTTGCTGAAGGGGCTCCTGCTGTCGCTCGGACTGGCCGTGGGGCTGCATATTATGCTGATTATTATCGGCGCACTGCTTAAACGCTTGCTGAAATTGGATGCGTTGGAACATGCCGCTTCTATTTATTCCAATTCCGGCAATTTGATTATCCCGATTGTGATGAGCCTGTTTGGCCCCGAATGGGTAATTTATTCCAGCTGTTTTATCGTGGTGCAAACCTTTTTATTCTGGACTCATTGTCGTATGCTGATCTGCGGACAAGGCAATCTGAGCTGGCGGCAGATTATCAAAAATATTAATATTCAATCCATGCTGATCGGCATTATTCTGTTTGCCTTTCAAATTAAATTACCTGCGATTATTACAGGCACGTTCAGCGCCGTTGGCTCATTTATCGGTCCGAATGCCATGCTGATTGCGGGAATGCTGATCGCCTCAATTCCGATCAAATCACTTTTTTCTTCCAAACGAATTTATCTAGTGGCGTTGCTGCGGTTAATTTTAATTCCTATCGTGTTGCTTATCACAATTAAATTATTGAACGTGACACATTGGGTAGAAAACGGTGAAACCGTGGTGATGATCAGCTTTCTTGCCACTATCAGCCCGGCGGCGGCAACAGTGACGCAAATGGCATTGGTGTTTAACAAAGACGCTCAGAAAGCCAGTGCGATTTACGGGGTGACAACGCTTTTGTGCATTTTCACCATGCCGTTGATTATTGCGTTATACCAGCTATTCTGAAAGATCCCGGCTGCCGCCGGATTTGCGGCAATATTCCGCACCGTTTCCCTGTTACGTTAGGCAAGAAAACCCGATTGATTTGCGATAAATAACAAAGTAAACCCTGTCAAATAAATCAGGCCGATAATCGACAGCCACAGTAACCCTCCTTTCACGCGATGTTCGCCTTTCAGCACCAAGGAAAGATTCAGATAGGCAAACACCGGAGTGGACACAAATGAAGCAATCATAGCGAACTTCAGCATTGGGCCCACGGCGTTGTTAAAATAAAAAATCACCGCCAAGCCGGAAAAAGCTGCCAATATAATAGCGGCGTTCAAAATTCTAAGACTGGATTCTTTTCTGTTCAATAACAACCGGATACTCTCCACATTAGTGCGGGAATAGCCGTCAATTACCGTAATGGTCGTGCCGAACATGCACATAAAAGCGATAAAGGCGATGAGCCCTCTTGCCCAATCGCCGATAGTCGAGGCATACATATTAATCAGCTGAGCAATATATTTTCCGCCTACCATTTCCACTGCTTCTCCCGAACCGTATTGCACCAAGGCTCCCAAGGCGAGAAACACTACCGCCAGGATAGCGGTACCGATAAACCCGACATTAAAATCAAAAATACCGTCTTTGTAAGAAACCTTTGAAATACGGCGTTTCGCCACCACCCACATTGAATTGATCGCGGAAATTTCGATTGGTGCCGGCATCCAGCCCATTAAAGCGACGATAAAACCTAAAGCGGAGAGATTCCAAGGGTTTGCGGAAACATAGCCTTCCGGTGCGACGCCGCGCAGCCCCGTACGGCTGACGGCGATCACCACGGCAGCAACGGTGGTCACGGTTAACGCAATCATAATAAGTTTCGATAAACTGTCTAAAATCCGGTATTTTCCTAATAATAGAATGGCCGCACTGACTAAAATAACGATCAAACTCAATATCGGAACGGGAACCGGCTGTGGTAATACGAAAGTCAAAATCGCGGCACAGAGTAAACCGACGGCCGCGGTATTGATGACAGTGGCAAACAGATTCAATAAGAAAAAGATCCAAAGGTAAATTCTGCCTTTTCCCAAATAGCCTTCCAGTAGGGTTTCGCCCGTGTCTAAAGTGTATTGAGCTCCAAAGCGAAAAAAGGGATATTTAAACAAATTAGCTAAAATAATGATGATAGCCAGCTGCCAGCCGTAAATTGCTCCGGCCTGGGTTGAAGCGATAATGTGAGAACCGCCTACGGCTGCCGACGCCATTAAAATACCGGGGCCTAAGGCACCTAGCTTAGAGCGCCACGAAGATTGTTCAAGGGTGGTTTCGATGTTCATATTTCTTTCCGAGAATGTACATTAATAATTACAAATTGTACTTGGTTTTTATTTTTTTACAAATGGAAATCACACGAGAACGAAAACTCACTAATACGACACCGCAGTTTTAGGAATTTTAGGAAGAGGAAGAATAGTGTGTGATATGGCTGGGGTACTAGGATTCGAACCTAGGAATGCTGGAATCAGAATCCAGTGCCTTACCGCTTGGCGATACCCCAACAGAAAGATGTCTGCCATTTTACTCCAAAACAATCAAATCCGCACCATAAAAATATGGCTGGGGTACTAGGATTCGAACCTAGGAATGCTGAGATCAAAACCCAGTGCCTTACCGCTTGGCGATACCCCAATAAAGATTATCTTGAAATAAGACGATATGAATTTCATATGATAGCGTGGCTGGGGTACTAGGATTCGAACCTAGGGATGCTGAGATCAAAACCCAGTGCCTTACCGCTTGGCGATACCCCACCAATAAAAAGGTTTGCAAGCTGATGAATGGTGCGGAACGAGGGACTTGAACCCACACACCTCTCGGCGCCAGAACCTAAATCTGGTGCGTCTACCAATTTCGCCAGTTCCGCAAATGGTGGCTATGACGGGATTCGAACCTGTGACCCCAACATTATGAGTGTTGTGCTCTAACCGGCTGAGCTACATAGCCATCCTGCGTTCACCTCATCGGCTTTGCGGGGCTTATTATGCTGATATCCCCCCTTGCCGTCAACTTCTTTTTTTAAAAAAGCTCAAAATTTTACTTGTTCGGATAGAGAGTAATCAAATTGAATTTAATTTATACAGAAAACGGTTCTGTCAACAATTCTTTCAATAATGAACCATTAAGCAAAGCATGTTTTACCATAGCGAATGCCCCGATTACATCTTCATTTTCCAAGGCGGATTCTACCAATGGTATATCGCGCACAAAACTCGGTAAGGCATGCGCTTCAAGGGTACGGCGAATAGCTGAAAACAACACGTTTTTGGCCCGGGTGATTTCACCCGAGATGACGATTTTTTCCGGATTAAACATATTGACCGACATGGCGAGTACCCGCCCGATTTGTGTGCCGACATATTCAATCAGTTCCGTCGCCGCCGTGTCCTGTTTATTACTGGCTTTGCAAATGGCTTCAATATCATGACTTTCCAACGATAACCAGCGACTATGATAACCGTCCTGCAGCAATTTCTGCATTTTATCTTCAATCGCAGCATTGCTTACTACTGTTTCCAGACAACCCACATTTCCACAATTACAACGTTTACCTAACGGATCGATCTGAATATGCCCGATCTCTCCCACGTTATTTTTATGACCGAGAAACACTTCATGATTAATTACTATACCTGCACCAACACCGTTATGAATACGCAATAACAAAGAATCATAGCAGTCTTTCGTCGCGCCGAAATAATGTTCTGCTAAAGCTAAACTACGCACATCATTACCGATATATGCCGGCAGCTTGATCGCGGCGGATAATTTTGCCGGCAGAGCCCATGGGCTATCAAGCCGAATATGCGGTAATTGCTCGATCATATTGGTTTTGGTATTGATAAACCCGGGCATGGTAATACCTAACGCAATGATTTCACCGCCGCGTTTACGGTATTTACGGATAAAGTCTTTTAATTGTTCGATTAAAGCAATTTCAATCTCCGCCGTACTCTGGCCGTTCGGTAATTCAAACTCGGTTTTATTTAACAATTTGCCGGAAAGATCCATGAGTCCGACGGTAACGTGTTTATACTCGACCCGCAGCACGATAACTTGAAACTTTTTCTGTTCCACCACAATGGAGATCGCACGACGCCCGCCGGTTGACTCCTGTTGTTCCACTTCTTTAATCAGGCCTCTGGCCAGCAGACCGCGCGTAATTTTAGTCACACTGGCCGGAGCCAAATGACTGAGTTCTGAAATTTGGATACGAGAAATAGGGCCTTTCTGATCTATCAATTTATACACTACGGCACCGTTCATTTGTTTAACCAAATCAACATTAGCAATTTGATTGATAAGCATGTTTTTTCCTTTAGCTACTTGTTACTTCTCAATATTATATACAAGCTGATTAGAAAATAATAAGACTTGCCAACGAAAAAACCGCACTTCGAAACCAAAGTGCGGTTTATTTTGATATTTCTCTTTGCATCCCTTCCGCGCTGAGAAACCAGTGAACAGCTAACCGAAATCCGAATCCCTAGATTAAAGGCTAAACTGCAGTGATTAAATAAGCATTTTCTTCCCTGTCACACACTCATTTAATTCGGCATCTGAATAAAATATCATCTAAAGCAAATAAATCGCTTAGCAAGCAATATTCCTTTTATCAAGCAAGCCGGCAAGCCAATAAAACATCATACAATATGCCATTTCACCTTAATGCCTTATTTACTAACAACTACACAAATCCTTTGCATAATCGGAAAGATAATAAAGTTATATTCAAGCCATAGACAAATGGCGGCTCATCAATTTACCCAACGTATAATCTAAATTTCCTTTTATAAGAGCCGTGTCCAAATGTTGAACAGTTCCATCTGTTATGGATTCCTACCAGACAAGGTTGTAATTCCCTTAACAACACGGCCGCCTAAATAACATCCGCTTTTCGACATACTGTTTTTTACGAAGAACCGAGTAAAGGTTTTTTGTTTTTAGTAACATCCTTCGGTTTCTAAACATTAACGTTTAAAAAAGGCTCTCATTCACAATACATTTAACAGGCTGATAATATTTGAAACAGCTTATTTACTTATCGGTTAAAAATCCGACGCGGATAATAAACCAAACGCAACCTATTGAAAACTAAAATAGTTACAAAACGTGATCAAAATCACAAAAAAACCAATCTCTCGCTCAACATTTAAGCGAACAGTACGAAAAACACACAAAGAAAGGGGTGAAAACCGTTTAATTTATAACCGAATTGACTAAACCGTCCGCACCAAAATTAGAATCCACAATAATGTTGAACCGATAAGCCGGATATTTTGCCTGAATACGACTGCGAATAACATCTTTTAATTCCTGTTGATTGTTTACCCCAAAATCAAAAATAAGATCAAAGGTCACAATATGGTAATCGGATGCCGCATAAAAACCGTGAAATTCCACCACTTCCTTATATTCACTTAAAATATGCAGCAAATCCTGTTTCATCGCTGCCGCCAAAGGGTCGCTGTCATTTGCCGCGTAAATTCCCACCGTCATCACAATACCGAACTGAGAAACAATATCCAACTGAATTTCACGGGTAAGATGATGAATCTGCCGGGCATCCATACTGTCCGGCACTTCAATATGCACGGAACCGATAGTCTCCAGCGGACCATAATTATGCAGCATTAAATCATATACGCCCGACACTCCCGGATAACTTTGAATTTTACTTTTAAGCTGTTGCAGCAGCGCCTCGTCGCCCCGCACGCCGATAATATTATCCACCGTTTCCTTAAAGCGTTCATAACCCGACTGAATGATACCGAAAGAAATCACGACACCCAACCAGGCATCAACATTCAGCCCCCAATAGAAACTGAGTAATGCCGAAATCAGGGTGCCCATCGCCCGCAGGCTGTCATACAACGCCTCCGTACCCGATGCCTGCAACGCATGAGAACTCAAACTCCGCCCCGCTCTCTTCACATATTTCCCCATGAAAAACTTCACGGCAATACCGATCGAAATAATGAGCAGAGAAACGGAGGTATAGGTGGTCGGCTCGGGGTTGATAATTTTTTCGATCGATTCTTTCATCGCGGTTAAACCGGCAATAATGATGATCACCGCGATCATAATGGCGGTTAAATATTCAATTCGTCCATAGCCGTAGGGATGTTCTTTATCGGGAGCGCGGGCCGCAATCTTAGTGCCGATAATAGTAATAATGGAAGATAAGGAATCGCTGAGGTTATTCAAGGCATCCAGCATGACGGAAATAGAGTTGGTGACCAACCCCACAAAAACTTTAACGCTCACTAAAATCAGGTTCAGCACAATGCTGAAAATGCTAACACGAATAATCTTTTTATTACGACTCATGTTTATTCCCACAACCTAAATCCACTACGCCGCGAGAATTTAGCAAAAACCCGACAAAATAACCATAGGAAATGACCGATTAATTTAATTGATGAATGTTAAAGCTTTTTGCACCGCACTTTATCATTACAAAGTGCGACAAAGTGCGGTGCTGTTTTTGCGAGTTTTTACGCCGCCACGGTCGGAATCAATTCCGCATTCCAGAAATCCACCGCTGGATTGACCACGGGCTTGACGATACCGACACGAATCACAAAATCGCCAAACCCTTCACCCGCAAGGCGTTCGCCTGCCCAGCGGCCGATCAAGCCGTCAAGTTCCGTAATAATTTCCAACAACGTAATATTTTCCTTATAGATACGTGGGACGCGTTTACCCGGACGGTCGCCGCCCAGATAAAGGTTATAGCGTCCGATTGCTTTGCCGACTAAGCCGATTTCCGCCAGCATTGCGCGTCCACAACCGTTAGGGCAACCTGTGATACGGGTCACGATATAATCATCGGCCACGTGATGTTTTGCCATTAGGCGATCCATTTCGTCAATAAAATCCGGCAGCACCCGTTCCGCTTCCGCCATGGCGAGCGGACAGGTCGGGAAAGAAACGCAAGACATGGAATATTCACGCAATTTACTGATATCACGAATCAAACCGTATTGACGCGCGATCGCATCAATCCGTTCCTTATCCTCTTCCGCCACATTGGCAATAATAATATTCTGATTGGCGGTAATGCGGAAATCGCCCTTATGGATTTTGGCGAGCTCAAGCATGCCCGTCATCAGTTTTTTCTCTCCCGTATCTACAATGCGGCCGCTTTCGATAAAACAGGTTAAATGCCATTGTTTGTCAATGCCGTGTACCCAGCCGATCCGATCGCCGCGTTCGGTAAATTCATAAGGACGGATTGCCTCAAATTTAAAGCCCATGCGGCGTTCCACTTCTTCACGAAAACCGTCCAACGTCATACGTTCGATGGTATAGCGCAGCCGCGCGGCTTTGCGGTTGGCGCGGTTGCCGAAATCCCGCTGCGTGGTGACAATAGATTCCGCCGCCGTCAGCACATTATCCACCGCGATATACCCCAGTTCGAGAGAAAGCCCCGGATGGGTTTCGGTGTTGCCGTGTTCAAAGGATAGACCTCCGCCTACCAGCACATTAAAGCCGATTAATTTTCCCCGTTCGTCGCAGATAGCGACAAAATTCATATCGTTACCGTAAATATCCACATCATTCAGCGGCGGAATAGCCACCGCGGTTTTGTATTTACGCGGCAGATAGGTATCGCCCAGAATCGGTTCTTTTTCTTTCAGAAAACTGTCTGAGCTTTGCACTTTTTTACCTGCCACCCACACATCCAAATAGCCGTTGGTGCGCGGCAATAAATGTTCGGAAATGCGTTTTGCCCATTCATATGCTTCCTGATGCAGTTCCGATTCGATCGGGTTTGAAGTGCAAAGCACGTTACGGTTCATATCCGACGCGGTAGCGATAGAATCCAGCCCGATACGATGCAGCAAACGGTGCATATCCTGCAGTTTGGTTTTCGGCACGCCGTGATACTGGAAAGTCTGCCGGTTAGTCAAACGAATGGAATGGTAATAGGTGTTTTCGCGGGCAAACTTATCAATTTCAATCCATTGATAAGGTTTCACAATCCCGCCCGGCAGACGGCAGCGTAACAGCATAAACTTACGCGGCTCCAGTTTTTCATCCAGACGCTCCGCGCGAATATCGCGATCATCCTGCTCATACATGCCGTGGAAACGAATCAGCTGGAAGTTATCGCCGCGAAATCCGCCCGTCAAACCGTCTTCCAAATCCTCTAAAATCGTACCGCGCAAATGGTTGCTTTCTGCTTTTAAACGTTCGTTATCGGAAAGCGGTTGGGCTTTCCATTCCAAATTTTTCTCTGTCATAATTCACTCCGGCCGCAAGGCTTAAAATCGGTTCTGTTTAATACACGTCACGCTGATAGCGTTTTTGTTCACGTAGCTCATTGAGGTAATCATCCGCCTCATCGGCATCCAGTCTGCCCTGCTCGGCAATCACCGTCAGCAACGCCCGTTCCACATCCTTTGCCATCTTGGCGGCGTCACCACACACATAAATATAGGCACCCTCTTGCAGCCACTGCCAAAGTGCGGTGCCGTTTTGACGAATTTTATCCTGCACATAGATTTTCTCCGCCTGATCCCGCGACCAGGCAAAATCATACTTATGCAAATAACCCTCTTTGGCGAACTGCTGCCACTCGGTCTGATAGAGGAAATCCTGAGTAAAATGCGGATTGCCGAAAATCAGCCAGTTTTTGCCGCTCGCCTGATCCGCCGCGCGTTGCTGAACAAAGGCGCGGAACGGAGCCACGCCGGTACCGGAACCGATCATAATAATCGGCTTGCTATGGTCGGCTGGCAAACGGAAATTATCGTTACGTTCCACAAACACCCGCACGGTGCCGTCTTCGCCCACACGATCCGCCAGATAGCCAGAAGCCGCCCCCGTACGGGCTCTGCCCGCGTGTTCAAAGCGAACCACACCGACAGTCAAATGCACTTCTTCCCCCACTTCCGCCGGCGAAGAGGCAATGGAATACAGCCGCGGGCTGAGCGGGCGTAATAAATCGACAAATTGCTGAACCGTCAGCTTCGCCGGAAAATCATGCAACACATCCGCAATCGGCGTGCTTTGCACATAGGCGTTTAATTTATCCGAATCTTCAATTAACGCTATTAAATCCGGCTGCTCCGCCAACGCCGCATAGGCTTTGACAAAAGCCGGCGTGTTCTGGGTAAGTTCCAATCGGGTTAAAAGTGCGGTGCTGAAATCAAGAGTTTTTTCATTTAGCCGCACGGATTCATGAGGATCCGCCCCGATTAAACCGATAATCTCCTCAACCAACTCAGGATCATTTTCAAACCACACGCCCAAAGCATCGCCCGCCTGATACTGCAAACCGGAATCGATTAAATCCAGCTCCAGATGACGCACGTCCTTTTCCGATTCCCGCCCGGTGATCTTCTGATTGGTAAGCAAAATTGCCGGAAACGGATTTTCCTTGTTATAAGCGGAAACCGCCGATCTTGACACCGCACTTTGAGCCGCGGCCGCCGGCGTGCCTGATGTCGCCGCCTTGCTTTTTACCACGGTGGCAATATCTTCGATCCATTTTTCCGCGGCGGCTTTAAAGTCTAAATCCGCATCGGCGCGCTCCAGCAAACGCGTGGCGCCCAATGCGGCAAAACGCTGATCAAAATCCTTGCCCGCCTGACAAAAATTCGGGTAGGAGCTGTCCCCCAGTCCCAGCACCGCAAATGACAGTCGGTCGAGGTTCGGTGCTTTTTTACCGTTTAATAATTTAAACAGCACCACCGCCTCTTCCGGCGGCTCGCCCTCGCCTTGAGTGGAGGTGACTAATAACACCAGTTGTTCATCGGCAATATTTTTCGCCTTGTAATCTTTTAAAGCGGAGCGTTTCACCGCAATACCTTCCGCTTTCAGCCGTTCGGTCAGCTGATCCGCCACGGATTTTGCATTACCCGTTTGCGAAGCGGACAACACCGTCACATTTAACGGAGTAACTGTTTCTAAAGGTTGTACTATATTTTCAGATGTCACATTAGTAACGGCTTCACCCTTTGCTTTTGCCCAGCAATAGCCCGATAACCACGCCAGTTGTAAATTATCGAGTTTGTCCAACTCACTTAAAAACGGAAAATTATTTTCACTCACCATTGTTTTCCCCATACAATCAATAAACTCAATAATTACAAAATCATGCCCGCCGCCACCGTGTTGTAGCTGGCTTCATCAATCAGAATAAAGGAACCTGCCGCGATATTTTGCGCATAGCCGGTGGCAACAATCGGCTTTTGCAGGCTAAGCCGCACACGGGCGATATCGTTCATTCCGATCTGTCCGGCTTCGGTATTATTCAACAGGGTTTTCACATCCAGCACATGCTCGATTTCACTTACACGGACAAATACCGTTTGGGTGCCGTGTTTGAGCAGATATTTCCGCGCCATATTCAGCGGACGTTCATCAAACCAGCACAGAGTGGCCGTCAGCTGTTTGGTCGGCGCAAGGGCTGAATCCGCCGCTAAAAATACGTCACCGCGGGAAATATCAAGATCCTTATCCAAACGCAAGGTGATCACCTCACCGCGTTTCGCCTGCCGGGTTAAACCGCGCGGATTGATAATTTCCGTCACCGTTGCCGCAAGGGCGCTGGGTTCAACGCGGATTTTATCGCCGACTTTGATTTCACCCGCCTCAACACGCCCTTGGTAGCCACGGAAATCATCGGCTTTATCGGCATCCTGACGAATCACCAGCTGCACGGGGAAGTAGAAATCCTGCGGGTCGCTTTGATCATCATCCACACCCGGCAGATTTTCTAAAATAGTCAGCAGCGGTTCCCCCTGATACCAAGGCATGCTTTCACTTTTATACACCAGGTTATCGCCTAACAAGGCGGATACCGGCACAAACAGGACATTGTTCAAGCCAAGCTGGGTGGCAAGATTCCGATAAGCGGTAACAATAGCGTTGAATTTTTCTTCACTGTAATCCAGCAGATCCATTTTATTCACCGCCACGATAATATGCGGGCAATGCAAATGGCGTAGCACGGCGGAATGGCGTTTGGTCTGAGCCAGCAGTTCCAGCGGCTGCCGCTCAAAATTCAACTGAGAAGCATCCACCAGCACGATCGCCGCCGAAGCGGTGGAAGCGCCCGTTACCATGTTGCGGGTATATTGTTCATGCCCCGGGGTGTCGGCGATAATAAATTTACGTTTCGCGGTGGAAAAATAGCGATATGCCACATCAATAGTAATGCCTTGTTCCCGTTCTGCCTCCAGACCGTCTGTCAGCAAGGAAAAATCGATCGCTTCTTTATTCCCTCTGTTCTTAGCGTTATTCAACAGGTGAAGCTGATCGGTCAGCAAAGCCTTGCTGTCGTAAAGCAAACGGCCGATCAAGGTGCTTTTGCCGTCGTCCACGGAACCTGCGGTAATGAAACGTAAGGGGGTAAGTTGTGTTGTCATATTATTTCGGTCCTTTATTCAATATTCTATTCGTTTTAGGGAAATCTCCCCTTGCATCTCTTTTTCAAAGATCCAAAGAGCAGCATTTTTCCTTTTAGAAATAACCTTCCTTTTTACGTTTTTCCATCGCCGCTTCGGAAGCCTGATCGTCCAGGCGGGTGGCACTGCGTTCGGAAATATCGGCAATGGCGGTTTCTTTAATGATTTCCGACGGACTGGCCGCGGTGCTTGCCACTGGGCAGGTGCAGCTGATATCGCCCACCGTGCGGAACCGCACATTCAGCACTTCGCTCTGCTCGCCCGGTTGTTTCGGCGTTAACGGCGTAACCGGCACCAGCAAACCTTTGCGACGAACCACTTCCCGTTGATGGCTGTAATAAATGGACGGCAATTCAAGTTCCTCGCGGGCGATATATTGCCAGATATCTAATTCCGTCCAGTTGGAAATAGGAAAGACCCGCATATTTTCTCCCTTATGCAGTCTGCCGTTATAGAGTGACCATAATTCCGGGCGCTGAGCCTTCGGATCCCATTGACCGAACTCATCGCGGAAGGAAAATATACGTTCCTTGGCGCGCGCTTTTTCTTCGTCACGCCGTGCCCCGCCCATCAAGGCGTCAAACTGGTTATCTGCAATAGTTTCCAACAACGTCACAGCCTGAGCCGCATTGCGGGAATCGGTTTCTTTGCGCAATACCACCGTACCTTTGGCGATGGAATCTTCCACATGGCCAACCACCAAACGGGCATTCAATTTATGCACCAGATGATCACGGAAAGCGATCACTTCGGGATAATTATGCCCGGTGTCGATATGTACCAGTGGAAACGGCAATTTCACCCCGCGATCACCCAGCCGAAAAGCTTTGCACGCCAACGCCAGCAGCACGACGGAATCCTTACCACCCGAAAACAATAAGGCGGGATTTTCGCATTCGGCCACCACTTCGCGAATAATATGAATGGATTCCGCCTCAAGCCAATCCAAATGGCCGTTTTGTAGTTGTGTTTCTGTCATTTATTCTTCCTTATATTTTTAACCCTATGAAATCGTTATTTATGCAACCCGCATTCTTTGGAATCTTTGTTTTCCCACCACCAGCGACCGGCCCGAATATCCTCGCCTTCTTTCACCGGACGGGTGCAAGGGTCGCAGCCGATACTCGGAAAACCCTGATGATACAGCCGGTTATAAGGAACCCGATGGCTCAGGATATATGCCCACACTTCCTGTTCCGACCAATCAAAAATAGGGTTATATTTATCCATATTGCGGGTTTGATCCCGTTCGGCGAAGGGCAATTCGGTACGAGTCGCCGATTGTTCCCGCCGTTGCCCCGACAGCCACGCGTCCGCTCCCGCTAAGGCTCGGTTTAACGGTTCAATTTTACGGATAAAACAGCATTGACGGCGTAACGGCACCGACTCGTAATAAGCCCGAGCCCCGTGCTCGGCGACAAATTGCCGTGTGTCTTCAAAGTGCGGTGTCAATTTTTCGATTTTTAACTGCGGATAATATTGTTCAAGCTCCGCCAGCAGCGCCAGGGTTTCCTTGTGCAGCAAGCCCGTATCAAGGGTAAACACCTGAATGTTGAAGTGATTTTTAGCGATGATATCGGTAATTACCATATCTTCAACCGCCAGACTGCTGGCAAAACGTGCCGCCTGGTGAGATTGCCCGATTTGCCGCAAACGGGCGGTCAACTCCGCCGTTTTGGCGGATAACCCGTTTAAAACCGCCTCGCTCGGCGTTGGAATTTCCCACAACTTTGGTTTCAAAAACATACTGCGTTCCCTTTTACGACTAAGCGCCTAAGCGACCTTTAATTTTTCCGCTTTCAGATTGTCCAGGGTAAAGTGCGGTGCTTTTTTATAGAGTTTGTCTTCACCGAACCAGGCCAGTTTATGATGTAACGCCACCACTTCGCCCACTACAATCAACGCCGGTTTTTCCGCCTGTTCGGCTAAATAGGCTAAATCGGCTAACTTACCGACACGGGTTTTCTGCCCCGCTTGTGTCCCCTGTGAAATTACCGCGACTGGTGTGTCGGCCTTCCGACCGAAGCGCAACAGGCTGTTGGCAATCTGTGCCGCTTTCAGTGTTCCCATGTAAATCACCAGCGTCTGGCGGCTGCGGGCGAGAGTCCGCCATTCAATATCCGGGGCATCCGCCTTACCGTGCCCTGTCACAAATACCGCGCTTTGAGCAAAATCACGATGAGTAAGCGGAATGCCGGCATAGGCGGTCGCTCCGATAGCGGCGGTAATCCCCGGCACCACGGAAAACGGAATCTGCCGTTGTGCCAACGCTTCCAATTCTTCGCCGCCGCGACCGAATACGAAAGGATCGCCGCCCTTGAGGCGCACCACACGCTTGCCCGCCTGAGCCAGTTCGATCAGCAACCGATTGGTCTCCTCTTGCGCCGTTTGGTGCCCTTCAGCCCGTTTGCCGACAAAAATAAGCTCGGCATCACGGCGAACCAAGTCCAGAATTTCCTCGGAAACCAAGGCATCATAGAGCACCACATCCGCCTGTTGAATTTCCTGTAAGCCTTTCAGCGTTAACAAACCCGTGTCACCCGGGCCGGCTCCCACCAGCGATACCGAACCGCCTCGATAATCCTGATTAAGCTGTTGTTCCAATTCTTGTTTCGCCTGCTCCACTTGACGATTTTTCAATAGCCGGGCAAAACGTCCGTTGAATAAATGTTCCCAGAAACGGCGCCGTTCGGTGATGGTGTTCAGGCGGTTTTTCACCTTATGCCGCCATTTGCCGGAAATATCCGCCATTAAGCCTAAGTGCTGCGGCAGCAAGGCTTCTAATTTTTCCCGCAATAAGCGGGCCAATACCGGCGCGGCACCGCCGCTGGAAACCGCCACTTGAATCGGATGACGATCGATAATGGACGGAAAAATAAAGCTGCAACGGGCTTGATCATCCACTACGTTTACCAGCTTCTGTTGACTTTCCGCCACTCGGAAAACCTGTTCGTTCAACTGCTCGTCATCGGTAGCGGCAATCACTACAAACACCGAACGTACCTGTTCCGCGTGGAACTGTTTGGCAAGCCAAATCACCCGTTCCTGCGCGGACAAGGCGGACAATTCGGCGTTTAGCTTGTCCGCCACAATGCGGACCTCCGCATTGGCTTTCAGCAGCAGATGAACTTTACGCATCGCTACCGCGCCACCGCCCACCACTAACACGGGGCGATTGTTTAAATCCGCAAACAGGGGGAAATAATTCATCGGTTCTCCTTATCGCTTCCGCGATGCAATATAAAGCCGGTCGAACAAGGCATTGTCGGCAAAGTGAAGTCTGTTGATCTGATCCCAGTCGCCGAAGACCTTATTTACGTCAAAACTGTTCACCGGCGGGAAAAGTGCGGTGTTGATTTTGTGAGTTTTTTCATCGGTCGGGCGAAAATGATTACGGGCCGCCAACTGCTGAGCCGGTTCCGACCATAACTGCCGCAAATAGGCCCGGGCGACGGCATGAGTACCGTTGACTGTGGTGTTGCGCCGCACTTCCGCCACATACACGGGAGCTTCGGCGGTATAACTCGGATAAACCAGTTCAAACTGATCTTTGCCTAACGCCTCAGCCGCCAGAGCGGCTTCGTTTTCCGGAGCAATTAGCACGTCGCCCAAATGACGCTGAGTGAAGGAAATAGTCGCTCCGCGCGCTCCCGCCTCCAACACGGGCACGCGGCTGAGGATTTTCTGCACAAACTGCTCAGCCGCCTGTTCCGACCGCCATTGCCGTTTGGCATAACCCAAAGCGGACAAATAAGCAAAACGCCCGTTGGCTGAAGTTTTCGGATTGGCAAAGATGACGCTCACATCATCCCGCACGAGATCGTTCCAGTCCCGAATATGTTTCGGATTATCCTTTCGCACCAGAAACACCATCACCGAACCGAACGGTATCGCGTTATTCGGCAGCTGCTGCTGCCAATCCGCTGCCACCAAGCCTTTTTTCACCAATAAATCGATGTCGCCGGATTGGGTTAAAGTCACCACATCCGCCGGCAACCCGCTTGCCACGCTCAGCGTTTGCTTGCTCGCGCCGCCGTGAGACTGGGAAATCATAATATCGGTATGATGCTGCCGGGCATATTGACTGCGAAAAAGCGGATTGTATTCTTTATAAAAATCACGAATCACATCATAGGAAACGTTCAACAACACGGTTTTTTGCGGCTCGACGGCATCAAAAGCCGAACGCACCGCCCAACCGCCGGCAGCACAAACGAAAGCGGCAAGAGTAAACACCGCTAATTTCTTCATACCGCCCTCCGAGATCAACAAATAACAATAATTCTCAAAAATCACATTAACCCTACGGTTAATTCAATGGAGATAAGTTATAAAGCAAAAATTTTTACGGATAAAATAACGATTTTGTCTTTTATATTCTAAAAAGACATAACCGACTATTTTCAGCTTGTCATAAGTTATTACACTAACGGTTTTCTTGTTCCTTTTTTGTTCCTTTCAACTTTTATCAGCTTTATTCTTTTTATATTTCGAAGCGTTTCGAATAATTTCTATTATTTTGTGATCTAGATCTAACTTTTCAATATTTTTCATTTTATTTCATTTAAAAAGTGATAATATCAATTCAAAAGAAATCGAAAGATATCTATTTTCATATAAGGTAGGTTAAAGATGTCAAATCAAAAATTACAACGCTTAAAAAAGCTCTGTGATGACAACGGAATCATCGGAGCTCTCGCCATTGACCAACGTGGCGCACTACGCCGTATGCTCGGTGAAAACATTTCCGCCGAGCAGGTTGAATCCTTCAAATGCCTGGTCGCGAAAAATCTAACCCCTCATGCCACCGCCATTCTGCTTGACCCGGAATTCGGCTGGCAGGCCGCGATGCAAAAGGATGAAAACTGTGGTTTATTAATGGCTTATGAAAAAACGGGCTATGACAAA
This sequence comes from Pasteurellaceae bacterium LIM206, assembly GCA_032586195.1. Lineage (GTDB taxonomy): Bacteria > Pseudomonadota > Gammaproteobacteria > Enterobacterales > Pasteurellaceae > JAWHQP01. The sequence goes on along the minus strand of JAWHQP010000002.1, from coordinate 141,557 downwards.
ACCGTGGCAGGTCGCTTTCCTGATCTAATTGATAACGTATCAGTACTACGTTTAAAAGAAAAAGGCGCTGACGCGGTGAAGTTGTTGCTTTATGTCGATGTGGATGAAGGTGACGCGGTAAATGACATTAAAAAAGCCTTTGTGGAACGCGTTGCCGCTGAATGCAAAGCGGAAGAAATGCCCTTATTCCTAGAGATTGTCACCTACGATGCTAATGTTTCGGATAAGAAAGCATACGCAAGCTTAAAGCCTAACAAGGTGATTGGCGCAATGAAGATGTTTGCCGAGCCACGATTCGGGGTTGATGTACTCAAGGTTGAAGTGCCGGTGGATATGAATTTTGTTGAAGGCTTTGGCGAAGACCCGGTGTATAGTCAAGCCGAAGCAAAAGCCTTATTTAAAGCCCAGAGTGAAGCGACGCCGATACCTTTTATTTTCTTAAGTGCTGGTGTTACGCCGCAGTTGTTCCAGCAAACCCTAATCTTTGCCAAAGCGGCAGGCTCGCGATTTAATGGTGTATTATGCGGACGAGCCACTTGGGCCGGTAGCACGAAAGCATTTAACGCGAGCGGTAACGCCGCCGCGGATAACTGGTTGCAAACCGAGGGAGTGAAGAATATTACCGAACTCAATGCGGTATTAACACAAACCGCCACTCCCGTTAAATTTTAATTCATAGATTGTTCAGTCATAAACATATAGGAATAAAAGAAAATGAAAGATATCGTAAGACTACATAAAGAAGGTAATGCCGTAGGGATCTGCTCGGTTTGTTCCGCTCATCCAAGTGTGATTGAAGCAGCTTTGATGTTTGATTTGCATAGCAATAATAAGGTGCTGATTGAAGCGACTTCCAACCAAGTCAATCAATTTGGCGGCTATACCGGTATGAAACCCGCGGATTTTCGTGATTTTGTCCATAATATTGCTAATAAAGTAGGCTTTCCGTTAGAACGATTAATCCTAGGCGGCGATCACCTGGGCCCTAATTGCTGGCAAGGGGAAAATGCCGCTGCGGCAATGGAAAAATCTTTGGTGCTGGTGGCGGAATATGCCAAAGCAGGTTTCACCAAAATCCATTTAGACGCTTCAATGTCTTGTGCTGATGACCCGGTGCCGCTCGCTCCACAAACCGTGGCGGAACGTGCCGCTTTGCTATGCCAAGCGGTTGAAAATGCCTTAACCCCGGCACAACGAGAAAAAATCAGTTACATTATTGGCACCGAAGTACCTGTACCGGGCGGTGAATCCCACGCCATTCAAACCGTTGAAGTGACAACCGTTGCCAGCGCGCAGGAAACCATCCGAACACATTGCGAGGCTTTCACTGCCTTAGGACTACAAGATGCGCTTAAACGCGTAGTCGGTATAGTGGTTCAGCCCGGTGTTGAATTTGATCATTCCAATGTTGTGCTGTATAAACCCGAATTAGCCAAAGAGCTTGTAAGTTTTATTGAAGGCACCCCTTATATTTATGAAGCTCATTCCACGGATTACCAAACCCCTGAATGTTACCGTCATTTAGTAAAAGATCACTTCGCCATTTTGAAAGTCGGTCCCGCGCTCACCTTTGCATTGCGTGAAGCATTATTTGCTTTGGCAAAGATTGAAAACGAAATTATTTCACCGGAAAAACGCAGTTACCTATTGGAGATAGTCGATCAGGTGATGCAGGATGAACCGAAATATTGGCAGAAATACTATTCCCCGATCCATTCAAAAGCGATGGTGGACTTGCATTTCAGCTTATCCGATCGCATTCGTTATTATTGGCCGCATCCGAGAATTCAAAGTGCGGTGTCAAAATTAACAGAAAATTTAGCGCGCACACAGATACCGCTGGGATTACTTAGTCAGTATCTACCCGATCAATTTCATAAGGTTCTGGACGAATCTATTCCGGCTGAACCTAATGCATTGATTTTAGATAAAATTCAGCAAGTGCTCAGTGATTACGCTTTTGGCTGTAATGGCCAATAATATGACAGTCAAACCCTTATCGAATAAAGATCAACAAGGAGTGCAGTATGAACCCTGAAATTTTATTGAAGACAAACATTGAATTTGATGATTTCACCGACGTATTAAATTACCTTGCCGATAATCTTATTGCTCAAGGTTTCGTAAAAGAAACTTACCGTGAAGCCGTTTTTGCCCGTGAAAAAGATTTTCCCACCGGTATTGAATTGGAATTTCACGCTGTTGCCATTCCTCATTGTGGTGCGGAACATGCCGTTAAACCCGCTCTCTATTTTATTCGTCCGAATAAAAAAGTGGCGTTTAACCGTGCGGATGAAGATACCACTATTGACGTGGAATTAATCATCGGCTTAGTAGTGACCGATCCAAACGATCAGTTAAAGGTATTACGTGCCTTATTCGGTAAATTGCAACAAAATGATTTTATTGAAAAATTACTCTCGGTTGTCGATGAAAATCAGTTAAGAGAGTTGATTAACCAACATATCCAGTTCTAACTAAAGGAGTAATTATTATGAAAAAGAAAGTTATCGTTGCCTGTGGCGGAGCGGTTGCAACTTCAACCTTAGCGGCAGAAGAAATTAAAGAATTATGTGCGGAAAACAACATCGATTTAGATATTGTTCAATGCCGTATCAATGAAATTGAAACCTATATTGATGATGTGGATTTAATTTGTACGACGGCCAAAATAAGCAAAACCTTCGGCGACATTCCGATTGTACACGGTATGCCGTTTGTATCTGGTGTCGGTATTGATGAATTAAAAGAAAAAATCTTAACCATTTTGAGAGGATAACATTATGTTTACCGAAGTCATGCAATATATCTTGGACCTCGGTCCATCCGTTATGCTGCCGATTGTCATCATGATCTTCTCATTATTGTTGGGAATGAAATTTGGTGAATCTTTTAAGGCCGGCTTACAGATTGGTATCGGGTTCGTGGGTATCGGTTTAGTCATCGGTTTAATGCTTGATTCTATCGGCCCTGCCGCCAAAGCAATGGCACAAGTGTTCGATATTAATCTACATGTAATCGATCTGGGCTGGCCGGGAGCATCGCCGATTACCTGGGCATCTCAAATTGCTTTAGTCGCCATTCCAATCGCGATTGGGGTAAATATTTTCATGCTATTATTCAAAATGACCCGCGTGGTGAATGTGGATATCTGGAATATCTGGCACATGACCTTTACCGGTGCCTTAGTGCATATCGCCACTGGCTCTTACTGGTTAGGAATCTTAGGAGTAGTTATTCACGCCGCCTTTGTTTACAAACTTGGTGACTGGTTTGCCCGTGACACTAAACACTTCTTTGAACTGGACGGTATTGCCATTCCACACGGTACTTCCGCTTATCTCGGTCCGATTGCAGTGTTAGTCGATACGATTATTAATAAAATCCCGGGTCTAAACAAAATTAATTTCTCGGCAGAAGATTTACAAAAACGCTTCGGCGCGTTGGGCGAACCTGTCACTGTCGGGTTTATTATGGGGATCATTATTGGCTTACTCGCCGGCTATTCAGTCAAAGAGGTATTACAGCTAGCGGTAAAAACAGCTGCGGTAATGTTGTTAATGCCACGGGTTATAAAACCGATTATGGACGGTTTAACCCCGATTGCCAAACAAGCCCGTAAAAAATTGCAAGCTCGTTTTGGTGGTCAAGAATTCTTAATCGGCTTAGATCCCGCATTACTGTTAGGTCATTCGTCTGTGGTTTCCGCAAGCCTGCTTTTTATCCCTATCACCATCTTTCTTGCGGTAGTTTTACCGGGCAACGAAATTCTACCGTTCGGTGACTTGGCAACTATCGGTTTCTTCGTTGCTATGGCGGTGGCGGTACATCAAGGTAACCTGTTTAGAACCCTTATCTCCGGCGTCATCATTATGTCTGTCACTTTATGGATTGCAACCCAAACTATTCCATTAGTGACCCGGTTGGCCGCCAACGCAGGTACATTAAAAACAGGTGAATTAGTGGGAGCCATGGACCAGGGCGGTGCACCGATTACATACCTGATGGTACAGCTGACAACCTTTGAAAATATTACAGGTTTAGTCGTAATCGGCATTATCTATCTGCTCAGCTTATATCTCACTTGGGCGCGAGCCAGAGCCTACACCAAACAAAGCATGCAGCAGAATGCATCACAAACAAATGTTGAATAATTGAGGATAGTTCTATGAAAGCTGTTGTTGTTGAATCAAATAAAAACTTTGTGATCAAAGAAGTTGCTACACCTAAAGTTGAGCATGAACATGATGTGTTAGTGAAAGTGCTATATTCCGGCGTATGCGGTTCTGATATTCCACGAATGTTCCATCACGGAGCACATAACTACCCTATCATTCTCGGCCACGAGTTTAGCGGCTTGGTGGTTGACGTCGGTAGCGCGGTTACAAATCTAAAAAAAGATGACTTAGTGGTTTGTGCCCCTTTATTACCATGTTTTAACTGTCCCGAATGCGCCAGAGGTTTTTATTCCCTATGTAAAAACTATGATTTTGTCGGCTCACGTCGCCCGGGCGCTAACGCTGAGTATATTTGTGTACATGAGAAGAATATAGTGAAAATAGATCGCAATTCCGATCCGTTATTCAGTTCCTTTATTGAACCTATTACGGTTGGCTTACATGCGATTAACTTGGCTCATGGCTGCGAAAATAAAAATGTCATCATCGTTGGGGCCGGTACCATCGGCTTACTCGCCATGCAATCGGCAAAAGGCTTAGGAGCTAAAACAGTCAGCGTGATTGATATTAATGAGGAAAAACTCACATTAGCGAAAACACTAGGTGCGGATTTTGCCTTTAATTCCGCCAATCTATCCGCTAAAGAAATTCACGCATCGTTAGATGCACATCGTTTCGATCAGTTAGTGTTAGAAACAGCGGGAACACCACAAACCGTATCATTATCCATCGAAATTGCGGGACCTCGGGCTCAAGTTGGCTTAGTCGGTACGTTGCACAAGGATTTAACCTTAGAACAAACGGTATTTGGTTTAATCCTGCGTAAGGAATTAACCATCTTAGGTTCATGGATGAATTACTCTAAACCTTGGCCCGGCTCGGAATGGACGACCGCCATGAATCTGATTAACGCGGGTAAAATCAATATCCAACCGCTTATTGCTTGCGTCAAACCTGCTGAAGGCTACGTTGACGAGCTGGTGAAATTGGATGGCAAACCGATGAATGGTAAAATTGTTTTAGATATGCACTAAAACACTGTATATTATGGAAGAATACGCCAAATAAGGTGTATTCTTCCATTTAAAATAAGAGGAATTAATGAATACTTTTGAAAGACGTAACCAAATTATTGAATTGCTCAAAGAAAACGGCACGGTGCTTGTTACTGATTTGTCAAAAAGATTTAATGTTTCAGAAGTCAGTATTCGTACCGATCTGCGTGTGTTGGAAGAACAGAATTTACTTATCCGTTTTCACGGCGGTGCCGGCTCAATCAGCTCTGCCGTTACACCGGATACCGAGGTCGTACTGGAGGAACGCTATGCGCTTTCCGCTGATCCGAAAAAACGTATAGCTCAAAAAGCGGCAAGTATGATTAAAGAAGGGGACACCATCATTTTAGATAGCGGCAGCACCACCATGATGATCGCCAATGAATTGCTGAAAATTAAAAATATCACTGTGATTACCAATAACTTACCGGCAGCTTATATTTTGTCCGATTCCCCCGATATCACGTTAGTTATCTGCGGTGGTTATGTACGCCATAAGACCCGTTCCATGCACGGCACGATGACAGAAAACGCTTTACGCGGTATTAAAGGCGATATTATGTTTGTAGGTGCCGACGGTGTCGATCCGAATATCGGCTTAACTACCTTTAACGAAGGCTATAATATCAGCACAGTAATGGCGGATGCTTCGGCTAAAGTAATCGGGGTGGTGGATTCTACCAAGTTTAATCGCAACGGATTTAATATCGTATTACCAATGAATCGTATTGATCTTATCATCACCGATAATCAGCTGCCGGATCACATTTACCAAACTCTGATGGAAAAACATATTAATATTGAGCTGACATAAATCATCAAAGACATTTTCATATCTTGCTCAAGAATTTTCCATAATTCTTGAGTAGCCCAATTTCTATTCTTTCTCCTATTTCATATTCCAAAAATAAATATTAAATAATTTTATATTCTTTGTTTTCCTAAGAAATTTAATCCATATTTTTTAGCAGGACTTTTAACATTTCAATAGGTTTTCATGCTACACACAAGATTTATCTTACCCGGCTTTAAACGCGGATTAGCCATTACGCTGTTATGGTTGTTTTCGCTGATCGTGTTGCCTTTAGTGCTGTTGTTTATCACCGCGGGTCAGTTGCAGTGGACGGAAATCTGGCGGATTGCCGGCAGTGAACGAGTAGTTTCTTCCATTTTGCTGTCGTTCAGAATGGCGTTTATCGCCACTGTGGTAAACCTGATTTTCGGCTTTTTATTGGCGTGGATTTTAGTGCGTTATGATTTTCCCGGCAAAAATATCATCAATGCTTTAATCGACTTGCCCTTTGCTCTGCCGACGGCGGTAGCGGGCATTTCACTGGCGGCGTTATATGCCCCCACCGGCTTGATCGGCGGTTTGTTGGCAAAAGTCGGCATTCAAATAGGCTACACTCCGAGCGGTATTGCCGTTGCCCTGATTTTTGTCAGTCTGCCTTTTGTGGTACGGGCCATTCAGCCCGTATTGGAAAAACTGGATGCCAGCTATGAAGAAGCCGCCTCAATTTTGGGTGCGTCGAAACCGACCATCCTTACCCGTGTAATTATCCCTTTGCTGCTGCCCGCTATGATCGGCGGGGCGGGCATGGGCTTTGCCCGTTCTCTCGGGGAATACGGTTCGGTGATTTTTATCGCGGGTAATGTTCCTCTGGTGTCGGAAATCGCCCCGCTGATTATTATGTCCAAGCTGGATTTATACGATATTCAAGGGGCTTCGGTGGTCGCTCTGCTGATGATTGTCATTTCATTCCTGATTATCCTGGTAATCAACTGGTTACAGTGGCAACTGAATAAAAAAGTATCTCCTGTCCGCTAGAGGTGTTTCATGCAGCGAAAAGAACAAGTTACATCACCCAAATGGTCAAAATGGCTGTTAATCGGCACCGGGTTAGCATTTTTTATCATTATCTTGCTGCTCCCTTTACTCACCGTGTTTTATTACGCCTTTGAGCAAGGTATCGCTTTATTCGTAACATCCATTACGGACGAAGAAGCCCTTGCCGCCATTTGGCTTACCGTCAAGGTGGCGCTGATTGTGCTGCCTATCAATGTGTTTATCGGTGTAGCGATGGCATGGACGATCGCCTACTTTGATTTCAAAGGCAAGGCATTGATTACCGCCTTATTGGATCTGCCCTTTTCCATTTCACCCGTGGTCGTCGGCTTGATGTTCTTGTTGCTGTTCGGGCTGGACGGTTTGTTCGGGCAATGGTTGTTTGAACACAACATCCGCGTTATCTTCGCTATGCCGAGCATTGTGATTGTCACTCTGTTTGTCACTTTTCCACTGATTGTGAAATCCCTGATTCCAAGCATGAGCGCACAAGGCAGCAGTGAAGAACAGGCGGCATTAATTCTGGGAGCAAATAGCTGGACATTATTTTATAAGATCACTCTGCCCAAAATTAAATGGCCGTTGATTTACGGCATTATTCTCAGCAACGCCCGAGCCATGGGTGAATTCGGGGCGGTGAGTGTAGTATCTGGCCATATCCGTGGCGTAACCAATACCATTCCGCTCTATGTGGAAATCAGCTACAACGAATACCAATTCGTCGCTGCTTTCGCCTGTGCCAGCCTGTTAGCCGCCCTGGCCATTTTCACCCTTGGCGTGCAGAACGTGATCAACTGGCGGCAACAACGAAGATTAACCAAATCCCTGCCACGAGCAGAACAACCTTAAGTACGCAAACATGTCAATTAAAATCCGGCAGTTAGAAAAACATTTTGACGGTTTTCATGCCTTAAAAAATATCAACGTAGAATTCGAACAGAATAAACTCACCGCCCTGCTCGGCCCGAGCGGCTGCGGCAAAACCACCCTATTACGCATTATCGCAGGGCTGGAATTTGCCGACAGCGGAAAGATTTATTTTGATGAACGGGAAATGACCCGCCTTTCTGCCGCCAAACGCGGTGTGGGTTTTGTTTTTCAGCATTACGCCCTGTTTCAGAATATGACCGTTTTTGACAACGTCGCCTTCGGTTTACAGGTGAAACCCCGCACGGAACGCCCGAGCAAAGCGGAAATTCAAGAAAACGTCACCGCACTTTTAAAGCTGGTCAAACTGGATTGGCTCGCCAACGCCTATCCGAATCAATTGTCCGGCGGTCAACGCCAGCGTATTGCTTTGGCCCGCTCGTTGGCGGTGAAACCGAAGGTATTGCTGTTGGATGAACCTTTCGGTGCTTTGGATGCGCAGGTTCGCAAAGAATTACGTCGCTGGCTGCGGGATCTGCATCAGGAGCTGAATGTCACCAGCATTTTCGTTACCCACGATCAGGACGAAGCCTTGGATATGTCCGATCGCATTGTGGTGATGAACAAAGGGCAAATTGAACAGATTGACGAACCGAATCATATTTACCACCGGCCGCAAACACCTTTTGTCACGCAGTTTGTCGGCGATGTGAATGTTTTCCACGGGCATATCGACGAGGGCAATCTGGTGGTGGGTGAATTCAGCCATAAAATGGCTCCGATTCACAACGCCGCCACGCCGGTGAATAACCAGCCCGCCACCGCTTATATCCGCCCTTACGAGCTGACGCTATCCCGTTCTCAGGATAACGCCCTGGCGAGCGGTACTATTTGCCATATCAATGCCATCGGCTTTATCGTGCGGATTGAAATCGAAAGCGCGCAGAGCGAACAACCGATCGAGGTCATTCTCACCCAAGACGCTTACAGCCAAGCTCAATACAGAACCGGCGAGCAGGTTTATTTGGTACCCGATAAGCTGAATTTATTCCAACAGATGAATATTTAGCAGAATTGAAGCAATAAAGTGCGGTGCTATGTTTGCGAGTTTTGAAAATTCCCCTCCTTGAACGGAGGGGAAATGATAAGAAAAAGTATAAATCAGGCCTTGATAACTTCAACCCCGTCCATATACGGACGCAGCACTTCCGGTACGGTGATTGAACCGTCCGCGTTCTGGTAGTTTTCCAAAACCGCGACCAAGGTACGACCGACCGCCAGGCCGGAACCGTTGAGGGTATGCACCAAACGGGTTTTCTTATCGCCCTTTGCACGGCATCGGGCCTGCATACGGCGGGCCTGAAAATCCCACATATTTGAACAGGAAGAAATTTCGCGATAGGTATTCTGAGCCGGCACCCATACTTCCAAATCATAGGTTTTGCATGAACCGAACCCCATATCGCCCGTACACAACAACACTTTGCGATACGGCAGATCTAACAGTTGCAACACTTTTTCCGCGTGACCGGTCAATTCTTCCAGGGCTTCCATGGATTTTTCCGGTTCAACGATTTGCACCATTTCCACTTTATCAAATTGGTGCATACGGATTAACCCGCGCGTATCACGTCCGTAAGAGCCGGCCTCGGAGCGGAAACACGGCGTGTGGGCGGTCATTTTGAGCGGCAGATCCTCCGCATTGAGAATTTCATCACGCACCAGATTGGTTACCGGCACTTCGGCGGTAGGAATCAAAGCGTAAGGCACTTCGCCCTCCAACGGTTTGGTGTGGAACAGATCTTCACCGAATTTCGGCAGCTGCCCCGTGCCGTAGAGGGTGGCATGGTTTACCAAATAAGGCACATAGGTTTCCACATATCCATGTTGCCGGGTGTGTAAATCCAGCATAAACTGGGCAAGAGCACGATGCATTCGGGCAATCGGGCCTCTCATCACGGCAAAGCGGGCACCGCTTAATTTCGCTCCGGCGGCAAAATCCAAACCGCCTGCCAGATTTTCCCCCAAGGTCACATGATCCTTGATTTCAAAATCAAATTGACGCGGTGTTCCCCAGCGTAGAATTTCTTTATTTTCCGAATCATCCTTACCCAGCGGCACTTCTTCCGCGGGCAGATTAGGAATAGTGAGAGCAATGGTGTTCAACTCGGTCAGAATTTCGTCCAAATGGGTTTTCGCTACTGTGAGTTCTACACCCATATGTTCCATTTCGTCCAGCAACGGTTTGATATTTTCGCCGCGCGCTTTCGCCGCGCCGACGGCTTTGGAACGGGCGTTACGTTCCGCTTGTAAAGTTTCTGTTTTTACTTGCAGGGCTTTGCGTTCTTCTTCTAATGCGGCCACTTTTTCCGTATCTAACACAAAATTACGTTTTAACTTTAATGTTTCCGCCGTTTCGGCCAGATTATTACGCAGTAAATTCGGATCGATCATATCAGTACCTATTTGTTTTCATTAAATAAAAATTGCGGATATTCTACTATCGTTTATTCAATCAATAAACCGGTGCTTCACTTATTTATAGCGTTTTTTTGCGCTTTGTTGATCCTGCTCGCGCAACCAGGCTAATTTTTCTCCGATTTTGCCTTCCATACCGCGATTAGTCGGCTGATAGAAAACGGTATCCTTTAATTCGGGCGGAAAATAATTTTCCCCTGCGGCGTAGGCATTCGGTTCATCATGAGCATAACGATATTCCTGTCCGTAACCCAGTTCTTTCATCAAACGGGTCGGAGCGTTGCGTAAATGCGGCGGCACGTCAAAATCCGGGCTGCTCTTCGCCAGCTGCTTGGCAGCATTGAAAGCACTATAGACCGCATTGCTTTTCGGCGCAACGGCGAGATAAATAATTGCCTGCGCGATAGCCCGTTCCCCCTCATAAGCACCCACACGGGTAAAACAATCCCAGGCGGCAATCGCCACCTGCATCGCGCGCGGATCGGCATTGCCGATATCTTCCGAGGCAATCGCCAGCAAACGGCGCGCCACATAGAGCGGATCGCCACCCGCCGTAATAATACGGGCATACCAGTACAGCGCCGCATCGGGAGCGGAACCACGCACGGACTTATGCAGAGCGGAAATCAAATCATAAAAACGATCGCCGCCTTTATCAAATCTCGCCTGCCGTTCGCCCAGCACTTCGGTTAACAGCCGATGATCGAGGCGTTTACCGACGGGAGTATCTTCAGCCATATCGGTCATCAATTCCAGACAGTTCAATGCCAGCCGGGCATCACCGTTCACATATTCCGCCAGGGTGTGCAGCAAATTCTCTTCAATTTGACACCGCACTTTGCCTAAGCCGCGTTCTTCATCCGCCAACGCCTGCCGTAGAACCTGTTCAATATCCGCCACGCTTAACGCTTTCAGCACATAAACCCGAGCGCGTGAAAGCAAAGCGCTATTTAATTCAAAGGAAGGATTTTCCGTGGTGGCACCGATAAAAATAATAGTGCCGTCTTCAATATGGGGCAGAAAGGCATCCTGTTGACTTTTGTTAAAACGGTGCACCTCGTCCACAAACAGAATTGTGCGCCGATCCGCAAGACGGTTCTGTTTAGCCCGCTCAATCGCCTCACGGATTTCTTTAATACCGCCGGTCACCGCGGAAAGCCGTTCCACATCCGCGTTAATCCGATGAGCGATAATTTCCGCCAGAGTGGTTTTGCCCGTGCCCGGCGGCCCCCAGAAAATCATGGAATGGGCATGCCCCGCCTCGATTGCCTTACGCAGCGGTTTGCCCTCCGCTAGCAAATGCCGCTGACCGCAGTACTGCTCCAAACCGGTCGGACGCATTCTGGCGGCAAGCGGTTTAAAATTCTGTTCGGCGAAATCGAAACTGAGGTTTGACATTTCCATCACCCTATTTCTTGGCTTTTTTCCGTTGATCGTCCAATTCCGCTCCTTTCGGCACGCTGAATTGAAACAGGCTGTCGGCCAACGGACTGTTGGTAATGTTACGCAAGATATACAAATTGCTCTGACCGTCTTTTTCAATGGTGCTAAAGCCTTTCAGTACGCCGTTGCCGTCAATCCGCACATCAAATTGTCTTAAGTTGCTGTTTTTCGCTTTGGGTTTTAGCACAAAGGTATCGGCATTCTGCTGCACGCTGTATTGATTCCAATGGCTTGATTCGGTACTGGTCAGCAGAACGAAAGGCGTGTTATTCACCGCATCCGTTACCCAGTTTGCCGTTACCTGTTCGACGAAGGGATCGTAAAACCACAGGGTTTTGCCGTCAGAAATGATCTGACTTTCCTGCGGCGTTTTGTTATCCATACGGAACAGATTCGGGCGTTTCATCTGCAATTTGCCGCTGCCGTTCTGTACATTTTTACCGTCTGCGGAACTGACATTCTGAGTAAAATCCGCACTGAACGAATTCACCTTTGCCAATCTCCGCTGCAATTCGCCGGCGGCATCCGCCCATACGTTGGCACTGAACAGGGCGGCGGCCAAAAGCGCGGTGCTAAAAAAACGAGTTTTTTGGGTTGTTTTCATATATGTTCCTTTTTTAGGGCATTGTGAGCCACGAATCTTAAATCGAGATTAATAATCCTGATTGCCGCGAGACAATACTTCGCGTTTGCCGTTACGCATTTCCGATACGATGCCTTGTTCTTCCAGCTGATCCATAATGCGGGCGGCACGGTTAAAACCGACGCGGAAACGGCGCTGCACCGAGGAAGTTGACGTAGTGCCGGTGCGCACCACGAATTCGACCACTTCATCAAACAGATCATCCAAATCCTCTCCGCTGCCGCCGTCCATATCGTCACCGGCTTCATCATCTCCGCTGCTTTCGAGAATCGCCGAAATATATTGTGGCTTACCACGGGCGCGCCAATCATCCGCCACGCGAACCACTTCGTCATCCGACATAAACGCCCCGTGCACCCGCACCAAATCCGTGGTGCCGTTACCCAGATACAGCATATCGCCGCGACCGAGCAACGCTTCGGCGCCGTTCTGATCCAAAATGGTGCGGGAGTCGTTACGTTGCACTACGGTAAAGGCAATACGGCTCGGAATATTGGATTTAATCAGCCCCGTAATTACATCCACCGACGGGCGTTGAGTAGCCAGAATCACATGAATCCCCACCGCGCGGGCTTTCTGTGTCAAACGCGCGATAAGCTCTTCAATCTGTTTGCCCGCCACCATCATTAAATCGGCAAATTCATCTACAATCAATACGATATAGCTAAGTTTCGACAAAATCGGCGGCGTATTGTCCAGAGTGTCACCCGGTTTCCACAACGGATCGGGAATAGCGATATTTTCCGCCCGATATTCATCAATCCGTTCATTGAAGCCTTCGATATTACGCACGCGCAGCTTCGCCAGCAACTGATAGCGGCGTTCCATTTCATCCACACACCAACGCAGCGCATTCGCCGCTTTTTTCATATCGGTGACCACTTCCGTCAGCAAATGCGGAATGCCGTTATACACCGAAAGTTCCACCACTTTCGGGTCGATCATAATGAACTTCACTTCCTCCGGTTTCACCCGATACAACAGGCTGAGAATCATAGTATTGATCCCCACGGATTTTCCCGAGCCCGTAGAACCCGCCACCAATAAATGCGGCGTTTTGGCAAGATCGATGACCACCGGTCGGCCGCTGATATCCTTACCCAACGCCATCGGCAGCAGCGCCTTTGAGTGACGGAATTCGTCACTGTCCAGTACATCACGCAGCGATACGATCTGACGATGGGCATTCGGCGTTTCGATACCGATATAAGGTTTACCCGGGATGGTTTCCGCCACGCGGATTGCGCGGAACATCAGCGCCCGCGCTAAATCCGTATCAATGCTGGTCACCTTGGAAGCTTTCACGCCGGGTTGCAGTTCCAATTCGTAACGCGTTACCACCGGGCCGACCAGCACATCTTTCACTGTCGCTTTCACATTAAAGTTGCGCAACTGCTGCTCGATACGGTTGGAAGTTTCGCGGATTTCATCCTCGGTGATTTCCTGTACCTGGCTGCTGCGTTTATCCAGTAAATCAAGGGTCGGCAATTCGGTGGTCGGTTTTTCCACGGATTTCGTGTCACCGAATAATTTAATCGCCTGATCAATGGAAATCGTGCGCAGCCCGTTGTTGTCTTCCCGTACATCCGGTTCCGGAATGTCTTCAATGCCGCCGATTGCAGCCGCCTGCCGCAATCGCTCTTGTTCACGCGCGGCTTCCTGCCGGGCAAATTGAGCGGCGAGATCCGTGGTATCGAATCCATCTTCCGTCTGTTCCGCCACGAACACACTCGGCATATCATCTGCGGACGACATATCCGATTCAGACCGCTTCGGCTGGGATTGCAGCGGCGTGGCGGGAGACAGTTTCACTTCCGGAATATGAATTTCCGCACTGAACGAAACAGGATTTATTTCTTCTTCCGCTAACATCACCTTATTGGCGGCAGGGTCTAGAAATTCCGGCTTATCCTGCGCCGTATTAGCCTGCCGTGCAATTTTCACCTCAGGTAAATGATCCGCTACCACCGCATAATTGCCAAAGCGATCGGGCTTAATTTCATCGTCGCTATCCGTCGCAGCACCGGCACCATAGGTAGATTGGTAAGCGGATAGACCCATAATATTGATATGATTGACCGAAGGCGAATTCATTGATTCCGGCTCCGTTACCTGCATATCCTCCAGTTCGTCCGCCGTGTGGAACGGCGCGTCCGAGCGGACGGAATCTTGCGCCGAATCGCCGCTTTGCCCGTCGGCTTCAAAAACTCGCTCTGACAGCACCGCACTTTGTTCTTGTTCCGCCGGTTCCCGCTTATCCTCGTTTTTCACCGTCAACCAATTATAGAACTGCATCAACAGACGGATTAAAGATGCACCCGAACAGAAGATAAAACCGACAATACTGAAGACAAAGCCGAAGCACAGAATGCCGAATTTTCCCAGCACGGGGAAAAGGTGTTTTACCAGGCTGCCGCCTAATACGCCGCGGCCGGATGATAATTGGAATTGGTTAAGGTCAGAGCGGCGATAGCGGTAAGTCCGCACATCAACAGCACAAATCCCAACATGCGCAGAATGAATCTCGTCCAGGTCAGGCTGTCAACGCGTTTGGTGCGGATAAAATAAATCGGCGCGATACAAATCAAAAACGGCAATAAATTGCCTACATAACCGAAAAAAACAAAGCACAGATCGATGCACCATGCCCCCAGTTTGCCTGCTTTATTGATAATTTCCGTTTGATAGGACGATACCGACCATGCGCTGTCAATCGGGCTATAACTCGACCATGCGATAATCAGATAAAAGCCGAACAGGGCAATTATCGCAAATAAGGTTTCCACTAAATAATGACTTGGCTTAAAGCCCTCGGTTAATCTTCTAATCATTCTATTGTTTTAATTGTAAAAAATTGGTTTGTTTGACTTCTTCCATCACTACATAGGTGCGGGTGTCGTTCACTCCCGGCAAGCGCAACAAGGTGGTGCCGAGCAGCTTACGATAGGCCGCCATATCCGCCACCCGGGTTTTCAGCAAATAATCAAAATCACCCGAAACCAAATGGCATTCCTGAATCTCGTCCAATTCCTGTACGGCGGCGTTAAACTCCTCAAACACATCGGGTTTGCCGCGAATCAGGGTAATTTCCACGATGACCAACAGCGGCGAATTCAGCAACTCGGGGTTTAACAATGCTTTGTAGCCCATAATCACCCCTTGCCGTTCCAGCCGTTTCACCCGCTCCAGACAAGGCGTAGGCGACAGGCCGACCTTCTTGGATAAATCAATATTGGAAATTTTTCCGTTACGCTGCAATTCGTTTAAAATTTTTATATCAATGCCGTCGAGTGCCTTAGGCAATTTTTTATCCATAAAATTCCCCTTCTGATAAATAGCGAAAAGATTCCTTAATCTTACACTATTTTCCGTAAGTTTTTAGATTTTTGTGCTTTATTATTTCGCAAATACGCTGTTTTTCATAACAAAAAATTTATCACCTTTTTTTGATCTAATTCGGTTTTGCTACCTCAAACGCCGTATGGTTTATTCTCACACGGATACTATTATTTAATAACATTCTTTTAACAAATCATTAAGGAAACGACAGTGGAAAACCCGTTTACAGCGAAATGGAGCAAAGAAGGTAATACGCTCTGCCTGGGTCACTGGGTTATCAATTATCAAGGGCTACCGATTACCCTGCCGGAAAACAGACGTCAGGCGGATATGGGCACCGAAGGGATCTATAATTTTATCGATCCCGATGATGAACTTTACCGCGAAGGTCTGGATGAAGACGACTGGATCGTGGAAAACATTGACTGGCTGAGCGATGTTTTTATCGCTCACAATATCCCGCTTGAAGAAGAAACCCTGCGTTTTTTCTATCAGGCGGTGAACAAAGACGACTGGCGTTGCGGCAGCTGCGGTGGTTGTATTTAAGTATCAAATACCCTGATTCCTGCTAAAACTGTTCCAGCACGTCCAATGCATCGGATAACTTCTTCACCGTAAAAACTCGCATATTCGACACCGCACTTTTCGGCTTGTTGGCGTAAGGCACAATCGCCCGTTTAAAACCGTGCTTCGCCGCTTCGGCAATACGTTCCTGACCACTCGGCACCGGACGGATTTCTCCCGCCAGCCCAACTTCGCCGAACACGACCAAATCCTGCGGTAACGGACGATTGCGGAAACTGGAGATCAACGCCAGCAACAAGGCAAGATCCGCACTGGTTTCGCCCACTTTCACCCCGCCCACCACATTGACGAACACATCCTGATCAGACATCTGCAAGCCGCCGTGACGATGCAGCACCGCCAACAGCAGCGCCAAGCGGTTTTGCTCCAGCCCCACTGCCACCCGACGGGGATTTGCCAGCATGGAATGATCCACCAAGGCCTGAATTTCCACCAAAAGCGGCCGAGTGCCTTCCCACAGCACCATCACGGAACTGCCCGCCGTTTGCTCTTCGCTGCGGCTGAGAAAAATCGCTGATGGATTCTTCACTTCCCGCAACCCTTGCTCCGTCATAGCAAATACACCCAGTTCATTCACCGCGCCGAAACGGTTTTTATGGCTGCGCAGCGTGCGGAAACGGGAATCAGACTCGCCTTCCAACAGCAACGAACAATCAATGGCGTGTTCCAGCACCTTCGGCCCCGCCAGCGTACCGTCTTTAGTTACGTGACCGACCATGATAATAGCCACCTGACGCGTTTTCGCATAACGGGTTAAAAACGAGGCGCATTCCCGCACCTGCGCCACACTGCCCGGCGAAGACTGAATATCCGCCAGATGCATAACCTGAATAGAGTCCACCACAATAACCTGCGGCTTGAGCTGATCCGCCAGATGACAAATCTGTTCTACCGAGGTTTCCGATAACATTTGCAGGCGATCCGTCGGCAGGCCCAGCCGATTAGCCCGCATCGCCACCTGCTGTAAAGATTCTTCCCCGGTGACATAAAGCGCAATCATATTTTTCGCCAGACCGCACATAACCTGTAATAACAAAGTGGACTTCCCCGCGCCCGGATGGCCGCCGATCAGAATGGCGCTGCCCGGCACGATACCGCCGCCCAGCACACGATCCAATTCATTAAACCCGCTGGAAAAACGCGGTGTTTCCTGTAAGCTGATGTCCGCCAAAGTTTGGATTTTCGCCCGCGTTTCTCCCGCATAGCCGCTGAAACGATCATTTTTCACAGTTTGTTTCGCAGAAATCATGCGCACTTCGCTGATCGTATTCCACGCTTTACAAGCAGAACACTGCCCCTGCCAGCGGGCATACTCCGCCCCACAGTCATTGCATACATAAGCGGTTTTAGGTGCTTTTGCCATTTTGTTATCCTATTTTTTTCCGTTTGAGATGAAATTGTAACAATCCCGCCGATTAAAGCCAACTTTTCCGCTTTTACACCATTTTTACTTTGTTTTATATTCGGATATAAAATAAAATACATAGCGATTAATTTACCTACATGGACACCGCACATGGAAAACCGCCGTGATCTGCTCAAATCTCTGGCTTCATTAGCATTATTGTCTTGCCTGCCCAAACCGCTGCGGGCGGAAAATCTGCTCAGGACTTCCAATAACCTGCCCGCCTCCCGACAAATCAAACGGGTGTTAAGCGCGGGGCGTGTGGCTGACGTAATTTTGCTCTCTCTGGCGGCGGAAAAGCTGGTGGGAATTTCGATGGAACAGCTGCCGTCCCCGGTTAAACGGTATTTTCCCGAACAAATCCGGCAGATTCCCCGCGTGGGGCGCCTGGTCGGACGCGGTTCCACCGCTCCGCTGGAAAAAATTGTCGCCATGCGGCCCGATATCATTGTGGATGTGGGCAGTACTTCAAAAATCTATCTGGATACCGCCGAAAAAATCAGCCGCCAAACACAGATTCCTTATGTCGTAATCGACGGGCGTTTTGAGCAGACGGCCGAACAAATCCGCCAGCTGGCTGCCTTAATTGATGAACGGCAACGGGGCGAACAATTGGCCGGGCTGGCACAAATCATAATGGAGAAAACCCACAAAACTCTGCAACACGACACCGCACTTTCCGTCTATTCCGGACGAGGCGCGGACGGTTTGGAAACCGGGCTGAGCGGTTCGATTCATACGGAAGTCTTGGATTGGCTGGGCGCAAAAAACGCGGCCGAATCGGTGGGCGAGAAGATGATCGCCCGCGTATCGGCAGAACAGATTTTACTTTGGAATCCGCAAGTCATCATTACCCATGATGTCAATTTCTATGCCACCTTGCGGCAGCCGCATCCAATCTGGTCAAAGGTTGCCGCGGTGCGGAACAAGCGTGTTTTTCTTATTCCAACCGCTCCTTTCGGCTGGCTGGATCAACCTCCGGGTGTAAACCGGCTGCTCGGCTGCCTGTGGCTGGCGCATAAACTTGCCCCGCAGAAATTTCCCGCTACAGAAACTGCGGTGCTGATTCGACGATATTTTCAACTTTTTTATCAATATGAATTATCCGACCAAGAATTAGCCGATTTCGGAATTGCCTGATGAAGATAAAATTACTGATTTCCCCGTTATTTCTCATCGTCGCCGTCATCATTTCACTGACGGCGGGGCAATACCCTATTCCGCCGGCGGATATATTCCATACCCTCGGTCATCTGTTTGAACCCGCTCAAAGCGACATAGAAACCGTGCTATGGAATATCCGCATACCGCGTATGCTCACCGCCGTTTTTGTGGGTGCCGCACTGGCGATAGCGGGAGCAACCTATCAGGGCATGTTTAAAAATCCGTTGGTATCACCCGATATTCTGGGCGTTACCGTAGGCGCCGGGCTGGGCGCGGTGATTGCCATTTATTTTGACTTATCGCTGCTAATGATCCAGGTCATCGCCTTTATCAGCGGACTATGCACGGTTTTTCTCGTCTTCAGGGTTTCGCAAATCGCCCGTTATCATGATCCCATTCTCGCCTTGGTCCTCTCCGGTATCGCTATCGGTTCGCTATTAGCGGCGGGCATTTCGCTGATTAAAATTCTTTCCGATCCATACAGCCAGCTTACCACCATTACCTTTTGGCTGCTGGGCGGCTTAAACATGGCAACCTATCAGGATCTGCAAATCGCCATTCCGCTCATCTGCCTGGGCATGATTCCGCTGATTTTATTGCGTTGGCGGATGAATTTGCTCAGCCTGGAGGATGAAGAGGCAACCGCTTTGGGTATTAATGTGCAGCGCACAAGAATAATTTTTATTGTTGCCGCCACCCTGATGACCTCCGCCGCGGTATCCATCACCGGCGTTATCGGCTGGGTCGGGCTGGTGATTCCCCATATCGCCAGATTGTGGATCGGCGCGGATTTTCGCCGCCTGCTGCCCACCGCATTATTCGGCGGGGCGGGATTTTTATTGTTGACCGATACCATCGCCCGTTCGGTATTTTCTATTGAAATTCCCCTCGGTGTCATCACCGCCTTTATCGGCGCGCCGTTTTTTCTCGGTTTATTAATCAACGGGGGAACAAGAAAATGAACCTGATTCAGCTGAGTAATCTCAGTATAGGATACGGTAAAAGGGTTATTGCCGAAAATTTACGGCTCGGCGTAAAATCCAATGAAATTATTTGCTTGTTGGGCGCGAACGGTTGCGGCAAAACCACATTATTAAAAACGCTGCTGGGGCTGCTTCCACCGCTGGCGGGAGAAATTCTGATCAAGCAACGGCCGCAGCAGCATTGGCAGAAATCGCAGTTAGCCAAATTTATCGGCTATGTGCCGCAAGCCCACCACGGCATTTTTAATTTTTCCGTACAGGAAGTGGTGCTGATGGGCAGAACGGCATATGTGAACTGGTATGCTTCGCCTGCCCAGCAAGATCGGCAAATTGCCCGGCAGGCCTTGCAACAGCTCAATATTGAACATTTGAGCCGGCGGACTTACAGCCGCTTAAGCGGCGGCGAACGGCAGTTGGTGCTGATCGCCCGGGCTCTGACCCAACAGCCACAATTGCTGATTATGGACGAACCGACTTCTAACCTTGATTTCGGTAATCAGATTAGATTATTGGAACAAATTAAACAGCTAAAGCAACAAGGACTGGGCATTCTGTTTACTACTCATCAACCCGGCCATGCCTTACGTACGGCGGATCGTTCGATTTTACTGCATCAAGGCAAAATCATTGCCGACGGAGCAAGTCAAGAGGTATTAACACTGGACAACTTATCCCTGATTTATCAATTAGATAAACGGATTTTAACCAATTGGAGGATAACCTTATGAAAACTCTCAAATTTAGCACCGCACTTTGCGCCTGCCTTTTAACTTTTTCCGTCCAGGCCGCGGATTTATATTTATACGCAGGGGCCGGCTTAAAAGAACCGGTGGAAAAAATCATTAAACAATTCGAGCAACAAACGGGCAATAAAGTAACCGTTGAATACGCGGGCTCAGGGCAATTATTGGCCCGCTACAACACGGTGAAAACCGGTGATCTCTATTTGCCGGGTTCCGACGACTATGTGGAAAAATTAGCAAAAAGCGGAAATGTGGTTGAATCCGCGCCATTAGTAAAACATATTCCGGTGATGGCGGTACGCAAGGATAAAGCGGCCGGCATTAATTCATGGCAAGCGCTGGCTGACAGCAGTTTACGTTTAGGTATCGGCGACAGCAAAGCTATGGCACTGAGCAAAGGGGCGGAAAAAATGCTGCAGCTATCCGGCTACGACGAGGCTCTTACCCCAAAAATCGTTGTCCGTGCGGCAACGGTAAAACAGTTAATGTTATACCTGTTGAACGGCGATGTGGATGCCGCCGTGATCGGGCGTGCCGGTGCCTGGAAACAACGGGATAAACTGGTGATTTTACCGAGCCCCGCCGGCACACCGGAAGAAAAAGTGACTATCGCCCTGTTAAAAACTTCGCAGCATCCGACGGAAGCAAAACAACTGTTAGATTTATTCAGATCCGCTCAGGGAGTGAAATATTTCACCGATGAAGGTTTCTTACCGCTCGATTAAAAGCCTGAGCTTACTGACTGCATTGCTCCCCTTATTGATGTTATTACTCACTATAACAGGAGCGATTACGGCATTAATCCGGCAATTAAACTGGCAATTCATTAAATTGATTTTAACCGATACCGAATTATATTTTGCCCTAGGGATGTCGATAGGCACTTCCGTATTATCGTTAATATTCGCTTTATTGATTGCCATTCCGTCCGCTTGGACTATGTCGCAACGACATCTGCCGGGACAGAAACTGATCGATACTTTATTGGATTTGCCCATGGTATTGCCGCCTTTGGTCACGGGATTAAGTTTGTTGTTATTTTTTAATGCCAACGGCTGGTTCGCCGATATTGTGCCACTGGTCAGCCAATGGATATTCAGCCCGGCAGGTATTATTATCGCGCAAACCTATATCGCCAGCTCAATCATGTTGCGCAATACCCGCGGGGTGTTTGCTTCCATCGATCCGGGCTATCGCTTCACGGCGTACAGTTTAGGCTTATCCCCGTTGCATACGCTGTTGAAAATTGAATTGCCCATGTGCTGGAAACCGTTAATGGGCGGCGCTATTTTATCCTGGTCGCGGGCAATCGGCGAATTCGGCGCGACTTTAATGCTTGCAGGCGCCACCCGATTTAAAACCGAGACACTGCCCATGGCGGTTTACCTTAATATTTCCAGCGGTGATTTTGAATTAGCCGTCGGTGCGGCATTATGGCTGTTAATTATTTCAGCGGTTTTATTGTTATTGCTGCGTTTATTCAATAAAGATATTTAGGATTGATTTATGTTGACACTTCGCCGCTTAACTTCAGGTATCCTAAACAATATTAACTTACACCTTGAGTGTAGCGAATCCGTTGCCGTAATCGGCGAATCGGGCAGCGGAAAAACCACGTTGCTCAACGCTATCGCGGGCTATATTCACTATGAGGGCGATATTTTATTCAACGGCAAAAATATTAATCGTATTCCGGTCTGGCGGCGAAATTTCCGTTATTTAAATCAACGGCTCTATTTATTTCCTCATAAAACTATCGGTAACAATTTGGCATTAATCGAAAAAAACAGAGAGATTCAATTATGCCTGCTGGAAAAATTCAGAATCGCTCATTTAATTGACCGTTACCCCAATGAGCTTTCCGGCGGCGAACAGCAACGGGCCGCATTAGTGAGAACATTAATCGGCAAACCCGATTTACTTTTACTGGATGAACCCTTTTCTTCACTGGATTGGGATACGAGAAAACATATCTGGAACGAACTTAAGGAAATTCAACGGCAAATGAATGTAATGGCGTTAATCGTTACGCATGAACCGCAAGAAGCTGATTTTCTGGCAAATAGAAAAATTCAGTTACATCACGGCATTATTATTTAATTGAAGGAAACACTATGCTTTATTTTTCACGGCAAGAACTCGATGAATTATTATTGGAAGATATTTATCGCGGGGATTTAACCACCAGAGCATTAGCGCTGGAAGACATTCCTGCCAGAATCAGCTTTAAGCGTAAAAACGCGGGGATAGCGGCCGGTATCGAGGTAGCCGCTCAACTGTTAAAACTGCTCAACATAGCACCGCACTTTGAGGTTAAGGACGGACAACAAGTCACGGCGGGAACATTGCTGTTCAGCGCGGAAGGCCCGGCCGCCCGGTTGCAACAGGCCTGGAAGGCGGTTCAACTGGTATTGGAATGGAGCTGTGGCGTGGCTCAGTACACGGCGGAAATGGTGCAACGGGCAAAAGCCGTTAACCCGCATGCGATCGTGGCCTGCACGCGGAAATCGATTCCCGGAACGCGTAAACTGGCAACCGCCGCTATTTTGGCGGGCGGCGGACATATTCATCGCCAGGGATTGAGCGAATCGATACTGGTCTTTACCAATCACCGTAATCTGTTGGAAGAACCGGAAAATTACGCGGCAATGGTTCAGCAATTAAAATTGACGGCTCCCGAACATAAAATCACGTTAGAAGCGGATAATCTGACCCAATTCGAGCAGATGCTGTCGGCCAAGCCCGATATTATCCAGCTGGATAAATTTACTCCATTGCAG
This sequence comes from Pasteurellaceae bacterium LIM206, assembly GCA_032586195.1. Classification (GTDB taxonomy): domain Bacteria; phylum Pseudomonadota; class Gammaproteobacteria; order Enterobacterales; family Pasteurellaceae; genus JAWHQP01. Next base: position 118,048 of record JAWHQP010000002.1, on the reverse strand, counting down.
GTGAAAGTGGCGTTAGAGCTCAAACAGCATCGCAGCCCGGATACCGTCATTTCCATAGCAGGGGGAATAAATAAACATAATATTGCCGACTATGCTCAATTAGGTATTAGCCTGTTTATCAGCTCGGCGCCTTATTATGCCGAGCCTGAAGATATCAAAGTGGTTATTGAGAAACTTTAGGCTAATTGATATATTTTTTTATATCTCGTTATATAAATAAACACACAACCATCCCAACAATACAAGGAGAAGTAAATGAAAAAAACACTCTTATGCACCGCCATCGCGATGGCCTGCACTCAACTTTACGCGGAAGAAACCTTCCAGCTGGGGAAAATTGAAGTTGTTGCCAACGGCAGCACGGACACCAGCGTTGCCGTGGTTGAACAGGAACAACTACGGCAAAATCAAGTAACCAATGTCGCTCGGGTAGTCAAAATGGTGCCCGGCGTATCCTTTGAACGCAAAGGTGCTCGCAATGAACAAAACATTTTAGTACGAGGTTTCGGTGCTAATCGGGTGCCTGTCTTTATCGACGGCATCCCTGTTTATGTGCCTTATGACGGCAATATGGATCTGGGCCGTTTTACCACTTTTGATTTGTCGCAAATCAATATTTCCAAGGGGGCAAGTTCGGTATTATATGGCCCGAATACTCTGGGCGGTGCGATAAACCTGGTTTCACAAAAGCCGACTAAGGAGTTTGAAGGCACGCTGGGCTACGGCTTCCAGACAGGACGCAGCGGCCACACCGCAGGTAATCAGGCTTATTTCAATTTAGGCACCAAACAGGAACTCTTTTACGCTCAAATCAGCGGTAGTTTTTTAGAAAAGCAAGGTTTACAGCTTTCCAAAAATTATCACTCCAACGGCAATGAAGACGGCGGACGGGCGGAAAACTCCGTCAATCGGGATAAAAAACTCAGCCTAAAAGTCGCTTATACGCCAAACAGTACCGATGAATACACGTTTACCTTCACAACTCAACGGGGCAAAAAACAGCAGCCGATCTATGCCGGCTACAGCAGTGCAATCGCCACAAGATACTGGCGTTGGCCGGCATGGAACAAAGACAGCGCTTATTTTCTGTCACACACCGAGTTTGCCGACGGCAAATATTATTTAAACGGTAAGCTGTTCTACGATCGTTTCAAAAATGATCTTACTCTTTACGATAACGATACCTTCACCACGGGCAGTTCAAGCTTCTATCGCGACTATTCCTTCGGCGGCGGATTAGAATTCGGAGCCAATATCAATGCAAGCAATTTATTGAAATTAAGCGCGCTGTACAAAGCCGATGTGCATAAAGAACATGACGATGACGATCCCGTCGCCCGTGACGAAGATCGCACTTATAGTTTAGGTGCGGAATATACCTATCGTTTCAGTGATAAAACCAATATTGTCACCGGTGCCAGTTTTGACCGCCGCGAAGCCCGGCAGGCGGAAAATTACCAGCAGCTTTCGCTCAGCTCAAAGAAAAAAGGTCTGTATCAGTTTGATACCGCTGATAAAAATGCTTTTAACTATCAGATCAAATTCAATCACAGCTTTAGCGACAACGACGGATTCAGCGCAAGTTACGCTCACAAAACCCGTTTTGCGACCATGAAAGAGCGTTACTCCCGCACCCTGAGACGTAATCGTGTGCCGAATCCGTTCCTCAAGCCGGAAGTCGCCGATCACTACGAACTCAGCTATTACCGCACCTTTGCCGATCGTTTCAAACTGGAAGGCGCATTATTCTATTCCAGAGTAAAAGATGCGATTGAAGAAGTTTATACCGGCAATATAACCAACATTAACGGTAAAAACGTAAAAGAGGTGATGAATAAAAATGTCGGCACGGAAACCTTTACAGGCGTGGAATTAGGTTTGGCTTATTTTGCCGGTGACAATCTCACCTTAGGAGCAAATTACAGCTATATCCGGGCCAAGAATAAAGATGACGACAGCGTTGTCATTCAAGATGTACCGAAACATAAATTCTTTGCTTACGCGGACTGGAAATTTATGCCGTCATGGTCACTTTATGTCAGCCAAAGCATAGAAAGCGGACGTTTCGCCAGCGACGGCAACGGCTATGTTAAATTGTCCGGCTTCGGCGTAACCGATGCTAAAATCGGCTACGCGTTCAACCAAAACTTCAGTGTTGATGTCGGTGTCTCCAATATTTTTGATAAAAATTATTACTACACCGAAGGCTACCCTGAAGAAGGGCGTATTTATTTTACCAATCTGAAATATACCTTCTAACCGTTTAACTTAAGGTGGGGGCACTGACACACACCCACCTTAATTGTTTTTATAATTCTTCCTATAGCGTCAACCGAATAAAATCAATCATTCGATTCGCATATTGCCTTAAGTGTAAGGTTTCCAGCAGCTTCCGCATGGACTGATGATTATCTTTGCTTTCCGTATGAAAGCGGATGATTTCTTTCATGATTTCCAGCAAACGCTGATTGCTTTCAGCCAATTCGGTGATCGTTTGTTCGTCGGCGGTCTGATCGCTGTTCTGTTGCTTTTCGGCCAAGGTGTCAGCAAGCAGTTTGGGATTTTCGTTATAATAATGGTACAGATTAAAAAACGCTCCGATACATTCTACCGTGCGCAGAAAATCCCGAGCAAAGTAATCCGCGCCCAAGGCAACGGTTTCTTCAATCAGCTGCTGTTCATATCTGAAAAGTGCGGTGCTGATTTGCCGACTTTTTGCACCCTGATTTTCCAATGCCAGAATTTCACGCCATTTCGCCAGCCAATCCGTCGTTTTTGTCGGCGCGGCGTCAGCAAGTCGATAACCCCGTTCGGCCTTGCTGGCGGAGCTTAACCGCACGCCGTCCGTGAGACTTAATTCAGCCACAAGGGTTAATAATTCATGCAGCTCACCGCGTTTCAGCTCGAATTCCACCTCACAGATTTCTTCGCTTTTATCACCGGCTTTGATCACACCGCGATCAAGTGCGATTTCCACCTCGGAATTGCAGCCGCATTCCACCAGCCAGAAGGTACGCTCGAAATCCGTGCTGAAAACCGGCTGTAAATGTAAGTCTAACGGCAGCCGTAAACCGTCAAACCGCGTCAGCTTGGTCAAATCCGGTCTGGCGGAATCCAGTGTTACATTGTATTCGGGACGGATATGCAAACCGCCCACCACATTGCCGTCGGTTTTAAGCGTTAGAGTAAACAGCTGCCGCTCCCGGCGCACCCGCAACCCCATTTTATGCCGGGCAAAATATCTATCCGCCGTATCAAAATAAGTATTGGCTAAAAAGCGGGTTTGTTGGTCTAAAATACGGAATTTGGTAATTTCCTGAGCAAAAAGATCGGCGTACCGGTGGCTGACCGCCAATTTTAATTCAATTTCATCTGCCATAATAATTCCTTTTTAATCAACCTATTAAATATAGACTATGCACAAACTGACACCATTTACCGCGTTATTATAAATCTTTTTCCATTTATCCCGTGAATTTTTATAGAACATAGGGTAATATGCACGCAAAATTTTAATTAACAAACTCATTTCCGGAGTCATATTTATGGCAATAAACAATATCTTAGGCTTATTTGCGCACTCTCCGCTCAAGCCGTTGCAGCGTCATTCCGACAAAGTGACGGAAGCATGCAGCTTATTGGTGCCGTTTGTTGAAGCAATTTTTGTTAGCGATTGGGGCAAAGCCGAACAAATTCGCTTGCAAATCGCCGAAGCCGAACGCGAAGCGGATGCTCTCAAACGTGAAATTCGTCTTAAATTGCCTAGAGGGCTTTTCCTGCCGATCGATCGCACCGATTTATTGGAACTAGTGACCCAGCAGGATAAACTGGCCAACTACGCCAAAGATATCGCCGGCCGTATTATCGGTCGTCAATTCGGTGTACCGACCGAATTACAAGAGGATTTTATGAAATTCGTCTGCCGCAGCCTTGACGCGACGGTACAGGCCCATCGTGTTATTGAAGAAATGGATCAATTATTGGAAACGGGATTCCGCGGACGTGAATTGAATCTGGTCAATCAAATGATTACCGAACTTGATAACATCGAAGACGACACGGATCAAATGCAAATTAAACTGCGTTTTATGTTGCGTCAGATTGAAAATCGTTTTAACCCGATTGACATTATGTCATTGTATAAAACTTTCGAATGGATCGGCGTGCTTGCCGATCAAGCCCAGCGTGTGGGATCTCGTATTGAATTAATGCTTGCCCGTTCATAATTAGGCGTATTATCTAAGGAAAAACGATGGAAATATTACAACAATACGGCAATATTCTCATTATTATTACTGCCGTTTTTGCTTTTTTCATGGCATTCGGCGTAGGGGCGAACGACGTATCAAACGCTATGGGCACGTCTGTAGGATCAGGCACAATTACCGCTAAACAAGCCATTATAATCGCGATGATTTTTGAATCCGCCGGGGCTTATTTAGCAGGAGGCGAAGTAACCGAAACCATCAAAAGCGGTATCGTCAATCCGATGGAATTCATCAGCGAGCCGCAAACCTTTGTGTTAGGTATGATGGCCGCGCTTTTCGCTTCAGGATTATGGCTGCTAATCGCCTCGCGCTGGGGCTGGCCGGTTTCCACCACTCATTCCATTATCGGCGCGATTATCGGTTTTGCCTGCGTCACCGTCGGCCCGCATACCGTCGAATGGGGACAGATTCGCAATATTATCGGCAGCTGGTTCATAACCCCGGTATTGGCCGGAATCGTCGCTTATGCGATTTTTATCAGCATTCAGAAACTGATCTTCGATACGGAAAGACCCCTGCGCAATGCGCAGAAATACGGTCCGTACTATATGGGCGTCACCGTCTTTATTCTCTGCGTTGTCACACTCACTAAAGGTTTAAAACATGTCGGTCTGCATTTAAGCAACACGCAGACCATCGTACTGTCGCTAACGCTAAGCGTGCTTTCCGTCATTCTGTGCTATTTCTACTTCCGCAGTGAAAAATTTATCCGCAGCTCGCGTAAAGGTACATTCGGCAGCGTAGAACGGATTTTCAGTATTTTAATGTTAATGACCGCCTGTGCCATGGCGTTTGCCCACGGCTCCAACGACGTCGCCAATGCGATCGGCCCGCTGGCGGCGGTCGTTTCCATCATCGGTAACGGAGGCAACATTATGGCAAGTTCGCCGTTGGCGTGGTGGATTCTGCCGCTTGGTTCGTTAGGGATTGTCGTCGGCTTAGTGGTGATGGGATACAAGGTTATGGCGACCATAGGCACGGGGATTACCGATTTAACGCCCAGCCGCGGATTTGCCGCCCAGTTTGCCACCGCGGCAACAGTTGTAATCGCTTCGGGTACGGGCTTACCAATTTCCACTACACAGACATTGGTCGGCGCGGTACTGGGTATCGGTTTCGCCCGCGGTATTGCGGCATTAAACTTAACGGTTATCCGTAATATCGTTGCTTCATGGATTGTCACCCTGCCGGCAGGTGCATTTTTCTCCATTATCATTTACTATGTGTTAAACGTTATTTTCAGCTAACCGGTACTAACCGGTTCGCTTATATATCCGGGCATGAACCAATATTCATGCCCATTGTCTCAGGTTAAGGCATGAATGCTATTGTAATACTCTATTAACATTATTTTTCTTATCAAGGTATCCTTTTATGCAAAAATTCGGCAAATTATTCTTCTCCGCTCTTCTATTAGGCTTATCAATCCAGCTTGTTCATGCCGAAACACAATATGTCACCGAAAATCTCAATACTTATTTACGCAAAGGCGCGGGTGATAATTTCAAAATTGCCGGAGCAATTCAAGCGGGCGAACAGGTTAATGTATTGGATCGTAAAGATAAATACAGCCTTATCCGCGACAGCAAAAACCGCGAGGCATGGATTTTAACCAGCGAACTTTCCGACACGCCAAGCAGCAAACAGGAAAATCCCCGCCTGCGGGCCCAAGTTCAGGAGCTGACCGCCAGATTAAACCGTATCGACAACGATTGGCAGCAACGCACGGTAGAAATGCAGCGCCGCTCCAAAGACGCCGACCAGAAAAGCAGCCAATTGCTTGAAGAAAATTCGCAGCTGAAACGCGAATTGGAAATCATGAAAAATAAAAACCGTGATTTAGAAGCCATGCTTGATGCCGGCAAACGGGAAATTGCGATTCAATGGTTTATCTACGGCGGATCCGTCTTAGGCATCGGCCTGCTGCTCGGCTTAATCATCCCGTTCATTCTGCCTAAACGCCGCCGACGTGACGGCTGGGCATAACGTCCGGGCCAAAGTGCGGTGTTAAAAAGCAGTGTTTTTATCTACCCCGCACAGCTATTAAATACTGTTCCCCCGCTTCTCTTTGCAAAGGGAAACTCAGGGGAAGTTACCAAGGAAACTCCATGCAAATCTACCTCGTCGGCGGTGCCGTCCGCGATCAATTATTGAATCTGCCTGTGAAAGATCGTGACTGGGTGGTGGTGGGCGCGACCCCCGCCGAACTGATTGCACAAGGCTATCAACAGGTTGGTAAGGATTTCCCTGTTTTCTTACATCCGCAAAGTAAAGAAGAATATGCTCTCGCCCGCACGGAACGCAAATCCGGCTCAGGTTATACCGGCTTCAGCTGCAATTTTTCCGCCGATATTACCCTGGAACAGGATTTATGCCGCCGCGATCTCACCATCAATGCCATCGCACAGGATCAACAGGGCAAACTGTACGATCCCTATCATGGAATCTCCGATTTACAGCACCGCACTTTACGCCATATTTCTCCGGCATTCGCCGAAGATCCGCTGCGGGTGCTGCGGGTCGCCCGCTTTGCCGCCCGTTACGCTTCTCTCGGTTTTACCATTGCACCGGAAACCCTTGAACTGATGCGGCAAATCACCGCTCGGGGTGAACTCGTTCATTTAAGCGCCGAACGGGTTTGGTTGGAAACTGAAAAAGCCCTGAACGAAAAAAATCCGGAAGCGTATTTTGAAACCCTGCGGGAGATCGGCGCGTTGAAAGTATGGTTTCCCGAACTGGATCAGCTGTACGGTGTGCCTAATCCGCCGAAATATCATCCTGAAATCGACACCTTTGTGCATACCATGCTGGTATTGCAACAGGCGGTGTTGCTCACCGAAAACGATGATGACCACCGCACGGCGGTGCGATTTGCGGCGGTCTGTCACGATTTTGGCAAGAGTCTTAATCTATTTCAGAAAAAACTGTCTCACCACTATGGTCATGAGATGGCGGGCGTACAGCCGGTACGCAACCTGTGCAATCGGCTTAAGGTACCGAATTACACCAAAAAACTGGCACTGCTGACCTGCGAATATCACGGCTATCCACATAAAGCCTTTGAAATGCGGGCCGAAACCATTGTGAAATGGTTCAACAGATTGGATGTGTGGCGCAAGCCGCAGAGATTTAAAGAAATTCTGCTGGTCTGTCTGGCGGATTGTCATGGTCGGACAGGTTTTGAACATGCCGACTATCCGCAAAGAGAATTTTTACTGCAACTGTATCACGCGGCACAGCAAACGGATGTACGCCAAGTCATAGCGGACGGCTTCTGCGGGCAAGGCATTCGTGACGAACTGAACCGCCGCCGCATTGCCGCGGTGAAAGCCAAACGGGCGGAAATTTTAGGCGATAACTCAAAAAATAAACAAATATCCACAAACCCTAACCCTTTACTATCGGGTCAGAAATCCGTACAATAGCCGCTTCCCGGCAAACGGATTACCGATGATCCATGGTTTAACAGACAAATATCAACTGATAAAAAAGATGAAAACACTTAAATCTCTTCCGGCACTTTTAATGACAATGCTGTTAACACTGTTGTTGAGTGCCTGTCAAACGCTGGATATCAGTGATAATCGCCCTACGGACACTAAAACCATCGCCAAATCCGATGCACTTTGGCAACAACATCTCGCCGCCTTGAAACAAATCCGACAATACGGCAGTCAAGGCCAAATCGGCTATATCAGCAGTAAAGAACGCTTTTCCAGCCGTTTTGAATGGCAATATGTCAATCCGAAAAATTACACGCTTAAACTCTTTTCGACCATCAGCCCAACCAGCCTCACCATGCAGATGCATAATGCGGGCATAACCGTTTCCGACAACAAAGGCAACCGACGCTCGGAAGCCGATGCCAAAATGCTCGTGCGTGAAATTGTCGGCATGGATGTACCGCTTGATTATCTGGCAGATTGGTTGAAAGGTCAGCCAAATGCTCAGGCGGATTATCAAGTGGGAGAAAATCATTATCTGGCTAGCTTCAGTTATAACCTTGACGGCTCGATTTGGACGGCGGATTACCTGAATTACCACACGGAATTATCACCGGCACTGCCGCGGGATATTCTGTTGAAAAACAATAATCAGACCCTGAAAATCCGCGTGGATAACTGGAAACTATAATGACTTCCGTAAAAACCCATTATTTCAGCACCGCACTTTCAACGGATTTCAAGCGAGGGAATACTTATTCATTCCCCTGCCCCGCCAAACTTAATTTATTTCTCTATATTAACGGTCGTCGCCCCGACGGCTACCACGAACTGCAGACCTTATTTCAGTTCTTGGATTACGGCGACTGGCTCAATATCACTCCGCGTGCCGATAATCGTATCGTGCTCACCCCTGCAATAGCAGATTTAAAAACCGAAGATAACTTGATCTACCGGGCTGCCGAACTATTACGGCAAGTCACAGGCTGTACGCGGGGAGCGGATATTTATTTAGACAAGGTGCTGCCGATGGGCGGCGGCGTCGGCGGCGGTTCATCCAATGCGGCAACCGCATTAATCGCCTTAAATTACCTGTGGCAAACGGGGCTTGATACCCAACGACTGGCTCAACTCGGTTTAACCCTTGGCGCCGATGTACCGATTTTCGTACATGGCAAGGCCGCTTTTGCCGAAGGCGTGGGCGAACAAATCCGTTATTGCGAACCGGCTGAAAAATGGTATGCGGTCATAAAACCGAACGTCTCCATTTCCACCGGAAAATTATTTTCCGCCCCGGATTTAGCCCGAAACACGCCGAAAAAATCACTGACTCAATTATTACAACAAGAATATACCAATGATTGTGAAAAACTCGTGCGAAAACAGTATCCCGAGGTTGAAGAATTGCTTAACCGATTGATAAAATACGCACCGGCCCGCTTAACCGGCAGCGGTGCTTGCGTATTTGCCGAATTTACCGATCAATCTTCAGCCCGCCGGGTACTGAATTTAATGCCGAAAGAATATATCGGTTTTGTGGCTCAAGGACAAAATAAGTCTCCGTTACATCAAATGCTGGAACGGCTTCAGCGACAAAATCCGTATGAAACGATTTAAACCCTTACTTACAATCTAACCGAGGTTACATTCAACATGCCTGATATAAAACTCTTCGCTGGTAATGCTACTCCAGAGCTGGCCAAACGTATTTCTGAACGTCTTTATCTTTCTTTAAGCGACGCTACCGTAGGTCGTTTCAGCGATGGCGAAATCCAAGTTCAGATCAATGAAAACGTGCGCGGAAGCGATGTGTTTATCATCCAGTCCACTTGCGCGCCGACAAATGACAACATCATGGAACTGATTGTAATGGTTGATGCCCTGCGTCGTGCGTCGGCAGGTCGTATTACTGCTGTAATCCCTTATTTCGGTTATGCCCGCCAAGACCGCCGTGTACGCTCTTCCCGTGTACCGATCACGGCTAAAGTCGTGGCGGATTTCCTTTCCAACGTAGGTGTTGACCGTGTATTAACCTGTGACCTACATGCGGAGCAGATTCAGGGCTTCTTTGATGTACCGGTGGATAACGTGTTCGGTTCGCCCGTGTTATTACACGATATTATGAAAAAAACCGACCTGGAAAATCCGATTGTGGTCTCTCCGGACATTGGCGGCGTGGTGCGAGCCCGTGCCGTGGCAAAATTATTAAACGATACCGATATGGCGATCATTGATAAACGTCGTCCGAAAGCCAATGTTGCTCAGGTTATGCACATTATCGGTGACGTAGCAGACCGTGATTGTATCCTTGTGGACGATATGATCGACACCGGCGGCACCCTATGCAAAGCGGCGGAAGCCTTAAAAGAGCGTGGTGCCAAACGTGTATTCGCCTACGCAACCCATGCCGTATTCTCGGGCTCGGCGGCCCAAAATCTTGCCAAAGCCGCACTGGATGAAGTGGTGGTTACCGATACTATTCCGCTTACGCCGGAAATTAAAGCTCTCGGTAAAGTACGTGTGCTGACCCTTTCCGGTATGCTGGCTGAAGCAATCCGCCGCATCAGCAACGAAGAATCTATTTCGGCAATGTTTAATTAATTGATAAGAACTCTAAATTTGATCTGCACCTTGTAAGTTTTAACAACCGGCTTACAAGGTGAAGATCTTTTATGGCAAATATCTTCACCTAAAAGAACGACCCATACAGGATACGACTTAATTTTTAAATAATCTAACTTTTTGATATCAAGTAAATGTGTGGTCATTTTTCAATTCTTTATAAAACTACTTTTTCATATTGGCTTGAATGCGTTCCGGCACTCTTAATCCTACCAACAACAAAATCGCCAGCGTCCAAAATAACGTCACATATACAAGGGATTTGCCCATACCAAATTGTTCACTTAGTTTAGCGGCGATGACCGGTGCAACGCCTCCTCCGATGGCGGCAAAATTGTAAATAAAGCCAATACCGACACTGCGGAATTCCGGTGGAAAAAATGTTGCCATGTATTTTGGTACTAACCCGGCAATACCTAAGTTTGTACCCATGAGTAAAAAAAGCAATAATCCGAGTAACACAGTACTGTTTTCTTGTAAATAAAATACCGGAAACAGGAAAAATAAGGATAAAATCAGGCTTAACATGAAGGTTTTCTTTTCGCCTAATTTATCACCGATAAAACCTGAAAGTAATGTACCAATGAGAATACCAAACCCTGCAAAAAACATTAGTGATTTGATGCTTTCTGCATATCCGTTTTCCTTAAGATAGAGCGGCAATAAACTGATAACCGGCCAGTTTACCGAAAAAATAGAATAACATACGGCGAAAATTACTAAAGTAAGCGGCAATTGTTGACGAGTAAATAATTTAAATAATGGCACAGATTGCACTTTACCCTGATCTTTGGCGGCCTGCCATTCCTCACTTTCCGGTGCGTGACGACGCACATAAAGCACAAGCACCACAGGCAAAAGCCCGACAAAAAACGCAATACGCCAACCATAATGTTCGGAAATATGAGGAATAACTTGCGAAGCAAGAATATTACCAATGGAAAAACCGCTGACTAAAAAAGCGCTGGCTTTGGTACGTAAATGTTGTGGCCAACTTTCAATTGCATATGAGGATGAGCAGGCATATTCCCCGGCCATGCCCATACCGACGATCATTCGGAAAATAAACAGCCAAATGTAATTTAGCGATAAACCGCATAAGAAAGTACCGACAGAATAAACCAAAATTGACACAATCATAGCAGAACGGCGGCCATATTTATCAGCGAAACTGCCGAACAATGCTCCACCTAAGGGGCGTGCAACGAAAGCCGCAAGCAAAAGTGTTGAAGTTTCGGTGGCAGTCATACTGAATTCCTGTTGAATATCTAATAGTACATAGGTAATCAACATGTAATCGAAACCATCAAACACATAACCTAACCAAGCGGCAAACAAGGCTTTCTTTTGTGTACTAGTTACCTCTTTATACCAAGGTAGTTTGTTCATAATTTGTCTCCTTTTGTTTGTGATCACGATCACAAATTTTAAAATTTATATTTGCAACCTTTAAAGGTCAGACGTATTATGTCTGATGTCAGACATGAATACAGTGATCAACATCACATTTTGAGAAAGATTATGAAAAATAATACAAAACTTGCGACAAATGTGGCATTACAGGAAAAAATCAAGCAAGTCATTATCGATCGGGGATTAAAATCAGGTGATTTAATGCCGACAGAAAATGAATTAATTGATTTGCTGGAAGTCAGCCGCTCAAGTTTACGGGAAGCGATAAAATCTTTGGAAGCGTTACATATTTTAGATATTAAACACGGCGTGGGAACGTTTGTCGGAGAAGCTTCTTTAATTCCGATGGTACGCGGCTTAACTTTTTATGCACAGCTTAATTTAAAACGGGACAGTAAAACCGTGTTAGATATTCTGGATATTCGTGAAATTTTGGAATACGGCTTTGCACCTATGGTGCTGACCCAGATTACGCAAAAAGATATTGCTTTGCTGCATAGCCTCTTGGCCAATATGGAAAATAATGCCAAGCAAAAACAATTCTCTCTAGAGGACGAACATCAAATCCATTTGACGCTATATGCTCCGCTGAAAAATCAATTATTAACGCAGTATTTAGACGCATTCTGGCAAATTTATCAGTCTTTAGAGGAAAATTTGCCGCCGAATTTAATTACACCCGAGCAACTGGCTATTCAACACCGAGAACTTATTGATGCCGTTGAATTACGCGATTTAGCACGCATGCAACAAGCCATTTTGGTATATTTTCGGAAAATCAGACAACGTTTAACGCAAGGAGAAGTCAATGAATGATGTCATAAAAATTGCCGTGATTGGCTGTGGATTTTTTGGGCAACAACTGGCGGCAGCATTTCATAAAGCGGGGGCAAATGTCATTGCAGTAACAGACATCAACCCGACACTTTCAGCCCAACTTGCTTTGCAATATCAGGCTCAAGCATTTGACAGCAGCGATAAACTCTTTCAATGTTGTACAGTGGATTTGGCAGTTATCGCCACGCCGAACTACGCGCATTATTCACCTGCCGTTACCGCGCTTCAGGCAAATTGCCACCTGTTTGTAGAGACGCCTTTTGCTTTGAATCATTCCCATTGCCAATATATCTTGCAAACCGCCCGCGAAAAAGAAAAACAAGTCTTTATCGGGCATTTGCTTAGAACCCTACCCGGAATTCAGAAAGTTAAACAGCTTTTAGATGAAAACCATTTAGGCAAAATAACGGTTGTACGTGCCGCAAGACAACGTTGGATCGATACTGTGCAAAACAAAGAATGGTGGAAATTTGACAGTAACCTGACTGGCGGCGAGCTTTTCCATGAGATTCACGAATTGGATTTATTATGCTGGTTATTAGGCGATATTCATCAAGTATATGCTCAGTCTGCTAATTTAGCCCACCCTGAAACGCCGGATAATAATGACATCACTCAACTGCTTTTTTCTTTCAAAAACGGCATATTAGGTTCATTAGAAATGGGTACAGCCTATCGCCTGCGTGATTGGGGAATTGTTATTCACGGTGAAAAAGGAGCAATCACCATTAATTTATTCACCTCAACGATCACTGTCAGTTTCGCAAACGGTCATCATCAACAATATAACCTATACAATGAATTTGAAGCAGATCTTTCTTTGCGTGAGAATGCCAAAGGTATTCAAAAATATAACACTACACAAGGATTATGCCCATATTGGCTCACAAGAGCGGTAGAAATTGAAGCAGAAAATATTATTGAACATTTATTAGGTAAAACAAACAGCCCACTCGTTGATTATCCAACTCAAGCCATTGCGGCTGCACAAGCGGCAAAGCACTCAATGATTGCGGAAAAACGCATTGAAATCAAACATTAATTTTATTGATGTATGCAAAATATAAACAAAAAATAAAAGGAGACAAATTATGACAACCATCAGATACGGTGTAGTCGGCGTCGGCTATTTCGGTGCAGATCTCGCCCGTTTTATGAACGACATAGAAGGGGCGGAAATTATCGTCGTTTATGATCCCGAAAATGGCGAAACCATCGCCAACGAACTGCATTGCGATGCCGCCCAAAGTTTAGACGAATTGGTTTGTCGCGATGATGTGGATTGCGTTATCGTCGCCACGCCGAACTATCTGCACAAAGAACCCGTCATCAAAGCTGCACAACACAAAAAGCATGTTTTTTGCGAAAAGCCCATCGCATTAAGCTATAAAGAATGTGATGAAATGGTCAAAGCATGTGAACAAAACGGTGTGATTTTCATGGCTGGACATATCATGAATTTCTTTAACGGCGTACATCATGCCAAAGAATTAATCAATCAAGGCGTAATCGGCGATGTACTTTATTGCCACACTGCCCGCAACGGTTGGGAGGACAAACAGCCGACTATTTCATGGAAAAAAATCCGCGAAAAATCCGGCGGACATCTCTATCACCACATTCACGAACTTGACTGTGTGCAGTTTTTAATGGGAGGAATGCCAAAAAATGTGGTAATGAATGCAGGTAACGTCGCTCATAAAGGTGAAAAATTCGGCAACGAGGATGATATGTTATTTGTGTGCATGGAATTTGAAAACAGCCGCTTTGCCGTTTTGGAATGGGGATCAGCTTTCCGTTGGGGCGAACATTATGTTTTAATTCAAGGTACAAAAGGAGCCATTAAATTAGACATGTACCACTGCAAAGGTACATTGCGTGTTGATGGCAAAGACAGCTATTTCTTAATTCATGAAAACCAAGCTGAAGACGATGATCGCACTCGCATCTACACCAGTACCGAAATGGACGGTGCAATCCAATACGGTCATCCCGGCAAACGCACGCCGCTTTGGCTCAGTTCTATCATGAAAAAAGAAATGACTTACCTAAATGACATTTTGCACGGCATGCAGCCTAGTGAGGAATTTGTTAAATTACTTACCGGTGAAGCCGCCCGTGCCGCCATCGCTACCGCTGATGCCTGCACCAAGTCTCGTCTTGAAAACCGTAAAGTTGAATTATCTGAAATCTTAAACAGTTAAAATTCCAAAACACCGCACTTTAAACCTAAAGTGCGGTTATCTTTCACAATGTTTTTAAAAGAAAATTCAATTTTAGCAGATGCGGCCAAGCAGCCCTATTTTAGATCATATCCCGACAAAGTGAATTTGGTAATCAACTTTTAATCGAACAGGAGTCGGATTGCCGTTTTACTTGGAAAATGTCATTGAAGTTTAAAAAAGCAATAATTAACAACAAAAAACATTAATTTTCTAACCTTCACTTCGTCTGACTTTTGTTCATCAACCACTTATCAAAAACCGCATTTTCCAGTAAAATGCCAGCCTGTTCAATTACAGTTATAGGATCCTTTCATGTCATCACAATTCGTGTTTACCATGCATCGTGTCGGTAAGGTCGTACCGCCGAAACGTCATATTCTTAAAGATATCTCTTTAAGCTTTTTCCCGGGTGCCAAAATCGGTGTGCTCGGTTTAAATGGTGCGGGAAAATCCACCTTGCTGCGTATTATGGCGGGAGTGGATAAAGAGTTCGAAGGCGAAGCCCGCCCGCAGCCGGGTATTAAAATCGGCTATCTGCCACAGGAACCGAGACTTGAACCGCAACAAACCGTACGTGAAACCATTGAAGAAGCGGTAAGCGTGGTTAAAAATGCCCTTACCCGTTTAGATGAAGTCTATGCCCTTTATGCCGAGCCCGATGCGGATTTCGACAAGCTTGCCGCGGAACAGGCGGAACTCGAGGCGATCATTCAGGCGCATGACGGTCATAATCTGGATAACCAACTGGAACGTGCCGCTGATGCACTACGTCTGCCGGACTGGAATGCTAAAATCGAGCACTTATCGGGGGGTGAACGCCGCCGTGTGGCACTCTGCCGTTTATTACTGGAAAAACCGGATATGCTGCTGTTGGATGAACCGACCAACCACTTGGATGCGGAATCGGTGGCGTGGCTGGAACGTTTCTTACACGATTACGAAGGCACCGTGGTGGCGATTACCCACGATCGTTATTTCCTCGACAATGTAGCGGGCTGGATTCTGGAACTCGACCGCGGCGAAGGCATTCCGTGGGAAGGCAACTATTCATCCTGGTTGGAACAGAAAGAAAAACGCCTTGCCCAGGAACAAGCCACGGAATCCGCCCGTCAGAAATCCATTGAAAAAGAATTGGAATGGGTACGCCAGAATCCGAAAGGCCGTCAGGCAAAGAGCAAAGCTCGTATGGCCCGCTTTGAAGAGCTTAACTCCGGCGAGTATCAAAAACGCAACGAAACCAACGAACTCTTCATTCCACCGGGTCCACGCCTAGGCGATAAAGTGATCGAAGTGAAAGGCCTAACCAAATCCTACGGCGATCGTACCTTAATTGACGATCTCTCTTTCAGCATTCCGAAAGGGGCGATTGTCGGTATTATTGGGGCGAACGGGGCGGGGAAATCCACTTTATTCCGTATGCTGTCAGGCAAAGAACAGCCTGATTCGGGAACAATCACCCTTGGTGAAACCGTAGTTCTCGCTTCTGTTGATCAGTTCCGTGATGCCATGGACGACAAAAAAACCGTATGGGAAGAAGTTTCTAACGGACAAGATATTTTAACCATTGGCAACTTTGAAATCCCAAGCCGTGCTTATGTCGGGCGTTTCAACTTCAAAGGTGTCGATCAGCAAAAACGGGTAGGCGAACTTTCGGGCGGCGAACGCGGACGCTTACACTTGGCGAAACTGCTTCAACGCGGCGGCAACGTGCTGTTGCTGGACGAACCGACCAACGACCTGGACGTAGAAACCCTGCGAGCATTGGAAAACGCAATCTTAGAATTTCCGGGCTGCGCCATGGTCATCTCGCACGACCGCTGGTTCCTGGACCGTATCGCCACGCATATTCTGGATTACGGCGATGAAGGCAAAGTCACCTTCTACGAGGGCAATTTCTCCGATTACGAAGAATGGAAGAAGAAAACCCTGGGCGAAGCGGCTACTCAACCACATCGTATTAAGTATAAGCGAATTACCAAGTAATCTCTCAAATGCGGATCATTATCCGCATTTTCTTTTTCCGCAAATCTTTCCATCAAACTGAAAACCCGTTATAGTGAGAAACAATTTTGTAACAATTATTCTTAACCTATATAAAAAGGAGCAACCATGAGTAATGTAACCCTTCAAGGCAATCCAATTACCGTCGCAGGCAATTTTCCCCGACCGGGCGAAACTCTGGCTAATTTCATTCTTACCGCTAACGATTTGAGCGAAGTATCCCTGGCGGATTTTGCGGGTAAACGCAAAGTGCTGAATATTTTTCCTAGCATTGATACCGGTGTTTGCGCTACCTCCGTGCGTGTATTTAACCAAAAGGCGGGCGGTTTAGCGAATACTGTCGTACTGTGTATTTCCGCGGACTTACCTTTCGCCCAGGCACGTTTCTGCAGTGCGGAAGGTTTAAATAATGTGCAGACTCTCTCTACTTTCCGCCACAAGGAAGTGCATCAAGCCCTTGGTGTAGATATTCAAGATAGCCCATTGGCGGGTTTAACTTCCCGCTCGGTAATAGTATTGGATGAAAATAATAAGGTACTACACAGCGAACTCGTCACCGAAATCAAAAACGAACCCAATTACGACGCGGCTTTAGCTGTGTTGGCATAATGATCAAAAATCAAAAAACAGCACCGCGCTTTAGCGTGACTCCCATCGCCTGAAGTGCGGTGCTAGATTTTTGAGTTTTTGAAACCTAGTCTTTCAACCCACGAATCTTCTTAATCACATTCGTAGTAGAACAGCCGTTTTCAAAGTTGAGCACGCGGACATCGCCGCCGTTGGCCCAGACCTCTTTACTGCCCGCGATGTCTTCGGGCTTATAATCACCACCCTTCACCAATAAATCCGGTAAAATTTCACTGATAAGACGCTGTGGAGTATCTTCTACAAACGGCACCACCCAATCCACCGAAGCCAGCCCCGCCAGCACCGCCATACGGGCATTAAGATCATTAACCGGGCGATCTTCTCCTTTCAGGCGCTTGACCGATTCATCGGAATTCACCGCGACAATCAGCGATCGCCTAATTTGCGGGCATTTTCTAAATAGGATACGTGGCCCGGGTGCAAAATATCAAAACAACCGTTGGTCATCACGATTTTCTCACCGCGGGCTTTGGCCTGTCGTACCGCCTGTTTTAGCTCATCTTCCGTCATAATGCCGAAACCATTGGCCGTACGGCCGTGAATGGCATTTTCCAATTCCACGCCGGAAACCGTTGATGTACCCAGTTTACCCACCACAATGCCTGCGGCAATATTGGAAAGATAACAGGCTTCCTCAAACGGACGACCGTCCGCCAGCGCGGTGGCCAGCACACTGATCACGGTATCGCCGGCCCCAGTTACATCAAACACTTCCTTCGCTTCGGTCGGCAGGTGGAAAACCGGCTGATTAGGGCGCAACAGGGTCATGCCCTTTTCAGAACGCGTCACCAGCAGCGCGGTAAGATCAATATCAGCAATCAGTTTCAAACCTTTTTCGATAATATCTTCTTCCGTTTCGCATTTTCCCACCACCGCTTCAAATTCCGACATATTCGGAGTTAATAATGTAGCGCCACGGTAGCGTTCAAAATCCGTGCCTTTCGGGTCAATCAGCACCGGCACATTCACTTTGCGGGCGATTTGAATCATTTTCTGCACATCATTAAGCGTACCTTTGCCGTAATCAGACAAAATCAAAGCGCCGTAATTCGACACCGCACTTTCCAGTCTGGCGAGCAGATCCGCACTGGTGACATTTTTAAAATCTTCTTCAAAATCAAGGCGCAACAGTTGCTGATTACGGGAAAGAATGCGCAATTTGGTGATCGTCGGATGGGTATCCAACCGAACGAAATTACAATCAATATTCTGACCACTCAATAATGCCGTCAATGCCGTA
Source organism: Pasteurellaceae bacterium LIM206 (assembly GCA_032586195.1). Taxonomy (GTDB): domain Bacteria; phylum Pseudomonadota; class Gammaproteobacteria; order Enterobacterales; family Pasteurellaceae; genus JAWHQP01. Next base: position 99,351 of record JAWHQP010000002.1, on the reverse strand, counting down.
CCGGTCTCATCCTGTCCGGTTAAACCGAGCAGTTGTACCGGCACGTTGAGAGACGCAATATTCATCGCCACGTTTGCCGCGCCGCCCGCCCGCTCTTCATTCCCTTGCACGCGCACCACCGGCACCGGCGCTTCCGGTGAAATACGATTGGTTGCGCCGAACCAGTAACGGTCGAGCATCACATCACCGAGAACTAATACTTTTGCATTGGGAAATTGAGCCGAATATTGAGCCATAATTGAATCCTATTCATTGATGAAATAAAAAAATTTTGCTGATTTTATCACAGTGCCGCACGGATTGGCTTAAAATTTCCGTTATTTTCCGTTAAACTACGTCGATAAATTTTCCGTCTGTTGTATTTGAATAAAATTCTGCTCATTATGGCAAAAACGCACACTCCACACTTCCAAAAAGCTTTTCTCCACCCTAAATATTGGGGCCTTTGGTTAGGCGTGGGCTTATTTCGTCTGATGTTATGTCTGCCTTATCCTTGGCTCAGAAAAATCGGTTTAGGGCTGGGCTGGCTGTTTTCCAAGCTGAGTGTCGGCAAACGCCGCGGAAAAATTGCCCGCCGCAATCTTGAATTGTGCTTTCCCGATTATTCCCCTCGGAAGATTGAGCAAATTCTGCATGAAAACCTGAAATCCGTCGGCATGGCAATTATTGAAACGGGCATGGCGTGGTTCTGGTCGGATGCCCGCATCCGCAAATGGTCAAAAATTGAAGGCATTGAACACCTGAGAGATAACGCTCAGGATGGTATTATTTTCGTCGGCGTACACTTTCTTACACTCGAACTGGGGGCGCGTATCGTCGGCTTGCAGCATCCGGGTATCGGGGTTTTCCGCCCCAATGATAATCCTGTCTTTGATTGGCTGCAATGGCGCGGACGCATCCGTTCCAATAAAGCCATGCTGGATCGCAAAGACCTGCGCGGCATGATCCGGGCCATTAAACACGGTGAAACCATCTGGTACGCCCCCGACCATGATTACGGACGTAAAAATGCGGTATTTGTGCCGTTTTTTGCCGTACAGGATGCCGCCACCACCACCGGCAGCCATTATTTGCTCAAAGCTTCGCCCGACAGCAAGGTAGTTCCCTTCGCCCCGCTACGCAACGCCGACGGCTCGGGCTATACCGTCAGCATTTCTCCCGCGGTGGATTTCACGGATTTAAACGATGAAAGAGACATTGCGATCCGCATGAATCATGTGGTGGAACGGGAAATTATGAAAGGCATGGAACAATATATGTGGCTGCATCGACGATTCAAAACCAGACCGCATGAGTCCGATCCGAGTTTATACGATTAAAGTGCGGTGTTAAAAAATCGAGTTTTACACCTCGACCAACATCAAGATCGCCGCGTCACCACCCCATTCTTTCGGAGCCTGATGTAACGCTCTGACACGCGGATGCTGCACCAGCCAGCGGGGAATTTGACGTTTGAGCGTATAGGTGCCGTACCCTGTCATCACGCTGGCACAGAAAACGTTTTCATCTACACATGCCTGTAATAAAGCGGCTAATTCCAGTTTCGCCTGTTCACGGGTTAAACCATGCAGATCCAAAAACAATTCGGGGGAAAAATCACCGCGGCGCAATTGCTTCAACAAATAGGAATCTTCGCCCTCCCGCAGATATTTTACTACGCCCTCATCCTCCTTGAGCAGCGGCTCGTATTCATCGGAAAAATAAAACAGCGTATCCGCCGTTTCACGGATTTCACGCTGTGTTGATTTCTTCTTCACATTCACCATGGGTTTCGCCACCACGGTATCCTGTTTCATTTTCTTTGCTCCCCGGATGCTCTCCAGAAACAAATTAATATCTTCTTTCTCTAACATTCCGCCTACCTAATTTATATATTGACGGATATAATAACACAATTCATTCACCATTTATTCAAGGACTTCCTATGAATACCGCATTCAATCAAGAACTCATCGAGCTTATCCGACAGGATAACGTACCGGAAAATCTGCATACCATTAAAGATTATTTACGTTGGGCGTACAGCAACTTCAATCGGGCCGACATTTATTACGGTCACGGGCAAGACAACAGCTGGGATGAAAGCCTGCAACTGGTGTTGGCGGGCTTGGATTTGCCGATGAATGTACCGAGCGAATTATTTGACACCCGCTTAACCCTGTCGGAAAAACAGAATATCATTAATCTGGTGATTACCCGTTTGGAAAAACGCCTGCCTGTGGCTTATTTAACCAATTCCGCCTGGTTCTGCGGCTTAGAGTTTTATGTGGATGAACGCGTGATTATTCCCCGCTCGCCGATCGGGGAGCTCATTGAAGACGGTTTTCACGGTTTAATCCACCGTCTGCCGAGACGTATCTTAGATATGTGCACGGGCAGCGGCTGCATTGCCATTGCCTGCGCGGAAAAATTCCCCGAAGCGGAAGTGGATGCGGTGGATTTATCCATTGACGCCCTGAATGTGGCTGAAATCAATATCGAACGCTACAATCTCGGCCATCGCGTCATTCCGTTGCAATCGGATTTGTTCGACGGTCTGCCGCCGGATCGCTATGATTTAATCGTCGCCAACCCGCCTTATGTCGATCAGGAAGATTTGGCCGATATGCCGGAAGAATTCCACCACGAACCCGAAATGGCGTTGGGTTCCGGCTTTGACGGCTTAAACATCACCCGTCGCATTCTTGCCACCGCGGCGGATTATCTTGCCGACGACGGCGTGCTGGTATGCGAAGTGGGCAACAGCATGGTGCATTTAATAGAAGACTTCCCCGAAGTACCGTTTAACTGGGTCGAACTGAAAAACGGCGGCGTAGGCGTATTCGCCCTCACCCGGGAACAATTACTTGAACATCAGGATGAGTTCAGAGCGTATCGGTGAGATTATGAAGATTGAAATGTAGTACGGTAAATCCTTGATGACCTGAGTAGGCGTATCTGGCTAACCGGTGTCGTACTAATACAAAATACTGAAAGGTAAAAGGGTGGATTTGGGTGACAGTGAAAACAAAAATCCAACCCATTTTTTGGAGATTCGGTTATTTTAATCATAAAAAATCTGCACCTTAATCAGTGTTTTTTTAACCCGGCTTTTAGGGTGCAGACCAAACTCTAGTTTCCAACACCGCACTTTTATTTTCTTACGGCATTAAGAAACCCTGTTATCTTAGCCATTAACAAATTTTTCGCCCAGTTCGATATCGGCACGTAGGGTCGGCAACATAGCTTCAAGCGCATCCTGCTCGAATTGGCTGAGTTTACCGAACGGCAGAATTTCTTCCACGCCATTTTTACCCAGCACCACCGGCTGTGCAAAGAAACGGGCGTATTTGCCGTCGCCTTCCACATAGGTACATTCCACGGTATTTTCACCGCTCAGACCACGCACGATAGAACAGCAGAAACGGGCTGCGGCTTTCGCCATGGACAAAGTGGCCGATCCGCCGCCGGCTTTCGCTTCCACCACTTCGGTACCTGCATTCTGAATGCGTTTGGTTAACGGAGCGATTTCATCCGCTTCCCATTCCGCATATTGCTCTTCCGCCTGCGCTTGAGAAAGAAGCGGTAAAATAGTCACGCCCGAGTGGCCGCCGATAACGGGCACCGACACTTTTTCCACGTCTAACCCTTTCAATTCGCCCACAAAGGTTTCGGAGCGGATTACGTCTAAGGTCGTCACCCCGAAAAGTTTACGCTTGTCATAAACGCCCGCTTTCTTCAATATCTCTGCGGCAATGGCTACGGTAGTGTTTACCGGATTGGTAATAATACCCACGCATGCTTTCGGGCACACTGCCGCCACTTTTTCCACCAAACCACGCACAATACCCGCATTGATATTGAATAAATCGGAACGATCCATACCCGGTTTACGTGCCACACCCGCGGAAATCAAAACGACATCTGCCCCTGTCAACGCCGGCGTCGGATCTTCACCCGCAAAACCTTCCACACGTACAGAAGTCGGGATATGGCTCACATCTTTTGCGACACCGGGTGTAACCGGAGCAATATCATACAATGCTAAATCGGAACCTGCCGGTAAATCCAGTTTCAAAAGAAGAGCTAATGCCTGACCAATACCGCCCGCCGCACCTAAAACTGCAACTTTCATACGAACTCCTTATTGCTTAACGTAAAAATAAAAATATTAATAACCTTAATGAGTTAAGTATAAGGATTCGATTCTATGACTTCAAACGGTTAATGCCGTTTTTGAGATCTGGCTCAAACTTTTTCTCTTTTGAATACAAAGCCACCATTTTTTTCATTTTTCTATTGCATAACCTTGCATTTTTATGCAAAATTTATGCAATTTTACCTATTGAAAGGAATAATAAACTATCATGAGTACGAATAAAGCAGACAATCTGTTAATTGCCTTCAAGGACTTGCTGGCACAGGAAAAATTCGGTTCGCAGGGGGAAATCGTCACCGCGCTGCAGGAACTCGGATTCAGCAATATCAATCAATCGAAGGTTTCACGTATGCTGAGCAAATTCGGTGCCGTACGTACCCGCAACACACGGATGGAAACGGTGTATTGTCTGCCGAACGAATTAAGCGTGCCGAATACCAGCAGCCCGCTGAAAAATCTGGTGACGGATATTGATCACAATGATTTTGTCATCGTGGTGAAAACCAGTCCCGGAGCGGCTCAGCTGATCGCCCGCCTGCTTGATTCGGTAGGCAAAAGCGAGGGCATTCTCGGCACTATTGCGGGTGATGATACCATTTTTATCACACCCACCGCAGGCACCTGCATAAAGGAATTAATCACCAATATTCAACGTTTATTTGAGAATTCTTTATAAATGAATATTTTTCTGACGGGAGCGACCGGGCTGGTAGGGCGCCGTTTAACCCAAGTGCTGCTGGCAAAGAACCATCGACTTACCGCCCTTACCCGTTCACCCGAAAAAGCAAAAGCCATTTTGCCGCCACTGGTCGAATTACAAAACTCGCTAACACAGCACCGCGCTTTTGATCAATTTGACGCGGTGATTAATCTGGCGGGCGAACCGATTTTCGCCAAATCCTGGACGGTGGCGCAAAAAGAAAAGCTCACCCGAAGTCGTGTGCAGCTCACCTCGCGGCTGGCTGAACTGATTAATCAAAGCGAAAATCCGCCCCACACCTTTATTTCAGGCTCCGCCACAGGCTATTACGGCAATCGAAATGCTACAATGTTAACGGAAGAACATCCGCCCGCGGAGAGTTTCACCGGACGGCTCTGCCGGCAATGGGAACAGGCCGCCCTTGCCGCCCGTAGCCGGGTATGCCTGCTGCGTACCGGTATGGTGTGGTCAGAAAACGGCGGCGCTTTGGCTAAAATGCTGCCGCTTTATCGTCTGGGACTGGGGGGAAAACTCGGTTCGGGCCGACAATACTGGGCCTGGATTCATATTGATGACATGGTAAACGCTATCCTGTGGCTATTGGAACACCCGCAATGTCAGGGGGCATTCAATCTCACCGCTCCGCGCCCCGTTCAAAATGGCGACTTTAATCGCCTGCTCGGCAAAGCCTTGTGCCGCCCTGCCTGCTGCGCGGTGCCGGAGCCGATGCTGAAAGGCATATTAGGCGAACGCGCCGCGATTATTCTGGACAGCCAGAACGCCGTGCCGCACAAATTATTAAGCCAAGGGTTTACCTTTCAATTTGACAATGCGGAAAGCGCAATCCTTTCGCTTTTGCGTAGAAAATAAAGATAAAGCGCGGTGCTGAAAATCGGCGTTTTTTAACCTCGCCTGCCGAAAGCGCCGCAATCCGCGCGGCGATTACAGCTAAAAATCAGATTTTCAACACCGCGCTTTCCGTCATTCTCCTTCTATAACCGCCGTAATTTTCTGCGTTCCAAAGAAAAATGCACCGACAACATCGTCGCGCTCAACACCGTCACAATGCCAATCACTAATTTCGGCGTTAACTGCTCGCCCAGCACCATATAGGCAAGCATAATGCCGAACACGGGTTCAAGCGTGCCGATCATGCTCATTAGCTGCGGCGGTACCTGGCTCAGCCCCTTATTCCACCAGCGCGTAGCCAGCCATGTGCAGCCGACGCCGAGATAAAGCAAAATGGCAATAGTGCCATGATCAAAGGTCGGCGACCAGTTTTGTGTAAACACCAGCATCGGCCAGTTCATCATCATGCCTGTCACCATGCTGACCGAAGTGTAAACCGACTGGGTGAGTTTATCCATTACGTCGCGGGCGGCACGATTGCTATACACCCAACAAATCGCCCCCAGCATCACCATCAGATCACCGAGCAAAGTGGCGCCGTTATTATCTTCACCGCTGACAATGATGATAATCCCGACCAGCGCAACGAGCCCAAGCAGAATATCAGTCATATGCAATTTCTGTTTGAAAAACAGATAGTTAATCAATGCCATCCAAAGCGGTTGCGTCCCCATAATGGTCACCGCGCTGGCCGCGGAAGTATGAGCCGCCCCCACAAACTGTAGAAAAAACACCATGGGATAGCTTAAAAATATCAGCCCCGCCATTTGTTTCCACATCGCCTTGGGAACACGTTTCACATAACGCATAAATAACGGAGCAATCAGGATCGAACCAATCACCAAGCGGATTTGAATCACAAACATGGGATCGATATTGCCATAGATATACTTACTTGCCACCACAGAACTGCCCCAGAAAAACATAGCGGCAATGGCATAAAACATAGTGACCTCGGAGGGAGAAATAAAAAGTGTTCTATTTTATGCCTAAATGAAAGGATTTGTAAGGGAGTAATCTTATAATATTTTTGCTCCCGCCTGTACCGTTTACCGCCGGCCGAGTATGTTCGGAAGCGACTAACCCGAGTACATCACTCGGCATCGCTCAGGCCGTTAAAACTCACGAAAACAGCACCGCACTTTGGCTAGTTGCGGAAGAACAAATACTATACAACTTCGGGCTGATATACCGTGAATGTACGCCTTGCCTTTTACGTGCCGTTTGAGTTGTTCGAGAGTGGTGTATTTTCATTATTCCGCGCATAACGTAAAAATCCCTCGTTCTCAGGCGAGGGATTTTACATATTACTTCTTAACGGTTTAAGCCACGGTGTAAACGCGTATCTCCGGATCGGCGTTTAATAAAGGCGCCAGACCTTTTACCACATCGTGATTAAATAAATCGCTGGTTAAATAGGCTTGTGCGTTTTCGACGCTGTCAAAACCGTGCAGCACCTGAACATCTTCCGTCCGCACCAGCAATTCTTTGGATTGAGCGCCTTTAATCCCGGTCAAAAACGGCGTTTTATAATCCGTATATACTTTCGCCGCCGCGGCACGCTTGGTTTCGTCAATTTTTAAAGTGATTTGTAAATAAGCGTTAATCATTGTTTTTCTCCTTATGCAGCATAATTTATTAATGTCCCGCCATTACGCCGCCATCCACCGGCAGTACGGTACCGGTAATAAAGGAAGCGTCGTCGGAGGCCAGGAATAACATTGCTTCCGCTACATCCTTCGGCTGACCGTTACGGCCGATCGGATGGAAATTGTTGAAGGTCGGCAAAGTTTCCTTCACCTGTTCCGCACTCATAAAAGTGCCGTAAATCGGCGTTTCAATCACTGCCGGCGCGACAGTATTCACCCGAATATTGGAACCGGCCAATTCAATCGCCAAGTTATGGGTTAAGGCGTGTACGCCCGCGTTTGCAGCGGAATAAGCGGAACTCGGGGTAGCCGCGATGGCCTGTAATGCCCACAGCGAACCGGTTTGCACAATTGCACCGCCGCCACGTTTCAGCATGGCTTTGGCCGCCGCCTGGGCCATAAAAAATTTGCCTTTCAGAATAATATCCACGAATTTATCGTATTCCTGCTCGGTCAGTTCCAAGAACGGTTTCGGCTTAAAAATACCCGCATTGTTAATCAGAATATCCACGCCGCCGAAACTTTCCGTCGCCGTAACAACTAATTCTTTTGCGGTAGCCGGGTCAGCAATATCACCCGCTACGGTCCGCACATGCGTACCTTGCGGATCAATCATCTTCGCCGCCTCCCGCAGCTTACCTTCGTCACGGCCGCCGATTACCACGTCGGCGCCTTCTTCCACAAAGCAGCGAGCCACTTCTAAACCCATACCGGACGCACCGCCGGTGACGATTACCACTTTACCTGCAAAACGTTTCGTCATTGTCTTTTTCCTCTGTTAAATTAATTGTTTGACAGCTCCATGCTGTTTTAGTGAACATATTATGTAGAAATTGAATGCACGCCACAAATCAGATAAAATTTCCGACCGGAAAAGAAAATGTTTAACGGAAACAGCAGGCATGAAATCCATCACTCCTTACTTAAAAGCTCTAAAGGCATTTGAAGCCGCGGCACGATACAGCAGTTTTTCCCAAGCGGCCGATGAATTATTTGTCACCTCGGCGGCGGTCGGCCAGTTGGTGCGGAATTTAGAAGAGCAGCTGGGAACGGAACTGTTTCACCGCAACCAAAGCGGCCAGGCGCGCTTAACCTTAACCGAAACCGCGGCCGCAGCCTTGCCCGATATTCAGGCGGGCTTTGATCTGCTCAATCGCGGTTTCAAACGGCTGCAGCAGGCCAAAAATCCTTGCGTACTGACCGTCACCACCAGCCCCGCCTTTGCCGCTAAATGGCTGCTGCCGCGGCTGGAACATTTTCAAAACCGACATCCCGACATCACCGTTCGGCTGCACACGGACAGCAAAAGCCTGGATTTCGCCTTGCTGGACATTGATCTCGGCGTACGTTACGGCAAAGGTAGTTGGGATGGATTGACAAGCGAGCTGCTGATGAAGGAAGAAGTGTTCCCGGTGTGCTCGCCGCAGTGGCTGGCGACTCACCCTGTTTCTCAGGTGGAAGATTTGCTGCAAGCCACCTTGATTTACGATCTTTCCATGGAAAGCGGCCAAGGGTTTGTGCCCTGGCAGCAATGGTTTGAACGGGCGGACGTGTCGGCGTTTATGCTGAAACCCATGCTACAAATCAACAACTCCGCCGCCGTGCTGCAGGCGACGATCGAGGGGCAAGGCATAGCCCTCGCCCGCAGCCAAATGGCAAAAGACGACTTAGCCTGCGGCCGTCTAGTACGATTATTTCCCGAAATCAGCTACCCCGCACCACTCGCCTATTACGTGGTGTATCAATTACAGGACGGGGAAAAGGCAAAAGTGGCGGCGTTTAAGGAATGGTTAAAGACGGAGGCGGAATAAATACGCAAGTGCGGTCGGAAAAAATCGAGTTTTTTAAATTTCAACCCAGCCGCCACCACAGCAGGATCGGCAAAACTAACACATACAGCACCGCACTTACGATTACCGCCAGCTTAAAACTAAGGCGTTGGGTTTTATGACGGAAATAGCGCATGCCGAGATGAATGCCGATAAAGCCGCCGATAAAACAGAGAATGAAAAAAACTTCTTCCGAAACCCGCCATTCCTTGTTTTTCGCTTTGGCCTTATCCGCTCCCATTAAAAAATAAGCGGCGATATTCACCGCCGCGGCATAACTCATAAAAAAGTAAAGCATTAGTTACCGTAAACAGGTAAACGTCTGCAGATATCCAACACTTTTGTCTTCACTTCGGCAATCACCTGTTCATGATTATCCTTTCCGATGGAATCAATCACATCACTCATCCAGCCGGCCAAAGCGGCGGCATCCGCTTCATTGAAGCCTCGGCGGGTGATGGAAGGTGAACCTACCCGGATACCTGAAGTGACGAACGGTTTTTGCGGATCGTTCGGCACAGAGTTTTTGTTTACGGTGATATTGGCCGCTCCCAAGGCGGCATCCACCGCTTTACCGGTTAAACCCTGTTTGATAAAGCTGACGAGGAATAAATGGTTTTCCGTACCGTTGGAAACGACATCAAAACCGCGTTGTTTGAACACTTCCACCATGGCTTTTGCGTTTTTCAGCACTTGTTTCTGATATTCTTTAAATTCCGGGGCCAATGCTTCTTTGAAACAGACGGCTTTCGCCGCGATCACGTGCATTAACGGGCCGCCCTGCCCCGCCGGGAACACCGCGGATTGCAGTTTTTTGTAGATTTCTTCATCTTTGCAAGAAGACAGAATCAAACCGCCGCGCGGGCCGCCCAAGGTTTTATGGGTCGTGGTGGTCACTACATGGGCATGCGGCAACGGATTCGGATAGATCCCGGCGGCGACCAGACCCGCTACGTGAGCCATATCCACGAATAAATAAGCGCCCACTTCATCGGCGATTTTACGTACTTCCGCCCAATCGATCACTTGTGAATAAGCGGAGAACCCCGCCACGATCATTTTCGGTTTAACCTCGTGAGCCTGTTCGCGCAACGCGTTTAAATCAATGATGCCGTCATCATTAATGCCGTATTGCTCCGCATGATAAATTTTACCCGAAAAACTGACCGGCGCACCGTGAGTCAAATGGCCGCCATGCGCTAAACTCATGCCTAAAATGGTATCGCCCGGGTTCAATAACGCCATATACACCGCCGCGTTAGCCTGAGAACCCGAATGCGGCTGCACGTTGGCATAATCCGCGCCGAATAATTCTTTAGCGCGATCAATCGCAAGCTGTTCCACAATATCCACGTATTCGCAGCCGCCGTAGTAGCGTTTGCCCGGATAACCTTCCGCATATTTATTGGTTAATTGCGAACCTTGAGCCTCCATAACCGCCGGGGTCACATAGTTTTCGGAAGCGATCAATTCGATATGTTCTTCTTGACGGCGGTTTTCATTCTGAATCGCATCCCATAAAACCGGATCGAATTCGGCGATAGTTTGTTTTTTAAACATTATGTTTTCCTCATACAGTGGAGTAAATAGTCTGGATATTTTAAAAGGATTCTTCCTTTTTACATACGTTTTTTTATAAAAATTTAATGACTATTTTTTCATCATAACGATGAATCAATTTCATAATCACGGCATTAAATGAACAAAGTGCGGTGCTGATTTTCCGAGTTTTTATTATATAACCTCGGCACAATTCGGCTTATAAGCCGCCTTCGGCAACGTTTCGGCAACCCGGATTTAATTACGCCTTTTCCCTTGCCACCGCGCGATAACCTATGTCGCGGCGGTAGAATCTTCCTTGCCATTGAATCTGTTGCGCGAGGCTTAAGGCTTTTTGCTGAGCGGCGTGTACACTATCGCCGAGGGCGGTTACGCAAAGTACGCGGCCGCCGTCGGTCACCAGTTTGTCCGCCTGTCGGGCTACGCCGGCGAGGAAGACTTTTTCGTCCGCTTTATCCGCTGTCGGCAGACCGGTGATTTCATCGCCCTTACGGTAATCGCCCGGATAACCCTCGGCGGCAAGTACAATACCTAAAGCGGCTTGTTCCGCCCATGTGGATTCCACCTGATCCAATTCCCCCTTACAGGCTTTCAGGCACAGCTCCACCAAATCGGATTTCATCCGCAGCATAATCGGCTGGGTTTCAGGATCACCGAAACGGCAGTTAAATTCGATCACTTTCGGCTGACCGTTCGGCATAATCATTAAACCTGCGTATAAGAAACCTTTGTATTCGTTACCTTCCGCCGCCATGCCCCGCACGGTCGGGTAAATAATTTCTTCCATTACACGACGGTGAACGTCCGCCGTCACCACCGGCGCCGGCGAATAAGCTCCCATGCCGCCCGTATTCGGGCCTTTGTCCCCTTCGCCTACACGTTTGTGGTCCTGACTAGTCGCCATCGGCTCAACATGTTTGCCGTCCACCATCACGATGAAGCTGGCTTCTTCGCCGTCAAGGAATTCTTCAATCACCACACGGCTGCCCGCCTCGCCAAAGGCATTGCCCGCCAGCATATCCTTGACGGCATCTTCCGCTTCCTGAACGCTCATCGCCACGATAACGCCCTTGCCCGCGGCCAGGCCGTCGGCCTTAATCACAATCGGCGCGCCTTTTTCGTGAATATAGGCGAGCGCCGGCGCGATTTCGGTGAAATTCCGATATTCCGCCGTCGGAATTTTATGGCGGGCCAGAAAATCTTTGGTAAAGGCTTTGGAACCTTCCAACTGAGCCGCTGATCGGCGCGGCCCGAAAATGGTTAGCCCCGCTTGTTCAAAAGCATCCGCCACGCCCGCGACTAACGGGGCCTCCGGGCCGACAATAGTCAAACCGATATCATTGTCCCGGGCGAATTTAACCAGAGCCGGCACATCCGTTGCCAAAATGGCGACGTTTTCAACGCCCGTTTCAAGGGCGGTACCCGCATTGCCCGGCGCGACGAAGACCTTTGTCGCCAGCGGTGATTGCTTGGCTTTCCAGGCGAGGGCGTGTTCACGGCCGCCGTTTCCGATGATAAGAATATTCATAATTTGTCCTTTTTAGTCGGGCAAAACAAGCCGCCCGGTTAATCGTTAGTAAAAGCGCGGTGTTATTTTTTTGAGTTTTTTTAACTGATATCCCAGAATCACCAAATCTTCGCTATGGCTTTGCATATCCGCGACCCGAGGCAGCAAGCCGTAGCGCTGAAAACCCGATTTTTCCAGCACGGCAAGGCTGGGTTTGTTATCGCCGAATACATAGCCGAGCAAGGTTTGCATGCCGTAGGCGGGCATTTGTTCGATTAGGAATGCCACGGTTCTGCGCCCCAATCCCCGCCCTTGTACGCTGTTATCCAGGTAAAAGCTGATTTCCGTGGTGGCGTCATAGGCTTGGCGGGTGTAGAACTGCGAATAACTGCACCAGCCGACCACCGCACCGTTCAATTCAACTGCCCACAGCGGATATTTTGCATTGCGATCATGAAAATCAAACCAACTTTGCCGCTGCGCCACCGTTACAGGTTCAAGATCCGCCGTGACGGTACGGCGATCAATCACTTGATTATAAATTTCCACCATACGCGGCAAATCCTGCCGCTGCGCCAAACGAAACATAACCACCTCTAAAAACTCGGATTTTAGACACCGCACTTTGCGTTTAAAAAATACCTTAATGACGGAAATGCCGCATGTTAGTCAGCACCATCACCATATTATGTTCATTAGCCGCGTCAATCACTTCCTGATCACGCATTGAACCGCCCGGATGAATCACACATTCGATACCCACTGCCGCCGCGGCGTCAATACCGTCACGGAATGGGAAGAACGCATCTGACGCCATCACGCAGCCTTTCACCTGCAAGCCTTCGTCCTGTGCTTTAATGCCCGCGATTTTGGCCGAATAAACACGGCTCATTTGGCCCGCACCGATACCGATAGTTTGATTATTTTTGGCATACACAATGGCATTGGATTTCACGAATTTCGCCACTTTCCAGCAGAATAACAAATCTTTGAGTTCTCGTTCGGTCGGTTTGCGCTTGGAAACCACTTTCAAATCCTCAATGCCGACCATACCTAAATCGGCTTCCTGTACCAACAAGCCGCCGTTTACCCGTTTTAGATCCAGACGCGGCCGCGGTTTACTCAATTCGCCGCATTCCAGCACGCGCACGTTTTTCTTCTTCGCCGTAATAGCAAGGGCGGCGGCGGAGACATGCGGCGCGATAATCACTTCGACAAACTGACGATCGATAACGGTTTCGGCGGTCTGTGCATCCAATTCACGGTTAAAAGCGATAATACCGCCGAAAGCGGAAGTCGGATCGGTCTGATAAGCCCGATTGTACGCTTCTAAACTATCTTTACCTAATGCCACGCCGCACGGATTGGCGTGTTTTACGATTACGCAGGCGGGCTCGTCAAAGGACTTCACGCATTCCAGCGCGGCGTCCGTGTCCGCGATATTGTTGTAAGAAAGGGCTTTGCCCTGCAATTGTTTGGCGGTGGCAACACTTGCTTCTTTCACCTCCGATTCTACGTAAAATGCGGCGTGCTGATGGCTGTTTTCACCGTAACGCATGGTCTGTTTACGGATAAAATTGAGGTTTAAGGTACGCGGGAACTGACCGCAAGCTGCTTCCGCCTCTTCTTCCTCAGCGGCAAAATACGGTTTTACCAATTTGCCGAAATAATTGGCGATCATGGAATCATACTGCGCGGTATGTTCAAAGGCCTTAACCGCTAAATCAAAACGGGTTGCCAAAGTGAGGCTGTTCCGGTTCTGATCCATTTCCGCCAGAATGCCGTTAAAGTCCGCGTTATTCACGACGATCGCCACATCTTTATGGTTTTTAGCCGCGGAACGCACCATAGTCGGGCCTCCAATGTCGATATTTTCCACCGCGTCCTCAAGGCTGCAATTCGGTTTTGCTACCGTCGCCGCGAACGGATAGAGATTAACCACCACCATATCGATCGGCTCAATGCCGTGCCGTGCCATCACGTCACCGTCCAGATCGCGGCGCCCCAGAATCCCGCCGTGCACTTTCGGATGCAGGGTTTTCACACGTCCGTCCATCATTTCGGGAAATCCCGTATAATCCGACACTTCGGTCACCGGCAGCCCGCTGTCGGCCAGCAGTTTTGCCGTACCGCCCGTGGATAATAGTTTCACTCCGCGTTGAACCAGCCCTTGAGCAAATTCAACAATGCCCGTTTTATCGGAAACGCTGAGTAACGCTTGACGAATTGGTCGAATTGATTGCATGAATATTTCCTTTTTATGGATAAAATAAAAAACGGCGAAATTATACCGCAAACGTTTGCGTTTACCTAGTATTTTGTTGCCGCCGAGGCGATGTTTCTCCGGTCATGGTTAATCCGGCTGAAATATGCAGGCTGCCGTGCGACAAAGTGCGGTGTTGTTTTTTCGAGTTTTTGCAATCCTTATCGCAAAAAAAAGCCTGCAAAAATTGCAGGCAAATTGTAAGGAAATTTAGATTTTGTAATATAGGGGTTCTATATTATCAATTACTGTTAAGACAAGGGGAATCTCAACAGTGGTAAGCAGTGTAGTTTATCGAATTTTATCCTACAACCCCACATTCTAGAAAAACAGTTTTTACTATTAGTTAATAATATCCGATAAAACCGACTCTACATTCCGCATAAACGCAAACGTTTTCCTTTTATTCTATCGTGTTCATGGATCTTTCTACGCCTTTTATAATAAGGGTTCAGGCGTATTTCACCCTTATCACTTTTGCTGAATCAAGTCAGCAAAAACAGACCGTTTTCATTTCTTCATTTGGCGTGATTTTATCCGCAAAAAAATCGGTATTTTCACTTGTCCAACCAGTAAAAATTAATGCAAAATCGCGTAAGCAATAGGGAAATCGTAAAAACATTAAACCTGATTTTGCTACAAAAGAGTGAAAATTGTGAATTTAACTTAACCGGAACAAATAAAGCACGATCGAAATGAGACGGTTTTTTTGTTAGAATAGCAGCCAATTTTTTGGCTATTCCACATCAACATGAACACTCTATGACAAATAATTATTCAGCGGAAGCTATAACCGTTCTAAAAGATCTTGAACCCGTGCAGCTGCGCCCGGGGATGTACACCGACACCACTCGCCCGAATCATCTCGGGCAAGAAGTCATTGATAACAGCGTGGATGAAGCCCTCGCGGGTTTTGCTTCTAAAATCGAAGTGATTTTACATAAAGATCAATCCCTTGAAGTCACTGACAACGGTCGCGGCATGCCGGTGGATATTCACCCGACGGAAAAAATTTCCGGGGTGGAATTAATCATGACCAAATTGCATGCGGGCGGCAAATTCTCCAACAAAAACTATACATTTTCCGGTGGCCTGCACGGTGTCGGGATTTCCGTGGTAAACGCCCTTTCCGAGCGGGTTGAAGTCACGGTGAAACGTGACGGTCAAGTGTATAAAATGGCCTTTGAAAACGGTTTAAAGGCAGAAGAACTTCAGGTTATCGGCAGTTGCGGGCGCCGCACTACGGGCACCACTGTCTATTTCAAACCGAACCCGAAATATTTTGACAGCGATAAGTTCTCCGTCAGCCGTTTACGCCATTTATTGCGTGCAAAAGCGGTGCTTTGTTCAGGATTAGAAATTAAATTTATCGATAAAGTTAACGGCACGGAAGAGTCGTGGTGCTATCAGGACGGCTTGGCGGATTATTTAAGCGAAGCGGTAAAAGGGCTCGTCGCGTTACCCGAAACGCCCTTTGTCGGCGAGTTCAAAGCGGACAGTGAAGCGGTCAGCTGGGCATTGTTATGGCTGCCGGAAGGCGGCGAGTTAATCGCCGAAAGCTATGTAAACCTGATCCCCACCATTCAAGGCGGTACCCATGTCAACGGGCTGCGTCAAGGCCTGCTGGATGCCATGCGGGAGTTCTGCGAATTCCGTAATCTGTTGCCGCGCGGGGTAAAATTGGTCGCGGACGATATTTGGGAGCGCTGTGCCTATGTGCTTTCCCTTAAAATGCACGATCCGCAATTTGCCGGGCAAACCAAGGAACGTCTGTCGTCCCGGCAAAGCGCGGTGTTTATCGGCAGCGTGGTAAAAGATGCCTTCAGCCTGTGGTTGAACCAAAACGTACAAGTCGCCGAACAATTAGCGGAATTGGCCATTAATTCCGCTCAACGCCGTTTGCGTGCCGCTAAAAAAGTAGTGCGTAAGAAATTGGTAAGCGGCCCCGCTCTGCCGGGCAAATTAGCCGATTGCGGTCAGCAGGATCTGGATAAAACCGAATTATTTCTGGTGGAAGGCGATTCCGCGGGCGGTTCCGCCAAACAGGCGCGCGATCGTGATTATCAGGCTATTCTGCCCCTGCGCGGTAAAATTCTGAACACATGGGAGGTGTCTTCCGATCAGGTGCTCGCCTCGGAAGAGGTACATAACATCGCCGTGGCGTTAGGCATTGATCCCGACAGCGACGATTTATCCCAATTACGTTACGGTAAAGTGTGTATTCTCGCCGATGCGGATTCCGACGGCCTGCATATCGCAACCCTGCTCTGCGCCCTCTTCCTGCGCCATTTTCCGAAATTGGTCCGGGAAGGCCATGTGTATGTTGCCATGCCGCCGCTTTATCGTATTGATCTCGGCAAAGAGGTGTTCTATGCTCTTGATGAAGGGGAAAAGGAAGCGATTCTGGAACGTTTAAGAAGTAAAAAGGGCAAGCCGAATGTGCAGCGTTTTAAAGGTCTGGGGGAAATGAATCCCGCTCAGCTGCGGGAAACCACCATGGAGCCGAACACCCGCCGTCTGGTACAGCTTACTTTCAACGCCGATTCGGCAAACGGTAGCGCGAATGGCGATGAAAGCGCGGTGCTGAAAAACGGAGTTTTTGCGGAAAACATACCGCAGGATGAAACTCAGGCAACCTTTGAATTAATGGATATGCTGTTGAACAAAAAACGTGCGGAAGATCGCAAAAACTGGCTGCAAGCCAAAGGTGATCAGGTGGAATTAACAGTTTAAGGAATGTCAGATGCAGAACAAAGATGAACAACTTGATTTCAGTCGCCGGGATTTATTAAAAGCTACTTCTCTCGGCTTAGCCGCTACAACACTCACTTTCGGCGCGGGGCTTTCGCTCGTCTCCCCGGGTATCACGGCGGCCGAAACCGGCTCTACCGGGGATTTACCCGTGATCGAGGCGGAATTAACCTTCGCGCCGAATGTGCCGAAACCCACCGGCCGCAGCACGCCCGCCCGTGTGGTGGTCAAACTCACCGCGTTAGAAAAAGTAAAAGAAATTGCCAACGGGGTGACATTTAAATACTGGACTTTCAACAACAGCGTGCCGGCTCCTTTTATCCGTGTGCGAGAAGGGGATCAAGTGGAAGTGCATCTATCTAACTCCGCCAATGCCCGTATGGCTCACGCTCTGGATTTTCATGCTTCATCCGCCCCCGAAGGCACGGCAAAGGACAGTCTGACCAATCCCGGTCAAACCACCGTGTTAGCGTTCAAGGCGACAACCCCGGGTTTATATCTGTACCATTGCGGCGCGGAGCCCGTAGCCGTGCATATCGGTAAAGGAATGTACGGTTTGATGCTGGTCGAACCGAAAGAAGGGCTGCCGCCGGTGGATAAAGAATTTTATATTATGCAAAGCGAACTTTACGTAAGACAGGGTGCAAAAGACGGCATGCTGGTATTTGATATGAACAAAGCGGATTATGAACTACCCGACTATGTGATGTTTAACGGTAACGCGTTTGCTTTGACCGGCGACAACGCCCTGAAAGTCAAGACGGGCGATCGCGTGCGGCTTTATTTTGGTAATGCCGGGCCAAATAAGCATTCTTCACTGCATGTGGTCGGCAACATATTTGAAACCGTTTATGTGGAAGGCGGTTCATTGCAGAATCACAATGTACAGACTACTCTCGTTCCGGCAGGCAGTGCATTGATGACAGAATTAAAATTTGACGTACCGGGGCAATACACCATTATGGATCATGCTATTTTCCGCACAATGAAAGGGGCAAAAGGCACAATTATAGTGGAAGGCGAATCTAATCCCAACATCTACCAAGGCAAAATCCGCCAGGAAAAATACGATCAGAAAAACCCTGATGCGGATGTTGATAGCGGGTACAGCCATTAAAAACCCAAAAAAACGACACCGCACTTTGAGAACAATTAAATGACTGAAATTAACTACGAAGGCATTGAGCAAATGCCATTACGCACCTTTACCGAGAGCGCCTATCTCAACTATTCCATGTACGTTATTATGGATCGGGCCCTGCCTTTTATCGGTGACGGCTTAAAGCCGGTGCAGCGGCGCATTGTGTATGCCATGTCCGAACTGGGCCTGAACGCCAGTGCGAAATATAAAAAATCCGCCCGCACCGTGGGCGATGTGCTGGGTAAATTTCACCCGCACGGCGACAGCGCCTGCTATGAGGCGATGGTACTGATGGCACAGCCCTTTTCTTATCGCTATCCGCTGATTGACGGTCAGGGCAACTGGGGCGCGCCCGACGATCCGAAGTCCTTCGCGGCTATGCGTTATACGGAGTCCCGTCTGTCTAAATTTGCCGAATTACTGCTCGGCGAATTAGGACAAGGCACGGTGGATTACCAGCCCAACTTCGACGGCACCATTGAGGAACCACAATATCTGCCCGCCCGCCTGCCGCATATTCTGCTCAACGGCACCACGGGTATTGCGGTGGGTATGGCGACGGATATTCCGCCGCACAACCTGAATGAAATCGCCGCCGCCGCCGTGATGTTGCTGGATAACCCCAAAACCACGCTGAACGATGTACTTAGCGTGGTACAAGGCCCCGATTATCCTACCGAAGCGGAAATTATTTCACCGAAAAGTGAAATCCGTAAGATTTATGAAAACGGTCGCGGTTCGATTAAAATGCGCGCGGTGTGGAAAAAAGAGGACGGTGAAATCGTTATTTCCGCTCTGCCCCATCAAGCCTCACCGTCAAAGGTGATCGCCCAGATTGCCGAGCAAATGACGGCAAAAAAATTGCCGATGGTGGAAGATATACGTGATGAAGCGGATCACGAAAACCCAGTCCGAATCGTGATCGTGCCCCGTTCCAATCGCGTTGACGTAAATACACTGATGACACACCTGTTCGCCACGACCGATCTGGAAAAGAATTATCGTGTCAACATGAACATGATCGGTTTGGATAACAAGCCAGCCGTAAAAAACCTGCTGCAAATTCTTACCGAATGGCTGAATTTCCGCCGTACCACGGTGAAGAGACGGTTGCAGTATCGCTTGGATAAGGTGCTGGCACGCCTGCATATTCTGCACGGTTTGATGATTGCCTTCCTCAATATCGATGAAGTTATTGACATCATCCGCAACGAAGATGAGCCGAAAGCGGTGCTGATGGCTCGTTTCAATCTCAGTGATGAACAGGCCGAGGCTATTTTAAATCTGCGCTTGCGTCATTTGGCTAAACTGGAAGAACACGAATTGCAGGCGGAACAAGCCAAACTGGAAGAAGAGCGTCAAACCTTAGAACAGACTCTTGGTTCCGAACGCCGTCTTAACACCTTGATAAAAAAAGAAATTCAGCAGGATGCAAAAACCTACGCCAGCCCCCGCCGTTCACCGTTGGTGGAACGGGAAGAGGCGAAAGCCATCGCGGAAAGCGACATGGTGCCGGCGGAGCCCGTCACCGTGATCTTATCGGAAATGGGCTGGGTGCGTTGTGCCAAAGGGCACGATATTGACGCGGCGAGTCTGAGCTACAAAGCGGGAGACAAATACCTTGCTCATGCCTGCGGCAGAAGCAATCAGCCCGTGGTGTTTATCGACAGCACCGGCAGAAGTTACGCCCTCGACCCGCTTTCCCTGCCTTCCGCCCGCTCGCAGGGCGAACCGCTCACCGGCAAGCTTGCCTTACCGCCGGGTGCGACCATAGAACACCTTTTGATCGAAAACGATGATCAACCGCTGTTAATGGCATCCGGTGCCGGCTACGGCTTTATCTGTAAATTTGCCGACTTAGTGGCTCGTAACAAAGCCGGCAAAGCTGTGATCAGCCTGCCGGAAAATGCTAAAGTGCTGCCGCCAAAAACTCTGAAAAACAGCACCGCACTTTTGGTGGCATTAACCGCGGCAGGGCGAATGCTGATCTTCCCGGTGCAGGATCTGCCGTCCTTAGCCAAAGGTAAGGGCAATAAAATCGTCACCATTCCCGCCGCCGCAGTGAAAAGCGGCGAAGACGCTCTGGTGAAGCTGCTGCTTATCAGCGAAAACGCCAGCCTTGTTTTCCATTCGGGCCGCCGTAAAATCACTCTAAAACCGGAAGATTTGAAAAAATTCCGGGCCGAACGCGGTCGCAAAGGCACCAGTCTGCCGCGCGGATTACATAGCGGAGTCGAAATTGAAATAATGGAACCTGCTGACAACCAATAACCACAAATACCCGTCCTTCGACAAAAGGCCGGGTATTTTCTTACCTGATGATTTTCCCGCCTGTCATTGCCATTCCGGCATATCGTCTTAATAAAATCATTTCAACAAATAAAAATTTTATTTATCAATAAGTTAAGTACAATGATCCGTTATTCGGCACTTCGGCGGATTACGTGTTCGATACTGTATTCCGGTTATGCGGAAACCGTATAACCAAAACAAAAAAAGGCATTTCAACAAAGAAACCGATCTCTGTATGCTCCTAATCAAGCCAAGGCGGCTTAGTACCGGTGTAACACAAAAACACTTATTTAAGGAGTTAACTATGACTATTAATGCCAACTATGAATCAGATCATGATAAACGCAAAGAGATGTCTCATGAAGAATTGGGCACTCTTCCGCATATGACTTTTGAAGAATATTCCGAAAAATTAAAAGACTGTTTCATCATGAAGCGTAAGAACGGTATTCTGGAAGCCCGTATGCATACTAACGGCGGCCCCGTTCAATGGGGTGCTCAGTTACACCAAGGGCTGCATTATTTCTTCGACTGGGCGGGTCGCGATCCTGACAATGAAGTAATTATTCTCGGCGGCGTCGGCCCGGATACCTTTAAAGGCATCGGTCGTGTAAATAAACAGGGCGAATGGCAGCCCGCCACCGAATTTGCCTCAGATCCCGATGTCGCCTGGCGTATGTACAACTATCAATACTATGATGGTACCAATGACATTGAAGGTCAGATTTTTGACCTGGAAGTACCGACTATCGGTGTATGGGCCGGTGCCACATTCCACTCCGACTTAGTCTTATTCAGCGACATCACTTTAGCCACGGAAGACGCCTGGACGACCGAAATGCACTTCCGTACCAATATGGTACCGGGTGACGGCGTACAAATCGCATGGCGTGAATTAATGGGCCGCAAACGTTATGCCTACGCGGAATTGACCGGAGAAATCATTACCGCCCGCAAGGCGCTGAGATTAGGCATGATCAATGAAATCTGTGAAGATACTGAAGCCGCCTACAAACGCGCATGGGAAATCGCGGAATTAATCATGCATACGGGGACACGCGTTACTCGCCGTATTACCACTCAAGTATTACGTCAACCATGGAAAGTTGATATCGCCAACGAATTACGCAGCTCATTCGCAACCGAAATGTTCGTTACCGCTACGGAACACTCTCCACATGAAGCCAACTACTGGGATAACGCCCATAAAGAAGCCGCATTAGTGCGTGCCGCAGAGAAGAAGGGCAAAGTCGTACGTCCTAGAATCAATGGTGGTCAGGAAGAAGATGAAATTAAGTAATTAATTCATCACTGACAAACCACAATGAAAAGCTCTGCCCTTACTACCCGTATCGGTAGGGTTTTTTTTAACGTAAAGGCTAAGGAGATTAGCGATGAATAATAACACGGTAAAAAACGAGAAGGGGCTGAATTTCGGTAAAAACGGCTGGTTGGTCATTTTCAATCAGGCAATTATGTTCTGGATCGGTGCCGGTGTCACCACTCATGGACTCAATGTAATCCTGCCCGCCATATCCGAATTTTATCACCTCAATTATGAAGAATTGCTCTTCGTTGTCACCCCGGCCTCCTGGGCAGCCATTCCGGCCGCACCACTGTGTTCATGGCTTTGTGAGAAAAAAGGTAATAAGTTTGTTATCTGCCTCTGTTTGCTTCTCTGTGCCGTTTGCTGGGGGCTCATCGGTTATGCGAATTCCGTACTGGGATTTGCCCTTTTGTTTGCCGGCGTATCTTTCTTCGGTACCGGTTATGCTTACATCGCGGGAACCGCTCTAGTCGCCAGCTGGTTCGTCCGTAAACAAAGCCTGGCGCTTGGTTTTATTACGTTCGGACAAACGACGTCCAGTGCCTTCTTCGTTCCCGTACTCAGTGTGATGCTCTCCGTTTGGGGTGTCCGGTACGGTTTCTGGGGAATTTCATTATTAATGCTGCTGGTTTGTCTGTTCATCATCAAATTTATCTTTAATAAACCGGAAGACATAGGTGAACTACCTGACAATGAACAAATCGAACAAACCCTACAGCAATCCATTCAAACCGAGAATTACAGCTATCTGACCCGTAAGCAATTACTTGGGGAAAAGGATATTTGGTTCATGGGCGTTTCAACCGGGATCATTTATATCATGCTGGTCGGAGTAACCAGTCAAATCATCCCGCGTCTTGTCAGTATCGGCTTTGAGGTCAATACCGCCATTCTTTATATGAGTGTCAGTGCCTTAATCGGTACGTTCGGTGCCTACGCCTGGGGCTGGGTCAATCATAAAGTCGGTATAAAAACTGCATTGATCATTTATAACCTCTGGTGGCAAGCCGCTATTCTGTTAAATCTTTCTTCATCTTCCACCATATTGCTGATTTCCATGTTCATGATCGGATTAGCACTGCCCGGAGCGACCAATTACAGTACCGCTTTCGTCGCCACCAAATATCCGCGTCATGCATACGTCAAGGCTATCGGCTTGGTTCATCCGATTCAGTCTATCGTCCGTTGCTGTGCTTTTTCCATACTAGCGTTCGGTCTCGCCTATTTAGGCGGTTACAATGGGGCGTATCTGTTGCTGGCCGCGATCGGCATTATTTCTCTTGTTCTCATTTGGTTAACCGACTTAACCCCGGTGCAAGGTAATACAAATTCACAAATTGACAATTAAGGAGAATTCATTATGAGACTACAAAATAAAGTTGCCGTCATTACCGGTGCCAGCTCGGGTATCGGTGCGAAAACCGCGGAAATTTTTGCTGCCGAAGGTGCCCGCGTGGTATTGGTCGCCAGACGTAAAGATCGGCTGGAACAAGTCGCCGCGGATATTCGGACTAAAAACGGCGAAACGAAAGTTATTCAGGCGGATTTAACCGTTGAAGACGAATGTAAACGGGTTATTAAAGAAACCATGGCGGAATTCGGTCAATTGGACATTCTTGTCAATAACGCCGGTATCGCCGACAAGCATCGCCCTATTACCAACTGCTCCACCGAATGGTGGAATCAAGTGATTCTAGTGGATCAAACCTCGTTGTTTTACATCACCAAAGCCGCTTTGGAACATATGACTAAGGGTTCAATCGTCAATATATCCTCCATCGGCGGCGTGTTCGGTTCCGCGGGAATCTCCTACTCTGCCGCCAAAAGTGCGGTCATCGGTATGACCAAAAATATCGCTATACAGTACGCCGGCAAGGGAATCCGCTGCAATGCCGTTTGTCCGGGACCGACACCGACTGAATTAAACACCCCGGAAAAACTGGCGACTTTCGACAGCTTCGCCCGGCAATGTGCCAAACATATGAATATGAGTTTGCCGGAAACCACGACCGATCAACAGGCCAAAGCCATTCTTTTCTTTGCCTCCGACGATGCAAGCGGTGTTACGGGTCAGATTATGGTTGTTGATAACGGCATCACATTATAAGGAAAACAAGTTATGACAGAAGTAGTTATTGCATCCGCCGCACGTACCGCAATCGGCAGTTTCGGCGGCGTTTTCAAAACCCTTTCCGCGATTGATCTGGGTAAAGCGGCCGTTACTGAGGCAATTAAACGCGCCGGCATTGTTCCAAGCGATGTGGATGAAGTGATTTTAGGTAACGTGTTATCCGCCGGACTAGGGCAGAATGTGGCACGTCAGGTATCCGTCGCCGCCGGCATTCCGCTAGAAACATCCGCTTTCACCGTAAATAAAGTATGTGGTTCGGGCTTAAAAACAGCCGTACTGGGAGCTCAAGCCATTATGACGGGTGATGCCGACATTGTTGTAGTCGGTGGAACGGAAAGCATGAGTAATGCCGCCTATGCACTGCCAAGCGCCCGCTGGGGTGCCCGATTAGGAGATACCGCACTTATTGATACTTTAGTAAAGGACGGCTTAACCGATGCTTTCTCGCAAGTACATATGGGTATTACGGCGGAAAATCTGGCGGAGAAATATCATTTAACCCGTGAAGATCTGGATAAATTCTCACTTTCCAGCCAGTTAAAAGCCGAAACGGCGCAAAAGACCGGTAAATTCAAAGACGAAATCGTCCCGATTGAAGTTAAAACAAAAAAGACATCCACCCTTATCGATCAGGATGAACACCCTCGTCACGGTTCAACTTTAGAAGGGCTTGCCAAACTCCCCGCGGCCTTTAAAAAAGACGGTGTGGTTACCGCCGGTAACGCATCAGGTATTAACGACGGCGCCGCGGCATTAGTGCTAATGAGTAAAACAACCGTCGATAAATTAGGGTTAACACCGTTAGCCACGATCAAATCATGGGCAAGTGCGGGAGTCGATCCGCAGATTATGGGCTTCGGACCGGTACCGGCAACAGAAAAAGCATTGCGCAAAGCAGGTTTGAGCGTTGCCGATCTGGACGTTATCGAAGCAAATGAAGCCTTTGCTTCACAGGCATTAACGGTGATTAACCAATTAGGTCTTGATCCGGCTAAAACCAATGTGAACGGCGGCGCAATTGCATTAGGGCACCCTATCGGCGCGTCTGGTGCCAGAATTTTAGTGACATTACTGTATGAAATGCAACGTCAAAATGCAAAAACCGGATTAGCAACACTTTGTATCGGCGGCGGTCAGGGTATTTCACTCGTGGTATCACGATAATCGTCCCGTAACTTATATGAAAACACACAACCAATCTCAGAAAGGAATTGCTGGGAAGATGGCGGAATTGCCCGAATTACCTATAAAAAATTCTTTTTCTGAGCTGATTAAAATTAACTAGGAGGAATCCATGAGTAATAAAGTTGTTTTAACCGCAGCCTTAACCGGAGCTTTAACACCAAAAGATATCGCGCCCTATATTCCGATTACGCCGGCTGAAATTGCGGAAGACGCATATAAATGCTGGAAAGCCGGGGCTTCAATCGTTCACCTGCATATGCGTGACGATGAAGGTCAAGGCACCATGGATAAACATAAATTCAAAGAAACTATTGACCGTATCAAAGACAAATGCGATGTGGTTATTAATGTCACCACCAGCGGTGATCACCGTGCAAGTGACGAGCAACGTATGGAACACCTTGCCTACGTCAAACCGGAAATCGCCTCTTTTGATGCGGGCTCATTCAACTGGATGCCGAGCGGTGTATTCATGAACTCACCGCAATTCCTGACCAAACTCGGCAATACCATGATCGAGTTAGGTATCAAACCTGAAATAGAAATTTTCGACAGCGGCATGATCCACGCCTGCCAATATTACTTAAAACAAGGCAATCTCAAAGCGCCTATGCACTTCCAGATCTGCCTCGGCGTATTGGGCGGAGCCATGGCGACCGTGGAGGATCTTGTTTACCTCAAAAACCTTTTACCGCAGGATTCGACCTGGAGTGCTTTCGGTATCGGCCGCGGTCACTTACCGATTATGCTGTCAACCATCGCTATGGGCGGCAATATTCGTGTCGGCCTGGAAGACAATGTGTACTACTCAAAAGGCGTACCGGCAAGTAATGTGTCACTGGTTGAAAGAGCCGTACGCATTATTAAAGAAGCGGATAAAGAGGTTGCCACGCCGGATGAAGCACGGGCTATTTTAAGCTTACCGCCTCGTTAACAATAAGCTGATGTATTAGCCAAATCAAAGCAAATTTTCGAAAGGAGAGACATGATGAAAATATGTCATACAGTAAGAAAAATCAGCACGTTACTTCCTTTGACTATTGGTGTATTGGCGGCAACTAATTCGGTACAGGCTTTAGAAGGAGTAAGCCCTTTACAACCGGGTGCGACAACCGGCAACGCCGCAGGCGCGTTACCGCCGCCGGGGCTCTATTTCGGTTATGACATTGACTATGAATGGGGCAAATTACATGGAAAAGGAAGCAACAAAGGCATCAATATAAAAGCGCGTAACTCTTCTATGGTCGCTTCCTTAGTTTGGTCAACACCCTATAAATTTTTAGGAGCCCGCTACGCCATGGGAATCGCTCAGCCTTATAAAGTTGCCGATACCAAGCTGACCACCCCGGTAGGTGAAAGCAATGCTTCCACCCATGGTGCCATGAGTACGATTCTGATGCCGTTAATGCTCTCCTGGGATCTCGGCGGCGGTTTTCATTTAGGCGCCGGCACTTCCGTTATATTAAATAACGGAAAGCACTCAAGTTCCTGCGCGGGCGGCGTATGTTCAAATAATCTGGATAATCTGGCCAATCATTACTACACCATTGAACCTAATCTGGCACTGACCTACTTCACCGGCGACTGGGCATTCACCGTCAACAACGTGATTGATTTTAATTTTAAAAACACTACGACGGAATATAAATCGGGTCACGTTTACTACATGGATTTAACCGCGGCAAAACGCATTAATAAATGGACCTTGGGCCTCATCGGCAACTGGACTAAACAATTTACCGACGACAAGAAAAACGACGTAGTAGTACAAGGCCTGCAGTCGGCGGGCAGTCGGGTCGAGCATGTCATGTTCGGTCCGTTAGTCGGCTACGACTTCGGTAAATTTGCCGTTACCGCCAGATTTCTGGCTTCCGTTCATTCGGAAAACGATCCGAAAATGCGTTTTTTCCATGTAGGGGTAGCCATTCCGCTATAGAAAAAATACAACTTGTTTCCACGTAAAACGAAAGGAAATCATTATATGATGAAAAACAAAATTTATTCAAAAGCAGAAATCGCCGATAAATTTCATGACGGAATGAAATTAATGGCGGGCATTTTCGCTTGTAAAGGCTGTGCCGACAGACTGGTTGATATTATTGTTGAAAAAGGCTGTAAAAATATCGAATTAATTTCCAATGACGCCGGTGATCCCGGTGTCGGACTGGGTAAACTCTATGACGCGCATCTCGTGACAAAAGCACATCATTCGCATATCGGCATGAACCCTTATGTCACGGAGCTTATTAATCAAGGGATTGTTACACTCGAACTGATTCCGCAAGGAACCTTGGCGGAAAAAATCCGTGCCGGCGGAGCGGGCCTGGGCGGCGTACTAACCAAAACCGGGTTAGGAACTATTGCTCAGAAAGGGCGCGAAATAATGGAGGTTGACGGTGAGAATTACATTTTTGAAAAACCGTTCAGAGCCGAAATTGCCATTATCCGCGCGGCAAAAGCCGATAAATTAGGCAACCTGGTTTATCAGGGAGCGGCACGCAACTTTAACCCGGCAATGGCAACAGCGGCAAATTTAGTCATTGTTGAAGCGGATGAAATCGTCGAAATCGGAGAATTGGATCCCGAATCGGTCATTACGCCCGGGGTCTTTGTCGATATGATTTTGGATAATGAGGAGTAATGATGATGGCTGATTCAAAGGTAATGATTGCACAAAAAGTGGCAAGTTTTTTTAAAGCGGGCGACGTAGTGAATCTGGGCATCGGCATTCCCGGTCTGGTACGTGAATATATTGCGGACGGCGTACAGCTGCATGCCGAAAACGGTTTATTAGGTTACGGCCCGTCACCTAAACCGGGAGAAGAAGTGGCGAATTACGTTAACGCCGGCGGCCAGCTCGTTACCCTATTACCCGGCGCTTCCGTGTCCGACAGCGCGGGCGCATTCGGTTTGGTGCGCAGCGGCAAATTAACCGCCGTGGTACTGGGCGCGCTGCAAGTGGATGCGGAAGGCAGTATCGCCAACTGGAGCATTCCGGGCGGTCGGATTATGGGCATGGGCGGAGCAATGGACTTGGTATCCGGGGCGAAACAGGTCATCGTTGCCATGGAACATAACGCCAAAAACGGCGCCGCCAAAATTCTAGCAAAATGCACATGGCCTCTTACCGGTTATAAAGTTGTGGATATTATTGTAACGGAACTCGGCGTATTTGATATTACGGCGGAAGGGCTGGTTGCCCGCGAGCTCTTCCCGGGCGTAACGAAAGAAGAAGTGATTAAACGTACCGAAGCATCCGTGCTTTTTAGAAATTAACTAAAAGCGCGGTGTCGAAAAAGCGAGTTTTTAACATACATCGATATCCGTGATTCTTACCGCTAAAGAATCATGTCTTTATCAAAAACAGATTAGGAGTATTCGTATTATGCGTGAAGCAGTCATCGTCTCTGCCGTACGGACGCCCGTCGGCAAGGCAAGAGGTGCCTTAGCCTCGGTTCCGGCCTGGGAATTAGGCAGATTAACCGTACAGGAAGCAGTAAAACGTTCGGGGGTGGAAGCGAGCGAAATTGACGAAATTATTTTCGGTAATTTACTCAACACCGACTGTGTCAACATGGCAAGAGTGGTAGGACTGGCGGCAGGCTTACCGATTAGCGTACCGGGCATTACCCTAAACCGCCAATGTGCCTCGGGTATTAACGCCATCGCCTATGCGGCCGCGTTAATTCAGGCCGGTTACGGTGATATTATGGTTGCCGGCGGGGTGGAAAGCGATTCGACCCGTTGTTATATCATGGAAAAACCGAGTGCCGCCTACCAGGTTCGGCCGCCTTCATGGGTGGTACCGATTTCCGCGCCGAAAGAAATTGATGTGCCGATGGGCATCACCGCTGAAAATCTGGCGAAACAATATCACTTAACCCGTGAAGAATGTGACCGGTTTGCTGTTGAAAGCCATCAAAAAGCGGCAAAAGCCTGGGATAAAGGATATTTTGATGAACAGATCATTCCGGTAACGGTAAAAAACCGCAAGGGTGACATTCTATTTACCCGTGACGAACCTTTACGCCCGGACTGCAACCTCGAATCCTTGGCCAAACTGCCTCCCGCCTTTATGGAAGGCGGCATGGTTACCGCGGGTAACAGCTCCCCGATGAGTGACGGATCCGGCGCGGTGGTGATTATGGAACGCAAAAAAGCGGAAGCGCTGGGGTTAAAAATCTGGGCTAAATTTACCAATTTTGCTTCGGTCGGCGTCGATCCGTCCATCATGGGTATCGGCCCGGTCTATGCCACCCGAAAATTACTGAAGAACGCGGGAATGGCACTGTCGGATATTGATTTAATTGAGATGAACGAAGCATTTTCCGCTCAGTCTTTAGCTTGTATTCGCGAATTAAATATGGACACCTCAAAATTAAATGTCAACGGCGGTGCATTGGCATTAGGTCATCCGCTGGCGGGAACCGGCGGTATTTTAGCCACTAAACTGGTATATGAACTGAAACGGCAAAACCTGGGGACAGGATTAATTACATTCTGTGCCGGGGGCGGACAAGGTTTCTCCGCGTTGCTGGAACGTATTTAGGATCGATTCCGTTTAAACGGAAAATTGTGCAAAAATTTGTGTCATTCCACTTCATCAGGAATGACACAATAAAAACTCTTGATTTCGACACCGCACTTAACCCCTCCGGGTGATCGCGCCGAGCAGTCTGGACGGTATATCGTTCACCTGACTGACTATAGAATTAACTCATTGATTTATAAATATATTATATCATCACAACACTAGGGATTATCCTTGCCCGTTCCATTCATTCTATTATGTTAAAAACGAATAACCGTTAACTAAAATTGCATTTCCACTTCTTCAAATCTTATAGCATGATTAATCGGCAAACTATAAATAACAGGTCGGTTTCTCCGCCCGGATTTATAGTCTCTTCATATCAATATGCACTTTTAGCATCGCCAAGGAGTTATATTATGTATTCCAAATTCAGATGGTATGTGTTATTTGTTATGTTCATTGTAACGGCATCCACTTCCTTGCTTTTAATCGCCCCCGTCACAATCGTTGACAGTATCAGCCAACTTTCCCGTCTTTCTCCCTCTTACGTCATCACCGCCAATATGAGCACCTTTAACCTGTTTATCGTACTGGCGGTAATGGGCGGCGGGTTGTTAGTGGATAAAGTCAGCGTCACCAGAATCTATATTCTCTGCTTATTGATAATCATTGCGGGAAATTTAGTGATGGCAAACTGGGGAAACCAGTTATGGGGTATATTGATCAGCCGTGCGTTACAGGGTTTGGGAACCGGGCCGATTATGGTGTCCATCACAGTGCTGGCAAGACAATGGTTTAAACCGCAGGAACACGGCATTGTCACAGGCTTACAGGGAATGGCGGTCTCTATCGGTATCGCGGTCGGTTTCGTATTAGTCCCGCGCCTTGCCGCCGCGGTTACGGATTGGGAAACCGTCTTTATCTACCTTTCTCTGATCAATCTGGCAGGTATCTTGCTGACATTGGTCATCATGCTACGTCCGTCACTTGCCCCTGTGGAATCCTTTGGAAAGTCACCATCACGCATGTTCAGCATTGAACAAGGGCCATTCTACGCCGTGCCATTCGTCACAACGACACTGCTTACCTGCTTAGGCGGCTTGGAAAGCGATGAAGAAGCACATACCTATGATGCGGCTCGAAATATCATTCCCGGCTTGTATGTTGCGGGTAACGTACAGGGTAACCGTGTCGCCGTTGAATACCCGATCTGTATGAAAGGAGTAAGCCATTCAATGGCGATGTTCTATGGTTATATTGCCGGTAAAAACTGTGCGCAAGGCATTTAATTAATAATAAGGCGGCAATCTTATGGTTGACAAAACATCAGTCATCACCTTTATCGCGATGGGGACAGTGAATACAATCACTCTCTTTAATCAAGTCAGTGATGAAGTAAAAGTTGCCGTTTTTCAACTAGTTAATGAACTGGAAAACAAGTTCACCGTAAATCGAGCACAGTCTGAAGTGATGTCAATCAATGACGCGGCCGGAAAAAAGCCCGTGGCGGTCAGCGACGATGTTTTTGAGTTGATTCAGCGGGCGGTTGCCGCCGGTTTACTGCCCGACAGCGGGTTTAACCCCGCTATCGGCAATTTAACCAAACTATGGAAAAAATGTCTGACAGACAGAATACTCCCGTCCCCGGCACAAATTTCATCCGCAATGAAAGCGATCAGTCCTAGGAATATCAAACTGAACGCCGAGCAAAAAACCGTCTTTCTGACACAGGCTGATATGTCTATTGACCTCGGCGCCATAGCGAAAGGTTATATCGCCGATCAGATTGCCACTCTATTGGCGGAATATCACATTTATTCGGGTATTATCGATCTGGGCGGGAATATCGTAGTTATCGGTAATTCACCGAAAAACCCACAGGGAATATGGAAAGTGGGGATACAAAAGCCATTCGCAAAACGAGGGCTATACGCCGGTATTGTATCGGTACGGAATAAATCCGTCGTAACCTCCGGCAATTATGAAAAATATACTGAAATTAACGGTAAACAATATCATCATATTATCGATCCCCGCACAGGCTACCCTTTTGAAGGGCCATTGGATAGTGTTACCATTATTTCCGATAATTCAATCGAGGGTGAAATCCTTTCTACACTGCTCTATTTTCACGGACTGAAACAAGGATTAAAACTCATCCAAAACGCACCGCACTTTTTTACTTCCAGCTATCTTGGCGCTGTTTTTATCAGCAAAGATAAAAAAATTTATTTAAGCCAAAATTTAATAAATAAATTTAAATTAGTATGTTCAGATTATGAACTTGGTGAAAACCACCGGTTTTGTTAATTTACTTTATGAAGCGTATTGAGTTAATCAATACACAATAAATAGTATTAAATCTATTTACCACCAATCTTACCATACGGAGCTATTAATGAAAACTCGACTATTACGTGAATTTATCACGCTGGCCGAAACACTGAACTTTACTAAAACGGCAAATAAATTATATATGACGCAGCCTATTTTAACCCGTCACATAAAGGAACTGGAAGAAAAGCTACAGACAGAATTATTTGTACGGAATACGCATAATGTTATTCTGACTCCCGCAGGCGAAGTGTTATTAAGAGAAGCTAAAAAGATTATCCAGCAATATGATGATTCAATGGCGGTATTTAAAAATTTTGTCGGCGTCACCCGGAATAAACTTTCCATCGTATATCTGGGCGATGCTTTCTTTCATATATTAACTTCATTTATCGGTAAATTTAAAGAGCGTTACCCTAAGGTATCCATTTCTTACCGCGATGCAGACTTATGGGAAACTTTTAATTTTCTGAAAGCCAAAGAATATGATATAGGATTCGTATTACGCCCCAGCTTCATTAATGACCTATCGCAAGAAATCCTAAAAGAAAAATTAAATTTAATTTCCTTACCCTTTGCCTATGATCCCCTCTGTGTCGCGTTCAATAAAAAACATCCGTTAGCTTCAAATAATAATATCTCTTTAGAAGATATCAGCCGCTATCCTATTATCGTAGAAGATTTAAAAGAATTTCCCTGGGCCAAAATGTATAGCACGGATTTTTTACAGCAACAGGAAATTCCTTTTACGGTATATAAAGAATATCCTAATATTAAAACCTGTGCGTTTGAATTAGAACTGAATAAAAATGTGGTTTTACTATTACCGAAACATCGGCGTTCTTTATTAGGTGAAAAAACCAAATACGTTGAACTCGGTAATGAAGACAAGCTGTTTTATATTATGGAATTAGTATGGAACTCTCAGAATCATAACCCTTATTTATCAAAGTTTGTCCATCAGTTTACTCAGGCTATTGAAAATAAGGAAATAACCTAACCCGATTATGACAAGAAGTATTAAGTACTCTGAATAACCGTTTATTATTCATATTTCCCGAAACAGACGTTTATCCGTTTATTCTTTCAAAATTACCGCTTCGCCTGCTTTTGTTCCAGCTCTTCCCAGCGCAAAAATGCATTCTCCAATTCGGCTTCCTGATCGGCAAGCGCTTGCAATTTAGCGGAAGTATATTCGTGGGGTTGCTGGAAGAAAGCAGGATCGCTCACTTCCGCCTGCAAAGCGGCGATATCGGCTTCCAGTTGTTCCAGCAACTGCGGCAGTTGTTCCAATTCCCGCTGTTCTTTGTAGGACAACTTAACCGCTTTGGTTTTATTATGTTGTGACGAAACTCCGTTTTTCGACACCGCACTTTCGCTTTCCGTATAAGAAGAAGGTTTGGCTTTTTTCACTTCATTCTTCATTTTGGCGGCCATGGCGTTCTGTTGCTGCCGTTTGGCGTCATAAAAGCCGCCGACATATTTGTTCAGCACGCCGTTACCCTCAAACATATAGCACTCCGTTGCCAAATTGTCGATAAACTGGCGGTCGTGACTGACGATCAGCAGTGTGCCCTGATAATCCGTCAAAATTTCTTCCAGCAATTCGAGGGTTTCCACATCCAGATCATTAGTCGGTTCGTCCAGAATCAGTAAATTATTCGGTTTTAACAGCAGTTTGGCTAACAACAGGCGATTACGTTCACCGCCGGATAAGGCTTTAACCGGGGTCATGGCTCGTTTAGGCGGAAACAGAAAATCCTGTAAATAACCTAATACATGCCGTTTTACTCCGTTCACTTCGATATCCTGCTTGCCGTCGGCGACATTGTCCATTACGGTTTTTTCCGGGTCAAGATCGGCCCGGTATTGATCGAAATAAGCGATCTCCAGTTTAGTGCCACAGCGGATGGTGCCTTGCTGCGGCTGCAATTCACCCAGCAACAGCTTGATAAAGGTGGTTTTACCGCAGCCGTTCGGCCCCACTAACGCAATTTTATCACCACGCAAAATAGTGGTACTGAAATGTGACAGCAGGACTTTGTCTTCAATCCGATAGCTGACGTCTTCCAGCTCAAACACAATCTTGCCGGAACGGCTGGAGGTATCCAGCTGCAATTTGGCGGCGCCGAGCACATCGCGTCGCTGACGACGTTCTTCGCGCAACGCTTTCAACGCTCGCACACGGCCTTCATTGCGGGTGCGGCGGGCCTTAATCCCTTGGCGGATCCAAATTTCTTCCTGTGCCAGTTTTTTATCGAACAGTTCATTCTGCAGGGCTTCCACCCGCAGATTTTCCTCTTTGGTACGGAGATATAAATCATAATCACCCGGATAAGAAACCAGCTCGCCGCGATCCAAATCCACAATGCGTGTCGCCATTTTGCGGATAAAGGAACGGTCATGAGAAATAAACACGATACTGCCGTCAAAACCCAGTAGAAACTGTTCCAGCCATTCGATCGCGTCAACGTCTAAATGGTTGGTGGGTTCGTCCAGCAACAGTACATTCGGATTGCACACCAGCGCCCGGGCTAACGCGGCTTTACGCAGCCAGCCGCCCGATAGCTCGGACAGCGGCATATTCGGATTAAGCGCCAATTTATTCAATACTTCGTTAATCTTATCTTCAAACCGCCAGCCGTTTTCATGCTCCAGTCTGCTTTGCACCCGAGCCAGCCGATTCAGCGCCTGTTCGCTGTCATTTTGTTCCAGTTGCAGGGAAATACGGTGATATTCTTTCAGCAAATCGGACAGATGACCAATCCCTTCCGCCACATAGTCAAATACACTGCCCTCCGCATGGCGGGGCGGATCCTGTTCCAAACGGGATACGATCAAATCCTTTTCAAGCTGTAATTTACCGTCATCCATCGTCACATCGCCCGCCAGAATCTTCAACAGAGTGGATTTGCCCGCCCCGTTGCGCCCGACCAGACACACGCGTTCATTCGCCTCAATATGCAATTCGGCGTGATCCAATAAAGGATGATCACCGAAAGAAAGGTAGCCGTTGGTTAAACTGATTAACGCCATATTATTTGTGTTCACTCTGTCTAAAATAAAATTGTGCGGATTTTAGCAGTTTTGCGGGGAAAAGGGAAAGAAAGGGGGAAAAGACAGAAAAAGTGCGGTGTTAAAAAATCAAATTTTCAACACCGCACTTTGGGTAAGTGACGGCTTTCGGTGAATTAACCCTCGACTGCACGCCAAGGGTTAAATTCGGACTAGCCTTTCGGGTTAAACTTCAGCAATCGGTTTGCGTTAGTGGCGACGCTGATGGAAGACAATGCCATTGCCGCACCGCCGACCATCGGGTTGAGCAGAATGCCGAACAGCGGATACAACACGCCGGCGGCGATCGGGATGCCGAGGCTGTTATACACAAAGGCGGCAAACAGATTTTGCTTCATATTGCCGAGGGTCGCTTTGGATAATTCCAAGGCATCGGCAACCGCTTCAACGCTGTGCCGCATGAGGGTCAGCTCGGCGGTTTCGATCGCCACGTCGCTGCCGCTGCCCATCGCCATGCTGACATCCGCCTGAGCCAGCGCGGGCGCGTCGTTAATACCGTCGCCCACCATTGCCACCTTATACCCTTTCGCCTGCAAGCCCTTAATGACATCCGCCTTACCTTCAGGCAACACGCCGGCGATCACCTCATCAATGCCCGCTTCGTTAGCAATCGCCTGAGCGGTTCTGGCCTGGTCGCCGGTCAGCATAACTAAACGATAGCCTTGATTATGCAAGCGTTTTAAGGCTGAACGACTATCCTCACGCAACGGATCGCGGATGGCGAAAACCGCCGCCAAGCGCTGTTCTATTGCAAGAAAGATCACGGTTGCGCCTTGTTCGCTTTGTTGCCGGAACAGTGTTTCCGCCACGTTCGTATCAATGTTATTTTGCGTCAACAGGGTACGGTTGCCCAACAACACGGTTTTACCCTCTATTTGCGCACTAACGCCCAATCCTTTTAAGGTATGAAAATTATGCAAAACTGCCGAATTCAACACCGCACTTTGGCTTTCCGCATAAGCCAATACCGCTTTCGCCAAAGGATGATTGGCTCCCTGTTCCAACGCCGCGGCGTATTGGATTGCCTGCGATTCACTCACATCATTGAAGGTGTGGAAGGCAGTCACTTTCGGCTCGCCCTTGGTGAGCGTACCCGTTTTGTCAAACACCACGGTATCCACCGTAGAGGCTTTCTGCAGCGCGTCGGCATCACGCACCAGCACACCCAGCTCGGCAGCCCGCCCGACGCCGGCAATAATCGACATCGGTGTTGCCAAACCTAACGCGCAAGGACAGGCGATAATCAATACCGTGGTACATACGATCAACGCGTAGGAAATACGCGGTTCGGGACCAACCAGATACCACACAATCGCCGCCAGCACGGCAATGCCAATCACCACCGGCACAAACACGCTGGCGATTTTGTCCGCCAGCTGACCGATTTGCGGTTTGCTGCTCTGGGCCTGCCGCACCAATTTGATGATATTGGCCAATCGGGTGTTTTGACCGATTTGCTCCGCTTTAAATAACAGCGAGCCATCCGTAACCAAGGTACCGGCACTCACCTTGTCACCCGTCTGTTTTTCAACCGCCAGCGGTTCACCGGTCAGCATGCTTTCATCCAGCCAGGCCGTACCGTTCAGTACCGAACCGTCCACGGAAACCCGATCGCCTGTCTGTAGGCGCAAAGTCATACCTTGCTGTACCTGCTGCAACGGGATTTCCCGTTCTCCCTGTTCGTCCACAATGCGGGCGGTTTTCGGGGTTAAGTCAAGCAATCGTTCCAATGCCTTGGACGAACGTTGTTTTGCCTTCGCTTCCAGCATTTTGCCCACATTGATTAACCCGATAATCATCACGCTGGATTCAAAATAAAGATGGCGCGCGCCTTGCGGGAAAAAGTCGGGTTTTAACGCGATCAGCATGGAAAACAGCCACGCCACTCCCGTGCCTAATGCGACCAAGGTGTCCATGGTCGCGCTGCCCTTCAACAGGTTTTTCCATGCGCCGCGGAAGAAATGCCCTCCGGTGAAATACATGGTCAGCAACGTGATCAGCCCGATTAACAGCCAAACCCACTGATTCTCGGCGGTCACGTTCATTTGTCCGCCGAACAACCCCCAGAAGAATAAGCCGAAACCCAGAATTAACGCGGCGATAGCCTGCCATTTCCGCTGTCTGATTTCCGCCGCGGTCTGCGCCTGCTGTTTTTCGCGCCGAAGCTGTTCGTCCACCACCACTTCCGCGCCGTAACCGGCATTTTCCACCGACTGCACCAAGGCGGCGGGATCAGCCGCGCCAAACACCAAAGCGGTACGTTCCGCCAGATTTACCTGCGCTTTTGTCACATTCGGCACTTTTTCCAACGCCCGTTGCACCTTCAGCACACAAGCCGCACAGCTCATGCCTTGCAGCACCAGCGTGGTCTGGTTGTCATCCGTCGCGCTTGGACTCGGCTGATATTCGGCTGTCGCAACCACGGCTTCAGACTCGGCGGGAACAGGTTTAGACACGGCAATGCTGTCAGACCGGCTCGGCGCTATAACTTTGGGCTGACGCGCTCCCCCATTAAAATCGCCTCATAACCGGCATCGACTACGGCTTTAATCGCCGCCGCAGGATCCGCCGCACCATAAATTTTCGCGTGTGTTTTAGTCACATCCGTCGCCTCAACGTTTGCTACCGAAGCCAAAGCTTTTTTCGTGCTGTTAATACAATGTTCGCAGCTTAAACCGGCCAGTTCCAGTTCAAAGTCCGGTTCGGCAATTTTCGCCTTATAGCCGGCCGCCGTAATGGCATCGATAAACACCTGCGGGTCTTTATCACTGTTGATCTCGGCAAAATTCAGGCTCACTCGGGCGGAACCTTCGCCCGCAATCCGTTCAATCGCTTCGGTGACGGATTTCACGCAATGACCGCAGGAAAGATCACCGAGGGCAAGAATGATAGTTGACATAATATACTCCTTAGCATGTTCTGTTGTTCTGACGTTGCATAAGATAAACCTTGACGTTAGGTGAAGGTCAAGAGTAAAGTACAAAAAATTTTTAAAACAGGAAAAAATATGAATATCAACCAAATCGCCAAACAAACCAATCTTACCGCAAAATCCATCCGTTTCTATGAGGAAAAGGGCTTGATCACCCCGCCGGCCCGTGCCGCCAACGGTTATCGCCAATATTCCCAGCAGCATATTGACGAACTGAATCTGCTGCATCAGGCGCGTCTGGTGGGATTTTCCTTGCCCGAATGCAAGGATTTACTGGAATTGTATAAGAATCCGCACCGTCGTAGCGCCGACGTGAAAGAAAAAACCCTGGCCAAAATCGCCGATATTGACGGACAGATTGCCAAATTACAACAGATGAAACGTCAATTATGGGAACTGGCGGAACAATGCCCCGGAGACGGTTCCGAACATTGCCCTATTATCGAGGGACTGGCGTGCAAAAAGTGCGGTGTCCAAAATTAGAGTTTTTCATGAATGAATAAATACAATATCGCCTTGTTGAAAGTGCACGCCACCGCCGTGCTGTTCGGCCTGACCGGCGTACTCGGCGTGCTCATCGAAAGCAAGGCCGATGTGCTGGTGCTGGGACGACTGATAACCGCCATTCTCGCGCTATCACTGTTCTTTTTACTGAAAAAAGAGAAAATTCAGCCGTTAACCGCAGCCAATGTGCTGATTCAATTCGGGCTTGGGGCGTTGCTGGTATCTCATTGGGTCACCTTTTATATTGCCGTCAAAGTGGGCGGTGTAGCGGTCGGCACCTTGGGATTCGCCAGTTTTCCCGCTTTCGTGGCGTTATTTGAAATGATACTGTTTAAGGAGCGGATCAAGTGCCGCGAACTCATGCTGTTAATCAGCATTACTATCGGTTTGATTCTTGTCACGCCTGCTTTTGAATTCGGCAACGAGGCAACGCAAGGCTTATTGTGGGGCATTTTTTCCGGGGCGGTTTACGCTATTCTCGCCGTGTTCAACCGTAAGAACGCCGACCGATTGAGTGGCTCGCAAGCCAGTTGGTGGCAATATCTATTCGGTATCCTGCTGCTCATGCCTTTTTGCGCCGACCGACTGCCGGCGGTTTCCGCTATCGACTGGATGTGGATCAGTTGTATCGGCGTGCTCTGCACCAGTATCGCTTACACCATTTTCGTCTCAAGCTTGGACACCGTCAACGCCCGCACCGCCGCCATGATCATTTCGCTTGAACCGGTCTATGCAATTGTTATCGCCTGGTTATGGCTGGGCGAAACCCCAACCCCGCGTATGATTATTGGCGGCCTGATCATATTGCTGTCGGTGGCGGCAGTGAATTTCAGGAAATAAGCAATCTGTGAGTACGAATGGAAAACCCGCAAAAAGCGCGGTGCTGTTTTGGCGAGTTTTTTAAAATTTAATGCCCCGCCCCTTTGGAAAACAAATTGATCACTAGTACGCCACCGATAATCATTGCCATGCCGATAACGGCGGGTAAATCAGGTTTTTGCCCAAACAGGAAAAAGGCAATGACGGAAGTCAGTACAATCCCCACTCCGGACCATATCGCATATACGATACCGATAGGCAACGTTCTGGTAATCACCGAAATTAAATAAAGCGCAATCACGAAAGCAATGAGCGCAATCGCCGTTGGCAGCGGTTTAGTGAAACCTTCACTGGCTTTAATAGAATTAGTACCGATCACTTCCACTACGATGGCACAGCCTAACAGAATCCATGGGCTCATGTTTATTTCAATCTCCAATCTATAAAATGAAAACGCATATTATATCTTCATAAAAAACCTTGCCACAAGCCGGACCTTTGCGGCGATCTCATCGGCCGTTTAACATTCCCGTTCAATATATTGAGCCAATAAATCCCGTTCCGCCGGGCTCAGAGCGATGCCTTGCGCATTGGTTAAAATAAAGAAATCCTCGGCTTTTTCGCCTACCGTAGTGATTTTGGCATTCTGCAGGTTTAAGTTTAACCGGGTGAATATTTGACTGACGTGAGCCAGCAATCCCGCGCTGTCGAGAGCGACCAGCTCCATTTCCGTATGAGCCGTTTTTTCAATATTGAGAAAACGGACCTCGGTTTTCACGCTGAAATTCTGTAGTTTTCGATTGATGCCGCCGTAGGGTTTAAGCTCCTTATCGGACTGTAAAGTCTCCAGCAATGCCCGTTCCAACTGACGGCGGCGGTCGAATTTAAGCAGTGAACCGTCTAATTCGGTGATGATAAAGCTATCCAGCACATAGCCGTCCAAACTGGTGATAATTTGAGCGTCATGAATGCTGAATTTTTTATTGCCGATGGTGGTGACGACACGGTGAAACAGATTAGGGCGATCCTTGGCGTAAATAAAGATTTCCGTGCCGCCGGAAGAAAAGCGGTTACTGATTTTCACCAACAATTCATCATCGCAATCCGCTAACAAAGTAGCATGCCACGCCAGCTGTTTAGGCTGGTTACGCAGGAAATAATCCGACGGGCAGCGCGCCCATAACGCCGCAATATTCCGGTCGAAATGCTGAGCCGCCAAAATCTCTAACGCCTGTGCTTTATGAATGTCTTCCTGTACCTGATTATTCAACGGCATGTCCGTCCCTTGTCGGAATTGCCGATTGGTATATTGATACAGGGTTGTCAGCAGCGAACGTTTCCAGCCGTTCCATAAAGTTGCATTGGTAGCGCAAATATCGGCGACAGTTAAACAGAGCAAATAATCCAGCCGTTCTTTATTTTTCACCGCGGCGGCGAATTGCCGTACCACTTCGGGGTCATGAATATCCCGTCGTTGCGCCGTTATCGACATCAATAAATGAGCCTGCACCAGCCATTGCATAGTTTCCACTTCAGTGGCGTTAAAGCCGTGCCGTAGCGCAAAAGGGACAATATCGGCGGCGCCCAGTTCGGCATGGTCTCCGCCCCGCCCTTTAGCGATATCATGAAATAACGCTGCAATGTAGATCAAGCT
The DNA here is from genome assembly GCA_032586195.1 of Pasteurellaceae bacterium LIM206. GTDB lineage: Bacteria > Pseudomonadota > Gammaproteobacteria > Enterobacterales > Pasteurellaceae > JAWHQP01. The sequence goes on along the minus strand of JAWHQP010000002.1, from coordinate 58,117 downwards.
ACGGTTCGGCAGCAGCGGGAAAAGTGCGGTGCATAACGGGTGAGTTTTGCCGCTTTCCTCATGCAGGAACCCTTCTAAATACCGCACCACCCGCAAAGTATGCTCATCCACCGTATAGCTATGAAATAAATCAAACTGCATCAATCCTTCAATTCCCTGCCACTGCGGAATATAAGCGGTCAGCACGCCGTATTTATGCATAGGAATTAGCGCCCGTTCCACCGCATTCGGCTGTTTCAATAACGCTAAGAACTGCCGTCGGGCGAGCGGGTCCGCCGATAAAAACTCATTCAACTGTCCCAACGCGAGATGCAGTTCCCGCAGGGTGGAAGAATGAATCTCTACATTCGGCAGCGTGGTTAAATGATGAAATAAGGTAATAATGGTCGCGGGCCGTTCGATAAAACCGTTTTCCCGATATAACAGGATGCTATTATCCACCAGCTGGAAACAGTCATCCAGCCGCTGACGCAACTGTATCGGAGAACTCTGCAAATAATGTTCGCGGTAATGCTTGGTTAGAATATCGCTGACTAAACCGATGGTTTGCAAGGTGCGGAAAAAATCCCGCATCATCGTTTCCACCGGGCGGTTTCCTTCTCCTTGGTAACCGAGCATTTCACTCACTTTCACCTGACGATCAAACAGCAAACGGTTGTCGTAGCGTTTTAAAATCAAATGCAAGGCAAAGCGGACCTTGAATAAAAACTGCTGGCTTTTCAGCAATTCATCAAATTCTTCGGGATAAATAAAGCGGGATTGCAGAATCTGCCGTAAAGTTCTGGCATTGGAATGGCGCAATGCAATCCAGTACACCAAATGCAAATCCCGCAGGCCGCCGGGGCTGTATTTGAGATCAGGTTCAAGGTTGTAGCTGGTATTGTGATAATGTTCATAGCGTTGGATTTTTTCCGCCATTTTGGCCTGATAAAACGCCGGCATCGGCCAAAAATCAGGCTGTTGCAACATTTCCAGCAGCTGTTCGAATACGTCTTCGTTCCCAAACAGATAGCGGCATTCCAGCAAATTGGTGGCGATGGTAATCTCTTTTTTGCCCTCGCTTTCACATTCCTGCAAAGTGCGTACGCTGCTGCCGACATCAAAACCGCAATCCCATAAGAATTGGATAAACGCCGCAATGCCGCGTTGTGTCTCCTCAGAAGCCGGTTCTAAAGTTAAAATCAGAAAGTCCAGATCCGACAACGGAAACATTTCCTGCCGTCCGTAACCGCCCACCGCAATCAAGCACAGCGATTCGTCACCATCCAGTCCGAATCGCCGCCAGGTGTCAATCAACAAATGATCACAGAACAGGGTGCGGTTCAAAATCAGCTCTTCCACCGCAAACCGATGAAAATAGTCCAGCTCAAACCGTTTTAAATTTTCTCGCTGTTTTCGCACCGCACTTAAGTCGAGGGAAGATTGAGGTTGATAAGGAAATAACATAGCATGCCCGCCGGATAGAAAAAATCCCTTCTGAACGAACCAAAAGGGATGATAAAAAATTACGCATTGACCATAATACGGCTGATACGCCCCGCTTTTTCTTCCTCCTCGCGGATAGTCATCACTTCGCAGCCGGTTTCCGTTACCACCAGTTCGTGTTCATACTGGGCGGAATGCTCGCGATCTTTGGTTTTGACCGTCCAGCCGTCACCCATTAAACGAACCTCTTTTCTGCCTGCGTTCACCATAGGTTCAATAGTAAATACCATACCGGGTTTAAGGACCACGCCGCCATCATCACTGTAATAATGCAGCACTTGCGGCTCCATGTGATACCGGTCGCCGATACCGTGCCCGCAATATTCCCGCACTACGGAAAAGCCTTGATTTTCCACATATTCCTGAATGGCTTTACCAATCTGATTTAAACGAATGCCCGCTTTCACCGTACGAATTCCCACATAAAGCGCCTCTTGCGTTACTTCGCACAGGCGTTTGCTTTTAATACTGGTTTCACCCACGACATACATTTTGGAATTATCGCCGTAATAGCCGTCTTTGATCACCGTAACGTCAATATTCAGAATATCGCCGTTTTTAAGTTTTTTATCATCACTCGGAATACCGTGACATACCACTTCATTGAGCGAAATACAGGTCGCTTTCGGGAAACCGTGATAGCCTACATTAGCCGGAATCGCTTGTTGCACATCCACGATATAATTATGGATAATGCGATCCAGCTCGCCCGTACTTACACCCGCTTTAATATGAGGCTCAATCATCACTAAAATATCCGACGCCAATTTACAAGCAACGCGTAATTTTTCCAATTCTTCTTCCGTTCTTAATGGAATTGCCATAATTCTCTCTCTTTTTCTAAGTAAAAATCGTTCGCATATCATAGCACTATTAACCCGCTCCGACCATAGTTGAAAAATTCCGTCTCAGCCCCAAATAGAAGTTGAACGAAATGATTGGTTATTAGATAATAGTCCGATTGTTTTACAGTGTTAACGTGGGATAACTTTATGACAGATACAGATATGACGGTGCCGCTTACTTTTACCGACGCGGCGGCTAAAAAAGTAAAGACATTGATTAGCGAAGAAGAAAATTCGGCCCTTAAATTACGCGTTTATATCACGGGCGGCGGTTGCAGCGGTTTTCAATACGGCTTTACCTTCGATGAAAAGGTCAACGAAGGGGATCTCACCGTGGAAAATGACGGCGTACAGCTCGTGATCGATCCAATGAGCCTGCAATACCTAATCGGCGGTACGGTAGATTACACCGAAGGTCTGGAAGGTTCACGTTTTATTGTGAATAATCCGAACGCCGTAACAACTTGCGGCTGCGGTTCGTCCTTCAGTATCTGAGATGGATTATCAATTCACCTCTTATCTCAACCACGTCACAGTTTCATGCTCGATGGGGCACGAAGCGGTGGCAAACTGGTTCAACGGCGAAGTGCGGCAAAATTCTCGGCTTATCAGCACCGCACTTGCCGCCTTACAGCAGGTCAAACATTCCTTCACTCAATCGGATATCCGGCTGATCGGCGCGGAATATTCACTTTTCATTAATGCCGATGAAGTAATGGTGCGGGCCAATAACCTCAGTATTTCAGGCGATGAACCGGAAATGGAAGAGGATTTTCATTATTACGATGAAGAGAGTATCGCTTTCTGCGGATTAGAAGATTTTGAACGATTTCTGCAATCTTATTTAAATTTTATAGCGTAACAGCCCGTTCATTCCATTAATCTCAATAATCTTATCAATAAGATAAATTAGCGTCATTTTACGCTTTGGTTTCTGTATTTTTCAGAATAAAAACCAACCATAAAACATATTCACTGGTTATATATTCTACACATGATTACTTTTTCAGCCAAAAAATCCTAACTAGATCACATTTTTGATATTTGTGCTTTGAAAGAACAAACGAATCGGAATATCATTCGTCCCGAATTGTATTACAGATAACAACAAAGGAGTCTATATGACAAAGGGGAACCATAAGTGGAGTAAATTCGACATTACATGGATGCTCAATTTATTTGGCACCGCGGTGGGTGCCGGGGTATTGTTTTTACCGATTAACGCCGGGATGAGCGGATTCTGGCCGTTGATAATCATGGCTATTTTAGTCGGCCCTATGACCTACCTCGCTCATCGAGGTTTATCACGTTTTGTATTATCCTCCGCAAAACTGGGCAGTGATATTACCGAAGTAGTGGAAGAACATTTCGGCAAAACCGCGGGTAAGCTTATTACTCTCCTCTATTTTTTCGCTATTTTTCCGATTTTGCTCATTTACGGCAATGGCATTACGAATACGGTCGATTCTTTTATCGTAAACCAGCTTGGTATGCCCTCACCTAATCGGGCATTGCTTTCGTTCATTTTAATTGCCGTGCTGATTTCCGTTATGTTAATGAATGAAAAAGTGATGCTGAAATTAACCGAGCTGTTGGTCTATCCGTTAGTTTTTATTTTATTCGCGTTATCCATTTATCTTATCCCCGACTGGAACAGCTCAATGCTGCATGAGTTTCCTACCGTTTCCGGATTTTTTAAAACGCTGTGGATTACCATTCCCGTGCTGGTCTTCTCATTCAACCATTCACCTGCCATTTCAGCGTTTTCCCAATCACAGCAACATCAATACCAAGACCCGTTATTAACGGAAAAACACGCGAGCAAAACCCTGAAAGGAACAACAACCATTCTGTTGGTTTTCGTAATGTTCTTCGTATTCAGCTGCGTATTAACCTTAACCCCGGAAGAACTCATCTTAGCCAAAGAACAAAATATCAGTATCTTATCGTTCTTAGCTAATAAATTTGATAATCCGTATATTTCCTATCTTGCGCCGCTAGTCGCTTTCCTTGCGATCAGCAGCTCATTCTTCGGTCACTATCTCGGTGCGCGCGAAGGTTTAGAAGGATTATTCATAAAATTCCGTGACAGCGGAAAACCGATAAATCGAAAAACACTGAATTACGGCACCGCACTTTTCTTCCTGTTAACGCTGTGGGGCGTCGCTATCATTAACCCGAGTATCCTCGGTTTGATTGAATCCTTAGGCGGGCCGATTATCGCCATGATCCTTTTCATTATGCCGATGTATGCTATTCGTAAAGTACCGGCAATGAAAAAATACGGCGGAAAATTCAGCAACGTTTTCGTTACTGTCATGGGGCTTATTGCCATTTCGGCGGTTGTTTATGGACTATTTTAAAATTTAGTCTAAAATGCCGCTTTCCATAATAACAAAGATAATTCCCTCTATATTCATTCATATAGAGGGAATTCAATTTACAAGAGAATACTATGATTAGCGTTTTTGACATGTTTAAAGTAGGGATCGGTCCTTCAAGTTCTCATACAGTGGGGCCAATGAAAGCGGGAAAACAATTCATTGATGATTTGCGTGCACAAAATCAGTTAGCGGAAATTAGCAAAATTCACGTTGATGTTTACGGTTCTCTGTCGATGACGGGACGCGGCCATAATACGGATATCGCGATTATTATGGGGCTGGCCGGATACCTGCCGCATAATGTGGATATCGATAACATTCCGGCTTTTATAGCCGAAGTAAAAAATACCGCCGTTTTACCTATCGCGAAGGGTGAATATCGGGTGCATTTTGACTTCGATCAGGACATGCAATTCCACAATACCTTCTTACCATTACACGAAAACGGCATGCGGATTAGCGCTTTTGCGGCGGATAAGATGGTTTATCAGCAAACCTACTATTCTATCGGCGGCGGTTTTATTGTTGACGAAGCCCATTTCGGCGAACAACAAGACGACCGGCAGAACGTGCCTTATCCGTATAAAAACGCCGCCGATCTGTTAGCCCATTGCCACGATTCGGGGCTGGCGCTTTCCACCTTGATGTTCAAAAACGAAGTGGCGTTACACGGCAAAGAAGCGGTGGAAGCCCATTTGGCCCAAGTATGGAAAACCATGACCGAATGTATCGAGCACGGCTTAAAAACCGAAGGCGTACTGCCGGGCCCGTTAAAAGTCGCGCGCCGGGCGCCGTCCCTGTACCGTTTATTACAGGCAAACAGTTCATTGAACAATGATCCCATGCAGGTCATCGACTGGATCAACATGTATGCCCTCGCCGTCAATGAAGAAAACGCGGCCGGCGGGCGTGTGGTCACCGCGCCTACCAACGGCGCCTGCGGTATCGTGCCCGCGGTGCTGTCTTATTATCAGAAATTTATCGCTCCTTTAAATCAGGAAGTGATTGAACGTTACTTGCTGGTTTGCAGTGCCATCGGTTCATTATACAAAATGAATGCTTCAATTTCGGGAGCCGAAGTCGGCTGTCAGGGTGAAGTCGGCGTGGCCTGCTCTATGGCGGCGGCGGGATTAACCGAAATTCTCGGCGGCAGTACCGAACAAGTGTGCATTGCTGCGGAAATCGCGATGGAGCATAATCTCGGACTCACCTGCGATCCCGTCGGCGGACAGGTGCAAGTGCCTTGTATCGAACGCAACGCCATTGCCTCGGTCAAAGCGATCAACGCCGCCCGTATGGCATTACGCCGCACCTCCGACCCACGGGTGACGCTTGATAAAGTCATCGAGACCATGTACGAAACGGGCAAAGACATGAATGCCAAATACCGCGAAACCTCACAAGGCGGTTTAGCGGTGAAAGTAGTGTGCGACTAACGGCCCCGAATTAAAAACTCACTGATACGGCACCGCACTTTAAATCCCGACAACAAAGTGCGGTGCCGTTTTTTAGATTTTCGTGACTTTTTTGCATCGCGTTGCATACCTTTCCATATTCTATGCTAAAATCTCGCAAATCTTGAGAAGTTAAACATTCAGGTTAATTGATGGCAGCGAACGAGCGAGAAGAAATGAATCAACCACAACAAACGCAAAATGGTCAGAATTCAGACAAGAAGCAATCGGACAAAGCAACCCGCAAACGCCGTCTCATCCTGTTTTCAGCGAAAGTCGGTTTTACTGCTTTCTGTTTAATGGCGGCCTACGGCATTTATCTGGACGGTCAAATCCGTGCCAAAATGGACGGACAAATCTGGCGCCTGCCGGCCGAAGTCTATAGCCGCATCGAAAGCATCCGTTTAGCGGATAAATGGAGTTTGGAGAAGATTAAACAGACACTGCTGGAAAATGATTACCGCCAGACCACTTTGGTTGCCGCGCCCGGCGATTTCAAAATCGAAGAGAATACCATCGTATTAATTCGTCGCGCCTTTCCTTTTCCCGAACAGCCCGAGGCTCAGCGTGTTCTTCGTTTGCGTTTTGAAAACAATCGGTTAAACGTGATTGAAGATCTCGTTAACCTGAAAACCATTGATGAATTCAAACTGGCGCCTAAACTGATCTCCATGCTGCAATCCGAAAATGAGGAACGTTTGGCTATTCCATTGCAGAATTATCCGCGTCTGTTAATTGATACGCTATTGCTGACCGAAGATCGTAATTTCTACGAACATGAGGGAATCAGCCCGATCGGCATACTGCGCGCCATGATCACGAATATTCGTGCCGGTCATACCGTGCAAGGCGGCAGTACATTAACGCAACAGTTGGTGAAAAACCTGTTTTTGACCAATGAACGTTCGATTTCCCGTAAGGTTAATGAAGTTTTAATGGCGATCATGCTGGATTGGCGTTATGACAAAAACACCATTCTGGAAACCTATTTAAACGAAATTTATTTGGGGCAAAACGGCGATACCCAAATTCATGGTTTTGAACTGGCGAGCCATTTCTACTTCGGGCACCCTATTCGTGAAATCAGCCTTGATCAGATTGCTTTATTGGTCGGTATGGTGAAAGGCCCGTCACTGTACAATCCGTGGCGAAACCCACAAAATGCCCTTGAACGCCGCAATGTGGTGTTGAAATTACTGCTTGATCACAAGGTCATCGGCGAAGAACTCTATCAAATGCTCAGTCAGCGCCCGCTGGGAGTACAGGAACGGGGCAAAATTACCCGTAACTACCCTGCGTTTATCCAAACCATGCAAACCGAACTGCGTGAACGTCTGGGCGAAGGGCGTGAAAATAAACTGATCGGTTCCCGCATTTTTACCACTTTGGATCCTAAACAGCAGAAATACGCCGAAGAAGCAGTGGTAAACGGCACGGCGGAGCTACAGCTAAGTACCAGAAATCCTCATCTACAAGCGGCCATGATTGTGGCGGATTACAAGTACGGTGAAATCCGGGCTATCGTCGGCGGCACGCAAATCAACTATGCCGGTTTTAACCGTGCCATGATGGCCAAACGGCAGATCGGTTCATTAGTGAAACCCTCGGTTTATCTCACCGCACTTTCCGAACCGAAGAGATTCCGTTTAAATACACCGGTGAACAATCAGCCGATTACGATCAGCATTAAAGGCAGTCCGCCTTGGTCGCCGCGTAACTTCGATCATAAATTCGGCGGATCCGTGCTGCTGATAGATGCATTGACACGTTCACTCAATGTGCCGACGGTCAATGTCGGCATGAAAGTGGGCCTGAAGAAAGTGATTGCCACCCAACAGGCGATGGGATGGGATCAGTCCGCTATTCCTAAAGTGCCGTCCATGCTGCTCGGTGCCTATAGTATTTCGCCTTACGATGTCACCAAACTCTACCAGGTGATCGCCAACAACGGCGGCAAAATTCAGCTCACTACGATAGACAGCATCACCAATCGGCAAGGTGAGGTAATTTATCAGCACAGTACCGAATCGGAACAGGTGGTGCCGGAAGAAGCCGCATTTCAAACCCTTTATGCGATGCAGCAAGTGGTGGAACGCGGCACGGGACGACGCCTAATGAATGATTTTGCTTCACTCCATCTGGCGGGCAAAACGGGAACAACCAATGATGCGCGCGATACCTGGTTTGTCGGCGTGGACGGAAAAAACATTACCACGGTCTGGCTGGGCCGCGACGATAACGGTGAAACCAATCTCACCGGGGCAAGCGGCGCCTTGCGTTTATTTAAAGATTACTTAAAGCGTGCCGCCCCAACACCGCTGCAATTAAACAAGCCTAAAGCGATCAAATGGGTCGGAATTACCGGTTCCGGCAGCTGGAACTGCGACCATCCGGCGCGGGTAATTCCGGTATGGGCCGATAAGGATCAGGATTTCTGCACTTACGCACCAAGACCTGCATCAGATATGCCGACTGAAAGTGCGATCAAGGCCGAGGCCTCTCAATGGGTACCGATCCAAAAACCGGCGGCCGCGCCATCTCCGACGAGAAATAGCAATTCTGTCGTAGTCGAAGAAGCCAAACCGCAGTAACAATAAAACTAACAACAGGGATTGTTCCGGCAATCCCTTTTTATATTCAATCGCCGGCAAAATCAAGACCTGCTAACGCTTTTGTAACGCCGCACTTTTGTTTATACTTGTTTTTATTTCAGTCAAGCAATACCGTTATGCACAGCGAACAAGCCTTTTTTCAAAAAGCCAGCGTTGATTTTTCCCGCTTAGCCGCCTATGGCTTTTGCCGACAGGACGATGGCTATCATTATTCACAACCCATTTTAAATAATGAGTTTCGCGTTGATATTCAAATATCGCCACAAGGCGAAGTGTTCGGACGCGTATTCGATCTCGGCACGGAATCGGAATATGCCAACGTTCACATCCGGCATCAGCAGGGGGAATTTGTCCACAAAGTCCGCACCGCCTATTTCGAAGTGCTTGAACAGATTTTACAGCATTGTTGCACTCAACGGCACTTCACCGCCGCGCAGGCGAACCGTATGGCCGATTATATTCTCGCCAACTTTGCAGACAGACCCGTATTTCCCTGGGAAAAATATCCCGATTTCGGCGTCTTCAAGCACCGGGCCAACGATAAATGGTACGCCCTCGTCATGCAAGTCGATAAAAGCAAATTAGTGGCAAAATCACAGGGAAAGATCAATGTCATCAATCTCAAGGTCGAACCCGCAAACCTGGCGCCATTACTGCAACAAGAAGGGATTTATCCCGCTTATCACATGAATAAAAAGCACTGGATCAGCATTATTCTGGACGAAACAGTTAGCGATACCCGTTTGATTGAGCTGATACGGCAAAGTTTTGCCCTCACCGATTCCGCTGTTAAAACCAAAGCGAGAACGCAACGCATCAGCACATGGCTGGTACCGGCTAATCTACGATATTTTGACGTGGAACAGGCGTTTCGCGAACAAACGGAAATAGGCTGGAAACAGAGCACTGAGGTCATGGTCGGTGATATTGTGTACATGTATGTGGCGGCGCCCCGTTCCGCTATTTTGTATAAATGCAAGGTGCTGGAAGTGAATCTGCCTTACCATAAACGGAATAAATATGTGAAGGTCGATCGGCTGATGAAAATCCGTTTACTCAACCAATACACGCCCGACACCTTACCTCTTGCCACGATGAAGAGCTTAGGCGTCGGGGCGGTACGCGGCCCCCGCGGTATGCCGCAGGTACTGATCGATTATTTAGATCAGCATGAAAACAAACAAAAAGTGCGGTGACGAAAATCCGATTTTTTATCAATTTATGCGGTACTTGCACAAATAACTAAAACCCTATACGAGCCGTTAGGGTTATACAACGAAGTCGCTTTGCGGCTAGGCATAGTTAATATATCGAAGATATCTCTACACCCGAGGAAAAGTTATGCAAGCCTTTGCCATTACCGACAAGTCTCATCGTTCCATTGAGCAAATTTCTTTAATTGATGTCCCCGTGCCCGTTATCGCCGCCGATCAGGTGCTCATAAAAGTCAAGGCGGTCGGGCTGAATCCTGTAGATTATAAGGTAGTGGAATTCGGTGTAGATGCGTGGCAATATCCGCACATTCTGGGGTTGGACGTAGCGGGTGTAATTGAAGCCGTAGGAGAAGGCGTTGACCGATTTGTCGTGGGCGATCGGGTGGCGGGACACGGTTATTTGCTAAAAGACGGCTGTTTTGCCCAATTCGTCGCCGTGCCGGCCTATCAATTAGGCAAAATTCCTGACGACGTCAGTTTTGAACAAGCGGCCGGCTTGCTGTGCGGTGCGATGACCGCGTTTCAAGCGCTGCATCGTAAGGCAAGCCTGAACAATCGCCGCACCGTGTTGGTGCATGCCGCCGCCGGCGGGGTGGGCTCCATCGCGATTCAGCTCGCCAAACTCGCCGGCTTAACTGTTTACGCTACCGCCGGCACGGATAAAATAGATTTCGTCCGCCGCATCGGGGCCGCCGATGTGATTATTGATTACAAAACGGAAGATATCACTGCCCGCGTTCTTGAATTAACCCAAAACCGAGGAGTTGATTTAATTATCAATACCATTGACGGCAAAACGGCAACCGAAGATCTCAACCGCCTTGCCTATAACGGCGCCTTGGTGGCGATCGTGGAAGAGCCCGATTACCGGCAAAGCGATCTGTTCCGCCGCGGACAGTCCGTCTGCGTGGTAAACCTAGGCGGAGCCCACGGCAGCCGTGATCCCGCCCAACAAGCCGATCTCGGTCGGATAACGCAAACGTTGCTGAACTTAGTATCTCAAGGGAAAATCAATCCACTGATTGAAACCGTACTGCCCTTTGAGAACATTCCGCAGGGCCTGCAACTGATTAAACGACGTAAAACCGTTGGAAAAGTCGTTGCGGTATTGAAATAAACAATCGGGCGGAGAGTCTCCGCCCGGAAAAATATTACAGATAACTAAAAATCTCATCACGGCTCAGACGGGATTTCGGCTTGTCGGCATTGCGGTCTTCAGCCGAGCGATAGCCTAAACATACAATCAGTACGCTATGCAGGCCTTGTTCCGCAAGGTTTAATTCCGCATCCAACCGTTCCGTTCGGAAACCGCCGATGGCCGTGCTGTTCACGCCTTCCATTTCCGCCGCCCAAAGCAGTTGCCCGAGGGCGATATGCAGTTGTGACTCAATCCAGCTTTGCATTTTCCCTTGTGAGCGATACATCCGTACATAATGGGCACGCGGTGCCGTATTTGCCTGTTGCCGCTCCGCCGTATAGCGTCCGTCGCGTATTTCGGCGGCGTTCACTTTTTCCAGATGGGTGTCGGTAACATCATTAACGGCACAGAATACCAATACGTGCGACGCGTTCATCACCTTGGGAATATTATAATCGTCCGAGCCTTCCATTGATTTCGCAATGCGGGCCTTTGCTTGCGCGGACTCCGCAATCAGAAAATGCCACGGTTGGGCATTGGTGGAAGAAGGTGATAAACGCAGAATTTCCAACAACTTATCAAAGAGTTCCGCGCGGATCTTTTTGCGCAGGTCATAAGCTTTGGCGGTATAACGCGCCCGTGCAATTTGCAATGCGTCCATGGTCCGCTCCTAACCTTGTCCGAAGACCGCTGTTAAATGAGCTTTATAATCCGCCACAAATTTTTCCACCTGCGGATTTTTAATCACGTCGTTGCAGATAAAAGTCGGCAAACGGCTGATACCCAAAAATTCATTGAGTTTGTGAAAATGCAGATACTCACCGTCCACGCCCACGCCTTCAAAAAATTCGTTCGGATCGGTGAATGCTTCAATCGGGGCGTTCCATGTTAAAGAAAGCATGTGTTTTTTGCCCTGCAGCAGTCCGCCCTTGCCGTAATCTTTGCTCGGATCGGTGCGGTGACGTCCGTCGGAATGGTAAAGTTTGCCCTGCCCCGCGGTAAACACTTCGTCAATGTACTTCTTCACCGTCCACGGCTCACCCATCCACCAGCCCGGCATTTGCCAGATCACGGCATCCATCCAAAGGAAGTTTTCAACCTCCCGTTCAATATTATACCCATCGGCAATAACGGTTTCCCGCACCTGATGACCTAATGCGGTTAAGGTCTCTCTAGCTGTTTTGTGCAAGGTGTGATTAAGCAATCCCTGACTATGCGCGAAAGTTTTTCCGCCGTCCAGTAATAAAATATTCATCGTTCCTCCTTAAAAAAGTGCGGTGCTGAAAAAAGGATTTTTTGTTCTTGCACCGCTTCCCGTTACGTATTATTAAGCTGTTTTACGATTATAGGCTTATTTGGATACTTACTTATTATTTTTAATTTCCGCCAAAATCATTTTTGCCACCTGCTCCGATGACGCAGGATTCTGCCCTGTGATAAGCTTGCCGTCTTGAATCGCAAACGGTTGAAAATTCGCACCGCTTTCATATTTTGCGCCTAATTCACGCAAGCGTGTTTCCAAATGGAACGGCACTTTGCCATCGCCTTCCTCGGCATTGGAAAACGCGCTGACGCGGCGGTCTTTCACCAGCGGCTCGCCATTGCTGTCTTTGGCGTTTATTAAACCGGCACCGCCATGACAAACGGCCCCCACTACCTGACCGTTCTGCCATGCGGTGGAAATCACTTCCGCCAAGGTTTTGCTATTTGCTTCATCCCACATCGGGCCGTGTCCGCCCGGCAGGAAAACGGCCGAATAGCCGGCTACATGCACATCATCCAGTTTCATTGAAGTCTTTAATTTCTGCAACGCCGCTGGATCACTTTCAAAACGGTTTACGCTGGCGGGATTACGATCCTTTGCCCGCAGTGAACGAGGATCTATCGGCACCGCACCGCCTTTAATTGAAGCGATATCAACCTGCACGCCCGCATCCTGCAATACATAATAAGGAGTGGCCAATTCTTCGTACCAAATGCCTGTAGGCTGACCATTGCCGCCTTCACTGATCGGCATAGTGGCTTGTGAAGTCACGATCATTAAAACTTTTAAGACTGACATAATTTATCCTCTTTCTTGTTGCTGAATTGTTTTTCATGTTAACGTTCGCCCGCCACAATGGCTAATTGATTTTCATGATATGCCCTATCAGGATTTATGATAATTCACCCATGCTTATTTCGCTAAAGCGGCAAGTCTGTCGCCGAACATAAAAAACACCAAACCAATCACCATAATGCCGAGACCAAGATATTTCCACCAGAAAATCTCACGCACGGGCATTTGGATTAAGCCGAAGCCGTCAATTAGCAGGCCGACGCTAAGCTGTCCCAAAATCAGCAAAAACGCCATATTGGTTAAGCCGATTTTAGGGGCGAGGAAAATAGTGGTGAACACAAACACGGCCCCGATCACCCCACCAAGCCATTTCCACCACGACATGGTGCTGACACCGCTTGATACTTCACTCCAGTTGTCCTGGAAAGCCGCAAAAATACCGAGAAACACCGCGCCGACGGCAAACGAAATAAACGAGCCGATCAAAGGCTGTCCGCCAATCCCGGCCGCTAAACGGCTATTGACGGACGCCTGAACGGCAAGTCCGGCACCGCCGACAAACGCCATAATAAAATAAAGAATGTTCACTTTTCTTCCCCAGATTTTAATTACTCTGCATAACGTTTATAAATTGCCGTCATCTGCTCGCCGCCCAAGCCTTCCGCAATGGCGGCCCGATAAGCCTGACGGGCCGTGTTAACCACAGGAGCGGATGCCGGCTCACCAACGCTTTGCATGGTGTAACCCAAATCTTTTTCCAGTAATTCAATCGGAAATAACGGCGCGAAACGGCGGTTCACAATAGATTCGCTCGTCCGCTGTAGGATCACGCTCCAGGCCGGCGTGGTGGCAAGCGCCTGTAAAGTCTGCTCCACATTCGCCCCGTTGCGTTCAAGCATAGCGATCAGCTCGCCCGCCACCGCCACTTGTACGCCCATCAGCGTATTGGTGCACAGTTTAGTCAGCGCCGCCGCACCCAAACCGCCAATAACCTGATCAGCCGTGCTGCCCATCCGGTTTAAAATCGGACGTACCCGTTCAAACGCCGTCTGTTCGCCCCCCACCAGATAAATCAGCTGGGCCTGCTCCGCCTGCGGGCGTGAACCCGAAACAGGCGCTTCCAGTAAAACGACGTCGCGTTTTTTCAGCTCGGCGCCAAGCGTTCGTACCCAATCGGGGGTTAAAGTCGAGCTTTCAATCGCAATGGCGTCAGCAGAAATCGTCAACACAGCACCGCACTTTTCATCCAACCATACCTGACGGGAAGCCACATCATCACGCACCATCGAAATCACAACATCGGCGTCTTTCGCAGCATCCGCCGGCATCGCCGCGGCCGAGGCCCCTGCTGTCACTAATTCATCACAGGCCTTGGCGGTACGATTCCAGACCGTGACATCAAAACCCGCTTTAACCAAATTAAGCGCCATGAAATGCCCCATCGCACCTAGGCCCAGAAATGCAATTTTTTTCATCTTTTTCTCCTAAATCTCCCAATCCCTCTCCCTTTTTTCAAAGGGGACTTGATTTTTTATCGGTTACATTTCTTTCTTTGAAAAGAGGCGTCAGAACGATTTACCGCCCTTTTCTTGCTTGCGCCGTACGTACCAGCCCTGTCAGCCATGCCTGATGTCCGTTAATCATCGGGTTAGGCACGGTATTGGCAAGTTGTACCGCAGGTTTACCTTTCTGTGATTCCTCGGTCAGAATACGTACGCGGTTGCCGTCGAGGTTTTCGATTAACCAGGCGTGATAAATATCAAGCAGCTCATCGCCTTCACCACATACACCTTTCCATGCGAGACGCGCCACGCCGTCTTTTTCAGGTTCAAATTCAAGCACTTGTGAATGAACCACAAAGCCGAAAGTATCAAAAGTAAAAGGCACACCGGCGGAAAGCAGGCTGGTGGAGCCGTCCGCCACTTTAATATTGCTGGCGTTGTCGTAATAGCTTTCCCATGTCGCGGTGTCGATTAGTAAATTCCAGATATCCGCTACGTTTAACCCTTTCACAATCACTTCATTTGAACAGTAGTTGTCGGTTTCACCCGGAGTGTATTCGGTAGGCCAAACAATTGCCGGTTGTAAATTTTTCATTGCTTTTTCCTCTAAAATTGTTAATTACGTGAAATATCAGGTTATCCTGAAAACGCTGCCATTTTAAGGAGCTTTTCATATATAATCTAATCAGGTTTTATGATGTAATACATAATTTGAAATGATATGAGGGAAATATTGTGCGGGATCTACGGAATTTAGACTTGAATTTACTCAAGGCATTTGAAGCGCTGATGGATGAACGAAGCGTCACCAAAGCGGCGGAACGGCTTGCCGTCAGCCAACCCGCCATGAGCGGAATTTTAAACCGATTACGGGAAAACTTTGCCGATCCGCTGTTTGTACGAGCACAACGCGGCATTGTGCCGACCAACCGGGCTTTGGCGCTGGCCACGCCGATTAAGCAGGTGTTGAGCGATATTCAGCGTTTCCTCACACCGGAGGAATTTAATCCGCAAACCGCCGAACTGACGGTATCAATCGCCGCCACCGACTATGCTTTCCGTGCCGTTTTGCTGCCGTTTCTCACGGCACTGCAGAAACGCGCCCCTAAAATTAAGGTTTCCGCCGTACCGATTAACGATTTGCAGGTGCAGCATTTGCTCATGCAAGGGCAGCTTGATCTGGCATTAATCACGCCCGACGAGGCAGCGCCAGATATGCACGTGAAAAATCTCTACGAAGAGGAATATGTCTGCGTGCTGCGTCATGACCACCCGTTAGCCAATCAGACGGAGCTGACTCTCGATCAATTCTGTCGGCTTGATCATGCTCTTGTCTCCTATTCGGGCGGCAGTTTTTCCGGTGTGACGGACGAGGCTCTGGCAAAGCTGGGGCGTTCACGCAATGTAGTGCTATCAGTAAAGAATTTCCTGATCCTGCCTGAAATTCTCACTCAAACCGATCTGATCGCCGCCGTCCCGAAACGTCTAGTGAAAGGCATGACAAACCTGAAAACCTTTACCCCGCCGCTGCCGATCCAAGGCTTCACTAAAGTGCTGGCCTGGCATGAACGCACCCACTTCGACCCGGCACAGAAATGGCTGCGGGAACTCATGGTGGAAGTTTGTCAGCAAGGTTAAACCATGGCTGAAAAAGCGCGGTGTCGAAAAATAAAGTTTTTATAGTTTCGCTCGCGAAAATATTTTATATAGGACGCTGTTTTCTTTTCCACGAAAAAGAAAACAAGTAAGTCGCTCGTCAACGAAAATGTTAATAAGTCAGCAAATATTCTTGCGAGCGAAACTATAAAAACTTTATTTTTCAACACCGCACTTTCCTACCCCTTACCGGTTATTCTCATTGATTTAGATCAGATCCGTTACTGAAATCCGACAAAGCGTTTGCATCTGATCACAAATTAGCTTACTATTTTACTCAGGTAATTAACCAATCTTATTATTAATGGAGTGTTTTTTATGTCTTTTCGTAATCAATCTTTAGGCGAAATTGCCGCCTCAATCCCCGGTGCAACGCGTTTATTTCGTGAATATGACTTAGATTTCTGTTGTGGGGGTACTGCAATTTTAGCGGACGCGGCTGCGGCAAAAGGGTTAAATCTTGATGAAATTATTTCCCGTTTAACCGAACTGCAAAACAGCCGTCCGTCGTTTGAAGGCCAGGATTGGCGGGTGGCAAGTTATGCCGATACGATTGAGCATATTCTGGCCCGTTATCACCAGCGCCACCGCGAGCAATTACAGGAATTGATCCTGTTGGGGGAAAAAGTAGAACAGGTACACGGTGCCCGTCCCGACGCACCGCTCGGCGTAACGGCAGAACTGAAAAACATTTATGCCAGTCTGGACAGCCATATGATGAAAGAGGAACAGATTCTGTTCCCGATGATTAATGCGGGCAGCTACGCCACGGCGCGCATGCCGATTCACGTGATGATGATGGAACACGATGAAGAACGTGAGCACATTGAGAAGCTGAAATCTCTGACCAACAACCTTACCCTGCCCGCCGACGCTTGTAGCAGCTGGACGGCGTTATATCGCGGTATCGGAGAATTTATTGATGATTTAATGCATCATATCCACACAGAAAATAATATTTTATTCCCGCGCGTTTTAGCGGAATCAGCTTAATCCGACGGCTTATTCTCCTTCTTCCTCGCGGGAGAAGGAGTTTATCGTTCCGCCTTAGGCCTGACTAAAATCAATCACCACCCGCAACCCCGCGCGTTCACCATGTTCATTCTTAACATTTTCGATTTTGACCCGGTAATTATGTAATTCCGCAATGCGATGCACGATCGACAGCCCCAGCCCGCTGCCTTTTTCATTCTGTCCGGCGGGGCGATAAAAACGTTGCCCCAGTTTGGCAAGATCATTTTCCGCCACGCCGCCGCCATTATCTTCAATTTCCAAGTAAGTGCGGTGCAATTTTAAGCGGATTTTGGAACCTTCCGGACAATACCGAATGGCATTATCCACCACATTACGCACCATTAATGACAGCAGCAACGGCTGACCTTGCAGGCTTTTCGGCATATCAAGCCGTTCAAAGGTGAGTTCGGTCTGACGTTTCTGTGCCACAAAATACAATTCGCCGATCACCGAAGGTAACAATAAATCCCAGCGAATTTCTTCTAAATTATCTAAAGAGTTAAGATTATCCAGGCGTGACAACGTCAATAGCTGCTCGATCAACTGGCTGGCCCGGTCAATCCCTTTAGTCAGGTTATTCAAGGCATCTTTACGCATTTTCGCATCGTCATCGGAAAGCTGGGCGATTTCCGTTTGAATCCGCAGCGCCGCCAGCGGACTACGCAATTCATGAGCGGCATCAGAAGTAAAACGGCGTTCCCGCAGCAACATATTTGAAGTACGGGTAAAAAAGCTGTTAAGACTGTCCACCAACGGCACTATTTCCGTCGGCAGTCTGTTCGCGTTAATCGGTTGCTGATTTTCCGGCGAGCGGGATAATAATTTTTTCGTTACCCGGTTGATTACATTGGTTTCACGGGTAATCATAAACAGGATAAACACAATAAAAATCGGCAGACTCACCAGCCAAATTCCCATCTGCGAGAAAATGATGCGGTTAACGATAGACTGACGGTGATTAAGATCCTCCCCGACCGCGATAATAGTTCGCCGATCCGCCGAAGGTAACCAGAAAATACGCCATTCTTCCTTTTCATCATACAGATGGGTGTTGGAAAAGCCCTGTACGGGAGCAAAAATAATTTTTTCACCCTTTGCATCATCAGACAACAGCATATCTCCCGCGGGGTAAAAATAGCAAACGCAAGAGAATCCTTTTCCGGACGGTGCGGCATACGCACCACATCATCAATATAACCGCCGCGGCGATAACGTTCCGCCAGGATTTGCCGCAGATTGGAACCCGACAGCCGTTTAGCCAGCAGAATCTGCCGTACGTCAAACACTTCGTTCACTTCTTTATTAGTTTGCCGCCAGGCCAATCCGGTAGAAACGGCCCAACACAACAGGATAGCGAGAGAAAGAATAATGCTCAGGCGGAAACGTAAGCTTCTCTTATCAAATAATTGTTTCATTCGTCATTTTTACCCAATGCGTAACCCACGCCATGTACGGTTTTGATGAATTGTTTACCGAGCTTCTGGCGTAAATTATAAATATGCACCTCAAGCGCGTTGCTGCTTACCTCATCATCCCAGTTATACAGTTTTTCTTCGATAAAGGAACGCGAAAGAACCCGTTCTTTGTTGTGCATAAACAATTCCAGCAATTTGTACTCACGCGTGGTAAGCTGCACTGTTTCTCCGCGCAGAGTCACCTTGCGCTGATTAGGATCGAACGTGACCAAGCTGTGCTGCAGAATCGGATTGGTATTGCCGTAGCGGCGACGGATTAACGCCTGCAGGCGGGCAACCACTTCCGTTAACGCAAACGGCTTGCACAAATAGTCGTCCGCTCCTTGCTGTAACCCTTTCACTCGTTCATCCAGAGTATCGCGGGCAGTCAGGATCAATACCGGCACATCCAGATTTTCCCGCCGCCATTGGGT
Source organism: Pasteurellaceae bacterium LIM206 (assembly GCA_032586195.1). Lineage (GTDB taxonomy): Bacteria > Pseudomonadota > Gammaproteobacteria > Enterobacterales > Pasteurellaceae > JAWHQP01. Next base: position 38,866 of record JAWHQP010000002.1, on the reverse strand, counting down.
TAAAATATCCAGACCGTCCATGGACGGCAGCGTTAAATCCAGCACCACCGCGTCATAAGGAGCGCTTTTAATCGCGTTCGCCCCCGTTTTACCATCGCTGAACCAATCCACCGTAAAACCCGATTTGGTCAGCCCTACCTTTAAACCGTCGCCGATTAACGGATCATCTTCAATTAATAAAACTCGCATTTTCAACACCGCACTTTGATCAACATGAATGTCACATTCTAATATAAAAAAGCGGCATTGCTGCCGCTATTCACAATTTAATAAAATTATTGCGCCGGTTTCATATCCGCCACTTCGGGTGTTTTCTGACCTGATTGTACAGGTTTTCCGTCGCTAACTTTGTCGCCGGCCTTTGGCAGCAGAGGCATTTTAGGTTTATCCAGATTTTCCACCGCCAAAGCCTCTACTTCCAATTTACCGAAAGATTTATCCACATTCGCGATAATTTTTACTTTATCCTTCGGAGAAATAACTTCGCCGCGCCATGCCTTACGATCAATCTCGAGGGTTAATTCGCCGCTGTCATCTTTAAACACGAAATCTTTTTTACCCACCTGTTTGATAATGTTTCCTTCCAGCACCACGAACGCATCATCTTCCCATTTATCGGAACCGCTTACCTTGACAGGGTCTTTCGATACGACAAATCCGCCTGTGATGCCTTTCGGGCCGCCGAAGCCGATTTCAGGTTCCACATCAGCCATCATCGGCATCATCATTCCTCTACCCTGCATGTGATACATCGGCATAAATCTACCGCACTGTTCGGGCATGCCGCGATCCGCCCAGCGACGCTCTCTATGCTCTCTGTTATCTTTACGCTCGAACTTATTCACGTTTTTTTCTAAACGAGGATTATCGACTTTGTCCCCCGACGCGGATTTGGTTAAATCACCGAAATCTTGCGGTTTTTTATTATCCGTTTCCGCGTTTGCCAAAAAAGCGACTCCCGCGGTTGATAAAGCCAAAATTATTGCTAAACTTACTTTCTTCATAGAAATACTCCTATATTAAATTTAATAGCGCCAAACTCTTTCGTTCGGTGTGCGTAATTTAATCAACCAAATATTAAGAGAACCTTAACGATATTTAAAATATTCAGGAACAACCTATGCGATACGACAATATGTCCGCCTTTATCGTAATGGATATTGTGCGTGAAGCGGGCAAATACCCCGACGCCATCCATTTTGAGATCGGACAGCCCGATCTGCCGCCGTCGGATAAAGTTAAACGGGCATTACAGCAAGCGCTGGCAAACAATGCCTTTGCCTATACCGAAAGCCTTGGGCTATTGAGCCTGCGGGAAGAAATCTGCCGATATTACCACCGCACTTACGGAGTTGAAATCAATCCGAACCGAGTACTGCTGACACCCGGCACCAGCGGCGGTTTTCTGGTGGCTTACGCGCTCACTCTGGTCAACGGCGATAAATTGGGGCTGACCGATCCCTCTTACCCTTGCTACAAAAATTTCGCTTACATGATGGATATTCAGCCTGAATTTATCCCGGTGGATCACAGCCAACGTTACCAGCTCGGCGTTGAGCAGCTGCAAGGTCGCCCTATTAAAGCATTGCAGATATCCTCACCCGCCAACCCGACGGGCAATATTTACACAGCCGAACGGCTTAAAGCCCTTAACGAATACTGTATGGCAAACCGAATTGATTTTATTTCCGACGAACTGTATCACGGCTTGGTTTATGACGAACAAGCGGCCACGGCGTTACAGTTTAATCCGAACGCCTACGTGATCAACGGATTTTCCAAATATTTCTGTATGCCGGGAATGCGGCTGGGTTGGCTTATCGTACCGGAAAACAAAGTCCGCGAGGCCGAAATTATCGCTCAGAATATTTTTATCTCCGCCCCGACGCTAAGCCAATACGCCGCTCTCGCCGCCTTTGACGAAGAATTTCTGACCGCCGTCAGAGAAACCTTTAAAGCCCGACGGGATTTTTTATACGAGGAATTAAAACGGCTGTTTACCATTGAGTTTAAACCGCAAGGCGCCTTTTACCTGTGGGCGGACGTGTCCGAATACACTGACGACAGCTATCTGTTCGCCAAAAAAATGCTGCGGGAAATCCACGTTGCCGCGACGCCCGGCATCGATTTCGGCACAAACGGTACCAAGCATTACCTGCGTTTCGCCTATACCCGAGATATCGCTCATTTACGCGAGGGCGTAGAACGAATGAAAACTTGGTTAAACGGCGGCTGATAAATAGGAAAAATGTGCGGTGCTGAAAACGCGACTTTTATTCGCAATCACGACACCTTCAAGCCGACGTTCAAAAAAAGCGTTTTCAGCACCGCACTTTGCGCTTATTTTTTCATATTTCCCAATAATAAACTGCGGCCTTCAAATTCCTTGCCGGCAACTTCAAGCGCAAAACGTTCCCGGTCGGCATCCCGCACTTTATCATGTACGGCGCGCAATTCGCTCACGCTTGCGCCCAAGGCTTTAACGATTTCATCTCCCATTTTCATAGAAGAATGGAAGGTCTCGCGCACCACACAATTCGCTTCCGCCTTCACCAAAGCAAGCGCGTTGCGTCTGTCCCATGCCCGCACAAAGACTTTGGCACGGGGATTGATAAGACGAATATTTTGCACAATCTGCACCGCGCTTTCACCGTTGTCCACGCATACCGCCACAATATCCGTATGTTCCACCCCACTGGCATGCAGCACATCGGAACGCGTCGCGTCGCCATAATAGATTTTAAAGCCGTATTCTCTCGCCGCGGTGATGGTATCGGGGTCATTATCCAGAATGGAAATACTAGCGCCGTAAGCCAACGGCATTTGGCTGACAATCTGCCCTACACGTCCGAAGCCAATAATCAACACGTTACCGTTAAGCTCGCCGGCGTGCTGTTCCACATCATCCACCGCCGCTCTATTACTGTTGCCGGAGCGGCGGGTGAAACGATCAAACAACATGACGGCAAACGGTGTGGCTATCATAGAAAGCACCACGATAGCCGTCATATTCGCTAATACCTCGGCGTTAATCGCCTGTTGAGCGGCGGCGGCAGAAAACAACACGAACGCAAATTCGCCCCCCTGCGACATAAGCACCGCACGGTGTAACGCGGTATGATGATCGGTTTTTGACACGCGTCCGATAAGATAAATCGCCAATGATTTCAATAAGATGGAAAAAACGGTAGCGGAAAGAATAATCTTCCAATTATTCACTACGGCGGCTAAATCCAGAGACATTCCCACGCCAAGGAAAAACAGTCCGAGCAATAAACCTCGGAACGGTTCAATGTCCGCCTCCAACTGGTGACGAAAATCCGATTCCGATAGCAATACGCCCGCCAAAAAGGCCCCCATCGCCATGGAAAGCCCGCCTAATTCCATTAAATAAGCCGCACCCAGCACAACCAGTAAGGCCGCGGCGGTCATCACTTCACGGGCTTTGGATTTGGCTAAAGTTTTAAACAGCGGATTTAACAGCCAAATCCCCGCCACCAGTAATGCCGTTAATGATACCCCCGCCACGGCGATTTTTTGCCATAGCGGTGTGTGGTCCACCACTGCTTGCGGATTCTCCGGCGCAAGAAACGCCACAATCGCCAGCATAGGGACAATCAGTAAATCCTCAAACAGCAGCACGGACACAATGCGCTGCCCTTGCGGCGTATTAATTTCATGCCGTTCGTCCATAATCTGCATGACCATAGCGGTGGAGGTGAGGGTAAAACCGACGGCAGAGATAAAAGACATTACCGGTGAAAACCCATAAGCAAGCCCCATCAGGGTGAGCAATAAGGTCGATAACGCCACCTGCAGCGTACCCAGCCCGAAAATCTGTCCGCGCAACTGCCACAGATGAGACGGTTTCATCTCTAATCCGATCAGAAATAAAAACATTACCACACCGAATTCGGCAATATGCAAAATCGCGTGAGAATCCGTAATCAATCCCAAACCAAAGGGGCCTATAATCAGCCCGGCGGCCAAATAGCCCAGAATGGAGCCCAGCCCCAATCGCTTAAACAACGGCACGGCCACCACGGCCGCCGCCAATAAAGTAACGATCCGCAATAAATCGCCGTTCGCACTTTCTACTGCCATACTTTTGCCTTCCGTTAAATGAAAATTAAAAAAATAATCGGGTGTGTATTATAAATAACCCACCCGGATTTATAAAAAAGTGCGGTGTCAAAAAACGTTATTTTTAGCATCTGCCTCGCCGGCGATCCAACAAGCACACACAATGATCACGTATCAAAAAATCAATTTTTCGACACCGCACTTTGAATCGACCAGTGCGGCAAACCGTCCGTTTACGATTATCTGTGCGCATGAATAACGGAAGCAGTGTCGCGCAATTAAGCGAAAACGGCAATATCACCGCCGATAAGCGTTCAAAGACACATGTCCGCAGCCGTCTTTGAACTTATTTTTTCGCCGCGTCCACAAAAGACCGGCGGAACTGTTCGCCAAAGCCGCCGGCCCGAGAGAGTTCTTCATCGGAAAACTCACCGGTTCGGCCGAGCGTTGCCACATTGTGAACGGAAGCGCTATCCGCTTTAAACCGACTTGCCACATTTTCCACAAAATCCTGCATAACCTCTAAAGCCGGACGCCGACTCGGTTTAAGGTTAACCGTAATATGAGCCACGCCTTGCGCCTCTTGTTCCTGCCAGAATGCCACCAACGCATTGGCGCCGCCGCGCAGATAAATATTATTGTATAACTCGGCGGGCGCATTAGGGTCTTCCAACAGCTCTACAAAATTGGCGTAACCGAAAGGGTGCCATGTTTTGTCATCGCCAAGATCAGCGATCTTCCGCACGATTTCACCCGCTTTACTTGGATCGACACCATGCCAGATCCAGGCGTCGGATTGATGAGCAAACCAGTTCAAATTTTGCCGCGAACGCCCGATCGTTACCATAGGTAAACGGCCGTTAAACGGTTTCGGCAGCAAATCCAAATTCCCCGTCAGCTCGCCGCTATGTCGGCTACTCTTCACAGGAAATTCGGTTTCCGTCAAGGTGCGGATAATATCCCAATTCTCACGGAAGCGTTCACCGCGATTTTCAAAAGTTTTGTCGAAAGCGGGATATTCCACAGGACGATCGCCGCTGGATAAGCCTAAAATAAAACGACCGGCGGAAAGCTGATCCGCGGAGGCCGCCTCTTTGGCGGTAATAATCGGATCACGCAGCGGGCTGACATAACCCGCCGTACCGATGGCAATCTCTTTGGTAATCGCGGCCAAATAACCCAGGGTGACCGCTACATCATATCCTTGCCCCACGTCACCGAAATTCGGATCATAAAACGGCACATCACGTACCCATAAGGCCGCCACGCCGCCGCGATCCGCTATTCTCGCCATTTCGGCAAAATCCTCCATGTTCGGAATCGGCGTATCGGGATAAGGTTTAAACGGTGCGATAAGTCCTAAGGTCAGACGATTCGGTACAAAAGTACGGCTAAAGCCTCTGTGATTTCGTAAATGATTCGGCAAGACTAAATTCGTCATGAAAACTCCTTAATCAATTTGCTTTTACTTAACAGTGCGCAGTATAAAATCAATTTGTCTTTGAAAAAACCATACAATTCACAAAACACTTTTGCAGAATCGGCAAAAATATGAGTACTTCTGATGTAGCCCGCCAAGAAAATATTGCAGAAAATCCGGGCTACCGGCAAGGTAAATTGAGCAAGCCATGGCCGATGTTGTCTCTCGTAGCGTGGCAATACTCCGATGATCAACTTCATTGAAATTATAGTGAATAACCAAATGGACACCGGGGAAGGAAAGTTTACCCGTTAAAGGATATTTACCGTGGCCGGTACACGGTAAATTAAAGCGCCTCAATCATTCCTTCCACCATTTTTGAGGATTGTTTGGCGGCTATGGGTAAAAATTCTTCAAAGGAGATGGAAGCCGTGCCGTCACCCGCATCGGAAATTGCACGCACCACCACAAACGGAACGGAAAACGCGTGGCAAACTTGGGCGATAGCGGTCGCTTCCATTTCCACCGCGGTTACATTGGGAAAATCCGCTTTGATTTGAGCGAGGCGATCGCCGCCGTGTATAAAGCTGTCACCGGAACAGATTAAGCCGCGGGTTACCCGCTGCCCTTGTGCTTTGGCGATCCGTTCCGCCAGCGACATTAATGTTTCGTCGGAAAGAAAAGCCGGCGGACAAGCGGGCAGCTGACCTTTTTCATAGCCGAAAGCGGTGACATCCGCGTCGTGATAACGGGTTTCACTGGAAATCACGATATCGCCCACCTGCAACCCCGCAGCCACACCGCCCGCCGATCCGGTGTTAATCACTACATCGGGCTTGGCAATTTGCAGCAATGCGGTAGTTCCGATTGCAGCGGCGACTTTGCCGATCCCCGATTGCAGCAAGGCAACGGCTTTACCGTGAATCTTACCTTGGTAAATGGTGAAACTTGCCAATCTGGTTATGCGTTGCTCGCTCATCAGGGCGGCGAGAATTTCCACTTCTTGTGCCATTGCACCGACAATACCTATTTTCATATCGTTACTCTTTGATTAATAATTTGTTGACTAAAAAATCCAGCACGGCAAAAGTATAATCATCATTATACAGGGTACTGTCGGTTAACACGTATTTGCCCTGAATAACCACGAAAGGATAAGTAAACACGCCGTATTTTTCCGTGCGGACAATAGCGGCGGAGACTTGCCGGCTGACTTCTTCCGATTGGTATAACTGCCGGAATTTTACGGTATCGACCCGCTGTTGCCGCAACCATGCCAGCAGTTTTTCCATTTGTGACAAGCTGGCGTACTGGTCAGCGTCAGAGCTTTCGAACAACAGAGCATCGGACACCTCTTCCAAATCCATTGCCATCAGGCTGTAATAAACTCTGGCGGTAAAATCGGCTTCCTCGGTGGCGATAGGATATTCTTTCAACACTACTTTATCGGCATTTAGCTGTGAATATAAGGCCAGAATATCCTGCGTATTGACGCAAGTACGGCAGTCATACAGAAAAAAGGATTGAATTTGCACACGTTTATCTTTGCCGGAATCTTCCGCGATAGGTGTACGGTAAGAAAAATAATCGCGACCATCGGCAAAAACTCTCGAATTCGACACCGCACTTTCAGCCCAGACGGGTTCAATCGCCAAAAACGTTTCCGTGATAAAAAACAAAAAAAAGTAACGTAATAATTTCATATCCGTTAACCGAGTCAGCCCGAAGGCAAAATATAATCCACCAAAAGCTGCACATTGCGGTTGCCGCGAAATTCATTGACATCCAATTTATAAGCCAGCATTGCCGTCCGCACAGACAAATCAGGATAATAACGAGTATCAACATTAAAAGCAATGGCGTCCAGCAACGGGCCACCGTTTTTTGGTTCCACCAGCATTTTGAGATGCTTTTCACCCACCAGACGCTGTTGCAGAATCTTAAACTCGCCGTCAAATACCGGCTCGGGAAAAGCCTGTCCCCAAGGGCCGGCCTGTCGGATTAATTCCGCCGTCGGCATGCACATTTGCTCGGCGGCAAGTTCACCGTCCGTCCACACCGTGCCCTGCAGAGCACTTTCGTCCAGCCAATCGGCCACTATCTGATTAAAGGCCGTGCGGAACTGAGCGAACATTTCCGCACGAATGCTCAGCCCCGCCGCCATGGCGTGGCCGCCGAATCTGAGAATCATATCCGGGTGGCGCGAAGCGACCCGCTCCAACGCATCACGTATATGCAGGCCTTCTATCGAACGGGCGGAACCTTTCAGAACTCCGGCTTCCTGATCCTGTGCAAAGGCGATAACTGGCCGGTGGAACTGTTCCTTAATACGGGAAGCGAGAATGCCCAGAACGCCTTGATGCCAATCCGCCTGATATAACGCAATGCCCATCGGCAAATCGCGTTCAAGTGCGGTGAGATTACGGCAAATTTCCAATGCTTCTAATTTCATACCCTGCTCGATTTCCTTGCGGGTTTGATTAAGGCCATCCAGATCCAATGCCAAAACACGGGCGGTTTCCATATCTTCCGCCAGCAGCAGTTCCACGCCCACCGACATGTTGTCCAATCGCCCTGCGGCATTGAGCCGCGGTGCAATGGCAAAACCGAGATCGCCGGCGGAAAGCCGGGCAGGATCCTTGTGAGCGATTTCGATCAGCGCCCGAATGCCGCAACGACAGCGGCCTTGCTTAATCCGCCCCAGCCCCTGATAGGCAAGAATACGGTTATTCTGATCCAGCGGCACCATATCGGCGATGGTGCCCAACGCCACCAAATCCAGCAATTCCGTGAAATTAGGCTCGGGCTGCGCGGCAAATGCGCCCTGCTCCCGTAGTTTCGCGCGCAAAGCCAACACCACATAAAACGCGACACCAACCCCCGCCAACGCTTTGGAAGGAAAATCACACTGAGCGAGATTCGGATTTACAATGGCATCCGCCGCCGGCAATTGTTCCGGCGGTAAATGATGGTCGGTAATCAGTACCTTCACGCCATGGGATTTCAAAAAGTTCACACCTTCCAGCGAAGACACCCCGTTATCCACCGTAATCAGCAAATCCACGCCCCTTTGCAGCGCCATTTCTGCCGCCGCGACACTCAAACCGTAGCCCTGTTCAAAGCGGTTCGGCACCAGATAATCGACCGAATTAAAACCTAACTGACGCAAGGCGGAAAGCATTAAAGCGGTACTGGTTGCCCCGTCCGCATCGAAATCGCCCACCACGACGATACGCTCCTGCCGGGCGCGCGAATCCAGCAATAATCGCACCGCGCTTTCCATGCCATCCAACTGGTTCGGCGGCAACATGGTTTTCAACGAGCGATCTAATTGTTGCGGGGTTGCAATATGACGGGAACGATACAGGCGATCCAATAATGGGTTATCACAAATCGGCGTACCTGCAGGAACGGGACGACGTTGAATTAATTTATTCACAACAGCAAATCTAAGTAAATTAAAAAACGGGAGCAGATATTAGGCTGCTCCATTGATGATTATATAACTTTAAACGGAATTATTTGCCCTTCAATACGGCCGCTAATTCTTTCGGCCGCAAATATCCGCCGATTAATTCACCTGACGGCAGCACAACACTCGGTGTACCACGTACACCGTATTGAATCCCCAATTCATAATGTTTTTTTATCACATCCACATTTTTTAAGGTTTTCGGCGGATTGCCGTTTTCCGCTTCGTTTAAGGCAAAGACAGGATCTTTAGCGGTGAAAATAGCTTCCATTTCTTTGGCGGTTTTGGAATTCAAACCGCCGCGCGGGAAAGCTAAATAACGAATGGTAATACCTAGATCATTGTAAGCCTTAATCTGTTCGTGCAATAAATGACAGTAATGACAGCTTATGTCCATAAAGACAGTGACCGTATATTTTTCATTTTTTGCCGGGTACACAATCATCTCGGGCTTGAGTGTTTCCAACTGAGAAAACAGCGCTTTACCGGTTAAATCCAGCGGGCCGTTTTCGGTTAATTCATAGAGCTTGCCTTGCAGGACATATTTACCGTCATCCGTCACATATAAAATGCCTTCGTCGGTCACGGCGGTTTTCATACCCCGAATCGGCGAAGATTGAATATCTACCTTATTCGCCCCCAGCTGTTTCAAACGGTTGACAATATCGGCATCGGAAGCGGTCGCCGCGCCGGATACCGCAGCGACAATAAGCGTAATTAATGTTTTTTTCATGGTATGTCCTAAATAAAATAAATAGCCCTAAGGCCTGTTGATGTTTATTTATTGTTTAAGTTATCGCCTGAAATTATAAAAAGATTAGCAGATTGTGCAAGAACTAAATTACTGCGGCCCTACCCAAGCGCCATAAAATAGCCTATAATTGCGCTCTTGTTTATCTATACCTAACATCACAACTCAACAGAATATGTTTGAAATTAATCCTGTCAAAAATAAAATTACGGACCTTGCCGAACGCACTAATGTGCTGAGGGGGTATCTTTGACTTTGATGCCAAAGTCGAGCGACTGGAAGAAGTCAACGCCGAATTAGAACAGCCGGATATCTGGAACGAACCGGACAAAGCCCAGGCTCTCGGTAAAGAACGCTCAAATCTGGAAGCGGTGGTGGATACCATCAAAAAGCTGGATCAGGGCTTGGAAGATGTGGAAGGCCTACTGGAACTGGCTGTCGAGGGCGAAGATGAAGAAACCTTTCATGAAGCCGTCGCCGAGCTGGACGAACTGGAACGGCAACTGGCGAAATTAGAATTCCGCCGGATGTTCAGCGGCCCGAATGATGCCTGCGACTGCTATGTGGATTTACAGGCGGGTTCGGGCGGTACCGAAGCTCAGGACTGGACGGAAATGCTGCTGCGGATGTATTTACGCTGGGCGGAGAGTAAAGGGTTCAAAACTGAATTAATGGAAGTATCCGACGGCGACGTAGCCGGGTTAAAATCCGCCACCATCCGTGTTGCCGGCGAATATGCCTTCGGTTGGCTGCGTACCGAAACCGGCATTCACCGCTTAGTGCGAAAAAGTCCGTTCGACTCCAATAATCGCCGCCATACCTCTTTTGCGGCGGCGTTCGTTTATCCCGAAATCAATGACGATATCGATATTGAAATCAATCCGGCGGATTTACGCATTGACGTTTATCGAGCCTCCGGCGCGGGCGGCCAGCACGTTAACCGGACGGAAAGCGCGGTGCGGATTACCCATCTTCCGAGCGGCATTGTAGTGCAGTGTCAAAATGATCGTTCTCAGCACAAGAACAAAGAGCAATGTATGAAGCAGCTGAAAGCGAAACTCTACGAAATGGAACTGCAAAAGAAAAACGCGGAAAAACAGGCGCTGGAAGAAACCAAATCCGATATCGGCTGGGGCAGTCAGATCCGCTCTTATGTGCTGGACGACTCCCGCATCAAGGATTTACGTACAGGGGTGGAAAACCGCAATACTCAGGCCGTGCTGGACGGTGATTTGGATCGGTTTATCGAAGCCAGTTTAAAAGCGGGATTGTAAAAACTCACAAAAACGACACCGCACTTTAACTTACATTGCAAGGCGTATTGTACGCCTTTCGCGCATTAATCGTAATCGGGCGTAGCTAATACGTCAAAAAATAGGTAATAAAACATGTCACAACAACAAACTCCGGAATTAGATTTACATGGTGAAATGGCGGTTCGTCACGAAAAACTCGCCGCCTTGCGTGCCAAAGGCAACGCGTTCCCGAACACTTTCCGCCGCAATGCTCTGGCTCAGGATCTGCATGATCAATATGAACAAACGGACGGCGAAGCATTAAAAGAAAAAAATATCCAAGTGGCGGTGGCCGGTCGTATTATGGCACGTCGCGCCATGGGAAAAGCCACCTTTATTAAAATTCAGGATATGAGCGGCAATATTCAGCTGTATGTGACACGTGACAATTTACCCGAGGGTGTTTACAAAGAAGATGTGGGCAGCTGGGATTTGGGCGATATCGTGGGCGTTAAAGGTTCGCTGTTCAAAACCAAAACTAACGAACTTACCGTTAAAGTACACGAAGTGCAACTATTAACCAAAGCCCTGCGGCCGCTGCCTGATAAATTCCACGGATTGGCCGATCAGGAAATCCGTTACCGTCAACGTTATTTGGATTTGATCTCCAACGAACAATCCCGCCGTACCTTTATGATCCGCTCCAAAGTGGTGTCAGGCATCCGCAAATTCTTTCTGGATCGTCATTTTATTGAAGTGGAAACCCCGATGCTGCAGGTGATCCCGGGCGGAGCGGCGGCAAAACCGTTTATCACACACCATAATGCTCTGGATATTGACATGTATCTGCGTATCGCGCCCGAGCTTTACTTGAAACGTCTGGTGGTGGGCGGCTTCGAGCGGGTGTTTGAGTTAAACCGTAACTTCCGCAACGAAGGCGTTTCCGTGCGTCACAACCCGGAATTCACCATGATCGAATACTATCAGGCTTACGCGGATTATCATGATTTAATGGACAACACGGAAGAGCTGCTGCGCCAATTGGCACTGGATATTTTGGGTACCACCACTGTGCCTTACGGCGAATACGAATTCGATTTCGGTAAACCGTTCGAGCGTATCACTATGCACGATGCCGTGATTAAATACGGTGCGGACAAAGGCATTGTGAAAGAAGATTTATACGATTTAACGCGAGCCAAGGCCGTTGCCGCCAAATTGGGCATTGAAATACAGAAATCCTGGGGCTTGGGCGCCATCGTGAATGCGATTTTTGAAGAAGTGGCGGAACATCGGCTGATTCAGCCGACGTTCCTAACGGCCCATCCGGCGGAAATTTCACCGTTGGCACGCCGCAACGACGAAAATCCTGAGGTGACCGATCGTTTTGAATTGTTTATCGGCGGCCGTGAAATCGGCAACGGTTTCTCGGAACTCAACGATGCCGAAGATCAGGCCGCCCGTTTTGACGCGCAGGTTGCCGCAAAGGATGCCGGTGATGACGAGGCTATGTTCAAAGATGAAGACTTTGTGGTTGCGCTCGAACACGGCTTGCCGCCGACCGCGGGGGAAGGCTTAGGCATTGACCGTTTAGCCATGATTTTCGCCAACGCTCCGTCAATCCGTGACGTTATTCTATTCCCGGCGATGAAGCAAAAAGGCTAGGCGCGCTTTCGGCGGACCACTCGTTCACGATAAAATAACACGCGGTTTTGCCGAGTCGTTACTTTAGGAGAATTCAAGCGCAAAGCGATGATAGTTGCCTTCGGCGATTGAGCCGAGGGCAGGCAAAACGCCATTTCTCAACACCGCACTTTGGGTAAATCACTATGCATGAAATGTCACTCACGCAAAATATAATGGAAATCGTGGAAGAACAATGCCGTAAAAACAACGTTAGAAAAGTGACGGATTTATGGCTGGAAATCGGGCCGCTTTCCTGCGTTGAGCCCGAAGCAATCGAATTCTGTTTTGAAGTTTGCAGCAAGGATACCATCATGCAGGGCTGCCGCCTGCATTTTGTTCCCGTTCCCGCTCTCGCCTACTGCTGGCATTGCGCAAAGACGGTGGAAATCAAAGCCCATCAGGACGCCTGCCCAGCTTGCGGCAGCATTCATCTGCAAAAACAGGGCGGCGATGATTTACGCATTAAGGAAATTGCGGTGGAGTGAAGGCAAACCGTACCCTCAAAAACCCGAAAAAAAGCACCGCACTTTCCTCACAAAACAAAAGGCATCACAACATTGATGCCTTTTGCGCCATTTTAAGCTACGCCACCTGCGCGGTTTCCTTTAACCGAGTTTTCAGTTTGGTGTATTCGGTTACCACATAGTGTTCCGCCCAATTCTGATCTTCAATTTTATCAATACGTACGGCACTGTATTTATACTCCGGTGTGCGGGAACCTTTATTCAGATGTTCCGCGGTCAGATCGTTGCATTTACCGATCCACCATTGGTACGTCATATAACATGCTCCCTTGTTGGTACGCGCGCTCACGTCCGCCCGGCTGATAACCTTACCGCGGGAATTTGAAATCCACACCAAATCATGATTTTTAATGCCTAACTCTTTGGCATCCTGATCGTTCATTTGCACAAATCCGGGCTCATCCGCAAGCGCCGCCAGCGCCCGACAGTTACCCGTCATGGAACGGCAGGAATAATGCCCTACTTCACGCACGGTGGAAAGAACCAACGGGTATTCTTCCGTCACTTCTTCCATCGGCGGTTCCCAGTCACAAGCGAAGAATTCGGCTTTACCGTTCGGACGGTCAAACACTTGTCCTTTATACAAATAGGTGGTGCCTTGATCCTCAGGGCCTTCATCCCGACATGGCCACTGGATATATCCCAATCCTTCCATTTTTTCGTAGGTCGCTCCCTTATAGATTGGGCACAAGCTACGTAATTCATCCCAGATTTCTTTGGTATTTTCATAGTGCATCGGGTAGCCCATCGCCGTGGCTATTTCACTGATGATTTGCCAGTCATCCTTTACATTACCCACAGGGTCAACCGCTTTGTAGAAACGCTGGAAGCCTCGGTCGGCGGCACTATATACCCCTTCATGCTCGGCACAGGAAGTCGCCGGCAATAACACGTCGGCCTCCGCGGCGGTTTGTGTCATGAAGATATCCTGTACCACCAGGAATTCCACCTTTTTGAATGCTTTTTTCACCGCATTGAGATCAGGTTCCGTCTGCAAGGTGTCTTCGCCCATAATATAGAAAGCTTTAATTTTATCTTCCATAATGGCTTCCGGCACTTCACTTAACGGTATCCCCGGTTTAGACGGAATATCGGGCACTCCCCAGGCTTTGGCAAATTTAGCCCGCGTAGCGGGATCAGCAAAGCTTTGATAGCCCGGCAAGGTATTAAACAATGCTCCCATGTCGCATGCGCCTTGCACGTTATTCTGACCGCGTACAGGGTTAACGCCCACATTCGGTTTACCGAGATTACCGGTCAACATCGCCAAGCTGGCCAACGCACGCACGGTTTCCACCCCTTGTTTGAACTGGCATACACCCATGCCCCAAAGAATGGTCGCCGTTTCGGCCTTGGCGTAGGTGCGGGCGATTTCACGCAGCATTTCAGGTTCAATGCCGGTAATATGCTGAGTGGATTCAGGCGTATAAGTTTTAACGATTTCTTTAAATACCTCAAAGTTTTCCGTATGCTCGTCTATAAATTTCTGATCTTGCAGACCTTCTTCCAGAATGACGTTCATCATCGCATTCAGGAACGCAACATTACTTGCATTGGCGAGCGGCGCGTAAATATCCGCAATACGGGCGGTTTCAATTTTACGCGGATCACACACAATGATTTTCGCCCCTTTCGCTTTGGCATGATTAATACGGCGGGCGACAATCGGGTGAGAAGTGGACGCGTTATAACCGAAAATAAACACGCATTTGGTATCCTCAATCTCAACGATTGAGTTGGACATTGCACCGTTACCGACCGATTTGGACAGACCTGTCACAGATGGGCCGTGTCAGACTCGGGCACAATTGTCAACGTTGTTGTTACCCAATACCGCACGGGCAAATTTCTGCATGACAAAGTTCACTTCATTACCCGGGCCGCGGGAAGAACCTGTCACCATAATGGATTCATTGCCGTATTTGGCTTTGATTTCGCTTAAACGTTTAGCGGTGTAGGAAATAGCTTCTTCCCAGCTGACCGGGGTGAAAGCTTCGCCGCGTTTATAGCGAATCATCGGCTGAGTTAAACGAGGAGTTAAAATTTTGGTGTCATGCACAAAATCCCAACCGTAATATCCTTTCAGGCATAATTCGCCTTCATTGGTTCTTCCGTTTGCACCTTCAGCACCCACTATTTTGTTGTTCTCAACCAAGAGGTTGATCTTACAACCTGAAGCACAATACGGACAGACAGTAATCACTTTTTTCATAATGAATGTCCTCTGTTACAGAAACACACAACAATTACTCATTCCAGTTAACTAAAAATGGTTAATTGCTTAATTTTTATCATACGCTTAAATCAACAGTATTTACCTATAAAATGTAGGTTTATTTGATTTAACGCATATTTCCTGCGATTTTAATTGCCGGTAAAAATAGGATTATTACAAACGCTCAATCGAATCCAGCCGATCCGTTCTGATCAAATCGTACAATTTCAGCACCGCGCTTTTTACCCGTTCCGTCAGCGGAAAGGCGAAAGACACCACATCGGGCTGAATACCCACAAACAGGATCTCGTTAATATCCTCTTCCAGTTGCTCAATCAGAAAGTTCAACGGCATATTGTGCGTACTCATAAAAAACATATCCGCAATCAGATTCTTATCTATGATGCGAAGCTCACCCGCATTTAACGCCATATCGCTGGCATCAACAATTAACAAACGTTCCGGCTTTAACGTCCGCACCGTATGAACGTAATTTTCCGGAACCGAACCGCCGTCTAAGGCAGTCCAGTCCACCACCGGTTTTTCCTGCATCAGTCGATATAAATAAGGCCCGGCGCCGTCATCGCCCATCATGGAATTACCCACGGTAAACAGCAAATTATTCGTTTTCATTGTATCGTTTCACCATAATGTACATCACCGGCTCACGCTGAATGGATGCCAGCGCGTCCAATAGGATTTCCGCCCATTGCTGATACCGCACGGGAAATTGAGCTTTATTTGCGTCCAATGCTTGCGCCAATAAGTTAACATGGCTGCTGTCAATAACGATTTCCCCAAATTTAATTAAACCGGCGAACTTACGTTTAGCTTCACCTTCGGGAAAGTTTTGCACGAATTGCCGATAATCCGCATAATCCGCCACAATGAGTTTTTTAAAACAATCAATCACACCCACATGATGACCAATCGCCAGCGAGTAATACATCACTTCCTTCGCCTCAGCGGGAATTGACTCGTTGTTTTCAACAAAGCGTCGATTTAACAGATAAAAAATAACTTTTTGCATTGAAACTCAAATCTTCCTTATCTCTTTTTCAAGAGGTTAAGTAAAAACTCAAAAAAACGACACCGCACTTTCATACCGATTAAAGATTGATATCAAACCCTTCCTGACTTATCCCGAAAACGGCATACTGATACTATGCAGCCGGCCCATAATTTCGCTTAATCTCGGATCGGCTTCCCGTTGTAAAAATTCACCTAAGCGGACACCGAACGGCACAGAATCCTTCTCGATCATCATGGTCATAAATTTATCCGCAATATCGCCCCCTTGACGATATCCCGCCAGGCGGCGTGCCTCACGTTCAAGCGTAACCCGTAAATCATAAGGAATATCGGGGAAGCGCACTTTTGCCTCGGCGGCCGGATCGGCGACTTCCTGTTTGCCGTTGAGTTTTTGCTCAAGCAAACCCAGCGCCATGGCAAAACCGTAAATGGTTGCGGCAGGTGTCGGCGGGCAGCCCGGAATATAAACATCAACCGGCACGATTTGATCAGAGCCGCCCCATACGCAATAAAGGTCGTGGAAAATACCACCACCGCAACCGCACGCTCCGTAGGAAATACAGATTTTCGGATCTGGCGCCGCCTGATAGGCCCGCATTGCCGGCGTGCGCATAGCTCGGGTAACGGCACCGGTAAATAATAGAATATCCGCATGACGCGGCGATGCTACCACCTTAATGCCGAAACGTTCCGCGTCAAAAGTCGGTGTAATGGTGCTGAAAATTTCGATTTCGCAGCCGTTGCAACCGCCGCAGTCCACCCGATAGACATACGCGGAACGCCGGATATTTTTCAATAGCGTTTGTTTCATTTTCGCAATGTTTTCATCAACGGCGAACGGGGTGGAAATGCCGTTTATCGGCATTGGAATCTGTGTACTCATACGATTTTCTCCCCTACAAATTCTCCGTTTTTCAACACCGCACTTTGCGCCACATGAAGCCCTCGCGTCTCGTCCTTAAAATTCTTTAATTTCAGCCGCATATGCGATTCCATATCAGCGGTATTTTCCAGGCTATTCTGGCGTTTGCAGTCGGGGCACGTGTGCAGCACGCCGAGCTGTTTCGCCAGCTGGGCGGGATCCGACGATTGTTGTTTCAGCAATTCAATCGCATAGTTGAGTTCTTTATAAGAGGTGAAAGGCTTGCCGCATTGCTGACAATTGGTGGTGGCGAACGTAATTTCCTGATACAAATCCTGTTTATTCCGCACCGATAATTCAAATTCTTGGGTTAAACGAATGGCTTTGGTCGGGCAGACTTCTTCGCAACGGCCGCAGAAAATGCAACGTCCGAGAAACAGCGACCATGTGCGATCACCTTTATCCGCGTCGGTCCGCATGGTTAACGCGTTGGCGGGGCAGGCAATGGTGCAGGCGCCGCATACGATACATTGATCAGAGTTAAGCTCGGGTTTGCCACGAAAATCGGGATCCACTTCATAGGGTTTGAAGGGATATTTTGTGGTGGCGTCCCCTACTTTAAAGACTGTTTTGAGTAGTTTAAACATATTCCACGTCCTTTTTTCGTGAACTATTTAAGCGGTGAGTTTTTACGCTCAACGCCGTAACGTTCGATATCTTTATACGCAATGTCTTTCGCCTTGCGTTTGCGCAAATCCACCACGGTGACGCGGTCGGTACAGGAATAGCAAGGGTCAAGGCTGCCGATAATCAGCGGCGCGTCGGAAACGGTGTTGCCGCGCAGCATATAGCGTAACGTCGGCCAATTGGCGTAGGTTGCCGCCCGACAACGCCAGCGGAATAATTTCTGATTATTACCCAGCATTGACCAGTGAATATCCTCGCCGCGCGGCGCTTCGGTAATACCGAGGGCAAAACGTCCCGGCGTATAGTGGAAACCTTCCGTCAATAGTTCTCCGCCCGGCAAATTATCCACCATATAATCAATGATATTCATGGATTCAAACACTTCGTTAATCCGCACCTTGACCCGTGACAACACATCACCGTTAGCCTCGGTATGCAAATCAAACGGCACTTCGCCGTAGCCTGAGAACGGATGCACCTTACGCACATCACGTTTAAACCCGGAACCACGAATCAACGGACCGACGGGGCTGAAATCGCGGGCCACCTGCCAATCCAGTTTACCCACGCCGACGGTACGCTGCTCCATATTCGGAGTGGAAAGCAAAATATCCGCCAGCCCTTTCACTTCCTTACGCATTTCCGCAATCAGCTTGATACATTGCTCACGCTGATGTTTCAGCATATCGCGGCGTACCCCGCCGATCAGATTGATACCATAGGTTTTGCGCGCCCCCGTCAGCACCTCGGCAAGGGTCATAGACTTTTCCCTTACCCGGAAAAACTGCATAAAGCCGGTATCAAAGCCGGTAAAATGGCTGGACAGCCCAAGGTTCAGCAAATGACTGTGCAAACGTTCCACTTCCAGCAAAATGGCGCGGATCCACTCCGCCCGTTTCGGAATTTTGATACCGAGCGCATTTTCCACCGTGTTTGCGTAAGCCACACTATGGGTAAACCCGCAGATGCCGCACACCCGATCGGCCAAGAAGGTGACCTGATCGTAATCCATACGGGTTTCCGCCAGTTTTTCCATGCCGCGGTGCACATAGAACAGACGGTAATCCGCGTCAATAATATCTTCACCATCAACGAATAAACGGAAATGCCCCGGTTCATCGGAAGTAATATGCAACGGACCAATCGGCACAATGCGGGCTTCGCCTTTTTCGTTGATAAACTCATAGTTTTCGGTGGCGGAAGTCGGATCGGGACGCAAACGATAATCCATGGCATCCTTGCGCAGCGGATACACTTCATCGGGCCAATCGTCGGGCAATACTAAACGACGCTGATCAGGCAGTCCCACCGCCTTTAAGCCGTACATATCGAAAATTTCACGTTCCGCCCACACCGCGGCTTTGACCTTCGGTGTCACTGACGGAAATTCCTGGCTTACCGCATCGACCATAGCTTTTACCGTTACAAAGCATTTCTCCGCCTGTTCACCTTCCATCGAAAGCACGTAATACACGGCATAACTGCCGTGAATGCTGCGTTCGTCATTGGCAAAGGCAATCGGCAGCCAACCGTCGTGCTCATAATACAGATACGCCACCACATCAGGTAACATATTGGTTTTAATGGTAATCGTCACCTGATTTTCCGTTGACCATTCTTCATCAAGCACCGTATCGGGGAATTTTTCCTTTACCGCGGCAATATAGCCTTTACCTAAGGCACGGTTTTGATCGACCGTCGTATTTTTCGTTAATTCCATGCTTTCCTCCCGTCGATCTATTGACCTAAACTCTGCCAAGGCAATAACAACATATCACCAAAAGAAACATTATCCTGAGCCAGAATAATACCTGTCGCCCGCTGTAATAATTGCGAAATCGGATCGGCGATATAAATACCGATCGCCAATAAACAGCATAAATAAATCGTCAGTACCACGACGGAAAGAACATTGAGTTCACCGCGCCGCACACCGTCCGTCGGTTCGCCTAATACCGTTCTGAGCAGCATAGTGGTCAACCCGGCTAACGCGATGGTTAAAAAAATCAAACAAAGAATGACCAGCCAGAGTCTGCCCGCATTGATACCGGCCACGGCAATCGCAAACTCACTCACGAACATACCGAACGGCGGCACCCCGCCGAGGGCTAACGCACCGCCGGCAAACAACACCGCGGTCGCCGGCATGGTCTGCCATAAACCACGCACATAATTCATATCACGGCTGCCGTATTTCAACAGAATATTACCCGAAGCACAGAACAACAGCGCTTTCGCCAGACTATGGGTAATGGTATGAAGTAAACCGGCAAACATACCTAACGGACCGCCCAAGCCGAAGGCAAAGCCGATAAGCCCCATGTTTTCGATACTGTGATAGGCAAGTTTACGTTTAATATCATGCTGCACAATAATGAAAAAGGCGGCGACACCGGTAGAAAGCAAGCCGAATATCAGCATTAAAGTCTGCGGATAATCACTGCCCACCGCCTGAGCGGTAAGGATGAAGTAACGCAGCACTATCAGCATCGCACAGTTCAAAAGTACCGCGGACAGCACCGCACTTACCGGGCTCGGCGCTTCACTGTGTGCGTCGGGCAGCCAGGTATGCATCGGAAATAAACCGCATTTGGTGCCGAATCCCACCAGAATGAAAGCAAAGGCAAAATACATCAGGCTTGGATTCAACCCGCCTGCCTGAGCCTGAATCGCCGACCAGAAAACGGCCTGGCTCGGATCGCTTAACAGCTGGTTCGCATTGGCGAAAGTAAACACCGTGCCGAATAAGCCGAACGCCACGCCCACCGAGCAGATGATGATATATTTCCAGGCAGCCTCGAGTGCCCGTTTCTGCTTGTAAGTGCCGACCAGAAAAGCGGAGCTTAATGTCGTTGCTTCAATGCCCACCCACATCAGAATGATGTTGTTGGTGGTAACGGAAACCAGCATGGTGAAAAAGAATAAATGCAAAAAGCCGTAATAATTGGCGTAGGTGACGGCATCCACGTGACCGCGTTCCAATTCGATTTTCATATATCCGATGGAATACATGGCTGCCAACGCCCCCACGATACCAATCAAACCGATGAAGATGGCGGATAAGCTATCAATATAAACCCAATTATCCAGCGCGATTAAGCTGCCGTACTCCAGCACGCCGGCAATCACCTTCAGGGAAAAAATCACCAGCAGCACAATGCCCGTGACATGAAGTGCGGTGCTCAAAATCGGATTTTTGCTTTTTGCAGCCAAAAAGCAAGCGACGGAAACCGCCAAAGGCGCGATTAATAACGCGTAAATCCATTGTTCCATAACGCTACCCCTTCAATTCCGTAAGTTGTTTTGCATCAAGGGTGTTAAGGCTACGATAAATCTTGTTCACCAACACCGCCATAATAATCACGGCAAAAAACGCGTCCGTGGCAATACCAATTTCCACCAATTCTGGGGCATCGCTCGCCAGCAACGCCAAAGTGAGATGTGAACCGTTTTCCATCAGGCAATAACCGAATATCTGTTTCAGAATATTGCGTTGGCTGACGATACACAGCAAACCAAGCAAAAAATGACTGAACGACACCGACAAAGCGGGTTTTAAATGCTCTGCCATAGGAACCTGCACCTGCGCGGCGGCGAAATAGCACACCACCACAATCACCGCCGCGATCGGAATCAGCCAGGCGGAATTAAAACTTTTCGGCACCGCGCTTTCGTCAATTTTTTTCGTTGCATAAAACAAAACGGCAGGCACTAAAATCACTTTGGTAATAAAGGCACTGATCGACCACATATAGAGCGAATGCGCCTGCATTTCTTCGGCCAGTACCACAAAAACGGAGACCAGCACAAGCGACTGCACGGCGTAAAGTGCGGTGCTGTTTTTAGCAGTTTTTGCACTTATCACTAAAACGGAAGTTAGGATCAGCAAACCAGCTAAGGTATTTATTATCAACATCATCAACTCCCTATCCTAACCAAGGCGTATCTAACCAGTAAGCGGCGATAAAGCCGGAACAAACGGACATCACCATCAGAATGATCAGCACCACGCTCATGGAAAACGGCAACGGCTGAGCCCGCGCCACTTCTTCCGATGGTTTGCCCGGCACGCACTGACCGAATTTATACAGCAGCCAGACGAAGGTCGCGGTACTTTCAATTAAAGCAATCACCATTAACACCGTGATCCACATTTGTTCCCTACCGAGCGCAAAGCCTGCCGCAAACAATGGGAATTTACTAAAGAAACCGTTAAACGGCGGCACTCCGGCAATAGCTAAAGCAGCCACGCCAAAGCCCGCGCCGACCAGCGGCATGGTGCGCATAATCCCTCGCAACCGCGGCATTAAACGCGTGCCCGTGGCATAAGCCAAAGACCCCGCCACCAGAAAGAACAGGCTTTTGGCGAAAGCATGGTTGAAGATATAGGCAATGGCCGCCACGAATGCCAGCTTGGAACCAAGGGCAAATAGGGATAAACCGATAAAGATATAGGACAGCTGAGTAATGGTGGAATAGGCCAACAACCGCTTCAAATCGGTTTGCGGCAGATACATCAGGAAACCGTAAATCAGAGTAATCATCGCCATGACCAATCCCACTTCACCCACAATATGCGGAATATCACCCGCTGACATCACCGCTCGGGCAAAAATGTACACCCCGACTTTCACCATCGAAGCGGCGTGCAGATAGGCGCTGACCGGCGTCGGCGCTTCCATCGCATTCGGCAGCCAGATTTGCAGCGGCAGCTGCGCGGATTTGCCCCAGGCGGCAAACATCACACCGAACAGCACAATGGTTTTGGTGGTCGGATCCGTTTGTTCCAGCGCGGTAACGGAAAAGGTGCCTGTCTGGCTGAACAGATAGGCGGCGGCAATATACAGGCCCAATGAACCCACATGGGTAATGATTAAGGCTTTCATGGCGGCGGCCTGCGCTTTCGGCGTTTGATAATAACTGATCAGAGCCCACGAACAGGCCCCGGTAATCTCGAAAAAGAGCAGCTGGCCGACCAAGGTGGAAGAAAGCACCAATCCTGCCATGGCACCCACGAACACCAACAGAAACGCATAGAAGCGTGGAAGCGGCGGATGGCTGTGTTCTCGGTTTTTTTCGGTTAAATAGCCGTTGGAATAAAGAATGATCAGGAAACCCAGAGCGACCACGGCAAAACCGATTAAGGTACTCACCGCATCCAGCGTAATACCGAAAATAACCGTATTACCGAATTTCACCACATCATAGCTCACGCTCGATTGACCGCTTGCATACCACTGCTGCGCCAACAGCAGGGTACCAAGGGTGGCGAGGGCGGCGAAAAGCGTGGCGGTTTTAGGGAACCGGGCCGCATTTTTGTCCAATCCCACTAAAAACGCACCGACAAACGGAAGAACGATGGTAATCAGAGCTAAATGTTCCATTCTGTTCTCCTTACAATCCGATTAAGTAAAATACAAACGCCAGCACCGACACGCCGAAGCCGACCACGGTTAAATGCCCCGTCATCATAAAGCGCGTACGGGCCAGGGTATTTTCAAACACACAGGCGATCACATAGGCAATCAGCAATTTAATAAAGAACAAAACTGCTCCGCACAGCACCGCGCTTAGGGTTAATTCCCGCGCGGCGCCGAACGGCAGCAACACGCTGACGAAAATTGCCGCCACCACCATAGATTTCAGGCTCATGCCGATTTTGATTAAGGCAAGGGCGGCCCCCGAATATTCGGTCAGCGGGCCCTCCTGCAGCTCCTGTTCCGCTTCCGCCAGATCAAAGGGAATTTTGCCCATTTCCACAAACACCGCAAAAGCACAGGCGATCAGCGCTACAATGGTCGCCACCGGCACCGCCCAAGTCTGAGCGGCGAGCGCATGGCTTATCATGCCGAAATTGGTTGATCCCGCGATTAAGGCAACCACTAACAAGCCCAGCATCAGAGTCGGTTCAACCAGCACGCCTAAGGTAACTTCGCGGCCGGCGCCGAGACCGGAGAACGAGCTGTTGCTGTCAAGGCCCGCAAGGGAGAAGAAGAATCGGAACAGTGCAAACAGATAAATCGCGGTGATTAAATCGCCGCCGGCGCCGAAGGGCGATGCAAGGGTAAACAGCGGCAGGCTCATAGCCACCACCATTACCGTGCCAATCAGCACATAAGGCATTATTTTTGATACCGCGCCGGCGTTATCCGGCAGCACGCTTTGCCGTTTCATTAATTTGGCGATATCACGATAATCCTGCAAAATTCCCGGTCCGCGACGGGATTGAACGCGGGCGCGGATAACACGGGAAATACCGGAAAAGAGCGGTGCCAAAAACAGCAGAATTAACGCCTGCACCACGCCCAATAGAAACATACCGCCCGAGGTGGCAATTTCTGAAGGTAAATTTATCATCTCAGCCTCCCTACATCGCTGCGGCAACCGCGAACAAGATCACTAACGCGATCAGAAAATACAGGCAATACACACGGAAATCGCCGGCCTGCAGCCACTCTATTTTTGATGAAACCCAAGGGATAAAACGGGCAATCGGCATGGTGACCTTGTCTTCCCAGAACGGTTCCGCTTTGGTTGCGCCCTCAATCAGGGCATCAATGCCCTTGCGGCCGATTGGCGCGGGATCAAGGGTGCGGCGAATGGTGTAAAGCGGTTTAAACATGGTCCGCAGCGGGCGGGTAAAGCCGCCGGACGACGTCATCATATCGGATTCATAAGCATAACCGCATGCCCAGGGATCGCCTTTGGATTCGTTCGCCAAACGTGTCTTTTTGGTTATCGCGTAATAAGCGAACGGCACGCAGCAGAAAGCAATCAGCATAATCGTAACCATCGGCGTGGAAAGCGCGGTATAAGGAACCGGACCGGATACCACCGTACCGTTTTCCGCCAGCGGGAAGCTTTGCACACCGGCAAGCTCAGCCGCAATATGACTAATCACAGGGGTCACCACGGAAACTCCGATACCCAGCAGTACACAAAGCACGGCAAGCAACGCCATGGCACTGACCATCGGCAACGGTACTTCCCGAGCCGCCGCGGCCCGATTGCTGCGGGGCGCCCGCCGAAACTGATACCATAAACCTTGACGAAACAAAGTGCCGCCAATGCTCCGGTTAACGCCAGCATAATAATCGCTACAGGACCCGCCACTTTAAGCACCGGGTTTCCGTCCTGGCTTAAACCGAATAAGGATTGATAGGTAAACCATTCGCTGACGAAGCCGTTAAACGGTGGCAAAGCGGAAATTGCCATGGTACCGATTAAAAAACTGAGCGCAGTGTACGGCATCAATTTACCCAGTCCGCCCATCAAGTCCATATCTTTCGTTTCAAGACGGTACATAATGGAACCGGCACCGAGAAATAATAACCCTTTAAACACGGCGTGGTTGAGCAGGTGATACAAGCCGCCGAGCAAACCGACGGTGGCGAGAACCGGATTACCAATCGCCATGCCAATCATGCCCACGCCCACGCCCATCATAATAATGCCGACATTTTCAACGGTGTGATAGGCCAGCAGCCGTTTGATGTCGTGCTCGGCTAACGCATACAGCACGCCAAGCACGGAAGACACCGCGCCGAACGCCAGCACAATGACACCGAACCACATATTTTCCGCGCCGAGCAAATCAACACCCACTTTGATAATCCCAAAGATACCGATTTTCACCATCACACCGGACATCATGGCGGAAGCATGGGAAGGCGCGGCCGGGTGAGCTTTCGGCAGCCAGCCGTGTAACGGAATCATACCAGCTTTCGCGCCGAAACCGAGAAATGCCAGAATAAATACGGTGAATGCCAACGGGGTGGAAAGCTGAGTTCGGCGGAAATCGGCAAATTCAAAACTGCCCGCGTAGCAATAGAAAATGAAAAAGGCAATCATGATCAGGATCGAACCCGCATGAGCAATGAAGAAATACAACAGGCCCGCATTGACGGCCTGTTCATCCTGTTCGGTAATAACTAAAAAATATGATGCCAGCGACATCATTTCAAAAAAAACGAGAAAATAGAAAGCGTTATCCGTGGTGACTAAAGCGATCATCGAGCCCACAAACAGATTCATAAAGAATCCCATGGAACCCGCCCCTTTACCTTTATACTCCTGCACGTAAGAGAACGAATATATCGCGGTAATCACCATTAATAAAGAAATCACACCCACCATAAAGGCGGCCAGACCATCCATACGAAGAGAATAGCGGGCGAAGTCAAACGGGGTATGCCACAGCGCGGTCAGGGTTTCGCCGCTTATGAGCACGGGTGTACAGGCTGCCAGTCCGAAAACGCCGCCAAGCACACCGGTGATGCTGGAAATATTGATTGATAGCTGTTCGTTTTTGCTCACGCAAAGCGAGAGAAACGCACCGACCGCATAAATCGACAAGGCAGTGATGAGTAAACTGATTGAACTCATAATTTCACTCCATTGATTAATAAATGAAAATTAACGAGGAACAGCCGGTGAATTTATCATCGCCATTTCGCGTTTATGTTGGTTCGCCTGTTCAATACTCTCTTCGCTGATCACGAAAAGGGTTTTCGTCGGACAGGTCTGCACGCAGGCCGGACCTTCCGGGCGGAAATAGCACAAATCGCATTTAATCGCAATGGCCTTCACGCCCGGCTGCCACGCCAACATATTGTGCACATCGCTATTATCGGGCGCGGTACGGATATCACGCGCCACGGCCTGGGTAAAGCTGAAATGTTCATAATAAAGCGGCGCGTCCACGGCATTGCTGCCGTGCTGGGTAATCGCCCCGAACGGACAGGCGATACCGCACAACTTACAGCCGATGCACAGGGTTTCATTCAATTGAATGGTATTGTCCTTATGAGTAATCGCATGCACGGGACAAACCGTAGCGCAAGGCGCGTCATCACAATGACGACAGAGAATCGGCACAGTGATATCGTCATTACGCATCACTTGCAGACGTGGAAAGGATTGCAAACCAAAGGCTTTATGGGTTTCGCTACATGCAGCCATACATGTGTTACAGCCTATACAGTCTTTAGGATCTCCTATAACAAAACGGTTCATATATACCCCCGATTATAAGATGTCGTAGAGCATGCTGATTTCTCATTTCAGGCTATTGTTACACGAACCACTAACTTAAAATTGCAACTGAACTATCAGCTACCCTAAGAAATAACCACTCATTTATTAAGTCTTTATTAGGTTACTCCTTTTGAGGTAAACAAACTATTTGCTAAATGAATATTTCTAATAAAATACCGTTTTTTTTGATTGAGATCATGAATATTTTTGTTTTTCATCCGGGAAAATTAACGTAATAAAATCATTTATATAATGATATTTCTGACATAGTTCACATTTTTCTAAATAACAAATATTCTTAAATATCATTATGTTAATATTATGTTATTTATTATATAACTATATTAACCCGCTAATATATGAGTATAATGAAAGCATTAATATCTCGGTTTTAATTCCATTTGAGAACAATTCTTGTTTATTAATTTTATTCATATATTCAAATATAAAAAGGTATAACGTATGAACAAGGGCATAGAAATTCGGGTAAAAGGTAAAGTACAGGGAGTCGGTTTCCGCCCTTTCGTATGGCTGATTGCCAACCGATACGGGCTGAAAGGGGATGTTAATAATGACGGACAAGGCGTATTGATTCGCCTGTTTGAACCGACTCCGCAACAGCTCGATCAATTTCTGGCGGATTTACGGCAAAAACTGCCGCCGCTCGCCCGGATCACGGAAATTCGTCAGCAGCAAAAAGTCTGGAATTCAGCACCGCACTTTACCGCCTTTGAAATCCGTGCCAGCGAACAAAACGCCATGGATACCCAAATCATACCCGATGCCGCCACTTGCCCCGAATGCATAAAGGAATTATTCGATCCGCACAATCGCCGCTACCACTACCCTTTTATCAATTGCACCCATTGCGGCCCACGTTTTACTATTATTAAAGCGATTCCTTACGATCGCGCCAATACTTCCATGGCGAATTTTCCGCTTTGCGCCGCCTGTGAACAAGAATATAAAAACCCGGCCGATCGCCGTTTTCACGCTCAGCCCAACGCCTGTGCTACGTGCGGCCCGCATATCTGGTTACAACAAGGAGAACGGCAGATTGCCGCCCATGAATCGGCGCTGAAACAGAGCGTACTGTTGCTGAAGCAAGGTGAAATCGTCGCCGTGAAAGGCATCGGAGGCTTTCATTTGGCTTGCGACGCGGGCAACGAAAGCGCGGTGAGATTATTGCGGGAACGCAAGCGCCGTCCGACGAAACCGCTGGCGGTTATGGTACCCGACTTAGCTTTTCTGCAAGGGCTTAATGAACAGGAAATTCGACTATTAACCGGTAGCGCGGCACCTATCGTGTTGCTGAACAAACAAAAAGTGCCGCGGCTTTGCGAACTGATCGCCCCCCATTTGAATGAAATCGGCGTCATGCTGCCGAGCAATCCGTTACAACACTTGCTACTGCACGAAATCAACACGCCTTTGGTGATGACTTCAGCCAATCCGAGCGGACAACCGCCGGTGCTGGACAACCAAAGTGCGGTGCTGTTTTTACGAGATTTGACGGATTATTATCTCTGTCATAATCGGGATATTCTGCAGCGGGCCGATGACAGCCTGGTGCGGGCCGCCTTCGACGGAGTGGAAACCCTGCGTCGGGCGCGCGGCTACGTGCCTGATGAAATCCCGCTTAACGCACGGAATCGGAAAAATATTCTGGCTCTCGGTTCGGACCTGAAAAATACCTTCTGCCTGTTGAAAGGCGATAAAGCGGTTGTCAGTCAGCATATCGGCGACACCGCGAACGAAAAGGTGCGGTGGCAATTAGAGCAAAATCTTCACCTGTTTCAGCAGATTTATCAATTTAAACCCGATCTCATCGCCATTGATGCCCACCCGGGCTATTTTTCTTCACATACGGGCCAACGCCTCGCGCAACAGCTGAATCTGCCGATTAAAGCCGTGCTGCACCACCACGCCCATATTGTTGCGGTAATGGCGGAACATCAATGTGATGAAACCGTGATCGGATTAGCTTTGGACGGCATCGGGATGGGCGCATACGGGCAACTATGGGGCGGCGAATGCCTACTGGTAAACGCCGGCTCCTGTCGCCATCTGGGCGGCTTACCCGCGGTGCCGCTGGCGGGCGGTGATCTTGCCGCCGTTCAGCCGTGGCGCAACTGGCTGACTCATCTGCAACAGTTTGTACCGAACTGGCGGCAAATTGCCGCACAAACCATACCTGCCGAGTTAAACTGGCAATTATTAAGCAAAGCCATTGAACGCAGCATTAACGCTCCGCTCATTTCATCCGCAGGACGGTTATTCGATGCCGTTGCTTACGGTTTAGGTATCGCCCCTGTCCGGCTCAGCTGGGAAGGCGAAGCCGCCTGCCGCTTGCAAGCCTTAGCCGAACAATCGGAATTCGCCGCTTTCTCCATTGCCGAGCTGAAAAGCGCGGTGTCAAAAAACCGAGTTTTTTCCGTCAGCATGCCGATCACGCAAGACAACAAGCTGGATCTCGCCGCCTTCTGGCACGGCTGGCTGGCGCTCTCCAACCACAAACAAATCAGCCAAGCGGATAAAGCGTTCGCCTTTCACTACGCCCTCGCTCACGGCTTCGCCCGGCTCGCGACACAGCAGGCCCGTCAATATCAATGCCGCACCGTTGTGCTGTCCGGCGGCGTTATGCACAACCAACTGCTGCGCCGCCTGTTAAAACAAGATCTCGCTGAATTCAATGTGCTCAGCGCCCATCAATACCCGATGGGTGACGGCGGGTTAAGTCTGGGGCAGGCGGTGATTGCAGGTGAATAACAGCAGTTTATCAACAAATTCTCGGCAAGGGCTCGTTGGTAGGTAAATCCAACAGGCGGCTTTGGCCGAAAATACCGACCAGGCGGACTTTTTTATCATCCGTCACTTCGCCGATAACGGCGGCATTTTTGCCGAGTTCGTGACTGCGAAGCGCGGTGACGATTTGCTGAGTTTTTTCCGCTTTCGCCACGATGACCAACTTTCCTTCATTGGCGAAATTAAGCGCTTCCAAGCCAAGAATTTCGCAAATGCCGCGTACTTCCCGACGGACGGGTAAATCGTCTTCATAAATTTGCATACCGAGTCGGCGCGCCCGGGCAAATTCATGCAATACGGCGTTTACGCCGCCGCGGGTGGCATCACGCACGGCTTTGATTCCCTCGATCGGGCGCAGCAGATCAATCAACGGCGTGAGCACGGCGCAGTCGCTGCGCAGATCCGTCTGAACACCGAGGTTTTCCCGCAGGTTCAGAATGGTGGCGCCGTGATCTCCAAGCGTGCCGCTGACAATCACCCGATCGCCCGCTTCAATGCGATGCATTCCCCAGTCCAACGCGGACGGAATCACGCCGATACCGCCGGTATTGATAAAAATCTTATCCGCCGCCCCTTTCTGTACCACTTTGGTATCGCCCGTCACCACCTGAATGCCCGCCTGACGGCAGGTATCCGCCATTGCCTGAATGATTTGCTTAAGTTCCTCCAGCGGCAACCCTTCTTCCAGAATAAATCCGCAGGAAAGATATTTCGGTACCGCGCCGCATACCGCCACATCATTTGCCGTGCCGCATACCGCCAGTTTGCCGATATTACCGCCCGGGAAAAAAATCGGATCGATCACGAAGCTGTCGGTACTGAAAGCAAGCTGCCCGCCCAAAGCGTTCAGTTCGGCCAGCGGCAGGCGGGCCTGATCTTCGCCCTGCGCCAGAATAGGATTGGCAAACGCCTGCACAAAATAATCCCGAATTAATTGCTGCATGGCGGCACCGCCGTTGCCGTGAGCCATGGTGATAAAATCTGTCATAATTACTCTTTATTCGCGTCGATATTGATAGTAAGCGGCACAGGCGCCTTCGGAAGACACCATTAACGCACCGTAAGCATTATCAGGATTACAGTCCGTGCCGAATAACGGACAATCGGACGGCTTGCATTTGCCGGTCAGCACATCGCCGCAACGGGAATTAGGATCGTCCGCCACTTGCTGCGGCTGACTGTTAAAATGAATTTCCGCGTCAAATTGTCGATACGCCGGCGTGAGTTCAACCCCCGATTCGTCAATTTCACCCAAACCGCGCCATTCACTGCGGGCTTTGAGCCGAAACACCTGCCGCATGGCATTCTGAGCCAGAATATTACCGTGTTCATGCACAATGCGTTTATATTGATTCTCCACCTCACAGCGTCCGTCCACAAACTGTTCCGCCAGCATTACGATGGACTGTAAGATATCCAGCGGCTCAAAGCCGGTAATCACAAAGGGTTTATGATATTGGAGGCAAAGCTCTCGATACGGTTCGGAACCGATTACCATACTGACATGACCGGGGGCGATAAAACCGTCGATTTTGATTTGTCGCTGTGACAGCAGGCTGCGTAAAGTGGGAATAATGGTGATATTCTGGCACACCACAAAAAAGTTTTCCGTCTGCTGTAATTTCGCCTGCTGCAATGTCACCGCCGCGCTCGGCATGGTGGTTTCAAAACCGAGAGAGAAAAATACCACTTTTTTATCGGGGTTATGACCGGCGATATTTAACGCATCCAGCGGCGAATAGACAATCCGCACATCGCAGCCGCGGGCTTTCGCTTCCAGCAGCGACCCCTTTCGCCCCTTTACCCGCATAGCGTCACCAAAAGTACAGAAAATCACGTCCGGCTTTTCGGCAATGTCGATACAGACATCAATCCGCCCCATAGGCAGCACGCACACCGGGCAGCCCGGCCCGTGAATAAACTCGATGCCGGGCGGCAACAGACTATCCAGCCCGAATTTAAAAATGGTATGGGTGTGTCCACCGCATACTTCCATCAAATAGAGCGGATTTCGAGCGGAATATTGCGGCAACTTTGCCATCAGCTCCCGCAGGCGGAGTACAAGACTTTTAGCGACCTTAGGATCGCGAAACTCATCAACAAACCGCATCATGATTTACTATTCATCTGTTGCTTATCCAGCCAAGCCAGCCAATCATTTAAGCCCTCGCCCGTGGTGGCAGAAAGCTGAATCACTTCAATGGCGGGATTTATCCGTTTGGCGTTTTCAATACATTCTTTCACATCAAAACTCAGATACGGCAGCAAATCCATCTTATTTAAAATCATCAGGCTTGAGGCGGCAAACATATGCGGATATTTCAACGGTTTATCTTCACCCTCGGTCACGGACAGAATCACCACCTTGGCTTTTTCGCCGAGATCAAACTCGGACGGACACACTAGATTGCCGACATTTTCAATAAATAACAGGCTGTTTTCCCGCGGGCGTAATTTCATCATCGCCTCGCTTATCATCTGTGCATCCAAATGACAGCCTTTGCCGGTATTCACCTGAATCGCCGGCACACCCGTGGCACGAATGCGATCCGCATCATTTTCCGTTTGCTGATCGCCTTCAATGACATAGCATTGACGTTTGTCTTTTAACGCCTGCAAAGTGGCGGTTAATAAAGTGGTTTTTCCCGAACCCGGGCTTGACACTAAATTTAACGCTAACACATTGAGATAATGAAATAAATTCCGGTTTGCATCGGCAATCCGGTTATTTTTGCCTAACACGTCTTGCTCAATTTTCAGTAACCGTTTTTGTGTATCGTCCTGCCGAGTCTGTTCCGTCGCTCGAAACGTGGAATGGGAAAAGTTCGGTAATTTGACGGTGCCGCTGCCGGCGGCATGCTCATGAGAATGCTGTAACTCACCGATGCGAGTCTGTTCGGGATGTCCGCAGCCACAAGTTGTACACATAATAATCCCCCGCTGGTTTAGAATGCTGCATAGCATAGCACAGATATAAATTGCGGTGTTGACGGAGATCACAATCTTTAGCCGCTCAAGAAAAAAATCTTAAAAATCGCTTTACCCTTATATAATTTTATATATAATGAGCAAAACAATAAAAATTGTAATCCTCATTCCAAAATTTTCGCGGCTGCGTTCACCCACTTGAATTCAGTCGCTTTTTTTATGCGTATCCTTTATGATGAAACGTAATTTTAAGGTGGAAAATTATGAATCATTTAGAACTCGAACGGATTATCAACCAAAAACTCAATATTCACGACATTGCCGATTACGCCCCCAACGGGCTGCAAGTGGAAGGCAAAACGGAAGTCAACAGAATCGTTACCGGCGTTACCGCCAGCCAGGCCTTAATCGACTACGCTGTCAACCGGCGGGCGGATGCCGTTCTGGTTCATCATGGCTATTTCTGGAAAAGCGAAAATCCCTGTATCCGCGGCATGAAGGGCAAACGCATCAAAACCCTGTTAGTGCATGACATCAATATGTACGGCTATCATTTACCATTGGACATTCACACCGAATTAGGCAATAACGCCCGGCTGGCACAATTACTCGGCATTGAAAATCTTCAGCCATTAGAACCCGGTCCCGTCAGCATTCCGATGTGGGGAACGCTCAAACAGCCGGTCAGCGTGGAGGCGTTCGGGCAACGTATCGCCACCGTCTTAAACCGCCTGCCGCTTGTGTGCGACGCGACAAAATTCAATTTTTCAGCACCGCACTTGATCAAAACCGTGGGCATTTGCACCGGTGGTGGTCAAGGCTATATCGACCTTGCCGCCGCGAAAGGATTAGACGCCTTTATCAGCGGTGAAGTGTCCGAGCAAACCATCCATTCCGCCCGTGAACAAGGCATTCATTTCTTCGCCGCCGGCCACCACGCCACCGAACGTTACGGCATTAAAGCCCTCGGAGAATGGCTGGCGGCCAAATACGGCTTAGAAGTGGAATTTAAAGATATTGATAATCCGGCATAACCGCGCCGGCATGAAATGCGGATAAAATACTCGTGCGCTTTGTAATCAAAGGGATTTTCCTTTATACTATGCGGCACTTTTTACAACCAACAATCAGGATTTTCTTATGGGTTTCTTAACAGGTAAACGTATTTTAGTCACAGGCTTGGCAAGTAATCGTTCAATCGCTTACGGTATCGCCGCCGCCATGAAACGACAAGGCGCCGAATTGGCATTCACTTATTTAAACGACAAGTTAAAACCTCGGGTGGAAGAATTTGCGAAAGAATTCGGTTCCGACATTGTACTGCCGTTAGACGTCGCTACCGATGAAAGCATTCGCAACTGCTTTGCGGATTTAAGCAAACACTGGGAAAAATTTGACGGCTTCGTACACGCCATCGCCTTTGCCCCGGGTGATCAATTAGACGGTGATTATGTCAATGCGGCCACCCGCGAAGGTTATCGCATCGCCCATGACATCAGCGCTTACAGTTTTGTGGCAATGGCTCAAGCGGCTCGCCCGCATTTAAATCCGAATGCCGCTTTATTGACTCTGACCTATTTAGGCGCCGAACGCGCGATTCCGAATTACAACGTTATGTGTCTGGCGAAAGCCTCGCTTGAAGCGGCCACCCGCGTAATGGCGTCGGATTTGGGTAAAGACGGCATTCGCGTAAACGCTATTTCCGCCGGTCCAATCCGCACCTTGGCGGCTTCAGGCATCAAAAACTTCAAGAAAATGCTGTCCGCCTTTGAGAAAACAGCCGCATTACGCCGCACCGTCACCATCGAAGACGTGGGCAACTCCGCCGCATTCTTATGTTCGGATCTTGCTTCCGGTATAACCGGCGAAGTGGTGCATGTGGATGCCGGTTTCAGTATCACCGCAATGGGTGAATTAGGCGAAGAATAATCCCGCTTGAAAAATATTCTCAGGGCGCCGGTTCAGGCGTCCTTTTTCAACTAATAAATATCAACACCTAAAACCAATATGTTTCAAAACAATCCGCTACTCTCCCAATTAAAACAACAACTCCGTGACAGCAAACCGCACGTTGAAGGCGTGGTAAAAGGCACGGACAAAGCTTACGGCTTTTTGGAAACCGACAAAGAAAGCTTTTTTATCGCTCCGCCCGATATGAAAAAAGTCATTCACGGCGATAAAATCAAAGCCGTGATCGAAGAAGAAGACGGCAGAAAACGCGCCGTACCGGAAGCATTAATCGAACCGATGCTTACCCGCTTTATCGCCCGAATCCGCTTCAACAAGGACAAAAAACTACAGGTATCGGTGGATCATCCGAATATCAGCCAACTCATCGGCGCAAATCAATTAAAATCCGTGAAAGAAGAATTGCGGGACGGCGACTGGGTAGTGGCAACCTTAAAAACCCATCCGCTGCGCGACAATCGTTTTCTGTTTGCTCAGGTCAGTGAATTCATCTGCCGTCAAGATGATGAATTCGCCCCTTGGTGGGTGACGTTGGCACGTCATGAACAATCCCGCTATCCGGTACCAGGGCAGGACAGTTATGAAATGCAGGACGAGCAAACTCGCCAAGATCTCACCGCGCTTCATTTTGTCACCATTGACAGCGAAAGCACACAGGATATGGACGACGCCCTGTACATTGAACCGATTGAGCAAAACGGTGAACAGTCAGGCTGGAAATTGGTTACCGCCATTGCCGACCCGACGGCGTATATTCCATTGGATTCGCATATCGAAAAAGATGCCAGACAGCGCTGTTTCACCAATTACCTGCCGGGCTTTAATATCCCGATGCTGCCACGCGAATTGTCCGACGAGCTTTGTTCGCTGATGGAAAATGAAGTGCGTCCCGCTTTGGTTTGTGTCATGCAAACCGATTTACAAGGCGAACTCAGCGGCGAGCCCGAATTTGTGCTGGCAAATGTAAAATCCCACGCCAAGCTGGCGTATGACAAGGTTTCCGATTATCTGGAGCGGATTGAAGGCGCGTGGCAGCCTGAAACGGACGGCATCGCTCAGCAGCTCAACCGACTGCACCAATTCGCTCTCGCGCGCCTGCAATGGCGGAAAACCCACGCTCTGTTATTCAAGGAAAAACCGGATTACAGCTTCGTACTGGCGGAAAACGGTCACGTGCGGGAAATCAAAGCGGAATACCGCCGCATTGCCAATCAAATTGTGGAAGAATGCATGATTATTTCCAACATATGCTGCGCGCATTATTTGGAAAACCACGCTCACACCGGCATTTTCAACACCCATATCGGCTTTGATAAAAAATTCCTACCGAGCGCCCATAATTTCCTCATGGCAAATTTAGCCAACGACAACAACAAAGCGGAACTGAAACAGCGTTATTCCGTGGAAAACCTTGCCACTTTGCAAGGCTACTGCCAAATGCGGCATGATATTGAACCGTTTAAAGGAGATTATCTGGAATTCCGCCTGCGCCGATTCCTCACCTTTGCGGAATTCAAGGCGGAATTGGCACCGCACTTCGGTCTGGGGCTAACCGGCTATGCCACCTGGACATCGCCCATCCGGAAATATTCCGATATGGTTAATCACCGTTTAATTAAAGCCTGTATTGCCCGCCGGTCCGGCGACAGCTCGCGCTCCTGCGAAAAACCAAGCGATGAAATATTGGCCCGCCTGCAAGAAGCCCGCCGCCGGAACCGCATGGTGGAACGCGATATCGCCGATTGGCTCTACTGCCGTTATTTAGCGGACAAGGTAACGGAAAAACCGGAATTTGAAGCGGAAGTGCAAGACTGCACGCGCGGCGGCTTACGTGTGCAGCTGCTGACAAACGGAGCCAGCGTGTTCATTCCCGCCTCCAGCCTGCACGATAACCGCGATGAAATCGAAATGAACAATGACGAACTCGCCCTTTACATCAAAGGCGAACGCCGCTATAAAATCGGTGATCTGCTGAAAGTGCAGCTCACCGAAGTAAGAGAAGAAACCCGCAGCCTGATTGGCGCGGTGCTCTAGCGGACTAAAGTGCGGTGTTGTAAAAGCCCGATTTTTGAATGTTGGTTTTGCCGACGGCATAGCCAACATGATTGTGTATAAAATCCGTGTTTTCAAAACGCCGTTTTTCGACACCGCACTTTTTCATACGTCGAACCTCGTTATTACAGCGGCAGGCTATCCAATAGCCCTTTTAATTTAATCACTTCTCTCGGCATAGGTTCTGCCACGGTTAAGTCTACAATTTCCGCCCGTGTCGCGATATCGTTAATCACGCGGCTGACCGCCTGTAGGCTCATACCGTTCGGATCAGTACCCACGGCAATTTTCAATTCCTGCGGATCCAGCACGTCTAAATCAAGATGAATCAGTACCTTTGATTTTCCACGGGCCGTTAACCAATCCAGCACCGCTTGCGAACTCATATTTGCCTGCTCACAGGAAACCGTTTCAATGCCCCAATTCTTACGACGTTGTTCGGCCGGCTCGCCAAAATAACGCAAGCCCACAATCATGGCATCCTGTGTGGCTATTTTCCGTTCGGGCAACAGTGCCGTCATTTGCGGATCGCCGAAGCCGGCAATCTGAGCCAACGCCATCGCGTGAAAGCCGGTGTAATCATCATAAGGCAAACCCAAATCGGGATGAGCGTCAATCCAGATAATCGCCGTCTCATCAGCATATTTATCCGCCAAATAACTAAACGGAGCAACACTTGCCGCGCAATCTCCGCCAATCGTTACCACTTTATCGAGCTGATGTTGCCGCAAAATCCGCATTGCCGCCTGCTGTTGGCGTAAATTAGCCTGATAGGCAAAGATACCGTTTTCCGTCGCACAATCATTAAAATCCAGAGACACCGGAACGCTCGCCTCCTGCTCGCCTTGTTTTTTCGGCAGCAACCAATTCACCAGCCGCGCCCCCATATAATAGCCCTGAATGGCCTGCGCTGCCGGCAATTCCGTCACCAGACCGGTCACTACTTCGGGAGTTGCTCCCTGCCAGTTAGGAAAATTTAAGCGTAATGTTTTCATTTAATTACCCTCCAACTCGGTTAGAAAGCCTTGCTTACGCAGCACTTGGACCAATTCCATGCGCTTCGCCTGTTGGGTTTGCGTATAACGTCCGGCCATCCCGCTGAAAGTTTCCGTACGGGCATTATTGCCGCGAGTCCGATAATAATCGTCAAGCTGTTGGTCATACTCGGTCAATACCTCCGTTTGTTCGCTAATCGGCACATAACGATTGTACATATGAATAATTTGATTCGGTAAACGCGGTTTTAACCGAGGCGATTGAGCAGGATAGCCAACCGCCACCGCAAATACGGGAAATGTCAGGGCAGGCAAACCAAGCAGATCAATAATTTGCTGACTATCGTTTAAAATGCTGCCCAAATAAATCGCCCCCAGGCCAAGGCTTTCCGCCGCCAGCACCAGATTCTGAGCAGCGATAGTGGCGTCATACACCCCTGCCAACAATCTATCCATACTACCTTGATAAATGGGAACAATGCCTTGTTGACGGGCAATTTCCGCATTGCGGGCTAAATCCGCCACAAACAGGAATAAATGCCCGTTCCGCTCAATATAAGGCTGCTCGCCCACCTCCGCCATCGCCGCTTTCAATACAGGATCAGTAATACTAATAATTGAATACGATTGCATATAACTGCTGGTCGAACCGCTACGAGCGGCATTAAGCAACGTATTCACCTCCGCCACAGTCAATGAGGTCGGTTTAAAATGACGAATCGAACAGTGATTTTGTTGGAGTTCAAGAATTGGGTTCATAAATTATTCCACCTATAAATTTTTCTAAACGTTACTTTTTAGCTGAGTGAGAAAAAAGTTGAATCAAGTCAAACCGGTTAAATTATAACCAGAATATCACAACACCCACCTCTGCCGCTATCCCTCTATCTGCCCGATAAACATCAAAATTTACCCCAAAATATTTATAGACCGGTTGATCAGCAATTTGAAGAATCGTTAAAAACCAAAGTGCGGTGCTGATTTCAGGTGTTTTCAAAACTCTGAAATCAGCACCGCACTTTGCGTCGAATCGCCCAATAATCCACCGGCTAAGCCGCCCGCAAGTTGGCTTAGCACTGTAATCGTGTTCTTCTGGGCTTCGGTTAAATCATTCG
>JAWHQP010000001.1:0-434729 GCA_032586195.1 Pasteurellaceae bacterium LIM206 | reverse complement strand
CTAAAGCCAATCAACAAGTGCCCACACAGATTGTCTGATAGTTTGTTAAAGAGCATTAGCCTTAAAGACTAAAAAACGACGCCTTCCGTTTCATTATCAACGCCGCGTCGTTGTGTGGGGCGTATTATAGGGATTTCGCCCGCCTTTGCAAGCGCTTTTTGTAAAATTTTGCAAAAAAACCGCAAATCCCCCGCCCGTCCGCGGAAAATTTAATCGTTCCGCCGCCTAAACCGGCAAAAACTCAACAAAACGGCACCGCACTTTGCCCGCACGGTTAAGGCTACGGGCTAAAGTGCGGTGTCGAAAAGGCGAGTTTTTAATCTATATTTAATAATTCCAACCGGTTAAAGCCCCAAAAGTTGATAACCTGTTGAAATTTATGCTCAAGTTCAAAATGTTTGGTACAGAAAATCAGATTCGCTTTTTCCTCATTTTTAACTTTAGGCCGGATGGTTTCCAATAAATGCTTGACCCGTTTTGCAATTGGTGGTCCCGGGTCGTAGAACCGTTTCACCTGCGGCAGGCACATTTCGATTTCCTCTTTAATCAGTGGAAAATGGGTGCAGCCCAAGATGACGGAATCCAGTTCGGCTAAACCAATCCAAGGCGCGAGTTCCTTACGTAAAGCGAGCAAATCCACGGAATGACCGTGTAATTTCAGTTCGGCGATTTCGGCTAACTTGGTTGAACCGATTTTTTCGACTTTCACCCCCCGGGCATAATCCGCAATCAGCTTATCCACATAGGGGCGTTTTATCGTACCCTTGGTGGCTAATAAGCCGATATGCTTAGTGGATGATTGCTCCGCCGCGGGTTTAATCGGCGGTACCGTTCCCACGATCGGAATGTCAAAGGCTTGCCGCAACGCCGGCAGCACGACGGTACTTGCCGTATTGCAGGCTACTACGATCATATCCAGCGGATATCGTCGGTTTACCGCTTGACAAATTTGCAAAGCCCGCCGAATCAGCGTTTCCCCGTCTTTTTCCGAATACGGGAAAAAAGCATTATCAAAGCAATATAAATAATGCAGCTCAGGCAGCAATTTATACACTTCACGGTACACGCTCAGCCCGCCCATACCGGAATCGTAGAATAAAACAGTCGGTTTCATAACGGTCAGATTTGGAAAAATTGACAGAATACTACTCTTATTTACTTTTAGATTCAATCTTCCCGCTCGGTTAAATTGTCGGACAAAACCGTCCTATTTAACATAAAATATTTCATTTCTTCCCCTTGAAATGAAAAAAATGCTATCACTTATACAAAGCGAACAAAAAATGTTCTAACCGATTAAGGAAGACTCTATGAATATTGAAAAATTTACAACTAAATTCCAACAAGCATTGGCCGAGGCTCAATCCTTGGCGTTAGGAAAAGATAATCAGTTTATTGAACCTGTGCATTTGCTCACGGCGTTATTAAATCAGCAAGACGGCTCCGTTGCCCCGATTCTTACCGCAAGCGGGGTAAATGTAGCGGCGTTGAAAACCGAACTCAATGCGGAACTAAATAAATTACCGCAAGTATCGGGCACGGGCGGCGATGTACAGATTTCCCGCGGCCTGCTGAATATTTTAAATTTATGCGACAAAATTGCACAACATCAGCAGGACAAATTTATTTCTTCAGAATTATTTTTACTCGCTGCGTTAGAAGAAAAGGGCCCGCTGAGCGATATCCTTCGCAAGTGCGGTGCTAAAAAAGAGAGTTTGCAGCAGGCCATTCAACAAATTCGCGGAGGACAAAAGGTGAACGACCAAAATGCGGAAGACAGCCGCCAGGCATTAGAAAAATACACTATCGATTTAACCGAGCGGGCCGAGAGCGGCAAACTTGATCCGGTGATCGGGCGTGATGAAGAAATCCGCCGGGCAATTCAGGTGCTGCAACGCCGTACTAAAAACAACCCTGTGCTGATCGGGGAACCGGGCGTGGGTAAAACCGCTATCGTGGAAGGTTTGGCGCAACGAATCGTCAACGGCGAAGTGCCGGAAGGCTTAAAAGGCAAACGCGTACTTTCCTTGGACATGGGGGCATTGATTGCGGGGGCAAAATATCGCGGTGAATTTGAAGAACGTTTGAAAGCGGTACTGAAAGAACTGGCGCAAGAAGAGGGCAAGGTCATTCTGTTCATTGATGAAATTCACACCATGGTGGGAGCAGGCAAAACCGACGGCGCAATGGACGCCGGCAACCTGCTCAAACCAAGCCTTGCCCGCGGCGAATTGCACTGTGTGGGGGCGACAACGTTAGACGAATATCGTCAATACATTGAAAAGGATGCGGCACTTGAACGCCGTTTCCAAAAGGTGTTTGTGGATGAACCGAGTGTAGAAGACACCATTGCGATTCTGCGCGGTTTGAAGGAACGTTACGAATTGCACCATCATGTGCAAATCACCGACCCGGCCATCGTGGCGGCTGCGACGCTTTCCCATCGTTATATCAGCGATCGTCAATTGCCGGATAAGGCTATCGACTTGATTGATGAAGCGGCATCCAGTATCCGTATGGAAATTGATTCCAAACCCGAACCGTTGGATCGTTTGGATCGCCGTATTATTCAATTAAAACTTGAACAGCAAGCCTTGAAAAAAGAGGAAGACGAAGCAAGCCGTAAGCGTTTGGAGATGCTGGAAAAAGAACTCAGTGCAAAAGAACGCGAATACGCGGAATTAGAAGAAGTATGGAAAAGCGAAAAAGCCACGCTTTCCGGCACCCAACATATTAAAGCGGAATTGGAAAACGCCCGTACCCAAATGGAACAGGCCCGCCGTGCCGGGGATTTGAATAAGATGTCGGAATTACAATACGGTGTGATTCCGTCTCTGGAAAAACAACTTGCAGCCGCAGATGACGCGGAAGACAAAGAGATGACGTTGTTGCGTTATCGCGTTACCGATGAAGAAATCGCCGAAGTGCTCTCTCGTGCCACCGGCATTCCGGTTTCCCGGATGATGGAAGGGGAAAAAGAAAAATTGTTGCGCATGGAAGAAGAACTGCACAAACGCGTGGTCGGACAAAAAGAAGCGGTTGAAGCG
Organism: Pasteurellaceae bacterium LIM206; assembly: GCA_032586195.1. GTDB lineage: Bacteria > Pseudomonadota > Gammaproteobacteria > Enterobacterales > Pasteurellaceae > JAWHQP01. Next base: position 431,682 of record JAWHQP010000001.1, on the reverse strand, counting down.
GTTGCTAACGCCATTCGCCGCAGTCGCGCGGGGCTTTCCGATCCGAATCGTCCGATTGGTTCCTTCTTATTCTTAGGGCCTACCGGCGTGGGTAAAACCGAGCTGTGTAAAACACTGGCGAACTTTATGTTTGATGATGAAAACGCCATGGTGCGGATCGACATGTCCGAATTTATGGAAAAACACAGCGTATCCCGCTTGGTAGGTGCACCTCCGGGCTATGTAGGCTATGAAGAAGGCGGTTATTTAACCGAAGCGGTACGTCGCCGTCCGTATTCCGTCATTTTGCTGGACGAAGTGGAAAAGGCACATCACGATGTGTTTAACATTCTGCTGCAAGTGCTGGACGACGGCCGTCTAACCGACGGTCAGGGCAGAACGGTGGATTTCCGTAATACCGTGGTCATCATGACTTCAAACCTAGGTTCCGATTTGATTCAAGGCGGTACCAACGAAAGTTATGGTGAAATGAAACAGCTGGTCATGTCTGTGGTGAGCAAACATTTCCGCCCGGAATTTATCAATCGTATCGATGAAACCGTAGTATTCCATCCGCTCGGCAAGGAAAACATCAAAGCGATTGCAAAAATTCAGTTGGAACGTTTGGTCAAACGTATGGCGGAACACGGCTATCAGATTACGTTCAGCGACGCGGCGTTGGATTTCATCGGCAGAATCGGTTACGACCCGGTATATGGTGCTCGTCCGTTAAAACGTGCAATCCAGCAAGAAATTGAAAATCCATTAGCACAGCAAATTTTGTCAGGTAAATTACTACCTGCCAAATTAGTGACTGTGGATTACGAAAATAATCAAATTATCGCGAAACAATAAATTATAAAAACACACAAAAATAACACCGCACTTTTAATAAAGGTGCGGTTTTTTGTATGTGAACGATTCTTACCTATCATTTTAATAGAATTTATAAATTAAATTTTCCATGTGAAATCAAGTAAACTTACACAAAAAATAGGGGTATATCTTTTTTACTTTCTTCTCAACTGTTACAGCAATTCCATGGAGGTACTTTTTTATGAAGAAATTAGTATTGTTAGGAGCAGCCGTTGCCATTGCCGGCTATTTAGGTACCGTAGTTTATTTAAATCAGTTTGATAAACAACAAACCGAAACATTAATGAATGTCAGTCCGTTAAAAGAGACGGAACAACGCGCGGTGGCACAAACGCTGTATAAAAACGGCTGTCAATATTGCCATACGCCGTCAGCGGAATTACCCGCCTATAAATATGTACCCGGTATTAGCACGCAAATGCAAAAAGATATTGCCGCCGGTAATCGTGTGTTCCGTTTAGATCACTTACTGGAAGGCATGCAAGATCCAAGCAAACTTTCTGAAGTAGATTTAGCGAAACTTGAACGCGTGTTGTTAAATGATGAAATGCCGATTGCCAGCTTCCGTCATTTACACTGGGGATCCGTTCCGGATGAAGCGGAAAAAGCTATCTTGTTAAAATGGATTCATGAGCAACGTGCGGCACATTTCCTGCCGAAAGAAACCGAAGGTACGGATGCCACCCGTTTAGTGCAACCGATTCCGGATAAATTAGACACTAATCCCGCCGAAGTCGCCTTAGGGGAAAAACTTTATCATGATACCCGTTTTTCTAAAGATGACACACTTTCTTGTCACAGCTGCCACCAATTAGAAAAAGGCGGTATAGACGGTTTGGCGACCTCTACCGGGATTAACGGACAAAAAGGCGATATCAATGCGCCAACCGTGTTTAATGCAGCGTTCAACAAATTACAATTCTGGGATGGTCGTGCCGATGATTTGGCTGATCAGGCTTCAGGCCCTCCGCTTAATCCAATAGAAATGGGCTCGGACAGTTGGGAACAAATTTTAGCCAAGTTTATGCAGGATGAAAAATTCAAACAAGAATTTTTATCCGTCTATCCTGAGATTTCCAAACAAACCTTAACTCATGCTATCGGTGAATTTGAGAAAACCCTGATCACGCCAAACAGCCCATTCGACCGTTATTTGAAAGGTGACACAACCGCATTAACTGACAGCCAAATTCACGGTTATGAATTGTTCCAACAACATAAATGCGATACTTGTCATACGGGCAGCGCGTTAGGTGGACAATCTTTCGAATATATGGGCTTGCATGATGATTATTTCGCTGCACGCGGTACGCCATTAACAGATGCGGACAAAGGTCGTTTTTCAAAAACCCAAGATCCGGACGATATGCATAAATTTAAAGTACCGACCTTACGCAACATTGCGTTAACCGCGCCTTATATGCATGATGCCCGCACGGACAAACTGGATGAAGCCGTACGGCTCATGCTGAAATACCAAAGCGGTAAAACACCGGTTGAGAGTGAAGTAAAAGACATCACCAATTTCTTAGAAAGCTTAACGGGTGAGCTACATGGAAAATCGTTAGCAAAATAAGCTTGATATTTTAATTAAATCACACCGCACTTTTCGCAAGAAAAGTGCGTTTTTTTATACAACAGACAAGCAAAACCTCTAGGAAAAATAACCTTGATGTAATCTCCGATACAGTTTGAGCATAGCAAATAACATTAGGGAATAGCCCACCAGCTCGGTGTATTCTTCTGCAAGGACTTTGGCTAAATTGTTGTAATGTTCGCCTAGAATGGCTTCCCATAAACTGGTTTTGCCCAATAAACGGGAAGTCACCAAAGTCACTAACAATCCCGCAAGAAACGTACCGTATTCCTTTTGCTCGCTGAAGAATGTCAGCCCGCTGATAACGGTCTGTCTATGTTTATAAGCATACCAAAGTGTAAATACCGTTACGATTAAAGCGGCATAAAACCATGAACCATGCTGAATCTTGTCGAAATGATTATCCTGTTCACGAATAAACATGGTGGCGATAAACCCCGCACATAACGCTAAACCGCCTTTATATTCGGGCATTTTCCTGAGAAGTTTAACAAAAAGAATAATAATGACGAGTAAAAAGAAGCTCTGGCTAAGTTCAATAGCCGAGGTCTCCTCTTCTATTTTTGCCAGATGAAGAATATCAAACAACGCGGCAAAAAACGGAATCGTGACAGCCACCGCATAATATAAAAACTCACCCAGCAGCCGGGATAAAAGTGAAAGTAAAGGTTTCATATCTGAATATACTGAAATGAGAGGTTAGGGTGAGCGTATTATAGCACAAATCGGGTTTTGCAAGGGAAGTAAATGCCCGTCAATAAGCTGATATAAAAAATCGGATTAGAAAAAAGTGCGGAAAATAACACCGCACTTTTAGTCCTATAGAGTGAAATGAGGAAGCGTCAACCTTCAATACCTTCAAATAACGCTGTACTCAAGTAACGTTCGGCAGCGGATGGCAATATGGCTACAATCAGTTTATCCGCAAATTCCGGCAATTTAGCCAAACGATCGGCCGCGGCTACGGCGGCACCCGATGAAATTCCCGCCAGAATACCTTCTTCCGACATTAAGCGACGAGCGGTAGCCAGCGCGGTTTCGCTGTCAACGGTTTCTACCCGATCGATTAGGCTCAAATCCAATGTTTTCGGAATAAATCCCGCCCCGATACCTTGAATTTTGTGCGGACCCGGTTTCACTTCTTCACCCGCCAAGGTTTGGGTAATCACCGGGCTTTCGGTCGGTTCAACCGCCACGGAGACGATCGGCTTGCCCTTATCCTGTTTAATCGCACGGCTGATACCCGTAATCGTACCGCCTGTGCCTACGCCTGAAACGATAACATCCACTTTGCCTTCCGTCGCTTCCCAGATTTCGGGGCCGGTGGTTTGCTGATGAATCGCAGGATTAGCGGGGTTTTCAAATTGTTTCAACATAATATAATGGCTAGGATCCGAGGCGACGATTTCTTCAGCCTTTGCAATCGCGCCTTTCATGCCTTTAGCACCTTCGGTCAATACCAGATTCACACCCAAACCACGTAATAAGCGTTTGCGTTCGGAACTCATGGTTTCCGGCATGGTTAAGGTAATTTTATAGCCGCGGGCCGCCGCGACGTAAGCTAAGGCAATCCCCGTATTGCCGCTGGTGGCGTCAATAATTTCTTTATCTTTCGTTAAAGTGCCGTCCTTTTCCGCCTGCCACACCATGCTGGCACCGATACGGCATTTTACGCTGAAACTCGGGTTGCGACTTTCGATTTTCACCGCAATATTGCCGTTGTTGCCGAAATGCTGTAAACGCACAAGAGGGGTATTCCCGATTGAGTAGGAATTGTCTGCAAAAATTGTCATGATGTGTTCTCCAATAAAATGGTTGCCTTTAAATTGTGTGTCATTTTTATCATTCATTCCGGCATAAAAAAAATAGTTATTTGATATTACTTAGATAAATTGGTTATATACCTATCTTGGCGGAACACATAAAAAATCCTCTGTGTTTATTCGCTACGGAGGATTTTTCCGCTTTATTTAACGATGTCTGTATTATTGCGCGGCGCTATATCCGTACGCTCGGATCGCCGATAAGCGGAAATCCCGGAACCGTTCGGGTTAACCGCAGTCGGGCCGCCGTTATTCCCCGTTAATTGCGAACGGTAAGTTTCCACCCACATTGCCGTTGCTCCGCAGACGGCGACAGGGATCACCACAAAGTTAATCAGCGGCACAAAGGTGCAGAGGGTAACGAACGAACCGAACACCAGACTTTGCGTTCTGTTTTCCGTCAGTTTGTAACGCATGGAATGAAATGAAATTTTATGATTATCAAAAGGATAGTCACAATATTGAATCGCCATCATCCACGCGGTAAACAAAAAGGTCAGCACGGGAATCAGCGTTTGCCCCAATAACGGAATAAACCCTAATAAAAACAAGCCGATATATTTCGGCAGGCTGTACAGCAGCTTTTGCCACTCACGGGCCAGCATGCGCGGCGTATCCTTGATAAACGCCGTCATACTCATATCCTCCGGTCCTTCACCGCTCAGCATGATCTCTACTTTTTCCGCCAGCAGACCGTTAAAAGGAGCGGCGATAAAGCCCGATAAAGTGGTAAAAATAAAATAAAACAGCAATAAAATCATTAGGATGGAAAGCGCCAGCAAAATGCCGCTAAGCCAGTTCAGCCAATCGGGAATAAACCCCATGAGGCCGTCGATCATGTCGCTGATTTTACTTACAAACAGCCAGAACAAACCGCTTAACAGCACCACATTCAGTAAAACCGGCATAATCACAAAACGGCGTAAGCCCTTTTGCGTGATCAAATGCCACCCCATCACAAAATAGTGAAAACCTGATTTCAATTCTTTTTCATTCAGCATAACGGATCCTAAAAGATATTTAACAATTGGCGTAGCATACCGCAAAGTGCGGTGCTATCAAACCGAGTTTTTGCCGTTTGCTAAATTTGGTATTACTCACGTCCTAAAATATGTTAAGCTAACGGCATTTTTAGATCCCGCTTCACAATAAAGCGATACGATAACAACACATAGGAATAGCTTAGCAATGGATTTAAATACAATTCTGATTATTTTAGGCATTCTTGCATTGATTGCGCTGGTGGTTCACGGCCTGTGGTCAAATCGGCGCGAAAAATCACAATATTTTCAAAACGCCAATGCTTTCGGCCGCGGCGGACGACAAGGCTTTACGGCAAACGGAAACAATTCGGCCCCAACGGCGCAACCGCCCGCCTTTGCCCAACCGAAGCCAAACCCTGCGGCTGAACCCGCGCAACAATCACTGAATTTCGAACGTGATCATTCGGCACAAGAGAGCGCCCAACCGATACCGCAATCGGTGGATCAAATAAAAATAACCCTGCCTAATGTCGAACCGGCACCTGAATCAACCGCGCCCGTATATGAAATGCGTCCGTCCGCTCCCGTTTCGCCGGAACCGCAACACTATCAACAGCCGGCTCAACCTATTGATTACGCACAACAGAGTATCGCCGCGATTAAATCGGCCGCCGATGAAGAAGAAAGCATTAATTCGTCTTCTCCTGAATTGCGCGTTCAATTACAGGAAGCCGCGCAATTCGGCGAACCGGTGCAAACATTCAACCAATCGCCGATTTCCAAACCAACGCTGCAACAACCGCTTGAATCATCACAGCCGTCCGAGCCACGTCCGAGTCAGACGGCGCCAACCTCGTCATTTATTATGCTGTATATCGTCGCGCCGGAAAATCGTCAGTTCCAAGGCGCTGCTCTGGCACAGGCTCTGGATGATTTAGGGTTCTTATTCGGCGAAGGCAATATTTATCACCGCCATTTGGATTTAACCGTGGCAAGTCCCGTGATATTCAGCGTAGCGAATATTAACCAGCCGGGCACGTTCAACCCATATACGATGCATGATTTTCTTACCGTAGGCGTTGCCATGTTTATGCAGCTGCCGTCTGCCGGCAATGATCGCGCCAACCTGAAAATCATGCTGCGTACCGCCAAAAGTCTGGCGGATCAGCTGGGCGGTTTTGTCTTAACCGACGAACAGGAAATTTTCACCGAAGCGGCGGAACAGGCTTATCTCGCTAAGGTGAATTAAGTAACAGCTTGTCATAAGCGCATCGCCGTATATACCTTTGTCATAACAATTTAAAAAAACAACGTTTTTCGACACCGCACTTTTAAGGCGTTAAAGTGCGGTGCGTTTTTTGTGAGTTTTACCAGTTTATAGGAATTGCAATGAGTGATATCAACCAAGAAATCAACACGTTAAGAACCCAATTACGTTATCACGAATATCAGTATCACGTGCTGGACGATCCCAAAATTCCCGATAGCGAATACGATCGTCTGTTTCATCGTTTAAAAACATTGGAACAGCAATATCCACAATTGATTACGCCCGACTCTCCCACTCAACGTGTGGGGGCGAAACCCTTGTCCGGCTTTGCGCAGGTCACTCATGAAATGCCTATGCTATCACTGGATAATGCGTTTTCCGACCAAGAGTTTTATGCTTTTGTGAAACGTATTCAGGATCGTCTAATTGTACTGCCCGAACCGCTTACGTTCTGCTGCGAACCGAAATTGGACGGTCTGGCGGTCAGTATTTTGTATGAAAACGGCGTGCTGACCCGGGCGGCAACCCGCGGCGACGGCACCACGGGGGAAGATATTACGCTTAATATCCGCACCATTCGTAATATTCCGCTTCAGCTGCTGACCGACAATCCGCCCGCCCGCTTAGAAGTACGGGGTGAAGTGTTTATGCCGCACTCGGGATTTGAGAAGCTCAATGAACGCGCCCTGGAACGGGGTGAGAAAACCTTTGCCAACCCGCGTAATGCGGCGGCGGGTTCGTTGCGTCAGCTTGATCCGAAAATTACCAGTCAACGCCCGTTGGTGCTGAACGCGTACAGTATCGGGATCGCCGAAGGGGTGGAATTGCCGGATACCCATTACGGACGGCTGCAATGGCTGAAATCCCTCGGCATTCCGGTGAACAACGAAATCCGTTTGTGTAACGGCGCGGAAGAAGCGCTGAATTTTTATCGAACTATAGGCAAGAAACGGGCCGATCTACCTTATGATATTGACGGCACGGTACTGAAAATCAATAGCATTGATTTGCAGCGAAAGCTTGGCTTCATATCTAAAGCCCCGCGCTGGGCGATTGCCTATAAATTTCCGCCTCAGGAAGAATTAACCGTGCTAAAAGACGTGGAATTCCAGGTAGGCCGTACGGGAGCGGTGACACCGGTGGCAAAATTAGAACCCGTATTTGTGGCGGGAGTGACCGTCAGCAACGCCACCCTGCATAACGGTGATGAAATTGCCCGTTTGGATATTGCCATCGGTGATACGGTAATTATTCGCCGGGCCGGTGACGTGATTCCGCAAATTATCGGCGTAGTGCACGAACGCCGCCCGGCAAATGCCAAGCAAATCATTTTCCCGACAAATTGCCCGGTGTGCGATTCTCTTATTGTCCGCATCGAAGGCGAAGCGGTGGCACGCTGTACCGGCGGTTTGATCTGCGCGGCTCAACGTAAAGAATCCCTCAAGCATTTCGTTTCCCGTCGGGCCATGGATATTGACGGTGTGGGGGCAAAATTAATCGAACAGTTGGTGGATCGCGAGCTCATTCACACTCCCGCCGATCTGTTTAAACTGGATTTAGTGACACTCATGCGATTAGAACGTATGGGCGAAAAATCCGCTCAAAATGCCCTGGATAGTCTCGAGAAAGCGAAAAGCACCACCCTTGCCCGTTTTATTTTTGCCTTGGGAATTCGTGAAGTGGGTGAAGCAACGGCGCTGAATCTGGCCAACCATTTCCGCACACTGGAGACATTACAACAAGCCGATCTGGAACAGCTGCAAGAGGTGCCGGACGTGGGCGAAGTGGTGGCAAACCGCATTTTTGTGTTCTGGCGGGAACCGCATAATTTAGCCGTGGTTGAGGATTTGCTCGCACAGGGCGTTCATTGGGAAACGGTGGAAGTCAGCGAGGTGAGCGAAAATCCGTTCAAAGATAAAACCGTGGTGCTGACAGGCACGCTAAACCGAATGGCTCGTAACGAGGCAAAAGCCCTGCTGCAAAATTTGGGAGCCAAAGTAAGCGGCAGCGTATCAGGTAAAACCCATTTTGTTATCGCGGGCGATGCCGCGGGCTCAAAGCTCGGCAAGGCGCAGGAATTAGGCGTTACCGTGCTGAGTGAAGATGAATTTCTGAGTATGGCGGGAAATCAGGGTTTAGCCTAATATTCCCATTCATCGGGGTTAATCCCCAATTCCCGCATGATCAATTTTGCTTCATCGGGAATTTCATCATGGCGTTCTTTCTGCAAATCCGTATCCGTCGGCAGCGGCTGCCCCGTAAATGCATGCAAGAACGCCTCACACAACAGTTCGCTATTGGTGGCATGACGTAAATTCTTCAGCTGACGGCGGGTACGTTCGTTGGTGAGAATTTCCAATACTTTAATGGGAATCGACACCGTGATTTTCTTTACTTGTTCGCTTTTTTTACCATGTTCCGCGTAGGGGCTAATATATTTTCCGTTCCAGTTTGCCATAATGCTTCCTGTCAATAACCTTAAATTGCGTATGTATTTTAAATAAAAAAAGTATAAATAACAATCCGGCGGTGCAGACGGCTGGAACGCTGTGACACGCCGCCGTACTTTATGCGATCGTCGGTAAAGCAGGTTTCGATGCGGCGAGCGGTTTAATCTATCGTTCTTTATTAAAAAACAAGGTTTAATTTACTTTTTCCAATGCCGAACAATCAGTTATTCGGCATTTTTCATCTTTTAGCCGGGCAATCCGTGGCTTGGTTTCAAAACACCTATTTACGACACCGCACTTTATTCCGTCAAAATATAATCTGTATGAATTTTCTTCCTTTCATTATGGGATAATGCCTGAAATTACAGTATAATAGCCCACATTTTCTTTCACATTTTATAAGAACAGACATGATATGAGCACAAAATTCAACGTAAAAACTTTCCAGGGTATGATTCTCGCCCTGCAAGAGTATTGGGCAAACATGGGCTGCACCGTGGTGCAACCTTTTGATATGGAAGTCGGTGCGGGTACCAGCCATCCGATGACGGCATTACGCGCCATCGGCCCCGAACCCATGGCGTTCGCCTATGTGCAGCCTTCCCGCCGTCCCACCGACGGACGCTATGGCGAAAATCCAAACCGTCTGCAGCATTACTATCAATTCCAAGTGGTGATTAAACCGTCACCGGACAATATTCAGGAACTCTATCTCGGTTCGCTCAAAATGTTGGGCTTTGACCCGACCGTACACGACATTCGCTTCGTGGAAGATAATTGGGAAAACCCGACTCTCGGCGCATGGGGATTAGGCTGGGAAGTGTGGTTAAACGGCATGGAAGTTACCCAGTTTACCTATTTCCAACAAGTGGGCGGCCTAGAATGCAGACCGGTAACGGGCGAAGTAACCTACGGCTTGGAACGTTTGGCCATGTACATTCAGGGTGTGGATTCCGTTTACGATCTGGTATGGTCGGACGGCCCGTTGGGCAAAACCACCTACGGCGATGTGTTCTATCAGAACGAAGTGGAACAATCCGCTTATAATTTTGAATACGCCGACGTGGATTTTCTCTTTAAGGCTTTCGATCAATACGAAAAAGAAGCGGGGGAATTATTAGCCTTGGAAAAACCATTGCCGCTGCCCGCCTACGAACGTATTTTAAAAGCGGCGCACAGCTTCAACATGCTGGATGCCCGTAAAGCTATTTCGGTAACCGAACGGCAACGCTATATTCTACGCATCCGTACGCTCACCAAAGGGGTCGCCGAAGCCTATTACGCCAGCCGCGAGGCCTTAGGCTTCCCCGGTTGCCGTAAATAAAACACGCCGTTATAACACCGCAGTTTAAGGAGTAAATATGAGCAAGCCAATTTTATATTTTAGTGACAAATGCCCCGACACCGCCCCTTTCGTGGCGGAACTCAAGGCACGCAACATCGACTATACCGAGGCAAATATCAGTGAAAGTATGCCTAACTTAAAACAATTCCTTAAACTGCGTGATAACCACCCTGCGTTTCTCGCGGTGAAAGAAAAAGGCTTTATCGGCATTCCAGCCCTGGTATTCGACGACAAAGTCGTGCTTGACAGTGCCGATCTTTAACTTGAAATTTATTCCGGAGGATCCTATGAAACTTTGGTACACAACAACCAGCCCTTTTGCCCGTAAAGCCGTGGCGACGATGAAATATCATCAGCTTGAATCACAAGTGGAAATGCTGCGTGCAACCGCCGCCTTTGACGCGGATTCACCGCACAATAAAGATAATCCGCTCGGTCGCGTACCGGCCTTGCAAATGCGTAACGGCGAATGGCTGTTCGGCAGTTTTTGGGTTGCGGAATACCTTGACGCCCAAGGGGCTAAGCCGACTCTGTTTCCGACCAATATAAGACGTTGGGATGTGCTCGCGCTGCACGCTTTAGCCGACGGTATTCTGGAAAACACGACAACCTTTCTGCCCGAACGGATGTTCCGGCCGCAGCAGGAATGGTGGATAAGCCGCCATCAACAGCTTATGGATCGCAACACGCGTTCGTTCCGTCAGCTGGAAGATGAACTGGATAAATGGGGCGATGAATTAAACATCGGCACTTTGGCCGCCGTTTGCTTAATTGATTGGTGGGCGTTCCGCAGCGATAAGATTGGTTATAACCTTGCGGCGGATTTTCCGAAACTCGCGGCTTATGCCGAAATGATGAATCGGAAATATGCCGTTCTGGCGGAAACCAAACCCGCGGCATAAAAAACTCGGCTTTTCGACACCGCACTTTAACTTAATTTCTACTCAATTTGGAGAATATAACATGACAGATTACCAATACCCTGAAGACATTTACACCGAGGCGGAACCCGATGTGAATACCCTTGCCAATCTGGGCCCGCTCGCTCCGATGGCGGGGATTTGGGAAGGTAAACGCGGGCTGGACGTTAATCCGAAAGCCGAAGGTGCGGAAAAGGATCCCTATATCGAACATCTCGAACTACACCCGATTGACGCGCAAACCAACGGCCCGCAGCTGTTTTACGGTTTGCGTTATCATCAGCATATTGTTGAACCTGACGGCGTGGAAACCTTTCACGACCAAGTGGGCTACTGGCTGTGGGAACCCGCTACGGGTAATCTGCTGTTCAGCTTGAGCATTCCGCGCGGACAAACCCTGCTTGCCGCAGGCAAAGCCAAGCCCGACGACAAGGAATTCACCCTGACCGCGGTGCGCGGTTCGCTGACCAACGGCATTATTTCCAATCCGTTTTTAGAACAAAAATTCAAAACGGAAAGCTATACCATCAAGGTCAAAGTCAATGACGACGGCACATGGTCTTATGAGCAGACGACCGTCATGATTATCCCCAATTATGCCGAACCGTTCCAACACACCGATCGCAACCGTTTGAGCAAAATAGGCGAACCGATACCGAATCCGACGGCATTAGCGGCGCAGGGCGGGAAATAACAGTTTAATTATAAAAATTATTCTATCGCAAATTACCAATAAACCGGAGCGGCGCTAATCTGCCCCGTATTGGAATGATAAATATCATCTTATGTGATAGAACCTAATCAAAGCGTTTAAAAGGCATATGCAATAATCTCCTGTAAATAACACCCGGTTTTTCCACAGGAGCATATTGCATACGTCTTGGACGGCTGACATTTTGCAGGTATTTTCTGCCCAGAATAACTTTATAAATGCGTGATTTCACACATATTAGCGAGAATAAAATGACAACACAAAACTTCCTGGCCGAGATCGGCACCGAAGAGCTGCCGCCGAAGGCACTCAAAAAATTAGCGACCGCGTTTGCAGAGAACGTAGAGAATGAATTAAACCAGGCCGGCCTGGCGTTTGACACGGTGCAATGGTTTGCCAGCCCCCGCCGTCTGGCGGTGAAGGTGCTCGGATTGGCGCAGGCTCAACCCAGCAAAGAAATCGAAAAACGCGGGCCTGCGGTATCGGCGGCGTTTGATGCGGCGGGCAATCCGACCAAAGCGGCCGAGGGCTGGGCAAGAGGCTGCGGTATCAGCGTGGATCAGGCGGAGCGTATCACAACGGATAAAGGCGAATGGCTGGTACATCGCGCGGTGGTGGAAGGAAAACCGACGAAAGACTTATTATTAAATATAATCGCCTCTTCTCTTGCCAAACTGCCGATTCCGAAACCAATGCGCTGGGGGAACAAAAACGTACAGTTTATCCGCCCGGTGCATACCGTAACCCTGTTACTGGGTGATCAACTCATTGCGGGCGAAATTCTGGGCGTACCGTCGGCCGCCACCATTCGCGGACATCGTTTCTTAGGCGAGCGTGAATTCCAAATCGAGCATGCGGATCAATATCCGCAGATTTTGCGTGAAAAAGGTTCCGTCATTGCCGATTTTGCCGAACGCAAAGCCATTATCCTGCGTGACGCTCAGGCCAAAGCGGCGGAGCTGGGCGGTATCGCCGATATTGAAGACGGCTTGCTGGAAGAAGTGACCTCATTAGTGGAATATCCGAACGTATTAGCGGCAAAATTTGAAGAACGTTTCCTCGCCGTACCGGCGGAAGCACTGGTTTATACCATGAAGGGCGATCAGAAATATTTTCCGATTTATGCAGAAAACGGCAAATTGCTGCCGCACTTTATTTTCGTTTCCAACATTAATCCGCCGGATCCGAGCGCCATCATTGCCGGTAATGAAAAGGTGGTTCGTCCCCGTTTAGCCGACGCGGAATTTTTCTTTAAAACCGATTTAAAACAGAAACTGATTGATCGCCTGCCCCGCCTTGAAACCGTGCTGTTCCAGCAGCAACTCGGCACATTGCGCGATAAAACCGCCCGTATCGAACAATTAAGCGGTGAGATTGCCGCTCAAATCGGCGCTGACGTAACAAAAGCGCGGCGGGCCGGTTTACTGTCAAAATGCGATCTGATGACCAATATGGTGTTTGAATTTACCGACACGCAAGGCGTAATGGGTATGCACTACGCCCGCCATGACGGCGAAGATGAAGAAGTGGCGGTGGCATTGAACGAACAATATATGCCTCGTTTTGCCGGTGATGAATTGCCGAAATCAATGGTGGCGTGCTCCGTCGCGTTGGCGGATAAAATCGATACCCTCACCGGGATTTTCGGCATCGGTCAGCACCCGAAGGGCGACAAAGATCCGTTCGCCTTACGCCGTGCCGCCCTTGGCGTGCTGCGTATTATCGTAGAGAAAAAGCTAGCGCTCGATTTGGCGGATTTAGTGGAAAAATCCGCCGCCCTCTTCGCGGATAAACTCACTAATGCCAATGTCGCGGCCGACGTAGTGGACTTTATGCTCGGACGTTTCCGTGCCTGGTATCAGGACGAAGGCATTGCGGTGGATGTAATTAAGGCCGTGCTTGCCCGTCGTCCGACCCGTCCGGCGGATTTTGACGCCCGTGTGCGTGCCGTGGCGCATTTCCGCTGCTTGGAATCCGCCGAGGCTTTAGCTGCCGCCAATAAACGCGTAGGCAATATTCTGGCGAAAATTGAAGGCGCGTTGCCGACCGACATTGCCCTTGGCCTGTGCGTCGAACCGGAAGAAACCGCGCTGGCAAACCAAGTATTGGCATTGCAAACGGAACTGGCGCCGCTATTCAAAAATGCCGATTACGACACCGCACTTTCCCGTCTCGCCGGCCTGCGTGAGAGCGTGGATAATTTCTTTGAGAAAGTCATGGTGAACGCGGAAGATGAAAAATTACGTCAGAACCGGTTGGCTATCTTAAACAATTTACGCAATTTATTCTTGCAGGTGGCGGATATTTCACTGCTGCAATAACACGTTCACAAACGACAAAGGCTTGGATTTCCAAGCCTTTGTTATTTAGCGTGACTAATTAAACCAGAAGAAATATCCGATGGTCGCAATAATCACTACACTGAGAATATTCAGCCAGATTCCCGCCCGTATCATTTCCCGCTGCTGAATTTGTCCGGTACCGAACACAATAGCATTCGGCGGCGTTGCCACCGGCAGCATAAAGGCACAGGACGCACCGAAACCGATAATCAGAGCCAAACCCAGTTCCGGCATACCGAGAGCCTGCGCGATGGAGATGAAAATCGGTACCAGTAACGCCGCACTGGCGGTATTCGAGGTAAATTCCGTTAAGAAAATAATAAAAGCCGCCACCACCAAGCCGATCACGTAAAAATGCCCGCCTTGAATGACGAATACGATACCGTCCGCCATCACTTTGCTGGCGCCTGAGTCCTTCAAAACCGCACTCAGGGTCAAACCCCCGCCGAATAACATCAGCACGCCCCACTCGGTGTTGTCCTGAATCTGTCTCCACGAAGCGACTTTGGTGATACAGATTAACGCCGCCGCAGCCAATGCCACCACGCTGTCAAAGCTGGCAATTTTGTTGGATAAACCGAACAGGCCGGACAACATCGGATTGAGCGAGTTACTGAAAATCCAGCACAAGGCGATCAGAACGAAAATACCCAATGTCACCACCCGTTCAGTGTTCATTTCAATGCGTTCAAAATCCTGCTCGAAATGAATGCCTAAATGCGGCTTGAAAATGATGTAAAGCATGCCAATCATTATCGGCATCAGAATAACCATGACGGGCAAACCGAATTTCAACCATTCGGCGAAGGTTATATGCAGCTGAGAGGCTACAATCGCATTCGGCGGGCTGCCCACTAAAGTCCCCATGCCGCCGATACTCGCACTGTACGCAATGCCCAATAACACAAACACATAGGTATTATGCTCTTGTTTCACATCCATTTTACTGAGTACGCCCATCGCCAGCGGCAACATCATCGCCGCCGTGGCGGTATTACTGATCCACATGGATAAAAATGCCGTTACGCTGAACAAATAAAGCACCGCCACAAATAAATTACCGCGCGCTAACGCCATAATACGGTTAGCGATAAGACGATCCAGTTTTTGATGGTGTAATGCCGTGGCAAGGGCAAAACCGCCGAAGAAAAGGAAAATCGTCGGATCGGCAAAAGCGGCCAGCGCGGTTTTGGTGCTGACCAACCCCAGGCAAATGGCCAATAACGGCACTAAAATAGCGGTAACGGTAACGTGTAGCGCTTCCGTCAGCCATAGCACCGCCACGAAAAACAACAGGGCAAGCCCTTTATTAACGGATAAGTCAAACGGCAGCACATTTAACAAAATAAAAAAGATGATCGCATCTAGCACAAAAATAATCGAATTACGATAGGATCTTTTCGCTACCGTATCCGTCGTTGCTTGGGTTTGCATATTCATAAGTAATCCTCCACACTATGTAGGCGTATTTAAAATTAACAGTTCCTTAACAATACTCAACATAAATGTTGTGAATTTGTGACAGCGGTCAAATTTTATTTGTTATTTTTTAAATCCGCCGCCTTATATAGCAACCGCCGAACACGCTTGCTATATCTTCGACGCCGGCAAAACCGGTGTTCAAAAGCCAAAACTTTTGTCAACACCGCACTTTTATTTTAATTTAGCGATCCGGATCGCAAAAAGTGCGGTGCTATTTTGCTTAATTTTTGAAAACTGATAGATTAAGCAAACGGAAATGAGTAGAATGTCGCCCTTTGCGGGAATCACTTCCCCTACCATTATAATGTCACAAGGTGTAACAACGAGACAACAGAGGCAACGATGTCAGATAAAATCAACTTAATGAACCTTACCCGCCCGCAAATGCGTGAGTTTTTCAAGGAATTGGGTGAAAAACCATTCCGTGCGGATCAAGTGGTCAAATGGATCTATCATTTCGGTGAAGATAATTTCGACAATATGACCAATATCAACAAGGTGCTGCGGGAAAAGCTGAAAACCGTGGCCGAGATTAAAGCACCGCAAGTGGCGATTGAACAGCGTTCGGCGGACGGCACCATTAAGTGGGCAATGCAGGTGGGTGATCAACAGGTTGAAACCGTGTATATTCCGGAGGCGGATCGCGCCACGCTGTGTGTTTCCTCGCAAGTAGGTTGTGCCTTGGCTTGCACTTTTTGCTCGACCGCTCAGCAAGGTTTTAACCGTAATCTGACCGTAGCGGAAATTATCGGCCAAGTGTGGCGGGCATCGAAAATTATCGGTAATTTCGGCGTGACGGGCGTGCGTCCGATTACCAACGTAGTTATGATGGGAATGGGCGAACCGCTGTTGAACGTGGCAAACGTGGTGCCCGCCATGGAAATCATGCTGGATGATTTTGCCTACGGGCTGTCCAAACGCCGCGTTACCCTTTCTACTTCCGGCGTCGTACCGGCGTTGGATAAACTACGCGGACAAATCGACGTGGCGTTAGCCATCTCATTACACGCGCCTAATGATGAAATCCGCGATGAAATCGTGCCGATCAACAAAAAATACAATATCAAAATGCTGATGAATTCGGTAAACGAATATTTGAAGGTATCGAACGCCAACCACGGCAAGGTGACGATTGAATATGTGATGCTCGACCACATCAACGACGATGTGCGGCACGCCCACCAATTAGCCGAAGTGGTGAAAGATACGCCGTGTAAAATCAATCTGATTCCGTGGAACCCGTTCCCAGAAGCGCCTTATACGAAAAGTTCCAACACGCGGATTGACCGATTCCAGAAAACCCTGATGGAGTACGGCTTGACCGTAATCATCCGCAAAACCCGCGGCGATGATATCGATGCCGCCTGCGGACAACTGGCGGGCGACGTGATCGACCGTACCAAACGCACGGCAATGAAAAAACGCTTCGGGCAACACATTAATGTACAAATGCAATAATTCAACCGGAACTTGCAGGAAAGAGAACATATGTTGGTAAAAACGCTATTTGGCAAAACTCAAAAAAATAGCACCGCACTTTGCTCCCTCATATTCGCCATAAGCCTTTTAACCGCTTGCTCCGGCCGGCCGATGCTCTCTTCCGCCGAGAAAGAAAAACAGGCGGCGGCGAAAGCCCGCGTTGAACTGGCCTTGGGATATCTCGCCCGGCATGATGCCCCTCAGGCCAAACAAAATCTTGATAAAGCCATGGCGCATGATCCGGATTACTATCTGGTCCATTCGGCTCTCGCCTATTATTACCAGACTCAAGGTGATAACGAACAAGCCAAACGGGCTTACCAAACGGCGATTAAACTCGATCCCCGGCAAGGGGATTTATACAATAATTACGGCACTTTTTTATGCACTCAAGGTGAGTTCGATTCGGCCTACGCGGCGTTTAATCAGGCCGTTACCACGCCGCATTATTATCAGCAGGCCGTTTCTTACGAAAATTTAGCCCTCTGCGCCCTGGCGGAACACAACCAAACGGTTTATCAGAAAGCCATGGCTCAACTGGAAAAAATCGAACCGGCTCGGGCGTTTCAGATTAAATCTCTTAAAAAAGAGTGGAATTGATTAACAACTCCTTTTCATTCTTTAGAAGAAACAGTTGCAAAACAAGGCTCAGAACTTTAAACTTTAGCAGTTTAATCCGTCGTAGCCCAATTTTGTAAAAATTTTATGAATACTGAAACAAATCCTGATCAACCAAGCCTTTCTTTAGGCGAAATATTTCGCCAATCTCGTGAAAAACAAAATCTTTCGCTAGAAGATGTAGCGAAAAAGTTAAATATTCGTGCATTCATCATTCAAGCGATCGAAAATAACGAGTTTGAACATAAATCTATCCCCACCACCTTTATCAAGGGCTATGTACGCAATTACGCCAAATTATTAAAACTGCATGACGATACCTGGGCTTCGACTATCGCTAACCTTAACCAAACCCAGAAAGATCAGATCATTACGAACGAATTGACTAAACATCGTATTGCCTCTCATGCTTCGCATAGTCGCTGGGTAACGTATTTAACTGCGATTGTTCTGCTGTTTGTGGTAGGTATGACCGCACTATGGTGGTGGGAAAACTTTCAGCTGTCCAGCAGTGAACGGGATAATCTGGTACAGAATTACGTATCTAACGAAGAAAAATCCACAACGGTTGAAAATAGCGGCGGCACGAGGGAACTTCCCGTAGCAACTACACTGCCGGTGTCGTCTGCAACAACCGATACCGTAGCCGTCACACCGACAACGAACGAATCAGCAGCGATTCAACCGGTACAATTCCAGCCGGCGGAAAACAACTTACAAAATAATACCACTCAAGCCATGTTAATACAGCATTCCGCCGAACCGGCCCCAAGCGCGGCATCGGATAATACGGCAACCGCAGAACAGCCTGTCACGGCAAATGGTGATCTGGTTATTGAAGTAACGGGTTCATGCTGGATCAGCGTTAAAGACGCTAAACGCAAGGTGCTGGCTCAAAAAGAGTACAAGCAAGGCGAAGTACTGACCTTTAACGGCGAAGTTCCTTATTCCGTAATCATTGGCGCGCCGGGCAATGTGAAAATCACCTATAAAGGTGAGGATTACCCATTAAAAATCGACGGTCGCGTAGCTAAATTTAAATTACAGTAATTGAAGATACCCTAACGATGTCATCATTCAAACCTACCATTAAACGACGTGCATCAAAAAAGATTTACGTCGGTAATGTACCAATCGGTGGTGATGCCCCGATAACAGTACAATCTATGACCAACACCCGCACCACCGACGTTGAGGCAACGGTTGCCCAAATTAAAGCGTTGGAACGTGTCGGTGCGGATATTATCCGTGTTTCCGTTCCGACTATGGAAGCGGCGGAAGCATTTAAACTGATTAAACGGCAGGCTTCTGTGCCGTTGGTGGCGGATATTCACTTTGACTATCGTATCGCCCTGAAAGTGGCGGAATACGGTGTAGACTGCCTGCGGATCAATCCCGGCAACATCGGACGGGAAGATCGCATCCGCGCCGTGGTGGATTGTGCCAAGGATAAAAATATTCCGATCCGAATCGGCATCAATGCCGGTTCACTGGAAAAAGATATTCAGGAAAAATATGGCGAACCGACTCCCGAGGCATTGCTCGAATCGGCCTTACGCCATGTAGAAATTTTAGATCGGCTGAACTTTGATCAATTCAAAGTCAGCGTAAAAGCTTCCGATGTATTTCTTGCGGTGGAAGCCTACCGTCTATTAGCCAAGGCGATTACCCAGCCGCTGCATTTAGGAATCACCGAAGCGGGCGGTGTCCGTGCCGGAGCGGTAAAAAGCGCGGTGGGACTAGGCATGCTGCTGGCGGAAGGCATCGGCGACACGCTGCGTGTTTCTCTGGCGGCTGATCCGGTGGAAGAAATTAAAGTCGGTTTCGATATTTTAAAATCGCTGCGCATTCGTTCCCGCGGTATTAACTTTATCGCCTGCCCGACCTGCTCCCGCCAGGAATTTGACGTCATCGGCACGGTAAATGCCCTCGAGCAACGGCTGGAAGATATTATTACCCCGATGGACGTGTCCATTATCGGCTGCGTGGTGAACGGGCCGGGTGAAGCATTGGTATCCGATCTCGGCGTCACCGGCGGTAATAAAAAGAGCGGTTTTTATCTTGCCGGCGAACGCCAGAAAGAACGTTTCGATAATGAGGACATTATCGATCAGTTAGAAGCAAAAATCCGTGCCCAAGTGGCTGCACGTGATCCGAAAAACAGAATTATTTAAGGAACAGTAACGTGGCAAAAATAATCCAAGCCATCCGCGGCATGAATGACTGTGCCCCGACCGAAACGCCGTTATGGCAATGGGTCGAACAAAAAGTACGCGACACCTTTGCCGGTTACGGCTATGCTGAAGTGCGCATGCCTATCGTGGAAAGCACCCCGCTCTTCGCCCGTGCCATCGGCGAAGTCACCGATGTGGTTTCCAAAGAAATGTACACCTTCTGGGACAACGACGAGCAACTTACTCTGCGTCCGGAAGGCACCGCGGGCTGCGTACGGGCGGCAATCGAACGCGGTTGGATTTACAACAACGAGCAGCGTTTATGGTACATGGGCCCGATGTTCCGTCATGAACGCCCGCAAAAAGGCCGTTACCGCCAATTCCATCAAGCGGGTGTGGAGATCTTCGGCATAGCCGACCCCGAAATTGACGCGGAACTCATCCTGTTAACCGCGCGTTTATGGAAAGAACTCGGCATTTCCGAGCATGTTTCCCTGCAGTTGAACTCCATCGGCTCCCTTGAGGCGCGGGCGAACTACCGCTCCGCTCTGGTAGATTTTCTGCAAAACCACCTTGATTTATTAAGCGACGAAGAAAAAGAACGTTTGGTGAAAAATCCGCTCCGCATCCTTGATACAAAAAATCAGGCTTTGCAGGAAGTGCTGAACAGCGCGCCGAAATTACTGGATTACCTCGATGAGGATAGCCGCGGTCACTTTGCTCGGCTTTGCACTTTGCTTGATGCAATGGGAATTCGATATGAAATTAATCCGAAACTGGTACGCGGTCTTGATTATTACAACAAAACCGTGTTTGAATGGGTCACTACCGCTTTAGGCGCTCAAGGCACGGTATGCGGCGGCGGCCGTTATGACGGTTTGGTCGAACAGCTCGGCGGACACGCCACCGAAGGTGTGGGCTTCGCCATGGGATTAGAACGTCTGGTATTACTTGTGCAGGAAGTGAACAAAGACATCCGACTGCCAAACGCCGTGGACGTTTACATGGTCTATGCGGGGAAAGGCACTACCTTAGCGGCATTCCGGCTGGCGGAAAAACTCCGTTTTTCAGCACCGCACTTACGTGTGATGACCCATTGCAGCGGCGGCAAATTCCAGAAGCAATTTAAGCGGGCGGACAAATTGAATGCTAAAATTACACTGATCATCGGCGAAAGCGAGCTGCAGCAACAACAGGTCATCGTTAAGAATCTGCAGAACGGCAGTCAGGAAACGGTTGCCCTTGACCAAGTAATCGATTATTTGAAAAATTTATTTTAAGAGGAATTAATCCATGGCTTACTCCAGTATGGAAGAACAAGACATCAATGAACTGAAAGCATGGTGGAAAGACAACGGTAAGACCATCATCGTTTCCCTTATTGTCGCTCTTGCCGCGGTGTTCGGCTGGCGCTATTGGCAGCAGTATCAGATCAACCAAATGCATATAACCTCCGGGCAGTTTGAGCAAGTGCTGTATGATTATCAAAAGGATCCTAAAGCGGCGGGTAAAGAATTGGATCAGTTTATTCAGGATAATCAGAAAACGGGTTACGCTACGTTTGCGTTGCTGAATAAAGCCAAACTTGCCGTCGATGCGAAAGATTTCACCCAAGCCGAAAATGCCTTGAAAGAAGCCATCACACAAGCGCCGGACGATATTCTGAGTTCCATCAGTGCCTTGCGCCTGGCTGAATTACAGCTGGATCAAAAACAGTTTGATGCGGCTTTAGAAAGCCTGAATCTGGTAAAAGACAACAGTTGGGCAAGCCGTAAAACCATGCTGACCGGTGACATTCAACTTGCCAAAGGCGACAAAGAAGCCGCCAAAGCCAGCTATCAGCAGGCATTACAGGGAGCCTCCGCGTTAGAGCAACAATGGTTACAAGTGCGGTTGAATAATTTATAACCATTTGAGTTAAAAAAAAGCCTTGGTCCGATACCAAGGCTTTAAAAACACTGAAATTCAGCACCGCACTTTAATCGATTCTTTTATTCAATCCCAATCAGCTTATGAGTCTGAATACTCAGCTGCCATTTCGGTTTATTCCGCCGTTGGTTCAAAACGCCGATTTGAGTGATGGTTTCCAGCAAATTCATTTCACCATTGATTTCACAAGGCGAGAGATAGTAATGTTCCGCTTGAATCTGACGTTCAATCTGTTCACAGAAAGCGATGGTATCTTCGTCCGCCACGATCCGCACTTCATGGGCAAAAGGAATGCAGCGCTTGAGGTATTTTTCCCGATACATGCGCTTCGGGCTGGTGGCGATATAATCGATCTGCGCGGGCACTTCCTTTAAGCCGTTAGTTTCAATGGCAAGAAAATAACCCTCCGCTTTTAGTTGATTCAGCAATAAGGAAAGTTTCGGCACCGTGGTCGGTTCGCCGCCGGTGATAATAATATTTTTCACTGTGTAGGAATGCACCTTGTCCAGAATCCGTTGCAGCGACCAAGGCTCAAATTGATTATAATGGGTATCGCACCAGGGACAGGCGAGATTGCATTTGCCGAAGCGGATAAAAATGCTCGGCATGCCCGTATTAAAGCCTTCGCCCTGCAAGCTTTCAAAGATTTCGACGATATTATAGTTCGGATTCAAAATTAACGAATTTGACACCGCACTTTATTCCCGATATTCGCAGAACGAGGTCGGCGTTTCCCATAAGCGGATAGCGGAAACGGGCAGTTCCGTTTTAAGTCGCCGGAAGATAAACCGCGACATTTCTTCCGCCGTGGTACGCATCGGAATACCGAAAGTTTTAGAATTTAATTCGTTCAGCAAATCGGCAATTTTGCATTCCCGCTCGCTGTTCGTATCGTAAATAAAGGCGTGATCCATGTGATCCAGAATCAGGCGCTTAACCACCGCTTTCACATCGGTGAAATCCACCACCATGCCTTTTTTCGCTCCGCCGGAATGCAAATCGCCCGACACTTCCACTTGCAGCTTATAGGTGTGCCCGTGCAGGTTTTGGCATTTGCCGTCATGGCCGTCCAGAATATGCGCCATGTCGAAACTGAATTCTTTGGAAACCTTAAACATCTACGCCGCTCCTTTCTGTTGTAAATATTCGCGCAAGCCTTTCTCCCGCAGCAGGCAGCTCGGACATTCGCCGCAACCGCCTTCTATCCCCATGTAGCAGGTGTGGGTATGCTCACGGACATAATCCAACGCGCCCAATTCGTCCGCCAGTTGCCAAGTCTGAGCTTTAGTCAGATACATCAGCGGGGTGAGAATGTTAAATTGATAATCCATGGCGAGATTGAGGGTCACGTTCATGGATTTAATAAACACGTCGCGGCAATCGGGATAACCGCTGAAATCGGTCTCGCATACGCCGGTAATAATATCGCTGATGCTTTGCCCTTTGGCATAAATGGCGGCATACAGCAAAAACAACGCATTGCGCCCGTCCACAAAGGTGTTCGGCATGCCGTTTTGCTGAGTTTGAATGTCCGCTTGGTCATCCATCAACGCGTTGGTGGTGATGGCTTGCATCACGGAAGTATCAATCAGCGTTTGTTTAACGCCGAGATCCTTTGCAATCCAGCGGGCTTTTTCCAATTCAATATCATGCCGTTGACCATAATGAAAACTGACGGTTTCCACGTTTTCCACGCCGTAATCGGCAATGGCTTTGATTAAACAAGTAGTGGAATCTTGTCCGCCGGAAAAAATAACCACCGCTTTTTTACTGCGATTCGGATTAGAGATATTCATTTTGTTACCTTAGTTTTTTTATGTGGGAGGTTTGCGAACCACGGATTGGCGGTATTGTACCTGTTTGCCCCCCGACTTGCAAAACTCTTGTATTATACGCAACTTCGTATAGAAGTTGCTATGCCTTCGGCACCGTTGGCAAAGCCAACGTTCAAAAGCTAAAGTTTTTGTCAGCACCGCGGTTTGATGTACAATAGCTACTTTATTTCTCATTCAAAGGATATTTATGCGCTGGCAAGGTCGGGAAAGAAGTTCTAACATCGAAGACAGACGAGGCAACTCGGGCGGCTCTGGTTTGGGCGGCGGAAAGAGAATAGGCCTGCTCGGTTTTATTATCGTGCTGATCGGCTCTTATTACGGTATTGATCTATCGGGTTTAGTGGACTCGGGCGGCGGTTTCGGCGGCGGCTCCGCCTTAACTCAATCGGAGGAAGAACAACTGGAAGGCTTATCCGCCACTGTGCTGAAAGACACCGAAACCACATGGCAAACCTATTTTGCCCGCAACGGTCAACGTTACAGCCCGCCGATTATGGTGTTATACAACGGCGCCACGCCGACTTCCTGCGGCACCGGACAATCCGCCATGGGGCCGTTCTACTGCCCGAACGATCAAAAGGTTTACCTTGATCTTTCCTTCTACGCCGATATGAAAAATCAGCTGGGCGCGGCGGGTGACGCCGCCTTTGCCTATGTTATCGCGCATGAAGTCGGCCATCACGTGCAGAACCTGCTGGGCATCCTGCCGAAAATCAATCGGTTACAGCAACAAAATCCCACTAAAGCCAATCAGCTTTCCGTGAATTTAGAACTGCAGGCGGACTGTTTTGCTGGTATCTGGGGTTATCAGGCGGCGAAAAACAATCTGCTGGAATCCGGCGATCTGGAAGAAGCGTTTAATGCCGCCGAAGCGGTAGGCGACGATCGTCTGCAAAAACGCAGCCAAGGCTATGTTGTGCCGGACAGTTTTACTCACGGCACATCAAAACAGCGTTTAATGTGGTTCAAACGCGGCTTGCAGAGCGGCGACCCGACCCAGTGTAATACTTTCGTTAACTAGGCGGATATTACGTATAAACAAAGTGCGGTGCTGAAAATCCGAGTTTCGGTTATTTTCAAAACTCGGATTTTCAGCACCGCACTTTCGCTCGAACCCTAAGGTTTAAGCGGAATCACCACCGCCGGATCATCCGGAACGATCATTTGTCGGATTTTGGTTTTTAATCCGTAATCGTCTGGATCGGGCCAGTTGCTGAATAAATCAACGGCGGCGTTCAATTTGTCATTGCGAATACCGAGCCAATGGCCGATACCGTCGGTGAAATTCAATCCCGATTTAAATACCTTATATTCATGCCGTTCGCTGTCATCGCTGGAAATTCTGAACAGCGGGATGTCGTAGTGACGTTTGCTCGCGCCGTTGCTGTTATGGAGTGTAATCACACCATCATGTTCCGTATGATGGGCAAGTCCGTGATCGGAGAAATAGATCATGGAAAAGGTGCGGTGCGATTTTTGCTCGTTTTTCACCAATTCCTCATATACGCGTCGGATTACCTCATCCGTTTTCTTAATTGACGAAACATAGCAATTCACATTGAAGTATTTTTTATCCACTTTTTCGTCGGGATAGATTTTCGGGTAATCGTTCAGACGATCGCAAGTAATCGGGTGTGAACCATATAAATGCAGCACAATAAAGCGCTTGTCTGCTGTCGGTTGATCCAGCACCTGAGCAAATCTCGGCAGCAGGGCAAAATCGCTCGTATTACTGTTTGCGGAATCGCCCGATTTCAGAAAAATCGTTTCATCACTTTTATTCGCAATGGCTGAAATCGGCGTATCAAACTCGCCTAAATAACCCTGGTTGGAAATCCAATAGGTTTTATAACCGGCGGATTTCACCAAATCGATCACGTTCAGAGCGTAATTGCCTTGCCATGTTTGTGTGTCAGGCTTGGTAAGCATCAATTTGAGAGAGGCTATGGTGTTCGTGCCGCCCGAGGTAAAGCCGTCAATCAGAATACCGTTGGCATGGGACATAAAAGGCGTGTTGTCAGCCGGATAGCCATAGGCGTGATGATAATCCTTGCGCGCGCTTTCGCCAATAATCAGCACATAATCATCATATTTAGATGCATCGGTAAGCGTGGATTCGCCCCATTCACTTTGAATGCTCATGGCATTCAGCCGGCTTAATTCCTGTTCCACCTGAATTAACGCCGTTGTGCCCTCCTGTACGAATTTAAGGGATGCCGTTGACCACAGCGTTACCACTATCATCAGCGCCAACAGGAACTTATTATGGTATAGCCGCAGCTTAAATTTTTGCGTAATAAAGCGAAACGCCAGCACCAACACCACGATCGCCAGCGCGGCAAGATAGTCGCTGAATGGCAGCTGAGCCATAAATTCGCGGCTTTCCATCAGATCGGTGGCAAAAACCGATGCCACGTATTGATAGGAAGGCGGACCAAAAGTCATGCCCACCGGAGTGTAAAAAGCATGCAGCAACACAAAGGGCAGTAGTACAAAATAAAATAGTTTACGGGAAGCGTTAAAAACGATTATCAGAAACGCCAATTGCACGATCGCCTGCCATGTGGGACGGGGAAAAAATCCGGAACCTTGCAACATTAAATGAGCCGCTCCGTAAAGACAGGCCAATGCAGCCAAAAGAGCGATGGCGGCAAGAGCGTTGGTTTTTGAACATTGGCTTTTCCGATAATGCCGAAAGAATAGCAATCCGCTATAGCGATTGCGTATGGTTTTTAGTGTTTTTGGCTGAAGCAAAAACGTTTTAAGCGACGAAAACACAATCTTTCCCTTTGTGAATAAGTGTCAGACTAAAATGTGCCGTATTCTACAAAATTTTCATTGCGATAGCTATTTTCTTATTCGCAGATTGCACACATTTGCTCTATACCTACGCATTGCTCTATAATAGCGGGAATTTTGAGTCCGGATATTGTTGAGGAAAAATACATGAGCAATCCAATTTACAAACGTATTCTATTGAAATTAAGCGGTGAAGCATTACAAGGCGACGAAGGGTTCGGTATTGACCCGTCCATTCTGGATCGCATGGCGCTGGAAATCAAAGAGCTGATTAACATGGGCGTTGAAGTTGGAGTCGTGATCGGCGGCGGCAATCTGTTCCGCGGAGCAAAATTAGCCAAAGCGGGGATGAACCGCGTGGTGGGCGATCACATGGGGATGCTCGCTACGGTTATGAACGGCCTTGCCATGCGTGATGCGCTGCACCGTGCGGATGTGAACGCTAAACTGATGTCCGCGTTTCAATTAAACGGTATTTGCGACACCTATAACTGGTCCGAAGCGATTAAAATGCTGCGTGAAAAACGTGTCGTGATCTTTTCCGCCGGTACAGGCAGTCCGTTCTTCACCACAGATTCCGCCGCTTGTTTACGCGGCATTGAAATTGAAGCCGACGTGGTGCTGAAAGCCACCAAAGTGGACGGCGTGTATGACTGCGACCCGGCTAAAAACCCCGACGCGAAATTATTCAATCGTCTCAGCTATGCGGAAGTGATCGACAAAGAATTGCAAGTGATGGATCTCGCCGCTTTCACCCTCGCCCGCGACCATCACATGCCGATCCGTGTGTTCAACATGGGCAAACCCGGTGCATTACGCAACGCGGTTTTAGGGGAAGAAGAAGGCACAACGATTTGCGGCTAGTTTATTGATGAAACATGCGGTAAAAACTCAGCTTTTATAGGTTATCGCCGAATACGATTACCATGCTTCCGGCGCTACCGGAAAAGCCGACGTTCAAAAAACTCCGCTTTTCAGCACCGCACTTTTGTCTGGTCAAAGCCGGCAAAATCAAGTAGAATCCCGCAATATTTATTGACATGAATTAGAAGGATAACATTGTGATTAACGAAATTAAAAAAGATGCCCAAAGCCGTATGGAAAAAAGTATAGATGCGCTAAAAGGTCATATTTCCAAGATCCGTACCGGCCGTGCTCAGCCAAGTTTATTAGACGCTAT
The DNA here is from genome assembly GCA_032586195.1 of Pasteurellaceae bacterium LIM206. Taxonomy (GTDB): domain Bacteria; phylum Pseudomonadota; class Gammaproteobacteria; order Enterobacterales; family Pasteurellaceae; genus JAWHQP01. The sequence continues at coordinate 403,889 of JAWHQP010000001.1, read as the reverse complement.
CCAAGTGGAATATTACGGCGCGGCCACGCCGCTCCGTCAACTCGCTAACGTAGTGGCGGAAGATGCCCGCACCCTTGCCGTGACCGTGTTCGATCGTTCCTTAATTAGCGCCGTGGAAAAAGCAATTCTGACCTCCGATTTAGGTTTAAATCCGTCTTCCGCCGGTACCGTTATCCGTGTGCCGTTGCCGCCATTAACGGAAGAACGCCGCCGCGAACTGATTAAACTGGTAAAAGGCGAAGCCGAACAAGGTAAAATTTCGGTGCGTAACGTTCGCCGCGATGCCAACGAACAAATTAAGGCGTTGTTAAAAGACAAAGAAATCAGCGAAGACGAAGAACGCAAAGCACAGGACGAAATCCAGAAACTCACCGACAGTTTTATCAAAAAGGTCGATGAAGTGCTCGCGGACAAAGAAAAAGAATTAATGGATTTCTGATTCTGCTCCGTATCCTATACCAAACGCAGTATTTTTACTGCGTTTTTTTCGTCATTGTCAGAAAACTTATGAACAAACAAAATCTCGTTATCCTTGGTTCCACCGGTTCAATCGGCGCCAGCACTCTTTCCGTTGTTGAACACAATCCCGAACGATATCACGCTTTTGCCTTAGCGGGCGGTCGCAATGTTATCCTAATGACCGAACAATGTGTCAAATTTCAACCTCAATTTGCCGCTCTAAACGATGCCGCCGCGGCAAAAAAATTGAGCGAAAATCTCACCGCACTTGGCTGTAAAACAACAGTGTTAAGCGGCCGGCAAGCCATTTGCGAACTGGCCGCTCATCCGGAGGCTGATCTGGTCATGGCCGCTATTGTGGGCGCGGCAGGGCTATTACCCACCCTATCCGCCGTGCAGGCAGGCAAACGGGTGTTATTAGCCAATAAGGAGAGCCTGGTCACCTGCGGACAACTGTTTATCGACGCGGTAAAAAAACACCGGGCGCAGCTGCTGCCGGTGGACAGCGAACATAATGCGATCTTCCAATCACTGCCGCCGGCAGCACAGCAGCAAATCGGCTTCTGCCCGCTGTCCGAACTCGGCATCAGCAAAATTGTGCTGACAGGTTCAGGCGGGCCGTTCCGCTATACGGATCTAGCCGAATTTGACCGGATCACACCCGAACAGGCAGTGGCCCATCCGAACTGGTCAATGGGCAAAAAAATTTCGGTAGATTCCGCCACCATGATGAACAAAGGGCTGGAATATATCGAAGCCCGCTGGTTATTCAACGCCGCCGCGGAAGAAATGGAGGTGATTATCCACCCTCAATCCATTATTCATTCCATGGTGCGCTATATTGACGGTTCGGTGATCGCGCAAATGGGCAACCCTGATATGCGTACTCCGATTGCGGAAACCATGGCATATCCGAACCGCATACGGTCCGGCGTTGCTCCGCTGGATTTCTACCAGCTGAGCGGCTTAACCTTCCTGGCTCCGGATTTTAATCGTTACCCGAACCTCAAATTAGCGATAGACGCTTTTACAGCGGGGCAATACGCCACAACGGCAATGAACGCGGCTAATGAAATTGCGGTAGAGGCATTTTTAGATCGCCGGATTAAATTTACCGATATCGCCAAAGTTAATCAGTCGGTGGTGGAACGGATTGCCGTGCAAGCCATCAATAGCATTGACGATGTATTGGGCGTGGACAAAACGGCCCGTCGGCTGGCAACGGCAATGATTGCAACAATGCATTAAAAATTGTATTTGGAGGAATGCGACTCAATCCTACTAAATAATAATGAATTATGATATATTCAGCGCCTGATTTAACGCAAAGAATTGAGAAAATGAAACCACTTAACCCCGACAATATTCCTCAACATGTTGCCATTATTATGGACGGCAACGGTCGTTGGGCGAAACAAAAAGGGAAAATGCGGATTTTCGGTCATAGCAGCGGGGTTGCGGCGGTACGGAAATCGGTATCCTATGCACGCAGTATCGGGGTAAAAGCCTTGACGCTTTACGCATTCAGCAGTGAAAACTGGAATCGTCCCGAGCAGGAAGTCAACGCCCTGATGACCTTATTTATGCAGGCGCTGGAACGAGAGGTGAAAAAGCTGCATAAGCACAACATCCGTCTGAAAATTTTGGGTGACACTTCCCGTTTCAGCGATAAATTACAGCAGCGAATCGCCGGTGCGGAAAAACTTACAGAAAACAACACCGCACTTACCCTCAATGTGGCGGCCAATTACGGCGGCTGCTGGGATATTGTACAGGCGACTCAGGCCATCGCCCGGAAGGTGAAGGACGATAGTCTTGCCATCAGCCAGATTACGGAAGAACTTTTCCAACAGAATCTGGTCACACGGGAACAACCGCCGGTAGATTTGCTGATCCGCACCAGCGGCGAACAACGCATCAGCAATTTTTTATTATGGCAAATCGCTTATGCCGAGTTGTATTTTACCAAGGTACTCTGGCCGGATTTTGATGAGAAGGCATTTAATCACGCGGTTTATGCCTATCAGCAACGTAATCGCCGTTTCGGCGGCAGTGAAAATGATTAACTCGAACAAAAGAGGGAAAACTTTTGCTTAAAGAACGTATTTTATCTGCAATCGTCCTGATCGCTGTAGTGCTGGCAGCATTATTACTATTTTCACCCTTCTACTTTGCCTTGTGCCTTGGGGTAGTGGTGAGTTTAGGCATTTGGGAATGGACACAATTTCCGCGCTTAAAGCAAGGCGTCTGGCGTTGGGTGATTACCGCTATTTCGGCGACTTTCCTCTTTCTGTGGCTTTACAGCAATGCGAATTACCTCAATGCGGGCAGAGTGTTAGACGACTACGCCCAGCCGCTGTTGCTGATCGGCGTGCTATGGTGGTTGGCGGCATTGTTTTTGGTCATCCGCTACCCTTCTTCCGCGGTAATTTGGCGCAATTCGCTGATTCTGCAACTGATTTTCGCTTTCGTGACCCTCGTGCCGTTCTTAATCGGGGTGCTGAAATTGCGTCTGGAAAACTACATCGGCGCCCCTATTCACGGCGTATTGTTATTACTTTACGTGTTTATCCTTGTGTGGGCGGCGGACAGCGGCGCTTATTTTGCCGGACGCAAATTCGGTAAACACAAGCTTGCCCCGAAAGTTTCCCCCGGCAAAACGTGGCAAGGCGTTATCGGCGGCCTAATTACCGCTTGTGTGCTTGCCTTTGTATTTGTACGGCTTGCGGGTGAACACTTCAGCCACGGCTCAACGCTCTCCCTGATAGTACTATCTGTGGGAACGGTGGCCGTTTCCGTACTGGGTGATTTAACCGAAAGTATGTTTAAACGTGAGAGCGGTATTAAGGACAGCGGCCATCTGATTCCCGGCCACGGCGGCATTTTGGACCGTATCGACAGTCTTACCGCGGCAGTGCCGTTTTTTGCCTATTTTTATTTTTTCGTACTGTAAAGCGAGATTGCCATGTCATTTCTGTGGTCATTGATTTCCTTTCTTATCGTTATCAGCGTTTTGGTGGCGGTACATGAATACGGCCATTTCTGGGCGGCGAGAAAGTGCGGTGTCAAAGTACAGCGTTTTTCTATCGGCTTCGGCAAGGTATTGTGGAAACGGACAGATAAAAAAGGCACCGAATTTGCCTTGTCCGCGATTCCCCTCGGCGGCTACGTCAAAATGCTGGATGAACGCAACGAGCCCGTACCGGAATCCTTAAAGTCACAATCTTTCAACAGTAAAAGCGTGCTGCAGCGAGCCTTCATTGCCGCCGCCGGCCCGATGGCTAACTTTATCTTTGCCATTCTCGCCTACTGGCTCGTTTTCAGTATCGGCATTCCTTCCGTTAAACCTGTGATTGACAGTGTAAAACCGGCTTCCATTGCGGCACAAGCCGATATCCGTCCGGATTGGCAAATCCTTGCCGTGGACGGCACGCCGACTCCTGATTGGGAAAGCGTTAATATGCAGCTGGCGAGCAAAATCGGCAATCACGAAGTCACGCTGACCGTGCAGCCTTTCGGCGAAAATTATCAACGGCAGAAAACCCTTGATTTGTCCCATTGGACGTTTGATCCCGATAAACAAAGTGCATTCGGCGCGTTAGGCATTGTGTCGAAAGGGAATAAGGTGGAAATGAAACTCTCCAAGGTGGTTGAGAATTCTCCCGCGGCAAAGGCCGGTTTACAGGTCGGTGATCGCATTTTTAATCAGGACGGCAGCGACATCCAATGGCAGGCTTTCGTACGGCAAGTACAGGAAGGTAAACCGATTCCGTTGCAGGTGCGGCGTGAAGATAAAACGGCACAAAGTGCGGTGTCGAATTTCCAAGTTTTGCTCACCCCGCAACAGACAGGCGACGGAAAATGGCAAGTGGGAATTTCACCCACCGTGATTCCGCTCGCGGATGAGTATCGAACAGAATTAAAATATGGTATTCTTGACGCGCTGCAGAAAGGCGCGGAAAAAACTGCGGAATTATCTTGGCTAACCGTTAAAGTGTTAGGCAAACTATTCACCGGCGACTTATCTTTAAATAATTTAAGCGGGCCGATTTCCATTGCTAAGGGTGCGGGTATTTCCTCCAGCTTTGGTTTAGTATATTATTTCAGCTTTATGGCGTTAATTAGCGTCAACCTTGGCATAATGAATTTATTTCCTTTGCCTGTTTTAGACGGCGGTCATTTGGTGTTCTTGGCGGCGGAGGGCGTGATGCGGAAACCCGTATCGGAAAAGATTCAGAACATAAGTTATCGGCTCGGGGCGATATTACTGCTAATGCTTACGGCATTTGCCTTGTTCAACGATTTCTTGCGTTTATGATGTAATACTGATTTATTTACCTATTTAGGATAATAGTAACAATGAAAAAACTCTTAATCACCAGTTTATTACTTGGTTCCTCAAGTGCTATGGCTGCATCTTTTGTGGTCCAGGATATTCGCGTTAACGGTGCCGCTGCGGGAACAGAACAAAATGTGATTTCAGGTATTCCTGTGCGGGTCGGTCAAACGGCAACGGATAATGATATTTCTAATGTTGTAAAGACCCTGTTTGCCCGCGGCTATGAACATGCACAGGTTTCCCGCGACGGTAACGTATTGGTTATTATCTTATCGGAACAACCTACCATTTCCGAAGTGACTATCGACGGCAACAGCGCCATTCCGACCGATGCATTAAAACAAAACTTAGAAGCGAACGGATTCAAATCCGGTGAAATATTAGATCGTGACAAATTGGAACAATTCCGTCAGAGCTTACTCGAATACTATCACAATACCGGTCGTTACAATGCGAAAGTAGAGACCATTATCAACCCGCTGCCAAACAATAGCGCCAAAATAAAACTACAGATTAAAGAAAATGATGTGGCATTGTTAAAAGGTGTTACTTTCAATGGTAACAAGGCATTTTCCAGCGGCACATTGCAGGATCAAATGGAATTACAGCCTGATGCATGGTGGAAATTCTTCGGTAACAAATACGAAAATAATCAATTCAGAAAAGATTTAGACACCTTGCGCAATTTCTATTTGGATAACGGTTATGCCAAATTCCAGATTACCTCAACCGATGTCAAATTGAATGATGAAAAAACGGAAGCGACCGTCACCATTGATGTCAACGAAGGGGATCAATATATCGTGAAAAGCGCCCGCATCGTCGGTGATGTAGCGGGCATGCAGAAAGAGCTGGAACCGACCTTACAAAGCATCCGTCTCGGCGAGACATTCCGTCGCAGCGAATTGGAACAGGTTGAAACAAAAATTAAAAATATTCTCGGTGAACGCGGCTACGCGAATGTAAAAATTAATACGAATGCCGAATTTGACGAGGCAAATAAAGCCATCGACGTTACATTCGTGGTAGATGCGGGACGTCGTTACAGTGTGCGCCAAATCCGTTTTGAAGGCAATACCGTCAGTGCCGACAGCACCTTGCGTCAGGAAATGCGTCAACAAGAAGGGGCGTGGTTATCTTCTCAATTGGTGGAATTAGGTAAAGTGCGCTTAGATCGTACGGGTTTCTTTGAAACCGTTGAACATCGTACTGAACCGGTGGACGGCACCGACGATGAATTAGACGTGATTTATACGGTAAAAGAACGTAATACGGGTAGTATCAACTTCGGTATCGGCTACGGTACGGACAGCGGTTTAAGCTATCAGGCCAGCATTAAACAGGACAACTTCCTGGGTATGGGGTCATCCATCAGCCTGGCGGGTTCACGTAATGACTACGGCACAAGTATCAACTTAGGTTATACGGAACCCTACTTCACTAAAGACGGCGTTAGTTTGGGCGGTAATATTTTCTATGAAAAATACGATTACTCCAATTCCAGCAGCACTAACATCGCTTCTTATGACCGTACCGCTTACGGTATCAACGGCACCTTAAGCTTTCCTGTCAATGAAAATAATGCTTATTACTTAGGCTTGGGTTATGTTTATAACAAACTTAAAAATATTGTGCCCGAATATAACCGCGCCAAGTATGTAGATTCCATTAATTCCGGCGATTCATGGAGATTCAAATCTCATGATTTTGAGTTCTCGCTCGGCTGGAACTATAACAATCTTAACCGTGGTTATTTACCGACTAAAGGGGTGAAAGCCTCTGTCGGCGGTAAAATTACCATTCCCGGTTCGGACAATAAATACTACAAGATTAATGCGGATATCCAAGGCTATTATCCATTGGATCGTGACCAGCTATGGGTATTATCCGCCCGTGCGGGTGCCGCTTATGCCAATGGCTTCGGCGGTAAAGTATTGCCGTTCTACCAGAACTATAACTTAGGCGGTATCGGCAGCTTGCGTGGTTTCTCCTACGGTGGTGTGGGTCCGAACGCGATTTACTACAATACGGACACTAAAGATTATACTTCGGTAAGTGATGATGTGGTTGGCGGTAATGCCATGGCAACCGCCAGCGTAGAACTGATTGTACCTACACCGTTCGTATCGGATAAAAACCAGAACAACGTGCGTACCTCGTTCTTTGTCGATGCGGGCAGCTTATGGAATACTCACTGGACGGCGGCAGACAAAGCCAAATATCCGACTTTACCGGATTACAGCGATCCGACCCGCATCCGCGCATCGGCGGGTATCGGTTTCCAATGGCAGTCACCAATCGGTCCTTTGGTATTCTCTTATGCCAAACCGATTAAAAAATATGACCGTGACGATGTGGAACAATTCCAATTCAGTATTGGCGGCTCGTTCTAGCCATCGGCGGCACTAAGCAAAAGTGGAACTTATAACACCGCACTTAGTCTAATGAACCATCTGCCTTAATATAACGATTAAGGCAGACCTCTTAAAACTCAAATTAATTAAGGACAAACCAATGAAAAAAGTTGTAAAAGCTACCGCGCTTTCTTTAGCATTAGCCTTCACTTCATCTTTAGCCATGGCGGCAGAAAATATCGCTTTCATCAATGCAGGTTACCTCTTCCAGAATCACCCCGATCGTGAAGGCGTAGCGAAAAAATTAGACGCTGAATTCAAAGATGAAGCAGACAAATTAGCTGCAAGTAAAAAATCTATCGACGGCAAAATCGCCGCATTACAGAAAGATGCTCAAAATCCTAAAAACCGTCCGTCCGAATTGAAAAAACGTGAAGACGAAATCAATAAATTAATGAAAGATCATGACGAAAAAGTACGTAAATTCCAAATGGAAAACGAAAAACGTCAAAACGAAGAACGCGCTAAATTATTAGAAGACATCCAGGCCGCTACCAACAATGTGGCAAAAGAAAAAGGTTATACCTATGTGCTTGACGCCAACTCAGTGGTTTACGCTGCAGACGGCAAAGACATTACCGAAGATGTATTAAAGGCTATCGGCGGTAAACCGGCTGACAAATCAAAAACCGACACGAAACCGGCGGAAGCAGCAAAATAATGCGTTCCTATTCCATTAAAGAACTGGCGGAACAAGTCGGCGGTACCGTTCGCGGTAACGCCGACGTTGCCATTAACGGCATCGCTCCTCTGGAAAAAGCGACCGCCCACCAGCTAACCTTCATTTCCAACGCTAAATTCCGCCCGTTGTTAGCCCAATCCCGGGCGGGTGTGCTTGTCGTGACGGAAGAAGATGCCGAACATTGTGCGGCAGACAGTAACCTGATTCTGGTTAAAGATCCTTATTTAGCTTATGCCTTGCTTGCTCAGTATATGGATTCAACGCCCGCACCAGCCAGCGGTATTGCAGCCAGCGCCGTTATTTCACCTTTGGCAAAACTAGGGACGAATGTCTCCGTCGGCGCCAACGCGGTAATTGAAGACCACGCAGAAATCGGCGATAACGCAGTAATCGGCGCGGGTTGTTTTATCGGCAAAAACAGCAGAATCGGAGTAAACACAAAACTTTGGGCAAATGTCAGCGTTTATCATGAAGTGCATATCGGAGCGAATTGCCTGATTCAATCCGGCGCGGTTATCGGCAGTGACGGCTTCGGTTACGCCAACGATCGTGGTCGTTGGGTTAAAATTCCGCAAACCGGTTCGGTCATCATCGGCAATAACGTAGAAATCGGTGCCTGCACCTGTATTGACCGCGGTGCATTGGATTCAACGGTAATCGAAGATAACGTTATTATCGATAATCTCTGTCAAATCGCGCATAACGTGCATATCGGCACGGGCACGGCCATCGCCGGCGGTGTTATTCTGGCGGGCAGCCTGAAGATCGGTCGCTATTGTCTGATCGGCGGGGCAAGTGTAATTAACGGCCATATGGAAATCTGCGATCAGGTCACCATTACAGGCATGAGCATGGTAATGAAACCCATCAAACAGCCCGGTACCTACTCCTCCGGCATTCCGGCTCAGACTAATAAAGAATGGCATAAAACCGCAGCGTTAACCATGAATATCGACCAAATCAATAAACGTCTTAAAGCGGTAGAAAAGAAACTTTCTTAGCCGCCAAAAACGACAAATAAAACGTACTTTCCACGGTACGTTTTATTATTTTTTAATTCTACAATTTTTCCTTTGAATCACGTATAATGCGACATAATATTATTCATTCCAATCAAGATGCAAAGGTATAACAATCGTGACCGCAGAAAACAGTACATCAAGAGTTATTGAAGTTAATGAAATTATGAAATTATTGCCGCACCGCTACCCATTTTTGTTAGTGGATCGCGTCCTTGATTACAAAGAAGGAGAATGGTTAAAAGCAATTAAAAATGTAAGCGTTAACGAACCCCAATTTACCGGGCATTTCCCCCATGAACCTATTCTCCCCGGTGTATTAATTCTTGAAGCATTGGCTCAGTCCATGGGCATTCTGGCATTTAAAACTCATGAATTACGCGGTGGCGAACTGTTTTATTACGCCGGCATTGACGAAGTCCGTTTCAAAAAACCCGTAGTGCCCGGCGATCAGATGGAAATGTATGTAGAAGTCATTAAAGAACGTCGTGGCATTACCCGTTTTAAAGCTGTTGCCAGCGTGGACGGCGAAGTGGTATGTGAAGGCACCTTAATGTGTGCACGTAAATAACGCAGAGGTACCCTATGATTCACTCTAGTGCAAAAATCCATCCGACTGCCATAGTGGAAGATGGTGCCAAAATCGACGAAAACGTAGTTGTCGGTCCGTTTTGTTTTGTCGGCGGCGAAGTGGAAATCGGTAAAGGTACGGTGCTTAATTCGCATGTTGTGGTCAAGGGCATTACCACCATCGGCGAAAATAACCAGATTTATCAATTCGCCAGTATCGGTGAAGTTAACCAGGATCTAAAATATCAGGGTGAACCGACTAAAACGGTTATCGGTAACCGCAACCGCATCCGGGAAAGCGTCACTATTCATCGGGGAACCGTACAAGGCGGCGGCGTAACGCGCGTCGGTGATGATAATCTATTTATGATTAACGCTCACATTGCCCACGATTGCCGCATTAAAAACCGCTGTATTCTGGCGAACAACGCTACTCTTGCAGGTCACGTCGAATTAGATGATTTCGTGATTGTCGGCGGTATGTCGGCAATTCATCAATTCGTCATCATAGGCGCTCATGTCATGCTCGGCGGCGGTTCGATGGTCAGCCAGGATGTGCCGCCATACGTAATGGCGCAAGGCAATCACGCCCGTCCGTTCGGGGTAAATATTGAAGGCTTGAAACGCCGCGGCTTCGATAAACCGACCCTGCACGCCATCCGTAACGTGTATAAACTCATCTACCGCAGCGACAAAACCTTGGAGGAAGTTCTGCCTGAAATCGAACAGGTCGCCCAAACCGAATCGGCCATCAGTTTCTTTGTCGAATTCTTCAAACGATCAACGCGTGGAATCATTCGCTAATTGTTTACTAAAAAGCTGCCTCAGGGCAGCTTTTTTACCGGACGCCGCTCAAAGTGCGGTGTCAAGATTCGGAATTTTTCACTTGTCCGTAATCCCCGCCGCGCAAGCATAAGCCGAGCTCCATGCCCATTGGAAATTATAGCCGCCGAGCCAGCCCGTGACATCAAGCACTTCGCCAATAAAATACAGCCCTTTCACCTTAATCGCCTCCATGGTCTTAGAGGAAATTTCACGGGTATCCACTCCGCCCATGGTCACTTCTGCGGTGCGATATCCCTCGGTGCCATTGGGTTGAAATTGCCAATGATGAATGAAAAACTCCAAATCCTGACACCGCACTTTGCTCAAATTGGCGAGCGTTTCCTCTTGAATCATACCTTGATCAACCCATAGCTCTACCAATTTCTTCGGCAGCAGCCGGGTAAGAGCGGTTTTAAGCTGTAATTTTGGCGACCGAGCTTTCAGCGTCGTTAAATAATCCGTGATGTTTTCACCCGGCAATAAATCAATTACAACCGATTCATGAGGTTGCCAATAATTAGAAATCTGCAAAATCGCAGGCCCTGAAATACCACGATGAGTAAACAGCAACTGATTACTGAAAGCTTGCCCCGATTCGGCAGTCACTGTAACAGGCAGAGAAATGCCGGCAAGTACGGTGAGAAATTTGTCGGTTTCGCGATAAGTGAACGGCACAAGGCCCGCGCGCGGCGGTAATACGGCCAAACCAAATTGTCGCGCAATCTGATAACCAAAGGGCGTTGCACCCAGTGCCGGCATGGAAAGCCCGCCCGTAGCGATAACCAATGAACCGCATAACCATTGTTGCCCGCCGGCAGTCACCCTAAAACGGGTATTATCCGATTCTACGGGTTCAACACTTTCGATGTGCTGACGTAAGCAAATATTCACCGCATATTTTTCACAGGCGGCAGCCAGCATATCCACAATATCCTGAGCGGAATTATCACAAAATAACTGTCCCGATTCTTTTTCGTGATAAGCGATTCCCGCTTCCGCCACCATAGCAATAAAATCCCATTGGTTAAACCGCGCCAGGGCTGATTTCACAAAATGCGGATTGCGGCACAGATAATGCCGTGGCGTAACGTCCAAATTGGTAAAATTGCAAAAGCCGCCGCCCGACATCAGAATCTTACGGCCGACTTTTTTGCCATTATCCAAAATTGTCACCGATTTGCCGCCCTTTGCAACTTGAGCCGCACAGAACAGCCCCGCCGCTCCCGCTCCGATGATTATGCAGTCTGAATATTTCATTGCTTTGTCTTTGCCAGGCGTTGTGCCATCTGCATACTTTGAATAATGCTGCGGCGGTCTAAATCGTCACGTTCGGTATCTAATAATTGCTGCCAGATTTGTACTGCTTTGGCGTAATCGGCATGCAAAAAAGCATCGGATGCCAGCAGCGATAAACTGGAAGTCTCTTTCGCATCCTGAGCCAAAGCGGCGTTAATCAGTTCATCCACTTTCGGTGTGATTTTCTGCCCGGCCTGATAATACAATGCTGTCGCCGCAAGGCCCAGCAAAGCCGGCTTGGTGCCGCTGATTTTCTCCGCATTAGCGTAGGAGCGCAGGGCATTTTCAAACTCGTTACTGAGCATATAGGCCTGTCCTAACTCAATCCATAACTCACTGTTATTAGGATCCTTACGTAATTTATTTTGTATCGTAAGGATGTAATCATCATTTTTTTCCGCCACTGTCGCGGTTTCCAATCTGGCTTGTTGTGCGGCAAAAGCCTGTTCACCTTGCCGTACATAATCAAAACGCTGCAAGGAAAAATAATAACCGAGCGCAATCAGACATAGCATTAGCCATGTCACGGCAGAAAAAACAGGCGAAAACAGCACCGCACTTTTTGCTATGCGCAGCGAATGTTCCGCCTGGATTTGTTCATCCTCCAGCAGGCGTCGGCTTAATTCGTCCGCCAGTTCAGGTGTCGGATGACGCTGCATTTGCCGCTGATAAAGAGCAATATTTTGCTGCCGCCGATAATTTTTCCGCCAGTCAATCCGCTTCCCGAATGGCACAAACAGGATCAAGGCAATTACGCCGAACAATAATATGCCGCTAATAAATATCATCATGATTTTTTCTCTAGTAAATCCTGCAAAGCCTGTTGCTGTTGGGGTGAAAGTGCGGTGTCGATTTTCGGCGTTTTTGCTCTCGTCTTCACATACCGCCACATAATGACGCCGGCCAGCACCAGCAATAACAAGGGGAAAAACCACAGTATTGCCGTCGTCCATTGGAACGGCGGCTTATACAGCACGAAATTGCCGAAACGTGAGGTCATCACCTCAATGATTTGTCGATTGGATTTGCCCTCGTCAATCATTTTATACACTTCAATGCGTAAATCGTAGGCAATGGGAGAATTGGATTCCACCAAATTCTGATTCTGACATTGCGGACAACGCAGCGATTTCGCCAATTCCACCGCACGGGTACGATCTTCCGGATTCTTAAACTGATAAGTATCTACCATCTGCCCGTGGGCAACCGTGGACAGCAAGCCGCACAATAATAACCACTTTTTCATATTAATTTTTTAACTTATTCAACTCCGGCAGGATAATATTTTGTATCACTTCACGATCCATCGCGCCGGAATAACGATAGCGAATCACGCCGTAGCCGTCCACCACATAGGTTTCCGGAGCGCCATCAACGCCCAGCTGCATGGCAAATTTGCCTTGGCTGTCATCAATGGTCAGCACAAAAGGATTGCCCATGCTCTGCAGCATTTCTAAAGCGCCTTGGGTTCTATCGCGGTAATCCACACCGACAATTTTTACCCCTTGTTCGGCTAATTCCAGCAGCAGCGGATGTTCCTGCTTACAATAATAGCACCAGCTGCCCCAGATATTGAGCAGAAAAGGTTCCCGCGGCAGTTGTTTATTATTCAGAACTTGTTCGGGTGCCAGCAGATTAGCCTGATAAAACTCAGGCACAGGCTTGCCGATCAACGCCGAGGCGATTTGTTTAGGATCCTGTTGTAACCCGGCAAACAGCAATACACAAATCGCCAGAATAACCAGCAATGGCAGAAAGAAAAGCATTTTTCTCATGGCTTATCACCTTCTCTTGTTAATCCGACGGCAGCGAATAATGCACCTAGTGCCATCATAATACCACCCAGCCACAGCCAGCGTACGAAAGGCTTATAATGCAGACGGAAGGTGAATTCACCCGCGCCGAGTTTATCGCCCATCACAATATAAATATCACCAAACCAGCCCCAGTGAATGCCCACTTCGGACATATTCATGGTGCGAACTTCATAATAACGGCGTTCGGGATAAAGTGCGGTGAGTTTTTTGCCATTTTTGAAAATATCAAAATGTGCTTTTTCTGCGGTGTAATTCGGACCCAGCTCATTGGTAAAACCTTGATAGCGAAATTCATAGCCGTTCAGCATTTTACTTTGCTGTGGAGCCAAACGCACGCCGATTTCCGAACCGAAATAGCCCGACATTACTGCGCCTATCACCGCGACCGCAACGCCGCAATGCGCGATCATCATAGCAAAATATTTGCAGTTTATCTTTGACCAATTGGTCCAGAGCGTTGCCAGCAGCAACCAAATAGCCAAGGTTAACAAGCATAGGGCAATCCAGTTAAAATGCAGGCTTTCTTCCCGGCTTAAGGTATAGTGAATGAGTGCTAATGCCATGATTAAAGCGGGAATTAACAATAATGCCCGTTTAACTAATAGGGCAGCGGACGATTTTTGCCACTTTGCCGCCAGCACAAAAATCATTGCCAACAGCACGATGACGAGCAGCGGTACAATAATGCTGTTGAAATAGGGAGCGCCCACCGAAATGGAACCCCATCCCATAGCGCTAAACAACATCGGGTAAAAGGTACCGATAAACACGCTGACCGTAGCGACGGTAAAAATCACGTTTGCCAGCAATAAAAAGCTTTCTTTTGAAACGATGGAAAACCGCACCGCAGTCGGACGAAGATTTACTTTGAAGGCAAATAAACCGAGCGCGCCCACCATCAGTAAAAAGAATAACGCCAATAATGCCATACCGCGTTCGCCGTCAACCGCGAAGGCATGAACGGAAGTCAGCACGCCGGAACGAACGATAAAGGTACCGAGTACGCTGAAAGCAAAGCCAAACAGCGAAAATAAAATCGTCCAATAACTAAAAATACCCCGCTGTTCGGTAACGGATAAGCTGTGCAGCAAAGCCAGGCCGATCAGCCACGGCATTAAAGAAGCGTTTTCGATCGGATCCCAGAACCACCAGCCGCCCCAGCCGAGTTCATAATATGCCCACCAGGCACCAAGCATAATACCGAGGGTGAGGAAACACCATGACACCAAGATCCAGTTCCGCATCCAACGGGCAAGGGCGGCATCCAAATGACTATTGAGCAGCATGGCAACGGTCATGGCAAAGTTTACCGCAAAGCCGACATAGCCCAGATAGAGCAAGGGCGGATGAAGAATTAACCCGATATCTTGCAGCATCGGGTTTAAATCTCTCCCTTCCGCCGGCAATGGAAATTGACGGATAAAGGGATTAGACAGGAAAACGATAAACAGACACAAGGCAAAACAAATCAGCCCTAAAATCGCCAGGGTACGAGCGGTGATAACAGGATCGCGGCCACGACTGGAATAGGCAAAGACGATAAGCCAAATCCCCATAGTAAACAGCCAAAACAACATGGAACCTTCATGTCCGCCCCAGGTGGCTGCAAGTTTAAAAAACAGTGGTAATTGTGAATTGGAATGAGCCGCCACATAGGCAACAGAAAAATCGTCGGCAGTGAAGGCATAACCCAAACAAACCATAGCAATAATGGCGAAAATACCTACAAGATAACTTAAATTCCACGCACTGCCGATTAAAAGGGCTGGCGCTTAATAATACCGATATGAGGAATAACCGCCAGCAGGAACGAGCCGATTAAAGCGAAAAGTAATGAAATAAAACCGAGTTCAGGAATCATAAATATAGTCTATCGATATTAGCAAAAAAGGCGTAGAGATTACGCCTTTTATTTTAATTAAATTTAACCGGTTATACGACCGTTAATTGTCCTGCATACAAAATAAAGAATCGTAAGCAAAGCACGCCGATTAAGTCGAAGATAGAAATCCAAATAATAAAGCTTTTATTATATTTTAAGCTATCTTTGACAAACAGGTTGGCGATAAGCGGAATTATAATACCGATAAGCATTACACCAATCCAGAACACCGCTCCCCAGAATCCGGTTAAGGCATTATGCATAGACTCCACTTTTGCGCCACCGCCAAAGTATAACCCGACAAAGAAACAGACAATCAAACCTAATTCCGTCACCATTATCGGCACTTCAAATTTATGAATAAAGTGTACTTCATGGCTGTCACCGCGTAATTTACCCACAGTCAAAATAACCAAAAATGTCGCCGCGATACCGGATGATGTACCTGAAGCCAGGAATAACGCCGGCAATACAGGGTTATTCAACATCGGATAGCTGATCAAGGCGGACAGCAAAAAGCCGGTATAAGCCCCCAACACAGCGGCCAGGACGAATAACACGACCTCTATAGGATTGGTAACGCGTTCGGCAATATTTACCCATTTCAGCAAAAATTGCAATTTTGGTACAAAACGGTTAATTAATGCGGCCAGCTCTTCCTTAAAGATAATGGCAAGCCAAATGATCAACACCGCCAGATATACCTGGAATAGCATTACCCCCATCGACATCACGGAATTAAATTGATAGTTAAACATCAATTTCCAGAATGTCCAAGGGCGCGCCAAGTGAAAGATCAACAAAATTAAGCCGATCACCACGGGTACAACACCTAACCAGCCGGAGGCTTTGATGACCCAGTTCAGGTTAGGTTTCTCTAACTTATCGCTGCGTTTAAAGGCAATGGCCAACTGCACGGCACCGGATGAAATACCGAGCAGAAACAAATAGATGGCGATATTAAAGTCCCATACTAAATTTGGCGTATGGAATGGTACATATTCGTTCATTTATGCACTTCTCCTTTACCTGATGGGATATGATACAAATTAGGCTCCGTGCCTAATGCCGTTTTAGTGCGATACACCGCATTGTTATGCACTTTATGATAAATTTCGCTGTTCGAATCATTCATATCGCCAAAGGTTAATGCTTTAACCGGACAAGCTTCAACACAGGCCGGCTGCTTGCCTTTAGCTAAGTTGGTATCCCGACAGAAATTACATTTATCCGCCGTTTTATGTACCGGATGAATAAAACGCACACGATACGGGCAAACTGCAACGCAGTATTGGCAACCCACACAAAGATCTCTGTTTACATCAACAATACCGGTGGATTTATCAATAAATGACGCGCCTGTCGGGCAGACCGCCACACAAGGAGCGTTGCTACAGTGCTGACAGGACTGACGAAAGAAGTTATATTCCACATTCGGAAACTCACCGTGCGGTTCGCTACGCAGAATTTCCAAACGCGAAACCCCTTCCGGCACCTGGTTTACCTCTCGGCAGGCTTCCATACAAGCGGTACAGCCAATACAGGCCGTTTCATCATGCAGCATGGCATAACGTTTCGCATGGGTTTCTGCTTCGGGCGCCCCCTGTGCCGATAATTTAATCGATGTTCCCGTAGTAAGGATTAATGCTCCCACTCCGGAAACAAAGTTTCGGCGTGAGCAAGTTGTCATTGTTTATCCTTCTGTTCGGTGGCTGATAGTTTCTCCCGGGCTTCTTTTTCTTCACGCTGTTTGCCGTGGCAATCAACACAAAGTTTCACACGCTGCTTCGGTTGAATATCTTTCATCTTGTCCTGCGCCGGATGCAGGGTATGGCAGCTGGCACAGGATAATTTCATGGCGTGAACGTCATGAGCCCAAAGTTTGGCACGCAGGTCTTCAGGTTTATGGCAAGAGTAACAAACCTGATTCTGCTCCTCCACGCTGTACTGAATCGGCTCATTGTTATCCCACATACCATGGAAACGCATAACATCCTTCACGCCGCGAAGGTGATTTTCGGAAATATTGCCGTGGCAGCTCACACAGGTGATCGGTTTGCCCGTAGCCGGGTTGGTTTTACTTAAGTGCGTACCGTGGAATTTACCCGCGTGGTTATCTCCCGTAGCCTGATCCGCGCTGGTATCTAAGCTGTGGCACTTGGCACAATATTCATTTGGATTACGATCGTTTTCCAACTGCGGCTCATAGCTTGCCGTAGCAGACGGTTGCTCGGGTTTCGATTCTTCTGCATGAACAAGTGAAGGAATAGCAAAAACCATCGCACCTAACAGTGCTGAAAGTTTCAGCATATTTTTAGAACAGTGTTCATAATGATTACCTCAATTCGTTGTCTGATCGCACCGCACATTTGTAAGCAGCGTTGATAGCTCAAAGTGCGGTGCTGAAATTCCGATTTTTTGCATTATTTCGCTGGCGGAGCTTCTAAAATCAAGCCTTTGTCTAATGCTTCTTTATTCCATTGCGGAACAACGGTATTAAGGAATTCTTGTTTTTCTTTACGTTCTTTCTCAATATCAACACCTGTTGCTTTCCATGCTTTCTCTGCGGTGGAAATATCAGGATATTTGATTGGCTGCTGAACACCGTGTTTGGCCAGAATCACGGCTAATTTCGCACGGGCATCGGCGGCGCGATCTAATCCTGTGGCGATGACGTGTAAAATCATATCCGGGGCGTGCATATGACCGCCGTGACCCGCGGCTGAGTAATCCCAACGCCATTGAGCGTGACGGATGGCTTGCAACACACCTTTCATTTCGTCTGCTGTCGCGCCCGCATCCCAAGCCGCTTTTGCTTCAAAATGCGCTTTCACCAACTGATCTTCAAGTTTCAACATGACGTCATCAATCTGCTCTTTGTGTTCGTCAACACGTTTACGCAAGGTTTCTTTGCTTTGATCATGACATTTCGCACAGGTGCTTTCAAAAGCGTCAAACGGATTGCCAATTTTATGATCGGTATATACTTTGCCGTCCGCATCTTGTACCTTCGGCATATGGCAGTCGATACAGGTCACGCCGTTTTTACCGTGGGTGCCCTGCAACCAAGTTTCATAGTCAGGGTGCTGGGCTTTTAACATCGGTGCCTTGGATAAAGAGTGCGTCCAGTCGCTGAATTCGATTTCATCGTAGTATTTTTCAATGCTGTCAACGTCAACACCTTTGTACCAAGGGAACACCACGTTATTTACAACGTTCTTATCAAAGTAGTATTCCACATGACAATTCGCACAAATTGCCGCGCGTTTATCGGTACGGTCTAAATTCACGAAGTTTTTATCAATCGCCTGCAAGGCCCGCAATACGTGCGGACGGGCGATACGTAAGGCGGGTTTGCCTTCTTCAAAGTCTTTGGACGTGGTATCGTGGCAGTCCGCACAACCGATGGTATTCACCACTTCCGGTCCGCCTTTTGCCCATTTACCGTTAAAATAACCTTCTTCGCCCCATTCTGCGATCAAACGCGGCACATCCGGCCCTTTACAAGTCCAGCAAGCCATCGGCTGCGGACCGTCATTGGCATTTTTCGGAGCCCCCGTACGTAAAATATTACGCACATCGGTTACCGCATAGAAGTGACCGCGGGGAGTATTATATTCTTTAGCGAAGGAATAGCCGCCCCACAGCACGATTACGCGGGGATCCTCGCTGTTTACGTTTTCAAATTCGGTGGATTGATCCGTCGCGCGCCAACTTTTATATTGTTTCGGATATTTATCGGCAAATTTGTCATTAGTCGATTGAATATTTGCCTCTTTGTTTACCGGGATTAATTGTTCTTTAGTGGGGGCATGTTGCTGCATTGTGGCATCAACTTGAGTGCTCGCAGTTTTTGCGGATTCTTCGGCCGAGACGGTTTGAGAAAGCATTAAACTGAAACCAGCTACTGCAAGAGAGAATATTGTTCTGGCGATGTTCACGATAATTACTCCAATCAAAGGTTAACCATGGTTATAAAATACGGTTGGAAAACAATGAATTAATGAATTCTACCAACCGAACAAAAAAGAGTTATTTGCGCTTAAAAAATAACAAATATACTTACTGATTTCATGGATATTTTAAGGATTCTTGTTTTTGATCAATATTTCCGGATAAAATACCCATTCATAGGTATATAGCTACACATATACCCATAATTAGGTATATAAACTTTTTGCTTATATTTCAACAGGTTATTTATTCATAATAATAATTATCATTACCTAATATACCAAGAGAAAAACCTATTAACCCTGTCTTCTTTGGTGGCAAAATTTTATATTTTCGGCTAACATGATCTCCGTTGTTTAATTATTACTTATCCTTAATTGACATGTCATGCAAGTATTAATTCTCTCTTCAGAACTTGAAGATATCTCGTTAAATATAATCAATCATGATGAAAATGAAGCAGTGGATATCAGTTATATCAGAACCGCACAGGAAATTGACGATCTCCGCTTTACCACCGGTGAACGCTATGACCGGATTCTGGTCAGCAAAGCCATCATAAAAGAATATTGTGCCGGTGAAGACGGTAGGATACGCAAGCTATATCTGGCTACCTTCATTCGTTTGCTAAAACCCGACGGTTATTTGTATCTGCAACACGATTACATCACATCCGATGAATTGGGCATTATGAATCATGCGGTGCAGCATATGACAATATCGGATAACACGGTAGAAATTCAGCGTAAAGATCACATTGAAGTGTCGGAACAATTAACTTTTCAATACTATCTTGAAGCGTGTCTGCTCAATCAACACAATCGCACGGAGGATACGGAATATTATTACACCGCGCTGCGTTGTTTTCAGGAAGACGGTATTATTGCCGGTGATTTGCTCTCGTTTTATTTACGTTACGGTAATCTGCGCCAGCTTTTAATGTTGTGGGATAACTATATCCTCAAGTATAAAAAAGATAATTACTTACTCATGAAAGCTTTCAGCCTGCTGCACTACAATCAGTATTATGAAGGTTTCAAATTTCGTGAGCTTGCTTTACACGAATTTCCGCCGTCACGTCGCTGCCCTTGCAATCCGCCGCGGGAAGAAATTATGCACAAACGCTGGACGGGTCAATTGATTGAGGATAAAACCTTTGTGGTTTGGTCTGAATTCGGCTTAGGCGATGAATTAATGTTCGCTCAGCTTGCCTTTGTATTCAAACGTCATTTAAAAGTTGGAAAATTAATTTTTATCACACAGGAACCTCTCGTCGCAGTGCTCAAAACCCATCCTGATATTGATGAGGTCATTGCATTGTCTCAAGCGAACACATTAGAGGATTTTGATTACTGGGAATGGCCGCACGCCTTGCTGAGTCATATCAATAAGCCGAACGATTTCGCCGATCTGCCCAAACGCCATCCCTATCTGTTCGCCGATGCGCAAAAAATCGCAAAATCAGCACCGCACTTTACCTCGGATAAAGCATTAAAAATCGGCTTGGTATGGCGTGGTAGCCCAACCCATGAAAATGATAAATTCCGTTCAATCCATCGGGTGGAACTGCTCGATCAGTTACTTGATATTCCGAACATAAACTGGTACTGCATGCAAAAAGCTTTAAATGAAAGAGAACAGGCCTGGCTGAAAAAACACAATATCCCGACTTTCAGCGATGAAATGCTTGATTTCAGCGACACCGCGGCAATGCTTACCCAATTAGATTTACTCATTAGCGTGGATACCTCGATTGTACACTTGGCGGGCGCAATGAATATTCCGACGTTCTTAATGCTGCCTGTTCCTTACGATTGGCGTTGGGGTATGCCCGATTCGCAAAACCTATGGTACCCTTCGGTCAGAAGCTTCTTCGCCGATTATCAAAACCTCCGAGCAGGCCTGTTGCAGGTGATTCCTAAAGTAAAAGCGGCGTTATCGCGGTTAGTTAAGGATAAAGATTTTTTAGCCATCAAACATCATTCGTACAGTATTCCGTCTGAAAAATAAACAAAAAGGGGCTTCATTGCCCCTTCTGCCTTTCCGCCGCTTAATTATGCAGTACAATCATGTCATCACGATGAATCACCACGGGACCGTACTCATAGCCTAGAATCTGTTCAATTTGCTGAGATTGCCGGCCTTTAATCAGGCTGAGCGCGTCGCTGTTATAGCGCGGCATACCGAGCGCGATATCCTTGCCGCCGCGAGTACGGATTTTCACCACCTCGCCGCGGGAAAAACTGCCTTCTACGTCCACAATCCCCGCAGACAGCAAGGACTTATGTTGCACTAAAATGGCATTTTCCGCTCCGTCATCCACAATAATGTTACCCGCCGAAGGCGCGCCGAACAGCCACTGTTTGCGTCCTTCCAGCGGATCGGCCTGGGCGGTGAATTTAGTACCGATGCTTTCTCCATGCGCCAAATCGAAAATCACATTCTCTCTCGCCCCGGGAGCGATAACGGTTTCAATGCCCGAACGGGTGGCGACATCCGCCGCCGTGATCTTAGTGAACATCCCGCCCGTTCCCAGACTCGTGCCGCTGCCGCCCGCGATGGAACGAATATGATCGGTGATTTCCTCTACCACGGGAATCAATTTTGCCTGCGGATTTTTACGCGGATCGCTGTCATACAAACCCTGCTGATCCGTTAATAAATAAAGCTGATCCGCCTGCACCAGAATAGCAACCAACGCCGACAGATTATCGTTATCGCCCACTTTAATTTCCGCCGTCGCCACCGCGTCGTTTTCATTGATCACCGGAATAATGCCGTTATCCAGCAACGCGTGCAGGGTATCCCGCGCGTTCAGAAAACGTTCGCGATCTTCAATATCCGCGCGGCTGAGCAGTATCTGCCCGATATGAATATCATAAATCGCAAAAAGCTGCTCCCAGGTTTGAATCAGCTGACTCTGACCAACCGCCGCCAGCAGCTGTTTTGAAGCAATGGTAGGCGGCAGCTGCAGATGATTTAAATAATGACGTCCCGCCGCAATCGCCCCCGAAGTCACAATCACCAGGCGATAACCCGCATGATGCAGGCGGGCAAACTGGCGGATAATTTCCAGCATATGCGGACGATTTAATTTCGCTGATCCCAAGGTCAGCGTACTCGTGCCGAACTTCACCACAATTGTTTTTTTCTGATTATCTTTCTTTATATGCTGCATAATCGAAAATGCTCCCGTACCTAGAGATATTAGGTGCAGTAACTTATCACTAAATTAAAAAAAAATCAGTAAAAACGCACCGCACTTTATGATTTAACACAACAAATTTTTTATTGATTGCATTATAATCAAACAAAATCAGAGGGTGCCCTCATTTTATCGGAGCAAATATGAGTCAAATTGAAACAGTCATGCAGCAAAGACAGCGTGAAGTCACAAAGTTATGCATTTACGCGGCACAGCTGCTATTACAGCATGGAGCGGAAAGTACTCTGGTGGTGATTCTGGCTCATCGCCTGGGTCTAGCATTAGGTATGGACAGCGTAGAATGTGCTTTAACCCCGAATGCCATTATCCTTACCACTTTAAAAGACGGTCATTGCATCACGACTACCCGAAAAAATATGGATAAAGGTATTAATATGCATGTGGTAACGGAAGTGCAGCACATCGTTATCGCCGCCGAACATCATATTTATGATATGGGCATGACCAAAAAATGCCTTGAGAATATTATTCCTTTTAAATATAACCGCTATTTTGTGGTACTGATGATTGGTCTGTCCTGCGCCTGCTTCGCCCATCTGACGGGCGGCGATGCCGTCATTTCCGCAATTACCTTTGTCGCCTCCGCGGTGGCGATGTTTGTACGCCAAAGCTTTTCCGCCCGCCATTTTAACCCTATTATCGTGTTCGCCATCACCGCGTTTGTTGCCTCAATGATTGCGGGGCTGGCCCTTAGATTCAATCTGGGAAACGATCCACAGATCGCGTTGGCATCCAGCGTATTGTTGCTCGTGCCGGGCTTTCCGCTGATTAACTCACTCGCGGACATTCTGAAAGGACACATCAACATGGGCCTTTCCCGCTGGACCATCGCCACGGTGCTGACATTCGGCGCCTGTATCGGTATTGTCGGCGCCTTGACATTATTACACATTACCCAATGGGGAAATCTATGACATTTTTGCTTCACCTTTTAGACGATATGTTATTCGCCAGTGTACCTGCGGTGGGCTTTGCCCTAATCTTCAACGTGCCGCCAAAAGCCTTGCGTTACTGCGCGATTCTCGGCGCCATCGGGCACGGATTCCGCACCATATTGGTACAATGTGACGTTTCTCTCGCCATCAGTACCTTTTTTGCTTCAGGGCTGGTAGGATTTATCGGCGTGCATATTTCCCAACGCTATCTGGCTCACCCTAAAGTCTTCACCGTAGCCGCCATTATCCCGATGATTCCCGGCGTGTACGCCTACAAAGCGATGATCGCCGTGGTGAAAATCAACCAGTACGGTGCTTCACCGGAACTGTTCGAGCAAATGATTGATTACTTCATTAAGACAGGCTTTATTTTAGGCGCGTTAGTCTTTGGACTTGCCTTGCCGCGTCTGCTATTCTATCGCGACAAACCCGTGGTTTAGAAGGAAACAATATGACATTCAGCCTCATCGTGGCAACAACTCTGAATAACGTGATCGGCAGGAACAATCAGATGCCGTGGCATTTGCCCGCGGATCTCGCCTGGTTTCGCCGCAATACTACCGGCAAACCCGTCATTATGGGGCGCAAAACCTTTGAGAGCATAGGCCGCCCGCTGCCGAAACGGACTAATATCGTATTGTCACGTCAACCTTTTCAGCATGAAGGTATCATCTGGAAAAACAGCCTCGAAAGTGCGGTGCTGTCTTTGCGAGATTCGCCGGAAATTATGCTGATCGGCGGTGGCAAATTATTCAATCAGTATTTACCTCAAGCGGATAAACTCTACCTCACGCAAATCCAAACAAAACTTGAGGGTGATACCTTTTTCCCCGAACTGAATTGGCGGGAATGGCGTATTGAACATGAGGAACTCCGCCCGGCAGACGATAATAATGCCTATGATTTGCGCTTTATGATTTTACGAAGAAAAGAAAAATAAGCGGATAATACCGGCCGTTTTACAAACTTGCCGAGCGGTGGCAGATTCCATTAGTATGAATTTTATCCGACCGGTTATAAATGGTCTTCATGCTTATCCACCGAGTAGGGTTCAATAGAAAACACCTCCGCCACATCCGTCGAACCCTTTTGGATACGCCAACACACATTGACATCATGCAGGGCGATACCATAAATTCTGTCGGTGGTTTTGCCTTGTTGATAGGCGGGACGGGGATCCTGTTCGATGACTTCACGCACAAAGCGGGCAAAGTGCGGTGTCATATTTTCGAGTTTTTGCAGCGAGGATTGCGCCTCATCGGTGAATACCACCGTTAATTTCACCCGCGGTTTTTCCTGAGCGAAAGCGGATTGTGCCGTCGGTTCGCTGTCGGCAAAAGCGATATAAGGTTTAATGTCAAAAATCGGCGTGCCATCCACCAAATCCACCGAACCGAGATGCAGCAGGACCTTACCGTTAACACATTCGATCTTTCTGAGTTCCACCTTGGACAAGCCTAACGGATTAGGGCGATGCGTGGAGCGTGAAGCAAATACTCCGACCCGCCGATTGCCGCCCAAACGGGGCGGGCGAACGGTCGGTTGCCATTTGCCTTGCGGGATTCGGTCAAACTGAAAAATTAACCAAAGATGACTGAATTCTTCTAATCCTCTCACCGTTTCAGGCTGATTATAGGGCGGCAGCAACTCCACCACGCCCGTGCCGTCCTGCACCAAATTCGGCTGTCTCGGCACGGAAAATTTTTCTTTATAAGGCGTGTGAATAATGGCTATCGGCTGAATACTAATTGCTGACACGGAATTTTCCTTATCTTTATTCAAAAGTGCTGATAGAATACGGATTTTATTTTCCCGCCGCAAGGATTGAGTCCACAAAGTGCGGTGCCAAATTAACGAGTTTTTATGACAACAAATACTTTTAAGACTTGGTTTGAAACCGCCCGACCAAAAACGCTGCCGCTCGCGTTGGCTATTATCTTTACCGGCTCGGCGGTGGCTTATTGGTTTAACCATTTCGATTGGACAATCACCTTGCTCTGTTTACTCACCGCAACCCTACTGCAAATTTTATCCAATTTTGCCAATGATTACGGTGATTTTCAGAAAGGTTCGGATACGGCCGAACGTATCGGGCCTTTACGCGGCATTCAAAAAGGCAATATGACGGCGGCACAATTAAAAAAAGGTTTGATCGTCACGATTGTACTGATTTTAATCTCGGGGTTCGCTCTATTGACGGTTTCCTATCGCTCCTTGCAAGATCTCATCGTATTTATCGCTCTCGGCATTGCTTCTATCGTAGCCGCCATTGCCTACACGGTGGGTAAAAAACCTTATGGCTATCTGGGCCTGGGCGATATTTTTGTGTTCCTTTTTTTCGGTTTATTGGCGGTTGGCGGCACTTATTATCTACAAGCCCACAATATTAACCGGACGGTATTTCTGCCTGCCGCCGCCTGCGGTTTGCTTTCAACCGCGGTGTTGAATATCAACAATATGCGCGATATCGAACAGGACAGAAAAGCGGGCAAGCACACGCTGGTGGTGCGTCTGGGGGCGGAGAAAAGCCGCGTTTATCATTGCATTTTATTGGCGCTGGCGGTGTTGTGTTACGGACTATTCGCGGCGGTGAACGTGCCTTCCGCCGCCGGATTTTTATTTGTGCTGGCAATTCCGCTGCTGATAAAACACACTAAATATGTGTGTCAAAACAAAGATCCCGTACAGCTCCGCCCTATGCTGGCACAAATGTCTCTACTGGCATTATTCACCAATGTGCTGTTCAGTCTGGGCTTGGTGATTGCTAAATAGCGAACGACAGCATATACTAACGACAGTTTAATTTACACAAAAGGTAATTTTATGCGTATTAATACTTCAGAACTCTGTGACATTTATCTCGACCAAGTGGATGTGGTCGAACCTATTTTCTCCAGCTTTGGCGGTGTAAACGAGTTTTACGGTAAAGTTACCACGGTCAAATGTTTTGAACAAAACGGATTGATTGGCGAAATCCTAGAAGAAAACGGTGAAGGACGCGTGCTGTTGGTTGATGGCGGCGGTGCGGTACGTCGTGCTTTGATTGATGCAGATTTAGCTCAACTTGCCTACGATAACGGCTGGGAAGGCATTATCGTATATGGTGCGG
This sequence comes from Pasteurellaceae bacterium LIM206, assembly GCA_032586195.1. Classification (GTDB taxonomy): domain Bacteria; phylum Pseudomonadota; class Gammaproteobacteria; order Enterobacterales; family Pasteurellaceae; genus JAWHQP01. The sequence goes on along the minus strand of JAWHQP010000001.1, from coordinate 377,362 downwards.
TGCGCCAATTAAGCCAACTAGAAACTATCGATATCGGCATTCAAGCGCTCGCCCCAATCCCCGTCGGAGCCGATGAAGACAACCAGGGTGAAAGTGATATCCCGGTGAATTTCGGCGGAGTGACGTTCTTTCCGGAAGACTATGTTTATGCGGATCTCACCGGCATCATCCTCTCTCAAGAACCGTTAGAGTTAGATGCATCCGAGGATGAAAACTAATTCCGACTTTCTCCTAAAATCAGAGTAAAACGGCTTCTTGCTCTATAAATTAGACAGTAAAAACCCGCCTCAACGGATTAACCATTGAGGCGGGTTATTTTTGAGTCAGTCTAAGGGGATTACATCATACCGCCCATGCCACCCATACCGTTCATACCGGCGGCACCTAAATCCGCTTTTTCGTCTTTAGGTAGTTCGGTTACCATACATTCGGTGGTAATCATTAAGCCTGCTATAGAAGCGGCAAATTGTAAGGCGGAACGGGTTACTTTGGTCGGATCCAAGATACCCATTTCAAGCATATCACCATATTGTTCTGTGCTAGCGTTATAACCGTAGTTACCTTCACCCGCTTTCACGGCGCTTGCTACCACGGACGCTTCTTCACCTGCATTGGCCACGATTTGACGAAGCGGCGCTTCCATTGCACGAAGAGCAAGTTTGATACCTACATTCTGTTCTTCATTATCGCCTTTAAGAGAAGCGGCCACTTTCACTGCCGCACGAATTAATGCTACACCACCGCCGGCAACAATGCCTTCTTCCACCGCTGCACGAGTTGCATGTAAAGCGTCTTCAACGCGATCTTTCTTCTCTTTCATTTCAACTTCGGTTGCCGCACCAACTTTAATTACCGCAACACCACCGGCAAGTTTCGCTACGCGTTCCTGTAATTTTTCTTTGTCATAGTCTGAAGTGGACTCTTCAATTTGTTGACGAATCTGGGCTACGCGTGCTTTGATTTGGGCCTCATCACCCGTACCGTCGATAATCGTGGTGTTGTCTTTATTGATAACCACACGTTTCGCCTGACCTAAATCTTCAAGAGTCGCTTTTTCTAATTCCATACCGATTTCTTCAGAAATTACAGTACCCGCGGTCAAAATTGCAATGTCTTGCAACATAGCTTTACGACGATCACCAAAACCCGGAGCTTTCACAGCCGCTACTTTCACGATACCACGCATAGTATTTACTACAAGCGTCGCCAAGGCTTCGCCTTCCACGTCTTCGGCAATGATTAACAACGGTTTGCCTGCTTTCGCTACACCTTCCAACACCGGCAATAATTCACGAATATTAGAAATCTTTTTATCTACCAATAAAATATACGGATTATCCAGTTCCACAGTGGCGGTTTCCGGTTTGTTGATGAAGTATGGAGACAAGTAACCGCGGTCGAATTGCATACCTTCAACTACCGCTAGCTCATCTTCCAAACCTGTACCGTCTTCCACGGTGATAACACCTTCTTTACCCACTTTTTCCATCGCCTGAGCGATTAATTGACCTACTACACTGTCGGTATTTGCAGAAATCGTGCCCACCTGCTCAATTTCCTTGGAGGTTTCACATGGTTTGGAAAGCGCTTTTAATTCAGCCACAACTGCGGTAACGGCTTTATCGATACCACGTTTCAAATCCATCGGATTCATGCCCGCGGCTACAGCTTTTAAGCCTTCGCTTACAATGGCCTGCGCTAATACCGTAGCGGTGGTTGTGCCGTCACCCGCCGCGTCATTAGCTTTAGAGGCAACCTCTTTCACCATTTGAGCGCCCATATTTTCAAATTTATCTTCTAACTCAATTTCACGTGCTACCGATACACCGTCTTTGGTAATGGACGGAGCGCCGAAAGATTTATCCAATATGACGTTACGACCTTTAGGGCCCAGAGTTACTCTTACTGCATCTGCCAATACGTTCACACCGTTTAACATTTTAACGCGTGCATCATTACCAAATTTTACGTCTTTTGCTGCCATTTTATTTTTCCTTTTTCGTAAGGGTGTATTATGTTGTACACCTTTTTAATTAAATTTCAGTTCAAGGCATATACAATATGCCCCGCCATCTTATTCAACAATCGCTAAAATATCGTTTTCAGAAATAATTAACACTTCTTCGCCGTCAATTTTCTCTGCTTTTACACCGTAGCCGTCGTTGAAGATAACGGTGTCACCGACTTTTACATCTAAAGGCTGCACACTACCGTTCTCAAGAATACGGCCTTTACCCACCGCCAATACTTTGGCACGGGTTGATTTAGTCGCGGCGGAACCCGTTAACACGATACCGCCTGCAGATTTGGTTTCAACTTCTTCACGTTTGATAATAACGCGATCATGTAATGGACGAATATTCATTTAAATCACCTCTAGATTTAGTTTTAGTTACGAACGCAGTTGATATGGGGGACATTTTTTGCCTTTCAAGGGCAAAAATAAAATTATTTTAGTCGTTTACCTTCATCACTTTCTTTTTCGTATTCCGCTTCAAATACTTCGCCTTGCGTGTGATTGTCAAAGCGTTGCGAACGGCGGGAATAAAAAGTACGGTGTGATTTTTGCCAGATTCCTGCCCCCATCACCGTAACTCGCTTGGCAAAAAAGATTTGCAGCAATAAACGTACCGGTGGTAACAGCAATAATATGGCGATAATATCGGTGAGAAAACCGGGAATAATCAACAGCACGCCGGCCACCAGCCAAAGCAAAGATTTCACTATGGAATCGGTAGGCGGTTGCCCGCGTAAAATCTGCTCCCTCACATTAAAAACAGTACGGATACCGCTGACTCGAATCAAATTTAAACCGATAGCGCCCATAGCGATGAGCAATAGCAGAGTAGCAAAAATACCAATATGACCGCCAACCCAAATCAACGTGGAAATTTCCGCATACAGAAACAAAAAGACAAACAGGATGAAGAGAAGAAAAGGCATGATGATTTCCTTGAATAAACACATGTTTTTTATATGGAGAGGAAAAATCAAAATTCAAGAAAAAACACCGCACTTTTGATCCGGCTATCTGCTTCGGCTGTCAAAGTGCGGTGTCAATTTTACGAGTTTTTACGCTTAACTATTGTTTATCGTCCTGATGATATTGAGCTTCGGGATCGCCTTCAATAGCCGGTATCGATTCATCAAATTCCGGCAACGGTTCATGTTCACTTGCAATGAACGTGTAAATCACCGGCAGGATGAACAGGGTAAATAATGTCCCGACCGCGAGACCCGCTACAATGGTTACCCCCATACTGAAACGCATCACCGCGCCGGCACCGGTGGCATAAAGCAATGGCACCAAACCCGCAATCATCGCCGCCGTTGTCATCAGGATCGGACGTAAACGGGTCCGGGCCGCTTCGGTAATTGCATCAACACGGTTTTTACCGTGGAGAAGCTGAGCCTCTTTCGCCACCTCACACATCAGGATACCGTGTTTGGTGATAAGCCCCACCAGGGTAATCAATCCTACCTCGGAATAAATGTTCAGTGTCGCACCCGATTTACCGAAGAAGCCAAGCAAATTCAGCACCAATAACGCGCCACTAATCGCTAACGGCACGGATACGATAATTACCATCGGGTCGCGCCATGATTCAAACTGAATCGCAAGTACCAGGAAGATAATCACTACCGCAAGGGCAAAAGTAGTTGCCAGTGAACTGCCTTCCTGTACTAACTGACGAGCTTCACCACGCCAGTCATAGTTATAACCCTGAGGTAAGAATTTTGTACCTTCATTCTGGAACCATGCAATACCGTCCCCCACTGAGTTGCCGGGTACCATTACCGCTTGGATGGTAGCCGAATTCATTTGGCTGAATTTTGCCAACGCACGCGGTTGAGGTTCAAGGGTCATATGAATCAAGCTTGCCAATGGCACGGACGTACCGTCGCTGGCGGTTAAATAGAAACCGTTAAAGCTTTCCGGTGATAAACGGTCTTTACGTTTCACCTGTGCAATGGTTTTATAAGCACGCCCGTCAATATCGACTCTCTGAATATTCGCACCTGAAAGATAATAACCTAGCATAGTACTGATATTCGCCATTGAAATGCCATAAGTGTTAGCTTTTTCACGGTCGATGGTAATGTGCATCTGTGCCGTATCAAATTTCAGATCAAGGTTCAAATATACAAATTTACCCGATGCCTGTGCCGCCGAAAGCACCTTAGCCGCAACATTGGCAATATCTTTATAGTTAGCGGCACTCTGAATGACGAAAGAAATCGGCGGACCTTGTTCCCCGGTATCAATTTCAGGGAAGGCAAAATTGGACATAGTCACTTCAGTAATTCCCGCCGCCTTGGTATTTAAATCAGCCATAATGTCATTTTGACTGCGGTTGCGTTCTTTCCAGTCTTTTAAGGTCGTAATAACCAATGCGTTGTTACCATTCGGCACCCCGGAAATGACCTGCATATATTCTTTTTCAGGCATGGCATTCACAATCGCTTCATATTGTTTCATAGAGTCTTGAATATAATCTACGTTTATATTTGAAGGTGCAGTGGCAATACCGATGAACGCTCCTTTATCCTCCGTCGGTGTCAGTTCACTGGAAAGCGAACTGAATAAAATCGGCAATGTAATAAAAATACCTAATGCAAAGGCCAATACACTGATACGAGCATTAAGAAAAACACGCAGGATTTTAGTATAGATTTCAGTTATTTTGCCAAGTGTATGGTTAACGCGAACCTCAAACTTAGATGAACCGCCATGCTTAAGCATTTTACTGGTCATCATCGGCGACAAGGTTAATGCCACAATTCCTGAAATAAATACCGAACCAGCTAAAGTTAAGGCGAATTCCTTAAATAAAGAACCGGTAATCCCGTCCATTAACGCCATTGGAGAATATACCGCAACCAGGGCGATAGTCATAGAGATAACCGGGACGGCAATTTCACGTGTACCTATAATAGCAGCACGAAACGGCGTTTCCCCCAGCTTGATGTGACGGTCTACATTTTCCACTACCACGATCGCATCATCCACCACCAAACCGATAGCAAGAATTAACGCCAGTAATGTCATCAGATTAATGGAGAACCCTAATATCTGCAGCATAAACAATACCCCAATCAAAGAGATAGGGATGGTCACCACAGGAATAAAAATTGCACGTAATGAACCTAAGAAGAGAGTAATCACCACTAATACGATAACTACCGCTTCAACGATAGTATGCAGCACGGACTCAATAGAACTATTAATGGCAACTGTTCTATCATACAGAATATTCGCATGCATACTATCCGGCAAAGCAGCCTGAATCTGTTTAAAGACGGGATAAACATCTTCCGCCACCGTTAACGGATTGGCATTGGAAGACTGTTCAATGGCTAATACTACGGCTTCCCCGCCGTTGGCGGTAGTACGAGTGTCGTCATCCTCTTTATTCAATTCAATATCCGCAATATCACGCAAACGTACCAGTTTCGCACCGTTGTTGGATACAACGAGGTTCCCCAGTTCATCTACGGATTTCGTTGTAGTATCCACTTTGTTTTTGTAGAACACATAGTAACCGTTGTCATTACCGGCAGCGGTCTGCACGTTATTGGCGGCCAATGCCGCATTTACCGTAGTGGCGGAAATACCCTGCGCCGCCATTTTTTCCGGATCAAGCCAAATACGCAGAGCGAAACTGGACGCGCCGTAGGTAGTGATTTTAGCGATACCGTTGACGGTGAATAACTGCGGTTTTACCACTCGTTCCAAATAGTCGGTTACCTGCGGACCGGAAAGTTTATCGGAAGTAAAACTGAGGTACATCATACCCGAACCACCGGTAGAAGACGTCACGGACGGATCATCAATACCGCTCGGAAGCTCGGAACGTACCGAGTTCACCTTTGCCAGAATATCTGCAAGTGCAGCGTTCGGGTCGGTATTTAATTTCATTTTCACCGTAATCGTAGAAGTGCTCGGCGAACTGCTGGATGACATAAAGTCAATATTTTCCGCCTGAGCCACCGCTTCTTCCAGCTTGGAGGTCACAAATGCCTGAATAAGGCTCGCATCCGCCCCCGCATAGGTAGTACTTACCGTGACCACGGTGGTGGTCATTTTTGGATATTCGCGAACCGTCAACTTGGAAATCGCCTGCAGACCCAGCACTATGATGAGTAAGCTCAAGGAAATTGCCAACACGGGACGACGAATAAAAATATCAGTAAATTTCATTCTAATGCCTTAATTCACTTCCTACATATTAGTTTCTTTCGCCGGTGCGGTTACACCAACAGGTTGTTTATCTTCTACTTTCACCAAACTGCCGTTACTCAGGTTTTGGGCACCGCTGGTCACAAGTTTATCACCGATTTTAATTTCATCGCCTTTCATATGAGCATAGATGCCTTGACGATCTTCGGTGAACACCGTGATTTGTTTGGCACGATAAAGTTTATCCGCACTGTCTTTTAAGTCATCGGAAAGTTTTGATTTATCTTCCTCAGAAAGCGGCAGCAATACATAGGCCGATTCACCGTACATATTGTAATTAACGGCCACTTGCGGAACCACCACCTGACTATGCAGCGTCGGCAACGCTACGCGTAAACGGGTAAACATGTTTGACATTAAGTCGCTTACATTGTTTCCGGAAAAAGTAGCCTGAACATCCACTAAACCGTTTGAACTGCCGATCGCAGGTTCAATGGCGGTAATCTTCGCTTCAAAGGTCTGACCGCTTCTCGCATCCGCCGTTGCAGTTACCTTCTGACCCACAAACAAATCATCGATACGATTTTGCGAAATAGAGAAATCCACCTTCATCAAGCTGCGGTCTTCCACTCGCACGATATTGGTTGCCGCGGCGACGAACTGACCTACGTTCACCTGCACAATACCCGTCACGCCATCAAACGGCGCAATAATTCTCATACGATCGATAGTCGCTTTTAAAGACGCAATCTGAGCCACCATTTGGTCGTAAGAAGATTTTGCATTGTCTAAATCGGTTTGTGACACGCTATTGGATTTAATCAGATTCGCATAACGTTGATAGGTCGCACGCAATGCCGGCAACTGAGCTTCATACGCGGCTAAATTAGCCTGTTCCACCGAGCTGTCCAATTCAACCAACAAATCGCCTTTTTTTACTTGCTGACCGTCTTTAATCAGAATGCGTTTCACCTCGCCCGCCATCTGATTACTCAGCATCGCACCCTGATTCGGACGCACCAAGCCTGTGGTTTCAATCACAGGAGTCCATTCGCTGGCCGCTACCGTCACCGCGGTTACCGGAGAAGCTTTTTCTCCCGCACTGGCAATGGCATTGGCGATCATTTTACTTTTAAATATGTTTAAGCCAATCATCAAAGCAAAAACCAGTAAAATAATTAACAGCACCAAACGCACCATAAAACGCTGCGATTTCTTTGGTTTAGTCAACTGAGGTTGATTCATATAAAAAACTCCATAAGGATTACGATTAACATTAAGTTTATTTCAGAATTGCGTTCCACGTGCGTTGAATCACAAATTCCAACAATTCGTTACTAAATTCTTGTTTAAAATAAATGGACTTAAAGGAAAACTGCACCGCCGTTTCTAAGGTTAGCGTGAACATATCGTCAGAACATAAATCGCACAACACACCCGCCTTCTGAGCTTTAATGCAGAACACATGCCAGAAATTCTGCGGCGAGGCTTTATATTCCAGGCATATGTCGGCAAATCCGTCCAACAGTTTATATTGACTGATATTCAATATAACGGTGGGATTCGCCTGCAATAGATTCCAAACATTCCACCACATCTGACGATACTGTTCAAAAAAAGAAGCATTCTCGTCATAATTTTTGCTAATTCAATTTGAAAATGCAGAAAAATATGCCTCGTTAAACGAGTCAGCAATTCTTCCTTATTTTTAAAATGAATATAAATTGTCCCGGGAGAAATTCCCACCGCTTTGGCAATCTTGTGCATCGACAGGTTATGCAGCCCATCCGTCGCGATAAGATTCTCCGTGGCGGCAAATATCTGCTCCACCATATCATTTTTTGTCTGTAACATATGTTATTTCTAGTTTGATTTTCGGGTCGGACGACTCAAATTGACGATACAAACAGCATATTTTTGCTGAAGCTGAATGAACGTTCGTTCATTTTATAGATTTTTAAAATTTAAGCAAGAAAAAGTGCGGTGTTATTTTGAGGAGTTTTACAGCATTCCCTGACACAAACTCACTTTTTCAACACCGCACTTTGTGCGCCAAACGGCCGTTAACCCTTGCGGTTTTTTGCCACGGTCGCTAACAGTGATTGAATTTCTTTATCCGCGAAGATTTCATCAACGGTAGCAGTAAGCCGACGCTAGAAGTTCTACAAACTTAACATCTTGCGAAAAATTTACGTTAGATTACGGCTATACTAAATTCTGCTCTCTATTTACATCATTTACATCTAATTCGTAAAAAAATTATTTTGTTTTCCCCACCAAACTCAAATTCTCTTTCAACAAACGATACAACGCTTTGTTGATATTGCCTAATGCTTGTTCATCTTTTGTTAATAAGAGTTGTGAAAATTCGTGGTATGCTCCCAATGCCTGCACAATGGCTTGCTTAACTGCTTCAGGAAAGCTACCTTTGAGGGCTGTCGTTTCATTATTATAGCGAACTTGCTCCATGACTTGAGTGTTCTTTTGCACGATCAGTGCCAAATGTTGAACATAAGCCATTTGATCAGTTTCCGTTCCCAGATCCCCCAAGGTTTCGCTAATTAACTCAATAATTTCGCTTAAATATGCCCATTTGCGTGGGGTATTATCTTGCGTATTACCGCCTGTAATAGGGCGTAAAGTCTGCACTTTCTCTTTTTCTTGCTCGCCATAAGGAGGTTTCGGTTCTTGGACTTGTGGTTTTCGTCTTTCCAATTTATAGCCCGTCAGTAAAATACCTGAAACATCTACTTCTTGAACTGGTACACCATTTAATCGTTTAGCCAGTAATTTACAAAAAGCGGCGAAATTTTCCAGCTCTGGATCGCCATAATCAACCAGTTGTGATAGATATACATACCAACGGTTAAATTTGGCAAGGTTGCTTTTGAATTGTTGCAAATTTTGCAGTGAAATATCCGCTTGATTACGTTGAAACTCTGCTCGTTTTTCGCCATCTATATCACCGTTTTGATGAGCGATTTGATAGGCATTTTCCCATTGTTCCACTTCCTTTTGAAGGGCATTTAAACGCTGATTAAACACATTTGCCGCCCCGTCTGTGGCAAGATAAATCGCTTGGTGTTTGCTGTAATTTTCAGGCTCACGATAAAGGCTTTCGTAGGTTTTAAAGTAGGCTTGTTTGAACTGTGCGACATCGTCAGCGGTATAAATTTCAGCACTATCTAAGCTGGTTTGTAAATTAAATAACACAGTAGGATCTTGCACATCCGTGATTTCTGCTCCGTTATCATACTGTTTAAAACTGTCTAAAATATGCTCGGCTTTATTCACAAAATCAATAATCACAGTGGTATCTTTACCAGGGAAAGTGCGGTTTAATCGGGACAAGGTTTGCACCACTTCAACAGGGTTGCCGATGACTTTATCCAAATACATTGCACAGAGTTTTGGTTGGTCAAAGCCTGTTTGGAATTTATTTGCTACCACCATTAAACGATATTCGGGATCATCAAACACCTTACGCAAATCCGCCCCTGAATGTAGGTTATTTGCCGAATATTCGCTAAACTCGGTTTGTTCATCAAATTGAAAAATGGCGTGATGATCGGCTTCGTGTTGCAATTCTTTCGCAGCAAGAGAGCCAGAAAAGGCGACCAGAACACGATAATCTTGGTATTCAGGATTGCTATTGATAAAGTCATCAATCGCCAATTTGTATCGCATTGCGGCTGATCGAGCCCCTGTTACAATCATCGCTTTGGCTTTGCCGTTAAGCAAATGAGCGACATTATGGTGAAAATGCTCCACAATAAATTGGGCTTTTTGGATAATATTGGTTGGGTGCAAGTTTTTCCAGCGAGCAATCGCTCGTTTGGCACTTTTTTGCTCCACCCGTTTTTCATCTAAAATATGATCGTTACCTAATTCATAGGCGGTGTGATAATTCACATAACCTTGCAACACGTCCAAAATAAAGCCTTCTTCTATCGCTTGTCGCATTGTATAGCGGTGAAATGGTTGCGGTTTATTTTCTTTCGTGGCAGGTTGTCCGTTCTCGGTTCGCCCGAATAACATTAAGGTGCTGTGTTTTGGCGTAGCGGTAAAGGCAAAATAGCTAATATTTGGGCTTTGTCCACGAGATTTTTGAATTTTCTCCAGTAGCTCATCAATGGAAAGCTCACTTTGTTGTTCCGTTTCAAAGGCGAGTGTCGCCTGTAATTTAGATGCACTGGAGCCAGTTTGAGCATTGTGAGCTTCATCAACAATAATAGCGAAACGCTGTTTAGCCAAAGATGTATGGCTTAAAATCGCTTCCATTACGAAAGGAAAGGTTTGAATCGTAACAATAATAATGCGTTTATTACTTAACAAGGCTTCTTCAAGCTGTTTACTTTTCGGTTTGCCCGCTTGTTCTTTATCAAAGCGGTTAATCGCTGCAATCAAACCTTTTTGATGATCTAATTGCTTAATCGCTTCTTGGAGTTGATCGTCTAACACGGTGCGATCAGTTACCACAATGACCGAATCAAATAACGCTTTGCCGTCTGCTTCTCGCAAGCGAGTTAAAGCGTGGGCTGTCCAAGTAATAGTCGCCGTTTTTCCCGAACCCGCACTGTGTTCACATAAATAATTCTTGCCTGAACCATTAGCTTGTACATCAGCAATGATTTTACTGACCGCCGCAAATTGATGATAACGTGGGAAAATCAACCGCTCTTGGCTTTTCCAATTCCCTTGCAAATCCACCGATTGCTTTTTCTCCATATAGACAAAATGTTGGAAAATTCGCAACCAGTTATCTTTTTGGCAAATCTCATTCCAAAAGTAAGCGGTCGGATAATCGCCATTTTTTGCAGGCAGGTTACCAGCGTGTCCATTATTTCCCTGATTGAACGGCAAGAAGAAAGTATTTGCCCCATCTAATTTTGTCGTCATTGCGATTTCGCTTTCCGTCATCGCAAAATGTACAATTGCTCCACGCTTTGGCAATAATAACGGCTCTTTACGCCGAGTTTTCGGATCAATCGGCAAACGATCTTGGCGATATTGATTTTTGGCATTTTCAAACGGTTGATTAAAATCCGTTTTTAGCTCAACGGTCGCAATTGGCAAACCATTGATAAACAACACCAAATCAATTGCCCAGTGTCGAGCAGGATTATATTTGAGCTGATTAACGACACGCAAACGGTTGGCATTATAGCGAGCAGTCAGTTTTTCATTGCGATCATCTTCAGGGGCTGTTTCACTCATTGCAATAACCCCACCGCCCACAGTTCGCACACCATTTTTCAACACGTCTAACGTGCCTTTACGTTCCAGCTCATCATTAACCATTTTCAGCAACTGATTAGCCGTTTCACTGCCGTGAAGTGCGGTCAATTTTTGCCATTTTTCGGGCTGACTTGTCTGTACCCACGCCACCACATCTTCTGCAAACAACGCATATTCCATATTAAACCCAGCCGATTCCCCGACTAACCAGCCTTGTGTTGTTAAAGCATTGACAATGTATTTTTCAAATTCGCTTTCATAGTGAGCATGGTTGAGATCATAAGTCATTGGTATGTTCCTTTTGTTTGTATTTTATGCATTTAAATTTGTATATGATATGAAAAACTTGAATGTAGCAGAATATTCTTTGACATATCATCAAGTTTATTACTATAATACAACTGCTCACCTACTATTGAGTAGAAAGAGGTTGCCGTATCGTCCGGCATTATAATAGGCGACCATTTTCAAAACCACTCACATCCTATCAAATTCTCATTTTCCTTATTTTAGTAACGTTCAAATCGTTTTTGGTAATCTTTTCTTTTACCCTTGTGTTCAATGTAGAAACTAGTTACTAGATAAGAGGATGATTTTCCTAGTTTTTGTAGAATCACGACAAAATCCTGTTGATATGCCCAAAGATATAACCGAATATTTTTCTTAGCATTGGTTTCTTGATGATAAAACAATTTAATATCTGTATGCTGATGGTTATCTAAAATGGTTTTTATCCATTCCAAACGACTAGCTCTTGCATAATCAAGGTAACGTCCTTTTTCTTTCCAAACCGCTTTACCATTTTCAAACACTTTTTCTTTTTGTTCTTTAGTAATTAAATGCCAAAATACTCGTTCTTTACCTTCTTCTTTATCATAACATTTAGGGTTAATGTAAATACAACCTGCTAAATAAGTTTTAGTTTTAATAAAATGTTGATAGAAAATTTTATATAAGGTATCAATCAATTGAGTAGCATCAATACTACTTAAATCTAAAGGTTCATTAAACATTCTCTTTTCTCGGTTGGAAGCAAAAAATATTAAATTGTTTTTCCCAAGGTGGAGCACTTGCATTTAAACAATACCCTAATTTTTCTTCTAAATAATGTACAAAATGTTTTTTTATTTCACTTTTATGCTCAATATCATCCCTATTTTTATAAGCAACTGCTCCAATAAGTAAATCACACACTTGCAGTAATTGAGACTCTTCAGAACGAATAATGGTTGCAGAAAGATTTACTTGTTGATAATGTTCACTCATTAATACTTTACAAAGTTCTTTAGCACGTTGTGATCCTAAAGTATCCATATAATCTAAATAGACTCTATAGTTGTTTCCTTCACTAAGAAAATTTTTTAAAGTGTAATAAAACATCTTATAATAGAATAAATTATGAGAATCTTTATTGTATATATCATGATTTAGCCTATTTTTTTCATTGATAACTGTTGCTTTAAAATTAACATCTGGATCAAAAAGTATGGTATCAATCACTTCTTTATATAATTCCCAATAGTGTTTATTTAATTTTGTCCACTTAAATTCCTGCCTGAATTGATATTTATGCCTTAACCACTTTATTTTTTTAGATAGTTCAATTGACTTCTCATTTGAACAGCAAATTGCCCCTAATACCATTGCATCAAGTTTATTTTGTTCTAAATGCCCACTTTCATCACAAAAAATCTTATAAATTGCCATTAGATTTTCTCCATAGTATTATTTAACTACGTTTCAATTCTTTTGGAAGAAATTTATCAATCTCATCATCAGAAAAAGTCATATCTTCCAGTTCTTTTAATGCCTTTTGAGCTTTCTGATAAGCTCGAAAATTTGTGCTAGGTGCACTAGCATAAATACTATATAACTCTTCAAGTAATCTATCTCGTTGTTTACAAATGTCGTCAATAGGTGAAGATCCTATATGAAGATCTGTTAAAAGAGATAGATATTTTTCACGTATAAGCCAAATATCTTTAGCGGCTTGTCGATGTGTTTGGGCAATGGTTCCAAAGTCATTATCCTTAGTATAAGAATTAAGAATAAGTAAAATAGTAGAAATTATTGCAGTAATGCCTTCTGAAATTTTTTTATATTCAACTAGTTTTCCAAAATCAAAAAACATTGTAATAACACCGCCAGCAATAATTGCTGAAAGAATTATTTGTAACCACTTGATAAAAGCATTTCTTTCTAATAAAAGATCAGCACATTTCTCATGTGTTTTATGGGTGTATACTACTCTCCCATAGCATTCTCGGATCTGCCCTTCCAGTATTTTCTCTTCATTAGTCATAATCACTCCCGTCGGAAACAATTGGAACATGAATTCTATCTTTTGCAATAACAATACCGTTTTTTACACAGTAACATTCAACAATATGATCACCATAAAAATTAGTTCTTTCTTTTTTCTGTTTATACCCACAGTCTTTCACTATTTGTCCACGAATACAGTTTCTTCTTTCAGCTTCTTCACCACGATTTAAGACTTTCCAATAAATGTCATACGGCTTAGAAGCGGTACATTCATCTATTTTGAATAGCAATTCTTTTTGAGATTTTAGTGGTATTTTACGATGTAAGATATCTCTTAGAAAAAATTTGCGAAAACCATTTTGTTTAACTTCACAATCAATTTTTAAATATTCATGAATATCAATTGAGAATTTATCTTCAATAAATTCTTCTGTATTTTTCCAGTTTCCAATTGAAGTAGAAGATAAACTTTCCATTACAACAACTTCTTTCGCAGGGAATGGACGACCATAAATCTTTTTCCATTTATCATTTACATTATGTTGATGTTCTGAACTAATGGCTTCTAAACATAAATCATAGGCTTTTTTAGCCTTTTTTTGAAAAATTTTCTTTACATTGACTCGTTGATTACTTCCCAATGCCAAGTAATAATCCTTCTCAGGAAGTTCTGAAAGATATTTAAAAAAATCTCTACTCATCCAGTCGTAATAAGTATAACTTTTGTCATCATAATCTGTTGTTGAAGTAAGAAAATTATATGCTAAGGTATCAATTAATAAACCGCCCATTGCTATACCGTGTTTATTTTTCCAAGCCCTAGCCATTTTACATAAACGACGTAAATTTTTATTTTTTTCTTTATCTACTAAAGAAATTGCATCTATTTCTTCTCTTGGTTTTGTTATTTTCCAGTTACCACCATTTTTTGTGTCAGGATATTTAAAACTACCATCATCTTGCTCAAAAACGGGTTGTACTTCAATATAAAAATTAGAAAAAGTTACTGTAACAACCAATCTATCTACCCTAACATCAGTACGTGGATAACGTTTTAAAATAACTTCTTTAGTATCAGAAAGTAACTTATATTTCCCATTTTGTACATTATAGTTATCCCAGCTGGATTTAGGCATTATATACAACATATCTAAATCAGAAATACCATCAATCCCTGTTTTTCTACCAAATGAACCTACTTGAAGACTGTTCGCAGTTCCAGAATCTGAATCTCGAAAATATTTATTTAATATTTTGGTTATTTCTACATAACGACTGCTTATAACTTCTTTATTAGAAATAGATAGATTATTCATAAATTCTTCAAAAATTGTTGAGATACTCATATAGTTTCCTTAGAAAATTTAATTCTGTTTTTATTAATAGATCTGTTATCCAAGATCTCTCACATCAATCTTCCCCGTAACCGCATAGGAAATCAGTGAAGTGCGGTAGGTTTTGAGTGCGTTTATGAGAGCTTTTTGTTTTTCAATTAGCTGGTTGATTTTATCCTGTTCGGTTTGGATATATGCCACAATTCGATCTTGTTCATCAAGTGGTGGTGCAACTAAATGTACGTTTTTTGAATCTGACCAACGAAAATCGGTAGAACGAACTCTAATGCCCTTTGCTAGGCTACTAATATATCCATTTAACGCCATTGTTCTAAAAAAATAGGCATAAAATTGATTATTCACATTATCCTTTTTAGGATATAAAACTGTATAAACAGGTGTAGATTTTCCATTTTCTTCAGAAACACCTATTGCACCAGCAAATGCATCCATTTCGTGAATAACCAAATCTCCTTTATAAATATGTTGATAGCCATATTCTTTTAACGCATTCGTAAATCCATCAACTCGCCTATTTTTTCTTAACGTTACTTGCCCATCTCTGAAAGCTGTAATAACTTCATCATTGAACAAAGCATTTTCTTTTCTTTGGTTAAAAATATATTTAGTTTTAATCATTTCCCAATGGCTAGGCACTTTCCCTAACCATTCCACACCGCTCTCTTTCATCTCCCGATTTGGCTCAATCCCTTTAGTAACGGCATAAGAAATAATGGATTTCTTTTGTTCTTCCAAAAGGGTGATTAACTGCTCTTGTTTGGCAATTAAGCTATCAATACAAGCGGTCTGTTTATCTAAAAAATTTGCAATTTGGGTTTGTTCGGGCAGTGGGGGAAATGCTACTGGTAATAGATTTAGTTCATCTATTTTTAAGGATTGTCGCATTCCATTTCCCATTGAATAAAAAACTTTTTTCAGATCGTAATCCCTAAATAGATAATTAAAATAATGTGCATTTCCGTTATTATTTTTTACACAAATATAAGCTGATGTAATAATTCCTTTATAACGAGAAATTGCACTTCTTAAACTTCTTTTATCATTTTGTAAGTCAGTAAATCTGAAAATAAGATCATCTGGTTCTACAATTTGATAGGTTTCAAATGTTTCAGGTAAAAGCCCTTTTTCACTATTTATATCCTTCTCCCGAATATTGCCATAACTTAAAGATAAAACATTTGTTTCTTTTAATCCCATATTTTTCCGTTTTTTTTCAGAGAAAATATGTGAAAATCGTTTAACTTCCCAATGGCTCGGCACATCACCCAACCATTCCACACCACTAGGTTGATATTCTGAATAAGGTTTAAAATTCACGTTGTTATCCTATTTTTATACTCGCACTAAATTCATCATTGCTTCAAAGGTATAGCGGGTGGATTTCCTGCCTGCTCCTTCTTCGGTCATTTGCAAAATGCCATTTTCATATAAGGCTCGGGTAAAACGATTAGCAGTTGCAGGGGGAATTTCTGTTTTTTCAGCTAATTGGTTATTCCGAAAAACAGGATAAGTAAAAATAAAATCTAAAACGGCTAATGAATATTTACTTGAAAGTATTTCCGTTATTTTTTGTTTCATTTCTTCATAGAGTTGGCGAATATTTTCCGCAATGTCTAAGTTACGAATGGATTGGTTTTCCACCGCATTTAAAAAGAAAATTGCCCATTCATTCCAATTTCCCGTTTGGGAAACCGAACGCATTAACGACATATAACGCTTTTTATGTTCTTCTAAATAGCCACTAATATAAAAGTGCGGTGCTGAAATAGTTTGATTTGACCATAACATCAAGGTAATCAGCATTCTCCCAATTCTGCCATTGCCGTCTTGGAATGGGTGCAAGGCTTCAAATTCTAAATGTGAAATCGCTGTTTTTAATAAAATCGGATCGGGATTTTCATTGATATAATGAAATAAAAGATCTAAGCCATTTTCTAATTTTTCAGGGCTAATCGGCACAAATAAAATTTTTCGGCTAATGGTATCGGCAATATAATTTTGCTCGTGTTTAAATTGTCCTGGGTCTTTATTCGCACCACGCCCATAAGAAAGTAATTGTTGGTGCATTGTTTTAATCAAAGATTTGCTCAGTGGATAGCCACTTTCCATTGCGAGTTGTGCATTTTTTAAGGTGCGTTGATACAACACGGTTTCAATAATTTCTGAGCGAACTTCAGCACTATAATCTTCTTCGGGATAGTCGGCTTCATACTGCAAAATTTCGTCCATTGTGCTGATCGTGCCTTCCATTCGAGAAGAAATCACCGCTTCTTGGTTACGCAATGGGGCAAGCAAAATCTCGCTATTGTGCATATTTTTGAGCATTTGATCGTAGCGAGCAATAGCCGTTGTCGCCCCTAATAACGCAGGCATAATGCAATGTAGATCGAGATTTTTCGGGGGAAAGAAATTGTTGTGGTAATGAATGGCTTCATCAAAATTTAATCTATTCTGCATTTTGTGTCTCATTTTTTCAATATTTTGATTAACAACGTGGATTGTCGCTCATCTGTGAGTGAAAAACAAGTTTGTTAATCAAATTTTCTATTTTTTGATTAGCAAAATAAGTTATCAATCATCAAT
Source organism: Pasteurellaceae bacterium LIM206 (assembly GCA_032586195.1). Taxonomy (GTDB): domain Bacteria; phylum Pseudomonadota; class Gammaproteobacteria; order Enterobacterales; family Pasteurellaceae; genus JAWHQP01. The sequence continues at coordinate 359,740 of JAWHQP010000001.1, read as the reverse complement.
GAGTGATAAAGCTCGTTGCTAATCATTTTTTACATTTTTTGAGTAACAAATATTAAATCTCTCCCAATAACTTCGCCACTTCTGCCGATAATTGGCGGATTTCGGCTAATATGTCATCAGGATGTCGGGGTTGTTCAAATTGGTAGAAATAGCGGTTGAAGTTGATTTCATAACCGACCACACCAATTTTGCCGTCTTTTTCGTCTTTATAGCTTTCATCTAATACGCTGTCGGGACTGTGTGGCAAGACTTCTTTTTCCAAATAGGTTTGAATGTCTTGCCCAAGCGGAATATTTTCTTCGTCTGCTAAGGCTTTATCAAATTGCATTTCGCCGTTAATAAAGAGCGGTTCAGCATTGGGATTGGTTTCGGCGAAATGGTTGAACAGGACATTTTTGACTGCTTTTGTCAGTTTAAAGGGTAAATTGGCGACCATTTTTGCAAAATTTTCGCCATTTTCAACCGCTTGCAAGCCATTTAAAGCTGCTTGCAATTGGGTTTTGTCATTTTCTTTAAGTTTTGCTAGCTCTTTTCGGGCAAAAAGTGCGGTGATTTTTTCAGGTGAAATGACGAAATCTACCCGTAATGGGCGGTTGAGCTTGATTTGACGATAGCCAAAAGCGGTGTAATCAAAAATCTTGCTAATGTCGTTTTCCACAAAATCTGTGTAGATTTGAGCGATTTTCGTCATCGTCTCTTCGCTGATATATTTGCTCTTTTTACTTTCATTTTTCCGCATTGACGAGCCTAAGCCTGTGGCATCAATCAGTTGTACTTTGCCTTTGCGATGTTCAGGTTTGCGGTTGGAAATTAACCAAATATACGTCCCAATCCCTGTGCGGAAGAAAATATCGGTTGGTAAAGAGATAATGGCTTCAAGATAATCATTTTCCAAAATCCAACGGCGAATTTCTGACGGCCCTGAACCCGCTCCACCGTTAAATAATGGAGAACCAGACAACACAATCGCCCCACGTCCACCGCCATTGTCAGGCGTTTCCAGTTTTGCCACGAGATTTTGCAAAAATAGCATTGAGCCGTCATCAATATTTGGTAAACCTGCTCCAAAACGCCCTTTAAAGCCGAGTTTATGTTCGGCTTGTACCGCATCGGCATCTTTTTTCCACGTCATTCCAAAAGGTGGATTAGAGCATTGATAATGAAAGCGTTTGCCAGCAAAAAAATCTTCGCTTAGTGTGCTGCCAAGTTTGATATTTTTGGATAAATCGCCCATTCCGTTTACTTTTTTCAGTAATAAATTCCCTAATGCGACAGCGTAAGTGGCTGGGGTGAGTTCTTGACCGTGCGGAACAAGTACGGGAGTGGTTTGGTAACGGTCGGTGTAGGTGTCGATATAGTTCATCATATCGGTTAAAAAACCGCCCGTGCCACAAGTTTGATCGTAAAGTGTGCGGATAATGCCTTTTTCATTGGCAAAGAGATCGTTATCAGGCACCAGTAATAAGGTCGTGGCAAGGTGAACAACATCTTTTGGTGTCATAAAATCTTCCGCTCCTGTCCCCACTTCGGAACCGAATTTAGCGATCAGATGTTCATACACATTGCTCATTGTACGATCAGGCACGACATTAGGGTGTAAATCGAGATTGGCGAAATTATCACAAATGCGATAAAGCAATTTGGCATTATTTAATTTTTCAATAATGGCGTAAAAATCAAACTTTTCAAAAATCACTCTCACGTTGGCGGAAAAATGGGCGAGATAATCTTCCAAATTAGCAAGTGTTTGTGTTGCTCCAAGCGTAGCAAGGTTGTAATTTGATGTATTATAAAAGGGATGTTGGCTTTTGGTTGGGAGTAAAATATCCATTGAAATGCCTTTGCCCTTAAATTCATTGTAAGCGTCAATCACATCGGCTTTGGTCGGCTCAAGCACGCATTCCAAACGGCGTAATACGGTAAACGGCAGAATAATGCGTCCAAATTCGGTATGCTGAAAGTCGCCCCGCAAATCGTTGGCATTATTCCAAATAAAACTGGTGAGATCGGTGGTTTGGTTCATTAGTTAATTCTCATTTAAATCAAGTAACTCCGCAAGACTTGGAATGTTGCGGTAAAGTTCAAGGTTTTGCAATTTGAAATAAGCAAATTTGCCTTGCTCAATTTCCATTTCGGTTTTAATCCGCCAGTTAGTGCGGATAAAGGCAAATAATGCTGCTCGGGTAAAAAGCGTATGTGTATCAGATTCAAGCTGAAATTCTTTGCGAATGGCGTCTTGAATATTGCTGTCCAGTTTATCATTGACCTGAATTTGCACTGGGATTTTAGTTTGCCAATCATCGTCATTTTCTAACTGTTCAGTAGGCATAGATTGCTCATTTGGCTTATATTGTGAAACCAGTACTCGAGAAAACTTGAAATTCTTAAATCCTGATTTGCTTTGATCGGGATTTCGTTGGTATGCACGAAAATACCATTCCTCTTTGTTTACAAATAAAATATTAGGAAAAAGTAGCCGCTCGGCATTATCACCACTATGCGAAGACTGATATTCGCAAAGTACAGCTTTTTTATTATGTAAAGCCCTTGTAATGCCGACCACTTGAGATTCTGCCAGTTCGTCATTTTCAATGATCTCAACACATTCAATCGGCAATGCCATCTTGGATTTCCATAAGCGATTGCGATTAAACCCATTTACCAACATATCCAAGGCATCATAAACCTTTATCTTAAATAAAGGCTGGAATAAGGTGGGTTCGATGACCGTTTTTTTGCTCTGAAAATCTTTTTTAACCCGATCTCCTTGCAGTTTGCGATATTCATTAAGATCTTTCGATGCTGCTGCTTGAGCGATCTTAAACTCCGCCATAATGTCATTACGAGAAATTTCGCCTAAATAATTCAGACGAATATCAATAAACGCTAATCTCTCCACAAGATTTTGCGAATAATCGGGATTTTTGTCTATAAATTGTTCTGTTGTTACCATAACTGATACTTTTATAAATTCATGTCGATCTATTTTTTAGATTGACATTGATCTTATTTGATTCTTGAATTATACTTATACTATCTCACTAAGGGATGAAAACTGGTCTTAATTGAAATTATATAGGAATCTTTATGACAAATCCAAAACAATCTTCAAGCAAAATGGCAAGTGTTGCAGCGAAAACCTTAGCCGATCCGCATTCATCTAAAATTCAAAAGAGCTTATCCGCATCTGTAATCGCTCAATCGCATACTAAAAAAGTAACAAGCGATAGAATGGAAACGATGGCGAGTAAAGCGTTAAGTAGGGAAAGTTCAAGTGATTTAACAAAATCACTTGCGGCTTCAGTATTAGCACAGGCAGAGAAATAGGAGAAAGTTATGCCAGTACATATGACAAATTTACAAGCACTTTATAATCAGATGGTAAACTTTAATATGAATATATGCTACACCCGTTTACACACAAATTTTTAATTTTGTAGCAGGTGCCGTCCATTTTAATGTGTGCTTTTCAATCAATGAAAACCCTTTTACACTTGCACTAACAACTCAAAATGATGAACCTGAATTTTTCCTATTCCGTATCCACCAAAATTTTGAGCTTTCTGGGAGCCTGGGTAATGATACCTATAAAAGATTGGCTAATGTTCTAAATCAAGGGCAAGGTTTTAATCGACTTGTTCCTGCTGAGTTTTTTACAAATTTAAATAATCAAACTCCAACAGCGTTAGGAGCAAGACCAAATAATGCTCAAATCCTAGCAATTCGACAGGATATTACTGAACAGAGAGACAGACCTTATTTTAATACTTGGCATCATCATACAGTAAGAAATGTTACAACCGAAAACTTAGCTAAAACATTAGCACTATTAGGTAGAGAAGCCCATGAATACTCTATGGAACGTAATGCTTCTTCTGTTTGGAGTGCTGTGCCGATAGAACGTAATTTGCGTAGATATTAATTTTTAAACAATTTCTATAAATTGAATTAGAATACTTATAGATGATTACATAAGATACAGTATTTACCTTTATATTTGTTATAGCATAGAGAACGTTGAGAAATGAGTTATTTAACTTTCCACTGCCAATACACTTCTTAGCGGTTGATTTGTGTATGCGCAATGAATCCTTGCCGATAAAAAGTATTAGGCTATTTACACACAGAATAAATAAAAAGAAATGAAGAAATTATCATACATCTCAAGGAATTACTGATCGAACAAAAAGGATAGCAAATGCTACCCTTTTTCATTTTGGAAAGCAGTTTTAAGCTTTTTATAGCTACTACATACCATCAAAATTTAACACAAACTCACTTTTTCAACACCGCACTTTGTGCGCCAAACGGCCGTTAACCCTTGCGGTTTTTTGCCACGGTCGCTAACAATGATTGAATTTCTTTGTCCGCGAAGATTTCATCGACGGTAGCAGTAAGCCGACGCCGCCAGTTGGCGTAGGCCGTACTCGTGCCGGGAATATTGACAGGTTCGCTCATATTGAGCCAGTCTTCCGGCTGAAAACCGAACAAAGCGCTGCTCACATGGGAAACATATTGCTGAAGCTGATGGATAAAGGCTTTATTCACTTTGGATTGCAGTGTCGCATTGATTCCTTCATCAAACTTGATATGGTGTTCCTGCAAACGTTGCAGAATTTTTTCTTTCGCATTGATTCGATCCTGCTGCAGGATAGCAAGGATTTTCGCGTTCGGATATACGCCGAAACGCTGTCCCAGTTCAAAATCATAACCCCGCCAATAACCGTTGATGGTCGGCAGATCATGCGTACTTAATGTGGTCATCGCCTGATAAGGATAGGTTTGCAGATCCCGGCTCCGTCCGTTCTGATCAAATTCAAAATAGAAAATTTTATAGGATAAAATCCCCGCATTACGGAGTTTACTGACAATTTCTTTCGGCACCGTACCGAGATCCTCACCAATAATTAAGCATTGATGACGCTGACTTTCCAACGCTAAAATCGCAATGAGATCATCCACCGGATAGCGGACGTAAGCCCCGTTTACCGCGCTATCCCCTTTAGGAACCCACCATAAGCGCAGCAGCGACATAATATGATCAATGCGCAATGCGCCGCAATGATTCATGTTGGCACGCACTAATTCAATAAACGGCCGGTACGCTTGCTGCTGTAATACGTGTGGATTCATCGGGGTCAGACCCCAGTTTTGCCCCTGTGGGCCTAATATATCCGGCGGAGCACCGACGGAAGCTTTCAGGCAATAGAGCGATTTATCATTCCAGGTTTCCGCGCCGCTTCCCGTCACCCCTACGGCAAGATCACGATATATGCCGACGGTCATTTGCTGGGCTTGGCACACGGTATTGCATTCCGCCAGTTGCTGTTCGGCAACAAATTGCAGCCATGCATAAAATAGTACGTCTTTTTCGTGGCTTGTTCTGAATTGCTGCACGGCGGGATGACGATAATCCTGATACTCTTTTGCCCAGCAATCCCAACCCCATTGGTTATCGAAACGAGCCGCTAAATCAGCGTGCAGCGCATCAAAGGTTGCCTGAACCTGCAAACTCTCGCCGCCCTGGCGGATAAACCGGGCAAATGCCTGTTGTCGCTGGCTGTCCGGCTGCTGCTGAAACTGTTCAAACGCAAAACGCAAACCCTGTAATTTAAGCGGAACCACTTCCGCGTAATTGATCCAATCATCCGCTCGCACCTTGCTTAATTTGGCCTGTGTTTCCTCACTGTTAAACCAATCCTGAGCGGCTTTGCTCTGATGAAATTCGGTGACGGCATTAACATCAATATAAGCGATATTTAACCAACGGCGTGAAGAAGGGCTATAAGGACTGGCGGAATCGGGATTTGCAGGGAACAGCGCATGAATCGGATTTAATCCCAGAAAGTCTGCCTTATAAGGAGCAAGATGCCGAATAAAATTCTTCAGATCGGAAAAATCACCTATTCCCCAGTTTTGTTCCGATTTTAAGGTGTAAAGCTGCAAAAATGTGCCCCACAGTTTCTTCCCTTCCGCTAATTCCTTCGGCTGATAGCAGCGCCGCGGGGCGACAATAATGGTGCTGCGGAATTGCTTGCTTTGGCTGGTTAAAATCAACTCATGATAGCCAAGAGGTAAATCTCTCGGAAGCTCAATGCGGTTGTTCTTGGTTTTGCCTGTCAACAGCTCGCCGTTTTCAAGAGTAAGTTGCCATTCGCCGTGCAGAATCCGTCCATCCGCACTATTTAAACGTAAAAAGTGCGGTGTCGAAAAATAGAGAATTTTAACCCTTGGCAACGGGAATTGCGGGCTGGACGTTTGCCCGTTAAAGGTATGATATAAGATTTTTTTGATGTTAAACGACGCGTGGATTTTACGTCCGCGTTCATCAAAAAAGTATGGAATGATACCCGCTTTAGCAAATTTTCGGTTGAACTGTTGGGTACGATTCATATTTCCCCCCTTGCATAGGTTATACAGGCAGGGCGCCACGGTAACGCCCTGCTCTTCATGACTAAGTAAACTTATCGATAACTATCACTTTAACCAGATACGCTGTTGATAATCACGGATTGAACGGTCTGAACTGAACATGCCTAAACGCGCCGTATTTAAAATAGCACTGTGCAACCAAGCGTTTTGGTCTAAATAGGCCTGACCGATACGTTTTTGCACCTCGACATAACTGTCAAAGTCCGCAAAGACAAGGAACGGATCACGTTCAATCAAGCTGTCGATCGTCAACTTAAACATATCCCCGTGTCCGCCGCAAACCGCGCTGTCGGTTAAGAAATCCACCGCATTTCTGAGAACTTCATTTTCTTGATAGTACGCTTTCGGATCATAGCCTTGCGCCAGCAGCGTACGTACGCTTTCCACCGTATGACCGAATAAGAAAATATTCTCTTTGCCAACCATCTCGGCAATTTCCACGTTCGCGCCGTCCAAGGTACCCACCGTAAGCGCGCCGTTTAATGCCAGTTTCATATTACCCGTACCGGAGGCTTCCTTACCGGCCATAGAAATCTGTTCGGACACATCCGCCGCCGGGATAATTTTCTCTGCAAGGCTTACGCGGTAATCCGGCAAAAATGCAATCTGCAATTTGTCGTTCATCGCCTTATCATGATTAATGACATCAGCCACTTTATTAATGGCGTGAATAATATTTTTAGCCAGATAGTAGCCCGGAGCCGCTTTACCGGCGAAGACAAACACGCGAGGCGTGAATGCCTGATTCGGATTCGCTTTTAATGACTGATAAGTGGCAATGATATTCAATAGATTTAAATGCTGACGTTTATACTCATGGAAACGTTTAATCTGAACATCAAAAATCGCATTCGGATTTACTTTCAGTCCTAAAGTACGCTGAATTTCATCAGCTAATACCAATTTATTATGTTGTTTAATTTGACGATATTCATCACAAAAGCCCGTATCATTCACAAATTTTTCGATTCCGCGCAATTGGGTCAAATCTTTTGTCCAATCTGTTTGCAACGTGCGGTCTAATAAATTGCTTAGTTTAGGGTTGGCCTGACGGATCCAGCGACGCGGAGTAATACCGTTAGTCACGTTACAGAATTTATTCGGGAACAAGTGATGATATTCCGGGAATAAATCCGTCACCAATAAATCCGAATGAATCTGAGCCACGCCGTTAACACGGAAACAGGTTACCACACAAAGATTCGCCATGCGTACACGTTCATTAAACACAATGGCGAGCTTCCGCCATACGGCAAGATTATCGCCATAAGCTTTGCGGACCACCTCATAGAAAAGCTGGTTGATTTTGCCGATAATCTGAGCATGACGCGGCAGTAATTGCTGGAATAAATGCTGATCCCATTGTTCTAGGGCTTCCGGCAACAAAGTATGGTTAGTATAGGCAAAAGTGTTTGAACAAATCGCCCATGCTTCATCCCAGCTTAATTGATATTCATCTAACAACACACGCATTAATTCGGGAATAGCCAGCGTTGGATGGGTATCATTTAATTGAATGACCTGATACTTGGCAAAATCGTTCAGCGCATGACCTTCAGCAAAGTGACGTTCTAAAATATCCGCTACCGAACAAGCCACATGGAAATATTGCTGCATTAGACGTAATTTCTGACCTGCCTGATGGTTGTCATTCGGATATAACACCTGAGTTAATGCGGCGGCATTGACAATTTTTTCATCTGCCTGCAAGAAATCGCCGTCGTTAAACTTCGCAAAATCAAATGACTGATCGTTATCCGCCTGCCACAGACGCAACGGCTGAATCACATTGTTATCGTATCCCACCACAGGCAGATCATAGGCTTTACCCTGGATGGTAAATTCAGGCTGCCAAGTGTATCGATCACCTTCTATATGTATAATATGTCCGCCGAAGCCTATGATTTTAGTTTTAGCCGCATTATAACAATGCCAAGGATAAGTATCTCTGTTCCAAGTATCGGCGCTTTCCTTCTGCTCACCATTTTCAAAAGATTGCTTGAATAAGCCGTATTGATAATGCAGCCCATAACCAGTAGCGGGCTGCTCTACACTTGCCATTGATTCGATAAAACAGGCGGCCAATCGTCCCAAACCACCGTTACCCAAAGACGGATCCCGTTCCTGCTCCAATACGTCCGTAATTTCCACACCCTGTTGAGCCAGATAATGCTTAGCTGCCTCGTAATAGCCTAAATTCATCAGATTATTGCCGGTTAAACGACCGATCAGAAATTCCATTGATAAGTAATTTACATGACGCTTATCCGATTTCAACGGCGCGGTCTGTGCATAAGCTAAATCCAAAGTGCCTTCCGCAAGCACTTGATACCATTGTTGCAGCGTAAATTGTTTTGCTGATGTGACATCAAAATAGCGGCAATATTTTTTTACAACGGAGTCAAATGCCTCTGTGTTAAAATTGTTCTGTGTCATAGAAACCTCTAAAGACTGTGATAGAATAAATAAAATTTTTATACTTCCATTATGTTTAATTACCACTAGAATAAATCATACTTTAAGAAATTTTATTGGTATGACTTTAGGATGATAAAAGTAGTAGATCGGATTAAGAATAAATACAATGCTGATACCATCAAAACTCACCACATCATTTCGTTTACCGCATAGCATTGAGCGTCAGCGTTTACTTAATTTATTGAGTAACGCGCAGGCGTATCCTTTAGTATTAGTGAATGCTCCCGCGGGTTACGGTAAAACCACGCTAATTTCCCAATGGGCGTCCAAGCAGCCTCGGTTAGGCTGGTACGCCTTAGACGAAAGTGACAACAAACCGGAACGGTTCGCCGTTTATTTCTGTGCGGCTTTAGCCAACGGAATGCAGCTTGATTTAAACACCTTCATGCAGGAAAACATGGGGCATCAGATTAATTTACAAGCTCTGCTGAATCAATTACTGGTGACAGTAGCCAGATTTGACAGACATTTTTATGTGGTTATTGATGATTATCATTTAATTGATAACGATGAAATTCACGAAGGGTTAAAATATTGGCTGCGGCATCAATCCGACAATATGACATTAGTGTTAATTTCCCGTTCCACCCCACCTATCGGTATCGCGGGATTACGCGTACAGGAATCCTTGCTCGAAATCGGTACATATGAATTGCCGTTTAATCGGCAGGAAACACTCTCTTTCTTCCAATCCCGTTTTAATAGCGAATTGCTGGATAACGATATTGCCTCACTTTGTGACGAAGTTGAAGGCTGGCCGACAGCCTTACAGCTAATCAGTTTGTCGGCTCAGCAACACAGAATTTCATTACGTGAAGCGGCAAATCGCTTCGCCCGACTGAGTGATTCGCACATCAGTGAATATTTAAATGACGAAGTGCTGAATCATATCGATGCAGGTATGCGTCACTTTTTATTACAATGTTCCATACTGCGTTCAATGAATGAAAAGCTGGTCCAGCATCTGACAGGCATGATAGACAGCCGTCGTAAGCTGGAAGAACTGGAAAAACAAGGGCTGTTTCTTCAAAAAATTGAAGCTGAGGATAATTGGTGGCGTTTCCATCCCTTATTTGCCTCATTTTTAAGACAATGCTGTCAGGTAGAATTAATTGACGAGCTGCCGCAACTGCACCGACGGGCCGCAGAGGCCTGGCTGTCATTAGGCTATTCCACCGAGGCTTTATATCATGCCATGCAATTAGATGACATATCGACCTTGTTGATTATTTTACAACAACACGCCTGGCAATTATTCCACCAGGGAGAATTTAAATTACTGGAAGAAGGCTTAGATCATCTCGGTTATGCCGTGCTTGCGGAACAGCCTAATTTAGTGCTGTTAAAAGCCTGGCTAGCCCAAAGTCAGCATCGGCATAATGAAGTAAACGGCATTTTCAATATGTTTGAACATGCCTTCAGGGATAAGAATGAACCGACTAATTCATCTCAGCAGGCGGAATTTGATGTATTGCGGGCTCAGGTCGCTATTAATAGTGGCGATGAAAACACCGCACTTTCACTGGCGACTTCCGCATTACAGCAGCTACCGGAACAAGCCTATTATGCTCATATCGTGGCGACATCCCTTATCGGAGAGGCCCATCATGTCCGCGGTGAACTGACCGTTGCAATGGAATGGCTGCAAAAGGCGGAACAAATGGCCTACCGTCATCATACTTACCACTGTATCTTATGGGCATTATTGCAACAGGCGGAGATTTTATTAGCACAAGGCTTTTTACAAGCCGCTTACGACATGCTTGATAAAGCAAATGATTTCGTCAAAGAACATCGTTTCCAGAAAGTGCCGATGTATGAATTCCTATTACGGACAAAAGCCCGTATCTTATGGGAATGGTATAATTTAGATAAAGCGGAATCCATGGCCAACGCAGGTATAGAGGTATTGAGTAAACCGGAAGACACACTGCAATGCCAGGTGTTACTGGCAAAAATCTCATTGGTACGCGGTAATCTGGATAATGCGGCGAGACTGATTAAATCATTAGAAGAATTACAGCATAATCGCGTTTATCATTTTGACTGGGTAGCCAATTTTGATTCCGTCCGTGTCTTATTGTGGCAAATGAATCATGATCAGGCTGCGGCGCAAACCTGGCTGAAACAGGCGTGGCAACCGGAGAATTGCAACAATCACTTTACGCAAGAACAATGGCGGAACTGGGCCAGAGCCTATTTGCTGCTGGAGCGGTTTGATCAGTCCCATGACATTTTAACCCGGATTATTCAAACGGCCCGGGAACTGGAATTAACCAGTGATTTAAACCGTGCGCTGATTTTACGCAATCACCTTTACAGCTTACAGAATAAAAAAGAGTTAGCACAAAGGGATCTCATCGAAGCGATCAATCTGGCCCGTCAGACCAATTTTGTCAGTGCCTTTGTGGTTGAAGGCGAAAGCATGGCACAACAAGTCCGCCAGCTCTTACAGTTGAACGTGCTGGATGAATTATCGCTGCATAAAGCACAATTTATTTTACGCAGCATTAACCAATATTATCGGCACAAATTCGCTCATTTTGACGAATCCTTCGTAACTAAATTATTGGAAAATCCGCAGGTGCCCGAATTATTAAAAATCAGCCCATTGACTCAACGTGAATGGCAGGTATTAGGTTTAATTTATTCCGGTTACAGCAACGACCAGATTGCCGCGGAATTGCAGGTTGCCACCACAACCACCAAAACCCATATCCGCAATCTGTATCAAAAAATCGGCGTTGCAAATCGGGCTGAAGCAATTAATTACACCAAGTCGCTATTGCAATTAATGGGCTATAATTAATATCTTATACATATATGGAAACGGTCGCTTCCGACGACCGTTTCCGACAAAGGCGAGGCAACTCAACCGCCAGAATCAACCGATTGCAACGCAGTCGCCGTCCGACCAAACAACCTACTTCCCTGCCCAAATCACCATCACCCGATCATCACCGTATTGACGGCTGAAGCCGTAATAGCCCGCGGTCTCAAGCGTTTTATGTTCTCCCTTGCCTAAAGCGATATGCCGCTGACGGAACCGCGCTAAATTCCGCCAGTGTTTAAGCAGTTGCTGATTGGCGTGGTTTTCGGCGATATCACCCCAATTCATATCCGAACGGGTACCTTGAATCGGATCGGAACCGGTCGCGCCGAATTTTCTGCCGCTTTCATCACCATAATAGATTTGTACCGCACCGGGTGCCAGCAGCAAGGCATCCGCCGCTAATTTCTGTTTCGCGATATCCTGTTGGCTGTCAGAGTGGAAAAACAGCCGTGTATCATGGGACGAAATATAGCTCAGCACATTGAAATCACGCAGTTTCTTGCTCATTTCCGTATAGGTATCATCAATATCGGCAAAGCAATCCAGCGCCTTTTTCGCCTGATCCTGAAAATCAAAATTAATCATGGCATCAAAGCCATTGCGATAATAACTGCTTTGATAAACTCCGTGCCCCCAGGCCTCGCCCGTCATCCAGAAATCATCCTTAAACGTCTCTTCCGGATGCTGTTTCCGCCAATCCCGTAACGCCTGCCGAGCAGACTGTTTCAGCTGTAGCCAGGTTTGCTGTTCCACGTGCTTGGCGGTATCCACCCGAAAACCATCCACACCGTATTTCCGCACCCAGTCAGTAAGCCAGCTAATCAGATAATCCCGTACGCGGGCATCAGGCAACGTCCGTGCGGCGGTGGTTTTATGCTGAAAAAATGCCGGTAATAGCACCGCACTTTCGCTCTCAGTTTTCAAATCGGGCAAGGCGGATAAAGACATTTTCAAATCATCAAAACCCGGGGCGTTATAGTCCGCAATATCCGCTCTGACCCAATCCTTACCCCACCAGTTTGCCCAGCTCGTTTTATCGCCGAAATTAATGAAATCATTAAAACTGTGCCAGTTCTGCCCCTTGCCCGGCGTCCAGTTCGTCCATTTTTCCCCTAAAGTGCGGCGCGTTTGTTCCGGGTTCAGATAAAGCGAACCGAAGTGCAGCTCCTGCATATCCGCTAAAGTGGCGTAACCCGTATGGTTCATCACCACATCAAAGAGTACCCGCATGCCGCGGCGGTGTGCCTGTTGAATGAAATCCGCCAGCTCCCGCTCGGTGCCCATATTGGCATCCACCTGTGTCCAATCTAAATGATAGTAACCATGATAACCATAGTGCGGAAAATCCCCTTTATCTCCGCCGCCAACCCAGCCGTGCATTTGCTCAAGCGGCGAACTGATCCACAGCACATTAACCCCGAGCTGCTGCAAATAGTCCAGTTTCTGCGTTAAACCGGCCAAATCACCACCGTGGAAAGTGCCGATTTCCCGCATGCCGTCTTTGTGCCGGCCATAACTATTATCATTATGCGGATTGCCATTATAAAAACGGTCGGTCAGTACAAAATAAACGGTGGCGTTATGCCAATCAAAAACTCGCGAATTCGACACCGCACTTTTTTCCAGCAACAACAAGCCGTCGGCATTTTTATCAGGCATAAAAGTAACTTTACCGTTTTTCACCACGGCAGTGTGTTCGGAATAGGCGTCACGAACAGTTTCGCCCTCCTTAAACACAGCGGACACATCAATTTCCAGCGGCCGTTGATCCCAGCGGGGACAAGTTCTCGCCTTGTTTGCCGCAATCGCTTCCTGCGGTTTAAATTGAATTTTCAAGGTTGGCGTACCACTGCGTAAATCCACTTGAGCGAGATAATCCCCTTCGCGAAAAATCCGCATTTCAGGCGGATTTTTTCCACACGCGGTTAAGGAAATCTCCTGATTCAACTTCACCGCCCCTTGCGGCTGATAACACTGTTCTTTTAACTGAAAGGTTAACGGCAGCGAACCTTTAACCAAATGAGTCTGAGATTGCCAAAGCAAAGGCTGTGTTTCGTTAAACTGAGTAAAATTGGCATACGCGCCCGTTACTATGCCGCATAAACCAACGGGAATAAGGAATCTTTTCATATCAGAGCGTCACCTTTTAAAAAACAAAAAGGGCGTAAATCAATAATTACGCCCTCTCAATCACTAACCTTTCACACCGCCGGCGGTCAACCCGCCTACCAGCCAACGCTGTGCGATGAGGAATACCAAGGTGATCGGAATAGCGGACAACACGGCCGCCGCCGCAAAGTCACCCCACAGATAATTCTGAGCATACAGATATTGCTGCATACCTACCGCCAGCGTATAGCTGTCCACATCGCGTAATAATAATGAAGCGACAGGCACTTCGGTAATTGCCGCGATAAAGGAAAGAATAAACACCACGGCTAAAATCGGAACCGATAACGGCAACAGAATTAAACGGAATGCCTGCCAAGGCGTGGCGCCGTCCAGAGCGGCCGCTTCTTCCAGAGAACTGTCGATGGTTTCAAAATAGCCTTTTATTGTCCACACGTGCAGGGCAATACCGCCCAGATAGGCGAAAATAACGCCGCCATGGGTATTTAATCCTAAGAACGGAATATATTGGCCTAATCGGTCAAACAAAGCATAAAGGGCTACCAATGACAATACCGCCGGGAACATCTGAAAAATCAGCATGCTTTGCAAAATGATTTTCTTGCCTTTAAATTTCATGCGGGCAAAAGCGTAAGCACAGGTGGTGGAAAGCCCCACAATCCCCACGGAAGTAATGAATGCCACCTTTACGGAGTTCCACAGCCACAGCAATACCGGAAACGGAGGCGGAGTAACCGAACCATCCTCATGCACCACATTAAAGCCCAAGGCCAGTTTCCAGTGCTCCCACGAAATGTTTTGCGGAATAATATCGCCAATGGCGAGATTTCCGGGACGCAGGGAAATGCCGATTACCATTAACAGCGGGAACATAATCAATGCAATAAACAGAATCAATATCAGATGAGTACCCAATAAACGATACCGCATAGATTTAGGTTGTACCATTGCCATAACACACTCCTCCCTAATCTAATTTAAAATTGGTTGCTTTCAGGTTGAGCAGAGCGAGGCCGCCTACCAGCAAGAAAATAATGGTTGCGATTGCCGCCGCTAAACCGAAGTCCTGTGAGCCGCCGCCCTCGAAGGCGATGCGATAGGTGTAGCTGACAAGCAAATCGGTGTAACCCGCCGGGGTCGTTGTACCCAGCATATCAGGGCGACCGTTGGTCAATAACTGAATTAACACGAAATTATTGAAATTAAAGGCAAATGAGGCAATCATTAACGGCGTCAACGGTTTAATCAGCAACGGAAATGTGATTTTAGTAAAATTCTGTCGGGTAGAGGCGCCGTCCATGGCTGAAGCTTCATACAGATCCCCCGGAATCGCCTTTAACAAGCCCATACACAGAATCATCATGTACGGATAACCCAGCCATGTATTCACAATTAAGATCATAGTTTTGGCTAAAAACGGATCATTAAACCATTCCGGGCTAATGCCGAACAGTTGATTTAATATCATATTGATTTCGCCGAAACTCTGATTGAATAACCCTTTGAATACAAGGATAGATATAAAAGACGGCACCGCATAAGGCAGGATTAAGAATAAACGATAAATGCCTTTCCCTTTCAATGCTTCCCATTGCACCAAACAGGCCAGTATCATGCCGAGAATAACCGTGAACACCACCGTTAACACTGAGAAAACCACCGTCCAGATAAAAATCTGTACAAACGGTTTTTGAATACCTTCATCAGTGAAAATGCGGACAAAGTTGGTAAATCCCGTGGTAACGGTATAACCCGGCTCTATGGTTTCCGTCAGCCAGTTACCGTCCTGATCAACCTGCTGGAAATAACCAATCTCATTATTCGGACGATATAACTTGCCCGTTTCGTTGTTGCGTAAATTGCCTGTGCCGTCGTCATAGCTGTAACGGGGTCTCTGTTCTGAAAACTGGCGTAATGAACTCATGGTTAATTCATTGCTGTCAGGCAATATTAATTTCAGTTTCTGTAATGCCGTACGGTTTTGTGTAATCACCTTCAACGGTGCCGCGGCATCGGCCGGAGATGCGGAAACTTCCTTCAAGGCCGCGGAAGCATCACCGAAATGCAAATTGTCCGCAGCAAAATATTGCCCCGTATTTTTGTTCTCCAGGACTATTTTCCACGCATTACTTTCTTGCGGATAAAGTTTGAAATCAAACTTATCCCCGGCGAAATAACGTTGTTCGGTGAGCACGCCGACCGCTCGCTCAAAGGCTAACTGATGAGTACCGCTGTAATTGGTAAAAGCGATAGCAATGGTGGCAATCAGCGGAAATAAAATAAAAATGCCCATCCCCATTACACCGGGATAAACGTAGCGCCATGCGTAAGTATTCTTATTAGAGAAAATGTAGATGCCCGAAGTCACGAGTACTAAGGTTAAAATGGCAAAAATAAATTCTCCTTGCAAGTACATCAGCACGACGAGATAAAGATCAATCAATGACACAATACCGACAATAAGCCATTTGAGCCAAGATTGCGATTTTGTTTGAGTGGCTACTTGTTGCATAGGAACACCTTGAAATATAACCGAAAATTAATCACAACCTGCGAACAGATTTTTACCGCAATGTTGGTTGTCACCAGCATTAAAAACTCTATTTTCTAACACCGCACTTTTCATTGGTTTTGAATGCAGCATTGAGTTGAAAGATAGAAATGAGGCACAGACGAAACGCCTGTGCCGGATTTATATTATTGTTTTTGAATACGCGCCTTTGCATCATCCAATGCCTGTTTTACCGTTTGGCGTTGGTTCACCGCGTTAATGATGGCACTGCGTTCCGCATACCAGAAAGCCGTCATCTGCGGAATATTCGGCATAATCTCACCGTGTTCCGCATTTTCCATGGTAGCCGCAATGCGGGAATCCTTCGCCAATTCTGACTGATAAGACTTCAATGCCACCGCGCCCAACGGTTTATCCTTATTCACCGCGGCCAAGCCTTCATCCGTCAACAGATAATTTTCAAGGAATTCCGTTGCCAAATCCTTATTCGGACTGGCCGAGTTAATTCCCGCGCTTAACACGCCGACAAACGGTTTAGACGGTTTGCCGTTGAGGGTCGGCAATACCGCGACACCGTATTTCACACCGCTTTTATCAATATTGCCCCAAGACCAAGGCCCGTTGATGGTTAACGCGGTTTCCCCTTTATTGAAACTTGCCTCGGCAATAGCGTAATCCATATCCGCGCTGATGACTTTATTTTTCACCATATCCACCACGAACTGCAACGCCTTCTGAGCCCCCGCATTATCCACTCCGATGTCATTCGGATTGTATTTACCGTTCTCGAATTTGAAAGCGTAACCGCCGTCCGCCGCAATAATAGGCCAGGTGAAGTAAGGTTCGGAAAGATTCCACATCACCGCATTTTTCTTCTCTGCTTTGAATTTTTTATCCAGTTTAACCACTTCTTCCCATGTTTTCGGCGGTTCAGGCAGCAAATCTTTATTGTAGATAAGAGAAAGCGCCTCAATCGCTACGGGATAACCAATCACTTTACCGTTATAGCTTTCCGCATCCCAAGCAAAATCAACAAACTTATCTTTAAATTCTTTGGAAGGGTTGATTTCCGCCAACAGACCGGATTGAGCATAGCCGCCAAACCGGTCGTGCGCCCAGAAAATGATATCCGGGCCATCACCTGTTGACGCCATTTGAGGGAATTTTTCTTCCAGTTTGTCCGGATGTTCGACGAATACCGTTACCCCCGTATCCTGTTCAAACTTTTTACCGACTTCGGCGAGACCGTTATAACCTTTATCCCCATTAATCCAAATCGTAAGTTTCCCTTGTTCCATCTTCGCAACGGAAGAAGCCGAAATGACTAAACCCGCAATTGCGGTTAAAGTTAATGTAACGAGTTTGTTTTTCATAGTGTTACTCCTAAACAGTAAAGTTTGAATTAATACAACTCTTTCGAGACTAAGATTGCCTATAAATTAAATCCTCTTCATCATCCTTGTTTCTCATACTCTAGCGCAAAAAATGTGACCTGAATCACATATTAAGCAAAACTGTGATCTTTATCATGCCATAATCCGTGAGA
Source organism: Pasteurellaceae bacterium LIM206 (assembly GCA_032586195.1). GTDB lineage: Bacteria > Pseudomonadota > Gammaproteobacteria > Enterobacterales > Pasteurellaceae > JAWHQP01. The sequence goes on along the minus strand of JAWHQP010000001.1, from coordinate 341,809 downwards.
AATGTGACTTTGTTCACAATTTATTCATAAAAATAAGCGAAAAAAATTCTGATATCCCGTGAAAGTGATGAATTCGAAGGAATTTATCTAATCCTTAAAAATTTTTTCTTAGGATGATTTTTTTTCTGTCCGATTTATTCACTATAATGCCAGGTTTTTTGGATATGAAGGCATTTTATACGAGGAAAATTCTATGGCTGATGTTTTATTGAAAGATGTATGTAAATCTTATGGCAATGTTCATATATCCAAAGACATTAATTTACATATAAAGGAAGGTGAATTTGTCGTTTTTGTCGGTCCGTCAGGCTGCGGTAAATCTACCCTGCTCCGCATGATTGCGGGACTGGAAGATATCACTTCGGGAGATTTGTTTATCGGCGATAAACGCATGAATGATGTGGAACCCGCCAAACGTGGAATCGGTATGGTATTCCAATCCTATGCCTTATACCCTCACCTTGATGTGGCGGAAAATATGTCGTTCGGCTTAAAACTGGCCGGTGTGCACAAGGCCGAACGGAAGAAAAAAGTCGATCAGGTGGCCGAAGTATTGCAGCTTGCCCATTTACTGGATCGGAAACCGAAAGCCCTGTCAGGCGGCCAACGCCAACGGGTTGCCATCGGGCGGACACTGGTCTCGCAACCTGACGTGTACCTGCTTGATGAGCCCCTGTCAAATCTTGACGCCGCGCTGCGTGTACAAATGCGGGTGGAAATTTCTAAATTACACAAACGCCTGAACCGCACCATGATTTACGTTACCCATGACCAGATTGAAGCCATGACTTTGGCAGACAAAATTGTCGTGCTGCAAGCGGGCGGTATCGCTCAGGTGGGTAAACCGTTGGAGCTTTATCACTACCCTGCCAATCGTTTCGTGGCGGGTTTTATCGGTTCACCGAAAATGAATTTCCTGCCGGTGCGGGTGACCGCCGTAGAAAAAGAACAAGTGCAGGTGGAACTGCCTGACGCCAATCACCATACTTTCTGGATTCCTGTAGAAGGCGCCGGGGTAAAAGTGGGCGAAACGGTTTCCCTCGGTATTCGTCCGGAACATTTGATTCCATCTGATAAAGCGCAGGTCACCTTACGCGGCAACGTACAAGTGGTGGAATTTCTGGGCAATGAAACGCAGGTGCATTTGGAAATTCCCGAAATTAAACAGCCGACATTAGTTTATCGTCAGGCGGATACCATGTTGGTAAAAGAAGGTGAGGCCATAGATATCGGCATCGTGCCTGAGCGTTGTCACCTGTTTAAAGAAGACGGTTCGGCCTGCCGCCGCTTATACCGGGAAATCGGCGTATAAAGTGCGGTGCTGAAAAACCAAGTTTTTTTGTCCGGCGTTCATGGCTGCGGTTCGACCGGGATGCTGACAATTTTTGATAACCTAAAGACAATGAGGTCTATTATGATTAAAACTAGAAAAACGTTACTTGCATTGGCGGTAACTGGTGCGGTATTCGCCTCCCAGGCATCTGCGGTTGATTTCCACGGCTATGCGCGTTCCGGTATCGGCTGGACATCCGGAGGCGGGGAACAGAAAGCCTTACAAGTGAACGGCGGCGGTTTAAAATACCGTTTGGGTAACGAAGCGGAAACCTACGTCGAAATGAAATTAGGGCAGGAACTCTATAAAAATGGTGATAAATCCATTTATTTGGATTCCAATATTGCCTATTCCGTCAATCAACAGATAGACTGGGAATCCACTAGCCCGGCTTTGCGTGAAATCAACGTTCAGTTCAAAAATTTCGCTGACAGCTTACCGGGCGCCACATTATGGGCCGGTAAACGTTTCTACCAACGTCATGACGTACATATGAACGACTTCTACTACTGGGATATTTCAGGTCCTGGTGCCGGGGTGGAAAATATTGATTTAGGTTTCGGTAAGTTGTCTTTAGCCGTTACACGTAACACTGAAGCAGGTGGCGCATACAGCTGGACTTGCGACAGTGCAACGAACAAATGTACCTCCAATAAAGATCGTGATGTTTATAACGATGTGTTCGACATTCGTTTAGCCGATCTGAATGTGAATCCGAACGGTAAATTAGAAATCGGTTTCGACTACGGACGGGCTCGTACTGATGGCGATGCATGGCTTGATCCGAACGCTTCCAAAGACGGTTATATGATCACGGCCGAACATACGCAGGGTGAATTCTTTGGCGGCTTTAATAAATTCGTCGTACAATATGCCACCGATTCAATGACATCCTGGAATACCGGTCACTCACAAGGCGGCTCCATCAATAATAACGGCCATATGATCCGCGTGGTTGATCACGGTTCGATTAAATTAGGCGATAAATGGGAAAGCATGTACGCTTTAATTTACGAAAAAACCGATTTGGATAACAAAACGGGTAAAACATGGTACTCGGCAGGTATCCGTCCGATGTATAAATGGACTGAAACCATGAGTACATTAGTTGAAGTCGGTTATGACCGTATTAAAGATCAGGCCACCGGCAAGAAAAACGACTTAGTGAAAGCCACCCTTGCCCAACAATGGCAAGCCGGCAGCAGCATCTGGGCGCGTCCCGCCATTCGTGTATTCGGTACATGGGGACGTTGGAACGACACATTTAATATCGATCAACGCACCAGTGCGGGATACGACGCGAAAGACAATGAATTTATCGTGGGTATCCAAATGGAAGCCTGGTGGTAAACACCTGTCTCGGGGGCGGACTCAGCCCCCTCTTAATCGGAATCTATTATCAGAATTACTGAGGTTAATATGAAAAAATTGTTTTTATCAACTGTCCTTGCGGCCTGTCTTGCCGCGCCTGTTTTTGCCAACCAGTCTGTTCATATTAACCCGCAGACATTATCTTCCATTCCATGGACAGATGTGGAATTATCCAAAGATTTAAAAACCACCTTGACCGAACAACAGAAACAGACGTTTACCACTTCGTTCGCCGGCACGGAAAGCCCGGTGGTGGCGTATCGTATTCCCGCCAATCAAGGCACATTAAATATTGAAATTACCAGCCCGGTGGTGGACACGCATGTTTTCGTACCAAGCGCGGTGGTATTAGACGGCAATTTTAACGTGGCGGCGGAATATCCTTCTTCCTATTTTAAATATGAAGAAGAACGCGGCATGAAGCCGAACCGCTTCACCGCGGAATTAAATCTTACTCCCGCGGTAAACCAAGGCTATATCTATCTGTTGATTTATACCACCAAAGCGGATTTAGCCAAAACCACGATGGTCACACACCCTGCCAAAGTCTATGCCAAAGCGATGGGAAACCAGCCGCCGGCAATTAATGATATTGAAGTGCAACACAGTTTGGCGGGCGAAGTGATTGTGAATGTAACCAACGATCAAGGCACCAGATTTATCGGTCTGGAAGACATTCTGCCGACCAAGAAGAGCAAAACGATTACCGCCGTCGGCACGGGCGGCACACCGACTGCCGCCTCTTCCAAGCCGGCTATTGCCACACCGGTGGATAAAGATACTGAAGCCTACTTTAACCAGGCCGTCAGCAAAGCTTTAAAAGCGGGTGATGTCAATAAGGCAATGAATTTAGTCAACGAAGCGGAAAGACTCGGTTTAACCAAACCGCGGCAAATTTTCCTTAAACAGGTTTCATCAAAATAATAATGCTAATTTAACGTCTTTTTTCATTTTGCCACTGCCAACCGAACAGTGGCTTTTTTATTTTACTCTCGCTTTCACCCACAAATCCGCATACTTGTTAAACGTCGAATGAGCGGAAAGCAGAGCCAGCAGGAAACCTTGTTTACCGTCCAGAAAACCGGCTTTAACGATATACATTCGAATAAAACAGCCTATGGCGTGAGTAATGCCGTCCAGCAGACCGGCGGTTTTGCCTTTAGCCCGGCGTTGCTGTGCCCAGGCGTCGGCGTAATGGGCGGACTTCACCAGATAATGATACAGATCCTTATAGGTAAAATGATGCAGGTCGCCGTTTAGCTTTTCGACCTTGGTGTTCGCGGGATAAATAACTTTCTCATGCACTAACGAATCATTATAACGCGCCAGGCGGGTCGGGTATAAACGGACTACATAGTCGGGATACCAACCGCCGTGACGGATTTCTCTGCCGAACACTTCGCTTAAACGCGGCAGCTCATACACGCTATTTTCTGCATTTTTCAGCACCGCACTTTGAATAGAACGACGTAATTCATCACTCACGCGCTCATCCGCGTCCAGCCACAGCACATAATCACCGGTGACATATTGCTGGGCAAGCTGACGTTGTTTGCCAAAGCCCTGCCAGTTGCTGTTTGTGTAGAATTTCGCTCCGTACCGCTGCGCTATTTCCCGCGTGTCATCCGTACTGCCGCTGTCTAAGATGACGATTTCATCCACCCAATCCTTAACCGTGTCCAAACACAAAGCGAGATCCCGAGCCTCATTTTTTACAATCATTGCAACGCTGAGAGTTGGCATAACTTTATCCTTTCATAAAAATTTTTGTCATTCTAGCATTCTCTGGTAAGCGAAACAAAATCTGGTTATAATCGGCCGAAAATGACTACTCATTAAGGAACCCCAATGACCAATATCTGTAAAAAATTGGCAATTCTGTCCTTATCCGCCGCACTCTTAATTGCCTGTGCGACCAGTGAAGATATCAACCGACAGGCCGCCTCACAATATGCTCAGGTGCTGGCGAAAGCCCGTACGAAAAAGGTGTTGGATACATCATCAGCCACCGCAAAACGTGTGCACGCCGTGTTCAACAGAATAGTGCCTTATGCCGATAAGGATAACCATACCGGGCAAAAATTTAACTGGCAGATTAACGTGATAAGATCGAAAGAATTAAACGCCTGGGCCATGCCTGGCGGTAAAATGGTGGTTTATTCTGGCTTGGTGGAAAACTTAAATCTAAGTGATGATGAAATCGCCGTGGTGATCGGGCATGAAATGGCTCATGCGCTACAGGAACACAGCAAAAAAGCCCAGAACGTAGGCGTTTTCACCGGAATTATCGGCGGCGTTGCTGATATTGCCGCCTCTATGGCATTAGGCGTGGATACCGGCGGTTTGGCAACTTCCGCCATGGATCTCGGAGTGGATAAACCCTTCTCCCGCAGCAACGAAACCGAGGCTGATGAAATCGGGCTCATTTTAATGGCAAAGGCGGGATACAACCCGCAGGCAGCGCCCACATTATGGCAGAAAATGCAAAAAGCCTCCGGCAGTCACGGCGGCTCATTGTTGTCCACCCACCCGAGCGACGCCGCCCGACAGGCCAATTTACAGCGTTTAATGCCGCAAGCCATGCAGATATATAACGCCAGCAAACATTGATAATAAAAAAACAAACCCCGTTCTCAGCGGGGTTTGTTTCATATTTATTCAAAATTATTTTTTCGTACCTGGGATACTGAAACGTTTGTTGAAACGTTCTACTCGACCGCCGGTATCAACAACACGTTGTTTGCCGGTGTAGAACGGATGGCATTTGCCGCATACGTCCAGAGTGATATCTTTACCTATCGTTGAACGGGTTTTGATTACATTACCGCAAGAACAGGTCGCGGTAATTTCTTTATATTCCGGGTGAATACCTTGTTTCATAGAAAACCTCAAAATGAAGCCACGCCGCTATAAGGACCTATTCGGGACGAATATCCAAACACCGCGTGAGTTAATATTACGCCATAAATGGCACGCTTTTGTTTAGGGGGCAAATTATACCGAAAAAAATGGATTATTCAAGGGGCGGATTTGGGTATAATGAACGGATTTTCGATTCGGTAACATCAACTTCATTTGGATTCTATGCAGCTTGTTCGTGTGGCGTTAGCCGTTCCTTTAATGCGTTTTTTCGATTACCTACTGCCTGCCGAACTGCAGCCGGCGGTAGGCTGCCGCGTGCTGGTGCCGTTCGGTACGCAAAAGCGCGTGGGTATTGTAGTGGAGCTGCCGCGGTCCACCGAGGTCTCTTCCGCCCGACTGAAATCTATCCTCGCCTGCCTTGACGAACAGCCGGTTTTCAATCGGGAATTATGGCAATTATTAAGCTGGGGAGCGGGCTATTATCAGTATGCCTTGGGTGATGTACTGTTTTCCTCCCTGCCGATAAAATTACGCCAGGGTGAAAGTGCGGTGTCGAAATCGCGAGTTTTTTGGCAATTGACGGAACAGGGTGAACAAGCCCTCGGCTCCGGCGAACTCAAACGGGCGAAAAAACAGCTTGAAGCATTGCAAGCGCTGCGGCTTAGCCCGCTGGAAAAAGGCAACAACAGCTTCAACGCGGCGATATGGTCGCAGCTCAAAGCCAAACGGTTTGTCAGCGAGCAGGAACGGGCCACGCCCATCGTGCCATGGCAAGACCGCCTCAAAGAGCAGCCCGTGGCAAATGAGCAAAATCGGTTAACCTTAAACAAACAGCAGGCCCTCGCGCTCAGCCAGTTATTATTCCACCAAGGCTTTGCCGCCTGGCTGCTGGACGGTGTAACCGGCTCGGGCAAGACGGAAATTTATCTGCAATACATTGAAGAAGTGCTGAAACAAGGCAATCAGGTGCTGGTGCTGGTGCCTGAGATCGGATTAACGCCGCAAACCATCCGCCGCTTCCGGGCACGTTTTAATGTGCCGATGGATGTGCTGCATTCCAATTTAAACGACACGCAACGCCTACAGGTGTGGCAGCGTGCCCGCCAAGGAGAAAGCGCCATTGTGATCGGCACACGTTCGGCTCTGTTCAGCCAGTTCAAACGGCTCGGACTAATTGTGATTGACGAAGAACACGATAACTCCTTCAAACAGCAGGACGGCGGCTGGCGTTATCACGCCCGCGATCTTGCCGTGGTCTATGCCAAACAGCTGAATATTCCCGTGCTGATGGGGTCTGCCACGCCCAGTCTGGAAAGCCTGAATAACGTAAAAAACGGCAAATATCGCCATATCGTGCTATCCCGCCGGGCGGGCAATAACATATCCCCGCTGCGGCAGCAAGTAATTGATTTAAAAGCGCAGAAAGTGGAACACGGGTTATCTCTTACCTTGCTGAACAAAATGCAAAGCCATTTAAGCCAAGGCAATCAGGTGCTGCTGTTTTTAAACCGTCGTGGCTTCGCCCCGGTGCTGTTGTGCCATGAATGCGGCTGGATGGCGTCCTGTCCGCAATGTGATAAGCCCTACACTTATCATCAGCAGCAGCGCGTGCTGCGCTGCCATCACTGTGCCGCTCAAAAGCCTGTGCCCATGCAATGCGCCGACTGCGGTTCAACCCATCTGATTACCACTGGGCTGGGCACGGAACAGCTGGAAGAGGCGCTGCGGCGGTTTTTTCCGCACTATCAAACCACCCGCATCGACAGCGACACTACCGCCCGCAAAGGCAAGCTGGAAAGCCAGTTGGACGCTATTCGACAGGGCAAAAGCCAGATTTTAATCGGCACCCAGATTCTGGCCAAAGGGCATCATTTTCCGAATGTAACCTTGGTGGCTATTGTAAATGTGGATAACGCCTTGTTTTCGTTGGATTTCCGCGCGGAAGAACGGCTGGCGCAGCTCTATGTGCAGGTTTCGGGCCGTGCCGGACGGGCGGAGAAAGCGGGTGAAGTGGTGTTGCAAACCCATTATCCCGATCATCCGCTGCTGCAAACTCTGCTTACTCAAGGCTATCATGCCTTTGCCGAGCAAGCGTTGCAATTACGGCATGCTATGGGCCTGCCGCCCTTTAGCGGGCAAGCTTTGTTCAAGGCGGAAAGTCGCCACGGCGAAGAGGCGGAACAGCATTTGCAGCAGATAGCGGATTGGTTTCAGAATTGGAAACTCGAAAAATCGGCACCGCACTTTCAAATCCTCGGCCCGATGCCTGCCCCGTTCGGCAAAAAAGCGGGACGATATCGCTGGCAATTATTGCTGCAAACGCCATCCAAGCCATTGCTGCAGCAGGCCTTACAGCAATTTAACGCGGAAAACGCGGATAAACCCGCTAAGGTTCGTTGCATTTTGGACGTGGATCCGCAGGATTTAAGCTAAAGAACTGGTCAATAGATGAATTATTCAGTAAAATTAACCGCATTTTTATAAATTTTAACAGTATCATTTCATATGAATTTATAGGGTTTTATCGTGGCTCAACAACGTGATTACGCCGTTCGTAATAACGGCAGAAAGAAAAAAAAATCGGGCGGAAACAAAACATTATTACTGACTATCGCCGTCATCGTCGTGGTCGGCTTCGCCGCGGGGTTATACCTTTTAAAAGAAAAAGCGCCTGAAGTCCAACAGCCCGCCGTTGAAACCAAAACGCAGCCGAAAAGCCAGCTGCCAAGCCGGCCTGAAGAAGTATGGTCTTATATTAAAGAACTGGAAAGCCGCACCGTGCCGACCACGGAAGAGCAGCAGAATTCGGTTAAACTGAGTGAAAAACAAAAAGAAGAATTAAAGAAACTGGCTGAAAAAGAAAAACAGGCCGAACTGGACAAAGTGAAACGGGCGGAAGCCGCGGCTCAGGCTGCCGCAGCAGATAATTCAACAGCGGCGGCAACCGCTACGGAACAGGATGCTTCCGTTTCACAAGCAGAAGAAGAAGAACGCCGTAAAGCCGAAGCCGCGAAGGCGGAACAGGCTAAGAAAGCGGTGATTGTTGAAGCCGCTTCGGCGGATAGAGCGAAAGCCGAACAGGCTAAAAAAGACGCCGCCAAAAAGGCGGAGGAAAGCAAAAAAGCCGAGACGGCCGCGAAACCGGCCGGCGGTAAATTCGGTTTGCAATGCGGAGCGTTTAAAAATAAAGCTCAGGCGGAAAGTTTACAGGCCCGCCTAGCAATGACGGGTCTTAATGCGCGTGTCAACACCAGCTCCGACTGGAACCGCGTCGTGATCGGTCCGCTGGGTGATCGCAACGCGGCCAATGCCGCCCGCCGGCAGGCGAGTTCCATCGCCAACTGTGTGATTATCGGCATGTAATTTGCCGCTTTAATTTCATGATAGCCCTGTTAATTCGGGGCTTTGTTTTTTATAAATCCGCCGCAAAGTGCGGTGTTGTTTTGGCGAGTTTTTGCGGTTTTATTCCGCTTGCGCGGATCTCGTGCTAGAATTATGCACTTCGTAAGAGGAGAAAAGATGAATTTAGTGGACTTTATTCTAACTAAGCTTGATGATTTAAAAGCGACGGAAATTCAACGTATTGACGTGCGGGGTAAGTCGTCCGTCACCGACGATATGATTATCTGCACGGGAACATCCGGTCGCCATGTGGCGTCGGTGGCCCAAAAGCTGATTGATGAAAGCAAACAGGCGGGCTTCGAAACTTTCGGGCAGGAAGGTAAAGCGGTGGCGGACTGGATTGTGGTGGATTTCGGGCAGGCGATTGTGCATATCATGCAGCGTGACAGCCGCGAAATGTACCAACTGGAAAAACTTTGGGCCTAACCACACGTAAAAACTCCCGATTTCGACACCGCACTTTATGAAGATACAACTGATTGCCGTGGGTACCAAAATGCCCGATTGGGTGAAGACCGGTTTTGAAGAATATCAACGCCGTTTTCCTAAAGATATGCCTTTTGAACTGATAGAAATTCCTGCCGGCAAACGCGGTAAAAACGCCGATATCAGACGGATTCTCGAGCAGGAAGGTAAAGCCATGCTGGCGGCTTGCGGCAAAGGGAAAATCGTGACCCTGGATATTCCCGGCAAACCTTGGACCACCGCTCAGCTGGCACAGCAATTGGCGGCGTGGAAAAACGACGGTCGTGATCTGTGTCTGCTTATCGGCGGGCCTGAGGGGCTTTCACCCGAATGCAAGGCGGCAGCGGAACAAAGCTGGTCACTCTCCCCTCTTACTTTGCCCCATCCGTTAGTGCGGGTGGTCGTGGCGGAAAGCCTGTATCGGGCCTGGTCGTTAAGTACCAATCACCCTTATCATCGTGAGTAACGGATGAATTTTCTACGTAACCTGTTTGCCGCTCCTCTGCATGAGCCGATCCGCGATAATAAAGCGGAACGGAATCTGTTTGCCCGCCGCGCCTTAGTCGCCTTTATCGGTACCGTTGTACTCACCGCCGTGCTGTTTACCAATTTATATCATTTGCAGGTAGTGGAATATGACAAATATCAGACCCGTTCCAACGGCAACCGTATCAAGCTGTTGCCGGTGGCGCCGACCCGTGGGCTGATTTACGATCGCAACGGTATATTGCTAGCCGAGAATTTAACCTTTTTCGGGCTCTATATTGTGCCGGAGAAAGTGGAAGATCTGGAGCGTACCTTTGAGGAATTGCGGGATATCGTGGGGCTGACCGATGAAGATATCGAACAGTTTAAAAAAGAACGCCGCCGTTCCACCCGCTATACGCCGATTATGCTGAAAGCGGATCTGACCGAAGAGCAAATGGCCCGTTTTGCCGTGAACCAATATAAATATGAAAGTTTAGACGTGCGTCCTTATTTTACACGCCATTATTTATACGGCGAACCGCTGTCGCATATTTTGGGTTATGTGGCGAAAATCAATGAGAAAGACGCCGAACGGCTGAAAAAAGAAGAAAAATCCGCCAATTATTCCGGCACCACCGATATAGGCAAATTGGGAATCGAACGCTACTACGAAGATCAACTGCACGGCACCGCGGGCTATGAGCAGGTGGAAATCAACAACCGCGGCAAGGTTATTCGTAAGCTCAGTGAACAACCTCCTATTGCGGGCAAAAGTATCCATTTAACCATTGATCTTGAATTGCAGCTCTATATCGCCGAATTACTGGCGGGGCAAAAGGGAGCCGTCGTGGTAATGGACCCGAAAGACAGCGGCATTCTGGCGATGGTATCCAGCCCGAGCTATGATAACAATCTGTTTGTGGGCGGTATTTCGGTCGCGGATTATAAACGTCTGCTCAACGATCCCGATCGTCCGCTGTACAGCCGTGCCACACAAGGTGCTTATCCGCCGGCGTCCACGGTAAAACCGTTTATCTCCGTGGCCGCACTGACGGAAGGCGTGATTACGCAAAACACCACCATTTTCGACCCCGGTTACTGGATTTTACCGAATACCACCAAACGGTTCCGCGACTGGAAAAAAACCGGCCACGGTAGCTTAAATCTGAATAAAGCCATCACCGAATCGGCGGATACCTATTTTTATCAGGTTGCCTATAAAATGGGCATAGACCGCCTGGCGGAATGGATGAACAAATTCGGTTTCGGTTTGCCGACCGGTATTGATATTCAGGAAGAAACCGCGGGTATTATGCCGACCCGCCAGTGGAAACAGAAAAAATACAAAAAATCCTGGGTAATGGGTGACACGATCCCTGTGGGGATCGGGCAGGGCTACTGGATCGCCACACCGCTGCAACTGGCAAAAGCGACGACCGTTTTAGTCAATAATGGCAAGGTCAACACACCGCACCTGATGAAAGAAACCAACGGCGTCACTAGCGAACCCTATAAGGATCCGTTGTTATATGAAGATATTAAAGAGCCGAAAGCCGAATACTGGAGCGCGGCCAAACGCGGTATGTTCGGTGTGATTAACGGCCCGGCCGGTACGGGGCGTAAGGCATTCATCGGAACAAATTACAATGCGGCGGGCAAATCGGGTACGGCACAGGTATTCAGTCTGAAAGAAAATCAGCGTTACGATGCCAAGCAGCTAAAACGCGAGTTGCATGATCATGCCTGGTTTACCGCTTATGCTCCTTATGAATCGCCCCAAGTGGTGGTATCGCTCATTCTGGAAAATGCGGGCGGCGGTTCAAGCAATGCGGCACCTGTGGCGCGCAAGGTGATGGATTTTTATCTGAATAACCGCCTGCCTAAATTATTAAAATCAGAAGAAGAAAAAGGCGAAAAAATGGAAGAAAACACTTTGCCGACCGAAGTGGTACCGACGGATATTGGAACGCCGCCGGATAATTCAACAGATAACGGTGAATCAAATGAAGAAACCGCACCGATGCCGACCAATGATGAGGAAACCACGGAATGACAATGACCGAGAAAAAATCGCTCTTTTCTAACTTCTGGCAGAAAGTGCATTTAGATCCTTGGCTATTGTTGGGACTTATTTGTATCTCCGCTTACGGCATACTGGTCCTTTACAGTGCGGTAGGCGGCAATGAAGTGATGTTTCGCAACCGTATCATTCAGGTGCTGTTAGGCTTTACCGTTATGATCGTGATGGCGCAGTTTCCGCCGCGTTTTTATCAGCGGGTCGCCCCTTATTTATACATTGCGGGCTTCGTTATGTTAATTCTGGTGGATCTTATCGGTACTACCAGCAAAGGAGCGCAACGCTGGCTTGATCTCGGCTTGTTCCGTTTTCAACCCTCGGAAATTGTAAAATTAGCCGTACCGCTCATGGTGGCGGTGTATTTAGGCAACCGCAGTATGCCGTCCAAACTGTTCGAAACGATCATTGCACTCATTATGATTTTGATACCGACATTGTTGGTGGCCATTCAGCCGGATCTAGGCACCTCTATTTTAGTCGGCGCTTCCGGCATCTTTGTCGTGTTCCTGGCCGGTATGAGCTGGTGGCTGATTCTTGCCGCTATCGTCGGTCTGGCAGGGTTTATTCCGATAATGTGGTTATATTTAATGCACGATTATCAACGTATGCGTGTGCTAACCTTGTTTGATCCTGAAAAAGATCCGTTAGGGGCGGGCTATCATATTCTGCAATCTCAAATAGCGATTGGCTCCGGCGGCTTATTCGGCAAAGGCTGGATGCAAGGCACACAATCCCAGTTGGAATTTTTACCCGAACCGCACACGGATTTCATTTTTGCCGTCCTCAGTGAAGAACATGGTATGCTGGGCATTACAATTCTAGTGGCACTCTACTTTTTCATTATGATTCGCGGACTGATAATCGGTGTCGGGGCACAAAACGCCTTTGGCCGTATTCTGGTGGGGGCGTTAACCCTTATCTTCTTTGTTTATATATTTGTAAACATTGGCATGGTAAGTGGCATTTTGCCCGTAGTCGGTGTACCATTACCGCTAATAAGCTACGGCGGAACATCATTTGTTTCCCTTATGGCGGGCTTCGGGCTTGTGATGTCCGTTCACACCCATAGACGGACGCTCTACCACGGCAGAGGGAACTAATTACTTTTTTATCATCTTATAAGTTGAGATTAAAATAAATGAGCTAACAAATTTAGGCTGGCAAACCTAGAGTAAACTATTATGAAATTAAAATTTATACTGGCTGCATTACTTGCAGTTACTGCTTTGAGTGCATGCTCGGCGCAAGCCGATACGAAAAAAAACTATGGCGTGGCAGGCCCTAAGCTTACTTATCAAGGCAAAGTAACTACATCTAATACCTATGTGGTAAATGGTAAATCATATACAACAAGCACTCATGGCAATGCTAAGAATTATGTCAAAGAAGGCATGGCAAGTTATTATCACAGTAAATTCCACGGTCGCCGCACGGCCAGCGGAGAAGCCTACAACGCATCCGGCTACACCGCGGCACATAAAACCCTGCCGCTGGGTTCCTATGCCTTAGTGACCAATATGCGTAACAATAAAAAAGTGATTGTACGTATCAATGACCGTGGTCCGTTTTCCAACACCCGTATTATGGATTTATCCAAAGCGGCGGCCCGTGAACTGCGGATGATTAGTTCGGGCGTGGCTAAAGTACGCGTAGAAGCATTGCATGTCGAACGTAACGGACAAATCTCAGGGTCCGGAGCCTCTACCCTGGCAAAGTTAGCCAAGACGGATAACGGCCGTCAAAGAATCCAAACAAATTCCCAAGGCAGTAAAATAACTACCGCCGCCATTGCAAAAAATTCGGCACGTTCAACCACGAAGCCGTATAATGTGCGGATTACCAATATCTCCAGCCATCAGCAGGCTAAAGAGCTGACAAAACAACTGGCACAAAAAAACATGACCGGCCAAATTAAACAAAAAGGAGATCGTTATGAACTTCATCTGCAGGATCTCGCTGGTCTTGATGCTGTAAACCAATTAAAAACAACGGTAAACAAACTGGATAAAAGTCAACAACTGATTGTTTACACTTATAACTAATTCAAGGATTCATCAATGTTCAACAAAATATTACGCAAAACGAATCTTACTTTACTTGCGGGCTTGTTCTCCATATCATTGGCCGCCCATGCCGAGGATGTTCAATACGGTATCGCGGCACCGCAATTAAACGCACAGACTTTTATCCTAATGGATTACAACTCAGGCGCGGTATTAGCAGCGTTAAACCCCGACCAGCGTCAATATCCGGCTTCATTAACCAAAATGATGACCAGCTATGTAACCGGCACCGCGATTAAAGAAGGTAAAATCAGCCCGAATGATATGGTAACTATCGACGAAAATGCGTGGGGTAAAAATTTCCCGGGTTCGTCAAAAATGTTCCTGAACCTCAATCAACAGGTTTCCGTGAGTGATTTAAATCGCGGAGTTATCGTCGTCTCGGGCAATGATGCCTGTGTGGCGATAGCCGAACATGTCTCCGGTTCCACTCAGACATTCATCGATACCATGAATAAGTATGCTGACCAGTTCGGTTTAAAAAATACTCATTTCACCACAGTACACGGCTTAGACGATCCTAATCAATACTCTTCCGCCCGCGATATGGCCATTATCGGTGCTCACATTATCCGCGACCTGCCTGAGGAATATAAAATATATTCGGAAAAAGATTTCACTTTCAATAAAATCAAACAACCGAACCGTAACGGCTTATTATGGGATAAAACCTTAAATGTGGACGGCATGAAAACCGGTCACACCGATCAGGCCGGCTATAATCTCGTCGCTTCGGCGGTTAGCCCGAACAACATGCGGTTAATTTCCGTCGTGATGGGCGTTCCGACCTACAAAGGCCGCGAAATAGAAAGCAAAAAACTGTTGCAATGGGGTTTCAATAACTTTGAAACCTTTAAAACCTTAGAGGCCGACAAAGCCGTTGCCGAAGAACGCGTTTACTACGGTTCGGACAGTAAAGTGCCCGTAGGCGTACTGCAGGACGGCTACATTACCGTGCCGAAAGGCAAGAACACAGATTTAAAAGCCCGTGTCGAATTAGACGGCAAACGCCTTGAGGCCCCGCTTAGCAAAGGTCAGGTAGTGGGTAAAGTGATCTATCAGCTTGACGGTAAAGACATAGCCAGTATTAACCTGCAAGTAATGAAAGATGTGGAAGAAGGCGGCATCTTCGGTAAGGCCTGGGATTGGCTGGTATTAACCATTAAAGACCTGTTCTAATCCGGCCCGAAAAACTCCGAATCTCAGCACCGCACTTTGTGCCTAACCCCACTAAAGTGCGGTGCTGTTTTGCGAGTTTTAACCCATACCGTTACTTGAATTCCGTCAGTTTGAACCTTATATGTAGCGAATCAGGATAACGAAGGAAAATGATATGGCAGAAACGAAAACAGTGAATTTACAGGATCTCCCGCAGGCAAAATTAAAAGATTTATTAGAATTTCCCTGCAATTTTACCTTTAAAGTGGTCGGCGCGGCACGGGATGATTTGATTGATGACGTAGTGATGGTAGTACAAAAACATGCCAAAGGCGATTACAATCCGCGTAACGCCGTGAGCAGCAAAGGCACTTATCATTCGGTTTCGATCGATATTATCGCCGAAGAAATCGCTCAAATCGAACGCCTCTACGAGGAACTTGCCAAAATCGAAGGCGTGAGAATGGTGCTGTAATGCTTTAATTCATTTTAAACGCGAGCGATTCGACTCGCGTTTTATTCGAGAACAGAAAAATGAAACAGACCACAACGGAACCAAAACTCCTCATCCGTCATCTTGGTGTGCAGGATTATCAGAAAATCTGGCACAAAATGCAGGAATTTACCGACAACCGCAAAGCGAATACGGCTGATGAAATCTGGCTGGTACAGCATCCGGCGGTGTTTACTCAGGGGCAGGCGGGCAAACCCGAACATTTGCTGCATACAACCGATATTCCCGTAATTCAGTCGGATCGCGGCGGGCAGATTACCTATCATGGCATCGGCCAGCAAATTATGTATGTACTGATTGATATTAAACGCCTCAAAGCCAACGGCAGCGAAGTGAGTGTGCGTCAGCTTGTCACCGCCCTTGAGCAATCGGTCATTCAAACCTTGGCTGAATATGGCATTCAGGCCTATGCCAAGCCTGATGCGCCGGGTGTTTATATTGACGGCAGAAAAATCTGTTCGCTCGGACTGCGTATCCGCCACGGCTGTTCTTTCCACGGTCTGGCATTCAATATCAATATGGATTTAGAACCGTTCCACAACATCAATCCTTGCGGTTACGCCGGGCTTGAGATGTGTCAGCTCGCTGACTTCATTGAAAAAGAAGAAGCCGACTGCGATAAAGTTTCACCCAAATTAGTTGCACACTTTGTGCAAAATTTAGGTTATACTACGCAACAAATTTTTAACATTTAAACTTTTGTTGAAACGTTTAGTGAAATAGGAACAAGTATTGTGTCAACCCCATTTAAAATGGAACGCGGCGTAAAGTATCGCGATGCGGCAAAAACGTCCATTATCCAAGTCAAAAATATCGATCCCGATCAGGAACTATTGAAAAAACCCGCCTGGATGAAAATCAAACTGCCCGCCAGCTCGGCCAAAATTGAAAGCATTAAAAACGGGATGCGCCGTCACGGTCTGCATTCCGTCTGCGAAGAAGCGTCCTGTCCGAACTTGCACGAGTGCTTTAACCACGGCACGGCAACCTTTATGATTCTCGGCGCTATCTGCACCCGTCGTTGCCCGTTTTGTGATGTTGCTCACGGCAAACCGCTACCGCCTGATCCCGAAGAACCGAAAAAACTTGCCGAAACTATTCAGGACATGAAATTAAAATATGTGGTGATCACCTCGGTGGACCGTGATGATTTACCTGATCGCGGAGCCGGTCATTTTGCCGAATGCATCAAAGAAATCCGGGCATTAAATCCGCATATCAAAATCGAAATTCTGGTGCCGGATTTTCGTGGACGGATCGAACAGGCGTTGGATAAACTCAAGGATAATCCGCCTGATGTGTTCAATCACAATCTGGAAAATATCCCGCGTTTATACCGTGAAATCCGCCCGGGTGCAGATTATGAATGGTCGTTGAAATTATTACGCGAATTCAAGGCAATGTTCCCGCATATTCCGACTAAATCCGGCCTGATGGTGGGATTAGGCGAAACCAACGAAGAAATTCTGGAAGTAATGGAAGATTTACGCACTAACGGCGTGACCATGCTGACTCTCGGGCAATATTTACAACCGAGCCGCCATCATTTGCCCGTCGCCCGTTACGTGCCGCCGAGAGAATTCGATGAATTCCGCGAAAAAGCACAGGCAATGGGTTTTGAACACGCCGCCTGCGGCCCGTTCGTCCGTTCTTCCTACCACGCTGATTTACAGGCAAGCGGCGGATTGGTGAAATAACTCATTATCAATAGTAAACAATACAAAGCCCCGATAATTTTCTTCATTAATTATCGGGGCTTTGTTTAGCTTAAAAATTTTCAATTTAAAGCTGTGCCAGAGCTTGAATTAACGCCTTATATTTTTGGTATTTTTTCTGATAAGCCATAAACAATGCCGGATTAGGCTGAACCACCGCTATGCTTTGTCGCTGCATCATGCCGCTGTCGTCCTGCACACCTTCGGCGGCCACAATAGCCGCGCCTAAACACCCCTCTTCCTCAATTTCCGGCACTTCCAGCACCTTACCGGACAAATCAGCCAGCATTTGTAACCATATTGCCGATTTTGTAATTCCGCCCGCCACACGCAACCGTTCAATGTGAGGGAAATACTGATACATACGTTCCAGGTGATCCGTCAGGCTGAATAGTACGCCTTCATATACGGCTTGCAACAAATTGCCCAGCGTATGATGCGACTGCATGCCGTAAAAGCCGGCCGTCATGCCCAATGAGGTATTCGAACCGTACAAAAACGGCAAAAACAGCACCGCACTTTGAGCCGGCGGCAGCTGCGCAACCATTTGATTAACCTGTTGATAATTCAATTTCCATTGTTTAATAAACCATTCTAAATTGCCCGCCGAAGTCGGACTGGCTTCTTGAATCAGGAATTTATTCGCCTCAATATACCTACCGTAGGAAAAACGCGTTTTCTGCGTGTAATCAATATGGTCGGAAATTCCCGTAACGATTGACCAAGTTCCCAACATGACATTGAGTTTATTATTATCGTGGCGATCATTCATGGCCAATGTCATTGCCGTCACGTCAAATACACCACCGACCACCGGCGTTCCAGCCGCCAGCCCGCACAGTTTGGCCGCTTGTTCCGTTACATAACCTGCGATCCGAATTGACTTCACAATCGGCGGCAGTTTATTTACTATTTCAGCAATACCTAACAATGCGGCCAGTTCGGGTTCATACCGCCCCTTTTCCATATGATATAAATTACTTTCCGAAATGTTGCTTTCTTCGCAATAGCGTTCGCCCGTCAGGCAAAAACGCAAGAAATCGTGGGTCATAAAAACCGTGTTTATTTGACCGTAGCGTTCAGGCTCATGTTCTTTTAACCAACGCAGAACGGATACGGGGTGCCCCGTCCATAAAGACTGATGGGAAAGCGGATAGACCTTATCTTCAATACCCTGCTCTTTCCACTGTTTAACAATAGCCAAGGCGCGCTGATCGGAAGACAAAATCGCCCGTCCCAAGGGTTGATCATATTTATCAAGTAAAAAAACGCCTTTCCCCTGCGCTGAAATTCCAATGCTTTTAATCTGCGTAGGCTCAATCCGCGCGGTTTGCATGGTGCGATAAATCAAAGTGGCACAGGCCTGCCACAGGCTATGCATATCACGTTCCGCGTAACCCGCGTGTTCACTGATCACTTCAACATTTTCCCGTTCACAGGTATGCATTTTACCTGTTTGATCAAACAATGCCGCTTTAATAAAGGTTCCGCCGCAATCAATACCGAGGTAATAATTCGTCATATTTATTCTCTGAAAAAGATTTTTCTTAAACGACCGGTGGAAACCTCGCCGCGGCGTAATTGGTCAAGGAATACGGCAAGAATAATGACCAGACCGATAATCAATCGCTGCAGATAGGAAGTAACGTTTAATAATGTCAAGCCGTTTTGCAGCACGCCCATAATTAACGCCCCGATAGATGTGCTGATGACGGAGCCGATTCCACCCATCAGACTGGTTCCGCCAATCACCGTCGCGGCAATTGCATCCAGCTCATAGCCCGTACCGGCAATAGGTTGGGCCGCATTTAAACGTCCGACTAAAATAACCGCTCCGATTGCGGATAAAGCCCCGTTAATCACGTAGGTCTTGATTTCCAGTTTATTAACATTAATCCCGGATAATCTGACAGCCTCACGATTTCCGCCCAGCGCATAAATCTGGCGTCCGAACACGGTTTGAGTGAGTACGTAAAAGCTAATTAATACCACAAGTAAAGCTATAATAACGGGAATCGGAATACCGAAATTTTCCGTAACAGCGAGTTGGCCGTTACCAAAAAAACGCAATGGCTCGGGGAAGTTGTAAATCGTTTTACCGTTAGACAGGGTTAATGCCAGCCCTCTGGCAATGCCCATCATACCCAGAGTGGTAATAAAAGGCGTGACTTTGCCGTAAACAATGACGAAGCCGTTGATGTATCCGCACAATGCGCCTACTATGATCGCGCCGATAACGGAAAGCAATCCCACCGCCAGCACGGCTGTCCGTGACGGGCTTTCACCTAATAAATCAATCCCCCAATGAGTGAATAAACCTAAACACACCGCGCTTAGCGCCACAATGGAACCGACCGATAAATCAATTCCGCCGGTCAGAATAACATAGGTCATACCGACAGAAATGACACAAATGACTGAAACCTGCAACAGGATATTAAGAATATTGTTAGTTGAAAGAAACACATCCGATGTTAGAGACATCCCTAAAATCATAAAGAGTAACACCAGGCCGATACCCAATTTAGATATGATTTTTTTTAATGAAGACATATATAGATCCTATTGTTAAACACCAATCATTAAATGCATTAAGTTTTCTTCCGTGATTTTCTCCCGCTCACTGATTTCATCAACTTTCTCTCCGTTACGCATAACAATAATCCGATCAGAAATGGTGATTAGCTCGGGTAAATCAGACGAAACCATTACAACCGTCCCGCCCTGTTCGGTAAATTTTCTCATTAAATCATAAATCTCGGATTTTGCTCCGATATCGATACCTCGGGTCGGTTCATCAATCAGCAAAATATTTACGCCGCTTTCCAGCCAGCGGGCAATAATCACTTTTTGCTGATTTCCCCCTGATAAGGTTTTGGTTTGCTGTTCCTGACTGCCGGAAACAATTCGCAGTTTTATCCTATTATCTTCAGCAATCCGCCGTTCCAGTTTTTTATTTAAATAAAACCCGTTCCAGAATCGTTTAAGAATCGGCAAGGTGATATTTTCCCGAATGCTCATTCCCAGCACCAATCCTTGAGATTTACGATCTTCGGTAATAAAACCGATTTTCCGGTTTACCGCATCTTCGGGAGAATCAATCCTTACTTCTTGCTGATCAATGTAAATATGCCCGCTGGATTCATCGGCCCCATATATAGCCCGTAATACTTCCGTCCTTCCCGCTCCGACCAAACCGGCAAAACCAAGAATTTCCCCTTTATATACGGAAAACGATATTGGCTTTATATATTTACTTTTCAGGTTATCTACCCGCAATTTTTCCTGTTCGAAATGCGTATTACGTCGGTATTTATCAAAATTAATTTCCCGACCGACCATCAGTTTTACAATTTGTTCGGATGAGGTTTCTTTATAAGGCATAACCCCGGTAAGATAACCATCTCTTAAAACCGCCACACGATCGGCAATATATTTAAATTCCTCCAATCGGTGAGAAATATAAATCATTGCCACATTCTTTTCTTTAAGCTGATGGATAATTTTGAATAAGGTTTCCGTATTTTTACGCGAAATAGACGAGGTAGGTTCATCAAAAATAATCACTTTATATTCACTAAATACCGCTTTAGCAATTTCCACCATTTGTTGCTGAGCAATAGACAAATCGGAAATTAAATCATCCGGCTTAATATCCAGCTCCAGTTCATTAATTATCCTCTGTGTTTTTGTCCGCATTTCAGTCCAGTTCATTCGACCGAAAGGCAATTTCTTTTCCGCACCGAGAAAAATATTTTCCAATACGGTCAGCTGCGGTACCACCATTAATTCCTGATGAATAAAGCCGATGCCGAGTTCTTGTGCATGTTTAACGGAGTCGGGAAGATAAGGTTTTCCCTGATAAAGCATTTCCCCTTTATCACAAGCATAAATACCGGCAATAATCTTACATAGCGTTGATTTTCCCGCACCATTTTCTCCTATTAAACAAAGGACTTCTCCGCTATTAATCTGCAAATTAATATCCGTAAGAACCGAATTACCGAAAAATTGTTTAGATATATTTTTTAAATTAATAATGGCGTTATTGTTCATGCTACATCCGTATGAATTGTTTTATTTAGAATAAAACATTTTTTGTTTAAATAATGAGAGACAGTTCACAGTTTTTAAGATTAAATTTTATTAGACTAAAAACGTTTCATTAAGAAACTATTCATTAAATTTTAATCTATTAAGGAGCATTCTGTATGACATTGAAATCATTAAAAAATATTTTTAAAACAAGTGTTTTATTGGTGGCATTATCTCCCCTTGCTTTTGCCGCGGATAAACCGCAGATTGCGCTATTAATGAAGACGTTAAGTAATGAATATTTCATTTCAATGAAACAAGGGGCTGAAGAAACGGCGAAAAAAATGAACGTAGATCTCACCATCCAGGTGGCGGAGAAAGAAGATTCTACCGAACAGTTGGTCGGTCTGGTAGAAAATATGATCGCCAAAAAGGTAGATGCCATTATTGTTACTCCGAATGATTCTATTGCATTCATTCCGGCTTTCCAGAAAGCGGAGAAAGCGGGAATACCGATCATTGACTTAGACGTACGCCTGGATGCCAAAGCGGCAAAAGCGGCGGGATTAAAATTCAACTATGTGGGCGTAGATAATTTTAACGGCGGCTATCTGGAAGCGAAAAACCTTATTGAGGCGCTCGGCGGAAAAGGTAATATTGCCATGCTGGAAGGCATTCCGGGAGTGGATAACGGCGAACAGCGTAAAGCGGGCGCCTTAAAAGCCTTCGGCGAATATCCGGATATCAAAATTATAGCTTCACAATCGGCTAACTGGGAAACGGAACAAGCACTTAACGTAACAACCGATATTTTAACCGCCAATCCTAATGTTAACGGGATCTTTGCCGCCAACGATAATATGGCGATTGGGGCGGTGACTGCGGTAGAAAATGCCGGGCTGTCCGGTAAGGTGCTCATTACGGGTTATGACGGCATTCCGCTGGCCATTGAATACGTAAAACAAGGTAAAATGCAAAACACTATTGATCAATTGCCGAAAAAACAAGTGGCCATCGCCATTGAACACGCGATAAAACAAATTAATAAACAGCCTATTCCCGAAGTTTACTACGTTGATCCCGTTGTAGTAGATAAAGCGGAATCTAAAAATTATTAAGGTTCCTTCATAAAAAAGGAAAGGATTGAGTATCACGCTCAATCCTTCGCAATACTATGCAGCAGCTGCGCAAAACCGTATTGAATGCGAGCCTTTCTCGGCATTCATATTGATTCTTTGAAAAAAGAGAAGCAAAACTCCGTTTTTTGACACCGCACTTTACCGGAGCTAAGCCAGATTCAGTAATTCACTTAAATCATTAATTTCCACCGTCGGCAATGTTTTTACCTCATCGAAATGACAGAGCGCTTTGCCGGAAGCGTTCAGCCAAACCGCTTGGCAGCCTGCCTGCACGGCGCCCTGTACATCGGTGATTAAATTATCGCCGACATGCAGAATCTCGCCGGGATCCACAGCGAAATGTTCAGCCGTTTGATGGAACAGATCAGAATGAGGTTTAGCCCGCCCTTGTTTGCCGCCGGTTAATATTAAATCGAATTGTGATAAACCGATACGTACGGGATCAACATTGCCGTTGGTAAGTGCGGTGAGTTTATAGCGAGTTTTTAACCGATTCAAAATCCTGATACTTTGGACGGGTACATCAATTTTATGCCGCCAAATAAGAAAATGCCGCATACTTGCCGCTGCAATGTGTTCAATTTCCTCAGCCGGTTTGCCGTAAGCTTTCAGTATTGTCTGAATTGTTTTTGTTCGCCAAGCGGTGACATCTTCGCTCAATCGGGGTATCTGCCGGGCTGTCCGCTGTTTCCATTGCTGCCAACAGGTTTCAGTTAACTCATTGATTCCACTAATTTTATTCAGAAAATCCAGACAATTTTGTTCCGCATTAAGAATCACTTGGCTGTTGTCATACAGGGTATCATCAAGATCAAAGGAAATAACCTTGTAGGGGGTAAAGGTGCGGTAGAATTTCATGGTATTTTCCTGTTTAGCGCCTGCCTGTTTTTATTTATGCCGTTTAGCACGAGGGTGAGCCTGATCGTAAACTTCCGCCAGATGCTGAAAATCCAAATGGGTGTAAATCTGCGTGGTGGACAGGTTGCTATGCCCAAGCAGTTCCTGTACGGCGCGCAGATCGGAACTGGCCTGCAGCATATGCGTGGCGAAAGAATGACGCAATTTGTGCGGGTTCAAATGACTGTTCAATCCCTGCCGCACACCCCAGAGTTCCATACGTTTCTGAATGGCGCGGTGTGATATCCGATTGCCTAGAGAACTGACAAATAGCGCGTCATCTTTCGGGTTAAACAACATCCTCACTTTCAGCCATTCCTGCACGGCGTGAGAAGCGTGATGTCCGAAGGGTAAAATGCGTTCCTTATTGCCTTTGCCCAGCACACGCACTTCACGGGCACGAAAATTGAGGTTGGAAAGATTCAGTCCTTGCAGTTCGGACAAACGCAGGCCCGAACTGTACATCAATTCAAGCATGGCGTGATCGCGGATATCAATGGGTTCTTTGCTGCGGCTATCCAGCAGCCGCCGTGCCTGCTCTTCATCAATATTCTTGGGCAGATGTTTGCCTTGTTTGGGAGCGGAAATGCCCACGGCAGGATTCACTTTCAGCTCACCCTGCGCCACTAAAAAAGCGAGAAATTGACGCAGCGCGGATAAACGCAAGGCAAGGCTTTTTTCATGTAAACCCGCTTTTCTGCTTTCCGCCAGTAAAAAACGGACGAAACTCGGCGTGATCTGCCGCCAGCTCCGCACATCATTCTGCTGCATAATAAGCTGAACTGCCACCAGCTGACGTTGATAATTTGCCAGTGTGTGAGGGCTTACCTGACGTTCGTTTCGCAGATGATTCCAGTATTTTTGCAGAAGTTCGTTCATTTTTATTGCTCAAAATTTAATAACCAGCGATGCAGATGTAATTCCACGATATCCACCAAATGTCTGAGAAAGGCGGTATCCTGTCCATTATAAAAACGACGGGTATCGCGGGCACTGAACAGCAGAATAGCGGTCGGCTGATGTTGGTTGGAACGCACACCGAGCAGACAACAGGCTATGGAGCCCACAGGCAGTTCATCGGGCGTGAAAATAAGTGATTTCTCTTTGTTCGTCAGTTCGCCCAGATAAAATTTCCGCAGCCCCAGACGTTCCAGACGGATGAGCTCAAACCCTTTGCGATCAAGCCAGAATTGTTCCGGTACATCGCTGTTTTTCTGCCAGTGATCATTGAATAACAGGATTTTGGCCTGCTGCAGTTCATAGCTTTTTGCCCATTGATTCAATACCTCGACACCTTCAAGGAAATGTTCCGCGTGAGCGAGTTTTTGCTGTAACGGAATCAAAGCGAGGAAAATATCCTGTTCCTGATGAGCTAAACGGCCGAATTTATCCAGCATCAATTCGAGAGCTTTAATCTGCTCCCGTTGCCGTTCTAACTGCATTTCCACCAGAGACAGCTGCCCTTTCTGCGCATGAGGGATTTTGAGCGTATCAAGCAAATCAAGGTGATTGGCAAAGAAATCAGCATGCTCCCGTAGATAAGCCTCAACCATATTTTCCGTTTCATCATTCATAATAAACACCCTCTAATGAACCGTAGCTTAAAGTTTGATGACTCCATCATAAACATGGGTCGCGTCGCCCGTCATATAAAGCGGATGTCCTTCGCCCTGCCATTCAATCGTCAGGCTGCCGCCCGGCAAATCTACCCGCACGTTACTATCCAGCAAGCCTTGCATTATACCTACCGCCGCCGCCGCACAAGCCCCCGTGCCGCAAGCCTGAGTTTCGCCCGCTCCGCGTTCATAGACGCGTAATTTAATATGGCGGCGATCAATCACCTGCATAAAGCCCACATTGACCCGTTCGGGAAAACGTTCGTGATGTTCCAACAACGGGCCCAGCCGCTCCACATTGGCGGCGGCGACATCCTCTACCTGCAATACACAATGCGGATTACCCATGGATACCACCCCGCACAGCACCGTCTGAATATCGGTACGCAAAATATAATTCTTCTCGAATTTACTGGCGATAAACGGAATTTTATTCGGCTCCCACACGGGCTCGCCCATATTCACACGCACCTGTCCGTCATCTTTGATACTCAGCACGATATTACCCTTTTTGGTACTGACCGCAATATCTTTTTTATTGGTTAAGCCCTTCAGGGTGACAAAACGGGCAAAGCAACGGGCACCGTTACCGCACTGCTCAACCTCGCTACCGTCGGCGTTAAAAATACGATAATGAAAATCCATATCGGGATCATAAGGCGCTTCCACTAACAACAGTTGATCAAAACCGATACCGCGATGACGATCCGCCAGTTTGCGAATAAGATTTTCGGGAAAATAAATATTTTGTGTAATTCCGTCAACGACAATAAAATCATTACCCAGCCCATGCATTTTGGAAAATTGCATATTGTTATCCTGATAAAAATGAAGATATAGGCATTATATATGCTTATTTTTTTTCATCACAAGCACTTATTATTTTTTCTCGTCGCAAGGCATGAATTTATAAGAAAAAGCCGAACCTGCCGGAAACGACTAGTATTGAAGCAATTCCGAAAGATTGCAGTATGAGCGTACTGCTCTAGATTAACAAAAAACTCCCGTTTTCAGCACCGCACTTTGTCTCCGGTTCGGTCAAAGTGCGGTGCTGTGTTTTCGAGTTTTCGTTATTATGATTCCATATAATTTTTGCATCTGATAACGAAAAAAAAGCCGTTAATCCGGCTTTTTTATCAAATAAAAACATAACATCCGCCGAACCTTTCGGCAAGGCGGATGATTAATCGTCAGCTTACACTACAAGGATCACCATTGGTAACCTACGCCCACCGAACCGCCGAGGTCGCCGCGGGTGTTGGTGTTACCCTGCAGTTTAAAGATAAGTTTGCCGTTATCCGAAGCTCTTGAATAACCCACCGCCACAGCGCTTTCTCCGCGGTATGTACCGGCAGAAGCCGCCATCATTGATTTACCCGGGATATAAACTTGCGGTAAGCCTGCCGCGGCGTTAGCACCGGCAATACCGGCACGTAGGTTTTTGTCCACTTTGTTAATATGGCCGTTTATGTTCGCAATACTGCCGCGTAATTGTGATACGTTCACCGTGTCATTATCAGCCGTACCGTTTGCGACATTTTGAACCCGATTGCCGCCCATATCCACAGTAGCATTCGTTCCCACTTTGAGGTTACCGCCGTCGCTTACAGTAACATTATTTGCCGTTACACCGTTTACACTGATGTTTTCGGCTAAACCGTAAGTCACCACGGTCTGACCGGAGCTGTCCGTGTTTTGGTTTACCACTAAGTTTTTGCCCGATACGTAAGCCACACTGCTGCCTGCGCTGATTTTGGCCGTTTCATTATTATTCGCAACCACCTGAGTATCGGTATTATATGAGGTCACATTAAACGACGCATTGTTGATCAGGTCCGCCATGGTACTGGCGTTCACAAATGAGTTACCGTCCGCTACGGAAACCGTGCCGTTTGAATTAACGGAACCGGTTGTAGTGTTAACGTTGTAACTCACAGTCGTTGTACCTTTATCATCAGTGGTGACGTTAGCCGTCGTCCCCGTACCGTTTACGTAATTCACCGAATCACCCGGATTAATCACACTAGTGGTGCCGTCAGAGTTAGTGGTTACCCAACCGCTATTATTGATAGCGTTCACCACGCTGCTTACATTTGCCACACCGTCGCCGTTTGAACCATTCGCCACACTCACGGTACCGTTAGATTGCGGACTGATATCGCCATTGACTACGGCAAAGCTGTAGCTGGTAGTATTACCGTCCGAGGTCGCGTTGACACTAACCGTGCCACTGCTGTTGAAGTTCACGTTATTGCCCGCGGTGACAAGATCCACCGTTTTACCGTCAACTTGCGCGTTCCAGCCCGAACCGTTCACTAACTTCGCCACTTCCGTTGCGTTCAGATAAGAAGAGCCGTTAGTGACATTAGTTGTACCGTTCGAGTCAACGGAACCGCTTGTGGTATTGACGTTCACCGTATAAGCCGTAGCGCCGTCAGCGCTTGTGGTTGTGGTTACCGTCGTACCGGTGCCATTGGCTAAATTCAGATCATAAGTCACATTGGTGGTGTTGCCGTTAGTGGTCACATTCGCGATAGTGCCCTTACCGTTTATGTAATTAACCGTATCACCCGGGTTAATGACCGTCGTGTTACCATTTGAGTCGGTTGTTTTCCAGCCGCTGTTATTAATCGCATTAGCCACATCGGTAACGGTTGCCACGTTGCCGCCGGTATTATCGGCAGAAACCGTACCCGTACCGTTATCCGCGGTAATCGACCCCGTTAACACGCTCACATTATAGTTGGTCGTGCCATTGGTATTGGTGGTTGTAGTGACGTTCACATTATCACCCGCGGTCACACTTGCCTGCGTATTGTTGGCGGAAACCTTGTAAACCGTTGAACCGTCGGCATTCGTAGTTGTGGTCACGGTGACGTTATCGCCCTGTTCCACAGAAGTTTTACTGGCGTTCAACTGGCTAAGATTAACCGCATCCGTAGCATTTACACCTTTCGCGACATTGGTAATGGTGTTATTACCCATGTCAACGGTTGAGTTCGGATTGACGGTAAAATTATTAACGGTCGTATTGCCTCCAACAGTAAGGTTGCCCGTAATATCCACATCTTTGTCCAAACCGTAAGTAATGGTTGAACCGGTTTGGTTTACAACTAAATTTTTGCCTGCGACATAAGTGACGGTCTCACCTGCTTTGATCTTGGTCGTGGTATTGTTATTCGCCTCCACTTGCTCATTGGTATTGAATGAGGTCACATTGAAGGATGAATTATTGACCAGGTTCGCCACTTCGGTCGCGTTCAGGTAAGAATCACCTTGAGTTACGGAAACCGTGCCATTGTCATTGATCGTACCGTTGGTGGTATTCACATCGTAAGAAACCGTGGTGGTACCGTTAACCGTAGTGACATTAGCCGTTGTGCCTGTGCCGTTTGCGTAATTAACCGTATCACCCGGGTTGATTACTGTCGTGGTACCATTCGAATTGGTTGTTGTCCAGCCGCTGTTGTTAATGGCATTAGCCACATCGGTTACGGTCGCTACATTACCGTTGGTAGTATTGGCAGAAACCGTGCCGTTATTATTCGAAGATACGTCACCGGTTATGACATTCACATTGTAATTGGTTGTACCATTCGTATTAGTATTTGAGGTGATGTTGACATTGTTACCTGCCGTTACACTGGCCTGCGTATTGTTAGCTGTAACCGTGTAAACCGTTGAACCATTAGCATTCGTGCTTGTGGTCACAGTAACGTTATCACCTTCCGTTACATAGGTTTTGGTTGCATTTAATTGTGCCACGGTTGCCGCGTCGGTACCATTGGTACCGTTTGATACGTTGGTAATGGCATTACCGCCCATATCAACGGTTGAATTGCCACCTACAATCAATGAACCGTTTTCCGCTATGTTAACAACATTACTTGTCACGTTGTTTACACTGATGTTTTCAGCCAAGCCATAAGTAATGTTTGAACCGGTTTGGTTTACGACTAAGTTTTTACCCGCGACATAGGCGACGGTTTCACCCGCTTTGATTTGTGCTGTTTCGTTGTTATTGGCAACGACTTGCTCATCGGTGTTATGGGAAGTAACATTGAATGACGCATTATTGATTAATTTCGCCACTTCAGTCGCGTTCAGGTAAGAATTACCATCCGTTACGGCAACCGTACCATTGTTATTTACTTTACCGTCCGTGCCGTTCACATTATAAGTGACGGTTGTGGTATTGCCGTTAGTCGTGACATTCGCCGTTGTACCGGTACCGTTTTCATAGTTAACCATATGACCCGGATTAATAACCGTTGTGTTACCGTCCGAATTCTTAGTAACCCAGCCGCTGTTATTAATTGCATTCTGCACATCGGTGACGGTTGCTATAGTACCGTCAGTAGCATTGGCGGAAACCGTACCATTAGTATTTGCGGAAACATTACCTGTTTTTACACTGACCTTGTAGTCAGTTGTGCCGTTAGCATTCGCCGTTGAGGTAATATTGACATTATCGCCTTCGGTTACACTTGCCTGCGTATTGTTGGCGGAAACCGTATAAACCGTTGAACCGTCAGCATTCGTGCTTGAGTTAACCGTGACATTATCGCCTTGTTCTACAGAAGTTTTGCTAGCGTTCAGCTGACTAAGGTTAACCGCGTCCGTGCCATTGGTGCCGTTGGCCACATTGGTAACGGTGTTGTTGCCCATGCTCACATTGGAATTCGGATTGACGGTGAAATTATTGACAGTTGTATTGCCCGTAATCTCCACATCTTTAGCCAACCCGTAGGTAACGGTTGAACCGGTTTGGTTCACCAGCAAATTTTTACCTGCAATATAGGTTACCGTATCGCCAGCATGAATTTGCGCGGTTTCATTGTTGTTGGCAGTCACTTGAACACCAGAGTTATATGAGGTGACGTTAAATGACGCATTATTAATTAAATCTGCCACCGTGCTCGCATTCAGGTAAGAAGGGCCATCGGTTACAGAAACCGTGCCGTTGCCATTTACGGAACCTGTCGTAGTATTTACGTTTACCGTATAAGCCGTACTACCGTTAACTGTTGTCGTGGTAACTGTAGTGCCAGTACCGTTAGCCAAATTCAGATCATAAGTAACATTCGTGACGTTGCCGTTAGTGGTCACATTTGCAATTGTGCCTGTGCCGTTTACATAGTTAACGGTATCACCCGGATTAATAACGGTGGTATTGCCATCCGAATTGGTTGTTGTCCAACCGCTGTTATTGATCGCCTCAGCTACATCAGACACGGTTGCCACTGTGCCGTTAGAGGCATTGGCAGAAACCGTGCCGGTGGTCGTGTTGGCAGAAACATTGCCTGTCTTCACGCTAAAGGTGAAATTGGTTGTTGTATTATCCGACGTTGCGTTCGTAGCGACGGTATCGCTGTCATTGAAGCCGACATTATTACCTGCGGTGACGAGATCTTTCGTTTCGCCGTTAGCCTGAACGTTCCAGCCTGAATTATTCACCAGGTTTTCAATGGTCGTTGCGTTTAACGCATGGTTTCCCCCGGTGGTACTGTTTACAGAGACGGTACCATTAGGGTTGACTGACGCATCCGTCATGTTAACACCACCTGATGAAGCAGTGGCCGATACCGATAAATCGTAGTTTGTGGTGCCGTTAGCGTTCGTAACGGAATTAATCGTAACGGAACCATCATTTGACGTCACACTGGCCTGCGTATTGCAGGAAGTCACCGTATAAGCCACAGAACCATTCGGATTCACTACCGTAGTCACAGTAGTGTCATTACCGCCGGCCGTTACTGTCGGCATGGCATCATATAAGCCCGCGGCCACTAAATAAAGCTGTGAACCGTTGATGGCATCGGTTGAGTCGGCGGTGATTTTACCTGCAGCTACATTTTGAATCTGGCGTTCATTGCCCGCCGAACCCACTGAAACAACGCGGTTGGTGTTATTACCTAAACTGCCGGCAAAACCGCTATAGGTGATATTGTTAACGGTGGCACTAGTGACATTTGTTCCGGCAACGGTGGTGGAATTGGCACCCAACGCCACGGAATCTGCCAATGACGCCACTGCATATGAACCCAGAGCAAGCGAACGATTGGCTGTCGCATTTGACTGCGTGCCTAATGCGGTTGCTCTAATTGCGGTTGCATTACTTTGAGCACCGATTGACGTACTACGGTTAGCCGTGGCATTAGCGGCGGCACCGACCGTGGTTGATAAATATCCTGTCGCCTGAGACAACACACCAAGGGAAACGGAGTTGCCGCCTAATGCTTTAGCCGTATCACCCATGGCAAGTGCATTTGCTCCGCCGGCTTCAGCGTAAGGGCCAATCGCTACCGAATTAGCAGTATTCGAATTAGTTGCACTGACACCATAAGCCTTTGCCCCTTGACCAATCGCAATACTGTTTGTGGTGTTTGCCATCGCGTTAATGCCGATAGCCGTAGTATGCCAACCCGAGGCAACCGAAGCATAACCCAACGCAAGTGCTTCTTCGCCATCAGCCTTGGCGGAGCGACCAAAAGCCGCTGAGTTCGAACCTAAAGCGGATGCATACTGCCCAACGACGGCCGTACCAACGGTCGCGGAAGCATTTGTACCGATAGCAACGGCATCACCACCATTGGCTACGGCCGTATTACCAATTGCAATACTGCTTTCACCCGTTGTGCTTGAATTCTGACCGATAACCACACCGTTTTTGCTACCTGCCGTTGAGTGAGAACCAATGACAACAGAATCGGTAGAATTTGTCGTTACATTATTACCAATGACATAACTCCAGTCTCCCGCCGAATTAGTATAACCCGCGTCACCATTAATAACGATACTACCACCGGATGAGGCGGCCAACCCCGCTGAACTTGTTGAAACCGCCGCGTAGGCCAAACCGCCTATAATTGTGCCCGTACCGGCAAGTGCGATAGCTACTGCTGAAAGCTTAGGCTGTCTATTTGAAGAAGATTTTGTTTTCCCTTTACTTCGATTGAGTTCGGATACTACCACCCATGTTTGCATGGCGTGATTCCAAATAACTTTAAATATTTTATTCATAGATTACATCACATTATTTAAAAAATTACTACACTGTCCTTTCTTCCGAAGAAAGAAAGTACAGTTTTATTATTCTACTAAAGAAATAGCCTATGAAACGGCAAGGAGTTGTAATGTTTAGTAAAGTTCAGTAAAGAAAATATTCAAAAAATATAGATTTTTTGACATTCTTACTTCTTAGAACGGGAAAATATGAAAGTCATTAGTATGATCGGCTACCCAAAATCAATATTAAAAAAGGACGTATTTCAACGCCCTCAATGATTCTATCCGACTACCGCCGGTAATAAGCCGGCTTGAATAAGAAATGGAATAATCATAATAACAATACCCAACAGCAAGACAATGAGCAACAAGCCATTGCCGCCCCATACGCGGTACGGCAAATTCGGGTGTAATTTACGTGCCCGCCAGGCAAGCCCGATCGGTAAAATCAAGCCGTAAAAAGCAAACAGTAACCCCGCATAACCAAGAGCGACAATAAAACCTTTCGGATAAAATAAGGCAAAAATCAACGGCGGAACGAAAGTGAAAAAGGTTAATACCGGGCGGGTCGCCGGCATTTTAATACGTGTCAACAAATCCCCCATACATTCAAAAATACCTAAGGCCACGCCCAAAAACGAGGTAATCAAAGCAAAGGCGGAAAACAAACGTACCGCTTCACCTAATAAACTGCTGCCCGTAATCACATAAGTCGCTTTCACCAGACCGTTCGGGGTCGGATCCTGCTGTACAACCTGCAAGAGTTCATGCTGACTTAATACGCCGTGCGTGGATAACTGCCACAGCAGATAAACCGCCAGAGGAATCAGGCTGCCGATAATCACCGCGGTGCGAATGCGTCGGATATCCGCGTCCAGATAAGTATTAATACTCGCCATGATCACATGAAAACCAAAAGAAGTGAAAAAAATCGGCACCGCAGAAAGGATCAGTTTATTATCCAACGGCGTTGCCATCAGATGGTCAAGACTGGCTTTCGGCAACATGATGAGCAGGATAATCACAAAGAAAATAGCTTTCCCGCTGAACATTAAACGTGTCAACCCGTCAACGCTTTTAACGCCGATCACCACAAAAGCCCCCAGAATCAGGGTAAATAATACGATGCCCAGCTGCATTGCCGCATTGTCGTCACCGAGATCAGGCAATAATCCCGCGACCAACGAACCGCCGCCCGTAATATAGGCGGAGAGTAAGGCATATAACAAAATCAGCAAAGTACCCGTGGCCAGAACACGTCCGGTTAATCCGAAATATTGTTCGGCCAGGCTGGCAACGCCGACATCCTTGCGCAAAGCCGCCTGATAGACTTCCATAAAGAGTAAACCCGTGTACAGCAATAACGCCCACAACACGAACAACAGTATCAACGTAGCGCCAAACCCAATGCCTGCCGAGGTAAGAGGCATCGCCAGCATACCCGCGCCAATCGTGGTACCGGCAATCATTAATGCACTGCCTAAAATTTTATTTTTCATCAATTCGGTTCCTTAAACAAAAAAGTGCGGTGCTGAAAATTTGAGTTTTTATTATGTATTTGCCGTACAAAATCAACATCAAGAAAGGGCATATTGCATTATGCCCTTTGCGCAACTGCTTCATAATATCGAAAAACTCAAATTTTCAGCACCGCACTTTACTTTTCTAATCAGTGTTTATTCAATTTAATCAGCGCTTGCCGAACATTCCGCCTAACCCACCGAGGGCACCGCCCATGCCGCCTAAGCCGCCCATCATGCCTTTCATGCCGCGCATCATTTTTGCCATGCCGCCGTTACGCATTTTTTTCATCATACGCTGCATTTCGTCGAACTGTTTCAGCAATTTGTTCACATCTTGCACCTGCGTGCCTGAACCTAGGGCGATACGGCGCCGGCGAGATCCCTTGATAATATCCGGATGGGCCCGTTCTTTTAAGGTCATGGAATTGATGATCGCTTCCATTTTGATGAACATTTTGTCATCTACCTGATTTTTCACGTGAGCCGGCAGATTTTTCGCCCCCGGCAGTTTATCCAGCATGGACATCATACCGCCCATTTTTTTCATTTCGATCAGCTGTTCGCGGAAATCCTCCAGCGTGAAATTGTTTCCTTTCTTGAATTTCTGGGCCATTTTTTCCGCTTTTTCCTGATCCACGGAACGCTGTAAATCCTCGATTAAAGACAGCACGTCGCCCATGCCCAGAATACGGGATGCCACGCGATCAGGATGAAACGGTTCCAACGCATCGGTTTTTTCGCCCACACCGAGGAACTTAATCGGCTTGCCGGCGATTTGGCGGACAGACAACGCCGCGCCGCCGCGCGCATCGCCGTCCACTTTGGTCAGAATCACGCCTGTCAGCGGCAATGCTTCATTAAACGCTTTTGCCGTATTAGCCGCGTCCTGCCCGGTCATGGCATCCACGGTAAACAGGGTTTCAATCGGGTTCAAAGCGGCATGAATCCGCTTGATTTCTTCCATCATTTCGCCGTCAACGTGTAAGCGGCCGGCGGTATCCACGATCAATACATCGTAGAATTTCAGTTTGGCTTCCGTCAGAGCGGCTTTGACAATCTCCACTGGATTCTGTTTTACTTCGGAAGGGAAAAAATCCGCACCGACGCTTTGAGCCAACGTTTCCAGCTGTTTAATCGCCGCCGGGCGGTACACGTCCGCGGAGACCACCAGCACTTTTTTCTTGTGGCGTTCACGCAGGAATTTGGCCAATTTTCCCACACTGGTGGTTTTACCCGCGCCTTGCAGACCCGCCATCAGAATAACCGCCGGCGGCTGCGTGGCGAGATTCAGGCTTTCATTGCTCTCGCCCATGGCGGCTTCCAGCTCCGCCTGCACGATTTTCAGGAATTCCTGCCCCGGCGTGAGGCTTTTATTGACTTCTTCGCCAATGGCACGTTCTTTCACCTTATTGATGAACTCTCGCACCACAGGCAACGCGACATCCGCTTCCAGCAACGCCATCCGCACTTCGCGCAGGGTGTCTTTAATATTATCCTCGGTTAAACGCCCTTTGCCCGTAATATTACGCAAGGTTTTGCCGAGGCGATCCGATAAATTCTCAAACATGTTCTTACCTTGTAATTTAGAGATAAAAATTGAGGTCTATTATACTGGAATGGACGGGATTTTCACTATTTATCTGGCTAATGGTACAGGATCCCGTTAGAATAAAAAAACCGATTTTGGAGGAAGTGTCTATTATGTTGTCTGCAATCTGTGCGATCTTACTCTACCTCGTCAGCATTCTATTTATTATGCCGATGTTATTAAAAGCTCAGGCGGGTGAACGGGTAAAATCGATCAACAAAACGCTGTTTTTCAGCACCGCACTTTTAGCGCTGCTTGCCCATCTTATCAGCGTATTTCCTACTGTCCGGCATATTTTCACGGGCGATGATTTTACCTTCATTCAAATCGGCTCGCTGATTTCCGTCATCATTGCTCTGCTGCTGACTCTGGCAACGCTTTTCAAGGTGAAAACCACATGGTTTATCCTGCCCGTGGTATATTGCCTGGCGGTAATTAACCTGATTCAGACCACATTCATTCCGGCTCACGTAATGCACAATTTAATGCAGGATACCGGTCTAATGCTGCATGTGTTTTTAGCCTTATTCGCGTACGCCGTTTGTTTTATCGCTACCCTTTACAGCATTCAGCTGGCCTGGCTGCATTACAACTTAAAGCATAAAAAAACGGCTATTTCCACCATCGTGCCGCCGCTGATGTTGGTAGAGCGTCACTTTTATTACGTATTATTAACCGGTGAAGCATTGCTCACCCTGACGTTGATTTCAGGAGCAATTTATCTCGCCGACTTTTTCGCCGCGCAAAACATTCAGAAAGCTGTTTTTTCCTTTCTCGCTTGGCTGGTATTCGGTTTGTTTATTATCGGACATAAGAAATTCTGCTGGCGCGGAAAAATAATGATCATTTACACTATTTCGGGTATGATTCTACTCACTATCGCCTATTTCGGCAGCCGGGCATTGCTCGAAATACATTAATCACCAACAAGGATTTCGACTTTGGACAGTATTCCCCTTAGTACGTTATTTATTACGCTTATTATTCTTTTAGTCTTATCCGCTTACTTTTCGGGCTCCGAAACGGGTTTGCTTTCGGTTAATCGTTACCGTATGCGTTATCTGGCGGGGAAAGGCCACAAAGGTGCCAAAAAAGCGGAAATGCTGCTGAAAAAAACCGATACGCTGCTCAGCCTTATTCTTATTTGTAACAACCTGGTGAATATTTCCGCTTCCGCCATCGCAACGATTATCGGCATGCGGCTATACGGCGACGCGGGTGTTGCAATCGCAACCGGAACTCTTACTTTTTTTATGCTGGTGTTTTCCGAAATTTACCCGAAAACCGTTGCCGCCATTTATCCTGAAAAAGTGGCGTTTCTCACCAGTCATGTACTTTCCATCTTAATGAAAATCTGCTCGCCGTTAGTATTCCTGATGAATGTGATTATCCGCGCTTTAATCAAGCTTACGGGGCTGAAAACGGAGCATAAAGTGAATACGCTCAGCCCTGAAGAATTGCGTTCCATCGTCAATGAAAGCGGCAAATATATGCCTTCTGCCCACCAGGAAATGCTGCTGTCCATTCTGGATTTAGAAAAAGTGATGGTGGAAGATATTATGGTGCCGCGCAACGACATCGCCGGTATTGATATTGACGATGACTGGAAAGCCATTATGCGTCAGCTGAACCATGCCGCCCACAGCCGTGTAGTGCTATACAAAGAAGATATGGATAAAAATACGCTCGGCATGCTGCGGGTGCGGGAAGCCTATCGCTTAATGCTGGATAAAAACGAGTTCAGCAAGGAAACCCTGTTGCGCGCGGCGGACGAACTCTATTTTATTCCCGAAGGTACGACGCTTACCGCACAGCTGGTCAATTTCCGCAACAACAAAGAGCGGGTGGGCTTAGTGGTGGACGAATATGGTGACATTAAGGGCCTGGTGACATTGGAAGATATTCTGGAAGAAATCGTCGGCGAATTCACCACTTCCACCACTCCGTCTATCGAGGAAGAAATCGTGCCGCAGTCGGACGGTTCCATTATTATCGACGGTTCCACCAACATCCGTGATATTAATAAGTTGTACGATTGGAATCTGGACACTGAAGAAGCCCGCACGTTCAACGGCCTGATTCTCGAACATCTGGAAGATATCCCGGCGGAAGGTACGGTGTTTGAAATCGATGGTTTACAAATCACCGTGCTTGAAGTCGCAGACAATATGGTGAAACAGGCGAAAGTGGTAAAACTTTAAGGTGACCGCCCTCATGCCGAGAGCGGTTTTATTGCCGATAGCCTGCCAGTAAATCCGCCCAGTTGTCCTCGTTAAAGCGAATCCGCATGCGGAGCGTCTCTTTCACAAAGGAACGGTGTAAACGCCGCAGGTTTTCCCGTTTCCAGCCGTTTCCCGCTTTTTCGCCGCATTTATCAAAATCCAGCAGCCAGAAGGTAATCCGATTATCCGCCCGTTGAGCAAGAATATTGTGGGCATTGAGATCGGTATGACAAATCTGTACATCATGTAACCGGCGAATCAGCCTTCCGATTGACTGCCAATATTCCGAGCTGAGATCCGCGTGCTGTAAAAGTGCGGTGAGATCTTGGGCATTTTTGATATATTGGGTCAGAATATCTGCACGATAGCAGCCAAAGGGAGTTTTTTCCACCCGCGCGGCAATGGGTTTCGGCACCGGAATGCCCGCCTGATATAATTTATTCAACAGCGCGAATTCAGCAAAGCTACGGGTTTGAGCAAGGTTTTTAAACCGATAGCAATCCTTATTCAGTCTGCCCCACAAACCGCCACGATAATAATGGCGCAGAGCGGCATCCACGCCGATTAAATCTTCCGAGCGGATAAACCAGGTCGTGCCGCGCCCTTTCGCTGAACCGACGATACGCTGTTGAGCCTGCCAAAAAGCGGGATTAAAAAAACATTCCTGATTAGTCTGCGGTTTATCAAAATTAAACAAAAAAAATTGATTTTTACGTTGCAATTCAAGCATATATTTTTCCGAGTGGTAGCGATAAAGGCTATTCTACTTTAAAATAGGCGGAATGCAAAAATTCACACAGCGAGAACGACTATGCCATTGTTTAACCAAGCTCCGAAATCTCTATGTATTCTGCGCTTATCCGCGATCGGCGACGTATGCCACGCCCTTACGGCGGTACAGCAGATTCAGCGCTACTGGCCCGAGACGAAAATCACCTGGATTGTGGGCAAGGTTGAGGCTCAATTGTTGGCGGGCATTGCCGATGTGGAATTGATTCCTTATGATAAAAAAACCGGCTGGCGGGGCGTGCTTGCCTTATGGCGACGGCTTCGTTCCCGGTGCTTCGACGCCTTGCTCAACATGCAAACGGCGTTACGCGCCTCTCTGTTGTCTCTGGGAATTCGGGCAAAGTATAAAATCGGCTTCGGCAAACAACGCGCCCGCGAAGGACAATGGCTGTTCACCAACCGCCGCATTCAGGATCCGCAGAATCCGCATGTGCTGGACGGTTTCCTTGCTTTTGTCGAATATCTTGGCGTACCCACGGGCGAACCTCGCTGGAATTTACCTGTCAGTGAACAGGATCGTGCCGCCGTGCTGCCTTACCTGGATTCAAACAAAAAGAATCTGATTATTTCCCCCTGCTCCAGTAAAGCCGAAAAAGACTGGCTGCCGCAACGTTACGCGGAAATCGCCGATATTGCTTATGCACGTGGTATGAATGTGATGTTATGCGGTTCCTCCGCCAAGCGTGAAGTGGAAATGATCAATCAAATTATTGCGCAATGTCATTTCAAGCCGCTCAATCTTGCGGGAAGAACTTCGTTAAAACAACTGGTGGCTTTGATTGCTCAGGCCGATTTGGTGATTTCCCCCGATTCCGGTCCCGCCCATATCGCCACCACCCAAGGCACGCCGGTGATCGGCTTATATGCCTATCACAACCCTTTACGCACAGGGCCTTATCACAATTTGACCAATGTAGTTTCCGTCTATGAACAAAACGTGCAAAAGGAATATCACCGACCGTCCCGCCAACTGCCTTGGGCAACCAAGCTCAAAGGCAAAAACCTGATGGCACAAATTCAGGTGGCTGATGTGGTGAAACAGATGGAAGTGCTAGGGTTTTAGGGAAAAGTGCGGTGTCCAAAACCGGAGTTTTTCAAGCCATACTTATAGCCCGCTTGCGGAAAAAAGTGGAGAAACGTACACAGTATTTTTGGATAGAAATATATATTACGGATTTCTTCTCCCGCACTGCATGCAGGCATTCTCCCGTAAACGGGAGAATAAAATGTTATCTGCCCTGATAAACTAAACTCTATCCCTCACCGTTCCGTTCTCTGCTCGGCTTGCGGCGTTTACCGATATTTTTAGCATCTTTATGGCGCACTTTCACTTTTGCCACGCCCGCCTTGCGTTTTTCTTCCCGTATGGCGCGAAGACGGGCCTTCTGTTTTTTACTCACCACTTTAACTTCGCCGTCTTTCGGGGCTTTGG
Source organism: Pasteurellaceae bacterium LIM206 (assembly GCA_032586195.1). Lineage (GTDB taxonomy): Bacteria > Pseudomonadota > Gammaproteobacteria > Enterobacterales > Pasteurellaceae > JAWHQP01. Next base: position 302,132 of record JAWHQP010000001.1, on the reverse strand, counting down.
TTCGCGGCTCAAGACCTTCAATTACGCGCGGCTTAAGCGGCTCTTCCGTATAACGTTTGATTTTACCCAGCAGACGATAATCATGTCCTTCCACAAAAGATACCGCCGTGCCTTTTCTGCCTGCCCGGGCGGTACGGCCGATACGGTGCAGATAGGTGTCCGCACTGTACGGCAAATCAAAATTCATCACATGGCTAATATCATCAATATCGATACCGCGAGCCGCAACATCGGTCGCCACCAACACCGTCACCACGCCGTTTTTGAGTTTATCAATGGCGTTATTGCGCTGAGTTTGAGCCATCTCCCCCTCTAAATAAGTGCTGCGAATACCGCGTTTACGCAAAATTTCCGACAGTTCCCGCACATCTTCGCGACGACGTACAAACACAATCCCTTTAGAAACTTCTTCCTTGCCGATAAAACGTGCCAGCAATTTCACTTTGTGTTCAAAACTATCCGCATGATAGTACCACTGATTGATTTTTTTACGCTCGCGGCGGCTCGGTTGCGCATCGATTTTGACCGGATCCTGCAGAATACGGTCGGCAAAATCCGTTAATAATTCCCCTTCCAGCGTAGCCGAAAATAACAGCGTCTGTTTTCGCCAGCGGGTTTCTGCCGAGATTTTCTCCGCATCCTGCCCAAACCCCATCTGTAGCATGCGATCCGCCTCATCAAAGATCAGGATTTCCACCGCCCGGCAGTCAAAATTCTCTTCTTTGATATACTGCAACAGACGCCCCGGAGTTGCCACCACAATATCTTGATTTTTATTAAATATTTCACCGTGGTTTTGATAGGCCACGCCGCCCGTAATAGTAGCAATGCTCAGTTTGGTAAAGCGGGCTAGTTCTTCCGCCTGTTGCGCCACCTGCATAGCCAGCTCACGGGTTGGTGTCAGCACCAGAACACGCGGTGCACCGGGCTTACGACGGGGATAATCAAGTAAATGCTGAATGGCGGGTAATAAAAACGCGGCGGTTTTGCCCGTACCCGTAGGCGCGGAACCCAGCACGTCACGTTCTGCCATCGCCGCGGGAATCGCTTCCTGTTGAATGGCCGTCGGGCGGGTATAATTTTTCTCGGCAAGCGCTTTCAGCAACTCGGGGGCAAGATCAAACTGTTCAAATTGTGGTTGTGGCATGGGTTTTCTCAAATCAAATTAAAAAATTGCGGCGATTATACATTACTTTTCCTCAAAGTGCGGTGCTATTTTTTTGAGTTTTGTATGGGTGTGCCTGTTGTTTAGTTAACGGGATCGTGATTTACTTTTTCTCAATTGATTTCTCATATTGATATAAGGATAAGCCTTAAATTGTTATAGCTCGGTTTTATTTGTTGGTATCGATATCATTTTCTCCGTTCAGGTAAAATGAACATCACATTCGATCTGAATAAGACAGGATCATATGTCAATCCGATAAAAACAAAGGCTGATACTTCAGCCCTTATTTCATTTGTTTTGTCACATCCCCGCCCACAGCAGGATAGCAAGCAGCTGCGGCGAGATAATCCTCAGGAACATCGCCAGCGGATAAACCGTGGCGTAAGATAAAGAAGCGGCTCCGCTTTCTTCCTTAATCGCGTTGGCGAACGCTAGTGCCGGAGGATCAGTCATGGAACCTGCGACTAAGCCGCAAATGCTCAGATAATTCATCTTGGCGTAAAGCCGGGCTATAACGGACACCAGCATCAGCGGAATAAAGGTAATCAATGCACCATAGACCATCCATGTCACACCGTCCCCGTCAATCAGCGTATTGATAAAATTACCGCCCGATTTAAGCCCTACCACGGAAAGGAACAAGACGATACCGATTTCACGCAATGCAAGGTTGGCACTCGGCGGCATGAACCAATAAAGTTTACCGATGGAACCGATACGCGCCAGAATCAAAGCAACCACTAACGGCCCGCCAGCCAGTCCAAGTTTTAATGCCACGGGGAAGCCCGGTAGATGAATCGGAATGGAACCGAGCAATACGCCCAGCCCGATACCGATAAACACAGGCAACATCTGCACCTGCAGCAATTTCTGTTTGGCGTTGCCGATGACGGAAATGGCGGCATCCATAGTCCCGGTGCTGCCCACCATATGCAGTACGTCACCGAATTGCAGTACGCTGTCCGAGGTCGGCACCAGCTCGATCCCCGCACGGTTTAAGCGGGAAATCATCACGCCGTAGCGTTGATGAATACCGAGAGAACTGATTTTCTTACCCAATACCTTTTCGTTGGTCACCACCACGCGTTCGGAACGGATATCACCGATCAGCTTAGAAGGTTCCAAATCCACCTTATCACCTAAGATCAGATGCATATCATGTAACGCCTTGTCATCCCCCACCAGATGCAGAATATCATCTATCTGCAAACGGGTATCGGCTTTCGGCACACTGACTTCATCACCACGCTTCAATCTGGTGCAAACGACACCTCTTGAATCAAATCCCGGCAGTTCGCGTAATTGCAGACCGTCCAGATTTTTGTTGGTGATCTTTAGATTTACCTTGGCAAGTGCGGTGCTGTTTTGGCGAGTTTCCCGCGAAAATTTTTCCGCCTCGTCATCCACCTTGATTTTAAAGAATAATCGCACCAGCCACATAGTGAGCAAAATACCGCAAATACCGAAAGGATAGGCTACCGCATACGCCATACCCATGGTTTCCGTAGTGTTATGCTGGCCTAATTCCGCCAGAATCTGCTGACCCGCCCCCAAAGACGGCGTGTTGGTCACCGCGCCCGAATAAATACCGAGAATGACATCCAACGGTATATCAAATCCCTTGTACAACACGGCTACGCAAAGCCCACCCAGCACTACGATTAATGCCGCAAGCCCGTTCAGCGTCAAACCTGATTTTCGTAACGAAGCAAAAAAGCCCGGCCCGACCTGAATACCAATGGTATAGACAAAAAGAATCAAGCCGAATTCCTGGACGAAATGAAGAATACCGGCATCAAGCTGCAAACCGTATTGCGCGGTGAAATGCGAAACTAAAATTCCACCGAACAAAACTCCGCCGACACCGAGTCCTACACCGCGAATTTTCCAATGACCTATCCATAAGCCAATCACTGCAACCAGTGAAAGAATGCTTATGGTAATAGCCAGTTCAGACATAGTTACCTACCTTAAAGTCAATTAATTACTGAAAAGAATTATAGCAATGTTACCGTTTGAAAGCAGATTCAGATACGGAAAATTGAAGGTAGCTCACATTTTTTCTTGCTTAATCAATGAATTTGCTAAAAAATACTCCTTCTTATTTTTAGCAAGGGATTTTATATGAACTACTCACAAGAGTTGCTCACTTCTTTACTTTGGATTATTAAGGCAATTGGTATCACTGCGGTGGTATTTTCCCTGGCTTTGTATATTCTAGTGAAAACCACCCGCTGGGCACGCCAATTCTGGGCATTGGCTCAGGGTTATATTTCACCTAAACGCAGTCTCAAGCCTATCGGCTATTTCATTGTGATTGTGTTTTTTAATCTGCTTTCGGTACGCTTAGATATTCTGTTTTCCGAATGGTACAAAGCAATGTACGACGCGTTGCAGCAGAGCAACGAAAGTGTATTCTGGATTCAGATGGTGTTGTTTTCCGTGTTAGCGTCCATTTATATCGCCAATATTCTGCTCACCTATTACCTTACCCAGCGTTTCACTATTCAATGGCGAATCTGGCTGAATGAACAAATGGTAGATAAATGGACGGAGAACCAAGCCTATTACAAAACGCAATATGTTTATAATCAGTTGGATAACCCCGATCAGCGTATCCAACAGGATATTCTGTCATACGTTTCGAGTTCGATCGATTTTGCAACCGGCGTGATTTCATCGGTGGTGTCCATTGTGGCCTTTACCGAAATTCTATGGCGGCTGGCAGGCCCGATGACCATCGCAGGCATCACTATCCCGCATGCCATGGTATTCCTTGTGTTTATCTATGTATTAGTGACCAGTGTGTTCGCATTCAGAATCGGTCGTCCGTTAATTCATCTGAATTTTGCCAACGAACGTCTGAACGCGAACTACCGTTATTCCTTGATCCGCCTAAAAGAATATGCGGAAAGCATTGCTTTTTTCCGTGGCGAGAAAATGGAAAAAGCGGTGCTGTTCAAACAATTTGATAAGGTTATCGGGAATGTATGGCAAATGGTATATCGTACATTGAAGCTTTCGGGCTTTAACCTGGCGGTTTCACAGGTTTCGGTCATTTTTCCGTTCATTATTCAGGCCGGTCGCTTCTTCAGCAAACAGATTCAGCTGGGTGATTTGATCCAAACCGCCCAGTCTTTCGGGCGTGTGCAATCGGCGTTATCGTTCTTCCGTAATTCCTATGATGATTTCACCGGTTATCGTGCGGTGCTGGATCGTTTAACCGGTTTTCACACCGCAATTCAGCAAGCTAATCAGACTTCAAAGGTCGATATTCAAGATAGCGGCGATACCGTTACATTAACGCACCTCACCGTGAAAAAACCGACCGGCGAAGACTTAATAAAAGAGCTAGATCTTACCTTTACCCCGGGAACCTCAGTGTTAATCAAAGGTCCGTCGGGAGCAGGGAAAACCACTTTATTACGCACGATTGCCGGATTATGGTCCTACTCGGAAGGCGTGGTTCACTGCCCGCAACACAGTGCTTTGTTCCTGTCACAGAAACCTTATTTGCCGCAGGGTCGTCTTATCGACGCACTTTACTATCCCGAAGTTACGCCGACGGATGCCGACTTAACGCAGGCCGCGGAGATTATGCGTAAAGTTCAGCTGGGGCATTTGGCAGATAAACTTGATCAGGATAATGATTGGACTCGAGTACTTTCCCTTGGCGAGCAGCAACGTTTGTCTTTTGCTCGTTTAATTATGCATAAACCTGTGGTTGCCTTCTTAGACGAAGCAACGGCAAGCATGGACGAAGGTCTGGAAGACGCGATGTACCGTCTGCTCAAAACGGAATTACCGCACACGACAATTATCAGCGTGGGACATCGTTCAACCTTGCTGACTCATCACCGACACCAGTTGGTTATTCATCCCGACAATCAGACCTGGTCATTCATCTAACCCCGCCCGTCAGGCCCTTCACCAGGGCCTGTCTTTATCGCGAAGCATTTTTATCTATTTTCATTTGATCTAATTCACAGAAATTACCTGTCGGTGATATTTACCATGGCTATTTAGTCTGTTAGAATTCCGAACCTAATTGAAATTAATTCTCAATTTAACTACTACATATTTATCCGCCCTTCTATTTAAGGACTAAAAATTCAAGGATTAAAAATGACTGCTTTATTTGATTTTTTAAAAAGTTATAGCGACTATATTATTCTCGGTTTATTAGCTATTATGAGCTTTCTTATGGTGGTATTTGTTATTGAACGCTTTATTTTTCTAAACCGGGTAAAAGTACGGTCTTACAGCAATATCCATGAATTGGATATAGATCTTAACCGCCATCTCACCATCATTTCCACCGTCGGAGCAAACGCCCCCTATGTCGGTTTGCTCGGTACCGTTATCGGGATTCTATTGACTTTCTATGATTTGGGTAATTCCGGCGGAGATATTGATGCCTCAGCCATCATGCTGCATCTGTCCTTAGCACTAAAAGCCACCGCAGTAGGTATTCTGGTTGCTATTCCGTCTATGGTGTTCTATAGCGCGCTGGGCCGTAAAGTAGAAGTAAATCGTTTGAAATGGAAAGCCCTGAACAGTCAAAAACATGTAGGTGAATAATGAAAAAATTTGATGAAATCAACATTATTCCATTCATCGACATTATGTTGGTGCTGCTGGCAATCGTGTTAATCACCGCTTCCTTTATTTCACAGGGAAAAATTCAAGTTAATGTGCCTAAGGCCTCATCAACCGTGGCGTTTAAAGCCGATGACCTGGCTAAATTGCTCACTGTAACGGAACAAGGTGAAATTTATTTTAATGATAAACCGATTCAGTTGCCTGACTTGGAAAAAGAAATAGCCACTTGGAATAAAGAACAGAAGGTCACTTTAAAAGTTGATGCGAAATCTTCATTCCAGGATTTTGTTTCCATTACCGATTTAATGGCAAAAAATGACATCAAAAACGTCGCCATCGTCACTATGAAAGAAAAAGGCAAATAATATGCAGAAGCGTACGTGGGTTGGTGTTCTCGGTTCGCTGGTCTTTCACGGCGGAATTGCGGCGGCGTTGCTGTTGTCACTCCGACAGGATGATTCAGCCAACGGCTACGCAGCCAAATTAATTGATACCAATATTTCAATGGAAATGATGATGGCGACCATAATTGAAGAAACTCCCCCGGAACCTGAACCCGAAGTAAAAGAAGAGCCGGTGGAAAAAGAGGCTGTTGCGGATCCGACGGTAAAAAAAACCGAGAAACCAAAAGAAAAGCCGAAGGAAAAGCCTAAAGAGAAACCAAAGGAAAAACCAAAAGAGAAACCGAAGAAAGAACGACCTCCGAAAGTGTTTGATAAACCCGTACCGCAGCAAGAAGGCGTTAAAGCGGAACGTGTGGTTATTTCTAATGCAAATGTAAATTCAGTAGCCACGGGGGTTAGCGGTAATGTGACAACAAATAACCCTAATCTTGCGGGTAAAGGCCATAGCAGTTCTGAAATCGATGCTTATAAAAGTGCTGTTCGTCGTGAAATCGAACGTCATAAAAAATATTCGCAACGCGCCAAAATGATGCGCAAACAAGGAATTGTTACCGTGGCATTCAATATTGGTACGGACGGATCAATCAGCGGAGAACACGTTATCAAATCCTCAGGTTCGGAAGATTTAGATAATTCGGCACTCAGTGCGGTACAAAGTGCTCGTTCAATCGGTCCTAAACCGGCAGGTATGCCTTCCGCACTCAGCGTACCGATCAGCTTTACCATTCAATAAGTTGCTATTCGGGCAAATAAGCGTACAATGCAGGAGCGGTTTATGACACCGCTCTTTTTTCATTCCGAATTCTGATATTTCATATCTACACATATTCAATCTATATTTTAATAAGGACTATTCATGATTATTGGACCCTATATCAATGCGGGAGCTATTATTATCGGCGGACTTCTGGGGGCGATGATCGGCGGACGTATTCCGGAACGTTTGCGTACCAATCTCACGCTCTTATTCGGACTTTGTTCTATGTGCATGGGGATTGTCATGGTGGCGAAAGTGGCTTATATGCCCGCTATGATACTTGCCCTGTTGATCGGCACTATTATCGGCGAAATAATGTTATTGGAAAACGCTATTAACCGGCTGGCTTCATCGGCCAAAGGCGTGGTAGAGAAAATTTTTCCGGCCAATCATACCAGCGGATATTCACATCAGGAATTTCTACAAAAATTCGTCGGCGTGATGATTTTATTTTCTTTCAGTGGTACCGGTATCTTCGGGGCGATGAACGAAGGAATTAGCGGAGACGGCAGCATTCTGATTATCAAGGCCGCTTTGGATTTCTTCACCGCAATAATTTTCGGTACCACTCTCGGCATGCCCGTTGCAGCGATTGCTGTTCCGCAAACCATAGTACAGCTCATTCTGGCTTATTGCGCTATTTTCATTATTCCGTTTATTACGCCCGAACTACGGGCAGACTTCGGCGCGACCGGCGGTATGCTTATGGTGGCCACCGGTTTACGTATCTGCAATATTAAAAACTTTCAGGTAGCCAATATGTTACCTGCTTTATTCATTGTGATGCCGATTTCAGCTATGTGGTTAAAATATTTTGCTTAACTAAAAAGTACAAAAGCGAGCCAAATAAGATTGGCTCGCTTTCTTGATTTTTATAATATATCCACATGTTTTTAATCATATCAACATCATGCCCGATGTAACCGAGAGTTGTTCTAATGTCCTTATGTCCTAATGATTTCTGAGTCACATAATTAGGTTTGGAGTTGTCGTCACTCTAAAGGCAATGAATGGTATCAATAGGATTAATGAATTAATTCGAAACTGTACTTTGAATGATTGGTTAATATGGTTGATATTCATAATAGAATTGGTATTCGTCAAAAAATTAATGAAAAGATAGAATTCCAGTAAACCTAAAAGAGATAATTGATAGATGAGTATTATAAAGTTTTATGTAAATTAAAGTAGAGAAAATTGTACCGATATTAGATTTTTCTAACTTATAATTGACTAAAAAATATTAGCTAGATAATTAATCTTTGAAAAACCAAATTTAGTATATATTTATAACATTTCATATACATATGCTTTTTATATGTAAGATTGTCGATTGTTTTACTTCTTCTGTTGAATAATAATATAATTAAGTTATTTCTTTACTTTTCAATTTAAGTTTAGTCAAGTAACTGTACCCCTCATTCTCGTTTTTATTATCTGTTTCAGTTTTTATATCATCTATGGCTGGAACAGACTCAGACTCTTCAGTGTAATCATCACTATTTGAGTCAGTTTCACCACTTGTTTCTTTATGTACTTGATATTTCTCTTAGGAGATTTCTTCATCACTATCAGAAACAAGATTATTGGTTGTCCAGTAATCACAAATCAACTGATTATCACCATAAGGTACCCATACTCCACCCCAGTAATAATCGGCTTCATGGCATATATCACCAGTTTTTACTGTATTGGCCATTACAACTTGATGATAAACAAAGAATAATATGTAAACAATTCTTTTCATAGAATGATTATTATTAAGTTCCTATTTTTGTAAAGTAATCACTTCACAAATGATATAAACTACTAACAGAGAAAGGCAAACAGGAAAACTAATTAAGCATGAAACCAAGTTTAATACGCATTTACCAGCAAGCAAGATTGAGCCGCGATCCAAGATTTGATGGAAAATTTTTTATCGCCGTTAAGTCTACCGGTATTTTTTGTCGGACTATATGTCCTGCAAAGCTACCTTTAGAAAAAAACGTGAAGTATTTTAATACTAAAGAAGAGGCTATCGCAGAAGGTTTTCGCCCTTGTTTACGTTGTAAACCTGAGTACTCTCCAACATATGATACAGTTTCTAAACAATCAGTAATAGTTAGTAATATTATATCAAAAATTCAATCAGGCGAATTAATAACATCCTCTGTGGTAGAAATTTCAAAGCAGTTTTTCACGTCACCACGTAACCTAAATAAAATATTTATAAAATATTGTGGTGTATCATTAAAAAAATTTCAAAATATTAATAAAGCCATTTTTGCAGAAAAATTGTTGAAAAATTCAAATTTATCAATCAATGAGATTTCTGAATTATGTGGTTACAGCTATTTGACAGGTTTTTATGATTTATTGAAGAAGCATATAGGTTTATCTCCAGGAAAGGTAAAAGCTCTAAAAGACAAAAAAATAGAAAAAAGTGTTATGAGAAATAAGAAAATTCATATTAAAGTTCCATATCAGTCAAACTATGATTGGGATTATTTTCTTAATTTTCAATCTAAAAGATTGATAACTTCAGTAGAGTTTATCAATGGTAGAATCTATAGTAAGAATATTATATTCGATGGAATATATGGTAAAGTTGAAATATATCCAGAGAATAATATATTTCATATACTACTTTCAAAAAAATTTCTTCCTGTGTTACAAAAACTATTAAAACATATTTACTCTGTATTTGATTTAAATAGCAATATTGCCTTAATAGAAGATAATTTATCAAATTCTTATCCTGATTTAGCTATTAAACCAGGTTTGCATATTCCTGGTGTGTTTAGTCCGTTTGAAGCTGGAATCAGAGCGATCTGTGGACAACAGGTATCTGTAGCGGCAGCTACTAATCTTTTAAATCAATTTGTAGCAGAATTCGCAAAACTTGATGAATATGGTAATACTTACTTTCCTCTGCCTGTAGATGTAGCTAAAGAAAAATTAGATAAATTAAAATTAATGAATTCAAAGAAAAATACTCTTTATTTATTTTCTCAATGGTGCTTAGAACACAACTTTGAAAAAGATATTGATGAATTAATTTTAGTTAAAGGGATTGGGGAGTGGACTATAAATTATATAAAACTAAGAGCTTTTAATAACTCTAACATCTGGATGGGAAGTGATCTTGGTATTAAAAAAGTATTAAAAGATCTTAAATATTTTGATGAAGAAAAGTCCTCACCGTGGAAAAGTTACCTAAGTATTCAATTATGGAGTAATTTGTGATGTTATTTAATGATCAGTTAATATGTCCTCAAAGCTTCCCTTGGCGTTTCGCTAATATTATATCTTCTGATAGATACCTTATATCGGTATTATTTTCTAATAAAAAATTAAACACAATTCCTAATACTATTACTGAAGAGTGTAAATTACAATTGTCCCTATATTTTAATAGAGAATTAATAGATTTTAGACTACCATTAATTGAAGTAGAGTCTCATTTTTTTAATACTGTTTATATGGAACTAGTAAAAATTCCCCTAGGCTCAACAACTACTTATAAACAAATTGCGGAAAGCATAGGATCAGCAAAAAAAGCAAGAGCAGTTGGTCTTGCATGCGCTCATAACAAAATTTCAATAATCGTTCCATGTCACAGAGTATTGAATTCAGCTAATAAACTTAATGGATATGCAGGTGGATTGAAGACTAAAAGATGGTTATTGGAACATGAAAAAAATTTCTAGGTTATTATTTAATAAAATAACTATATAACACGAAAGAGATGTACATATGCTAGAAAAGTCAAAATTATATCTACAAAATAAATTTGAATTATGCGAACTTCCCAAAGTTGCTAAGGATAGGCTACCTGTGTATAAATTTTGGTATGATGTTTATCACAATGAAATGAAAAGAAAGATAACAGACTTAAACCATTCCAAACAAATTATATTTGATGATTTAGAACCAAATTCGTCGTTATTTTGTATTTTAAATAACAAAGAAATTGTAGGAAGTGTTCGGTTATCAGATATGGTTACCATTAGAAATTCATACTATATGAGTATGCTAAAAAATGTTTTACATAAGAATTATATTTTTCTCACCAAGCTCATCATTAATAAACGTTATAGGAAACGAGGAATTAGTCGAGAGTTAATAAGGACGGCTGAAGAATTCACTCATAAACTAAATAGACAATATTTAGTATTAGATTGTAATAGTTATATGGTAACTTACTTTGAAAAATTAAGTTTTCAATTATTAACGGGAGTCACTGTAAAAAGTCCACACTATGGGAATGTCTATTTAATGCTTAAGGAAGTATAAATGTCTATTCTACTAAAATCACAGAAAGATGATGAAATTTATTTAAAACGAGTAAATCGCACGTTACCATTTTTAGGTATTGATGCAAGAGAACAACAAAAAGCACAGGAACGCTTGTCAAAAATGACTGTCAGCATTGCAGGAGCTGGTGGCATAGGTGGTGCTATGGCCGTTCGCCTGGCACGATTTGGCATTAAGAAGATAAAAATAGCAGATCCCGATACATTTGATTATACAAACATTAACCGCCAGTTAGGTGCAAATATTGAAAATGTAGGCAAAAATAAAGCAGCTGTAGTTGGTGAAATGGCTTACAACATAGCTAGAGATGTTGATATTGAAATATTTGAAGAAGGAATTACCCGACAGACCGCCGAAAATTTTGTTAAAGGTTGTGATCTAATTCTTGATCAAGTAGATTTTTCGCTGATAGATGAAAAATTTGCTTTACATCAGGCTTTTCGAAATGAAGATACATGCAAAGTGATTCTAGCATGTTCCGTTATTGGTTGGACTGCTCATTTATATAAATTCCTTAAATCTAGCATGCCTATTGAAGAATGGTATGATTTTCCCGACTCCAAGTCTATTGCCAGTCTTGCCCGCAGTAGCAAAACAGAAAGAATGCTAAAACTGTGGTCTCCTAGGTTTCCTCTATTCCCTTCATACCAGAAATTATTAGAATGGATCAAAGAAAATGACACGCTTCCTATTTTTGCTGGTTTTCCTCCTGTTGCAGAAGGGTTATTAACACAGCGAGTTATTTTATGTTTATTGGATAAAGAATATCCTCCTTACGCTACTACGTTACCACCGATTCCATCAATATATATTTTTGATGCTGCGCAGTTACACGGAGATATTTATTTATCAGATGGACATATTAAAAATCAAATAGAAATTAATAACTTTAACTCAATTCTTAGAGGTAAACATTATGAAAAATAATAAAACACATGCTGATATTATAGAAAGTGCTAGCATTACATCACTAATGCGCTTTCTTCTTTCAGGCAAAAATGAGAAGGTTCCAAACCCAGATGCTTACGGAAAGTACTTTGTTAATGGTAAGTGGAAAGAATTTTTACATAATGTCGACAAATCAAAGACGGAAATGCAAAAAAAACTCCCTGGATGCCTTTATTACCACTTAATTAGAACACTTAAATTTGATGAATCTTTAAAAAAGTGGCTGGGATCTCATAAGGATTCACAAATACTTATTCTCGGTGCAGGATTTGATTCTCGTTCTATGAGATTTTCTCAAGAGCTTAATGCTACGGGAATTATTTTATTTGAAGTAGATCTGAAAGCGATGTTAGACTTTAAACTGAATATTATTAAAAAATATAATTTACAAACAAATAATCAGTATTATCAAGTACCATGTAATTTTAATGATCAAAAGTTAATAAATTGTTTCAAAGAATACAAGGTGTCTTCGCAAAAACCAACTTTAATTCTCTGGGAAGGTGTCACTTATTTCTTACCTGAATCAGTTATTAAAACTGTTCTTGAGGAGCTTCGCAATTACTTTGACTCTGAGCTGCAAATAACCCTTGACTATGCTTATAGAGACTATATAGATGGTAACTTAAACTACTATGGAGCAAAAGAATTATATGACATACTGATAGAGATAAATGAACCTCACTTTTTTGGATTAAACTTTGATGAAAGTGAACACTTTTTTAAGCAACTAAGCTTTAATACCAAAGAAAACCTTTCTGCTATGATGCTTGAATCAAAATTTTTAAGAGATAATTTTGGTCAATCAGTCGGACTACCACATGTATTTAATGCCATGGCAGATATAACCTCAAATAAACAGGAGAATGTATGTTAAGAGAAAAATTTAAAGAATTACATAATAAAGAGTCATTTTTTATCTTAGGTAACTGTTGGGATGTTCCATCTGCTAAAATATATGAGAATCTTGGGTTTCAGGCCCTAGGAACATCAAGTTGGGCTTTATCTTCGATAAATGGAGTCCTGGATGGAGAAAATGTTCGTTTTACTACAGTACTCAAAAATGCTGAAATAATTCTAAAGCATATAAATATTCCACTATCTATTGATATAGAGAAAGGTTATTCAACGAATGTAGATGAAATCGTGGAGAATGTTATTGCCTTAGCTAATATCGGCTGTGCCGGAATCAATATTGAGGATTCAAGTATAACGGGAACTCTCTTACCTATACATAAATTTGCGGATATTTTAGAGAAAATTAAAACCCGACTTTTACATGATGGATTCAATAACTTTGTTATTAATGCACGTACCGATACTTACTTGCTTAACTCTTGTACTAATAAGTACGAAGAAACTGTTGCTCGAGAAAATGCTTACCAGAATGCGGGGGCTGATTGCTTATTTGTCCCCGGCTTATATGAATTATCTGAAATTACTAATATTTCGTACGATACGTCTCTACCTCTAAATATTCTTAATCTCCCTGGAATGGCAAATGTTAATGACTTAAAAAAAGCAGGTGTAAATAGATTTAGTCTGGGCAATTCAGTATTTGATGATATGCTGGCATATTTAGAGAGAACTACCAAAAATACACTGAGTAATGGTAACTTTTCCAAACATTATGATCATGATGAGCTAAATATTAAATTTACATAAGCATATATTTGTCTAAAAGTGAGTAGTTTTAAATAACAATCCGCACGTAAATGTGCGGTTTTAGGCTACCCTATAAGGGCCTCGGACTTCACATATGCCCCTTAAGGGGCATGTGAATACTGACAACCGTTCAATAACTCCGTGGCCTATACCATAAAGCTTGATACCGCCAGTTTCGGGGGAATCTTTAAAAACATATGAATATGATTTTTCATTGCATACGCTTCTATTATTTCGACCGCTTTGTAATCGTATAGCTGCCTTAATATATTTCCTATGTCTACTCTTAATTTCCCGTAAATCGCCTTTCGTCTGAATTTCGGGATAAAGACTATATGATACTTACAGTTCCATCTTGTGTGTGATAGACTTGAATCGTCATTGGGTTTACTTACCATTGGCATTTCCTCCGATATTTTGAATCTGGGTTGTCAGCTGTATTCATTTATCGGAAGATTTTTTCTGTTCACCGCTTAAGCTATTTTATTCCATACACATAGCGGATTGTTATTTCTGCCAAATCGAAAACAATATTAAGGCTGCACCACCAATAGACCGATACTGCCTTTGTCCGCCTGTAACAAATCGGAAGAACCAAAAATAAAGGGTTGCGAACTGGAGGATAGATTATCGAATTTAACGAGAATTTGAACTTTGCCGTCAACCGGAACAACATCTTTCCAAACCAGTTCGGAGGCTGCTACGGCCGTGCCATTTACCGATTCCACAATAAATCTGGCCCCTTGAATCCGAAATCCGCAAGGTGAAGAGCTAGTCAGATGCCAGCGTTCCACCGAACCTTGTTTCGCATTGACATCAATACGGCGCGGATCAAAACGTTTCTGATTAATCATGCCATTATTGTTATCCAGCTGAAATGTTCGTTCTTGATCGATCTTTGTCGGCATAGCTGCGATTGAACTCATATTCATGTTCGGCTTGCTATTAAATACCGACACCAAACCTTCAGGACGAAGTTCCAACACCGTATTGTCGCTAAGCTGCCCATCCGAATCAAAGAATAATTTGATTTTATCCAATAAATTACGCTGTGTTCCCGCAATTAGAGTTACATTGGAACCTTCATTCAAATCCAGCAGAATCTCCGCTCGTTCTCCCGGTGCCATAAAAAGACTTTTCACGGTTTTGGGTTGCGGTAAAAATCCCTGATCCTGTGCGATCAACTGCATATCCCGTTCATCTTCCGTGCGTAATTCGTAGCTGCGGGAAAGCGAGGCATTCAGCAGACGTAAACGAATCCAACCCCGCGAAACCGTCATATAGGGTGCCTCCTGTCCGTTGACAAACAAACGTTCCCCATAAAAATGCGGTTCGTTTTGCTGGAATAGCTGCGTCCCCTCGCTATTAATCTGCTGATCCTGCAAAATCAACGGAATATCGTTTACACCATATTTATTCGGTAACTGAGCTTTGCGGCTTTCTTCGTCTTCTACAATCCACAATCCCACCAAGCCGCGATAATTCTGATAAGCGGAACTTGCCAATGTGCAGGAATGATAATAACAAAGTCCGGCGGCTTGGCTGATCGGCACAATCGGCGACCAACCTTCACCCGGTTTGATGCCGTGTCCGATACCGCCCAGTAAATCTCCCGCGGCCTGTAACCCTTGAATATTCATTGCAACCGTTTGCGGCAAATTGTTGCGATAATTCAGTTTAACAAAATCTCCCTGGCGCACACGTACCGTCGGCCCCAGATAGCGACCGTTAAAACCCCAGACTTCCACCGGTTTACCGTCCACTAATTCCGTTTGCGTACTTGTAAAACTCAAAAATACCGGCTTACCGCGGCGTGATTCAATTAACGGCGGAATAACCAAAGGTGGGCGGCTTGCCGCCAATAGGGCCTGCGGCATTGCGGTTAAAGCCGTAGCCAGAGCGGTGTTTTTAAACAATCGACGGCGGGAAATATATCGCATGGGTTAAACATCCTGCTTCTTTTCGGCTTGAGCGACTTCCGCGTCAAGTTCAGCAATACGCTGGGCCATAAGGTCATGACATTTCTCGCTTAAAGCACGAATATCCTCACGACCGTAACCGGAAATATCAATCGGTTCCATCACTTCACAAATCACCCGCCCGTTATCCCAACGATTTAAATCAACTTTGTTATGCGTCGTCGAACAAACGACCGGCACAATCGGTACTCCCGCCGCAACAGCGGCATGGAAGGCTCCCGTTTTAAACGGCAATAAGCCGCGTCCGCGGCTACGCGTACCCTCCGGGAACATCCACACGGAGAGATTATTCTGATTAATACGGCGTCCTAACTCATTCATAGTATTATGTGCCTTGCTGCGATTATCCCGATCAATAAAAATATTTCCCGTTAACCAATACACCAGGCCGAAAAACGGCACCCAAATCAAGCTCTTCTTGCCTACGGTCACCGTACCCGGCATCACCATATAGGAAATCGTCACCATATCGTAGTTATTCTGATGATTGCCGATATAAATCGCCTTGCCCACTTTATCCGCATCCTTGGCAAATCGGTGTTCCACCTGCAAGCCGAACAGCGGAGCCAAACGTCCGAACCATTTTGCCACCACGCTGACATTTTTCGGATTTTTAAAGTGAAACAAGGAATAAACCATGCCCGCCAGACAAATCAAAATACAAGCCAGTACGCCGACAATAATTCTAACTAATTTCAACATACATTTAATACCTCTGAGAAATTTGCTAAAGTATAGCGAAATCAAGGCTTGTCCTCAAACGAATAAATAACGGATAAAATGAAAAAAACCTACTTTATCGCCGATTTACATCTCAGCGAAACTCGCCCGCAACTCACCGCACTTTTTGTGGATTTTATGCAACATACCGCCCCACAGGGTGAGGCGGTTTACATTCTCGGTGATCTATTTGATTTTTGGATCGGTGACGATGAGCGCTCTCCCACCATCGACACGGTAAAAACGCAAATAAAACAACTTACGCAGCGACGGATTCCCTGCTATTTCATTCACGGCAATCGCGATTTTCTAATAGGAAAACGCTTTGCCGAAAGCTGCGGATTACAGCTGCTGCCCGAATATCACGTAATAAATTTATACGGCACCCCCACTCTGCTCTGCCACGGCGATACCCTGTGCACTGATGACGTAAAATATCAGCAATTCCGCCGCACCGTACAGCAAAAATGGCGGCAATGGCTGTTTTTACATCTGCCGCTCGGCATACGTTTAAGAATCGCCGATAAAATCCGCTGTAAAAGCCGTCGGGATAAACAAAACAAACCGGATGAAATTATGGATGTCAATGCGGAATTTGTATTGCAAACCTTTGTCCGTTTTGGTGTCACACGCATAATACACGGACATACGCACCGTGAGAAAATCCATTTTTCAGCACCGCACTTTGAGCGGCAAACACCCTTGGAACGCATCGTATTGGGCGATTGGCGGGATAACTACGCCTCGATTTTGCAGGTCTCGGAGCAAGGTTATCAGTTTCTGCCATAAAAAAGCCAGTGCACGCAGACACTGGCAAAACAGTAGCTAAAAGCTACCAGGGGAGATTCAAATGGAATTACTTTTGTGTTTCGAACGCTTCAAGCGCGCGCAATGAATAGGTATAAGCGGCGCCCGCATTTAATGCGATAGCGGTAGCTAACGCGGCCGCTACTTCTTTTTCCGTCGCGCCGGCTTTTACCGCTTCCGCCGCATGAACGCTGATACAACTCTCGCAACGCGTAGTCACCGCGACCGCCAACGCGATCATTTCGCGCGTCTTGGCATCAAGAACTTCGTTATCAATCGCGGTATTCAACGCACCGTAAGCCTGTAACATTTTCGGGTATTTCTGACCCAGCGCACCAAATGATTTTTTCACATGCGAGGTGTGTTCTTTCCAATCTGTAAACATGATTAATTCTTCCTTTTTAATAATAGATGCTAAACTTTAATGTCTTTGCTGCGTGACATTGGCCGTATTATCGGCGAGAATGGCGCAACGCACTTGTGATTTCATCTCAACATTTATTGCAAAAATCTCAACATGATGGATAGTCTCGATCGCTTAATTCAGCTCTCTCAAATCAGAGGAGTGATGCATACCCATTGCACCTTACAGGGTGATTGGCGGCTGCATCACCCCGAAAGCAAAAACAGCGGGCTGTTTCACATCATTCTGCGGGGAAGTTGCCTGCTGCTGTTGCGCGAACAAAAAATAACGCTCAACAGGGGCGATGTGTTTTTCTTGCCTCAAGGCTCGGACCATCAAATTATCAGCAATGAAAAAACTCGCGAAAACAACACCGCACTTTCTCCGCTTACCACGCGTAAGCAAAACCATTACACCTTGGTCTCCAACACGGCGGGCGACAGCAATTTTGAAATGTTTTGCGGCACCTTTTACTATGCCGAACATGCTCCTCTCATTGACACATTGCCGGAATACGTACATCTTTCCATTCTGAACACGCCGATTGAAATGTTAATCAAGCTGTTTGCTCTGGAAGAAAACAGCGAAAACCTCGGTGCAAAATCAATTATCGATGCGCTTTCCGCCGTACTGTTCACCTATATTCTGCGAAACTATATGAATCAGTCACCCGATCATCAAGGGCTTATCGCCGCCTTGCAGGATAAGCGCCTGTCTCCGGTCATTACGGCCTTAATAAAAGATCCCGCTCAGGATTGGAATATAGACGGCCTCGCCGCGCTGGCGCATATGTCGAGAGCAAATTTTATCCGCGTATTCCAGCAGAAACTGGCGATCCCGCCGGGAAAATTTCTGACTAATCTACGTATGCAGCAGGCGGGCATTTTATTGCAAACGACACGGAAAAATATTCTGCATGTCGCGCTTGAGGCGGGATATCAATCGGAAGCGCACTTCAGCAAAGCGTTCAAACGGCATTACGGGCTTTCGCCAAGCCAATATCGCAAGAAGCAGGAACCGGCTGAAAACTCGGCAAAATAACACCGCACTTCACACTCTCGGCTCTTCATTCAGAAAGGGGAAAAAAGTGAAGATAAATAAAACGGCCTCTGCAAGAGAGGCTGTTATTTACTATCTGATCGACGGTATCGCGGTTGACGCCGCCTGTTCCACACATTGTTCGGCAAGAATTTCACCTATGCTGTTGGTCAGCACATTATTGGTGGGAATTTCGTACCAGTGCCAGTGAATGCTGGTATATTTCCTGCCGCTTTCGGAAACGGTAAAAATCAGCTTTTCAGTTACTCCTTCAAAGGTCAGACTGATTCTTTCCGACTTCGATTTGGCCTTCTTGCTGGATTTTTTATCCGTACGCACATTGCGCACCACTCTTACTTCTTTATCATCTTTGCACAAATAGCGAATCGCCGAACCCTGCTGGGTGGTTTTGTCTATCGCCGTTTGGTTCAAGACCTGTGTTTTCACCATGGTTTCAGACTGGATCGGCCTTTGATCGCTGCACGCGGCAAGAACAAATAACGGAGTAAGAAGTAAAAGTGTTTTTTTCAAAATATACCCCGATTATTTACTGTATTTATAGGTGCCGTCCGCCTGGCGAGTAAAGACTGAGCCGTTTGACAAACGCATCGTGCTGACACGGCCTTGTCCGTTGACGACAACCTGTACTTTATCGCCCGGTTTAAAGCTGCTGAGCACACCGTTTGCTCCGTTGGCCTTGGTCATCGCATTCACATCGGAAATATTCAGATGATTATCACGGAATACCTGCATTAAAGACGTGCCCTGCGGAACGGTCAGCGTTTTTGCCGAACCTGCGGCCGCCGGTTTGGCTTTGGCCGCTGCATTCGTAGGTTTGGCCTCGACAATCGGCACTTTTTTCTCAACCGGTTTAGTCGCGGCAGATTTCGCTTTTGGTTCGACAGGTTTGCTCGGCTGAGCATAACGCGGTTTCTCTGCCGGTTTTTCCGCCATTTTTTCTACGGGTTTATTATACTCGGCAACAGGTTTTGTTGGAGCCACAGGCTGTGGCACTTCAGCATTCGGTGCCACTGCAGGTTGGGCGGGCGCCATATTCGGTGCCGCCGGCGGAACCGTTTGTCCCGCCTGTTCCGGTGTCGGTTGAGCCGGTGGGACCGTTGTCTGAGCATCCGCTGCTTGAGGTGCACCGTTTTCCTGCGAAGCAGTCACATTATTATTGGTACCCGCGTTTTCCGTTTGAGTCTGATCTAACGGCTGGAATTCAATCGGCAAGGAATTACCGTTATCGGATTGGAAATCTTCCACCGTATCTTTGCTCGGCTTCAGCCATAGCAGAGCGGCCAAAATCACGATAGCGCCCACTACCGCAATCACCAAACGGCGATGTTTCGGCGGCAATTTTTGCATCACGGCCCAATCTTCCGGTTTTTTTACCTTTGCCTTGACTGATTCCGCCGCCGCGGCGATATGCCCCGCAGCATTGCCGGTTGAGGTTGTGTTAGATTCGGCGGATACCGATTCGGCATTTGCCGTTGCCTCTGCTGCGGCGGTCTGGCTTGCTGTTGTCGCATTGGCACTTGCCCTTGCCGCAGCTAAGGTTTCGGCGGCACTATCATTTGCCTGATTACCTGCCGCCGCACCCGGATTAACTGATTGCGGCTGACTCGTACCCAAAGACGGTTCTTTACGCACGGCAAACTGGTTAACATTTTCTGCCGCAGATTTTTTACTGAATAAACCTTTCGCTTTGCCGAAAAATGAGGGCTCGGGTTTAACGACTTTTTTCGGCGTAATCGGCTCCATACGATTGAAATCCAAATCTAATTCGTTCTGGGAAGGAGTTTCACTCGATAGATTGTTGTCAGTGGTTTTTTCCACGATATACCTCGGTACTAAACGTCATAAATGCACAAAAGTGCGGTGTTGAAAACGCGAGTTTTGCTCCGGCCGTTGCGGGGCCGGTTGATACTTACTCAGCACGGTTTGCCGTACCAAGCATTCAAAATCTTTAAAAAATACAATGCCTCACGTCTTAATGTGATCGTGCGATATTTTATCGGATCTTTCCTCATTTGCCTATGATTTCCTAGGCGGTAAACAAAGTTTTATTCGGTTCATGGGGAATTTCCCGAGCCAGTTTCGGCACCAGATAGCCCGAAGTAATACTTTGCAATTGCCGATAAATTTTTAGCGCTTGCGCGTCAGGCAGATAAAAATGGCTCGCGCCTTCCACCTTGTCGAACAAATGCAGATAATAAGGCAGAATGCCCGCGGCAAATAATTTATCACTCAGGATTTTGAGAGTCTGCGCGTCATCATTCACATTTTTCAGCATAACCGATTGATTCAGCAGCACCACGCCGGCATGTTTCAGTTTAAACATGGCATTTTCCAGTAACGCGTCAATTTCATTCGGGTGATTGATATGCGTTACCAGTATGGTTTTCAGCCGGGTATTTTCCAACATCCGACACAGAGTATCCGTGATACGCTGCGGAATAACTACCGGCAGCCGGGTGTGAATCCGCAGGCGGCTCAGGTGCGGTACGTTTTCCAGCTGTTTTATCAGCCAGTCTAATTCATGATCCTTTGCCATCAGCGGATCACCGCCGGAAAAGATGACTTCTTCAATCTGCGGGTTGCGGGCGATATAATCCACCGCCTGCCGCCAGTTTTCTTTATCCCCCTTGGTTTGCTGATAGGGAAAATGACGACGGAAACAATAACGGCAGTTGACGGCGCAACCGCCTTTCACCATCAGCAACAGGCGATTGTGATATTTATGCAGCACATTGGGAGCGGCGGGAGATTGCTCCTGCAACGGATCTTTGCTGAACCCTTCCGCCGGGAAAAATTCTTCCCGCGCGGACATCACCTGCAAAAACAACGGATCGCGGCGATTGCCCCGCTGCATTTTATCCACAAAGGGCTGCGGCACGCGCATAGGAAATAAACGGCGGGCGGCAATATCCCGGCTGAATTCCGCCACAGGCAGATCAAGTGTGGTTAATAACTTTTCGGGATCAGAAATAGCGTTGGCAAGAATTTCCAGCCAATTCTCCGTGTTTTGCTCTTCTCTAACTGAGTGATTTTGGGTTAAAATACGCACTTTATAAAAAACAGCTCCATCAATTGAGGATAATATGGCTACATATACTACCACTGATTTTAAACCGGGTCTTAAAATTATGCAGGACGGCGAGCCTTGCGTGATTGTTGAAAATGAATTCGTAAAACCGGGTAAAGGTCAGGCTTTCACGCGTACGCGTATTCGTAAATTAATTTCAGGCAAGGTGTTGGACGTGAACTTCAAATCGGGTACTTCGGTTGAAGCGGCGGACGTGATGGACACCAACTATATCTATTCCTACAAAGACGAAGATTTCTGGTACTTTATGCATCCGGAAACCTTTGAACAGATTTCCGCCGACGCCAAGGCTTTAGGCGACAACGATAAATGGCTGGTTGACCAGGCGGAGTGTATCCTCACGCTGTGGAACGGCACGCCGATTTCCGTTACCCCGCCGAATTTCGTGGAATTAGAAGTGGTTGACACGGATCCGGGTCTTAAAGGCGATACGGCCGGTACGGGCGGTAAACCGGCAACCTTGAGCACGGGGGCGGTGGTTCGTGTGCCGTTATTCGTACAAATCGGTGAAGTTATCCGTGTAGATACCCGCTCCGGCGAATATGTATCCCGCGTTAAATAATTAAGTTTCTTGTAAAAAAACGGCGTTCTTTGGGACGCCGTTTTTTATCGTAACGCTGAAATTAGGCATTAACCGCAATAAGGGGCGTATGCAATACGCCTCTACAATAATCATTGATCACAAGGTAATTTGGTTAACCCTTTGAAACGTAGGGGATGCATACGCCCTTCGTACAACTGCCGACAAAACTCCTAATTTCGACACCGCACTTTACCTCCTATCTTGATATAAACATCAAGCAGGAAAGCGAAATCAATCAGTCAGTTTTACCTTCTTCATATAACCATTCCGCGACCTGTTTGGCAAAGTAGGTGAGAATGCCGTCGGCACCGGCCCGTTTGAAACAGAGCAAGCCTTCCATAATACATTCTTTTTCTTTGAGCCAGCCGTTTTGAATGGCCGCCATATACATGGCGTATTCGCCCGAGACCTGGTAGGCAAAGGTTGGCACGCCGAAATAGTCTTTCACGCGATAAACCATATCCAAATAAGGCATACCCGGTTTTACCATGACCATATCCGCCCCTTCCTGTAGATCCAATGCCACTTCCTGCAAACCTTCGTTGCCGTTTGCCGGATCAACCTGATAAGTCTTTTTATCGCCGCCTTTCAGGTTGCCCGCCGAACCCACCGCGTCGCGGAAAGGCCCGTAAAAATCGGAAGCATATTTGGCGGAATACGCCATGATTTGCGTATTGATAAAGTCGTGCCGCTCCAAAGCCTGACGGATTCTGCCGATACGACCATCCATC
This sequence comes from Pasteurellaceae bacterium LIM206, assembly GCA_032586195.1. Taxonomy (GTDB): domain Bacteria; phylum Pseudomonadota; class Gammaproteobacteria; order Enterobacterales; family Pasteurellaceae; genus JAWHQP01. The sequence continues at coordinate 278,919 of JAWHQP010000001.1, read as the reverse complement.
ATATCGCTCGGTGCGACAATATCCGCTCCCGCCTCCGCATGAGAAAGCGCCTGCTTAACCAATACGTCGGTGGTAACGTCGTTCAGGACATAGTTGTTTTCATCAATGATACCGTCCTGACCATGAATGGTGTAAGGATCCAACGCCACATCGGTCAATACGCCCAATTCAGGATATGCCGCTTTCAGCGCCCGCACCGCACGTTGTACCAAACCATTGGGATTATAGGCTTCATCCGCGGTTAAAGATTTTTTATCCTGTTCCACGACGGGGAAAAGAGCAATTACAGGTACGCCATATTTCACCAGCAAACCGGCTTCAATCAGTAACTGATCGATGGTAACACGCTCCACTTTCGGCATGGAAGGCACGGGTTCACGATGATTTTCCCCTTCGATAATAAACACGGGATAAATTAAATCATCTGCGGTTAATTTATGTTCCGCCACCAAACGACGGCTGAAATCCTGTTTACGCAAACGGCGCAAACGGCGGGAAGGGAATCCGGTAAAAATTTGTCGAGTCATGATTATTCCTTATTTTCTCCTGTTTTTGACACCGCACTTTCATCCTGATTTTCATCGTTTTTCGGTCGATAAAAGCGCGCACAAATAATGCCGATCTCAAACAATAAGCACATCGGCACGGCGAGCAAGGTTTGTGAGAAGATATCGGGCGGTGTGAGCAGCATGCCGACAATAAAAGCCGCTACGATGATATAAGGGCGTTTTTCCTTCAAATCTTCCGGTGTGGTAACACCCGCCCAGCACAGTAAAACAATCGCTACCGGCACTTCAAAACACACGCCGAAAGCCAGGAACAGGGTTAATACGAAATCCAGGTAGCTGCTGATATCCGTCGCTACCGCGACTCCTTCGGGAGCCGTTTTGGTTAAAAAACCGAACACGATAGGGAACACCACATAATAGGCGAACGCCACGCCCGCATAGAATAACACCGTACTGGAAAACAGCAGCGGATAAACCAGGCGTTTTTCATGCTGATAGAGAGCAGGGGCCACAAATGCCCAGATTTGGTACAGAATATAAGGCACGGAAAGAAATACCGCCGTAATGCCCGTCAGTTTAATCGGGGTAAAAAACGGTGCCGCCACATTAGTGGCTATCATGCTTGAACCTTTGGGCATGGCATTCAGTAAAGGCGTGGCGATCAAATGATAAATATCGTTAGAAAAATACACTAACGCACAAAAAACCACCAACACACAAATAATTGAACGCATCAAACGGTTACGCAATTCAACCAAATGACTAATAAGGGGCTGAGTATCTTCAACGTTCATAGTGCTCGAATTTAAATAGATTTAGCTTTTCGCTTTAGGGTGTTCTGACGCCGCCGGTTTCACGGAATAATCATCGGCGTGTGCGGCTTGTTTTTCAATGGCGAACTGTTCGGCATGTTCCGTTTGTTCGGGTGAAAGTGCGGTGCTGTTTTCGTCAGTTTTTGTCACCGCCATCAGATTCTCGCTGATCTGCTCGCCGGCGGCTTCCATCGTTTTATTTGCCTGAGAAAGAGCGTTCTCCTCACGCATTTGCTGAATCTGTTCTTCCACCGTGGTGTGCGCCTCAGTAGCGGCTTTATCCAAATCCGCTTTAATTTTATTGGCGGATTCCTTTAGTTCTTCCACCGTTTTGGCTAAATCGGGGGAAAGCGAGGTGAGATTGAGATGCTCCGCTTTCTTGATACTTTCCTGCAGTTCCTGCAATTTGAGTTCCTGAGCCAGTTCATTCTGCACGTTCGCCGCCAAACCGCGAATGGTGCGCACCCAGCCCATCACCGTGCGGATCGCCACAGGCATGCGCTTAGGGCCGAGTACCACTAAGCCGATAATGAAAACAAGGAGAAGTTCGGAAAAACCAATATCAAACACAAATTAAGCCTGTTCTTTCTCTTTTTTCTGTTCTGCCGAAGTTTCAGCCCGGTTTTTGTCGATCGCTTTAAAATCAGCGTCTTTCGACTCGGATTCATCTGCCATCGCCTTTTTAAAGCCTTTCACGGATGCACCCAAGTCTTCACCAAGGGTTCTTAATTTCTTAGTGCCGAAAAGCAATACAATAATGGCAACAATAATGAGTAATTGCCAAATGCTGATACCACCCATAATTTTTCCTTCTATATGTAAAAAATAACAAAATACTGTGCGACTATACCCTTTTTAAAGATGAGGAACAATAGCCAGCAAGGATTATTTTGCCCCGAATATAAGGCGTCTCATCATGACTGCAAAAACGGGCGGTTTCAAACCGCCCCAGTTGAATCTATGTTCTATGCATTAAACGATGTCCAACAATTCCACTTCAAAAATCAAGGTGCTGAACGGAGGAATGGAAGCGCCGGCACCGCGTTCGCCGTAAGCGAGATGATGCGGGATTGCCAACCGCCATTTTGAACCGACGGGCATTAGCTGCAACGCCTCAACCCAACCTGCAATTACACCGGTCACTGGGAATTCCGCCGGTTGACCACGGGTTACGGAACTGTCAAACACGGTACCGTCAATTAGCGTACCGGTATAATGCACGCGCACGGTATCATCGCGGGAAGGCACTTTGCCCGTACCGACGGTCAGGATTTCATATTGCAGACCGGAATCGGTAACGGTTACGCCGTCTTGTTTTGCGTTAAATTCCAGAAAGGTTTTACCATCTTCTGCAAATTGTTTAAATTCAGCCTGCACCGACTCATTTGCTTCCTGTTGTAATTGTTGTAAGGCTTTGCTTACTTCGTTTAAATCCAAAGCCGGCGGATTGCCGTTAAGCACGTCATAAATGCCCTTGGCAACCGCCTCAACATTGACGGCCATTTTGCTCTGAGCCAGCTGCTGCCCAATCTGTAAACCGATACCGTAGCCGCCTTTTGACGCAATGTCTTCTAATTTTACCTGTTCAAAAAATTGATTTGTCATGTTATATCCCATGTTAGCTTGAGGGTTAAAATCCACACCGTTTGTAATGAATACGGCTTTATCAGCCGTTTTTTAAAGCTAAAAAAGGCGAGATACTCTCTCGCCTGATAACTCAATTATGAATTATGCTTTTGACATTGCCGCCACTTCCGCCGCGAAGTCTGTTTCAACTTTCTCGATACCTTCGCCCACTTCCAAACGGATGAAGTTTGATACAGCGGTATTAACGGATTTCAAATAGTCACCCACTGATTGTGAAGGATCCATAACGAATGCCTGACCGGTTAACGATACCTCACCGGTGAATTTCTTCATACGGCCTTCAACCATTTTTTCCGCGATTTCACGCGGTTTACCGGACTGCATTGCAATATCCACCTGAATTTCACGTTCGTGCGCAACAACATTAGCCGGCACGTCGGAAGGATTCACATATTCTGGGCGGCTTGCGGCAACGTGCATCGCGATTTTTTTAAGTTCATCCGCAGAACCTTCGCCCGCTACCAATACGCCGATTTTCGCACCGTGTAAGTATTGAGCTATCACGTTACCTTCCAAGTACTGAACACGACGGATAGTCATGTTTTCACCGATTTTCGCTACTAATGCCGCGCGTTCTTCTTCAAATTTTGCTTGTAAATCTTCGATTTTCGTGCCTTTGTGAGCCATCGCATAATCCGCGACTTCGTTGGCCAAACCAAGGAAACCTGCGTCTTTTGCTACAAAGTCAGTTTCGCAGTTCATTTCCACCAATACGCCGAAACCGTCGGCTATGCGCGCAACGATAACACCTTCCGCCGCCACACGACCGGCTTTTTTAGCCGCTTTTGCCTGACCTGATTTACGCATGTTGTCGATTGCCAGCTCGATATCACCGTTCGCTTCAACTAACGCTTTTTTACATTCCATCATACCCGCACCGGTACGATCACGGAGTTCTTTTACTAATGATGCTGTGATTTCAGCCATTTGTTTGTCCTCTATATGTGTATAAAATGCGAAAACTCAAAATTTATACGCAACTTCGTATGGAAGTTGCTATGCCTTCGATACCGTAGGCAAAACCAACGTTCAAAAGCAAAAACCTTTTGTCAGCACCGCACTTTATACTGATAACTGATAATAATGCCGATAAATAAAAAGCAGGGAACTCAAGCCCCTGCCGATTAATTAATCATTGTGATTAATAAGGGCTCTCGCCACTCTCATAAAACGTGATTCCGGATTACTCTGTTGTGTCAGCCGGCGCCGCTTCTTCAGAGAATTTCTCTTCCTCTACGGTTTCTTCGCTGCGGCCTTCTTTTACGGCGGCTGCGGCGGCGGATAAATATAACTGAATTGCACGGGTTGCGTCATCATTACCCGGGATAACGAAGTCAACGCCGTCCGGAGTAGAATTAGTATCAACCACTGCGAATACAGGAATACCCAAGTTGTTTGCTTCTTTGATCGCAATATGTTCGTAGTCCGCACCGATAACGAATAATGCATCCGGAAGACCCGCCATATCTTTGATACCGCCAAGGCTTAACTCAAGTTTTTCCATCTCACGGGTACGCATTAACGCTTCTTTTTTGGTTAATTTATCGAATGTACCGTCTTGAGATTGTGTTTCCAAATCTTTTAAGCGTTTGATTGATTGACGAACCGTTTTCCAGTTAGTCAGCATACCGCCTAACCAGCGGTGATTTACATAATATTGTTGACAGTCTAATGCTGCTGCTTTCACTGCATCAGTGGCCGCACGTTTGGTACCGACGAATAAAATTTTACCGTTGTTGCCTGCAATACGAGTTAATTCCGCAAGCGCTTCATTAAACATTGGAACGGTTTTTTCCAGGTTAATGATATGAACACCGTTGCGTGGACCATAAATGAACGGTTTCATTTTTGGATTCCAGTAACGAGTTTGGTGACCGAAGTGAACGCCGGCTTGCAGCATGTCGCGCATTGAAACTTGTGCCATAATTTTTTCCTTTTAATTGGGGTTTTGCCTCCACATACCAAGCAAATCGACCGTCTGGCACCCCGATTTACCCGAACGGTATGTGTGTGATTTTTACGAATTTAAATTTGTTATTCTGCAAGACAAAATAACGGTGCGTTTTATACCACAGGGTGTTGCAAAATGCAACACTCGACAGCACCTTCTCTACAATCGGTTAAACATAAATCGGGCCGCACCGCCGTCTTTAATATCAATCGACCATAAAAAACCCGCATAATGCGGGCTTAACTTTAATCGCGGTTATTCCTGCGCTTGCTTCATAAAGTCTTGGTTGACTTCAATCTTTGCTCTGGCACGCAGAGATTTCAGCAAGTTAGCCTGTAAATCCGCCTGCTGCGCCTGCATAACTTGTGCGGCTAATTGCTGGCTCTGCTGTGGTGAAATTTCACCATTTTGCACCGCACTTAAAGCGATAATCACTACATCGCCGTTATCCGCCTTGGCCGCACGATACACCTCTTTGCCCGCTTCAGGTTTGGCCATAGAGAAAATCTGGTTGTTTAAAGCAGGGTCTCTGTTTTCCGCATACACCCAAGTCTGACTCGGGCCAAAGTCAATATTCTCAGCCTTCCCCTGATTTAACGCCTGTACGGTATTTTCCGCCTGGGTTAACACCGCCGCTTCCGCTTTCTGACGTTTTAAATATGCTACGATTTCATCCTTTGCCTGTTCCAGTGTCTTGGTTTCTTCGGCACGATGGTCCAATACGCGGATCATAATAGAATGCAACTCGCCCACATTCATTGCTTCGGAATTCACCCCGCCTTGTGATACGTCAGAATCAAACAGAGCATTTACTACCGTCGGGAAATTTAATTCCGTCGGAATTTGATTACGGGCAAAATAACCCGTTTCCTTCACCTCAACACCCGCCGCCTGTGCCGCCGGAGCAAGAGAAGATTGATCTTCAAAAGCTTTTTCCGATAATTTTTTCTCTACCGCATAGAATTGATTATTCACCAAATCCTGACGAATCTGTTTGGCAATCTGGTCACGCACGGCTTCCAGCGGTAACTGTTCCGCGCCGTGACGGGCAAGCAGTTTCACGATATGATAGCTGTTATCCACCTTAATCGGCTGAGTATATTGCCCTACCTGCAAAGCGGCAACGGCGGTTTCCATATCCTGCGGCAAATCACCTTGATTTAACCAACCCAAATCGCCACCCTTTTCGGCAGAAATTTTGTCAGCGGATTTTTCTTTCGCCAATGTGGCAAAATCAGCCCCGCCCTGTAAAGCCTGATAAGCATCCAGCGCGTCTTTTTCATTCACAAACTGAATATCCGCAAGCTGTTGCTGACCTTTGGTCATAAACTGAGCTTTGTTATCCTGATAGTATTGCTGAATCTCAACATCGGTCACTTTCACCGCTTTTTCCGCCACATCTTTGGTTAAATCCACATATTGCACTTTAACCGCTTCGGGCACGACGAATGATGCCTTGTGCGCATTGTAATAATCCGCCACTTCCTGATCAGATACGGTCTGTTTGGATAATTCCGCCGCCAACGGCATATTGGCTAAACGGAAGGTCCGTTTCTGGAACACCAGCTTGGCGAATTCCGCCTGTTGGTCGGGTAATAAGAATTCCGTACCGGCAAAATTAGACTCCAATTGCGCCAAGCGCAAACCCTCGCGTATATAGCTCGCGTAGGTATCGGCGCTGATATTATTCGCACGCAGTGTCTGCTGATAAAGATTGTTATCAAACTTACCGTTGCTCTGGAAGGACGGCATGGTCACAATTTCCTGTTTAATCCGTGCGTCACTCACGGCCAATTTCAACTCGGCTGAATATTGACGAAGCAATTCCTGATCAACCAAACGGTTCAACACACTTTGACGCAACCCGTCGGCAAATTCCGGCGTATCCGCCACGGCGATGAATTGCGCCCCCAATTGCTGGCTGATACGTTGATATTCTTCGTTATATTGCTGCTGGAAGATTTGTTGGGAAATTTCTTCACCGTTAACCTTCACCGCAGAGGTATCCGCGGTTGACATTAAATAACCCGTCATACCACTGACGACAAACGCAACCGAAATAAGACCTAAAATTGTTTTTGACACGATACCGTTTGACGCACCGTGAAGTTTTTCCATGACCATATTGGGGTGATCCTATAAAAATATGACAAAAATTTTCCGAATTATAATCGAAAGACGCCTCTTTAGCACGCATAAAATAAAAACGGCATGGACGAACCCATGCCGTTTAAAAGATACAAAACTCGCAAAAACAACACCGCACTTTGTAGTTTATAAGCCGATTAATTGACCGAAACGGTTGTCGGCTTGTTAGTTTTGCGTGAGCGTGCCGCTTTCGCTTTGACAATCGGCAGTGCTTTGACGAACTCAACCCCCGCAGGCGGATTTTCCAACGCAAGACTTAACACTTCATCAATATATTCCACAGGAATGATATTCAGCGCCTGTTTTGCATTATTCGGGATTTCCTCCAGATCTTTCACGTTATCTTTTGGAATCAACACGGTTTTAATACCGCCGCGATGAGCTGCCAGCAGTTTTTCTTTTAAGCCGCCGATTGACAACACTTTACCGCGCAGGCTGATTTCACCTGTCATCGCCACATCCGATTTCACCGGGTTGCCGGTTAAGCAAGACACTAACGCCGTACACATTGCAATACCTGCACTCGGACCGTCTTTCGGCGTCGCTCCGTCCGGCACGTGAATATGAATATCCCGTTTTTCATGGAAATCATTGGCAATACCGAGTTTTTCCGCACGTGTACGTACCACTGTCATAGCAGCCTGAATAGACTCTTTCATCACATCGCCAAGAGAACCGGTGTAGATTAATTTGCCCTTGCCGAGCACGGAAGCCGCTTCAATGGTAAGTAAATCACCACCGACTTCAGTCCAGGCCAGACCGGTCACTTCACCTACTCTGTTCTGCGTATCCGCACGCCCAAACTCAAAACGTTTCACGCCAAGATAATCGTGCAGATTTTCCGCATTCACCGTAATGGCTTTCAGTTTGCTGTCCAACAGTAAATTCTTCACGGCTTTACGACAGATTTTGGAAATTTCACGCTCAAGCCCACGTACGCCCGCTTCACGGGTGTAATAACGAATGATGTCTAAAATGACATCTTCGCCGATGGTCAGTTCGCCCGCTTTCAAGCCGTTACGTTCCATTTGTTTGGCTAACAAATGACCCGTCGCGATATTCAGTTTCTCATTTTCGGTATAACCCGATAAACGAATGACTTCCATACGATCCAATAACGGCATCGGAATATTCATTGAGTTGGATGTCGCAACAAACATGACATCGGACAAATCATAATCCACTTCAAGATAATGGTCGCTGAAGTGTTTATTCTGTTCGGGATCCAATACCTCTAATAACGCGGAGGCCGGATCACCGCGAAAATCCGATGACATTTTATCGATTTCGTCCAATAAGAATAACGGGTTTTTTACACCGACTTTTGCCATTTTCTGAATCAATTTACCCGGCAGCGACCCGATATAGGTTTTGCGGTGACCGCGGATTTCAGCCTCATCATGCACCCCGCCCAGCGCCATACGGACATATTTACGCCCGGTGGCATTGGCAATGGATTGTCCTAAGGAGGTTTTACCCACCCCCGGCGGCCCGACTAAGCAAAGAATCGGTCCTTTAATTTGATTCAGACGGCTTTGCACCGCAAGATATTCCAAAATACGTTCTTTCACCCGTTCTAAGCCGTAATGATCGGCATCCAGCACTTGTTGCGCTTTGGCAATATCTTTTTTCACCTTGGTGCGTTTATACCACGGCACCTGAATCATCCAGTCGATATAACTGCGCACCACCGTCGCTTCCGCTGACATCGGCGACATCATTTTCAGTTTCTGTAGCTCCGATTCCACTTTTTCGCGGGCATCCTGCGGCATTTTCGCCGCTTCTATCTTTTTGCTGAGCTGTTCGATTTCGTCATTCGGATTACCCTGTTCGGCGTCACCCAGTTCTTTCTGAATGGCTTTGATCTGTTCATTCAAATAGTAATCACGCTGGCTTTTTTCCATCTGTTTTTTAACACGATTGCGCACACGTTTTTCTACTTGTAACAATTCGGATTCATTTTCCATGGTACCAAGCAAGTATTCCAAACGTTCAACCACATTAGCCCGCACCAGAACTTCCTGTTTAATATTGACCGCGACAGGCAGGTGGGCCGCCATGGTATCCGCTAGACGGTCATAATCGCTGATATCTGCCAATGCTTTAGAAAATTCAGGTTGAATCTTCTTATTCTGCTGGGCATATTTATCAAATTCCGCCACCGTTGCCGCGCGCAATACTTCAAGTTCCTTTTCATCGCCCAATACGGTTTCAATCGGAGTGACCGTCGCGGAAAAATACTCATTATCGCTGAATTGAACCACGCTGGCGCGCTGTAAGCCTTCAACCAAGACTTTGACCGTACCGTCGGGTAGTCTCAGTAACTGAATGATGCTGACGATTGTACCGACATCATACACATCATTCATGGTAGGTTCTTCAAGATCAGGCTCTTTCTGAGCAATCAATAATAATTTTCTGTCACCTTCCATTGCTTGTTCAAGGCTGCGAATAGATTTCGCACGACCAACAAATAACGGCATGACCATATATGGAAATACGACAACATCACGCAATGGCAAGACAGGTAATTCTTGTTGTTTAATTCGTTTTGCGTTCATAACTTACTCTTATATTCGGGAATTGGGGATTTCTATCCTATATTGGGGTGCAACGACAGAACTTCAAGGGAAAAAGTGCGGTGCTGATTTCCGCACTTTTGATCATTTTATTTGTATTCTAATTTCGGTGTCTGATGATCGTTGATCACGCTCTCATCCACGATGACTTTCGCCAAATTGTCGATAGAGGGCAAATCATACATCGTATCCAGCAACGCACCTTCTACGATAGAACGCAAGCCACGCGCACCCGTTTTACGTTCAAGGGCTTTTTTCGCCATCGCAGTTAACGCCGCGGGAGTGAATTCCAGCTCCACGCTTTCCAGTCCGAATAACGCCTGATATTGTTTTGTCAAAGCGTTTTTCGGCTCAGTGAGAATTTGCACCAAAGCTTCTTCATCCAATTCGCTTAACGGTGCGACCACCGGCAAACGGCCGATAAATTCGGGAATTAATCCGTATTTGATCAAATCCTCGGTTTCGATTTGTTTGAATAAATCCGATAGGCTCACTTCATCCTGTTCACCTTTCACTTCCGCACCGAAACCAATGCCGCTGCCCACATGAATACGCTTTTGCACTACTTTATCCAAACCGGCAAAAGCCCCACCGCAGATAAACAGAATTTTTGACGTATCCACACGCAGCATTTCCTGCTGCGGATGTTTTCTGCCGCCTTGCGGCGGAATGGAAGCAACAGTTCCTTCAATCAATTTAAGCAGAGCTTGCTGCACACCTTCACCCGATACGTCACGGGTAATAGACGGGTTTTCCGATTTGCGGGTAATTTTATCAATTTCATCAATATAAATAATTCCCTGCTGGGCTTTTTCCGTATCGTAATCGCAATTCTGCAATAATTTCTGGATAACGTTTTCTACATCCTCACCCACATAACCCGCTTCAGTCAGGGTGGTAGCGTCCGCAATGGCAAACGGCACGTTAAGCATGCGCGCCATGGTTTCCGCCAGCAGGGTTTTTCCGCTGCCCGTCGGACCAATCAACAAGATATTACTTTTACCTAATTCGACATCATTCAGGCTATTTGTCGAACGTAACCGTTTATAGTGATTATATACCGCCACGGATAACACTTTTTTAGCATAATCCTGACCGATCACGTAATCGTCCAAATGGGCGCGAATTTCGTGCGGCGTAGGCAATTTATCTTCCGCCTGCTTCGGCGCAGGCATGTCTTCTTTTACATCTTCATGCAGCAAATCATGGCAAAGCTCAATACATTCGCCACAAATATAACCATTTATACCGGCAATTAGCTTTCCGACTTCATCCTGCGACTTGCCGCAAAATGAACAGCAGGTTTCATTTTCTTTTGTCATGTTATCGTTCCAATACCGATTAACGTTTTACCAACACGTTATCAATTAAACCGTAATTTTTAGCTTCTTCCGCAGACATGAAATTATCGCGATCGGTGTCATTTTCCAGTTTTTCCAACGGTTGCCCCGTATGGAAGGCTAAACGCTCATTCAGGGTCTGTTTAATTTTTAATATTTCCTGAGCATGAATTTGAATATCGGAAGCCTGACCGCGAAAACCGCCGAGGGGCTGGTGAATCATCACTCGGGCATGAGGCAATGCGGCCCGTTTTCCCGCCGCACCGCCTGCCAATAAAAACGCGCCCATTGAGCAGGCCTGGCCGATACACAGCGTGCGCACATCGGGCTTAATAAACTGCATGGTATCATAAATCGCCATACCCGCCGTCACTGAACCGCCAGGTGAATTAATATAGATGCTAATGTCCTTATCAGGGCTTTCCGATTCCAAAAACAACAGTTGGGCAACAACCAGATTTGCCATATTGTCTTCTACTTCGCCCGTTAAAAAAATCACCCGTTCTTTTAATAGACGGGAATAAATGTCGTAAGAACGCTCACCACGGGAAGTTTGTTCGACCACCATTGGTATTAATGCCATAATTACCTCAATATTCATAAAAAACAAGGGGAATCTGCCGCCGGCAAATTCAATGCGTCCGGCTATTCTACCCGAAAAACAAGTTATATACAAAACGCAAAAAAGCGGTCAGCTTCAGGTGTTCACACCGACTGACCGCTCCTGCTAAGACGTATTTAGTCTAACCGAATCAACAGTTAAGCTTTTGGATTCATGATTTCATCAAATGTTGCGGCTTTTTCGCTTACCTGTGCTTTGGTAAGTACGGCATCAACCGCCTGTTCTTCTAATACGGCATTACGAATATTATTCATTAATTCATTGTTTTTACTGTAATATTCGACAACTTCTGCGGGTTGTTCATAAGCCGAAGCAATATCTTCAATCATGGCTTTCACTTTGTCTTCATCCGCTTTCAATTCATTGGATTTGATCACTTCAGCGAACAATAAACCGACCTGCACGCGCCGTTTTGCCTGTTCTTCAAACAATTCACGCGGTAATTGAGCCGTTTGCTTAGCGTTGCCGCCAAAACGCTGTGCCGCCTGACCGCGTAATACTTCGATCTCCTGCTCTACTGTCGCAGCCGGAACTTCAACCGCATTCTGTTCAATCAAGCCGTCAATAACCTGCTGTTTTACGCGTGAAACCAGCGCATTTTTCAATTCACGCTGCATATTCTTGCGGATTTCCGTACGTAAATCATCAACGGTTTTGGTATTAGGACCGAATTTCGCCACGAATTCATCCGTTAATTCAGGCAACACCATCACTTCTACCTTTTTCAACGTAATCGCAAATTTTGCCGCTTTGCCTTTTAGGTTTTCAGCGTGATATTCCGCCGGGAAAGTGACTTCAATATCAAATTGTTCACCTGCTTTATGACCGATGATTCCTTCTTCAAAGCCCGGGATCATGCGTCCTTGTCCCATTGCCAACACGAAGTCTTGTGCCTTGCCGCCTTCAAATTCTTCGCCATCGACAGAGCCGACAAAGTCAATCGTCACGCGATCGTCCGCTTTTGCCGCCTCTTGAGATTCCGCCCAGGTCGCCTGCTGTTTACGTAATACTTCTACCATGTTATCCACATCAGCTTCGGTAATTTCAACCACAGGTTTTTCTACTTTAATGTTTTCTAAACCCTGCAATGTGATTTCCGGATACACCTCAAAAGTTGCAGAGAATACCAAGTCGTTACCGGCTTCAAAACTTTCCACCGCAAAGGTCGGGCGGCCGGCTAGATTTACTTTTTCTTTGAACATTAAATCAAAGAAATGACGTGGTAATAAATCATTTAATACATCTTGACGAACCGAGGCCCCGAAACGTTTTTCAATAATTTGCGCCGGCACTTTACCTTTACGGAAACCGTCCACACGCGCATTTTTCGCTACACGTTTTAATTCATCACGTACTGCGGTTTCTACTGTTTCGGCCGGTACTGTAATGGATACGCGACGTTCAAGACCTTGAGTTGTTTCAATAGTTGTCATTCCTGTTTTCCTCGAATTGAATATGCACTCGGCGAACGTTTGCACCGAATACGGATGTAAATATAGAAAATAAACTGGTGAATTATAGCGATACATCGACTTTCAGTCGAGAAAATACCGTATAAAATGCAGATTTAGCTTATTTTTTAAACAAAGACAAATAAAAAAACCTCGTTTTGTATCAACCAAACGAGGTTTTTATTGAAAATAATCCGATTAAAGTGCTTTCGGTAAACGAATTTTTTGTCCCGGGAAGATTTTGTTTTCATCCTTGATCACTTCTTTATTCGCTTCAACGATCGCTTTATATTTCGAACCGTTGCCATAAGTTTTTTCAGCAATCGCCCATAAGGTATCGCCTTTTTGAATCACATAGAATTGATCATCGCCCGCCAAGGTTTCGCCATTTGCAATCTTCACACCGTCCGCATTCACGGAAGAAATGCCCGCAATATTACCCGCCATTAAAATAGCTTTTTCCAATGCGCCCGCGGAAGAAGCGGTGCCCTGAATATTGGCCACACCATTTTCAACGGTAACGGCAACATTTTCGATACCCGGATTGTCTTCCGCGATGTGATTGGTTACCGCTGCAGACGCTTCCTCGTTCTTAGAAAAGATTTTTTTACCGATGTCACCGACGAAATCAAATAAACCCATTGCTATCTCCTTGTTAACGTGTCTTACTCATCATGCGAGCCCGCTAAACATAACGGAATGATATATAAAAATCCACCAAATTTACATAACTTGAAAAAATAGAATTGCCGTCATCACCTTCGGCATGAAAGTGCGGTGTTGTAAAAGCGACTTTTGCACACCGCCCGGCCCGACATTCAAAAACTCAAGTTTTTAACACCGCACTTTGAAAACATTTATGCCGCCCGGGTATTATGCCGATAGGCAAATAAAGTGTTAAACATCAACATCGCCACGGTCATCGGGCCCACACCACCGGGCACCGGCGTGATAAAGGCGGCACGTTCGGCGGCCGCGTTAAACTCAATGTCACCTTTTAATTTGCCGTTCGCTCCACGGTTGATACCCACATCGATCACAACCGCGCCTTCTTTCACCCAGCGACCGGGAATAAATTCTGGTTTGCCCACGGCGACCACAAGAATATCCGCCTGACGCACGTATTGTTCCAGATTCTTGGTAAAACGGTGGGTGACAGTCACCGTGCAGCCGGCCAGCAATAATTCCAATGACATCGGACGGCCCACAATATTAGACGCTCCGACGATCACCGCGTGCTGACCCCGCAGAGCGATTCCTGTCGTTTCCAGCAATTTCATCACGCCATAAGGAGTACATGCTCGCAGGGTCGGAATACGCTGGCATAAACGCCCCACATTGTACGGGTGAAAGCCGTCCACGTCTTTATGCGGAGCGATACGTTCAATTACCTTGGTGCTGTCAATATGTGCCGGCAACGGGAGCTGCACTAAAATGCCATCAATGTTGTCATCCCGGTTCAGCCGATCAATTAAGGCCAGCAGTTCGGTTTCGCCGGTTGAATCGGGTAAATCATAGGATTGGGAATAAATACCGAGTTCCGCGCAACTTTTGCGCTTGCTGCCCACATAAACCTGCGAGGCGGGATCCTGCCCCACCAGAATTACCGCCAACCCCGGAGCCCGTTTGCCCTGCGCCAGTAAAAGCGAGATTTGTTCCGCTACATCTGCTTTAATTTTTTGTGCCAATGCTGTGCCTGAAATCACTTGTGCCGTCATTAATTATTCCTTGTTTTGAATAGGATTTTTAGGATAGTAAACGTTTGCTATTTTCGCAAAAAAACATGCTGAATGTAAGCATGGCTGCGATATTTTTAAGCGATTGACGAAAAAAAGAAAAAAACCCGTTGACTGCAACGAAAAGAAAACTATAATTGCACAGGTTCGTCGGCGAGTAGCGCAGCTTGGTAGCGCAACTGGTTTGGGACCAGTGGGTCGTAGGTTCAAATCCTATCTCGCCGACCACTTCAATCCTCGATATCCAATGTTAACATATTATTACTGTTGCGCCCTTAGCTCAGCTGGATAGAGCAACGGCCTTCTAAGCCGTAGGTCATTGGTTCGAATCCAATAGGGCGTGCCATCGACGTTATTTGTTTTCCGCTTTTCAAGTTCAAAACGCTTATTTTTGGCACCGCACTTTGCGTCGGTTTATTTCAATAAATCTTCATTTTTGGTGTGATTCCATTTGCCGTGTTTCTTATCCATATATTGAAAATGTTCGTTGGTAAAGGAACCTTGGGCGGCAGTAAATTTATCGCGGCGGGTATTGACATCCTTACCCTTCAGGGCCTGATTAAGCGTGATTGGTCCGGTCAGCACAAACACACCGCCCTGAATACGACGCTGTTCGATATTATCCACAATAATATCCAAGGTATCCTTCAGAAACGGGTTACCCTTGGCACTGGCTAAAAAGAAATTGGTGTATTTATCACGGCGGGTGATCAGCACTTCGCTGTCTTCCGGATCGATAATCGCCGATAAACCCCATACCAAATGACCGTCAATATCCAGATAGACGCCACCCTCGTGATAAAGAGTAAAAATCCGCCAGAAATCCGCCTGAGCCGCGCCATCGGTAAGCTTGCTATAAGCCTCAAACAGGCGGGGTGCGGCATGAGCTTTGATATAATCGGCACGGGCTTCGGTGCTGACATAGCGATAATCGTAATCCCAAGAGAGTGCCCGGTTCAGCAAATAATTACAATAAACGGGTAATGTCACCTTATTACTATAATTGGTTTGCCAGATGGTTTTATTGATTTTGCTCGGCTGCTCGGATTTATGTCTCGCGGGGCTAAATTCAGGAATGGTAAAACGTTTTTTGGGAAAAACGGCATGAAACGGATAACTTAAGAATTTTACTACATTGCCGAATAAACGGATTAAGCCATTACTAATAAGAATTAAATTTTGGTGTTTTACGGGTTTATTCATTTATTTGAGCACCACGAAGAAAGATTGGCGGTCACTCTAACATATTATGAAATAAGAATAAATTACTATATGTAAATAAAATAATGCCGAAGTGGTGGGCGATACCGGTCTCGAACCAGTGACCCCCTCCTTGTAAGGGAGGTGCTCTCCCAACTGAGCTAATCGCCCTCGTTGTCGTAGGTCGGCATTATAAATAGAATATGGTTTCAGTCAATCAATTTTTAGCAAAAAAAGCCTAATTGTTGTAAAAATAAGCATAAAATTACCATTCCGAACAGACAATCACAAAATCTTCATCTTATGAGAAATGAAAGTCCTTAAAGATCAAGACAAGACATAGTACAATAGCGGACATTTTTGTGACAGTAAGAAGAAAAAAGGTTATAAGATGAAATTAGAAGCGTTATTTGATTTAAACCCGAACGTGAAAGTCCGCACCCGTTTTGCTCCCAGCCCGACCGGTTATCTGCACGTAGGCGGTGCCCGTACGGCTTTGTACTCATGGTTATATGCAAAACACAATCACGGCGAATTTGTACTGCGGATTGAAGATACGGATTTGGAACGTTCCACCCCGGAAGCGACGGCGGCGATTTTAGAAGCGATGCAATGGCTGGATCTCGGCTGGGATCACGGTCCTTATTACCAAACCAAACGTTTTGATCGTTATAATCAGGTGATCGATCAAATGCTTGAACAAGGTCTGGCATATCGTTGTTACTGCAGCAAAGAACGTCTGGAATCTTTACGTCACGAGCAAGAGGCAAACAAACAAAAACCGCGTTACGACCGTCATTGTCTGGGCGATCACAGCCATTCTCCGGATGAGCCTCACGTGGTGCGATTTAAAAATCCAACGGAAGGTTCCGTGGTATTTGAAGATGCGGTACGCGGCCGTATAGAAATCAGCAATCAGGAACTGGACGATTTAATTATCCGCCGTACGGACGGTTCGCCGACCTATAATTTCTGCGTCGTCGTGGATGACTGGGATATGGGCATTACCCATGTGGTACGCGGCGAAGATCATATCAATAACACCCCGCGTCAGATTAATATTTTAAAAGCGTTGGGCGCACCGATTCCGACTTATGCCCATGTTTCTATGATCAACGGTGATGACGGGCAGAAACTTTCCAAACGTCACGGCGCCGTCAGTGTTATGCAATACCGTGATGACGGTTATCTGCCGGAGGCATTGATAAACTATTTAGTGCGTTTAGGCTGGGGACACGGCGATCAGGAAATTTTCAGCCGTCAGGAAATGATTGATTTATTTGAGCTCACCCATGTGAGCAAATCAGCCAGCGCCTTCAATACGGAAAAATTGCAATGGTTAAACCAGCACTACATCCGTGAATTACCGGCGGACTATGTGGCAGGTCATTTAGCCTGGCATTTCGCACATCAAGGCATTAATACTGCAAACGGCCCTGCTTTAAATGAAATCGTTGACATGCTGAAGGACCGCTGTAAGACCCTGAAAGAAATGGCGACCGCCAGCCGTTATTTCTTTGAAGAATTCGACAATTATGATGAAAACGCGGCGAAAAAACACCTCAAAGCCTCAGCGATTATCCCGTTGGAAAAAGTACGAGAACATCTCTCTGCACTGACCGACTGGGATTTACACGGCACGCACCGGGCCATTGAACAAACCGCGGCGGAATTGGAAGTGGGCATGGGTAAAGTGGGCATGCCGTTGCGTGTCGCCGTAACGGGCTGCGGTCAGTCGCCGTCAATGGACGTTACCCTGGTCGGCATTGGCCGCGAACGGGTATTGGCTCGCATTCAACGTGCGATTGACTTTATCAAATGCAAAAATGCTTAATTTTTCGCCTGATGAAACATTCCGTGCAATAAAACATTGACAGAAAACGGGTGAAATTATTATGATACGCACCACATTAACGGGGATATAGCTCAGTTGGGAGAGCGCTTGAATGGCATTCAAGAGGTCGTCGGTTCGATCCCGATTATCTCCACCAAATCAAAAACGCCTTGAATTTCGGTTCAAGGCGTTTCTTTTTATAAAAAACACCGAATCTTGGCACCGCACTTTATTGCCGTTGTTACGGTACCGACATCGTTTAGAGCATTTCGACGGGAATTTTCACCACCAGTTTTTTCAGATGAACGGATTTATCCGCAGGGTTGATACAAGGTTTATGCGGTTCGTACGGCAGATACACCACAAACATTTTCGGCCGCAATAAAATTTCCTGTTTGCCATCAATTTCTTTGTTACTGAAATGATAATCGCCCTCTTCATTATAAGGTTCATAATCCGCTAAATTGGGAGTGGTGACGCCGTATTCCATTTTTTCTTCACCACTAATCAGCACCTGAATGTCTAAATACTGATGATGCATTTCCGGCCGTAATTCGGCGGCGGGTTTGCTATCCACTTCCATCACATTCATATAAATCCGCTCGCTGATGTCGTGGCGGCCAAGCTCCAGACCGGCTAAATCAAGGGTATTCAAGTAATCGCAGGTATCGGCGATAATTTTCGGTAAACCGCAGGTAAAATCCGGACGGGTGAGGTCACTAAAAAACATAGATTGATCCTTATCAAAGAGAAAAACCGTTAAAGAAAAATACTATTTTTTACGCAATCGCCATACACAATTGCTATGCTTTCGGCACCGTCGGTAAGCCAATGTTCAAAAGTAAACGCTTTTGTGACAGCGCGCTTTACCGACGCTGAATTACCGCCTAGCATAATACGCCCAGTAGCAAAGCTCAATCTTAATCATCTGTTTTTAAAAAAATTTCCCACTGAGCATAAAGCTCTGTATAATAGACAGGTTTTTATTTTCCGTTTTAGCGTGCGGCTACCAAAAGCTTTTTGGAGACGGCAGCGACCGCGTGATATAAAAGTGCGGTGTCGATTTAGAGAATTTTTGCTAGTCGCAATTTGGAAAATAAAACAATAAACTTATTCATTTGAAATAAAAGGAAAAAATTGTGAATCCAATTGTTAAACAGTTTAAATATGGTCAGCATACCGTCACTTTGGAAACGGGTGCGATCGCGCGCCAGGCCACCGCTGCCGTCATGGCGAGCATGGACGATACGACGGTCTTCGTTACTGTCGTCGCCAAAAAAGAAGTGAAAGAAGGACAGGATTTCTTCCCGCTAACCGTAAACTATCAGGAACGTACTTACGCCGCCGGTAAAATTCCGGGCGGTTTCTTCAAGCGCGAAGGGCGTCCGTCCGAAGGTGAAACTCTGATCGCACGGTTGATCGACCGTCCGATTCGTCCGTTATTCCCGGACGGTTTTTTCAACGAAATTCAAATCGTGGCAACCGTGGTGTCGGTTAATCCGCAAATCAGCCCTGATTTAGTGGCGATGATTGGTGCTTCCGCTGCGCTTTCTTTATCAGGCGTGCCGTTTAACGGCCCGATTGGTGCGGCGCGCGTGGGCTTTATCAACGATCAGTTCGTCCTAAACCCGACCATGGCGGAACAGAAACAAAGCCGTCTGGATTTAGTAGTTGCAGGCACGGATAAAGCGGTGTTAATGGTGGAATCCGAAGCGGATATTTTAACCGAAGAACAGATGCTGGCGGCGGTTGTGTTCGGCCATCAGCAACAACAGGTTGTGGTTGAAGCGATCAAAGAATTCGCTGCGGAGGCGGGTAAACCGCGCTGGGACTGGGTTGCTCCGGAACCGAATACCGCGTTAATCAACAAAGTGAAAGCCCTGGCCGAAAGCCGTATCGGCGATGCTTACCGCATAACGGAAAAACAAGTGCGTTATGAACAAATTGATAGCATCAAAGCAGATGTAATCGCGCAATTAACCGCGGAAGATGAAACCGTCACCGAAGGTTCGATTATTGATATTATCACTTCCCTTGAAAGTTCAATCGTGCGCAGCCGCATCCTAGCAGGCGAGCCGCGTATCGACGGTCGTACGGTGGATACAGTGCGGGCCCTAGACATTTGCACTGGCGTGTTACCGCGTACTCACGGTTCCGCCATTTTCACCCGTGGGGAAACCCAAGCATTGGCTGTCGCCACCCTAGGCACTGAACGTGACGCTCAAATTATCGACGAGTTAACCGGTGAACGCAGTGATCACTTCTTATTCCACTACAATTTCCCTCCTTACTCTGTGGGTGAAACCGGTATGATCGGTTCGCCTAAGCGCCGTGAAATCGGTCACGGCCGTTTGGCTAAACGCGGTGTGGCCGCGGTAATGCCGACTCTGGCGGAATTCCCGTATGTGATTCGCTTGGTATCCGAAATCACGGAATCCAACGGTTCCTCATCCATGGCTTCCGTTTGTGGCGCGTCACTTGCGTTAATGGATGCGGGGGTGCCGATTAAATCCGCGGTAGCCGGTATCGCTATGGGTCTGGTGAAAGAAAATGACAAATTCGTGGTGCTTTCCGACATTTTAGGCGACGAGGACCACTTAGGCGATATGGACTTTAAAGTCGCGGGTACCCGTCAAGGCGTAACGGCATTACAAATGGATATCAAGATCGAAGGTATCACCGCCGAGATTATGCAGATCGCCTTGAACCAGGCGAAATCCGCCCGTATGCACATTCTGGGCGTGATGGAACAGGCCATTCCGGCTCCTCGTGCGGATATTTCCGATTTTGCTCCGCGTATTCACACCATGAAAATTGATCCGAAGAAAATTAAAGACGTCATCGGTAAGGGCGGAGCGGTAATCCGCGCGTTAACGGAAGAAACCGGAACTTCTATCGATATTGACGACGACGGTACGGTAAAAATCGCAGCGGTGGATAACAATGCGGTCAAATCAGTAATGGCGCGTATTGAAGAAATTACCGCCGAAGTGGAAGCCGGTGAAATTTACAAAGGAAAAGTCACCCGCTTAGCCGATTTCGGTGCCTTTGTTTCCTTAGTAGGCAATAAAGAAGGCCTGGTGCATATTTCTCAAATCGCGGAAGAGCGCGTTGAAAAAGTAACGGATTACCTCCACTTAGGTCAGGAAGTGATGGTTAAAGTGGTGGAAATCGACCGTCAGGGCCGAATTCGTTTAACCATGAAAGACCTGGCTCCGAAAGCCGACGCTGCTGAACAGCAAAACGAGCTTGCGGAAGAATAAAAATTCATAGAAAATGCACCGCGCGCATTTACTGTTACTGCTTCCTAGCGCAAACCGGTATAAAGTGCGGTGTGATTTTCTTGAGTTTTGAAAATTATCCGGCATCAATAGGCTTATTGGTAATGATCGCTCTGATACGTTTGGTGAAATTCACTGTTTTTTTTCCGGTTTTACTTTGCAGTTTATGCTTGTCCGGCTGCGTAAACGGTTCGGATCACGTTTTTGTGACTAAAAACAAAGTAACCTTATCAGAGCAATATCCGAATACGCATCTTGCTCAGGAAATCATGATCGTGCGGATCAGTCAGATATTGATCGTCGGTACATTAAGTAAAGCGGAACGAGCCAATTTACATTTTGAGCGGGGCGTGCTGTATGACAGCCTCGGTTTATGGGGACTCGCTCGTTATGACTTTACGCTGGCTTTAGCCTTGCAGCCGAAATCACCGGCAATTTACAATTATTTAGGTTTATATCTGCTGCTGGACGAAGACTATGACAGCGCATTGGAAGCATTTAATGCGGTACTGGAATTAGATCCCGGCTATGAATATACCTATTTAAACCGCGGTCTGGATTTTTATTACACCGAGCGTTACAACCTGGCACAGCAGGACTTTATGCAGTTCTATAAGGCGGATACAACCGACCCTTACCGCGTGCTATGGCTGTATCTGAACGAACTGAAATTCAAACCGGACGAGGCTAAGCAGAATTTGGTGGACAGAGCGAAATCTCTCTCAACCGAATATTGGGGAACCTTTATTGTTCAGTATTATCTGAACCAGCTTTCCGTTAAAGATCTCTTGGATCGGGCAAAAACCTTTGCCGACCCGCAATCCCCACAATACGCGGAAATTTTAACGGAAACCTACTTTTATCTGGCAAAACAAAAACTCAATACGGGCCATAATGAGGAAGCGGAAACGCTATTTAAATTAGCTGTGGCAAATCAGGTGTATAACTTTGTTGAGTACCGTTTTGCTCTGTTTGAACTCGGTAAATTGAAAGACGATAACGAGCAGACAGAACAGGCTGTTGTACAAAAGTAAAAGAGAAAATCGGCCGTCGTGCCGCCGTCAAAGTGCGGTGCTGTTTTTACGATTTTTTCATTTTTCTCAACAACATTTGATAGACACAAAGAAAGTATTGAGCCTTTCTTATTTACATTCGAGTATTTTTAATGACTGAAACTAAAATCACTTTTGGGGATTTAGGCTTGCCTGAATTCATTCTTTCCGCCGTCTCTGAAATGGGCTTTGAAACGCCCTCACCGATTCAACAGGCCTGTATTCCTCATTTATTAAACGGCCGTGACGTATTGGGTATGGCGCAAACGGGAAGCGGCAAAACCGCAGCGTTCTCGCTGCCCTTGCTGGCACAGATCAACGCCGAGGAAAAACACCCGCAAATGCTGGTGATGGCACCAACCCGCGAACTTGCCATTCAGGTGGCGGAAGCATGTGAATTATTCTGTAAAAACGCCCGCGGCGTGCGCGTAGTCACGCTTTACGGCGGCCAACGCTATGACATTCAGCTGCGTGCCCTGCGTCAAGGCGCGCAAGTGGTGGTCGGTACGCCGGGGCGTATCCTTGACCATATCCGCCGCGGCACACTGGATCTTTCCGAACTGAAATTCATGGTGCTGGATGAAGCGGACGAAATGCTGCGCATGGGCTTTATTGACGACGTGGAAACCGTGATGGCGGAATTGCCGGCACAACATCAAACGGCATTATTCTCCGCCACCATGCCCGATCCGATCCGTCGCATTACCAAACGCTTTATGACTGATCCGCAGGAAGTGAAAATTCAATCCACCCAGCGCACCAACCCGGATATTGATCAAAGTTGCTGGTATGTGCGCGGTTTCCGTAAAAATGATGCCCTGCTACGTTTTCTCGAAGTGGAAGATTTTGATGCGGCGATTATTTTCACCCGCACCAAAACAGGCACTCTGGATATTACCGAATTACTGGAAAAACACGGTTTCCGTGCCGCCGCGTTAAACGGCGATATGACCCAGCAGTTACGCGAACAGACCCTTGATCGTCTGCGTAACGGCAGCCTTGATATTTTGGTGGCAACGGATGTCGCCGCGCGAGGTCTGGATGTGGAACGTATCAGCCTGGTGGTAAACTACGACATTCCGCTGGACGCGGAAAGCTATGTCCACCGTATCGGGCGTACGGGGCGCGCAGGCCGTTCCGGCAGTGCCATTTTATTTGTAGAACCGCGGGAACGCCGCCTGTTAGGCAATATCGAACGCTTGATGAAGAAACACATTGATGAGGTGGAAGTACCGAATCACGAAGTGTTGCAGGCGCGTCGCCGTGAAAAATTCGTAGCACGCATCACCAAACAGCTGGAACATCATGATTTAGAGCAATATCGCAGCCTGCTGGAAGATATGTTTACCGCGGATCAGGATCACGAAGATATCGCCGCGGCTATGCTGATGTTATTGCAGGGCAGTCAAAAACTAATCTTACCGCCTGATGCCCCGATAGAAAAACGAAGCCGGCGCGAGCGTGATGAACGTCGCGGTGATCGTAACGACCGCCGTGGCGGCGAACGCAAAGGCTACGGCAATCCGCTGCCGATGGATTTATACCGTATCGAAGTGGGCCGCGCCGACGGTGTCGAAGTGCGCCACATTGTGGGTGCTATCGCCAACGAAGGCGATATCGACAGCCGCAATATCGGCCACATCAAATTATATGACGATTATTCCACCATTGAGCTGCCGCAAGGCATGCCGAAAGAATTACTCAACCTGTTCGGCAAAACACGCGTGTTAAACAAACAAATGCGCATGAGCTTTATCAGCGCAGCGGAAAATAATCGCGGCGAAAGCCGTCGCAGTGGACGTAACGAGCGTTTTAGCGAACGTAACGATCGGCGCGCTGAGCGTAAATTCAACGAACGCGGCCCCCGCTCCTTTAATGAGCGCGTTCCACGTAATTTCCAGGATCGCAGCCCGCGTAAAGAACGCCGCCCGCGTCACGTTTAAATCATACATAATTTGACCTCAACACAAAGGGAGCCGAAGCTCCCTTTTTATCGGATGTTAAAAACTCACTGATACAGCACCGCACTTTGGTATTTATTAATGTTAATTCTGATATAAATTGACACAAAGCACCTGCGACAAAATATAAAGCGAGGAGCCGCGCTGTAGCATTACCCTGCGTTCACGTTGCTTTTTCGGACTGACACGTTCGCCTTCGCCCCAGAATTCACTATAATAATCCGTATGTAAATGGGTTAATTCATGGCTTTCACAATTTACAACCTTAGCCTGGCGCATAGACTTAGCGTATTTAGTCAAATCTTCATAAACATGCGGGCCTTTGGTTAAGTTAATGACAGCGTCAAAGTGAATGAGATTTTTATGTTCATTATCGACCCAAACGGAATTAATATCCGCATAATAATGGCTTTGCGCGGAAATACGGACAAAACCGGGTTTCACTAATATCGGAGGCAGCAATGATTGCGGCGGCGGCACATTTCTGGGTGCTTGCGCACAAGAGGCTAACAGCATAGCGACCGACAATAATATCAATTTTCTCATTTCGAGCTCCTTAAACCGTAATGCAGGTGATGAACCTAAGGTTGGTTTATTGTGGCATATTTTCGCTTAAACCGCTAACTAAACCTTGCCGATATTTCGTCCAATCAAAATACTTGCCGGGATCGATCTTACGTCCCGGCGCAATATCACAATGTCCGACGATTCGTTGCAGGGTGATCTGCGGATATTGCCGCATAATTTCTTTAGTCAGTTCAATGAGGGCGGTATATTGCTCCTCGGTGAATGGCTGTTCATTGCTGCCTTCCAGCTCAATGCCGATAGCGAAATCGTTGCATTTCTCTCTTCCCTCAAAACAGGACTGCCCAGCATGCCAGGCCCGATCATTAAAACTGACATACTGAGTAATACGTCCGCTGCGTTCAATCAAACAATGAGCGGATACGCGGATCTGATAAATATCGGCAAAATAAGGGTGAAGGCGCGGATCCAGCTTTCCCCGGAAAAAATCATCAATATATCCGCCGCCGAATTGCTCGGGCGGCAAACTGATATAGTGAATAACCAAAAGAGAAATATCCCGCGTATCGGGACGGGCATCAAAATGTGGCGAAATAATTTTCCGCACGTTATTTAACCAGCCATTTGTAATGTGAAATTCTTTAGCCATTATTTATTATTTTTACGATCAAGATCGAGAAAAAGTGCGGTGCTTTTTGCATGAGTTTTGTTTTTACGGCATGTTATCGGCGATATTTATTTTATGAGGAAAACACCATGAAATCACACCGCACTTTTCAGTTAACTGTTTCATCCGTACAAAAAGGTTTTACTTTAATTGAACTGATGATTGTAATTGCCATTATCGCTATTTTAGCGACTATCGCCGTGCCATCTTATCAGAATTACACCAAAAAAGCCGCTGTTTCCGAATTACTGCAGGCTTCCGCTCCTTATCGTGCGGATGTGGAACTCTGTATTTACAACACGGGCAGCACCGAAAAATGTTCCGCCGGCACAAACGGCGTTACGGCAAATGTCACCGACAAGGGAACATACATTAAATCCATCGATACTACCGCCGGCACCATCACCGTTACGGGAAAAGGCAGTCTTGACGGCATAAGTTATAAACTCAAAGCCACGGGAGATGCCGGCACAGGTATCAGCTGGACAACCACCTGTACGCCTAATGCCGAAATATTCCCCGCCGGTTTCTGTTCATAACGCCTATGCAATCACCGGTATTATATCAACCGCAGCAGACCGTGTTAGCCCTCAATGGCGACCGGTTTGAGCTTTCCGCCGAGCAATGGCGGAAAAACCAGCAGCAACACCGGCTACTGCTGCGCTATTTCGCCCTGCCGCTGCGGGAAGATGAAAAAACCTTATGGCTGGCGGTGGATAACCTTGCCAATCTTACCGCTTGCGAAACCTTTTCTTTTCTGACGGGGAAAATGATTGAACCCGTGCAAATCGACGGCGAACAGCTGAAGACCCTGCTGCAATCGCTTAATCCGCATCCGCTGAAAATTGAAGAATCGCCTCTGCCGTATCAGGATTCGCAGACCAATGAAATCAATGAAAGCAGCGACGAACCTGTGATCCTGCTGCTCAACGGTATTTTCGAAAACGCTCTGCAGCACCATGCCTCCGATATTCACCTTGAACCGCAGAAGAACTGTCTGAAAGTGCGGTTACGCGTTGACGGCGTACTGCAATGTCAGCGGGATATTCCGCTCAATATGGCAGCTCGTCTGGTTTCCCGTCTGAAATTACTGGCGAAGTTGGATATCAGTGAAACACGTCTGCCTCAGGACGGACGTTTTTATTTTAAAACCACTTTCTCCGATATTCTGGACTTTCGTCTCTCCACGCTGCCGACTCCGCTGGGTGAAAAAGCCGTACTGCGGCTGCAAAAAAATAAACCCGTACAACTGGGGTTTCATCAGCTTGGCATGACAACGTCTCAGCAACGGATTTTCAAACGGATTTTAAATCAGCCGCAAGGGCTTATTTTAGTCACGGGCCCGACGGGTAGCGGCAAGAGTATCACACTGTACACCGCGCTTACTTATCTGAATCAACCTGAACGCCATATTATGACGGCGGAAGATCCCATCGAGATCGAGCTTGAAGGCATTATACAGGCTCAAATTAATCCTTCCATCGGGCTCACTTTCAGCCGTCTGTTACGCACCTTTTTACGCCAAGATCCCGACATTATTATGCTGGGAGAAATCCGCGATGAAGAAAGTGCGCAAATCGCTCTGCGGGCCGCCCAAACCGGGCATCTTGTGCTGTCCACCCTGCATACCAACGACGCGCCTTCCGCCCTTTCACGTTTACTGCAATTGGGCATTCAGCAGCATGAAATCGACAGCAGCCTATTGTTAGTAATTGCCCAGCGATTGGTGCGTAAGCTGTGCCCGAAGTGTAAAGGGGCAAAGTGCGGTGCTGAAAATACGAGTTTTTGTGATTGTAATCAAGGCTATCAAGGACGGATCGGTATTTATCAGTTTTTACGCCCGGAGCTTAACGACGAAGAGTATCAATATCACACTGATTTCAGCTCGCTTAACCTGGCCGCCCAAGAAAAATTAAAACAGGGCGTCACCGATGAAAAAGAAATCCGCCGAGTATTGGGGAATGAAAGATGAAATCGACTTACAGAATGAAACAATTTCGTTGGCGTGCCGTTGATCGCTTCGGGCAAAAACAAAGCGGCGAAATTGTGGCGGAAAGCCCGATACAGGCAAAGCAAAACCTTATGCGGCAAGGCTTGCAGAACATTAAACTGCAACAAAACTGGCAGTTCAGCCACAAACCCAAGAAGAGTGAAATCTATGAGCTGCTGATTCAGCTCGCCAATCTGTTACAAGCCTCCGTGCCGTTAAAACAATGCCTGCAAATGATGAAACAAAATTGTACCAATGTCGCCTTGCATCAATGGCTACGTCAGCTACTGGGAGACATTGAATCGGGCTTGTCTCTTTCGCAATCCCTGGCCCGGCACGAGCAATTTCTGTCCTTACAGGAGCAGCAGCTCATTCGCGTAGGTGAACTGACGGGCAGGCTGCCGCAGGTCTGCGCGCGACTGGCGCAGCTTCAGCAACAAAGTTTAAATCAACAACGTAAATTACAGAAAATTCTGCTGTACCCGCTGTTGGTGCTGGGCGTTTCCGTGTTGCTGACGACTTTATTGCTGCTGTTTATCGTGCCGCAATTTGCCGCGATGTACGGCGACAAGCCTCTTCCGTTTTTCACGGCATTGTTACTGGCATTATCCCGCGGCTTGCAGCAATATCTGTGGCATATCCCGATTCTGCTGGCGATGGTTATTTATCTGTTTAACAGCCAATTTAAGCAATCCGCCCGGCTTTATCGCCTCAAGTCAACATTAATGGCGACAATTCCGCTGGTAAGGCATATCGTGCAACTCTCCCGTTTGACCAATTTCTGTCGTAATCTACACTTAATGTTAGTATCGGGCGTACCGCTCAAACAGGCTCTCGAATCCTTTTTGCCGCAAACGAAAAGCTGGCAGGTTAAAGCCAAATATCAGGGAGACGGCCTGTTAATCGAAGAGATCAAGAGTATTTTGTTCGGCATTCAGCAGGGTTATAAATTTGCCGACAGTATTAGCTCCCGGGTATTCCCCGCTTCCGCCCGGCAAATGTTGGAAGTGGGCGAACAGGCGGGCAAGCTGAAAGAAATGCTGCACCATGTCGGCGAACATTACCAACAGCAGCTTGATCATAAAACGGAGCTGCTCTCTCAGCTGCTGGAACCCATATTAATGCTGGTAATCGGCGGCATCATCGGGGCGATCATGCTCGGCATGTACATGCCGTTATTCAGTATGGGAGATTTGTTGTGATAACGATTGGCATCATGTTGTTCGGTGGGTTCATCGGGTTATGGCTACATCATTATGTTAGCCATTTTGCCCATCATGTAAGCTATGCGGTTTATCGCAATTATGTGGAAATCTTTGCCGCCAATCGGGGGCAAATAGCGGCGTTTTCCGAACATCGGTCTCGGCTTGTTCCCATCAAGTGCGGTGCTAAAAAATGGTTTTTTTTACTTGCGGCCGCCATCAGCCTGCTATGCTATTTTCTGCTGAAAGACGGTTTACTTTCCGTATTGGTATTGAGCTGTCTCGCCATACTGTTCGCCATTAGCCTGTTAGACTGGCACTATCAATTAATTGATATTTCTCTCGCCCAAATACTGATTGTATTAGGTATGATTGCCGGCTGGCGGCAAATCGTTCCACTTACCCTTGAGCAAAGCCTGCAAAGTGCGGTGCTGAGTTTTGTCTTTTTTTGGCTGTTTTACCACGCGGCTCAATGCTATTACCGACAAGAAGCATTGGGACGCGGCGATTATTGGCTGATTGCGGGGCTTAGCGCTTTTCTGCCGTTACAAGACGTGCCTTTCATGCTATTGCTTGCCTGCATCTCGGGGTTAATTTACGCCGTCATACGGAAACTTCGTAATAATCCCTTAACACATCTCCCCTTTGCGCCCTTTCTTTCCTTAGGCGGTATTTTTACATTTCTTTTAAACGTGTTAGCATAGGTTAAATGTAGTCGTATCTTAGTTATATGAGGAGCATAAATGACCTATGTAGTCGGCTTAACCGGAGGAATCGGCAGTGGGAAAAGCACTATTGCGACATTGTTCGCACAGCACGGCGTGCCAATAGTCGATGCGGATATCGTGTCGCGGCAAGTGGTAGCGAAAGGTTCGCCTCTGCTGCGGCAAATTGCGGCTCATTTCGGCACTCAAATTCTGAACGAACAGGGAGAACTAAAACGGGCGACATTACGTGAGTTAATTTTCCAGCAGGAAAACGAGAAAGAATGGCTGAATAATCTGCTGCATCCCGCAATCCGCAACGAAATGCTGCGCCAGCTACAGGCCCATGATTCGCCCTATGTGCTGTTTGTCGTGCCGTTATTGGTAGAAAATCATCTGACCGAACTCTGCGATCGCGTATTAGTGGTGGATGTTAGCCCCGAAATTCAATTGGACCGAGCTACTCAGCGTGACCGCAATAAGCGGGAATTAATCCGCCACATTATGAACGCTCAAGCCAGCCGTGAAGAGCGTCTGCATGCCGCCGACGATGTGATTAATAATGATGCCTCCCTGGCAGAAAACATGGAGGCGCTGGAGCAGGATGTGCTAAACTTACACATCCTGTATCTGACCTTAGCAAAAGAGAAAAATCATGACTGATGAAGTATTTACGGTATCCTGTCCAATCTGCAAAAAGCCTGTAGTGTGGTCGGAAAAAAGTCCTTTCCGTCCTTTTTGCAGTAAACGCTGCCAGCTGATTGATCTAGGCGAGTGGGCGGCGGAAGAAAAAGCCATTCCGTGCGAAACGGCGGATTTCGCAGCGGATCCTGAAATTGACAACGAGTGGACGCATTGAAAATGACAATTCAGCATAGACAAGACCAAGAGGGCGGTGAATTTTTTCTGTTAAACGACGCAGGAGAAAAAGTGGCCGAACTCACCTATTTTTATATCGACCCGAAAACCATTAATGCAAATCATACCTATGTGGATCAATCGTTGCGCGGTCAGGGCGCTGCGGATCGACTATATCGGGCTTTGATTGCTTTCGTACGGGAAAATCATCTGCAACTGCGTCCGACCTGCAGCTATGTAGCGGCAAAATGGCAGCGGGAACAGGAATAATCCGTACACACTTGTAAGCGTACGGTTGAGATTTGGCGGATTTATTGCTAAAATTCGGTCGCTTTTATTTGCTGATGCAGATAAAAACGTCAATTCGATTTATTGTAAAGGAAATTGACACAAAGTTCGGATGAAGGTAGCTGGAGAGTAGAGAACTGACTCTACACCGACGATGAGAAAAATCTTTCAGGTGCTCGTAAGAGCGAGGACTGTTACTGGACGAACCCTTGGAGAGATCCGATGTGCATAGCACAAACGGACGCCGAAGGCGCAAAAGAGCGGTGAGATATTTCGCCGTTTTTCAAACGCTCAGGCAAAAGGACAGGGGCAAAAGATATTCGGTTGATCTAATCACTCGCTTGAGCGT
The DNA here is from genome assembly GCA_032586195.1 of Pasteurellaceae bacterium LIM206. Lineage (GTDB taxonomy): Bacteria > Pseudomonadota > Gammaproteobacteria > Enterobacterales > Pasteurellaceae > JAWHQP01. The sequence goes on along the minus strand of JAWHQP010000001.1, from coordinate 248,213 downwards.
ATTTCTTTTTTATACCAAAACTCTTTTCGCCTCCTTGTATAAATTATTTACGAGGAATCATTTTAATGTCATTAAAAACAATTTTATCTGCCGTTGACTCTTTCATCTGGGGCCCGCCACTGCTGATTCTGCTATCCGGCACTGGACTTTATCTCACCCTACGTCTGGGCTTTCTGCAAATCAGATATTTACCACGAGCGTTAGGTTATCTATTCAAAAAAGAACAGGGAAACAATCGAAAAGGAGATGTGTCCGCTTTTGCCGCACTTTGTACCGCACTTTCCGCCACTATCGGCACGGGAAATATTGTGGGCGTAGCCACCGCGATACAGATGGGAGGCCCGGGAGCAATGTTCTGGATGTGGCTGGTCGCATTACTGGGCATGGCAACCAAATATGCGGAATGCCTGCTGGCGGTGAAATACCGTGTACGAGATAAAAACGGCTTTATGGCGGGCGGCCCGATGTATTACATTGAACGTGGTCTGGGCATTAAATGGCTGGCAAAATTATTTGCCGTTTTTGGCGTGCTGGTGGCGTTCTTCGGTATCGGTACTTTCCCGCAAATCAACGCTATTACTCATGCCATGAATGACACTTTTAATGTGCCGGTGATTATTTCCGCTGCAGTGATGACGGTTTTAGTGGCATTAATTGTATTGGGCGGAGTAAAGCGCATTTCCGCGGTATCCGCCTATATTGTGCCTTTCATGGCAATATTATATGTACTGACCTCCGTAATCATTCTGATTTTAAATGCGGATAAATTGCCTGACGCCCTCGGTTTGATTATTCATAGCGCTTTTGACCCGGAAGCGGCTTTGGGAGGAGCCTTAGGATTTACTGTGATGAAAGCCATTCAGTCGGGGGTTGCCCGCGGCATTTTCTCTAACGAATCAGGCTTGGGGAGCGCTCCGATTGCCGCTGCCGCCGCGCAAACCAAAGAACCTGTGCGTCAAGGACTGATCTCCATGACGGGTACTTTCCTTGACACTATTATCGTTTGTTCAATGACCGGCCTGGTATTGGTGATTACCGGGGCATGGCAGGCCGACGTTTCGGGTGCCGCGGTCACTAACTATGCGTTCTCACAAGGTTTGCATAATAATATCGGCGCAACCATTGTCACCGTCGGGCTGTTATTTTTCGCTTTCACCACCATTCTGGGCTGGTGCTACTACGGTGAACGTTGTTTTGTTTATCTGGTCGGTATCAAAGGAGTGAAACCTTATCGGGTAGTATTTATTATGCTGGTTGCCTGCGGGGCATTCTTAAAATTAGACTTAATTTGGATCTTAGCGGATATCGTGAACGGCTTGATGGCGTTTCCTAATCTGATCGCATTAGTCGGTCTGCGTCATGTCATTATCAACGAAACGCGGGATTATTTCTCCCGTCTGAAAAATGCAACGATTGATGAAGATGATAAGATGTTGGAAATCCAGTAAAAAACGGAAGGGCGTGTTCACCCCATTCAACGAAACACGCCCGCAAATCTTGTTCATCATAACCGCTTATTTGCCACAAACAAACTACTTTTTTTCATTTTTTCGATATCGATCATATTCTGTCGATTTCCGCAAAAATTTCTGCACAAAGTGCTTGCAAAGAAATTTTTGAATGTTATGTTGTAGTTAAAATTCCTAAACTAAGAGCGAAAACAAAAGCTCTCAACTCAACAAGAGGTATATGCTATGACGCTAAATATCACCAGCAAACAAATGGACATCACCCCTGCAATCCGCGCGCATGTTGAAGATAGACTTGCTAAATTAGGAAAATGGCAAACCCAGCTCATAAATCCGCACTTTGTACTTAACAAACTTCCGAAAGGCTTTTCCGCCGAGGCGACAATCACTACTCCATTAGGCAATTTATTCGCCACTGCAGAATCAGATGATATGTATAAAGCCATCAATGATGTGGAAGAAAAATTAGAACGACAACTGAACAAACTCCAGCATAAAGGTGAAGCTCGTCGCTGTGATGAACGATTAAAAGATTCTTTTGAATAAAAATTTTAAGGCGGTCACATGACCGCCGTTTTTATTTTAACCTTCTTCTTTCTTAACTTCGTCCCACAGTATATCCATTTCGATTAAACTGCTTTGTTCACAGGATTTGCCCGCTTGATTGAGTTTCCGTTCAACCGCACGGAACCGACGCTCAAATTTTTCATTTGCCTTACGCAGGCTCTCTTCCGGCTGACATTTGAGATGCCGGCTTAAATTAACCGTGGCAAACAGTAAATCCCCCAGCTCTTCTTCAATATTTGCCTGATTTCGTTCCCGACGAGCTAATTCCTGTTTCATCTCCCGCAATTCTTCTTCCACTTTGGCAACAACCTGATTGATATCATCCCAATCAAAACCTACTTTGGCACATTTTTTCTGTAGTTTTTCCGCCCGCAGTAAAGATGGAAATGACTTCGGTACGTTATCCAAAATGGAATGAAGACCTTTCGCCCGGTTTTCTCTGGCTTTCATCTCATTCCACCGTTGCAGCGCCTCCTGTTCGTTAGCCGCGGATAAATGGCCGAATACGTGAGGATGACGACGGATAATCTTTTCGTTCACTTCATTAACTACATCGGCAAAAGTAAATTTATTTTCTTCTTTTGCCAGCTGACTGAAAAATACGATTTGTAACAGCAAATCGCCCAGTTCTTCACGTAAATTCGCTGTATTTCTTTGCTCGATCGCTTCAACGACTTCATAGGTTTCTTCCACCAGACAGGGAATCATGCTGTCATAGGTTTGTTTTAAATCCCAAGGACAACCACCGTTAGGATCACGTAACTTTGCCACCGTTTGGATAAGATCTTGTATATCGTAGGACATTTGCTCACCGTTATTCTTTTTTGATTGTTTCATCGCGGCGTTATGATAACATATTTCCGCCGACGAAAACGTTTCCGGTAAAATCAGATTCAAATAGAAAAATGTGATCTAGTGCAAATTTTTTAATTATTGCTAATGATATTATATAGATAGTGAACAACCCTAGGTCAAAGCAAGGAGCACGTTATGTACAAACATGTATTAGTCGCTGTTGATCTTTCTGACGAAAGCTCAACCTTAGTAAAAAAAGCTGCTGGTGTTGCACAAAGACATGGTGCGAAGTTATCAATTATTCACGTGGATGTGAATTTCTCTGATCTTTATACAGGGTTAATTGACGTCAATATGTCATCTATGCAGGATCGTATTTCCACTGAAACACAGCAGGCCTTACTACATCTGGCAGATCAGGCCGGCTATCCTATCACGGAAAAACTAAGCGGCAGTGGCGATCTGGGGCAGGTATTATCCGATGCGATTGATCAATATGGTATTGATTTACTGGTAACGGGTCATCATCAGGATTTCTGGAGTAAATTAATGTCTTCCACTCGTCAGGTCATGAACAGCATAAAAATCGATATGCTGGTTGTGCCATTGCTCGATGAAGAATAATTACCCTTACAAAACTCGTTAAAATCACACCGCACTTTTAATGCGTGATTTGCCTCTACAGGTTGAGTTTTAAACCTAATCAGCTGAGAAGCAGATCAGATTCAAAGTGCGGTGTTGTTTTGTCGGTATTTATATTTCTGAACGGTCTTAATGAAACGAACGAAAAGGCATTCAATAAATATAAAAAATGTGTAACAATAGAGCGATTTTTTAGAAAAATATAAACATAAGGTTTATAAATGAAAACAACAGCTCAAATTAGACAATTATTCTTAGATTTTTTCCATAGTAAAGGCCATCAAATTGTAGAAAGTAGTTCTCTTATCCCCGAAAACGATCCTAGTTTACTTTTCACCAACGCAGGAATGAACCAATTTAAAGATGTTTTCTTGGGACGGGATAAGCGTCCTTACAGTCGGGCGACAACCGCGCAACGCTGCGTGCGTGCCGGCGGCAAACATAACGACCTTGAAAATGTGGGCTATACCGCACGTCATCATACTTTTTTTGAAATGCTGGGTAATTTCAGTTTCGGTGATTATTTCAAACAAGATGCAATTAAGTTCGGCTGGGAATTTTTAACGTCGTCTCAATGGCTCGGACTGCCAAAAGAGAAATTATATGTGACCGTCTATGCCAGCGATGATGAAGCCTACGATATTTGGCACAAAGAAGTGGGAATTCCGCCGGAACATATTATCCGTATCGGCGACAACAAAGGCGAACCGGGCAGCTATGCCTCCGATAACTTCTGGCAAATGGGTGATACGGGCCCTTGCGGTCCTTGTACCGAGATTTTCTATGATCATGGCGATCATATCTGGGGCGGTTTGCCGGGTTCTGCCGAAGAAGACGGCGATCGTTACATCGAAATCTGGAATATCGTATTCATGCAGTTTAACCGTAAAGCTGACGGCACCATGACCAAATTACCTCGCCCGTCGGTGGATACGGGAATGGGATTGGAACGTATCGCGGCAGTGTTGCAGCATGTTAACTCCAACTATGAAATTGATATTTTCCAGACGCTTATTGCAAAAGTAGCGGAATTAACAGGTGAAAAAGATTTAACCAACAAATCGCTGCGTGTTATTGCCGACCATATTCGTTCCTGTGCTTACCTTATCGCGGATGGTGTCGTGCCTTCCAATGAAGGACGGGGCTATGTACTGCGTCGTATTATCCGTCGCGCGGTACGCCACGGCAATCTTTTAGGGGCGAAGGAAGCATTCTTCTACAAATTAGTCGGTACCTTAGCCGAAGTGATGGGGCATGCCGGCGAAATTCTTACTCAAAAACAGGCTTATATTGAAAGAACATTGAAAGGCGAGGAAGAACAGTTTGCCCGTACACTTGAACGCGGGCTGGCTTTGTTAGAGGGAGAATTGGCTAAGGTAGAAAACAAACGGTTATCGGGCAACGTTGCCTTTAAACTGTATGATACTTATGGCTTCCCATTCGACTTAACCGCCGACGTGTGTCGTGAACGGGATATTACTATTGATGAACAGGAGTTTGAGCGAGAAATGCAGGCTCAACGCGCGCGGGCTCAAGCCAGTAGTAATTTCGGTATTGATTATGACAACGTCATCAAGGTTGACGGTTCAACGGAATTTAAAGGTTACGCCGCAACCGAAGTGAAAGAAGCAATCGTTACCGCCATTTTCACCGACGGTAAAAAAGTTGATACCATTCAATCGGGCGAAAACGCCGTTATTATTCTGGATCGGACACCGTTCTATGCCGAGTCCGGCGGTCAGATTGGCGATAGTGGTTCCCTTTCAACCGATTTGGCTTATTTCCGCACGGACGATACGCAAAAATACGGTCAGGTATTCGGTCATATCGGCCAGCTGGAATCCGGTGCAATTTCCGTGGGAGATAAAGTCAACGCACGAATTGATGCCGAACGTCGTAAGGCGATTACGGCTAACCATAGTGCAACCCACTTATTGCATGCGGCATTACGTGAAGTACTTGGCGAGCATGTAGCGCAAAAAGGTTCTTTGGTTGCGGAAAGCACACTGCGTTTTGACTTTGCTCAGCCCGAAGCGATCAGTCAGGTCCAGCTTGAACAAATTGAACGTATTATTAACCGTAAAATCCGTGACAATGCGGTAGTGACCACGGAAATCATGGATATCGGAGCGGCAAAAGCCAAAGGCGCTATGGCGTTATTCGGTGAAAAATACGGCGATCAAGTACGTGTGGTAAGCATGACCGAATTTTCCATTGAACTTTGCGGCGGTACGCACGTCAAACAAACCGGCGATATCGGCTTATTTAAAATTATTTCCGAAAGCGCTGTCGCCGCGGGTATTAGACGTATTGAAGCGGTTACGGCTGAAAATGCTATTGATTGGCTGCATAATCAGCAAAATATTCTGAACCGGAGTGCGGAATTGTTAAAATCGGATACGCATTCTTTGGTTGAAAAAATCCAACAATTACATGAAAAAGCACGTAAAGCAGAAAAAGAATTGGCACAGCTGAAAGAAAAAGCAGCAATGCAGGCCGGTTCTGATCTGGTTCAAAGTGCGGTGTCAATTAACGGCGTTTCTGTAATTGTTAAACAGCTTGATGGTGTCGAAACAAAATCGTTGCGCGTCATTGTTGATGATTTAAAGAATCAGTTAGGTAATGGTGTGATAGCGTTTGCTTCAGTCATTGAGGGTAAAGTGAATCTAGTTGTTGGTGTTACAAAAGATTTAACCGGTAAAGTCAAAGCCGGTGAGCTGGTCAACCTTATGGCTCAGCAAGTTGGCGGTAAAGGCGGCGGTCGTCCGGACATGGCAATGGCGGGCGGTTCACAGCCTGAAAACGTCGCAGCGGCACTCACCGCCTGCTCGAATTGGTTAAAAAACAACTTATAATAAGTCACTTTTTTCACGCAGTACGGTTTTCTTCGTACTGCAAGTAATTTTTTTGAATAAATAATAAGGATATTACAGACACAATATGGATAGTTATTCAATAGATTAGGAGGTCTGTATGTTAATATTGACGCGTAAAGTTGGTGAGAGTCTGCTCATAGGTGATGACGTTTCAATCACTATTCTGAATGTTCGCGGCAATCAGATAAAAATTGGTGTAAATGCACCGAAAGATGTTTCCGTTCATCGTGAAGAAATTTATCAACGTATTAAACAAGCGGCAGAGCAAGGTGAGCAAAATTCCTAGACCCTGCTGCTTATCCATCACACAACATAGTATCGGGAGGTGTTATGACTAAATTAACCTGTTTTAAAGCTTATGATATTCGCGGTCGTTTAGGTGATGAACTGAACGAAGATATTGTATATCGCATTGGTCGAGCCTTTGGTCAATATTTAAAACCAAAGACTATTGTTGTGGGCGGCGATGTACGTTTAACAAGCAAAGAGCTTAAAAGTGCGGTAACCAATGGTTTATTGGATTCCGGTGTGAATGTGATTGATTTAGGTGAAGTCGGTACTGAAGAAATCTACTATGCAACTTCATTTTTAAAAACGGATGGCGGCATTGAAGTAACGGCAAGTCATAACCCAATGGATTATAACGGCTTAAAACTTGTTCGCGAGGGATCACGTCCGATCAGCGCCGATACCGGTCTGGCCGATATTCAACGTCTTGCGGAAGAAAATAACTTCCCACCGGTAACACAACGCGGCGTGTATAAACAACAGTCTGTGCTTGGCGACTACGTCGAACATTTATTATCTTATATCAACTTAGATAACCTTAAACCAATGAAATTGGTCTTTAATTCGGGTAACGGTGCGGCGGGACATGTTATCGATGCCATTGAAGCACAGTTCAAGGCGAAACATGTGCCGGTTGAATTCATAAAAATCCATAATAACCCGGATGGTACATTCCCGCACGGTATTCCTAACCCGTTACTGCACGAAAACCGTCAGGACACCATTGATGCAGTATTAAAATATAAGGCGGATATGGGTATCGCCTTTGACGGTGACTTCGACCGTTGCTTCTTGTTTGATGAACATGCCCAATTCATTGAAGGTTATTATATTGTCGGCTTGCTCGGTCAGGCATTTTTACAGAAAAACAAAGGGGCGAAGATCATCTACGATCCACGTCTTATATGGAACACAATAAAATTGGTGAAAGAAAACGGCGGCGAGCCGGTGATGTCCAAATCCGGTCATTCGTTCATCAAAGAAAAAATGCGGGCCATCAATGCGGTATATGGCGGTGAAATGAGTGCTCACCACTATTTCCGTGATTTCAATTACTGTGACAGCGGTATGATTCCATGGTTATTGGTGATGGAATTAATTTGTACCACAGGTAAAACCTTGGGCGAATTAGTCAATAACAGTATTGATATGTTCCCATCTCCGGGTGAAATCAACAGCAAATTAGCCGATGCCAAAACAGCTATTGCCCGTGTTCGTGCCGCATATGAAAAAGATGCGATTAACGTTGATGAAACAGACGGTGTCAGCATTGAATACCCGACATGGCGTTTCAATCTACGCACTTCAAACACCGAGCCGGTGGTTCGTCTGAACCTTGAAACCCGTGGTGATAAAAAATTAATGGCTGAAAAAACCGAAGAAATTTTAGCCTTACTCCGTCAATAACGTAAAACTCGAAAAAAACGCACCGCACTTTCATACGCGAAGTAAGGTGCGTTTTATTATCATAAGGATACCGTATGAAAGTTATTATTCCTGTTGCAGGTCTGGGGACCCGCATGCTGCCGGCCACTAAGGCCATTCCGAAAGAAATGCTGACATTGGTGGATAAGCCATTAATTCAGTACGTAGTGAACGAATGTATCGCGGCGGGTGTAAAAGAAATTATTTTAGTGACACATTCTTCCAAAAATGCCATCGAAAACCACTTCGATACTTCATTTGAATTGGAAACCATACTGGAAAAACGGGTTAAACGCCAATTGTTAGAAGAAGTGCGTTCCATCTGCCCGAGTAATGTCACAATCATGCATGTTCGTCAGGGTAACGCGAAAGGTTTAGGCCACGCCGTACTGTGCGGCCGCCCGTTAGTGGGTAATGAACCCTTTGCCGTAGTGCTGCCTGATGTATTGTTAGCGGATTTTACCGCTAATCAGAAAACAGAAAATCTTGCCGCTATGATCAAACGCTTCAACGAAACCGGAGCAAGTCAGATCATGGTTTCACCGGTAGATCCGCAGGAAGTCGGCAACTATGGTGTGGCAGACTGCAACGGTGTTGAATTCCACGGCGGTGAAAGTGCTAAAATCACTTGTTTAGTAGAAAAACCGAAACCCGAAGACGCCCCGTCAAACTTAGCGGTGGTGGGCCGTTATGTATTTTCCGCGACTATCTGGAATCTACTGGAAAAAACACCTGTCGGCGTAGGCGATGAAATTCAGCTCACGGATGCGATTGACATGCTGCTTGAAAAAGAAACCGTAGAAGCATTCCATATGACCGGTGAATCTTTCGACTGCGGTGATAAAATCGGCTATATGAAAGCCTTTGTCGAATACGGTTTGCACCACAACAAATTAGCAAACGAATTCAAAAGCTATCTGAAGCAGCTGGTGAAAACCCTTTAGTTTTGTTACGCGCATAACTTGGTTAAGCATGATTCGGTCGCGCTGCGACCGTTTTATGGAATAAAACCGTTTATCAGACTTAATGTCGGATAAAACGAAGTGCGGATCCCGTCCTCATTTTCTTGTGAGAGTCATTATGCTTACTGCAAAATCCTGTGATTTATTTAATATTCCTTTCTTCCAGTTTTCCCAATTAAAAAAATTCTGTCCGGAACAAATCCCGCAAATCAAAGCGGATTACAAACAAGCATGGAACACATGGAAGGATACCATTCTGCAGGTTTACCACCGGCTTGGTACACCCTTTGCCGAACCTCATATCGAAAAATGGTGTAACGGCTGGCAGGTACGGGCACATTTTTTTGCCTATTTCAAATACGAATTCAATAAAAATTCCGCCGCTATTCTTTCCGTGCTACTCAATCGCCGCCGTCTTTCAGTGAGCCTCGACTGGCATTGCTACCGTGCCGATCGTTCGCAAATCACCCTGCACCAGTACAATCAATGGTTGGACGCATTTGATTTTCAGCACTTTGCCGATTTTGATATCAGGCGTGGTGACGAAGACGAATACGGCGATTTCCGTCAGGTTAAACAGCTGCAGGCCAAAGATCTGACCCTGCGTAGCGATGAAGATTTCTGGTGTATCGGCAAAAATGTAGAACGGGCCGAATTAGACCACATTGATACCGTTACCTTTATCACCCAATCCATCCGTGATTTATTGCCGCTGTACGAGAAATGTCATTATGAATAAGTAAAACTGTGATCACAGTCAAAAAAATTAAACTGAAAACATATTTATAGTTAAATTTTATTGACCTAAAATTTTATCTCATACTATAATTCCGCCACTGGAACAGGAGCGATATTATGACGGAATTACTTTCGGCATTAGACGAAAAAGATAAATCGATTATAGAATCTTACATTTCTCTAAGTTATTCAATTTCCAATCTATTAGGCGAATACTGTGAAATTGTAATTCATTCCATTAACAATCTTGATCATTCCGTTGTTCATATAATTAACGGTCATCACACGGGAAGAGTTGTCGGATCGTCTATTACGGATAAAGGATTACAGTTACTAAAAAGTTACCAAAAGAACAAAGACATTACCAAACACAGCTACTTTTCCCGCCTGCCTTCCGGGCAATTACTTAAATCCGTCACACACATTATTATAGGGCACCAAGGTGAGCCTATCGGTCTGTTCTGCATTAATCTGAACCTTTCTTATCCATTTGATAAAGTTATGTCAAATATGTTTTCTTTTCATGAAAATTCCTTATACAAAAATGAGAACTTTACCTCAAATTCTCAGGAATTGCTTGAATCGGTATTTCAAAATGCGGTCGAGGAAGTAGAACAGAATATATCCAGCAAATCCAAATCATATAATAAACAAATTATTTTCAATCTTTTTGAAAACGGTATCTTTGAATTAAAGGATGCGGTTTCTTACGTTTCAGAAAAATTAGGCTTGACCAAGCATGCCTTATATAAACATATACGGCAATTCAAAAAATGATTAATTGGGGAGAAACATTATGGAAAATGAAAATCTGTCTAAAGCCGAAATCAGAAAGTTGGCTAAATTTGATTCCACTGATTTCGGATGGGTGATTATGAGTATCGGAATGGCTATCGGTGCCGGTATAGTATTCTTGCCGGTACAGGTGGGACTGATGGGAATGTGGGTCTTTTTACTTTCGTCTATAATCGGATATCCGGCTATGTATTTATTTCAGAGGCTGTTTATCAATACACTCGCAGAGTCACCCGAATGCAAAGATTATCCCAGTGTTATCGCCGGTTATTTAGGAAAAAACTGGGGAATATTTCTGGGCGCATTATATTTTATCATGTTGGTTATCTGGATGTTTGTCTATTCAACCGCAATCAATAATGATAGCGCCTCTTACTTATATACTTTCGGATTAACCGAAACTTTATTATCGGAAAATCCACTCTACGGGTTATGTCTGATTTGCATATTAGTCGCCATTTCTTCCCGAGGGGAACAATTACTATTCAAAATATCCACGCTTATGGTACTCACGAAATTATTTGTAGTCGCCGCATTAGGTATGGCAATGATAGGAATGTGGCAATTACATAATATCGGCGCATTACCTCCATTCGGAAAATTAATTAAAGACGCCGTTATTACCCTCCCTTTTACACTTACTTCAATTTTATTTCTTCAGACTTTAAGCCCAATGGTCATTTCCTACCGGGCCAGAGAAGTTAATCGTGAAGTCGCTCGTTACAAAGCATTGCGGGCAATGAATATCGCTTTTGCGGTGTTATTCATTACCGTATTCTTTTACGCGGTTTCCTTTACTCTCGCGATGGGGCGAGAAGAGGCGGTAAAGGCTTATGAACAGAATATTTCGGCATTGGCAATCACGGCTCAATTCTTTCCCGGCAGCTGGGCAACCTATGTGGGCATGATCTTAAATATTTTTGCGGTAATGACGGCGTTCTTCGGCGTGTATTTAGGTTTTCGCGAAGCAACACAAGGAATCGTAATGAATCTGTTATTGCGGAAATTTCCGGCAGAAAAAATAAATGAAAAATGGGTACAGAAAGGAATTATGATTTTTGCCGTTTTGTTGGCATGGGGAGCGATAGTACTTAACGCGCCGGTATTAAGTTTCACTTCCATCTGCAGCCCGATTTTCGGTTTGGTCGGCTGCCTGATCCCGGCTTATTTAGTATATAAAGTACCATTTTTATTTAAATATAAGAACTTAGCACTGCACATTATCATTATTACCGGTATTTTACTCTGCATTTCGCCATTCTTAGCATTTTTAGGATAATTAAAATTCAGGGAGAGTTTATATAATGGCACATCAATTAAATTTAACTGAGATAGAAAACGACATTCTGAATATAGTCAAAAAGGAAGTCGTGCCCGCCTTGGGTTGCACCGAGCCGATTTCATTGGCATTAGCCTCGGCGATCGGACGTCAATATTTAGGCTGCGACCCGCAACATATTGAAGCCAAAGTATCACCGAATTTAATGAAAAACGGCATGGGAGTAACCGTACCCGGTACGGGAACGGTCGGTTTACCGATGGCAGCCGCAATCGGAGCCATCGGCGGCGATGCCGAAGCCGGGTTACAAGTGCTGAATCGGATTAATCCGGAACAAGTCGGTCTCGCTAAAGCAATGCTGGATGCCGGCAAGATTAAAGTAAGCATTGCGGATACACAGCAAATTCTATATTCCGAAGCGACATTATCCGCCGACGGAAACCAAGTGAAGGTTTGTATTGAAGGACACCATACCAATGTAGTGTTAATTGAAAAAAACGGACGGGTTATCTTCTCGCAGCCTCGCGCGGTCTCTTCCTGCGAAGCGGACAATATTTTTGAAAAACTGACGGCTATTGATATTTTTAATTTCTCCATGCAGGTGGAATTAGGCAAAATAGCGTTCATTAAGGAAGCCGCCAGACTTAATTCGGCACTCTCGCAGGAAGGATTGCGTACAGATTACGGCTTGCATATCGGCCGCACGCTGCAAAAGCAAATTGGCAGCGGTCTATTAAGCGGCGATTTGTTCAACCGCATCGTGATTGCCACGACTTCCGCTTCCGATGCCAGAATGGGTGGTGCGGCGCTGCCTGCCATGAGTAACTCGGGGTCCGGTAATCAGGGCATTACCGCAACCATGCCGGTAGTCGTAGTCGCCGAATATATCAAAGCCAGTAATGAACAGTTGATTCGGGCATTATTTCTGTCTCATTTAATGGCGATTTATATCCATAGCAAATTACCGAAGCTCTCCGCGCTTTGCGCGGCATCCACCGCCGCGATGGGAAGCTGTGCGGGTATTGCATGGCTGTTGACCGGTAAATTTGAAACCATCAGCATGGCAATCAGCAGTATGATTGGCGATATCAGCGGAATCATTTGTGATGGCGCCGCCAACAGCTGCGCGATGAAAGTTTCAACCTGCGTCAGTTCAGGATACAAGTCTGTATTATTAGCATTGGACCAGACACAAGTAACCGGTAACGAAGGGATTGTCGAACATGATATTGACCGTTCCATCAACAATCTGTGTAGTATCGCCTCGCAGAGTATGCAGTACACCGATCGTCAAGTAATTGAAATTATGGTAAACAAACCGCATTAATCTCTAATCCCCTGTCGCAGGACGGGGGATTGATTCTATCATTCTCTATCTGATGAAACACGGAATGACAAATGGCTGTATAACGCGTTAAGCGATTCGTTCAAAACCCGTCAAAATAACGCCGCACTTTCTCCGTGCTTTCCGACAAAACTACGGTGCCGGCTTTTAAAATTCTGTTAATTTCAGCCGTTTTAGGCTATCCTATGCCACATTTCCGACATTTGATTTACCGCAAAGTGCGGTGCTGAAATTTACATTTTTTAAGGTCACCTCATGCAAGAACAATATCGCCCGGATCTGATTGAATCCGAAGTACAAAAATACTGGCAAGAACATAAAACCTTCCGTGCCGTAAAAGACGACACTAAACCGAAATACTACTGTCTTTCCATGCTGCCTTATCCTTCAGGCCGTTTACACATGGGACACGTGCGTAACTACACCATCGGCGATGTGGTTTCCCGCTATCAGCGCATGATCGGCAAAAACGTATTGCAGCCGATGGGCTGGGACGCATTCGGCCTGCCGGCGGAAGGCGCGGCGGTGAAAAATAATACCGCTCCCGCCAAATGGACCTATGAAAATATCGAATACATGAAAAAACAATTGAATTTATTAGGTTTTTCATATGACTGGGATCGTGAAATCGCCACCTGCCGGCCGGAATATTACAAATGGGAACAATGGTTCTTTACCGAGCTGTATAAAAAAGGCTTAGTGTACAAAAAAACTTCCACGGTGAACTGGTGCCCGAACGACGAAACCGTACTGGCCAACGAACAGGTGCATGAAGGCCGTTGCTGGCGTTGTGACACGCCGGTGGAACAGCGTGAAATTCCGCAATGGTTTATTAAAATCACCGATTATGCCGATCAATTACTCGGTGGGTTGGATAATCTGCCGCAATGGCCTGACACGGTGAAAACCATGCAGCGGAACTGGATCGGTCGTTCCGAAGGTTGTGAAATCACCTTCAGAATCAAAGACAGTGACGAAACCGTGAGCGTTTACACTACGCGTCCGGACACCCTTTACGGCGTATCTTATATGGCGGTGGCGGCAGGACACCCGCTGGCGGCAAAAGCGGCGGAAAATAATCCCGCTCTCACCGCCTTTATTCAGGAATGCAAAAACACCAAGGTCGCCGAAGCCGAACTGGCAACCATGGAGAAAAAAGGCATGGCGACGGGCTTATCCGCCGTTCACCCGCTCACAAGGCAGGAAGTACCGATTTGGGTGGCTAACTTCGTACTAATGCATTACGGCACCGGGGCAGTGATGGCGGTACCCGCTCACGACCAGCGCGATTACGAATTTGCTACCAAATACGGCTTACCGATTAAACAGGTAATTAAACCGGCTAACGGTGAACCGATTGATTTAAGTAAAGCCGCCTTTACCGAACACGGCATTGCGGTAAATTCCGCCGAATTTGACGGCTTGGATTTTGACGCAACATTTAACGGCATTGCGGATAAATTAGAAAAAATGGGCGTGGGCAAACGCCAAATCAACTATCGCCTGCGTGACTGGGGCGTTTCCCGTCAACGTTACTGGGGAGCGCCGATTCCGATGATTACCTTGGCAGACGGCGAAGTTATGCCTGTTCCGCTACAGGATTTACCGGTTATTCTGCCCGAAGACGTAGTGATGGACGGCGTGAAAAGCCCGATCAAAGCGGATCCCGAATGGGCGAAAACCTGTTATAACGGTCAGCCGGCGTTAAAAGAAACCGATACCTTCGATACCTTTATGGAATCCTCGTGGTATTACGCCCGCTACACCTGCCCGCAATTTAATACCGGTATGCTGGACAGTGACGAAGCGAATTACTGGCTGCCGGTGAATCAGTATATCGGCGGCATTGAACATGCCACCATGCACCTGCTTTACTTCCGTTTCTTCCATAAATTATTGCGGGACGCGGGCTTGCTCAGCTCGGATGAACCGGCGGAAAAATTGCTCTGTCAAGGCATGGTGCTGGCGGATGCTTTCTATTACACCAGCCCGACCAACGAACGCATTTGGGTGTCTCCGACTAAGGTAAACCTTGAGCGTGACGAAAAAGGCCGTATTATTAAAGCGACCGATATGGACGGCCACGAGCTTGTCCATGCCGGCATGACCAAAATGTCCAAATCCAAAAATAACGGTATCGACCCACAGGAAATGGTGGAAAAATACGGCGCGGACACCGTGCGTTTGTTTATGATGTTCGCCTCCCCTGCGGAAATGACGCTGGAATGGCAGGAATCCGGCGTGGAAGGGGCAAAACGTTTCCTCGCCCGTGTGTGGAATCTGGTGTACGAATACAACAAAAACCCGGCCAAAACCGCCATTGACAGCACCGCGCTTTCAGCCGCCCAGAAAGCATTACGCCGTGATGTGCACAAAACCATCGCCAAGGTGAGTGACGATATCGGCCGCCGTCAAACCTTTAACACCGCGATTGCCGCCATTATGGAACTGATGAACAAACTCACCCGGGCCAGCCTCGCAACGGAACAGGACCGCGCCGTAATGGCGGAGGCGTTAAGTGCCGTCGTGCGCATGCTGTATCCAATCACGCCGCACATCTGTTTTCAATTGTGGAAAGATCTGGGCAACGAAGACATTATTGACTTCGCCCCTTGGGTACAGGCGGACAAAGCCGCTATGATTGACGAGGAAAAACTCGTGGTAATCCAGGTCAACGGCAAGGTGCGGGCAAAAATCACCGTGCCTGCCGATATGGCGGAAGATGGTATCAAAGCACTTGCTCTGGCTGATGAAAATGTCCGGAAATTCCTTGACGGCCTCAACATCGTGAAAACCATCTATGTGCCGGGCAAACTATTCAGCTTCGTCGCTAAGTAATTGTTTCTTATGTCATTAGGGGCAATAAAACGCCCCTTGTAATGGATCAGCCTATGTTAAAAAACGCAAAAACTCTCATTTTCAGCACCGCGCTTTTAATGCTTTCCGCCTGCGGTTTTCATTTTCAAAACGGTCAGCTTGTGCCCAAAGAATTGCAGACCATCGCACTTGAAAGCGGCGACCAGTATGACAGCATGACGATCGCGATGCGTAAACAGCTACGGCTTAACAACATTAAAATCGTGGACGCCGACGCCGGCGTGCCTGTACTGCGATTGAATAAAACTGGCTCAACCGACAAGGTCGCTTCGGTATTTAAACAAGGGCGTGAAGCGGAAAAAATTCTTACCGTGCAGGTAGAAGCAAGCATCCAAATGCCGAATCACACCGTCTATCCGCTTAACGCGAAAGTAAACCGTACCTTCTTCGATAACTCACGGGCGGCGTTAGCGAAATATAACGAACGTGAAATGATTCTGAATGATATGCGTGAACAAGCCGCGCGCCAGTTAATCAGTAAAATGGTGGCGGTAGGACATAAAGCCAAAACGGATCAGAAATAATCCATGAACCGTATTTTCACCGAGCAGTTACCCCATGCCTTGCAAAGTAATTTGGCGGCAATTTACTATTTGGCCGGGCAAGACCCGCTGCTGCTCGGCGAAAGCCGCGATCTCATTACACGGGCGGCGACCGCCCAAGGATTTGATGAAAAAGTGGAAGTGGCGGTGGACAGCGGCACCGATTGGAATGACATCTTTGAACGCTGTCAGTCTATGGGGCTGTTCTTTAACAAGCAGATTCTTATATTAACATTACCCGACAATCTTACCGCCCCTATACAGAAAAATCTTACCGAGCTGATTTCTCTGCTGCACAGCGATATTTTATTGATGGTGCAGTTGAACAAATTCCATAAAATGTTGGAAAAACAGGATTGGTTTCTGGCGGCAGAACAATACGAGCCGCATGCCGTATTGATTAATTGCCAGACGCCAACCCAGGAACAATTGCCGCGCTGGGTGACAAATCGGCTCAAAGCAATGAACTTAACCGCCGAACAACAGGCGATTCAGCTGCTCTGTTACAGTTATGAAAACAATTTACTCGCCCTGAAACAAAGCCTAGAGTTGCTTGCTCTGCTCTACCCCGATCACAAATTAAGCTTTGCGCGGGTGAAAACTGTGGTGGAGCAGTCTTCCGTGTTTACACCGTTTCAATGGATCGACGCGCTGCTGGAAGGCAAAGAAGCCCGGGCCCAGCGCATTCTGACCGGGTTACAGGCGGAAGATGTGCAACCTATTATTTTGCTCCGCACCTTACAACGGGAACTACTCACCTTGCTGGAACTGGCTAAACCGCAGCGCACGGTAAGTCTGAATCAGTCTTTGCCTACGGCACAATTACGCGAAGGATTCGATCGTCTGAAAATCTGGCAAAACCGTCGTCCATTATTCACTCAGGCCTTTCAACGCCTGACCTACGGTAAACTGTATCAAATTATTCAACAGCTGGCCGACCTGGAACGTGCAGCCAAACAGGAATTTGGTACGGATATTTGGCAGCAGCTGTCGCGGCTTTCTATGCAGATATGTAAGTAAAAGAAGTTTCCAAACAGAAGGCTCTGTTTAACCGAGCCTTTTATTTTACCCTAATCGTTGTCGGACAATCTCAAACAAACATACCCCTGTAGCGACAGATACGTTTAAAGACGAAACCGAACCGGCCATCGGAATACTGACAAGCTGATCGCATTGTTCACGGGTTAAACGACGCATGCCGTCGCCTTCCGCCCCCATGACTAAAGCGAGGGAACCCGTTAATTTAGCCTGATAAAGGGTTTCACTCGCTTCGCCCGCGGTACCGACCACCCAGACATTATGGTTTTGCTGTAGATCACGTAAGGTGCGGACCAGATTGGTAACACGAATGAGCGGCACCACTTCCGCGGCGCCACAGGCGACCTTGCGGGCGATGGAAGTCAGCTGGGCGGATTTATCTTTCGCTACAATCACGGCACAAACGCCCGCCGCATCGGCGGTTCGCAAACAGGCACCAAGATTATGCGGGTCGGTTACGCCGTCAAGTACCAGCAACAACGGTTTCTCGTGGCGGGCAAGAATCTGCTCAAGATCGTTTTCATTGAGTTCTTTAGCGGGTTGAACGCGGGCGATAATCCCCTGATGAACTTCGCCGTCCGCTTTTTTATCAAGAGTCTGACGATTAACAAACTGCACGGAAATGCCGAGATGGTGTAATTCCTTTAACAATGGCTGTAATCGCTTGTCTTCACGCCCCTTTAAGGCATACACTTCAATCAGCCGTTCGGGAGAAGTTTGTAAAAATGCACTAACGGCATGAATTCCATAAATATTTTCAGACATGAATTATTTTCTCTTTCTGCTGCTTGATGTAGCCGTTTTCTTTTTGCTCGAAACTCGTTTTTTCGACACCGCACTTTGCTGTTTCTTGCCTTTCGCTTGCTGCTTTTCCGCACTTTCCGTATAACGCTGGGTTTTCTTCGCTTTATCTTTGGCGGTTTTGCCTGCCCGACGTGGCGTGCGGGAGCTTTCCACCAGGGCAAAGCTGATTTGCCGCTGTTCAAGACTGACGGCTTCTACACGAATTTTCACAGGGTCGCCGATGCGATACACCATGCCGCTGTTTTCGCCGGTAAGGCGTTGTCCTGCGGCATCAAAACGATAGTAATCGTTATCAAGGGTGGACACATGGACTAAGCCGTCAATAAACAGGTCGTTAAGCCGTACAAAGAAACCGAATCCCGTCACGGAAGAAATAATACCGTCCAGTTCGTCGCCGATATGATCCTGCATATATTCGCATTTGAGCCAGTCCGCCACGTCACGGGTTGCTTCATCGGCCCGGCGTTCGGTCATGGAACAGTGATCGCCGAGCTGATCAATATCATCCAAACTGTAATGATAACCGCCGCCGTCGGTGGTTTTACGTTTGCTGCCCCGCTCTTTGGCAAGTAAATATTTAATCGCGCGGTGCAGGGTTAAATCCGGATAACGGCGAATCGGCGAGGTAAAGTGAGCATATTCCTCCAGTGCCAAACCGAAATGTCCGATATTATCCGCATTGTACACCGCCTGGCTGAGGGAACGCAGCAACATGGTTTGTATCAGCTCGTGATCGGGGCGTGACTGCACTTGGCCAAGCAGTTTAGCATAATCCTTGGTACTTGGCTTCATACCACCGTCAAGGCTAAGCCCGCATTCTGCCAGAAAGGTACGAAAAGCGGTGAGTTTTTCTTCACTCGGCACCGCATGAACACGGAATAACGCCGGCTCCCGGTGGCGTTCCACGAAATTAGCCGCGGCAATATTGGCTAAAATCATACATTCTTCAATAATTTTATGAGCGTCATTACGCACTACCGGTTCAATGCGTTCAATCCTTCCCATCGCATTGAAAATAAATTTGCTTTCGATGGTTTCAAAATCAATGGCACCCCGTTGATGACGGGCGTTCAGCAACGCCTGATACATCCGGTGCAGCTCCTGTAAGTGCGGCACTAAGGCGGCATAACGTTGAGACAGTTCTTCATCACCCTGTAAAATATGAGCCACTTTGGTATAGGTCAAACGGGCGTGAGAGCTCATCACCGCTTCATAGAATCGATAATTCTGCATTTTGCCTTGGGCGGAAATCTTCATTTCACACACCATACACAGGCGATCCACTTGCGGATTTAGGGAACACAGGCCGTTAGACAGCACTTCCGGCAACATTGGCACTACCCGATTCGGGAAATACACAGAATTACCGCGGTTATGCGCTTCCGCGTCCAAAGCGCTACGGGGACGTACATAATAGCTCACATCCGCAATCGCTACCCATAGCCGCCAGCCGTCTCCTTCCTTTTGGCAATATACCGCGTCATCAAAGTCACGGGCGTCCTCGCCGTCAATGGTGACAAGCGGCAGCCGGGTTAAGTCCGTCCGTCCTTGTTTTGCCTCCGGTGCCACTTCTTCACTGAATTTTTTGATTTGTTTGTTCACCGCGGGCGGAAAGGTGTGCGGAATATCATGGTTGCGCAAGGCAATTTCCACTTCCATGCCTTTAGCCATATTATCACCCAGGATTTCCGTAATAATGCCCACCGGCTGATTGAAAGAAGCGGGGCGTGGTTTCAATTCCACCACTACGACCTGCCCCATTCTCGCCCCCATACGGCCTTCATTCGGTACTAAAATATCGTGGCTGATACGGCTGTCATCCGGCACCACATAACCAATGCCATCCTCAAGGAAGAATCTGCCCACAATTTGCTTTTTGCGGCTCTCCAGCACACGCACAATACGAACTTCCTTACGCCCCTTGCGATCTACTCCGGCAGGCTGAGCCAGCACAAAATCACCGTGCATTACACGCCGCATTTGCCCGTTCGGTATAAACAGGTCTTCCTTGCCGCCCTCAATTTGCAGGAATCCATAACCGTCACGATGACCGATCACCGTGCCCTTAAGCAAATCCAGTTTTTCAGGCAAAGCGTAGCACTTGCGTTTGGTAAACACCAGCTGCCCGTCATTTTCCATCGCACGCAAGCGACGACGCATAGACTCCCGGCGTTCTTCATCATTAATGCCCAACACTTCTTGCAGTTCATCACGGGACATCGGTGCATTGTGCCGACGGATGGTTTGCAGAATAAATTCGCGGCTGGGAATCGGATTATCATATTTCGCCGCCTCTTGCTGATAGTTGGGATCTAAAAGTGCGGTGTTATTTTTCGGAGTTTTTGCAGTTTTGCGAGCCATTTAGTTTTTCCTGTATATGGAATAATTTCGGCACAGTTTGACATTGTGAGCAAGGGAAAGCAAGAAAAACCCTATTCGGATCGGGTTGCCGAACAGAATAAACGGACGAATTGCCTTAATTAGCGATAAAATTTCACCTGTGGCACAATCAATAAGGCCTCATCCTGCCAATATTGCAGCGTTTGCTGTGTGAGTAGGGCCAGCCCCCGATAGAAAGGCGATAACGTTTGAACGCTGAGCAATTGCAGATAACGTTTCGCCCAAATCAACAGGTGCCGGCTGAGATACTCACTCAGTAAGTCGGAATGATGTTCCGCAATATAAGCGGCAAGCATCAGCATTAATCCGATATGATCTTCAGGTTCATCTATCGTTCGCCGAAATTCAATTTGATGTTGGTGCATAAAAGCTCTTAATCTCAATAGTGAATCGCCGAAAATAACCGATTCCCGATCTAAATACACGGAACCCCAAGGTGGAGCCGGCAAGGCCTGAGGACCGATAAACAAAGCCTGATATTGTTCGGATAAATTATCCTGCTGGATTAAAAGTGCGGTGATTTCTTGCGGCGTTTTCAGCCCAATCCATTCAGCCTGCCAATTTATCCGGCGCAAATAAGCTAAAATAGCACGAATCCTTTGAGTGCCGGGCTCATAATAAAATAATGAACCGAGCAAGCGTCCGCTAGTCGAAATCCAGTTGATAAGTTCTTGCTGCATTAATTTTTCTCTTTAATGAAGATCATTTATCAATACAGACCTGCGATAGCGGTTCCTACGGTCATGTGCAATGCATAGAAAAGGGTTCGTCCAATTATCTCACCAAAGATAATGAGCGTCGCTGCTAAATACGTCCAGTTCGGATTGGTACGAAATAGCAGCCATACACCAATAATTAACAAACACAAACGCACCACATTCAATACCACGAAATCAGGTACTAAATTAACGGCAGTCTGAATCGAAGAATGGATATCCGTTAAACTGAAACCTTGGTAGAGCATGACCAGTACGGCAAGAAATACGCCTAATGCTACAAGTTGACGTATCCATGCCGGCGTATGGAAACAGGCGTAGCCAAGGGAAAATCCTGCGATAACTACAGTGAGATAGAAATTCCATGAGGTAACACTATTATTCCAGGTAGGCACGGTACCGATATGATAAACATTGTTCATCATATACATAAACAACAACCCCAAAAGTGCGGTGACGAAAATCAGAATTTTTGTCGTGTTAGCGGAAAGCTTGCCAAGCGCTGAAAACAGCCAAGTAAAACCCGCTACGGTAAAAAAGGCTGCACCGCCGGCAATTTCATTACTCAGCATGGACTCACCTACACGATTCAGCGAATTAAAGGCACGCCATGGTGAACCCAGATGCATAACGGAAGCAATAAAACCAATCCCTAGCAGTACCAATAGAACAAAAAGCGGTTTGTTTTTCCCTTTCATGTTACCCTGCACAAGAGCAACGTTCAGTACAATAATGGCACCCACTACCGATTGAGCCAACACGGTAAAAATGACTAAGGGTAATTCATGTAATCCGTTCACGTTACACCTCCCGTGGATTGCCGAGGAAACCTGTCTGATCGCCCGCAGGTTTGGCATTCTTATTTGGATTAATCACTAAATTTGGACGAGTGAAAGATTTTGCCGGCAATGGTGCCACATGTTCGGTATCACTATATTTGGCGCGCAATTCTTCAATCGGAGCAAAATCCAATGCCCGCAACGGACAAGATTCTACACAAATGGGTTTTTGCCCCTCTTTTACCCGTGAGTAACAGCCGTCACATTTGGTCATATGCCCTTTGGCCGAATTATATTGCGGTGCATCATAAGGACATGCCATATGACAATAACGACAACCGATGCAGATATGTTCATCTATAATCACAAAGCCATCAGCATTTTTGTGCATGGCGCCTGTCGGACAAACCTTGGTGCAAGCCGGATCGCTGCAATGGTTGCAGCAAATGGAAGTGTAGTAGGCAAACACATTCTGCTGCCAGCAACCATTGGCCTGCCGTACCCATTCACCACCGACGTATTCATAAATACGACGAAAATTCACATCGATGCCCAAATCCTTGTAATCCTTACACGCCATTTCGCAGGTTTTACAGCCTGTACAACGTTGAGCGTCAAAATAAAAACCATATTGCTGCATAGTTCACTCCTTATATACGCTCAATCTGAACCAGATTGGAATGCTGCGGGTTGCCCTTAGCTAAGGGTGAGGGACGTTGTGTGGTAAGAACGTTGATACAACCGCCATGATCAACTCCATTTGCATCAGGCATATACCAAGCTCCTTCACCTAAAGCAACTACCCCTGGAATAATACGTGGTGTTACTTTGACATTAATGTGAACTTCACCACGATCGTTAAAAATACGAATCATATCACCATTTTCAATACCTCGAGATTGAGCATCGATAGGGTTAATCCATACTTCTTGTGGGTTGGCCGCGCTTAGAATCTCCACATTACCATAAGTAGAGTGAGTGCGTGCTTTATAGTGGAAACCACTAAGTTGTAACGGATACTTCTGCATCAGCGGATCACCATAATGTTCAAAGCTATCCGCATGAATAGGAAGAGGGTGAACCACTTCGTCAGCTTTTAGTACCCAAGTTTTTCTAATATCGGCGAGTCGTTCGGAATAAATTTCAATTTTACCTGATGGAGTATCGAGTGGATTTTTCTCCGGATTATCACGAAATGCTTTATAAGCAATGTAGAAACCATTTGGATCAACCTTTTTGAAAATACCCTGTTGTCTGAAATCCTCAAAATCAGGCAATTCCGGTAGGTTTTCTCGCGACTGCTCATAAATATAACGTAACCACTGTTCTTGCGTACGTCCTTCGGTAAATTTTTCTTTTACTCCTAATTTTTCAGACAGCTCACTTAGCATATCGTAAATATTGCGACATTCAAAAGACGGCTTAATAACTTGATCTGCGAAAATAATGTAATTCATATTGGCAACAAAAGCGTCGAGGGCAAAATCCATTTGCTCAGAGGCAGTACAGTCCGGCAATAAAATATCACTATATTTGGCAGTTGAAGTCATATGATTGTCAATGGTGATAATTAATTCACATTTACTGTCATCTTGTAGAATTTCATGAGTCCGATTTATCTGAGCGTGCTGATTAATTAAACAGTTACTCGCATAATTCCAAATCACTTTAATTGGAGCCGTCAGACGTTCGACACCTCTGACTCCATCAGTTTGAGCCGTCATTTCATGAGCACGGAAAATAGCATCTGTCCACATAAACATTGGGATACTGGCTTTAACAGGATTATCCAAGGTCGGCATACGAACAAATGGTATGGAATAAGAACTCTCACGAGCTCCGGTATTACCGCCGCTGATTCCGACATTACCCGTTAAAATCGGTAACATGGCAATGGCACGAGAAATTAATTCTCCATTACTACGACGTTGCGGCCCCCAACCTTGTGAAATGTATGCCGGCTTAGCTGAACCGATTTCACGGGCAAGTTTGATGATACGTTCTTTGGGTACACCTGTTATTTTTTCCGCCCATGCTGGCGTTTTGACTATACCATCATCACCTTGACCTAGAATATAAGCCTTATAGTGACCATTTCGAGGAGCCGTAACAGGTAATGTTTTTTCATCATAACCCACGCAGAATTTATCCAGGAATTGCTGATCAACCATATTCTCTGTAATTAAAACATAGGCAATAGCAGAACACAGCGCCGCATCTGTACCCGGGCGAATCGGAATCCATTCATCTTCTCGCCCCGATCCGGTATCAGTATAACGAGGATCAATAACAATCATACGGGCATTAGACCGCTCACGAGCTTGCTCAATAGTATAAGTTAAGCCACCACCACTCATACGAGTTTCAGCCGGGTTATTGCCAAATAATACAATTAATTTGGTATTTTCTACATCGGCTAAGCCATTTCCTAACGCCCAGCCACCGCCATAAGTGTAATCCAATCCGACTGCAATCTGAGCGGTACTGTAATCACCATAATGATTCAAATAACCACCAATACAATTCATCAAACGAGCAATCATTGTAGAACCTGGCGGCCAAGATTTGGTCATGGTACCACCAAGTGTACCTGTGCCGTAATTTAAATAAATAGATTCATTACCGTATTCAGCAATATTTTTATTAAGTGAATTTGCAATGATAGTCAAAGCCTCATCCCAGCTAATACGTTCAAATTTTCCTTCACCTCGTTTACCTACACGTTTCATTGGATATTTTAAACGATCGGGATTATAAACCCGGCGACGCATAGAACGCCCGCGTAAGCAAGCTCGTACCTGATGATCAAGATTATAAGAGTCCGTACCGGTATTATCGGTTTCAACGTAAATAATACGATTATCTTTAACATGCATACGTAACGGACAACGGCTACCGCAGTTTACGGTACAGGCCGACCAAACGACTTTATCCTCTATTTGCTCGACAGACTGTTGCGGCGTTTTTGCCATCGCATTGAAAGGTAATGAAAAATTACTTGCCAGAGTAGCTAATCCGACAGTTGTACCTTTTAAAAAAGAACGTCTATTCACTTCAGGCGTCAATATAGAACCCTTCATACTCAATCCCCTCCCCCACTTTTTAACGGAATAAATAAAAAAATAACAAGATTAATTTATCACCCTAAAGAGGTAAGGTTATCAGGTTAATTTAATTATTTAATGAAAGATTGATATTGATCATTGAAGGAAAATAAGAATAAATTTCATTATACGGAAGGTAGAAAAAAACCCGACACAAGCCGGGTTTTTATATAAATAATTATTTCAGATTATTCAGCAACAACGATTACATTTACCGCCGCGAATACTTCGCCGTGAAGCTGGAATTTAACTTCGTGATCGCCTAAAGTACGAAGCGGGCCGTTGGATAAACGTACTTCGCTTTTTGCGATTTCAACACCTGCGGCAGTTACCGCATCTGCGATTTCACGCGTAGTGATAGAACCGAATAAACGACCTTCCTCACCTGCTTTAGAAGCAATAGTGATTGATTCTAATGCGGTTAATTTCGCTGCGCGATCCTGAGCTTCTGCAAGGGCAGCCGCTACTTTCGCTTCTAATTCGGCACGACGTGCTTCAAAGTGTTCGATGTTCGCTTTAGTTGCCATAACCGCTTTACCTTGCGGGATTAAGTAGTTACGGGCAAAGCCTGATTTAACATTTACTTGATCACCCACGTTGCCGAGGTGAACAATTTTATCTAAAAGAATTACTTGCATTACCGTTATCCTCTCTCAAATTACTGATGATTGTCAGTGTATGGAAGTAACGCTAAATAGCGCGCGCGTTTGATTGCACGGGCTAATTGACGTTGATACTTCGCACGAGTACCGGTAATACGGCTTGGAACAATTTTGCCGCTCTCTGTAATGTAGTTCTTTAATGTAGCGATATCTTTGTAATCAATTTCAACTACATTTTCCGCGGTGAAGCGGCAGAACTTGCGACGACGGAAATAACGTGCCATGTGGCGAGTCTCCTAATCTATAAATTCGATATGCTCGGCATGTAAAACCAGTTGAAATAAGCCGTTGGCTTGTTTGTGTGAGCTGATAAAGCCTTCCACCAGAATTTTACTGCCGACCGTAATGCTTTGAGTTTTCTGCACGGAATCTTTGCCGCTAATCTGAATCGGCATTTTACACCACGCCTGACGCGGAAGATTTGCCTCGCTCTGTTCGGAACGGTGTTCCAGCCAAAAACGGCAATGCTCGATTCCATTAGGGCTTTTCGTTCGTTTAGGCGGTTCAGATACAAAACCAGCTAATGCCAAACGATTTTTCATGCTCAATTACTCTTCAGCATCCTCAAAATTGTTGTTGTCAACTTCGGCTTCGGCAACAGGTTTACGTTCTTCTTTTGCTTTAGCCATTGGGGACGCTTCTGTTACGGCGTGCTTAGTACGAATAATTACGTTACGCAGAACTGCGTCGTTGTAACGGAAAGTTGTTTCCAGCTCGTCGATCACTTCTTGAGGCGCTTCTACATTCATAAGCACATAATGTGCTTTGTGTAATTTGTTGATCGGGTAAGTTAATTGACGGCGACCCCAATCTTCCAGGCGATGAATTTGACCGCCGGCTTCCTTTACGGAACCGGTATAACGCTCAATCATGCCCGGTACTTGTTCGCTTTGGTCCGGGTGAACCATAAAAACGATTTCGTAGTGACGCATTACTGCTCCTTACGGGTTAATCAGCCTCCGACTGTTAGACCAGTCACCAATCCGCGGAAGCAAGGAACGAAAATCCAATGTGACTGAAGCTGCGGATTATACACTTGTGCATAAATTAGCTCAAGGGGAAATTACCGGATTTTCTGACTTCGACGTAAAGAAGTGCGGTGCTGATTTTTCGAGTTTTACTCGGACAGAAAAACTGAAAATCGACACCGCACTTTGTAATGCTACTTGAATCCGATGAAATAACCCTTGGTCCAGATTTCTTCTTTTTCAGGATTGCACACAGCTTTTACCGTAATCGTTCCGGGAGGCTGACGGGTGATAAAACCAAAGTTATTTTTTCTGACATTTCGGACAAAAATAACTGTTGCGCTGCCCGATAACCAAACTCTCGATTTCAGCACCGCACTTCGGGCAAGGTTCGCCTTTATGTCCATAAACCTGCAGCTGTTGGGCGAAATAACCCGGTCGGCCGTCGGGGCGAAGAAAATCCTTCAAGGAGGTGCCGCCTTGTTCAATGGCGCGGGTGAGTTCTTGCTTAACGGTATCGACCAGCACAGCACATTGCTTCTTAGTGAGACTGCCGGTGATTTTTGCAGGATGTATGCCGCACAAAAATAAGGATTCGTTGGCATAAATATTGCCTACCCCCACTACGACGGCATTATCCATTAAAAAGCTTTTAACTGCGGTGTGTCTTTGGCGGGATTTTTTAAATAAATAATCCGCGTTAAATTCATCAGACAGCGGTTCGGGCCCGAGTTTAGCGAACAGATGAAAATCATCAAGACTATCCGTCCACAGCCATGCCCCGAAGCGGCGGGGATCATTGTAACGCAGCAATTTGCCGTTGTTCATCACAATATCAAGGTGATCATGCTTGTCAATCGGACTACCGTGCGGCACGATACGTACCGACCCCGACATGCCCAAATGTCCGATAATATAGCCTTGCTCGGTGTGGATAATCAGATATTTTGCCCGACGTGATAACGCGGTGATTTTCACCTGAGAAAAACGGGGCAGCTCCGAGCTCACCAACCAACGCAATTTGGGCTGGCGTACGACGATTTCTTCAATCGTAAACCCTTTTAAATAAGGCTCGACACCATTTTTAGCCGTTTCGACTTCGGGTAATTCGGGCATAATCTTAAAGCCTGTTGATAAAAAAACAAAAACCCGAACAATGCCGGGCTTTCAGAATTAACAGCAAAATTATTTGATTTTTGCTTCTTTATAAATAACGTGTTTACGTACCACCGGATCAAATTTTTTGATTTCCATTTTTTCCGGCATATTACGTTTATTTTTATCCGTTGTGTAGAAGTGACCGGTTTCAGCGGTAGAAACTAAACGGATTTTCTCACGAGCGCCTTTAGCTGCCATGTTTTAGCTCCTTAAATTTTTTCACCACGGGCACGGATTTCAGCCAATACCGCATCAATGCCTTTTTTATCAATAATACGCATACCTTTCGCCGTTAAGCGTAAAGTCACGAAACGGTTTTCACTTTCAACCCAGAAACGGTGAGTGTGTAAATTAGGTAAAAAACGACGACGTGTCGCGTTCAATGCGTGCGAACGGTTGTTACCAACTGCCGGACGCTTGCCTGTTACTTGACAGACTCTTGACATTTTCATTCTCCAGTAATTAATACTAAGGGCGAAGCCCTTGCTCGAGCTTTCACGGTTCGGGCGGTTAAAAAGGCTCAACACTTATTCAACTGCCTCGTCAGGCATACACCCGACCCGCAACATATTAAAGGTCGCAAATTATACTCACTTTATTTGTTATTCTCAAGTATAAAGCGGAGCAAAATGCAGTTTTCCTCAAACCGGCGTGGAAATTTTACCCGAAACGACAACATGCCCCGCTTAAGATCACAGCAATCCATTTTCCGAAAAGGAAAAATAATTACCTTTGCCGATAATAAAATGATCCAGAGTGCGGACTTCCATCAGTTCGGCGGCGTTTTTGATTTTTTCCGTGATTTGTTTGTCCGCAGTGCTCGGCACGGAAACGCCCGAAGGATGATTATGCGCCAGAATAATGGCGGCGGCATTACAGTATAACGCCGTTTTAATAATTTCACGCGGATGAACCGCTGCCGTATTAATGGTACCGAGGAACATTTCTTCCCGTTTAATCAAACGATGCTGATTATCTAAAAACAGCACCATAAAAACCTCCCTTTCTTTGCTTTCCAGTTCGGCCTGTAAATACAGGCGGGCGGTTTCCGTGCTGGTAAATTCCTGGCTTAGCTGCAGTTCTTCCAGT
The DNA here is from genome assembly GCA_032586195.1 of Pasteurellaceae bacterium LIM206. Classification (GTDB taxonomy): domain Bacteria; phylum Pseudomonadota; class Gammaproteobacteria; order Enterobacterales; family Pasteurellaceae; genus JAWHQP01. The sequence continues at coordinate 218,895 of JAWHQP010000001.1, read as the reverse complement.
AGATAGCGTTTGGTCATTTCGGTGCAGGCCTGCAGCTGAATAAATTGGGTCACGCCTATGCCTTTGAACGCACAGAAGGCTTTCCGCTCGGCGGAAATAAGCCCTCGCAATGAACCGAAATGACGTAATACCGCTTGAGACAGCGTCATCACGGGGCAATTTTTCATCCCCGTGCGCAAAAATATGGCTAACAATTCATCATCACGCAGGCTTTCGGCACCAAATTTTAACAGTTTTTCGCGAGGCATAGGATTGTCCGGATAGAGAGTATTCATCGTATTGACCTGTTTCTGCTGAATAAATCCGGTCTATTTCATTTATTTTAGAAGAGCAAGTCCAGCGGAACAGGTGAATTTTGGAACGGGGATCGAGAAAATAACATTTTTTCTAAACGGAAATTTGCAGTAAAATAAAACCTAATTTTGTTCAGGTCGGTTTATGTTGGAGGGGGGATGCTCACGTTAGAGAATAAACGCATCGTAGTCGGTATTACAGGGGGCATCGCAGCTTACAAAACCATTGAATTGATCCGTTCTCTACGCAAAGCCCACGCCGAAGTCCGTGTAGTTTTAACAGCCGCGGCGGCAGAGTTTGTCACTCCGCTTACGTTGCAGGCCATATCAGGCAACCCTGTTTCTCAATCCTTACTCGATCCGCAAGCCGAACTGGCTATGGGTCATATCGAACTGGCAAAATGGGCGGATTGTATCGTTATTGCCCCGGCTAGCGCGGATTTTATCGCCCGCATAGCGGTCGGAATGGCGAACGATTTGCTTTCCACCTTGTGTTTAGCCACCGCTTCACCGATTTTATTAGCTCCGGCTATGAATCAACAAATGTACCGCCAAAGTATTACGCAAGAAAATCTGCAAAAACTGATTGCCCGCGGAGTGCATTTGGTGGGGCCGAACAGTGGCTACCAGGCCTGTGGTGACATAGGGCCGGGCAGAATGTCGGAAACTGCCGAAATCGACACCGCACTTTGTCACATTTTAAATCAGGCCCAAGACTTAGCGGGTTTATCCGTGGTAATTACCGCGGGACCAACGCGGGAAAATATCGATCCCGTACGCTATATCAGCAATTACAGCTCGGGTAAAATGGGCTTTGCTATTGCCCGGGCCTTTGCGGAACGCGGGGCGAGCGTGACATTAATCAGCGGGCCGGTAAATTTGCCGACGCCGCCGCAAGTGAAACGTATTGATGTAGTATCGGCGGCGCAAATGCACCAAGCCGCATTACGGCATGCAGTGGAAAATCAAATCTTTATCGGCTGTGCGGCGGTAGCCGATTATCGCGTGGTACGGGTTGCCGAACAAAAAATCAAGAAATCGGACGATGAGATACAACTGACCTTGGTAAAAAACCCTGATATTATTTCTGATGTCGGACATCTTGAACAACAACGCCCATTTACGGTAGGATTTGCAGCGGAAACTCAAAACGTGGCGCAATACGCGCAAGATAAACTGGTACGCAAACATCTGGATATGATCTGTGCCAATGATGTGGCCGGCGGGCAAGTATTCGGCGCTGAACAAAACGCCCTGCAATTATTCTGGCGCGACGGCGCGGCGCGGCTACCGCAAGCGGCAAAAACCGAACTGGCCAAACAATTAGTGAATCTGATTGTAGAAAAATATAACGAGAAAAAATAATGAAAAAAATTGACGTAAAAATCTTAGATCAACGTATCGGTACGGAATTTCCGTTACCGGCTTACGCGACGACAGGTTCGGCGGGCCTGGATTTGCGCGCTTTAACGGAACAGGGGTTTGAATTACAACCGGGGGAAACCACACTTATTCCGACAGGGTTATCTATTTATATCGCCGATCGGAATTTGGCAGCGGTCATTTTACCGCGTTCAGGACTGGGACATAAACACGGTATTGTACTGGGCAATCTGGTAGGTCTGATTGATTCCGATTATCAGGGGCCGTTGATGGTATCCGTTTGGAACCGCGGCAGTGAGCCGTTCAGAATTGAAGTGGGTGATCGTATTGCTCAGTTGGTATTTGTGCCCGTAGTACAAGCGGAATTCAATATTGTAGAAGAATTTGAACGGACCGACCGCGGAGCAGGCGGTTTCGGTCATTCAGGCAAGAAATAAATCATGGCAGAGCAACTTTTAATCGAAACGATTGAGCCCGCACCACAGAAAACGGCAAAGATTGAAAAACGGACAATCAAAGAACGCCGTCAGCAAGTGTTGACGGTGCTGACTCATATGTTGCATTCCGAACACGGTATGGAGCGTATGACGACGGCCCGTTTGGCTCGGGAAGTGGGCGTATCGGAAGCTGCGTTATATCGTTATTTCCCGAGTAAAACCAAAATTTTTGAAGCGCTGATTGAGAATCTTGAAAGTAATTTGTTCAGCCGCATTACGCAAGCCATAAAAACGGAAACCAATACGGAAAACCGTGTGCGGAATATTATGCAGATGATTCTGGATTTCGCCCGTAAAAACCCGGGATTTACCCGTATTCTGACGGGACACGCCTTAATGTTTGAAGATGCCAAACTACAGACGCGGGTCGGGTTGTTTTTTGACCGTCTTGAAGTCCAGTTTGTCAATATTTTGCAAATGCGGAAATTGCGGGAAGGGAAAGGCTTTACCATTGATGAACGAACGATTGCCACTTATTTAGTCACATTTTGCGAGGGGCAGTTTATGCGTCTCGTGCGCACAAATTTTCGTCATTCATTGAATCAGAGTTTTGAACACCAGTGGGCTTTACTCGCGCCATTATTTACATAATCAGTTAAACTAACCATATGATGATTATCCCCTGGCAAGATTTAGAAGAAGATACATTACGCAATATTGTGGAAAGCTTTATTTTGCGGGAAGGTACAGACTATGGAGCAAAGGAGCTTTCCCTTGCTCAGAAAACACAGAATTTACTGAACCAAATTCGTCGCGGTGACGCCGTGATAGTTTGGTCAGAATTGCATGAGACCATTGACATTAAGATTCGTGGCTATTTTGAGAATGCTCGATAACCATTTGGATACTTAAAGTAAAATGGATTTTTAAAAGGAGCGACCGCTCTGAAAACGGTTAAATGAGGTTTTTTTATGTTAGAACAAGCACAAGCAGTGTTATCGCCGACGGTGCAAACGCAGTCTCAACAGGCGTTGCAGCAGACGACGGTAGTTGATCCGACTTTAGACTGGTTCCTCTCTCATTGCCACATCCATAAATACCCGGCGAAAACAACATTGATTCACGCCGGAGAGAAAGCCGACACGCTCTACTATATTGTGAAGGGTTCGGCAACCGTGATGGTCAAGGACGAAGATGCCAAAGAGATGATTCTTTCGCATTTAAGTCAGGGTGAGTTTTTCGGCGAGGTGGGATTATTTGAGGAAGGACAAGTACGTTCCGCTTGGGTGAAAGCAAAAACCGCCTGTGAAATAGCGGAGGTTTCTTATAAAAAATTCCGCCAGCTGATTCAGGTTAATCCTGAAATTCTGATGTATCTGTCCGCTCAGCTTTCGCGCCGTTTGCAGCATACCTCAAAACAGGTGAGTGATTTGGCCTTTTTGGATGTAACGGGCCGTATCGCCCAGACATTACTGAATCTGGCGAAACTGCCGGACGCTATGACGCACCCGGACGGTATGCAAATCAAAATAACCCGTCAGGAAATAGGGCAAATGGTCGGCTGTTCACGGGAAACCGTCGGGCGCATTCTGAAAATGCTGGAAGATCAGAACCTTATCGCCGCGCACGGTAAGACGATCGTAGTATTCGGTACAAGGTAATGAATTGAAGGGTTAAACTTACATGCGGGTTTTAAAACCCTTTATTCTGTCGGAGACAACGGTGTGAAAGAAATCCACGGCTGGGCAAGAATAAAGGAATACCAGTTGGCAATTAAATGCGTTTGTTCACTTTCGGGAATATCAAAGGGAATAAAGGAAAGCACATCCCGGTGAATAATTAAAACTTGAGAAAAACACACCGCACTTTTAATTTCCGCATAAATATCCTTATGCAACGGCTGAGCGGCATACCCGCGTTTTATCCTGCCCAAAGCCATAGCCAAATGAACTAACGCCATTTTTACCTGTTTGGTATTCACATCAACCCGCCAATAATGATGCAGCCGTTGTTCCACACAAAGTGTTATATCGGCTAATTCTTTTGTGATAAGCTGACGCCCTTGAAGCAGTTTTAAATGCTGTGCTAATTTCATAATCCGCAATCAATAATTTATTGTAATCGCCCGCCAGCATAGCAAATAGTGCCTTCTGAAACAGGACATAGTTCACATTTTTATAAAAAATACAGGAATTTTTACATGTTTGATACAAATATTTTTCAATCTTACAAAGGTTTTATCTTTGATATGGATGGTACTATTATCGATACTATGCCCAGTCATGCGCTTGCTTGGGAAAAAGTCGGAGAACATTTGGGCTATCCGATTAAAGGTGATGTGATGTATGAATACGGTGGAGCGCCGGTAAAGGTAATTGCTCAAGAAACGATAAAACGTTACGGCATACCTCATGAATTATTAAATGAAATTATTCGGCTAAAAAGAAAATTCGGTTTTGAGCTGGTGGAAGAAAATGCCACCCTGCTGCCGACCATGGACATTATCTACAAATATAAAAACAGCATTCCGATGGCACTCGGCACAGGTTCGCACAAAAACATGGTTGACATGCTGCTGGAACGTTTCGATTTGCGCCAATATTTTGCCGCCGTCGTCACGGCGGATGACGTCGAAACACACAAACCCAGCCCCGAAACCTTTTTACGCTGTGCAAACTTACTACAGGTGAAGCCGCAACATTGTATCGTATTTGAAGATGCGGATCTCGGCGTACAGGCGGGATTAGACGGCGGCATCGATGTTTTCGATGTACGTATCCAGCAAATCATCAAAGCAAAATAAGGACATATCATGTTGACAGAAAAAGAAAAAATGCTGCAAGGTTTGGCTCATTTAGCCGCCGAACCCGAATTACGCGACATGCGGATGAGAACCAAAGAACGGCTGTTCGATTTCAACATGACACGCCCGTCGGACAAAGCGGAAAAAGAACGCCTGCTGCGCACAATTTTAGCTAAGGCGGGGAAAAATCCGCATATTAACAGCCCGTTTGCATGTGATTACGGTAGCCATATCGAAGTGGGCGATAATTTTTTTGCCAACTATAATTGCGTTATTCTGGACAGCGGTGGAGTTAAAATCGGTAATAATGTCATGTTTGCCCCTAATGTCAGTCTTTACACCGTAGGACATCCGCTTGACGCCGAACTGCGTAATGAAGGTTGGGAACAGGCTAAACCCATTATTATCGGCGATAACGTATGGGTAGGCGGTAATGCCGTGATTCTGCCGGGCGTCACCATCGGTGATAACGTGGTCATCGCAGCGGGAGCGGTGGTGACTAAAGATATTCCCGCAAACAGCCTTGTGGCGGGCAACCCGGCCCGAGTGTTACGCCCGCTGACTCGGGCGGATCGCGACCATTACCTGCAAACCTTTCAACCAGAACGTTAAACGCGAGATTCCACCATGGCACTGTTCTCCGATTCATGTTTATCAGTGCCTTCATCGGTTCAACCGTGCTGTTGAAATCCGGAAATCGGCTTCATTACTAAGCCGAGGCGATTAGCGGGCGCTTTTCCGTGCGGTGGCGGATTGGTTCGGACTGGACCGCTCACCTGCCTTAAATTTCATTTTTCTTGATAGAGCCCACGCTGCATTTCACTTTATCTTCCATTGTGCTATTTTTAAAAGTGCGGTGCTGTTTTGCAGAGTTTTGACGTTTATCCCGAACAGCGCTGAAAAACATTGCGCGGAAATTCTGATTTAACGCCAAAAGGAAAGCGTGTAAAATAGCCGGCGTCGGGCATAAAAAAACCGCCCTTCTGAGAAGGGCGGGAAATATAACCTAAGGAACCAATTTTTGTTATTATTAAGCACAACTGCAAGTTGCTATATTATGAGACTTAAAACCGAATAAAAAGTTCAAAAGTTTTATGAAATTTATCAAAAGGAGCAATATTTATGCCATTACTTGATAGCTTTAAAGTGGATCATACCCGCATGCGCGCCCCTGCGGTGCGTATCGCTAAAACCATGCAGACACCGAAAGGTGATCATATTACCGTGTTTGATTTACGTTTCTGCACACCAAATAAAGAGATTTTATCACCGAAAGGCATTCATACTTTGGAACATCTGTTTGCCGGCTTTATGCGCGAACATCTGAACAGCGATAGCGTGGAAATAATTGACATTTCACCAATGGGCTGCCGCACGGGCTTTTATATGTCGCTGATCGGCACACCGACCGAGCAGCAGGTTGCGGATGCTTGGCTGGCGGCGATGCATGACGTGCTGACGGTGAAAGATCAGGCGAAGATTCCGGAATTAAATATCTACCAATGCGGTACCTACACCGAACATTCTCTCGAGGACGCGCACCGCACCGCACGGCATGTGATCGATAAAGGCATCGGCATCAATAAAAACGAAGATTTATTGTTGGATGAATCCTTATTGAATTCCTAATTGAAGAAGGCACGCAAGGCGTGCCTGTTTTTATTTTTTAATCTTTATAAACTGAAAAGGAACATTTATGACTACCCTAGGTACTGCATTAACGCCGAACGCCACCAAAGTGATGCTGCTCGGCGGCGGTGAGCTTGGCAAAGAAGTGGTAATTGAACTGCAACGCCTCGGTGTGGAAGTGATCGTTGTGGATCGCTACGCTAACGCGCCGGCTCAACAGGTCGCCCATCGGGCTTATACCGTTTCCATGTTGGATGGCGCCGCGCTGCGGGCTATCGTGGAAAAGGAAAAGCCGCATTACATCGTGCCGGAAGTGGAAGCCATCGCCACCGATACACTGATTGAACTGGAACGGGAAGGCTTTAATGTGGTGCCTAGCGCCAAAGCCACTAAACTTACCATGAACCGTGAGGGCATCCGTCGTTTGGCGGCGGAAGAACTAGGTTTGCCGACATCAAAATATCAATTTGTAGATAACGTTGCGGATTTCCAAGCCGCGGTGCTGGCCATCGGACTGCCTTGCGTGGTGAAACCGGTTATGTCTTCTTCCGGGCACGGACAAAGCGTGATCAGGTCTGTTGAAGATATCCCGAAAGCCTGGGATTACGCTCAGGAAGGCGGCCGTGCGGGCGCCGGACGTGTCATCGTGGAAGGCTTTGTAAAATTCGACTATGAAATTACCCTACTGACAGTACGTCATATCAACGGCACATCTTTCCTCGCCCCTATCGGTCACCGTCAGGAAAACGGCGACTACCGCGAATCCTGGCAGCCGCAAGCCATGTCCGCACCGGCATTGGCAAAAGCGCAGCAGGTAGCGGAAAAAATTACCACCGCTTTGGGTGGTCGTGGTATTTTCGGAGTGGAAATGTTTGTCTGCGGAGATGAGGTAATTTTTAATGAAGTATCACCGCGTCCGCACGATACCGGCATGGTGACCTTGATTTCGCAGGAACTCTCCGAATTCGCGCTGCACGCGCGGGCGATTTTAGGCTTGCCGATTCCGAATATTGAGCTCATCAGTCCGGCCGCCTCGAAAGCTATTGTAGTGGAAGGCTGCTCGCAGAATGTGCAATTCGGTAACCTTGAACAAGTATTGGCCGAGCCGAACACCGATATCCGCTTATTCGGCAAGGGCGAAGTCAACGGCCATCGCCGCCTGGGTGTGCTGCTCAGCCGCGATATTTCGGTAGAAAAGGCACTGGAAAAAGCACAACGGGCGTATAACAAACTTACCGTTACGCTTTAATGCATGCCATGCTTTCCTCTCGCTCTGCGAGCATTCTTCGCGAGCGGGAGCAACATAATGCGCTGCCGACCACAAAGTGCGGTGCTGTTTTTTCGATTTTTTTCAACTTAAGCTTAAACAATATTTATGTCACAACATCTTACTCAATCCGCGCCCACCATTGCCCTTGTTGCAGGTGAAGTGTCGGGGGATATTCTAGGGGCGGGGCTGATACGCGCCCTGAAGATACAATATCCGAACGCCCGTTTTATCGGCATCGCGGGCAAGCAGATGCTGGCGGAAGGGTGCGAAACACTGGTAGATATGGATGAAATCGCGGTGATGGGCCTGGCGGAAATTGTCAAACACCTGCCTCGATTACTGAAAATCCGCAGACAGGTGGTACAGGCCCTGCTGGCGCAAAAGCCTGCTATTTTTATCGGTATCGATTCGCCCGAATTCAATCTGCATGTGGAAGCAAAACTGAAAGCGGCGGGTATTAAAACCATTCATTATGTCAGCCCGTCCGTATGGGCATGGCGGCAGAACCGTATCCATAAAATCGCCAAGGCCACCAATCTCGTACTGGCATTTTTACCCTTTGAGAAAGCCTTTTACGATCGCTTTAACGTACCGTGCCGTTTTATCGGGCATACCATGGCGGACGCGATTCCGCTCAAACCCAATCGGGCCGAAGCCTGTGCCGCGCTGGGGATTGATCCGCAGCAGCGTTATATGGCTATTCTGGTGGGCAGCCGTGGCTCGGAAGTGGAATTTTTGACTGACGTTTTTCTGCGTACCGCCCGCTTAATCAAACAGCAATATCCCGACATCCGATTCCTTGTGCCGCTGGTTAATGAAAAACGTCGTCAGCAATTCGACGCGATTAAGGCCCGCGTCGCGCCCGATTTGACGTTAATCGAACTGGACGGTAAAGCCCGTCAGGCTATGCAAGCAGCGGAAGCAACCTTGCTGGCGTCGGGCACGGCGGCACTGGAATGTATGCTGTGCAAATCGCCCATGGTGGTAGGCTATCGCATGAAACCCTTCACTTACTGGCTGGCCAAACGTTTGGTGAAAACCAAGTATATTTCCTTGCCGAATCTGATTGCCGATGAAATGTTGGTACCTGAAATGATTCAGGAAGAATGCGAGCCGGAAAAACTGGCGGAAAAATTATCAGTTTACCTTGATCGCAGTGAAAGTGCGGTGCTGAAAAAAGGCGTTTTGATCCAACGCTTTACTGAACTGCACCGGCTCATTCAATGTAACGCGGATCAACAGGCCGCTCAGGCCGTCATTGATCTACTGGAGGATCGGATATGACTGAATTTGTTTACCCGGCAGGAATTCGGCTTATCGCCGGTGTGGATGAAGTGGGACGCGGACCGTTAATCGGAGCGGTAGTAACCGCGGCGGTGATTCTAGATCCCACCAATCCGATCGAAGGCCTGGCGGACAGCAAAAAACTGTCGGAGAAAAAACGCCTGCTGCTGGCGGAAGAAATTAAACGGAAAGCGCTGGCCTGGGCGTTAGGACGCGCCGAACCGGAAGAAATTGACCGGCTGAACATTCTGCACGCCACCATGTTGGCCATGCAGCGGGCGGTAAATCGGCTGAAAATAACACCGCACTTTGTGCTGGTGGACGGCAATCGTGTTCCTTCCTTGGACATGCCCGCTCAAGCCGTAGTGAAAGGGGACAGCAAGGTGGCGGAAATCAGTGCGGCCTCCATTCTTGCCAAGGTGGCGCGTGATCAGGAAATGATAGAACTGGATAAACTGTATCCGCAATATGCGTTTGCCAAACACAAGGGCTATCCGACTAAACTACACTTGGAAAAGTTAGCCGAATTCGGCGTGTTACCGCAACATCGCCGCAGCTTCGCCCCTGTTAGAAACCGATTAGAACAATTATAATGGCATAAATTACCGTTGGGAGGGAATTCCATGCATGAGCAATGGCTGACTTGGGCAAACAAACCGTTATTTTGGGTGCTCGCTTTATTATTCTTGGCGATTGTGCTGTTCGTCCGCAATAAAATGCGGATGGATGTAGTTGCATTGCTGGTACTGCTGCTGTTTGCCCTGAGCGGCATTCTTAGCGTGGATGAAGTGTTCGCGGGCTTTAGTGATCCCAACGTTATACTGATTGCGCTGCTGTTTATTGTAGGCGAGGGGCTAGTGCGGACAGGTGTCGCCTATCAGGTGAGCGAATGGTTGATGAAAGCTTCTTACAACAGCGAAATCCGCGTGCTGGTATTATTAATGCTGGCCGTGGCGGGACTGGGTTCGTTCATGAGTTCCACCGGCGTGGTAGCGATTTTTATCCCCGTAGTGCTGGTGATTTGCCAACGCATGCGGATTTCGCCGAAACGCCTGATGATGCCGCTCAGCATAGCGGGCCTAATCAGCGGCATGATGACGCTGATTGCCACGGCCCCGAATCTGGTGGTCAATTCCGAATTAATACGGACATCCCAATTCAATTTTAGCTTTTTCTCTTTCACCCCGATCGGTATCGCGGTGCTGGCGGTAGGCATTTTCTATATGCTGATTGCCCGCCGCTGGCTTTCCGGCGACGATGAAAAAGTCGGTGAGGAAATCAGTCAGGACAGCATGGAAGATCTGATCGCCGAATACCATCTGCACGATCGTACCAAACGCTTTGTGGTTCGCCCGGGTTCGCCCTTTATCGGCAAGGTAATTGAAGAGCTGCATTTGCGTTCCAATCACGGTCTAAATATCTTGGCGATTGAACGCTGGAAGCATTTTCGACCGGTTTTTCTCGCGGCGTCCCTGGGTAAAATGGAAATCAGGGAAAAAGACATTCTGCTGATTGACATCAGCAACCCCGATTTAAATTTAGACGAATTCTGCGCCACTTACCATTTAGAACCGACTGTTATTCGAGCCATCAACTTCCGCGAACAGGCGAAATCCATCGGTATGGCGGAAATCACCCCTATTCCGGACAGCAACGCTATCGGGCGGAGTGCCGCCGAGCTGCGGTTTCGTTCCATCTATGGTTTAAATGTGGTGGGCATTAAACGCGGTAATGAAATTCTCACGGGCTATTTGATGGAAGAACAATATCGCTTGGGCGACCAGATTCTAGTCATCGGCGACTGGAAACTTATCCGCCAACTGCGGGATAAAAGCAAGGATTTCTTCGTACTGAATTATCCGAGTGAAATCGACAGCGCCGTGCCGGCCCGCAGTCAGGCTCCGCACGCTGTTTTTTCCGTGCTGACCATGGTGGTGTTAATGGTAACGGGCATTGTACCGAACGTCCTCGCCGCGCTCATTGCCTGTCTGATGCTGGCGAAATTCCGCTGCGTGGATGCGAAGAGCGCCTACGACAGTATTCATTGGGCCAGTCTGATTCTGATTATCGGCATGATGCCTTTTTCCATCGCCCTGCAAAAAACGGGTGGCGTAACCCTGATTGCCGACCAAATGCTGCACTTTGTGGGCGGACAAGGCAAACACTGGATTTTAATCAGTCTGTTTATTTTAACTGCGGTGGTAGGATTATTTATTTCCAACACGGCAACAGCCATCTTAATGGCCCCTATCGCGATCACCATGGCTCACCAACTGGGTTTATCGCCGGTGCCTTTTGCCATGACCGTTGCCGTCGCCGCCTCTGCCGCCTTTATGACGCCGATTTCCTCGCCCGTGAATACTATGGTGCTGGGGCCGGGCGGTTATAAATTCAGTGACTTCATTAAAATCGGCGTGCCTTTTACCATTTTGGTCATGCTGGTCACGGTATTTTTGGTGCCGGTGTTATTTCCGTTTTGATGAACCGTCAAAGTGCGGTGCTATAATTTAGCGTTTTCTACCTTTTAAGGACAACTATGACAATACTAAAAATCGGACTGGTTTCGGTATCCGATCGTGCCTCGCAAGGGGTTTATCAGGATCAGGGGATTCCCGCATTGCAACACTGGCTGGCGCAAGCGTTAAGCGATCCGTTTGAACTGGAAACCCGTTTAATTCCGGATGAGCGGGCTCAAATCGAACAAACTCTGATTGATCTGGTGGACGTTCATCGCTGCCATCTGGTGTTAACCACCGGCGGTACGGGCCCCGCCAAACGCGATGTCACTCCGGATGCGACGCTGGCGGTGGCGGATCGTGAAATGTCGGGATTCGGCGAACAAATGCGTCAGATCAGCCTGCATTTTGTGCCGACCGCCATTCTTTCCCGCCAAGTGGGAGTAATCCGCAAGGAGAGCTTGATTCTGAATTTGCCGGGTCAGCCCAAGGCGATTAAAGAAACGCTGGAAGGCGTGAAAGACGATGAAGGAAAGGTGCTGGTAAAAGGCATTTTTGCCGCCGTACCTTATTGCCTGCAGCTGATTAACGGTATTTATATTGATACCCATCCTGCGGTAATCGAAAGCTTTCGTCCCAAATCCGCCAGACGTACATAGAGGAATTTATTATGAAAAAAATCGAGGCTATCATTAAGCCCTTTAAATTAGATGATGTGCGCGAAAGTCTGTCCGACATCGGCATTACGGGCATGACCGTTACCGAAGTGCGCGGTTTCGGCCGCCAAAAAGGGCATACGGAATTATATCGCGGAGCGGAATACATGGTGGATTTTCTGCCGAAGGTGAAGTTGGAAATTATTGTCGTTGACGAACAGGTGGAACAATGCATTGAAGCGATTATGGATACGGCTCAGACCGGCAAAATCGGCGACGGTAAAATTTTCGTTTATGATGTGGAACGTGTGATCCGCATCCGCACGGGCGAAGAAAACGAGGACGCGATCTAAACGAAACGTGCAAAACTCGAAAAAACAGCACCGCACTTTAACCACAATATTTAATTCAGAACGATGAAACATAATTATTCCCTTACGCCGTTTCTCATCGGAACGGCCGCAATGGTGATTATTCTGGCAGGTGTGAAAATGGCAAGCGAAATCGTTGTGCCGTTTTTGTTGTCATTATTTATCGCCATTATTTGTTCACCCATCATTAAATTTATGACCCGGCGCAAAGTGCCGCACCCGGTGGCGCTCAGTCTGCTGTTTCTGTTGATCCTGCTGATTTTCTTTTTTCTAATCGGTCTGATTAACAGTTCGATCACCGAATTCACCGCTTCCATACCGCAGTATAAACTTCTGCTGGTCGAACGCTTAAACGATATTACGGCGTTGGCACAACGTTTTCACATTCCTTTCAGTGTTCAGCGCGAAACTATACTGAAACATTTGGATCCCAGCTCAATTATGAATTTTATGAGCCGGCTACTGCTGAGTTTCTCCAATGTCGTATCCAACGCCTTCGTTCTGATACTTGTGGTGATATTTATGTTACTGGAGGCGCCTACGGCAAAACGTAAGATCGTCATCGCCTTTAGCCGCGACGATAAAGAAACCGGGGCGGAAGAACAGCACATTGATCGCATTCTGCAAGGCGTAATCAGTTATTTGGGCGTAAAAACCTTTGTCAGCCTGCTGACCGCGGTTTGTATCTGGGGGCTGTTGGAACTGTTCGGCGTGCAATATGCCGTATTGTGGGCGACATTAAGCTTTTTGTTTAACTATATTCCTAATATCGGCTCTATTATTGCGGCTATTCCCATCATTGTGCAGGCGTTATTGCTCAATGGTTTTTCCGTCGGATTAGGCGTAACCGTGGGCGTGATCATAATTAACATGGTCATCGGCAACGTGATTGAACCGCGCTTGATGGGGCGTACGTTAGGGCTTTCGACCCTGGTGGTGTTTATGTCCTTGCTGTTCTGGGGCTGGTTATTAGGCACGGTAGGAATGTTGCTTTCGGTACCGCTTACGATGGCGTTAAAGATAATTTTACAATCCAACCCGAGCGCCAGACGTTATGCCGTACTGTTGGGCGATATCGATGAGAAAAAGTAGCCACGATTAAGATATCTAAATGCCCTTCAAGCGAAGGGCATTTCAGCAAAGATATTAACGGAATAACGCGCGTTGTTTAGGTCGGCTGCGTTTTACCTGGCTGATTAGAAGCAAGCAAAGCAAAAGGCTATAAAATGCAAACATGACCACAATCCATTGTGCCATGGATAAACCGAGGAAACTCCATACGATATCGCTGCAGGAACCGGTCGGATTAAACATAGCCGGAAACCATTTATCTAACGGCAAGGTATCGGGGAATTCGGCTAAATAAGCACATTGATTCCAAGGGGCGGGATTAAGTTGGTAATCCACATGTTTGATTGCCAGCGACAAACCTTTTACCGCACTCCCCAATCCAATAATAAGGGCGAGAAAACGGAACACCCAGATTCTTGGAGCAACAATACCGATAATGCCGGCGAAGAAAATACCCCATAACGCCACCCGTTCATAAACACACATTACACAAAGATTTAACCCCATACCGTGCTGAAAATACAGCGCCGTCAGTTCCAGCACTAACGCCGAGAACGCCAGCAGAGCCCAGCCGCCGCGTCCGATAGATAATGATTTTAAATAATTCAGCATAACCTTCCTTTATTTCGGCATCACACCGGCGATGCGCTAATATAACCGGCAACGGTAAAGAACTTAGTTGCAACCGGCAAAATGTACTCTACGGCAAGTAACCCTACTACAGTGAGAACAATTGTGTAAGGCAAAGCCAGATAAACCATTCTACCATAAGATAAACGAATTAATGGTGCCAAAGATGAAGTAAGCAGGAATAAAAACGCGGCCTGCCCGTTCGGTGTCGCAACGGACGGTAAGTTCGTACCGGTATTAATGGCTACGGCAAGTAATTCAAATTGTTCTAATGAAATCGTACCCGCGTGCAAAGCGGTTTTTGCTTCATTGATATAAACTGTGCCGACGAATACATTGTCGGAAATAGAGGAAAGCAGGCCGTTGAATATATAAAACAGCAATAATTGTGCGCTGTCACTGGCAGAAAGCACGAAATGAATAATCGGTGCAAACAAATGTTGATCGATAATAACGGCAACCACTGAAAAGAAAATCACCAATAATGCGGTGAACGGTAAAGACTCTTGGAACGATTTACCTAATTCATGCTCCGAGGTAATACCGCAAAGCGAAGTAGTCAAAATAATTACACTTAACCCGATTAAACCGACGGAAGCCAAATGGAATGCCAAACCGATAACCAACCAAACCCCGACAATGGCCTGCACAATAAGCTTCATACGATCCTGTCTGGTCATTTTGGCCTGCTGAGCACGGTTGAATTTTGCCAAAATCCCCCAGACGGAGCGAGGTAATTTCTCGCCATAGCCAAATAAACGAAATTTTTCGATTACTACGCATGTAATAACACCGCAAATCAGCACGGGAACAGTTACCGGAGACATACGGATAAAGAACTCAATAAAATCCCAGCCGGACTGTTCGGCAATAATGAGGTTTTGCGGCTCACCCACCATGGTCATTACACCGCCCAGTGCGGTTCCCACGGCCGCGTGCATCATTAAGCTGCGTAAAAAAACGCGGAATTGTTCCAACGTTTTCTTATGTTTTTTGATTTTGTCATCGTTAGTAATATCCGTGGAATCATCAAAATTATTTCCTGAAGCCACTTTATGATACACCCCATAAAATCCCATCACGACACTGATAATGACGGCGACAACGGTCAACGCATCAAGGAACGCGGATAAAAATGCGGCACTTAAACAGAAGGCGACGGATAAGGTAATTTTAGAACGGATGCTAAGCAGCAATCGGGTAAATACGAACAGAAGCAACTGTTTCATAAAATAGATGCCCGCTACCATAAACATCAATAACAAAATCACTTCAAAATTTGACATGATTTCTTCTTTAACGTGTTCGACGGTTGTCATGCCCACCACTAAAGCCTCAACAGCCAAGAGACCGCCGGGTTGCAAAGGGTAACATTTCAACGCCATAGCAAGTGTGAAAATAAATTCAGCAACTAAACACCAGCCTGCCCAGAAAGGACTTACGCAGAAAAACAGAATTGGATTCAGGATTAAAAAACAGATAATCAGCTTTTTATACCAAACGGGGCTTTGTCCCATAAAATTGTTAAGTAATGTTTGCGTATAACTCATTTAGTATGTCTCTCTCCATTTAATTTTTAACAAAAATAACAATCCATTTAAATCATCCATTGCGACGGATCTATAAAATAAAATAGTAATTGATTGTAATATAGTTCGGTTTAAAGGATAATACCGATCAGTCAAATTTTTTAGAACTAGATCACATTTTCATTAATTTTTATAGTTACTGGTTTAATAATGGCTAATAAAGATACTATTTTAAAAGCAAGAAGCCCTGCCGCTCTTGCGGAAGAATATATTATCAAAAGTATTTGGAGTAAATATTTCCCGCCCGGTTCCGATCTACCTGCGGAACGGGAACTCGCCGAAAAGATTGGCGTTACACGTACGACTCTGCGGGAAGTTCTGCAACGCTTATCACGTGACGGTTGGCTGACCATTCAGCACGGCAAACCTACCCGTGTGAATGACATCTGGGAGTCTTCAGGCTTAAACATTTTAGAGGTATTAGTGCGTTTAGACAGCACTATTTCGCCGTTTCTTATCGCAAATGTACTTGCTGCCCGCACGCAAATTGCTTCCATTTATGTGCCTCGGGCATTTAAAAAAACACCGGATGCCTGCTTAGATGTATTGGATCAAATGGACAGCCTGAAAGAAACCGCAGAAAGCTATACTAATTTTGATTATCTGTTATTTCATCGTTTGGCTTTTATTGCGGCTAATCCTATTTATGCTTTGGTTTTCAATAGTTTAAAAGGATTATATATGCGGGTTGGCGTATTTTATTTTAATATTCCCGAAGCACGAACCTTAGCCAAACGCTTTTATACAGAGCTAAGATCATTATGCAATCACGGCAAAGTCGATCTTGTTTATGACACTATCCGCCAATACGGCAAAGATAGTAATGTGATCTGGACTGCTCATGAAGCAGAATTATTAGCATATTTAAGAGAGGAATGATGTTGAACAGCATAAAGTATGTTCATATGAATGTGCTTTTTACTGAAAAAACTATGCTAACTCTCCCCGTTCAATAATAATGCCGACCGCCGTTGCTTGCTGTACTGCGGCGGGTTTGCTTAATTTCAGCTTAATCCACGGAACGGCAAAGTGCTGCCGAATTGCTGCAGCCACCTCGTTTGCGACCCGTTCAATCAATAGAAACGGTTTGCTTTGCACATAATGGATAACAAAATCCGCCACCTCGGCATAATTTAAACAATCGGCCACATCATCCGTTGCCGCCGCTTTACGACTATCCCACGCCATTTCAATATCGAAAATAAGTTTCTGCCGCAATTGCTGCTCCCAATCATATACGCCGATTTGTGCGAAAACCACCAATTCCTTAATAAAAATACGATCCACTTTTGCCACCTTAATTGATTAAATAACGAAAAATTGTTGGCTATATGCTACCAATTTTGGGTAAAATAACGAATCAATTTTTCATCTTTTCTCTCATAAGGTTAGCAAAATGAGCGTTTTCGCAATTTTTTATATGCTGGTTGCTTATCTGCTAGGTTCGGTTTCCAGTGCGATTCTGATTTGTCGCATGGCTGGCTTGCCCGATCCCCGTGAAAACGGCTCAAATAACCCGGGGGCAACCAATGTATTACGTATCGGCGGTCGTTGGGTGGCACTTGCGGTGTTGGTATTCGATATTTTGAAAGGTATGCTGCCCGTGTGGCTCGGTTATTATCTGGGTCTTGCTCCCTTTGAACTTGGTATGGTCGCTCTCGGAGCCTGCATGGGACATATTTTCCCGATTTTCTTTAAATTTCGCGGCGGGAAAGGTGTTGCCACCGCATTCGGGGCGATAGCGCCTATCGGCTGGGGCGTGGCAGGTTCCATGTTCGGTACATGGTTAATTGTGTTCTTAGTGACCGGTTATTCTTCCCTCAGCGCCGTAGTGTCCGCGTTACTGGTTCCGTTTTATGTGTGGTGGTTTCGCCCTGAATTTACCTTTCCTGTCGCATTGGTATGCTGTCTGTTGGTTTATCGTCATCATCAAAATATTCAGCGTTTATGGCGGGGACAGGAAGACAAGGTATGGAGTAAATTTAAAAAGAAAGCAGATTATCACGAGTGAGCCGATATAAAGTGCGGTGTCGAATTTCAGAGTTTTTTTCTGATAACAATGAAAAAGAAATATCGTAGGCGGTTACGGCTGATTACTTTCCAATCCTTAATAAACAACTCATCTTTACTTTGCCATTTCAGCTTAAGAAGTTTTCAACGATAACGCGAATGTTATTACACTACAAAAAAGCGGATTAAAGCCGGTACTAGAAAGCCTTAACCCACTTGGTGCAACTGTTTATCCATTAAAGCTTATTTGCCAATGTGGCTACTTATTCAATCCATGTGGATCCGCATGCTATATTCGTTCCACATAGCCAATTAAAGACAGTATCACTGACATATACGTGCATATCATCATGACCATACTCCGGCAGAAGCTTATACTCTTTATGTGTTTTTACACGATTATAAATCGCCATTTGAGTAATCGGATAACACACTATATCATCCAGAGCTATCACCATTTTCACCGGACATTGAATACGATGAGCAAAATTTTTGACATCAATATAAGCTAAAGTCTCCATTATTTTATCTTCAGTCTCATGGAAAGGATCATGAAATTTAAAATAACGAAACAGTTCATCATAAGCTTCACTTGTATTCCCTATTTCCAGAACACGTCTGAAATCGGATAAAAATGGATAAATGCTGACCGTCGTCCTGATTTTAGGATTAAGTGCCGCGGCAACTAAAGCCAAGGCTCCTCCTTGAGAAGCACCAAAACTATATAAAGCATTTTCATCAACACCATCCAACTGTGCAATTATATTCGTAAAGCGGTAAACATCTAAATAAACATTTTTATAAAATAAATGTTCGGGCCCATCTACCGCACCACGTATAATATGCCCTTTTACCGTATTGCCATGCACAAATTGCGCAGGATCCGTTGAATACCCCGATTGTCCCGGCACATCCATCATCGCGAAGCCATAGCCTGCCGCACAGTAGGATAACATGGCCGACCAATCTGACGTCCGTCCCATGTATCCGTGAAAACTCAGGATAACGGGCACTTTTTGCGATGATTTCGGTAAAACAATTTTTGCATAAATCGTTCCTCCGCCAACGCCGGCAAAGTACAGTTCATAGCAATTTACTTGGGGTAAATTAAAATCTACCGGTTTTAATCTGAAATCTTGAGGAACCGACGTGTTATGAATCAGAGAATCCCAAAACTGATCAAAGTCATGGGGAACTTCATCTCTGCCATAATAAGTCCGCATTTCCTCTAATAACGCTTTATTTTTCATTCCTATTCGTTCTCCTTAAATTTTTACATTATTTCTTTATAGTATGGATAGTTAATCCCGTTAAATTCGCGGGAGAAGGGAAACAAAGGCTGGCGATATATCCGATAATTACCGCGCTGCAGAATGAAACCGTGGCTACCAATAAAGAGGAAATTGCCAAAGTATTAACATAAAACGCAATGATAATAGCCCCGATAAAGCCTATTAAAACACCCTTAGTGTTAGCACGTCTTGTAAAAATACCAAGTGCAAATAAAGCCGCTACCGGAACACCGAATAACCCGCTAATAGTTAAGAAAACATTCCATGTTGATGAAGTATTTCCCATGGTAAAATAAACGGTAACGCCAGTACTAATCAATCCGGCTATAATAATAGTCAGGCGTGCTAAAGTAACGTCAGACACCGCTTTAAATTTATTATCAAAATGGCGTTTTTTGAAATCCATTACCACACAGGCTGAAATGGAATTTAAACTAGAGGAAATAGTGGATTGTGCCGCCGCAAAGATCGCTGCGATAATCAGGCCCGAAAACCCTGCCGGTAATTCGGTAAGAACAAAATAAGGCAGGATCGCGCTGGTGTTGAATCCTTCCGGTAACGTAGCCGAATGCAGATAAAAACTGTAAAGAATCGTACCTATGCTAAAGAAAACAGGAATTGTACACACACCTAGGAACCCGGTCATCCATAAAGACTTTTTCGTATCAGCGATTGAACGCGTGGTTTGGAAACGCTGAACAACATCCTGACTTCCGGTATATTGATAAAGACTATTTACAAATTGGCCGACAAAAATCAACGGCACGAAAAGCGCAAGCTTTGAAGGATCAAAATTTGTCCCAGATAAGAATTTTTTATTGTCAACCGCATCATTAACAACGGTAAAAATACCCCCATCAATTAAATAAAGACCAACGGCGATAATCAACAACGCACCTACAATCAAAACTATTGCCTGAATTACGTCACTCCAGATAACGCCTTCTATACCGCCTAAGAAAGTATAAATAATACACAGTACACCTATACATACGGCAACCGATAAAGGATCGATAGTCGTTACCGAGGTAATAGCAAGAACGGGAAGATAGGTTACCACAGCAACACGACCGATATGATATATAATAAAGAGTACACTGCTTAAACTTCGTAATGTAACGCTAAAACGTTGTTCAAGATATTCATAAGCTGTTGTTACGTTTAATTTTCTAAAAAACGGAACATAATAATGAATTAAGATAGGTATAATGGGAATGATTACGAGAGAGCCTATTGCATAGGCCCAGTCTTTATTAAAAGTTTGTTCCGGAATAGACATGTAAGTAATTGAACTTAATGTCGTTGCAAAAATACTAAGCCCGGCAGCCCAGGCAGGTATATGTCCGCCGGCCTTAAAAAAAGCGTCGGTGCTCTTACTGGCCCTTTTCGTGAAATACAGCCCGATACCCAACATACTTACCAAATAAACAATCAGCACAAACCAATTGAGTGCCCCAAATCCAATTTTCATAAATTATTCCCCTTTAATTGAAAAATGCTCTCTTGTCTTCACGATAAGCCGGGCAACTTCTTTCGCAATAGTTAAATCATCGTTATTTAACGGCGTAAGCGGTTCACGTACGGAGCCGATATCGAGTTGTTCATTAATACGAAGAACCTCTTTAATCATGGCATACAAATTACCTCGTCCGGTCAGCATTTTATAGATTATGTTATTAATGCTGAATTGGAGTGCTTTCGCCGTGGCAAGATCTCCAGATTCA
Source organism: Pasteurellaceae bacterium LIM206 (assembly GCA_032586195.1). Lineage (GTDB taxonomy): Bacteria > Pseudomonadota > Gammaproteobacteria > Enterobacterales > Pasteurellaceae > JAWHQP01. The sequence continues at coordinate 197,997 of JAWHQP010000001.1, read as the reverse complement.
ATCAAGCCGTTCAATTTCACGAATAAATCCGGCATTACGCCATAAGTTCCGCCTATTCCCGCTTTGGCTCCGATAACCCGTCCACTAATAAATTGTTCATCCGGACCGTTAAAAACAATATAGTCATCACCACCTTCACTGGCGAAAATTTGAATATCCTGTACCGGCATAGAAGAATTTTTTACACCAATGACACGGGGATTCTGACGCATTTGAGCATAAAGTGACGGAGTAAGGGCGGTACCGGCTAATTGCGGAATGTTATAAATGACAAAATCCGTATTAGGCGCCGCTTCACTTATCATGTTCCAGTAGTTGGCAACAGCATATTCGGGTAAGCGGAAATAAATGGGAGGAATAGCGGCAATCGCATCAACACCTAAACTCTCGGCATGTTTTGCCAATTCGATGCTGTCACGCGTATTATTACAAGCCACATGAGCGATAATAGTCAACTTACTGTCAGCCGCTGCCATCACATTTTCAAGAACACGCTTACGTTCCTCTACTCCCAAGTAGATACATTCTCCGGAAGAACCGTTCACATAAGCGCCTTGCACACCTTTTTTAATAAGGTAATGGGTAAATTGTTGTACGGCTTCAGGGCTTATTTCACCGTTTTTATCATAGCAGGCATAAAACGCAGGAATGATACCTTCATATTTTGCTAAATTTCTAGTTACCATAAGAATTTCCTCTTTTTTGTAATATGAATAAAATAATTTTTCTGTCTAAGCGTTCTTTCATGTCAACTATAATCATTTATTGAAGCAAATCAATCATTTTTTAATTTATTTATGTAGTATTTATTCAAATATGGGAGGTAAATCACATTTTTACTGCAACTGATGAGGACAAATACCTCTCACTAGATTGGATCGAATTGAGATAAGAAGTTGACTATATTCATCAACTAAAATGTAATGTGGAGGGAAAAGGTTCTATTTTGATCGAAAGGTGAAGCCGTTTTTATCACTAAATAGTCTATTCAAACCAAATCAAACTCGCCATTCTGCCGGTTTTACCGTCGCGGCGGTAAGAAAAAAACAGTTCGTTTTCACGATAGGTGCAATGTTCGCCGCCGCTAATCCGTGTTACGCCCAGGTTATTTAAGCGTTGAGCGGCAATTTGATAGAGATCGCCCAAGTATTTTTCCTCACGGGTATGAGGATCGCGCTTAAATGCCCATGTGGCCTGCGCATCAACAGCGATGAACCGCTCTGCCACTTCCCGCCCTACTTGAAACGCCATTTTGCCGATTGCGGGGCCGAACCAGGCGATAATTTCTTCCGGCGGACATTGAAAATGCCGTATCGTTGCTTCCAAAATGCCATCACATAAGCCCCGCCAGCCGGCATGAGCGGCGGCGACTTCGTTTCCGGCCTTACTACAGAACAGCACGGGCAAACAGTCGGCGGTCATCACCAGACATACTTGCTTGGGTTGATCGGTATAGACGGCATCCGCTTCAAGATCATGACCGAAATAAGGCAGTTTGATCACACGAGTACTGTGAGTTTGAGTAAGATATTGCGGGAACTGCGGTAAGCGAAATCGTTCTATCAACAAAGTGCGGTTCGTTTTTACCGAGTTTTGTTCGTCGCCCACATGATCGCCGAGATTAAAGCTGTCGAAAGGCACGAGGCTCACGCCGTTCTGCCGTGTGGTGGTGAAAGCATGAACATTATCAGACACCCGCCAGTTTGGATAAATTGCGTTCATTAATAATCCAGCTCGTCTTTATGTAATTGATAATCCGCTTTCAGGGCATTGACTAATTCCACAAAATCCTCCGGCAACGGAGCGTACCATTCCATTAATTCGCCGCTAATCGGGTGTTCCAGCCGCAACATCACGGCGTGTAAGGCCTGTCGTTGGAATCGACGCAGCACCGCGGAAAATTCTTCGGCGGCATTCTTCGGCGGACGCGGACGACCGCCATAGGTCTGATCGCCTAACAAGGGATGAGCGATATGAGCCATATGCACCCGAATCTGGTGAGTCCGCCCCGTTTCAAGGCGTAGCCGCAGCCGGGTGTAATTGCGGAAGTGTTCCATAATGCGATAATGGGTCACCGCGGGTTTTCCCATGGGATGAACCGCCATCATGGTGCGTTTGGTCGGATGGCGGGCCATAGGTTCATCAACGGTACCGCCCTTGGTCATAATGCCGAAAACAATCGCTTCGTACTCCCGTGTGATCTTACGCTTCTGCAATGCCCGTACCAATTGGGTTTGGGCCGGTATGGTTTTAGCGACCACCATCAAACCGGTAGTATCTTTGTCCAAACGATGAACGATACCCGCGCGCGGCACTTCGGCAATTTGCGGGTAATGATAAAGCAACGCATTCAACACCGTACCGTTTGGATTACCCGCGCCGGGATGAACCACAAAATCCTTCGGCTTGTTGATCACCAGAATATCATCATCCTCATAAACAATATTCAACGGTAAGTTTTGCGGCTCAAAGCGGTTTTCATCCTCCACTTCAACCGTCATTTCCACCCGTTCGCCGCCATAGACTTTTTCCCGCGGCACATTGACAAGTTTACCGTTTATATAAACCAGATCGCCTTCAATCCAGGTCTTTAAACGGGAACGGGAATAATCGGGGAACAATTCCGCCAGAGCCTGGTCTAACCGTAGCCCTATTTGATGAGGTTGAATTTCTGCCGACAACGTAATCTGAGCCATAAATTTTAAAATCCACTAATTTGAAGTTTGCTTATTTTGCAATGTTCTATACAATAACGACATTATTTTGCGTGCATTGTAACGTACCAGGCTAAATATTTATACTGAATATACTGAAAAAAGGATAATAGCAAATATGCGTAAATTGAGATCCCTTACTCTGATAGCTTTAACGGCGCTGGCCATTTCGGCTTGCTCCAGTTCCAAACCGGAAGTCGAACAAGCTTCCGAGCAGGAACTTTTTACCACGGGACAAACCGCATTACAAGACGGTGACTATAATCAGGCAACGCGCTATTTAGAAGCGGTCAGAACCCGTTATCCGGGCGGTATTTATTCAGAACAGGCATTACTTGATTTAATTTACGCCTCCTATAAAACTCAGGATTATACCAAGGCGCTCATCTCCGCCGACACATTTTTACGCCAGTATCCGCAAAGTCAGCATTTAGATTATGTGCTCTATATGGCGGCTCTTACCAACTCCGCATTAGGTGATAATTTCTTCCAGGATTTCTTCGGTGTTGACCGTTCAACCCGCGAAACCACTTCAATGAAGACAGCGTTCAGCAACTTCCGTACGCTGGTACAGAACTTCTCGAACAGCCAATATACGCCGGATGCCCTGGCCCGCATGGCATACATTAAAGACCGCCTGGCCCGTCACGAGTTGGAAATCGCAAAATTCTATGCGGATCGCAAGGCGTGGGTGGCGGTGGCTAACCGCATTACCGGTATGTTAAGAACCTATCCGGACACCCACGCAACTTTTGAAGCCTTGCCGTTGCTGCAAAAAGCCTATGAAGAAATGGGCTTGACCCAATTAGCTCAGGATACGGCAAAATTAGTAAAAGCAAATGAGGGCAAAATAATAAAAGAAGCGGAAAAACCGTCGGAACCGTTTTTAACATTACCGTCATGGTTGTCGTTCGGTTCGGATAAATCAGATAACAAAGAAGAATAAACGACGGAATTCTTTTTCTACAAAACCGAAGCGGGCGTTTTACCCGCTTTTTTATTTCAGCCGGCATTGGCGGCAGCAAAGTGCGGTGTTAAAAAATCGATTTTTCGACACCGCACTTTAACATCGCAAACATTGAATTCAACGTATAATTTCTATATACTATGCTCCCGTCTTAATCAGCTAATCGGTGTTGAATCGGTTAGCTATCATTATTTACATTTACATAATTTCTTCCCAATATTAGGTTTCAATATGGCTACCAATTATATTTTCGTAACGGGCGGTGTGGTTTCATCGTTAGGTAAAGGCATTGCTGCGGCATCATTGGCGGCAATTTTAGAAGCGCGCGGTCTGAACGTGACAATCATGAAACTTGATCCCTATATCAACGTTGACCCGGGTACCATGAGCCCGACACAGCACGGTGAAGTCTTTGTAACCCAGGATGGCGCGGAAACCGATTTAGATTTGGGGCATTACGAACGTTTTATTCGTACCAAAATGACCAAACGCAACAATTTTACCACCGGCAAAATCTATTCCGAAGTATTACGCAAAGAACGCCGTGGTGATTATTTAGGGGCGACCATTCAGGTGATTCCGCATATAACCAACGAAATCAAGGCGCGCGTCATTGACGGAGCCGCCGGGCATGATGTGGCCATTATTGAAGTAGGCGGTACGGTGGGTGATATCGAATCCCTGCCGTTTTTAGAAGCTCTGCGCCAGCTTGCCGTGCAAGTGGGACGTGAACGCACCATTTTTATGCACTTGACCCTCGTGCCTTATATCGCCACCGCGGGTGAAGTGAAAACCAAGCCGACCCAGCATTCCGTAAAAGAATTGCTTTCCATCGGTATTCAGCCTGACGTGCTCATTTGTCGTTCCGATCGTATGATTCCCGCCAATGAGCGTTCCAAAATCGCGCTCTTCTGCAACGTGCCGGAAAAAGCGGTTATCTCATTAAAGGATGTTAACTCAATCTATCAAATCCCGGCTTTATTGAAATCACAAGGATTAGACGAATTTGTCTGCCAGCGTTTCCGGCTAGAATGCAAAGAAGCCGATTTATCCGAATGGGAACAAGTGCTTTACGAAGAAGCGAATCCGACGGGCGAAGTGACCATCGGTATGGTTGGGAAATATACCGAACTGCCGGACGCTTACAAATCGGTAAACGAAGCACTGAAACACGGCGGCTTAAAAAACCGTTTGCATGTTAACATCAAATACATCGATTCACAGGATGTGGAAACGCGCGGCGTAGAAATCTTAAAAGGCTTGGACGGCATTCTCGTGCCCGGCGGTTTCGGTTACCGCGGTGTCGAAGGCAAAATCTTAACCGCTCAATACGCCCGCGAAAATAAAATTCCTTATCTCGGCATCTGCTTAGGTATGCAAATCGCCTTAATTGAATATGCCCGTAATGTGGCCGGCCTGGCTCATGCCAATTCAACCGAATTCGACAAAGACTGCCCGCAACCGGTGGTGGGATTGATCACCGAATGGCAAAACGCGGAGGGCAATGTGGAAAAACGCAGCGATAAATCCGATCTGGGCGGTACCATGCGTCTAGGGGCTCAGCAATGTCATCTTGTCGAAGGCAGCCTTGCCCGTCAGCTTTACGGCAAAGAAACCATTGAAGAACGCCATCGCCATCGCTACGAAGTGAACAATACCCTACTGCCGCAAATTGAAAAAGCGGGTTTAAAAATCACCGGTTTATCCGCGGATAAAAAATTAGTGGAAATCATTGAAGTGCCGAACCACCCATGGTTCATCGCATGTCAGTTCCACCCGGAATTCACCTCGACGCCGCGTGACGGCCACCCGTTATTTGCGGGTTTCATTAAAGCGGCGAAGGAAAATCAAAAAAAGTAAGGATTTAATCAAAAGAACTGCATTTTTTACAAGACAAAAAAGACAAATCGCTATACTATAACAGCATTTTTAATGTACCTATTTTAGATTAACTACTAAATAAGAGGAAAACAAAAATGGCAAAAATCGTTAAAGTAATTGGCCGTGAAATCATTGACTCACGCGGTAACCCTACCGTTGAAGCCGAAGTGCACCTGGAAGGCGGTTTCGTGGGTCTTGCGGCAGCTCCGTCAGGTGCGTCAACCGGTTCACGCGAAGCGTTGGAGTTACGTGATGGTGATAAATCACGTTTCTTAGGTAAAGGTGTGTTAAAAGCGGTTTCTGCAGTGAATAACGAGATTGCTAAGGCTATCGTGGGTCAGGAAGCAACCGAACAGGCCAAAATCGACCAAATCATGATCGATTTGGACGGTACGGAAAACAAATCCAAATTCGGTGCCAATGCAATCCTGGCGGTTTCTTTGGCAACAGCTAAAGCGGCGGCTGCCTCCAAAGGTTTGCCACTTTACGCTTATATTGCGGAACTTAACGGTACTCCGGGCGTATATTCAATGCCGCTGCCGATGATGAACATCCTCAACGGCGGTGAACATGCCGACAACAACGTTGATATCCAGGAATTCATGATTCAGCCTGTCGGTGCGAAAACCTTACGTGAAGCGGTACGCATCGGTTCCGAAGTGTTCCACAATCTTGCCAAGGTATTAAAATCTAAAGGTTACAACACCGCAGTAGGTGACGAAGGCGGTTTCGCTCCTAACTTAGGTTCAAACGCTGAAGCGCTCGCCTGCATCAAAGAAGCGGTGGAAAAAGCCGGCTATGTATTAGGTAAAGACATTACTCTTGCAATGGACTGCGCATCTTCAGAATTCTACAACAAAGAAACCGGTAAATACGAATTGAAAGGTGAAGGCCGTTCATTCACATCTCAGGAATTTACCCACTATCTTGAAGAATTAACCAAACAATACCCGATCATTTCTATCGAAGATGGTCAGGATGAATCCGACTGGGAAGGTTTTGCATACCAGACTAAAGTATTGGGCGATAAAATCCAATTGGTTGGTGATGACTTATTCGTAACCAATACCAAGATCCTGAAAGAAGGTATTGAAAAAGGTATCGCAAACTCAATCCTGATCAAATTCAACCAAATCGGCTCATTAACCGAAACCCTGGCTGCAATCAAAATGGCGAAAGATGCAGGTTACACCGCTGTAATTTCTCACCGTTCAGGCGAAACGGAAGATGCGACTATCGCGGATTTAGCCGTCGGTACCGCTGCGGGTCAAATCAAAACCGGTTCTATGAGCCGTTCAGACCGTATTGCGAAATACAACCAATTAATCCGTATTGAAGAAGCCTTAGGCGACAAAGCGCCGTTCTTAGGTTTAAAAGCGGTTAAAGGCCAAGCGTAATAACGCATATCGTCGTTTGTCCGGGAAATAAAAAAACTCGCGAATTCGACACCGCACTTTGTAATCTGCTCCCTGAAAGCCGGTTTTATCCAGCTGCTCAGGGGCAGATTTTTTATATTCAAATAACATTCAACCAATTTCAAGTTCAATACCTCACAACTCTTTTAAGCCGGAATTGCGGAATACAAGAAATCTTGAAGATGGTTTTATCTAAAATCAAAGTATCACTTAAACGATTTAAGTAAAGAATCTAAAATATAATTTTCTATATTGGTATAATTAGTCTTTTTTAAACGACAAACCGTTACTCTCCATTGCACCGGTTCTTTAATTTTCCGACAGAGAAAATCCGGAGACTGAAACTGTTCGGCAATAACCATCGGCAAAATGGTTAACAATTCTTTGTTGAATTTTATCGTACTTAATAAATAATCCCAAGACCCTGATTGTATTATAATATTAGGGTAAATATTATATCTTTCAAAAGCCTCTTTTAAATAATGATAAATCATAAAAGAATCATCAAAAGTAGCCATTTTTTCATTATGCAAATCCTGCCATGTTAATTCATCCTTTTGTGCTAGATGATGTTGCGGAGAAAGGAAAACAGATAATTCAGAATGATGAATTTCAAAAGAATCCACAATATTTTTTGGTATTTTTTCAGGTTTAAGTAATACGGCAAAATCTATTTTTTCCAATAACAATTCACTCTTTAAAGAGAAAGCTCCTTGTTCTTTAATGTTGAACTTAATATTCGGATTATTTAAAATTAATCTGGGTATAACATCAGAAAACAAAACGGATAATACTAACGGAGGAATTCCTATAGTAACACTCCCTGTAATTTGTTCCGTCAGATGATGTAAATTAAAGTGCATTTCATTGTATTTTCTCAGTATCTCTTTAGCATCTCTATAAAAATTCTCACCGAGATAAGTCAATCCGACTATCTTACCTTTAGAACGCTTGAACAACTGCACTCCTTCTCTGCTTTCAAAATCGCTAATCATTATGCTTAATGCAGGTTGGGAAATATATAAACATTGAGATGTTCTGCTTAAATTAAAATCATTATCGACAATAGAGATAAAATAACGCAAATGCCTGATATCCATTAATTTCCTCCTGAAAACTGAATCTACCATAGCATAACCAAGTTTCTAAATCCTATAAATAAAATTTATATATCTGTAAAAAATCAATATTTCCTTTCCGATGTAGTTATTGCTAGATTGTTTGCCATATAAAACCTTTCCGTACTTAGTTATCAAACATTATCCCTAATAAAGGTATGTGAATCGAACACGACAAAACCGTCATAAAACAGGAGATAAAAGATAATTTTCATTACCGCTTAATTTTATAAATTATTTATTACTGATTAACAAACAAATCATTGTTAATCAACCGTACAACTCTTCTAACAATATAATTTGGAGAAAATTATTATGAGTAAAAGAATCAATTTAACAGACGTCAAAAAATACCTATTTAACGGTATGACAATCATGTCCGGGGGATTTATGGGAACCGGTACGTCGAAATTACTGGTACAAGCAATTCTAGATTCGGGTATCAAAGATATTACCCTGATTTGCAGTGATACCGCAACGGTCGATTCCGGTGTCGGTCCATTAATTGTCAACGGCAGAGTGAAAAAACTTATCGCGTCACATATTGGTACCAATCCTGAAACGGGCAAAAAGATGATCAGCGGTGAACTTAAAGTAGAGCTGAGCCCGCAAGGTACTTTTGTTGAACGTATTCGCGCCGGCGGTTCAGGATTGGGAGGAGTTCTCACACCTACCGGAGTCGGTACCGTTGTAGAAGAAGGCAAACAAAAAATACAGATTGACAATATTGATTACCTCCTTGAACTCCCACTTAAATCAGATCTTACCATTCTTAAAGCCGAATATGCCGATGAAGACGGCAATCTCATCTATCAAGGAGCCGCCCGCAATTTTAACCCGCTAATGGCTCTTGCCGGTAAAAAGGTCATTGCCGAAGCAACGCATATAGTAAAAGTCGGGGAACTGGATCCGAATCACATTATGACGCCTGCCACATTGGTTGATTACCTCGTTTCAAATAATTAAAAGGAGAATACTTTATGAACGCTAAAGAATTAATTGCCCGCCGTATCGCCATGGAATTAAAAAACGGAGATGTAGTGAATTTAGGTATCGGCTTACCGACCATGGTCGTCAATTACTTACCTGAAAATATCAATATCACTCTTCAATCGGAAAACGGTTTCTTAGGATTAACCGCCGCCGATCCGAAAAATCCCGATCCGAATATTGTAAACGCCGGCGGACAGCCTTGTTCCATTAAAAAAGGCGGTGCATTTTCTGACAGTTCTTTCTCATTTGCGCTCATTCGCGGCGGTCATGTAGATGCCTGCGTATTAGGGGGACTCGAAGTTGATCAGGAAGCCAATTTAGCCAACTGGATGGTACCGGGGAAAATGGTTCCGGGTATGGGCGGTGCAATGGACTTGGTCACCGGTTCACAAAAAGTGATTATAGGTATGGAACATTGCGCTAAAAACGGTAATTCAAAAATTCTGAAAAAATGTACGCTGCCGTTAACCGCAAGAAAAAAAGTAAAAATGGTTGTCACCGAACTCGCCGTATTCAGTTTTATCAACGGGCAATTAGTTTTGCAGGAACACGCTCCTAATATCGATCTTGAAACGATCAAAGCTAATACTGAAGCTGAATTCATTATCGCAGATGACTTTAAGGAAATGGTAATCAGCCAAAAAGGATTATAGCGATGATTAAAAGCGTATCTCGGATCATGACTTCCTTTGTGAGTAAATATTTGCCCGATCCGTTAATTTTTGCCGTATTACTCACATTTGTAACTTTCGTTTGCGCCCTGTTATTAACCGATAGCACTCCGGTAGATCTTGTTAATCTGTGGGGTAACGGTTTCTGGAATCTGCTTGCTTTCGGTATGCAAATGGCATTAATCGTAGTAACAGGAAACGCATTAGCAACCTCTCCGCAAATCAAACGGTTGCTGAGTCAAACGGCTTCCATCGCCAAAACACCCGCGCAAGGTGTGATGTTAGTGACATTTATGGGAGCATTAGCTTGTATCATCAACTGGGGATTCGGTTTAATCGTCGGTGCAATGTTTGCCAAAGAAGTGGCACGTCGTATTAAAGGTACTGATTATGCGTTGCTTATTGCCTGTGCCTATATGGGTTTTATGACATGGGGCGGCGGCTTTTCCGGTTCTATGCCGTTAATGGCCGCAACGCCGGGAAATCCCGTTGCGCATATTATGGTTACGCAATCCAATCCGCAGGGCATTATTCCCGCATCCGAAACGTTATTTTCCGGTTACAACTTATTCATCACCGGAACATTACTGATCGTCCTTCCGCTCATTGCGCTCATGATGACACCCAAAGGAGAAGAGGTAAAAAGTATTGATCCCGCATTATTGGCACCGGATCCGGACTTTAAAAAAACATTAACTAAAGACGCTACAATTGCGGAAAAAATGGAAGAAAGCCGCTTGCTCGCCTATATCATAGGCCTGCTAGGCTATTCTTATCTTGGCTTAATGTTCTATAAGAACGGATTTAACTTAACCATTAATAACGTTAATCTCATCTTCTTAATTACCGGCATCGTTCTGCACGGTTCTCCGATGGCATATATGCGCGCCGTAATCAACGCAACACGCAGTACCGCCGGCATTATAGTTCAATTTCCGTTCTATGCGGGTGTGCAGTTAATGATGGAACATTCCGGTTTGGGCGGGTTAATCACGGAATTTTTCATCAATATTGCGAATAAAGACACCTTCCCCGTTTGGACTTTCTTTAGTTCCGGTTTTATTAACTTCGCAGTACCTTCCGGTGGCGGTCACTGGGTTATTCAAGGTCCTTTCGTCATCCCGGCGGCACAGGCGCTTGGGGCCGACTTAGGCAAATCAACTATGGCGATCGCCTACGGCGAGCAATGGATGAACATGGCGCAACCGTTCTGGGCATTACCCGCGCTGGGCATCGCGGGTCTCGGTGTGCGGGATATTATGGGCTATTGCATGACTGCACTTATCTTTACCGCGCCAATCTTCATCATAGGTTTATATTTCTTCTAATTTCAACAAAGGAGTCTCACATGAAAAATATCGTCATTGTCAGTTCCGCCAGAACGCCAATCGGCAGCTTTCAAGGTTCGCTTGCCGGTGTCAGTGCGGTAGAGCTGGGCGCCACCGTTATATCGGAGGTAATTAAACGCGCGGATATAGATAGCGCCTTGCTCAATGAAGTCATTATGGGCAACGTACTGCAAGCCGGTTTAGGACAAAATCCGACTCGCCAAGCGGCATTACAGGCGGAAATTGCCCGCGAGATCCCATCCTTCACAATTAATAAAGTATGCGGTTCCGGTTTAAAAAGCGTAATTCTGGGTTCGCAAGCCATTCTTGCCGGTGACGCCGACATTATCGTAGCGGGAGGCATGGAAAATATGAGCCAGGCGCCTTATATTCTGGACAGTAAAGTGCGCACAGGCATACGTATGGGCAATTTTCCGGTCCGAGATACCATGGTTGAAGACGGCTTAACTTGCGCAATGAATCATTACCATATGGGCATCACGGCGGAAAATATCGCTGAGAAATACGGCCTCACACGTCAGGAACAAGATAATTTAGCATTACGCTCCCAGTTGTTTGCCGTTGAAGCAATAAAAGAAGGGCGTTTTGTACGGGAAATCGTCCCTGTTACGGTCAAAACCCGCAAAGGAGATATCATCGTTGACACCGATGAGTATCCGAAGCCGGAAACCACTTTAGAGGGGCTCGCCAAATTAAAACCGGCATTTAAAAAAGACGGAACCGTTACCGCCGGTAATGCGTCAGGCATTAACGACGGTGCCGCCGCCCTATTGCTGATGAATGAAAGCAAAGCGAAAGCATTAGGGGTGACTCCGCTTGCCCGCATTCGTAGTTACGCCAGTGCCGGAGTCGATCCTGCATTAATGGGGTTGGGCCCGGTGCCAGCAACGCAGAAAGCGCTCAAAAAAGCAGGGCTCACGTTAGAAGATATTGATCTTATTGAAGCCAACGAAGCCTTTGCCGCGCAATTTATCGGCGTCGGCAGAGAACTGAACCTTGATATGAGTAAAACCAACTTAAACGGCGGCGCCATTGCTCTGGGTCATCCGATTGGTGCCAGCGGTGCACGTATTTTAGTCACGCTGCTGCATAGTATGATAGATCGCGATAAACAATTCGGTTTAGCTACCCTATGTATCGGTGGCGGACAAGGTGCCGCAATGATTATTGAAAGAGTTTAAACTTAATCGCTATTTCCAAGCAAAGTAAAAAGTGATCCGCCTCTTAACAGCCGGGAATTATCCGACTGACTAAGGGGCGGATTTTTCACTATTATGCAGCTGTTGCATGAAAAGCGTATGCAAAAACCTCAATCAGCGCAAAGAACCGAGGTGAAAAAAGTATTAACTCATTACATTTACTATTTTATAATGGGCGTGAATTACACCTTTACTTAAACGGTTTGCACCTTGTATATGCATAGAGTTCGACACTCAACTCAGAGCTATCTAATCGGGAAAGCGGACCATTTTTCCAATCAAAAGTGCGGTGTTGTTTTCAGGACTTTTTTAACATTATTTTCAGGTGGAACATGAGCGATAAACTTCTGCACGAGCCTTGGCTTACGTGAGCGATTCAGATTCAGAGCATCGCCCAAAACGGTTTGGCGTATTGCAAAAACATTTATGATATCGAACGCTACCGGCAGCTGCGGGAAATTGCCGCCGAAATGTTAAGCTACAAAACCGATATTCCTGCGGATAAAGTGCAGTGCCTCTTCTGTAATGAAGAAGGCTATCAAACGCCGAAAATCGACACTCGTGCCGCCATTTTTCAGCAGGACAAAATTCTGTTGGTACAGGAAACGGACAGGCTGTGGTCGCTGCCCGGCGGTTGGGTGGATGTGCTGGAAACCCTGCACAGTAATACCATTAAGGAAGTGAAAGAAGAGGCGGGGTTGGAAGTCGAACCCCAGTTTATTGTCGCCATTCACGCACAGCATAAACGCAATTTTCCGCCTTTCGCCCATCCTGTACTGAAAACCTTCGTACAATGCCGTTTAATCGGCGGTGAGTTTCAACCTAACAGTGAAACCCTCGGTTCGGCGTATTTTGCCCTGGATCAGCTTCCGCCGATGAATCATGAGAAAAACACACCGCAACAGGTTGAACTTTGTTTTCAGGCGCATAACAGCAAACACTGGGTGACACAATTTGACTAGGTTAAAAGGGGCTATCACCCCTTCGTTTTTATTTAGCCGTCATCCATTTATCATAGATCTTCTGATATTCGCCGTTAGTTTTAATGGCCGCCAGTCCTTTATTCAGTTCGGCGACTAACTCAGGGTTATTTTTATTCACGGCAATACCGGCGCCGTTGCCGAAATATTTTTTATTCTCCACCTTATCGCCGATAACGGTCAAATTTTCTTCCTTGCTGATCATATCGGCCAATAACGCGCTATCGCCGAAAATAGCGTCAATGCGCCCGTTTTTCAGGTCTAACACCGCGTCAGGCAGAGACGGATAGGCTTTCGGCGTATATTGCCCCGCTTCCGCCACAATATATTGCTGGAAGGTCGAACCGTTCTGTACGCCAAGATTTTTCACTTCGGAAAGATGATTGATTTTGCCTCTTACCGCAATGAAACTGGTGGAATTATCATAGTAAGGATCGGTAAACGCCACCTGTTTGGCCCGCGCCGGGGTGATGTCAATGGCGGAAATCGCCGCGTCAATACGTTTCTGTTTCACCTCTTGAATCAAGGAATCAAACGCCTGCGTCTTAAATTGACAGTCGGCTCCGATTTCTTTGCAGATTGCCTGCACAATATCAATGTCAAATCCGACCAAATCGCCCTTTTCCGTGGTTTGTTCAAAGGGTGGATAGCTGGGTTCGGTACCAAAGATCAAATCCCGGGCCTGCGCGCTCAGAGAAGCAGAGGCTAAAAGTGCGGTGAGTAATAAGGCTTTTTTCATAATGTGATCCTTAATCAGTGTGATAAATATTATGTGAACGGTTTGCTTTTTTATAAGAATAAAGTTTTCTCATCTTAGTCTTGTTTTCAGTATAGCTCAAGTTTTCAGGGCCGACCGATGTTTGTTCATTATTTGAGTTTAAATTGACAAAGCCGCCCTTATCTTAGATGATATTCACCGTTTAACGGTTTTTATTATAGGAAGATATCATGTTACATTTAGTGCTGGAAAACCAACATTTAATCGGTCAGGCAAAGCGAATCGGCGCCCATTCCACCACGGAAGAAAATCTAGTGGTGATGTTTGAAGACGACGGTGAAACCGGCTATTTTTACGCTCTGAACACACGAGAACCTCAACCCGTGGTAGATAGCCTTCAGGTGTATAATGTGAGTGCCATCGAGGGCTTGAGCGAGCCGCGCCTGATTCAAATTTGCTGGAGTGAAAACGGCAAGCAGGCTTTTCTACTGGTAAACGGTTATCCGCACGCCGCGTTCGATTTTGAACGCTTGGTGGGCTACAACCACAGCAAATACCCATTGCCGGAACTCGGCAGCATGTGGTCGCACGAACAGGTGACGGATAAACTGGTACAGAAATGGCTCACGCCATAATGTAAAAACTCACGAGTTCGACACCGCACTTTGCGGCTTCACACTGACAAAAAGGCATCGCAATGATGCCTTTTCCCGTTAGTTAGGCTGAAATTCTCGCCTTCGCTTCCGCAATGGCCTCCGCCACGCGCAATGGTGATACACCGCCCTTGGCGCAGCGTTTGTCTAAGCAGGATTGCAGAGAGAGAATCTCATACACATCTTCATCCACCGCATCACTGAACCGACGGAATTCTTCCACGCTGAGATCTTCCAGCCCCTTATGCACTTTGATGGCGTACACCACAGTTTCGCCCACGATATGATGAGAATCACGGAACGGCACGCCTTTCGCCACCAAGTAATCCGCCAACTCGGTCGCGTTGGAGTAACCTTTTAACGCCGCTTCACGGGTACGATCCACATTCACGCGGATATCGTCTAACACAAACGCCGCCATAGTGAGACAGTCATGCCAGGTATCCAGGGCGTCAAAAATGCCTTCTTTGTCTTCCTGCATGTCCTTGTTATAGGCCAGCGGCAGGCCTTTGAGGGTGACGAGCATAGCGGTTAAGGCTCCCATCACACGACCGGCTTTACCGCGGATTAATTCGCACGCGTCGGGATTTTTCTTCTGCGGCATGAGAGATGAACCGGAAGTCACCCGATCCGATAATTCCACGAAATCCGCTTCGCCGCTATTGAAGATGATCATATCCTCCGCAAAACGGGAAAGGTGCGCCATACTTAGGGAAGCGACGGAAAGCAATTCGACGATATGATCGCGATCGGATACGCTGTCCAAACTGTTGCGGGTAGCAAAGGCAAAGCCGAGATCTTTAGCAAGCCGTTCACGATCGATCGGATACGCCGTGCCCGCCAAAGCGCCGCTGCCGAGCGGACAGCTGTCCATGCGGCGGTAGGCGTCCGCCAGGCGGGAATAATCGCGTTCCAACATTTCCACATAAGCCATACACCAGTGGGCAAAACTAATCGGCTGGGCCCGCTGCAAATGAGTGTAACCCGGCATAACGGCCTGCTGGTTACGTTCGGCGGTTTCGACCAACTTGGCTTGCAGCTGACGCACGCAATGCTGTAATTCCGTCACTTGCTGCTTACACCAGAGTTTAATGTCTAACGCCACCTGATCATTACGGCTACGCCCCGTGTGCAGTTTTTTACCCAAATTGCCCACTTTGTCGATCAGTTTACTTTCCACCCAACTGTGGATATCTTCCGCATCGTCCTGCAGGATGGATTGCGGATTGGAACACACTTCAATTAATAATTCATTCAGTGCTTTTTCCAAGGTTTGCTGTTCCTCGCCGGTCAGTACATTAACGCTGACCAGCGCTTTAGACCAGCCGATCGAACCTTCGATATCCTGTTCCGCCAGACGATAATCAAAGCGTAATGAATCGTTAAAATCCTTAAAACGTTGATCTGCGGCTTGTGTAAAACGTCCACCCCAAAGTGCCATAGTGATTCTCTCTTATAAATTGTGGTTAATTCGGCAGTACTAAATTTGCACAAGTGCCGGTTTTCGATAATTGATAGATGTTGTCCAGCGTAACTTCCGCAATATTGGTTAACGCCTCTTCCGTTAAAAACGCCTGATGCCCCGTCAACAGCACGTTATGGCAGGAGGACAAACGGCGAAACACATCATCAAGGATGACTTCATTGGATTTATCCTCAAAGAATAATTCCCGTTCATTTTCATAAACATCCATACCCAAAGCACCGATACGGCGTTGTTTCAGCGCTTCAATCGCCGCCGACGTGTCAATCAGAGTACCGCGGCTGGTATTGATAATCATCACACCATCACGCATTTTACGGAAGGCGTCGGCATTTAATAAATGATAGTTTTCAGGTGTTGCGGGGCAGTGCAGGGTAATCACATGGGAATGCGCGTAGAGTTCGTCCAGCTCCACGTATTTTGCCCCCAATTCAAGCGCCGCCGGGTTCTGGAAAGGATCATAGGCTAAAATATGCATGCCGAAGCCTTTAAGAATCCGCATTACCGCAACGCCGATTTTCCCCGTGCCGATAACGCCCACGGTACGCCCGTGCATATTAAAACCGATTAACCCTTCAAGAGAAAAATTGGCTTCGCGGGTACGCTGATAAGCACGGTGAATATGACGGTTCAACGATAACATCAGCCCCACGGTATGCTCCGCTACCGCTTCCGGTGAATAAGCCGGCACGCGGACAACGTTCAAGCCCAGGCTTTTCGCCGCCTGGAGATCCACGTTATTAAAGCCGGCACAGCGTAAAGCGATGGTTTTCACGCCTAACGCCGCCAGTTTTTCCAATACTTTACGGCTGCCGTCATCATTTACGAAAATGCAGACCACATCCGCGTGTTCAGCCATTTTGGCGGTCTGTTCCGTCAGCGGGAATTCGAAAAATTCCAGATCGCAGCCAAATTTTACATTAACCAATTCAAAATATTTTCGATCGTAGCTTTTGGTACTATACATAGCAATTTTCATTTTTTCTTCCTCTTTAATGCACTAATTTAAGGACTAAATTAATTCGCTAAGGATTAATTCGCGTGCCGATAATCTCGCCGGCAAAAAGTGCGGTGAGTTTTTCCGGATATTTCCAGTTGGCGATATCCACGCCGCGATTTAGCATCTTCGCGGCATCAAGGGCGGCATTGACCTTCACTGTCATGCCGTCGGTAATAATGCCCTCGCTCACGAGCTGATCAATCTGTGCCGCGTTCAGTTCGGCAATCAACCGTTTATTGCCGTCCAACACGCCGTCCACGTTTGACATCATGACCAAATCCGCATTAATGAGCGCGGCAATCGCCGTCGCGGCTTGGTCAGCGTTCACGTTCATTAAACGTCCTTCCTCGTCCACTGCAATGGAACTGATAATCGGTAAAAAACCGCCGCCAAGCAAGGTATGTAGTAATTCGGGATTTTTAGGTGACACCGTCGCCACATGACCTAATTCGGGATCAAGCTGCATCGCCTTGACTATGTCACCGTCCGCCAGACATAATCCCACCGGGTTTAAACGATATTTCGCCGCCTGAGCCAACAGAGTTTTATTGGCGATACCCGCTAACGCCGCCACGATAATATCAATCTGATCGCTCGGGGTCACCCGCAGACCGTTTTTCTTCCGCACCGGCAAAGATAAACGTGTCATCAGTTCATCCACCATGCAACCGCCGCCGTGCACTATCAGCAACGGACGCGGCAGCTCTTTTTGATAGCAGGCTAACGCGGTAAATAAATTGTTCATTGCAGCCGGCGTATCCAATAATACACCACCCAGTTTAATCACTAAAGGTTTCATCCCGCCCCGCCTTAAATTAACCCTGATACTTCATCAAAACCAAAACAAATATTAGCACATTGCACCGCTTGTGCCGCCGCACCTTTTAATAAATTATCCTCCGCCCCGACAATAATGATATAGCCGTTTTGACTGACAAAGCCAATATCGCAGTAAGGGGTGAATTCTACCGCTTTAATGCTCGGCAAGCCTTGTTCGTACACACGCACCAACAGTTTATGTCGATAATATTGTCGATACGCCGATTTGATTTGTTCATCGCTTACACCTGCCTGCAATTTTGCCGTAATTGTGGCTAAAATACCACGTTTAAAATTCCCCAGGTGCGGAGTAAAAATCACCTCCGTGCCCAAATGGGTCGCGATTTCGGGCTGATGACGGTGATTAAACACTCCGTAGGCATTTAAACTCACTTCACAGAAACTGCTGGTCAGCGAGGCTTTGCGCCCTGCCCCGCTTACACCGCTCACGGCATTAATCACGGGCAAGTGAGTTAAATCCAGCAGATTATTTTCAATCAACGGCTTCAGACTGAGCTGGGAAACCGTCGGATAACAGCCCGCCACAGCCACCAAATCGGTGTGCTTGATGTTATCCGCATTCCACTCCGCCAAACCGTACACCGCCTGCTTTAACAACTCGGGATACTGATGCTCAAAACCATAGAATTTGCGATAAAACTCAAGATTATCCACCCGATACGCGCCGGAAAGATCAAACACTTTGCAACCCTTTTCCAGAAAAACCGGTACCAGCTCATGGCTGACTTCATGCGCGGTGGCTAAAAAAACCAGCTCTGCGGTTTGAGCAAGTGCGGTGAGATGTTGGCGAGTTTCGGGCAACGGCCGCAAGGGCAAATCGCATACCTGTTTCAGTTGCGGATAAAGCGCGGAAATCGGCTTGTTCGCATCACTACTGTTGGTTGACACATATAAGCCCGCAAGGTGAAATTGGGCGTGCCGGCTAAGAATGCGGGCAAGCTCCGCCCCCGTATAACCGCTTGCCCCGATCACTATCGCTTGTTTTGTTGCTTTTGTTGACATAACTAATCCCGTATAATGATATTAAATTTGTTACAACTGATTATTTATGCTAATTTTATGCATAATTATTTATAAATCAATCTTTATTTATTACCATCTATAATACAACAAACGGCAACAACCTCTAAAGCAGACACATGAAAAAACTTCCTCGATTTTTAGATATGTATTCACAGCTCATTGCCGTGCCGACCATCAGCGGAGTGGGCAATGAGTTGGATCAATCCAACCGCAAACTGATTGAATTATTAGGAGACTGGCTGGCGACTTTGGGCTTTAAGGTAGAAATCCTGCCTATCACGGACAGCAACGAAAAATACAACCTGCTTGCGACTTACGGCGAGAGCGAGGGTGGTTTACTACTGGCGGGACACACGGATACCGTGCCCTTTGACGAGAACCGCTGGAGCTTTGATCCCTTTAAACTTACGGAAAAAGAAGGCAGATTTTACGGCTTAGGCACGGCGGATATGAAAGGCTTTTTTGCCTTTGTACTGGATGCTGTGCGGCAGCTGGATTTGAGCAAACTGACCAAGCCGCTGCGTATTCTCGCCACCGCGGACGAAGAAACCACCATGCTCGGTGCCCGCACCTTCACTCGGCAGGCCCTAATCCGCCCCGATTGCGCCATTATCGGCGAACCCACCTCGCTGCAACCGGTGCGGGCGCATAAGGGGCATATCGGCAAAGCCGTACGCATTGTGGGAAAAAGCGGCCATTCCAGCGAGCCGAGCAAAGGGATTAACGCTATTGAACTGATGCATGAGGCGACTGGCTATTTAATGCAAATGCGTAATGAACTGCGGGATAAATATCAACACGCCGCCTTTAAAATCCCCTATCCGACCATGAATTTTGGGGCGATTCACGGCGGTGATGCGGTAAATCGTATCTGTGCCTGCTGCGAACTGCATTTTGATCTTCGCCCACTGCCGAATATGCGGTTGGAAGATCTTGATGAAATGCTGCGGATAAAACTGGCACCGCTGTTCGAACGATACGGCGATCGCCTCAGTATCCGGAATCTGCATGATGCTATTCCCGGTTATGAATGCGAACATTCCGCCCAAATCGTGCAGCTGGTGGAAAAGCTGCTCGGCACCTCATGCCGGGCGGTTAACTACTGTACCGAGGCGCCCTACATTCAGCGGCTTTGCCCGACATTAGTGCTGGGTCCGGGTTCCATTGAACAAGCCCATCAGCCGGATGAATTTCTGGCGGCGGAATTTATTCAGCCGACCCATGAGCTGCTGAGCAAACTCATAACCCATTTTTGTGCGTAGAGAATCACCATGGTGTTAATCGAATACAATCCGCCCACAGAGCCATGGCTCGACATCGTGTATCACGATAATCATATTCTGGTGGTTAACAAACCGAGCGGTTTGCTGTCCGTGTCGGGCAATCGACCGCAATATTACGACAGTGCGATGTCGCGCGTTAAAGACAAATACGGCTTTTGTGAACCCGCCCACCGTCTCGACATGGCGACCAGCGGCATTTTACTGTTCGCCATGAGCAAAGCGGCAGACAGCGAGCTCAAACGCCAATTCCGCGAACGGGAAACAAGAAAATTCTACCAAGCGCTGGTTTGGGGGCATATCGCGCAAGACAGCGGCACGGTCAATTTACCGCTCATCTGCGATTGGGAAAACCGCCCGCGCCAAATGATCTGCTTTGAACGCGGCAAAAGTGCGGTGACGAAATTTGAAGTTTTGCAACGCCTGCCGAATAATTCGACACGGGTCAAACTCACTCCGATTACCGGGCGCTCACACCAGCTGCGTCTGCATATGCTGGCGTTGGGTCATCCTATTCTAGGCGATAAATTCTACGCCCATCCGCGGGCCAAAGCCATGTCGCCACGTCTATGCCTGCACGCCGAAAGCCTCACCATCAAACACCCGATAACGGGCGAAGAAATGACCTTCAGCCGAACGGCGGCGTTTTAACGGAAAAAAATAGACCATAGCGCGTTGTCGAAACAAAACAATAGGCGGAAGTGCTAATCGGCTGAAAGTGCGGTGTCGAAAAATTGAGTTTTTACTCTTTGCCTCCCCTTCTTTGAGAAAGAAAGAGCCGGGGAAATTTAAAACTCAAATTTTCAGCACCGCGCTTTTTCTTCTTTCCCGGCCTAATTCGGGTAAATCGTAAAGAAAAGATGAGAACTTGTGATGAAAATGGTACAATCCGCCAGCAAAATATGAGGAATAATTATGTCACGCCAAAAGAAATCACGTCGCCTTACGGATATTATGCCGGCCCGCAAAACGGATAAAAAACCTGAGGGGAAAATTCCCGTCCGTTCGGGTAAAAAACCGACGCGTTATGAATTAGATGCGAAAGCACGTGAGGAAAAACGTAAACGCAAGCATAAGGGGCTGGCATCGGGCTCCCGTCACAGCGCGGCGGAAAACAAAGCGGATAATCAGACGCCCGCACCGAAAGATCCGCGTATCGGCAGCCGTAAAAAAGTGCCGTTGGTAGTGGAGTTTGTCAATAAACCTGAAAAAGGCAAGGTGATTCCGCCCGTTCAGACGGAAAGCAAAGCGAAAAAACCGGACCCGATGTCGGAGTTGGAACAATTAGAAAACAACGAATGTCTAAATAAGCTGTTAGATGACCTTGATGCAGGCAAAACCTTGCGTGCGGAAGATCAGCGATTTGTGGACGAATGCCTTGATCGGATTGCGCAGCTGATGGACGAGCTGGGCATTGAGGAAGAAGACGGCGAAGAGGATCTATACCGCAGTTTTGAACGCATCGACATCAATCAATTCAGATAAGTTATGAACTGGACGGCTATTTTATCAATTCTTGCCGGCCTGATTGTGCTGGCGATGGCGGTTTATACGGTTTACGTTTTCCGTCAATTAAAACAACAGCAACGACTTTTCGCCCAAGCCCGGCAGCAACGTATGGCGCGCATTAAAGAAAGCGTAAACATTATCGCGCAAGCCATGCTGAACGGAGAATGTAATCATTCGGAAGGCGTATTGCGCCTGAAAATGCTGTTGGAACCGCTGGGACAAAAACGCCTGAACGCTTATTCCGCCATGGCGGAACTGTATGAAACGGTGCGGGATATGCCGACGCACGATGCCCGCCTCGCGCTGAAAAAAAATGAACGGATGCAATTAGACTTACAGCGGGAATCGAAAGAAATCGAACTGGAAGAAAAAATTAAAGCTGATGTGAAGCAGCTGCTTGATGATCTTAAAAATATCTAATGTGGGAATCGCCGAATGTCCGAAATTACGTGGGATTTAGCTCTTATTCAAAAATATAATCAATCCGGCCCTCGCTACACCTCCTATCCGACCGCTCTCGAATTTAGCGAAAACTATACGGAAGCGGATTTTAAGGCGGCGGCGGAGCGTTATTCCGAACGGCATCTGTCGCTCTATGTGCATATTCCGTTCTGTCATAAATTGTGCTATTTCTGCGGCTGCAACAAGGTGATTACCCGTCATCAGCACAAGGCGGATATTTATCTGGATTATCTGGAAGAGGAAGTAAAATCCCGCTCCGCGTTGTTTAAAAGCCGCTTTGTAACGCAAATTCACTGGGGCGGCGGCACACCTACCTATTTGACGGAACAACAATCCGCCCGTTTGATGGCTATGCTGCGAACACATTTTAACATTTCACCCGAGGCGGAAATCAGCATCGAAATGGATCCCCGTGAAATCGAACTTTCCATGCTGGATCATCTGCGCAATATCGGCTTTAACCGTATCAGCATGGGCGTACAGGATTTCAATAAAGAAGTGCAGCGGGTGATTAACCGCGAACAGGACGAAAATTTTATTCGCGCCCTGTTAGTACGGGCGCGCGAACTCGGTTTCCAATCGACTAACCTGGATTTAATCTACGGTTTGCCGCTGCAAACGGTGGAAAGTTTTATGTTCACGCTGCAAAAGGTGATTGAACTCGACCCCGACCGTCTCAGCGTGTTTAACTACGCCCACCTGCCAAGCCGCTTTGCCGGACAGGCGAAAATTAAAGATTTTATGCTGCCGAGCGCGGAAACCAAATTGACCATTCTGCAAAAAACCATTGAGACGCTCAGCGCCGCGGGCTATAAATTTATCGGCATGGATCACTTCGCCAAGCCGGATGATGAACTTGCCGTCGCGCAACAAAACGGCGTGCTGCACCGCAACTTCCAAGGTTATACCACACAGGAAGAATGCGATTTGCTTGGGCTGGGTGTGTCGGCGATCAGCCTGTTAGGCGATACTTACGCCCAGAATCAAAAGGAATTAAAACGCTATTATGCGGATGTGGACGACCATCATACCGCCCTACATAAAGGCTTGGTGCTCAGCCGTGAAGATTGCCTGCGTCGTGATGTAATCAAACAGCTTATCTGTAATTTCAAGCTGGATTTTGCCCCGATCGAAACCCGATATCAGCTTGATTTCCGTCAGCATTTTGCCGAAGATCTCACTCTGCTCGCACCGCTGGTTAAAGACGGTTTATTAGAGATTTCATCGCATGGCATTCAGGTGTCTTCCAAAGGGCGGCTGCTGATTCGCAATATCTGCCTTTGTTTCGATACTTACTCAAGACAACAGGCCCGCCGCCAGCAGTTTTCAAAAATTATTTAGCTGATAAAAAAGGACACGCCGGTGTCCTTTAATTCATTTCATCTGTTACTTTTCTTCCGCGATTTGCTAATCTGACCACTAATATTACGTTTCATCATTACAAAACGCTTTTGCAATCAGCCAAGAACGGGCAAAATAAACACTCTGGTGTTATTATGGGAAAAAGAATATGCTGCTATCATTCATCATTATCGCTCTTTGCGCCGGTTTTGCTCTCGCCGTCCAAGCCGCTATCAACAGCCAGCTTGCCTCCGCCTTAGTTGGACAACCCGCGGTCGCCGCCCTTATCTCCTTTGCTACCGGCACCTTGGTGTTATTACTGATCTGCTGGTGGAAGGCCGATTTAGCCATCGCCTGGCAGTATGCGCCAAAACAACCCTGGTGGAAATTTATCGGCGGCCCGCTCGGCGCTTTAGTGGTGTTCACCACCATTTTCCTTGCCCCGCAAATCGGGGTCACCAATATGTTGTTTTTTATTATCGTCGGTCAGCTTATCGCCGCTTCCATCATTGATCATTTCGGTTTACTCGGTATGGCGATCCGCCCGGTTAATATATGGCAAATTATCGGTTTCGCCGTTATCGCCTGCGGACTGATTCTGTTCTTCTTCGGTAAAAAGATATTCGGTTAAGAGAAACGCAAAGTGCGGTGCTAAAAACTCGAATTTTCAGCACCGCACTTTTAACGGCGGCTCGCTACTCTAACGAAACGTTAATTCCAGACCGATTTCTTTTAACTGCATCTGTTCAAGAGCAAGATCGTTTTTGATAAGCGGATTATCGCGTAAATAATTCGGCGCGAAAATCAATTCCCAGCAGGCCGAATGAATATCGGCCGTCGTTTTTGCCGTTGAAATATGATGCAGTTTCAACAAGATCCGATCGGTGGTTGCCGTCGCTTGACGGGAACGGTTAAGCAGAATCGCCAGACGTAAAAGACGAACCAGCACCAGCACATCCTGCGGATCGTAACGGGCGAAAGAAACAATATCTTCAACGCGGAAACCGCCGATCTGATAATGCACCAGCGTTGCCAGCAGGCGTTGCTGTTCCTTGTCAAAACCGGGCAGTTCGATATTTTGCAGAATGTAAGCCGAATGATGTTGCAGACCGCGATGGTTAATCACGATGCCCACCTCGTGCAGCAATGCCGCCCAAAGCAGAATTTCCTGCATTTCATCGCTGTATTCGGGAGTCCGCCAATGATGAAATTGTTGCGATAACAGCACCGCACTTTTACTCACCCGTTCGGCCTGTTGACGGTCTATAGCAAATTGTTCCGCCAAGCCTTCGGCCGTGCGTTGGCGGATATTCGTCACTTGGAAATTATCTTCTAGGCTGTACATCACGCCTTCACGCAGAGCCCCGTCGGAATAACGCATTTGGCCGATATCAAACACGTTGAACACCGCACTTAGAATCGCTAGCCCCGGTACGAACACATCCGCCCGTTCACCGTTCAAACCGGCCATTTTGAATTGATCAAAGTGGGCGCTTTTTAGCGTTTGTTTGATCAGATAATCCAAACGGTCGGGGGTAATAATACCGTCGGGATCGATATTCGCCGAAATGACCTGATAGACGGTTTTAATTGTACCTGACGAGCCTAACACGTGTTTCCAGCCAAGCTGTCGATACGGTTCGGCCAGATCCTGAATGTATCGAATCGCCGTCTGATACGCCAGATCAAATTGCCGTTCGGTAATATCACCTTGCGGGAAAAAACGTTTGGCGAAACTCACACATCCCATATTACGGCTGTTGGCAATCAACGGCTGAAAACCGTCACCGATGATCATTTCGGTAGAACCGCCGCCGATGTCAATAACCAATTTACGCGCCTGTTCGGGCTGGGTGTGGGAAACCCCCGCGTAAATCATCTTAGCTTCGGTTTCTCCCGAAATAATTTTAATCGGATACGGAAAGACGGCTTGAGCTTGACGTAGAAACTCTGCTTTGTTTACCGCGCTGCGCAGCGTATAAGTGCCGACGACATTGACATTTTCCGCTTTAAAGCCGTACAGGCGTTCCGCAAACAAAGCCAGACAATTTACACCGCGCGTAATGGCGGCCTGATCCAACAGATTATTTTCATCCAGCCCGGCCGCTAGCTGTACTTTGCGCTTTAAACGAGAAAGCACCTGAATCGAGCCGTTAACAATGCGGGCAATAATCATATGGAAACTGTTAGAACCAAGATCAATCGCCGCAATTTCACGCACATCGCTATTGCCGTGCGGCACATGACTAAGCGCGGTGGCTTTGGAACGTAGATTTTCGTTATTCATATTGTCCTTAAAATTCAAACTGATACAAAATATCAAAGGCCTGATTAGCGCCGGATACGGATTGCAGATACAACTGCGGCAGCAATTTATAACGCAAGGTAAATTCCGCCAGGCCGTCAAATAAACCCACCCCGTATTTCACCTGTAATTTCGGCGTAATATTACCGCTCACAACAACTTTGGAACTGTCACCTACACCCGAAGTACCGAGATTGAGATCCTGAATACCAAAGGTTTCGCCGATACCGCCGACAACTTTACTGCTTTTTGCCAATCCCATTCCCAGTAAGGCGGCTCCTACCGACCCGCCGGAACCGGCTTCGCCGCTGTTTTCCAGTGAACGACCGGTAATGAGATATGAGAGGATTTGATCCTGTGAAAGGCTGGGCTCGGAGAACACTTCAATACTTGGCGCATCCGCCAATCCCGTTACTTTGATCCCGGCAATAATATCCGAATTTTCCATCGCTTCGGGATTACGAATAGCTTCAATATTCAGCATAGGCTGGGACGGCAAGCCAGAAAAAGCGATTTGTCCTTTACGAATCAGTAAATCCTGACCATACGAGGCATAACGACCGTTCTTCAGATCGATTTGTCCGAATAAACCGAGATTACCTTTTTCCTGCCGCACGCTCAGCACGCCTCGTAACTGACTTTGCAGACCGTAAGCATTTACCGTGACATCATCTCCGACATGAATTTTCAAATCAGACCGAATCGCCATACCATCCGTTTCCGACGGCAGCTTCATTTTACGGGTGCGCACTTGAGAACCGTCCAGAATCACCTCATCACTGCTGGCGGACACGGCGCTGTCCGGCAGACTTTCCACTGCGATACGGGCCCAGGGAATATCCACTACGCCCGATAATTCCAATAATTTCGGCGACGCCTTCACTTCTACATTCGGGCTGACTTTTAGCTTCGCTATAGCAGGAATATCAAGCTTGAACTGATCGGCTTTGGCATGCACACGGGTATTCCAGTTATTAAGGTCTTTCCAACGGGCATCACCATCAATCTCCAAACGACTATCGGGAGTCTGTAAATTAGCCGCTAAGGTTGAACTGTTGCCGTTGAATTTCAGCGCTACAGCGCCGTTAGTAATCTCAAACGGCATGGATGAAGTCACTGCCTTGATTTCTTTAACATCAACGGAACCATTGAGTAATGGCGCGTTTAAATCGCCGCCCAGGGTAAGACTGGCACCGATATCGCCTGCGACACGTTCACCTTTATTAAGGATTTGGTTTACAAGATTAAGATTAAAACCATGTAGTTTCAGTGTCCCGCTCAGCTTGCGTGCAACGGCGATATCCTGCAAATTAAGATCCGCGTTGATATCGCCCTGATCCTGAACCTTAACGACTGATTTTATACCCAAGTTATTGTTGTCCAGCCGCGCCGTCAGATTCAATTTAGTTATGCCGAGCTTAAAGTTTTTACCGCTCATTTTCTGCGCAAAATTAATCCCGTCGCTATTCAGGTCAAGATCCAATTTCATTGGCTTATCCGTGAACCAGGCAACTTTCCCTTTACTCGTCAGTTTGCCTTGCAGCATATCCCGTTCTGCCAACTTATTCACCATGGCTAAATCAAAACGTTTGATTTCAAAGGGAATTTCACCGTTTAGCCCGGCCTTGAATGTTTGCGGGAAACATAAATCGAAGTCACTGTTGTTCCAGCAATGATTTGAAACGGTCGCGGTTGTCGTTTGATTATCGTAGCTCACCGTAAACTGATTGTTTTTAATCTCACCCAACGGAGATTTAATCTCCGTCCGGCTGATTGTTCCTTTCCATATCTGCGAGGAACGATCAAAACTTCCGTTCAGATTTAATTGCGCCGTCACAGGCTCGCCCTCGGAACGTAATTGCAGCCGATGTTTCTGTTCATTACCCGAAGCGTCTAATTGCAGACTGTTCACTTTAATATCGCCATAATTAAAGCCGGCCAAATCAATTTTCATATTGCCTTGTATCTGTGGTACCGAGTTGATTTTTCCTTTTGCCATCAGGTTATGCAGTTGTAAATCGCCGAATTTAATTCCGTTACCTTTAAGATCGAGCTCAAAGTTTGGCTCGGTCACTTTACCGGTTAATGCCGCTTTGCCTACCAAGGCCGCTCTCAAATCCGGCACTAAGCCGTGTAAATCGGGTGCATTAATATCTAATTTAAAATCAGATTGTTCACTTAATATACCGCCGGCATTAATCTTATTCTCACCATAGGTTAATAACAGGCTCGACACATTCAGCAGTTCTGTCTGACCGGCAGAGAGGTCGGCTTTCAAATTCAGCGGCCGTTTACTTACTGTCCCGTTAATCTCTAAATCGGGAACCTTCACCTGCCATGTATCGGCATCGGCTGAACCCGATGTGCTGAGCTTGCCGGACAATACCGCCGGGAAGTTTTTAACATAGGCGCCGACATTGATTTTATTAAGATTCACTGCCGCCTGCCATGTCGCTCCATGCTGCCAGTCGGCATTCCCCGTCAACCCCAAAGAACCTCCCAGAGCCTGTAAATCAAGGCTATTGATTGTGGCGGCATAGAGTTTTCCCGCCGCATCAAGTCTGAGCAGCGTTTTCGGTGCCCCCATGCCTTCAGCCTGAGCGTTCATATTGACGTGGTAATCAAGCAAATTGCCGGTAATGTTTAAGAACAAATTCTCAATTTTCAACGGATCTTCAGGTTTATTTGCCGCAAAGGGATATTGCACATTCGCACTGCTGAGCCGTACGGATAACGGCAACTTATCCTTGGCAAGTTCCACCTGAGCATTCAGTTCGGCCGTCACCCCGCCACTCGTTTTCAGAGAAAGTGCGGTGCTGTTTTTCAGACTTCCGAATAAATTGAGATCAAGTGTGCTGTTCGGCAGCAGTAATTCATTGCCTTGTTTCCAATCCTTGATATCCGCATGAACGGTTGCATTCAGGGGAAAGTCATCCGTCAACCGTATCGTTCCCGTGCCTGTAATATTCCCCATGGAACTGTTCAGTGTCAGGGTTTTGAGTTCAATCTGATCATTCTCGACATCCGCCTGAACCTGCATATCCGTCATGCTGACAGCGAAGGTGGATTTGCCATCCGAAACAATTTCATATTGCCAGTTTTTTCCCTGCAAATCCTGTACGTGCATGTCAAAAGGCAGCGTTACCTTGGTTAAATTACCTAACAGGGCCGGCGTGAGGGATTGCTCCAGTTTTGCCCAATCCAACGGTTCCGCCCGGGCTGCCGTTTGTTGTTCCTGTCGCTTCGTCTTAGCCTGTTCTTCGGCAGTGGTTTTAGTTACCATACTAAAATCGTTAATTGCGGTCGGGGCAAGCGTTAACCCGTTTTCATTGTTTAAACTCACCGCACTTTGGAACGAACCCAGATCCATTTGATTGCCGTCAATCGCCAGGCTAAGATTCGTCACATTCACATGTTTGATATCAACGAAGACCGGCAGATTAATACGCTCCATCGGACCACTGTCTTCCTCTGCCTCTTGTTGAGACGGCGGCAATAGTGCGGTGTTAATGCTGATAACCGGTTTTTGAACGGTAATATCTTCCACACAGACCCCGCGTCGCCACAAACAGCTGAAATCCAGCCGTAATCCGGCCCGCTCAACCGATGTATCAATACCCGCCGATTGAAAACGAATATCGTACAGCTCCAAACCATCCTGCAGATTCCCGCTAATCCGGCCGAAAGAAAGGCTATCCATCAGCTTATCGGTTAATTGCAATAAACCGTGCTGACCGGATTCCGTTACCAATGCGGTCAACAGGCCGACTGCGGGAACAAAGATAACGGCAGCCGAAATACAAAAAATACGACGACACCATTTTTTCTTCGGTTTCATCGTATGTTTCCGCTCCGGCCGAGTTTTTGATTCCGTCGTATTTGATTGTGCCGCTGCCTGTGTTTTTTCTATATTATCAGTCATAAGGTTATCCACTTATAATTCGGCACCAAGCCCGATATAAAATTGAACATTTTTACTATTGTCTTTATCCCGTACCGGCGTGGCAATATCAAATTTTATTGCGCCTACAGGCGATGCCCAACGAACCCCCATCCCCGTACCGTAACGCAGCTCTTCACTGGAAAACGAATTCGCCGCCAGACCCGTATCAAAGAAAGCGGCGACCCACCAATTGCGGACAACCTGATATTGATATTCTACCGAAGCGGTTGCCAAGCGTGACGCGCCGATCAGCTTGCCGTTTGAATTTTTAGGCGAGATTTTTTTATAACCGTAACCGCGTACACTCTTATCCCCGCCGGCAAAGAAACGTAACGCGGGTGGAATTTTTTCCAATTCTTTCGTGTTTAAATAGCCGATTTCGCCGCGGAGGACAAAGCGGTGATTTTCGGCAAAGGTTTTAATCCAGCCGGCACTTGCCCGAATACTGAAGAAATTCACATCGGACAGCCACCATTTACGCCCTAAATCGAAAGTCGCGTTGATTTTATCCATACGGGTCGGATGCATATTGGTGCCGGACACACGGGTACGCGATGCAGAAACCGTCGGATAAACCAAAATCGCATTCTGTTTAGGTTCATCAGCCTGGGTAAATCTATCGTAACGCAGGCGTAACCCACCGGAATACTGCCAGCCGGTCGGGTGATTCCAATAACGCAGCGCAGCTAAAGTTGCGGCTAAGGATTTTGTATCCGTACTGGTATCATCTTCATTTTCTATCCCGCCGGAAAACTCGTCGTAGTAACGATACGGGTTTCGCAGCAGCGGCATCTTGTAGGTAAGTTCAAGTGTCTGTTTCGGTGATGATACGTAAAGATTGGAACTCAGACTATGACCGCGTCCGTTAATCCACGGGCGGGTCCAACCCAGCTGTCCCCGCATACCGACATCGGAAGAATAGCCCAGCCCTACTTCCATACGGTTTTTCTTTTTCGGCTGCACCATAACATGCAAATCGACGGTTTTGCTCGCTTCCTGCAATTCGGGGCGCACCATCACCGTCTGAAACCATCCCATGCTGGAATAATTGTTGGTCATTTCCGACACATCATTGATTAAATATGCCTCACCCGTATGAATATTCAGCATATTACGCAAATATTCTTCCCGAATCTGTGAATTCTCGAAACTGATTTCACCATAACGATAGCGGCTGCCGCTATTAAACTCTAAATTCCACCACGCCTGATGCGCGGAAGGCATTACCTGTAACTGGTGTACGGGAAAATCAGCGTCAAAATACCCTCGACTGGCGGCAAGTTTCTGTAACGAACTTTTATAATCGTCATAGGTTTCATGGTTCAGACGAGTTCCTTTGGCCGGAATTTCATCGTTTAATCTGATAAATGCCTCATCCTCTTTCGCATCTCCCGTAATCACTACATCCGTACCTTCAATTAAAGTGGGTTCGCCAATATCGACATGCGCTATTAATGTAGGTTTACCCGAACGGGCGGGACGAGACTCAAAGCTGACCTGGCTATCGTAATAGCCGTAAACCCGCAAGGCTTTATCAATGTTTTCTCTCACTAAGGATTGATACCGCTCCGAACCGTCAGATTCATCGCTAGTGATATTCTCTAAATATAAACGAACGTTCTCGCTCAATGTGCTGTTTTTAATACCTTCAACTTTCAGGTTAACGCTTCCATCGGATTTCGCGCCATTGTCGGTCGTCGCATTATCCTCAACCGTGAAGCCGTTATCAGCCGCAGCATTTTCATCCGCCAAGGCCGGTAAGCTGCAAAACGCCGTCAGGAAAGCACCGAACCACAACATATTTAAACGAGAAAATTTATATTTCAGACTATTCACACTTTTTTCCTCACAAAAAACCGTCCTAGTTTACCCGTTAAACCAAGGTCTAGGCAATGCAAAGAGAAGTAAAATAATGTAAATTGAACGGATCTTTTGATAATGAGAATGAAAGGCATCGCAGCCTCGGTTTAAGGAAGCTGCGTAAAATTAGCGTAATTTATTTGAGTACGGCGGGTTATGCACTTTTATATTCAAGATAAAGCACGGTTGCCGCCACGCGGGAATGTACATTTAATTTACGCAGTAAATTACGGATATGCACTTTCACCGTTTCTTCGGAAATAAACAACTTGGCGGCAATCTGCTTGTTGGAAAGCCCGGTGGCGATAAGCTGCAGAACATCCAGTTCACGATCGGTAAGGGCATGGATCGGTTCATGTGCGGGATGGCGTTCCAGCAGCAAACCTTTAATCGAATCGCTTAAAATAACCTCGCCTTGGGCGATTTTTTTGATTTGACTAAGCAGCGTGTCCGGCTCGGTATCCTTTAACAGATAACCGTCCGCTCCCGCGTCAATGAGCGAGTAAATATCCGACTTCGCATCGGATACCGTAAGAATGACAATACGGGCATCAATGCCTTCCTGACGCATTACCTTTAACGTATCTAATCCGGACAGCCCCTTCATATTCAGATCAAGTACGATTAAATCCGGCTGGCGTTGCAAGGCAAGTTCGATACCGTCGGTACCGTTTCCGGCATCGCCGACAACTTCGAAATTGTCTTCCAGTTCAATGAGCTGTTTAATGCCACGACGCATTAGCGGATGATCGTCAATAAGTAATACTTTGATTTTTTCAGTCATAAAGATGTGCCTTAGGGACAAGTCAAAAATGCCGTTATTATAAAATAAACACTTGCGATATTCTAGTTATAAGCTGCTGCGGAAAGGAACGATACGAAAACCTTCCTGCTTCGGCAGCAATTGGTAAAACTGGGGATAATTAAAATCGCGATATACGATGTCGTAATGATTACCGTAGCGGTCCTTTCCACCGGAATTATATATATAATTGATTTCGTTAATAATATCCTCTTTAGTCGGATCACAATGACGATACACTTCGATACGGTTGTTTTCATCCAGAATATAGACATTAAAAGTATCATTCGCATTATCTTCAAAGAAGAACTGCAAAAACCCTTCGCTGGCAAATGCGTTGATTTCATGAGGATATTTTATTCTCGACCGCTGCTTGTCGGATGTAGCTAAAAGTGCGGTGTCGTTTTTCGGTGTTTTTTGCGTCTTGTCGTTCGGTAGTTCCTGTACGTCCATGCCACGTTCGGCAAAGAAAATTCCCCAGTTTTTACCCGCAATACGTATGCTGTTGCAAGGGGCTTCGGTATTGGTTCCTAACTGGATATTGATACATTTATTCACCAACGAGGCGACAAGGCTAACAAGCTCGGAACGATAATAGCGGCTGTAACAGAACACATTCACCAGTTCAGGCGCAACCGAACCGCGATGAATTTTCGTTGACAGCAACTTGAGTGCCGACAAAATAGATTTCGACCCTTCGAAATGCAGTGTTTTAATTTCATTCCAGAGATTACGATAAACCAGATCAATACTGCCGACCAGACTTTCTTCAGCCGGACCGAAGCTGAATAAATCATACTGTTGAATACGGGCTTTCACCGACTGTAATTTCCGGGTCGGATCATGGGTAAAATTCACCATCACCGCCAACGCGCGGATTTCGCAAGGCTGAATCAGTTCTTCATCGGTCGGCGGCGGCAAAGATACCGGGAATGATAAACGTAAATCCGTAATGAACTGACGCAGTTTATTTAAGCTGACAGTCTGGCTCACAATATGCAGATTGGTCGTAACGGTAAGCAACCCGTTAAAATAAGCCCAACAGATGAGCTTATTAAGCATATTACTGTATTCCACGTCGCGATATTTGGAGAGCCCCGTCATATTAGGCGCCTGATTAAGCAAATACCAACCGGATTTCACCGCGCGACGGCTTTCGCTGACTTCAATAAAGGTTAAATCGGGTTCGGATAAATCATCCGAAATCTGGGGATTCAATAAGGTGATTTTGCCTGGTAGCACCTCGAATGCAGTATAGAGCTTACGTGTTAAGATACTGAGATCCTGCGGCATAATGCTGGCATTTACATCATACTTACGACCAAAATTAACCAAGGAACGATAACTTAACATCAATACTCTCAGCAATCTTGCATACATCGTCTTCACCTGATGGATTTTCCAGCGGCGACGCTGATTTAAATATTCAATATCCGCCTCGCTCCACTGCCATTCGCGGGTCAGCTTATGCAGGATATCCGCCCGCCATGCCGCCAACGGCTGAATATGTACGCTTTCCGTTGCCTTGATATAAAAACAGCAGCGTACAAAATCAAGCCGTCTGCCATCTTTCCGACAATTAAGATAATCCGTTACCCGCTGCAGCATAACTAAATAAGCATCAAAGTATTCTTCTGTCGGGCCGGTTTCAAACAATTTCCGTTTAAATTCCCGTGAAATTAGGCGGGTATTGGGATAATCACGCGAATAGGCTTCCAATAACACAATTTTAATTACGGATTTGTACGGTGAATCAATACCTTTATACAGCTGCCATAAACTCGCACCGAAATATTCATTGGCGGAAAACGCGCCCAGCCCGCCGAAATCAACCCAGTCTTCGCGTCGAATCCGACCATCCGCAACCAAGCGATCGACTTCCCGCTCGTAATCTTTTTCACGTTCAGTCCAAATATGCATCCATAACAACGGCTTACCCGCCAAGCGGATGGCAGAACGGTAAAATTCATCCAGCAACAACATATATTGCGCCGAACCGCAATTTTCGCCGGTTAAATCATCGGCGTACTGATTACATTCAAAACGATTTTCTTCCATCAGAAACAGATTGATTTCAATCTGTTGCCGCTTTGCCCAGTCTTGCAATAACCGGGCCTTTTGTTGTAACTTGGCCACACTTTCGGCGGGAAGTGAGGGGTTATAGCAGACCCAGGTATCCAGATCGGACTGGGCGGTCTGCATAATCGTCGCAATACTTCCCATTACATAAATACCGTAAATCTGGCGTTCTTCCGTTTGTTTGAAAGAAAAATCTTCTAATTGCCGAAAATTAATATTAGGAAACTGCTTTGCCAGAAAATCTTGTTGATAGACGGATAATTTGAAAGCACTAATCCCCGCCGGCGCATGTTCGACATAGCCCGGCAAGGTCGGGTGATTCAAATGCAGCAGCAGGGTGAGCAGCTGAAAAACATGCCGAAATTCCGCCGACGAACCATCCAACGCTTTGCGGATGCGGATTTGGCGTAAGGTTTCAACTTGTTTTTTGGTAAATTCGAGATCGTACTTCACGTGACATCCTAGCAACGAAAGGAGTGTTGCTCACTTTATCACTGTAAAAATATGAAAGCAAACAGGATCCGCGCCGATCCGACAAATTATTAAATCGCCTGACTTTTAACCTTGACAGTGATAAGATAACAGCGCTGAATTAACAGAAATAAAACCTTTATGATTGAAAAAGATACGTTAAAAATTGCGACCCGGCAAAGCCCTCTGGCATTATGGCAGGCAAACTATGTAAAAGATCGTTTGCTGACTTTTTATCCGCACCTGAAGGTGGAATTGGTCACCATGGTGACGAAAGGAGATGTCATACTTAACTCACCCTTGGACAAAATCGGAGGCAAAGGCCTGTTTGTAAAAGAGCTGGAACAGGCGTTATTAAGCGGCGAGGCGGATATTGCGGTGCATTCCATGAAGGATGTCCCGATGGAATTCCCGCAGGGTTTGGGCTTAAGCGTCATTTGCCGGCGTGAAGATCCGCGCGACGCTTTCGTATCAAATCGATACCGTTCCTTGGCGGAACTGCCGTCGGGCGCGTTAGTCGGCACATCAAGTCTGCGCCGCCAGTGCCAGCTCAGACGGCAACGCCCGGATCTCAATATTCAATCTCTGCGTGGTAATGTCGGAACCCGTTTAAACAAACTGGATAACGGCGATTATGATGCCATTATTCTAGCCGCCGCCGGTTTAATCCGTTTAGGGCTGGCCCAACGAATTACCGCTTTCATTGAAGTCGAAACATCCCTGCCGGCGGCGGGGCAAGGCGCGGTGGGGATCGAATGCCGCCTTGACGATGAATGGGTGAAAAACCTGCTCGCGCCTCTTGCAGATGCCGAAACTACGGCCTGCGTGCGCGCCGAACGTGCCATGAACACCCGCTTACAAGGCGGCTGCCAGGTGCCTATCGGCGGTTACGCCGAATGCGTCAATGGTGAGATTTACTTACGGGCTTTGGTCGGCGCGGTGGACGGTTCGCACATTATTCGCGCCGAAGGCAAAAGTGCGGTGTCGAATGCCGAAGTTTTGGGCGTACAGATTGCCGAACGGTTATTACGGCAAGGGGCGGATAAGATTTTACAGGATGTTTATCAAAATTAACGCAAATAAGGTGCATGTATGGCTGTTTTAGTGATGCGTCCCGGTGACAAAGGCAATAGGCTTACGGAAATGCTGAATAAATCCGGCATCGCGGCTTTACATCTGCCTTTTTTTGAAATTACCGCAGGACGCGAATTAAACGATTTACCGCTCAAAATGAACCAGCTGAAAGCGGGCGATTACGTCGTAGCGGTATCACAAAATGCGGTGGATTATGCGGCAGAAACGTTCCAACATGCAGGTTTCCGCTGGCGTAACGATTTACGGTACTTTGCCGTCGGCCAGCAAACGGCAGCCTATTTCGCCGGTCTGAGCGAGCAGGCGGTAGCTTATCCGTTCCGACAGGAAACCAGCGAAGGATTGCTGAATTTAACTCCCATGCAACAGCTGAAAAACCGTCAGGTATTGCTGCTGCGGGGGAACGGCGGGCGCGATCTGCTGCCGACACAAGTTGCCGCCCGCGGCGGAGCGATTGAGGTTATCGAATGTTATCAACGACGGCCATTACAATATGATAATATCGAACAAACCAGCATATGGAAACGCGCGGGCATCCGGACCCTATTAGTGACAAGCGCCGAAATTCTCAATACTTTGATTGATTTCGTGCCGCCGGAAGAACATGATTGGTTACGTGGTTGCCGTTTAATAACGGTCAGCAGCAGAATTGAAAAACTTGCCCGGAAATTCGGCTGGACGGATGTTACGGTTGCCGCCAAGGCTGACAACAACACCCTATTGCAAACGATATTGACTCTAACTTCTTAAGATCAAAGGCGATTCATATGACAGAGAAACAAACTGAAAACCTGGAAAGCACAGATTTGAATAAAGGCAAAGAAACGCTGAAAGCAGATCCTGCCGATAAAGTAACCGCAACAACGAACCAACCCGTCGTCATAAAGAAAAACGGCGGTACGGCCATCGGCTTGCTGGCCCTGCTAATCGCTTTGGGGGTCGGCGGCGCGGGCTATTATTTCGGTCAGCAACAAGTCAATGAAATTCAACAAAAACTCACCGCACTTCAAGCCTGGCAGTCAACCGCAACGGCAGACGCAAATACGGTCGATCAGGCGGCGTTCGACCGGTTAATCAGTGCAAATCAGTCCAATGCGGAGAAAATTACCGCTCTGCAACAGGCCTTGGATGAAAAACAACAATCCATGCTCGATCTGCAAACTCAGATTAACCGTTTAAACAACAATGTACAGGCGGAACAGCCGAACGACTGGCTTATTTCCGAGGCGGATTTCCTGCTCACCAACGCTTTACGCAAACTGGTGGTGGATTACGATATCGAAACCACGGTGTCGTTGCTGGAACTGGCTGACGAAGCGCTGAAAAAGGTGTCATCTCCCAATGTGACCTCGGTGAGAACCGCGATCGGTAACGACATTAAGCAGTTGCTGGCTCTTAACAGCGTGGACCAGAATGCCATAATGCAACGTTTATCACAGCTGGCAAACGGGCTGGATGAACTTTCCGTATTAGATGTCAATTTCGGCGACAACAGCAGCGACGGGCAGGATGACAATGTATCGGATTCGGTCTCCGACTGGAAAGCCAATCTGGGAAAAAGCGCCTCGTCTTTCCTCAATCATTTCATCCGCGTGACGGCGAAAAATTCGACTAAAAAAGAATTGCTGGCGCCGAACCAGGATATTTATCTGCGTGAAAACATCCGCCTGCGCCTGCAAATTGCCATTCTTGCCGTACCGCGCCAGCAAAACGATCTGTATAAACAATCGCTGGAAACGGTATCTTCGTGGATCAGAACCTATTTCGATACCTCAACGGAAGTCGCACAGAATTTCCTGAAAACCATTGATGAACTGGCGGAACAGTCTATTTACGTGGATGTGCCGGAACAATTAAGCAGCCTCATCGCATTAGACAAAGTGCTGAATAAATCACCGCAAGCGGTGAAAAAAATCGAGCTTTCCGCGGACAAAGCCCTGAATGAGGAGATCGAACAGGCGGAACCGACACCAACGGAATCACAACCGCAGAGCGCACCGGTAGAACCTGCTCATGAAACACCGGCACAGACTGAACCACAGCAATAAGGAAATAGATTATGTTTAGAGTATTATTTCTGATGATTGTCCTGTTAGCGGGACTGGTGGCGGGGCCTTATTTATCGGGCAAACAAGGCTATGTATTGATTGAAACGGGTTCATACAACATCGAAATGTCGATTACCACCTTGATCATTCTGTTCGTCATCGCCATGGCGCTGGTTTATGGTTTGGAATGGCTCATCACCCGTTTCTGCCGTTTAAGCCGCAGCAGCTACACCTTCTTTTCACGCAGAAAACGTTCCAAGGCTCAAAAACAGACACTTGAAGGCCTAATGCGGATGACCGAAGGAGATTACTCAAAAGCGGAAAAATTAATCGGTAAAAACGCCAAACATTCGGAAGAACCTATCCTGAATTTCATCAAAGCCGCCGAAGCCGCTCAGCAACGCGGTGATGAGTTCAGCGCCAACCGCTATTTAATTGAGGCCACCGAACTGGCAGGGACGGATAATCTGCTGGTTGAGCTGGCAAGAACACGTATTTTACTACAGCAAAACAAATTGCCGGCCGCCCGCAGTGCCGTGGACAGTTTGCTGGTGTTGGCGCCCGACAATGTCGAAGCCCTAAAACTGGCCGCGGAAATCTACTTAAGATCAAAAGCCTACGCCGCCCTGGACGATATATTGGAGGCAATAGAAAACAGCGGCATTTATTCGCCGCGGGAACTGCTTCAACTACGGCATCAAACCGAAGACGGTCTGTTAAATGAAATTATGAACGAAGAAGGCTCCGACGGGCTGCTTGAATGGTGGGAAAAACAACCGCGTAAACGCCGTAATGACAATTATGTCAAAGTCGGTTTAATGGGGCGTTTAATTGATTGTAACGATCACGAATCCGCTTATGAAATCGGTCTTGATCTGCTGAAAAAAATCGAAAAAAATGACGAAATCAGCACCGCGCTTTACACTCAACTGACCCGTTTACAGCCGACGGATACCAATAAACTGGTGAAATTATTGGAAAAACGGAGCTCATCCGCAACGGATGACGAACGCTGCTATATCAACCGGGCGCTCGGTTATTTATATGTACGTGACGGCGATTTCGCCAAAGCAAGCGAAGCCTTCAAAAAACTTTCCGGCTGCACAAAAGCGCTTGAACCCAATGACGCCACCATGGCGGTTTATGTGTTTGAGCAGGTGAAGGACTTTGACGCCGCTAAACAGGTGCGGGAACAGCGTTTAGCCACCGTAATGTCCGCCACCAATTTAACACAGGAAGGGCATAAGACCGCGACATCTAACGCTCTCCCTCCGACAACGAGCAATGAAACCGAAGGATTCAGCAAAAAAGCCATCTGGGTTGAAA
Organism: Pasteurellaceae bacterium LIM206; assembly: GCA_032586195.1. Lineage (GTDB taxonomy): Bacteria > Pseudomonadota > Gammaproteobacteria > Enterobacterales > Pasteurellaceae > JAWHQP01. The sequence goes on along the minus strand of JAWHQP010000001.1, from coordinate 158,475 downwards.
AATAAGCCTCGGACATAAACAAAGTGCGGTGCTATTACGGCGAGTTTTAAAACGCCGAAAGATAACACCGCACTTTTATCTGATGATTAAGCCGATTCCGTCTGCTCTTTTAATTTCCGAATCGCGGCCTTATCGAACAAATAATGCGTGCCGCAGCACTCACATTGCATATCAATGGAACCATTGTGTTCCGCCAGAATCTGTTCGATTTCTTCATCGGGAACCAATAATAATGCCGCGCCGGAACGTGCCTGCGAGCAACCGCAGTGAAACCGCACCGTTTGCGGCGGGAAAATTTCCACGGTTTCTTCGTGATATAAACGATACAGCATTTCTTCCGCGCTTAACCCGAACATTTCTTCGTCTTTCACCGTTGCCGTCAAGGTAGCAAGGTGTTCAAAATCATCCTCGGAACCGGAACCGTCGGGCACAATCTGCAACAGCATACCCGCCGCCACGGGTTGACCGTCATATTCTCCGGTACGAATAATAAGCTGGGTCTGCAATTGTTCCGAACGGGCAAAATAATCTTCCAGACATTCCGTAATGGTCGGTTTATCCAACCCGATCACGCCTTGGTAACGTTCGCCCTGTTCGGGAGCAATGGTAATCACCAGCACGCCTTTACCCACCATATCATGCAGGCTCATGCCTTCGCAAATATCGCCTTGTAAGCGGGCAAGCGCCCGCATATTCTGCTCGTCGGTGCCGTTCACTAAGGCTAATTTTAATGGACCGTCGCCCTGAATCTGCACGGTGATATGCCCTTTAAATTTCAGGGTCGCCGTTAACAGGCTGGTTGCCACCAACATTTCACCCAACAGATTCCGTACCGCGGCCGGATAATGATGAGTATTCAGGGTATCGGCAAAGGATTGATTAATCCGCACCCATTCGCCGCGCACCGCGCGGTGCCGGAACAGGTAGCGGTAAAGTTTGTCGTTATCTTGGGTATAAGCTGTCATATTGTTCCTGTCTATGAAAGTATAAAAACTCGGATTTTTAACACCGCACTTTGCGGTGCCGGCACGAGATTGTTGTTCAATATAGGGTTAAATTACCGTGTTACAAGGTTTAATCCCGATATTTGAACTTCAGCAAATCCCGCCGTTCCTTTTTGGTCGGGCGGTGATCCGGGCTCGGCATCGTATTCATTTTGCGCGCCAGCGCCATGTCTTCACGGGCTTTAACGCTTTGTTCCGTTTCCTGATACAGCCGCTGTGCCTCGGGAGCGCCGCGTCGTTGGGTCGAAAGTGCGGTGACAACGATTTCTTTTTCATCATTACCTTGCCGTAACCGGATTTTCGCCCCAATTTCCACGCTTTTATTCGGTTTGGTACGCTGTCCGTTGTAATGCACCTTGCCGCCGTCAATCATTTCTTTGGCAAGGGTGCGGTTTTTGTAAAAACGTGCCGCCCACAGCCATTTATCCAGTCGAACATCATCGTCCGCCGCTTTTTGTTGAGATGAATTCTTTGCCATTCTTTTGCCTTAGCATATACAATAGAAATCCTCATGGTAACGTTAAAGCCACAACTTGTAAAAGGTAACCTTATGACGACGTTAAAAACACCCGAAATTCTCAATATTTCCCTTGCGGCAAAATCACGTATTTTTGAAATTCAGGCGGTGGATCTGAAATTTTCTAACGGCGAGCTGCGTACCTATGAACGGTTTAAACCGAGCTCGCGGGCGGCGGTGATGGTACTGGCGATAGATGGCGACGATTTGCTGATGGTGCGTGAATACGCCGTGGGCACGGAACGCTACGAGCTGGGTTTTACCAAAGGCCTGATGGAAGCAGGCGAAACGCCAGTGGAAAGCGCTAACCGAGAAATGCAGGAAGAAATAGGCTTCACGGCAAGGGAATTCATCCATCTCCGCACGGTGAACGCTTCACCAAGCTTTATGAATAACCCCATGCATATTTTGATCGCCCGTGAGCTTTATCCGAGTAAGTTGGAGGGCGATGAGCCCGAATCGCTCGAATTAGTACGGTTTCCCTTGGCAAAAATTGACCAATTAATCGCTGATCCCGATTTCTGTGAAGCAAGAAATCTAGTGGCGTTATACGCGCTGAGAGATTATTTATCGTACAAATAAGAAATTCCGGTTATTTTGTTGTCACTTCAAGTTCGTTTTTAGCGCATTTTCAGGTAGGATATTCTCCGATGAATTTAAACTAAGGGGCATATCTATGCATAATCAATCTAATCTTCCCGAGCTGACCCTGCGGGGTATGTTGCTCGGGGCTCTTATTACGGTGGTATTTACCGCTTCCAATGTATATCTGGGCTTAAAGGTGGGACTTACCTTTGCTTCATCCATTCCCGCCGCGGTTATTTCTATGGCGGTGCTAAAAATGTTCAAGGGATCCAACATTCTCGAAAACAATATGGTGCAAACGCAAGCCTCCTCCGCGGGTACGCTTTCTTCGGTCATTTTCGTCTTGCCGGCGTTGCTGATGATGGGCTATTGGCAAGGTTTTCCGTTCTGGCAGACTATGCTGGTCTGTACCGCAGGCGGGATTTTAGGGGTGATCTTCACCATCCCGCTGCGCAATGTGATGGTGGTGAAAAGCGAACTGCCTTACCCGGAAGGGGTTGCCGCAGCCGAAATCTTAAAGGCGGGCAATGCGGATAAAAACGCCGAAAGCGGCATTAAAGAAATTGCCGTGGGCGGTATTGTGGCGGCCGTGGTCAGCTTTTTAACCAACGGCTTACGGGTAATTGCCGACGGTGCCAGCCTGTGGCTGAAAGGCGGTAACGCCATTTTTCAAATCCCGATGGGTTTCTCTCTGGCATTATTGGGGGCCGGCTATTTGGTTGGGCTGATCGGCGGTATCGCCATTCTGCTCGGGTTGGTCTTGTCCTGGGGCGTGTTAGTGCCTTACTTCAGCTCTCACGGCGTCATGCCTACAGACGCGGATATGATCGGTTATGCCATGTCCATCTGGAAGGAAAAGGTCCGCTTTATCGGTGTCGGCACCATCGGTATCGCAGCCATCTGGACATTACTGATACTGTTAAAACCTATGTTTGAAGGCTTAAGACATTCTTTCCGGACTCTGAGCGGCAATAATGAAACGGACCGCACCCAACAGGATTTATCGCCTACCTCCATGATTTATATCGCCTTGACGAGCATTGCGCTGATCGCCGTGGTGTTTTACAGCTTCATCAAACCTGCCGCCATTTCATCGGAATTATCTCTGCTGCTGATTGTTATCTGTACCGCGCTTGCCGCTGTAATCGGCTTTTTCGTGGCGGCGGCTTGCGGCTATATGGCGGGATTAGTGGGCTCATCTTCCAGCCCGATTTCAGGTATCGGGATCATTTCCGTGGTGGTGACGGCCTTGGTGCTCATGACGGTCGGTCACTCATTCGGTCTGCTGGATAGCACGGACGGTCAGCGTTTTTTAACCGCGTTGACCATTTTCACGGCCTCTATTGTGATTACCATCGCCGCTATTTCAAACGATAATCTACAGGACTTGAAAACAGGCCTGCTGGTGCATGCCACGCCTTGGCGGCAACAATTTGCCTTAATCGTCGGCTGTATCGTCGGGGCGATGGTCATCGCGCCCGTGCTGGAAATTCTCTACAACGCCTACGGCTTTGCCGACGCCATGCCGCGTGCCGGAATGGATGCCTCGCAGACGTTATCCGCGCCGCAGGCAACCCTGATGATGACGATTGCCAACGGTATTTTCACCGATCATCTGGAATGGACTTACATCTTTATGGGCATTGCCCTCGGCATTATTTTAATTATCCTTGATACGATTTTTAAACGTATCAGCAACGGTCGTTTTGCCTTACCCGCTTTAGCCGTGGGCATGGGGATTTATCTGCCTCCGGTGGTCAATGCACCGATTTTTATCGGGGCATTACTGGCTTGGCTGGTTAAACGTCACCTGGACAAATACGCCGACAGAACGGGTAAGGATAAAAGCCGGATCCGGCGTGACAGCGAACGGTTCGGTACACTGTTCGCGGCGGGCTTAATCGTCGGCGAAAGCCTGGTGGGCGTGCTGCTGGCCTTTGTAATCGCCGCTTCCGTTACCGCGGGCGGCTCCGATACACCGCTTGCCATTGAGCTCGACAATTGGGCGGCAACGGGCGAAGTATTGGGATTAATTGTCTTCATTATCGGTATCGTTATCCTCACCCTACGGGTATTACGCGCGAAAAAATAGCGTTTCACACTTAAAGTGCGGTGTTGAAAATCGGAATTTTTACATGATCACATGGCGAAAGTTAGCCACAGTAAAAAACTCCGATTTTCAACACCGCACTTCACGAAAAGTCTGTTCTTCACCTCGTCAATCAAACAAACATCTGCTAAAATGACGAACGTTTTTATCCGATTTATCTAAGGCGTGTTCTACGTTATGCAAATTAATCAACAGTTTCTGCAATCCGTATTGGCCATCGCTTATCAGGCGGGCAGGCATTTAACGGAATTTTATGCTCATTCGGTCAGCGTGCATACCAAAACGGACAACACACCCGTCACGGAAGCGGATTTATTTGTCAGCCAGTTCTTGGTCCGGCAGCTCACCGCATTAACACCCGATATCCCCGTTTTATCCGAAGAAAACTGCACCGTTCCCTTGCGGCAACGGCAAGACTGGCGGCGTTACTGGCTCATCGATCCTTTGGACGGCACGCAGCAATTTATTGATCGCTCCGATCAGTTTTCCGTCATAATAAGTCTGGTGGACCGCCATCAACCCATTCTAGGCGTTATTCACGCACCCATTCTTCAGAAAACCTATTACGCGGTGAAAGGACAAGGAGCCTTTGTAATTGAACAAAACCGGCCCGCACGCCGATTACAACCGATCAACGCCGATATTTCTTCCCGCATAAAAATCGCGATAGGCTCAACCGCTCCACGTAAAATTCTGCAAACCCTGCGTTCGCCTTATCAGGCGGAACTGATTCAATACGGTTCAAGCAGCCTGAAAGCCGGAATGGTCGCCGAAGGTTTAGTCGATTGTTATTTACGACTAGGCAATACGGGCGAATGGGATACCGCGGCGGCGGAAGTGATTTTGGCTGAAATCGGCGGCCGCATTTTCAATTTGCATTTCCGACCGCTCAGCTATAATCAGCGGGAAAGCTTAGTGAATCCTCACTTTGTCATGGTAAATCGTGACGCAGATTGGGAAAAAATCTTTCAATTTAATCAGTAATGACTATTGGTAAAATATACCGTTTTATTGCACTATTAAATAAAATTAACCAAAATATGGAATAATAAATAATTAGGAACAAACATGAAAGCTGAAAATAATTGTATCGTCATCTTCGGGGCATCAGGTGATTTAACCCACCGCAAACTTATTCCCGCCCTGTATAACCTGTATAAATTCGGTCGTCTTGCGGAAAATTTCTCGGTATTGGGCGTGGCCCGTTCGGAATTAACCGATGACTCTTTCCGCGAGAAAATGCGTAACGCCTTGATTGAGCATGAAAAAGCGGAGGGTGAAACCTTAGAGAACTTCTGCTCACATCTTTATTACCAGGCGATAAACACCTCGGACTCCGGTGATTACGGCAAACTCGTGCCCCGTCTGGATGAACTGCACGATAAATATCAAACCTGCGGTAACACGCTGTATTATATGTCCACGCCGCCAAGCCTGTACGGCGTCATTCCGGAATGTTTGGCCGCTCACGGGCTTAACACCGAAGAATACGGCTGGAAACGCCTCATTGTAGAAAAGCCGTTCGGTTACGATATCAAAACCGCCAAAGCCTTGGACGTACAAATTCATCGTTTCTTTGAAGAACATCAAATCTATCGTATTGACCATTATCTCGGTAAAGAAACCGTGCAGAATCTGTTGGTATTGCGTTTTTCCAACGGATTATTTGAGCCACTCTGGAACCGCAACTATATCGACTACATAGAAATCACCGGAGCGGAAGAAATCGGCGTGGAACAGCGCGGCGGCTACTACGACGGTTCGGGTGCAATGCGGGATATGTTCCAGAACCACTTATTGCAGGTGCTCGCCATGGTCGCTATGGAACCGCCCGCAATCATCAACGCGGATTCCATGCGTGACGAAGTGGCAAAAGTATTATACTGCCTGCATCCGTTGGACGAAGAATCCATTAAACATGACTTAGTGCTGGGGCAATATACCGCGGCGACCATTAACGGCGAAACCGTAAACGGCTATACGCAGGAAAAAGGCGTGCCGCCGGATTCCACCACCGAAACCTACCTCGCCTTGCGTTGTGAAATCGATAACTGGCGGTGGGCGGGCGTGCCGTTTTATGTCCGTTCGGGTAAACGCTTAGCCGCCCGTGTCACGGAAGTGGTCATTCATTTTAAAACCACGCCGCACCCTGTGTTCAGTCAGGCGGCACCGGAAAATAAACTGATCATCCGCATTCAGCCCGATGAAGGCATTTCCATGCGTTTCGGCTTAAAAAAACCGGGTGCGGGCTTTGAAGCGAAAGAAGTTTCTATGGATTTCCGTTACTCCGATTTAAGTTCCGCCTCCAGTCTGTTGACCGCTTACGAACGCTTATTATTGGACGCAATGAAAGGCGATGCCACTCTGTTCGCCCGTACCGATGCCGTGCACGCCTGCTGGAAATTCGTACAGCCTATTTTAGACTACAAAGCAAACGGCGGCCGCGTTTATGAATACGAGGCAGGCACATGGGGGCCGGTTGAAGCCGATAAAATGATTGCGAAAAACGGCAGATTATGGCGTAAACCCAGCGGCCAAATGAAGAAAAAAGTGTGAAGAATCATTGGGCATACGCCCTCAGATCATAGCGAGATGAATATGAATTACGTTATTTTCCCCAGCGCCCGCCATGTGGTAGAAAAAATGGCTTGGGAATTGCAGCTTTACAGCGAACTGAACCGTCCCGTGCATATTTCCCTATCGGGCGGTTCAACGCCGAAATTATTATTTAATATCTTGGCACAGGCTCCGTTCGCCGACAAAGTGCGGTGGCAAAATCTGCATTTTTGGTGGGGCGACGAGCGTATGGTACCGCCGCAAGATCCTGAAAGTAACTACGGTGAAGTACAGAAATTACTGTTCGATCATATTTCAATTCCCGCGGAAAATATCCATCGCATTCGCGGTGAAAACGAAGTGCATGCCGAACTTGCCCGTTTCAGCGAAGAATTAACATTAGTGCCGAACGGTGAATTCGATTGGATTATTTTAGGTATGGGAACGGATGGTCACACCGCCTCATTATTCCCCCATCACACCGACTTTGCGGATGAACGGCTGGCGGTGATTGCCAGACACCCGGAAAGCGGGCAGTTGCGGATTTCCAAAACGGCTAAATTAATCGCTCGGGCCAAACGCCTGACTTACCTCGTTACAGGCGGCGCAAAAGCCGCGTTACTGCAGGAAATTCAACAAAACGACACCGCACTTCTGCCTTACCCCGCAGCCCGCATTCAGGCGATTCAAGGGGTAACGGAATGGTATTTAGACGCGGAGGCAGGCAAGCTGCTGAAATAATCACGCAAAGTGCGGTGCTGTTTTTCCGAGTTTTGAACAGTATTCATGAATAAGGCAAAAATATGACAGAGCTGGATTTAACACCTTTACGCAATGCTGTAGCCCGTTTGTCGCAAGGGCTGGTTCGCTATTTGCAGGATACCGGCGACGAGCAAATCCGTGATGGATTGATTCAACGTTTTGAATTTACATATGAAATCAGTCATAAAATGCTGAAACGTTATCTTGAGCAAACCTCGGCGAATCCGACCGGATACGATAGCATGAACTTTCAGGATTTAATTCGTTCGGGCAATGAGCGCGGCTTGCTGCTGGGCAACTGGACGGACTGGAAACAGTATCGCGAAATGCGCAGCCGTACCAGCCACACTTATGGCGAAGAAACGGCAATCGCAGTGGTTGAGAATATCCCGAAATTTCTTGCCGAAGCCGAGTTTCTGCTCAGCAAATTGCAAGGAGAAAGCTCATGACAATAATGCTAACACCTGAAGAACTGCGTATTGTGCGGCACATTCTACAGCAGTTTGTTCCGCAATTTAAGGTATTGGCCTTTGGTTCCCGGGTAAAAAACAATGCGAAACCTTATTCGGATTTAGATTTGGCAATAATGACCGATACGCCGCTAGATCTAGCAACTCAGGCAGATCTGGCAGAAGCATTTTCGGAAAGCGATCTGCCGTGGAAAGTGGATATCGTGGATTGGACGGGCACTTCACCCGCATTTAAAGAAATTATCATGCAATGCTACGAGGTGGTGCAGCATGCTCAGAACGAGGTAACTAAATGAAAACATTAGGTATTATCGGCGGTATGAGCCCCGAAAGTACAATCACTTATTACAGTGAAATTAATCGGTTAGTGAATCAGGCTTTGGGCGCGAACTATTCCGCTCCGATTGTGATGGTGAGTGTAGAATTTGAGGAAATCGTACAGTGCCAGAAATCAGGCGACTGGGATAAGGCGGGCGAAATTTTGGCTGCCGCGGCACGGAAATTGGCTCGTATCGGAGCGGACGGTATCGTGCTGGCAACCAATACTATGCACAAAGTTGCCGCGCCGATTATGCAGGCTGTCAATATTCCGTTCCTGCACATTTTAGACGCGACGGCCGACGCAATTAAAGCGAAAGGTTTAACTCAAGTGGCGTTGTTAGGCACCCGTTTCACCATGCAGGATCATTTCTATCGCGCCGGACTGGCGGAACGGAGCATCACCGCGCTTGTACCGGATGACGATACACAGGCGGAAATTCATCGTATTATCTTTGACGAACTTTGTGTAGGCAAATTTAACCCGACGGCAAAACGGTTTTATTTACATACGATTAATGAATTAGCCCGACAGGGGGCTGAAGGCGTAATTCTCGGCTGTACCGAGATCGGTTTATTGATTCGACAAACAGATTCGGCATTACCGTTTTTCGATACCGCACAATTACATAGCCGGATGGCGGCCGATTTTATTTTAGACAGCAATAAGTGATGAACAATCCAATTTAACAACAGGAGAAAAAAATGTCAGCGAAAGGTGATATTGGCGTAATCGGTTTAGCCGTGATGGGGCAAAACCTGATTTTAAATATGAACGACAATGGCTTTAAAGTCGTGGCTTATAACCGTACTACCTCCAAAGTGGACGAATTTTTAGCGGGAGCGGCGAAAGGCACGAATATTATCGGAGCTTATTCTTTAGAAGATCTGGCGGCAAAACTGGAAAAACCGCGCAAAATCATGTTAATGGTACGTGCGGGCGATGTAGTGGATCACTTTATTGACGCCCTTGTGCCGCTTTTGGATAAAGGCGATATCATCATTGACGGCGGTAACTCTAATTATCCCGATACTAATCGCCGCACCGTCGCTTTGGCGGCAAAAGGTATTCGCTTTATCGGTACCGGTGTTTCCGGCGGTGAAGAAGGTGCCCGTCACGGGCCTTCCATCATGCCGGGTGGCAATGCCGAGGCATGGCCTTATGTAAAACCAATTTTGCAGGCGATTGCGGCAAAAACCGATAAAGGCGAACCCTGCTGCGACTGGGTGGGCAAAGAAGGCGCGGGCCACTTTGTGAAGATGGTACATAACGGTATCGAATACGGCGACATGCAGTTAATCTGTGAAGCCTACCAGTTCTTGAAAGAAGGCTTAGGCTTAAGCTACGAAGAAATGCAGGCCATTTTCCAAGAATGGAAAAAAACCGAATTAGACAGCTATCTCATTGATATTACTACCGATATCCTAGGCTACAAAGATACCGACGGCCAGCCGCTGGTAGAGAAAATCCTGGATACCGCGGGACAAAAAGGAACCGGTAAATGGACCGGCATTAATGCGTTGGATTTCGGTATTCCGCTCACCCTAATTACCGAAGCGGTGTTTGCACGCTGCGTGTCTTCCTTCAAGGAACAGCGTGTTGCCGCGGCTAAGCTGTTCAATAAAACGATTAGCCCGGTAGAAGGCGATAAAAAACAATGGATCGAAGCGGTGCGTAAAGCCTTGCTTGCCTCAAAAATTATTTCCTACGCACAGGGCTTTATGCTGATCCGTGAAGCGTCCGAAAGCTTCGGTTGGGATATTAACTACGGTGCAACCGCCCTTTTATGGCGCGAAGGCTGTATTATCCGCAGCCGTTTCCTCGGTAATATTCGCGACGCCTACGAAACTAACCCTGATCTCATATTTTTGGGTTCCGATGGCTATTTCAAAGGTATCCTGGAAAATGCCATGAGCGACTGGCGTAAAGTGGTGGCGAAATCCATTGAAGCGGGTATTCCGATGCCGTGTATGACCAGCGCCATCACCTTCCTGGACGGCTACACCTCGGAACACGTACCGGCGAACCTGTTACAGGCACAGCGCGACTACTTCGGTGCGCACACTTATGAACGCACCGATAAACCGCGCGGTGAATTTTTCCACACCAATTGGACGGGCCGCGGCGGTAATACGGCGTCAACCACCTATGATGTGTAAGCCTTACCGGCTTCCTACGGCTTAATGAAAAAAGTGCGGATTTCGACACCGCACTTTTTCGTCCCTTCTACTCAACTGAAACCCTTCCGCTAAAAATGAACCATGGCACAAAATCGTAGTCAAATAAAAGGGCTTTATGCCTACAAAATCAAACATAAAAGAGAGGATGTATTATGAAAAAACTACTCGGTATTGCAGCAGTGACTATGGCTTTGGCCGCATGTTCATCTCATTCTGACAATCGTCCGCAGCCACCGCAAGGTCAAGGCCCGCAGGGCGGTGCTAACCCGCAAGTTGAAGCGGCATTGAAAGCATGTCATGAAAGCGTTGGTCAGACTCAGGATCAAGCCAAATTTGACGCTTGCATGAAAGAAAAAGGTTTTGAACGTCCGGAAGGTAAAGGCCCGACCCCTGCAGCTCAAAATCAGCTTTAAATGCTGCAGATACAGCAAAATCAACGGTGGAAAAAGCGACCGAAAAATTCGCTTAAAAATCGTTAAAACCGCACCGCACTTTATTGTGCGGTTTTTTATAGCCGTAATAGATTTTTTACTTTAAGTAAATAGTTTTTCAATATATTAAGCTATTATCTTCTTTTAATAAATAAAGTAGAATATTCCTCGATTTACGATAACTATTTATTTAGGAATATATTATGACAGAACAAATCGCAGTACTTATCGGCAGCGCAAGTAAAACCTCATTCAATAAACTGGTAGTTTCCCATCTGCAAAAAATGGCGCCCGCCGGTCTTCGGTTAAATGTGGTGGAAATCGCGGATCTTCCCCTCTATGATCGCGACCTTGATGAAAACAGTCCGGCGTCTTACACCCGTTTACGTGAAGAAATTGCACGGGCCGACGGCGTGTTATTCGTCACTCCGGAACATAACGGCGCAATTTCCGCCATGCTGAAAAACGCTATCGATATTGCCTCCCGTCCGATGGGACAAAGTAAATGGCTCGGCAAACCCGCCGGTATCGTTACCGTGGGAGCCGGTGCGGCCGGCGGTGTGCGTGCGACCGATCAACTACGCACCATTGCCTCCGGGGCTTTCGTGAATATGCCTGTCGCTCCGTTCGCCGCCAATGTCGGTGGCCTATTCAATGGCGTGTTTGATGAAAACGGCGAAATTGCCGCTGACGGCGTTAAAACAATGCTACAGCAATTTATTGATAGTTATGCGGCGTTTGTGGAAAGATTTTAATTAAATCAAATAATAAATACATGAAAGGTTTCGGAAGAAACCTTTTTTGTTTTTCAAGCCCAGAACTTTGAGCCAAATCACATTTTTATAAAAAAATCCGACAAAATTTTTAATTTATGATCTATATAACATTTTTTAGGTAGCGATTTCTATACAATATTCGCCATTAATTTAATTCTATTTTAATTTCATTATGAGGTGATGTATGACAGATGTAAACAAAGTAATTAAAGATCTGGGTGAGCTTGGTATCTACGATGTAAAAGAAGTTGTATATAATCCAAGCTATGAATTCTTGTTTGAGGAAGAAACAAAACCGGGTCTGGAAGGGTTCGAAAAGGGAGTTGTCACGAATCAAGGGGCGGTTGCGGTCAACACGGGGATTTTCACCGGGCGTTCACCGAAAGATAAATATATCGTATTGGACAAGAAAACGGAAAATACCGTTTGGTGGACCAGCGACAAAGTTAAAAATGATAACAAACCGATGAACCAGGAAACATGGCAAAGCTTAAAAGGGTTAGTCACCAAACAGCTTTCCGGTAAACGTTTATTTGTTGTTGACGCTTTCTGCGGTGCTAACGTAGATACCCGTCTGGCGGTGCGCATTGTGACCGAGGTCGCATGGCAGGCTCATTTCGTGAAAAATATGTTTATTCGTCCGAGCGAAGCCGAATTGGTTAACTTTAAACCCGATTTCGTGGTGATGAACGGGGCAAAATGCACCAATCCGAACTGGAAAGAACAAGGTTTAAACTCAGAAAACTTTGTGGCATTCAACATCACTGAAGGAATTCAGCTGATCGGCGGCACATGGTACGGTGGTGAAATGAAAAAAGGTATGTTCTCCATGATGAACTACTTCCTGCCGCTGCGCGGTATCGCTTCTATGCATTGTTCCGCCAACGTGGGCGCAAAAGGTGATACGGCCATCTTCTTCGGTTTATCCGGCACAGGTAAAACCACCCTTTCCACTGATCCGAAACGTCAATTAATCGGTGACGATGAACACGGCTGGGATGATGAAGGCGTATTCAACTTTGAAGGCGGCTGCTACGCGAAAACCATTCATTTATCCGCTGAAAACGAACCGGATATCTACGGCGCGATTAAACGTAATGCTTTGTTGGAAAACGTGGTGGTGAAAGAAAACGGCGATGTGGATTACGACGACGGTTCAAAAACAGAAAATACCCGTGTGTCCTACCCGATTTACCACATTCAGAACATTGTAAAACCTGTTTCCAAAGCAGGCCCGGCGACCAAAGTGATATTCCTGTCTGCCGATGCTTTCGGCGTATTACCGCCGGTATCAAAATTAACCCCGGAACAAACAAAATACTACTTCCTGTCCGGATTCACCGCTAAATTAGCGGGTACCGAGCGCGGTATTACCGAGCCTACCCCAACTTTCTCCGCTTGCTTCGGTGCGGCATTCCTGAGCTTACACCCGACCCAATACGCGGAAGTGTTGGTTAAACGGATGCAGGCATCCGGCGCGCAGGCTTATCTGGTCAATACCGGTTGGAACGGTACGGGTAAACGTATTTCCATCAAGGATACACGCGGCATTATTGACGCTATCCTGGACGGTTCCATCGAAAAAGCGGAAATGGGCACTCTGCCGATCTTTAATTTTGCTATTCCTAAAGCCTTGCCGGGCGTCAATCCTGCAATCCTCGATCCGCGTGATACTTATGCCGACAAAGCGCAATGGGAAGAAAAAGCCAAAGATCTGGCTGCACGTTTCACTAAGAACTTTGAAAAATATACCGGCACCGAAGAAGGTAAAGCATTAGTTGCCGCAGGTCCGAAAGCTTAAATTAAGGCTTGACAGGGTGTTGCAAAACGCCTAAATACAACACCGCACTTTGGGCTACCGGCTCAAAGTGCGGTGTCGTTTTGCGGAGTTTTTCAGTTTTAATGTAATTTCAGAGACGGGCGGATAAAGCGGTTTAAGCGCCCGATCAGAATAATCAACCCGGTTTTAAAACAACCGTGTAATTTTTGCTGGTGCAGACGATACAAAGAAATATATGCCAAGCGGGCCAAACGGCCTTCAATCGTCATGGAGCTTTTCTTGCCCGTGGTAATATTGCCGAGGGCGGTGAACTTGGATAATGATACCAATGAGCCTTTATCAAAATAAGTAAAGGTCTTTAACGTCTTACCGTTTAACAATGCAACGATATTCTGCCCGCAAACGGTCGCCATCTGGTTAGCGGCCTGACCGCGGGGCGGCACGGGTTTGCCGTCTTTTTGTAATAAAAAGGCACAGTCGCCGATAGCAAAAATGCTGTCATCCACGGTGGTTTGCAGAGTGTCTTTGATACAGATCTGATTAATACGGTTTAGCTCCAGTCCGTCAAACTGTCGGGTGATTGCCGAAATACGAATTCCTGCCGCCCAAACCATCAGATCAGCCTTAATTTCTTGGCCGTCTTTGGTCATCAGGCTATTGGCTTTCGCCTCTGTAATCATCGTTCCCGTTTTTACATTCACCCCTAATTCTTCCAATTCTGTACGTACAGAGGTGGAAATACGTTCCGGCAATGCCGGCAGTAAGCGTTCGCCCGCTTCAATTAAAGTCACCTGCAAGTGAGAACTATCGATCTTACCGTAACCATAGGAAGATAAATGCTGAGCTGCGTTAAAGAGCTCAGCAGAAAGTTCAACTCCGGTCGCTCCGCCACCGACGATAGCAATATTAACCTTGCCTTCCTGCACCAGTTTTTGTTTACTGTCGTCTTCGCCGATTTCTTCCAACGCGTTGTTTTCCGCGTATTTCAGGAACAGCTCCAGCATTTTGTGTTGAAAACGCAAAGCCTGTTCCGGACCATCTAAGAAAATACAGTGTTCCGCAACGCCTTTGGTGTTGAAATCATTCGATTTACTGCCGATAGCCAACACCAAATAATCATAAGGAATCCGGCGCGCCACCACAATCATATCGCCTTCCTGACCATACACAGGGGCAAGCTCCACATATTTATTAGTACGATCGATACGGTTAATCGAGCCCTGTTCAAAGTGGAAATGGTGATTATGCGCATGGGCGCGATAGCTGACCGCGTCGGTTTCCGCATCCAACACCCCTGTGGCAACTTCGTGCAGCAAAGGCTTCCACAGATGCGTTTGATTGCGGTCAATTAACGTAATACTGGCCCGCGCTTTGCGTCCAAGTGTGTTACCGAGATAGGTGGCAAGCTCTAAACCGCCCGCACCGCCTCCAACGATAACGATATTTTTCATAATTGCTCCTAAATAAATTTTACAAAATTTCAACAATTATAATAAATCTTTAAATAATAAGCCACAAATTACTATTTACCCTGTAAGAAAGCAGTTAATGAATCGACTGCGTTCGTTTATAATATGGCGGTTTATGCAAATTTGACAAAGGTAGGTAATCCCATGCAAGTGATTAAACCCTCGGATTATGGATTCTGGCTATTAACGCAAGGTTCAAGCGTCCACCTTATCCAAGGCAGGCTGCCGCAAGGATTGGCTTCCGATTTTGCTTTTGAAGGGCAAAACGGCATGGTGATCGGTGAACTGGAACAACAACCGCTATGGCTGCTGGAAGAACGCGACGACGAACGGGAATATACCTCTCTGCGTGAACTGATTTCGCTGCCCGAACGCACGATAAATCTACTGCACCGCGGAGTTGAATTAAATCATTTTTATAAAACCCATAAATTTTGCGGTAAATGCGGAAGCGAAACCGAACAAACCGTCGATGAATGGGCGGTACAATGTAAAAACTCCGATTGTGGACACCGCACTTACCCGGTGATTTGTCCTTCCATTATCGTTGCCGTACGCCGCGGCGAGGAAATTCTGCTGGCTTGCCATGTTCGTCATAAAGAGACGTTAATGTACACCACCCTGGCGGGCTTTGTGGAAGTGGGTGAATCCTTTGAACAAACCGTTCAACGCGAAGTATTTGAAGAAACAGCCATTAAAATTAAAAACTTACGCTATTTCGGCAGTCAACCCTGGGCATTTCCTAACTCACAAATGGTGGGCTTTCTGGCGGATTATGACAGCGGCGAAATCCAAATACAAAAAAGCGAAATTTTTGACGCCAAATGGTTTAAATATAACCAACCTTTACCGAATTTGCCGCCCGAAGGCTCCATCGCCCTTAAATTAATTAAAGCAACACTGGCACTCTGTGCAGGTCAATAAGGAAAACAACGTGACCACTTTGAAAAACGATCGCTACTTAAAAGCCCTTTTACGTGAACCCGTGGATATGACCCCGGTTTGGATGATGCGTCAGGCGGGGCGTTATTTGCCGGAATACCGGCTCACCAGAGCTCAGGCGGGAGATTTTATGTCTCTGTGCCGCAATGCGGAACTGGCTTGTGAAGTCACCTTACAGCCCTTGCGCCGTTACGCGTTGGACGCGGCAATCCTGTTCTCCGATATTCTGACCGTTCCCGATGCTATGGGTTTGGGCTTAAGTTTCGGCGCGGGAGAGGGCCCGAAATTCGCCCGCCCGATTGACAGCCAAAGTGCGGTGCTGAATTTGCCGATTCCTGATCCTGAGCAGGAATTACAATATGTGATGAATGCGGTACGTACCATCCGTCGTGAATTAAAGGGTGAAGTGCCGCTCATCGGTTTTTCCGGCAGCCCGTGGACGTTGGCAACCTATATGGTAGAGGGTGGTAGCAGCAAAAGTTTCAGTAAAATCAAAAAGATGTTATACAGCGAGCCGCATTTGCTGCATCAACTATTAGATAAAGTGACGGATGCCGTAATTCTATATTTGAACGCTCAGATCAAAGCAGGAGCCCAGTCGGTGATGGTGTTTGATACTTGGGGCGGCGTGTTGGCCCATCGCGATTATATGGATTTTTCCCTGCAGTATATGCACAAAATCGTGGACGGTTTAGTCCGCAAACATGAAGGACGCGCGGTGCCCGTAACCCTCTTTACCAAAGGCGGCGGCCTGTGGCTGGAAGCCATCGCCGATACGGGCTGCGATGCTATCGGTTTAGACTGGACGGTCAATCTTGCCGAAGCAAAAGCCCGTGTCGGAGAAAAAGTGGCATTGCAAGGCAATATGGATCCTTCCGTGTTGTATGCCCCGAAAGAACGTATTGAACAGGAAGTAAAAACCATTTTAGCGGAATTCGGTAAAGGCTCCGGCCACGTATTTAATCTCGGTCACGGCATCCAGCAAGACGTGCCTGTCGTCGCTCCGCAAATTTTTGTAGATGCCGTTCATCAATACTCACAGGTTTATCATAAATAAGGAGCACGTCAATGCCGAATCAGATGAGAAACCCCATCCATAAACGGCTGGAAAACCTTGCCGGCTGGCAACATATGACTTTTATGGCGTGTCTGTGCGAACGGATGTATCCCAATTATCAGTTGTTCTGCCAAGTCACCGAGCAGCCACAGCAGGCAAAGCTTTATCACAATATACTGAATCTGGTGTGGGAATTCCTCACGGTGAAAGGAACGAAAATCAATTTTGAGAATCAGCTGGAAAAGCTGGAACATATTATTCCTGATGTAAACGACTATACATTTTTTGGTGTTGTGCCGGCCTCAGATGCCTGTGAGGCCTTATCCGAGCTGCTGCATAGTATTATTGCCGGTTCAACCTTGGAACAAGCGATTAGAATCAGTCGAATTTCTCTGCAAACCATCGTCAGTATGCTGGAAACTCAGCAGGACAATGAATTAAGTGAACAGGATCTGAAAGAATCTGAAGATATTCAGCGGGAATTAGACGTACAATGGCAAATTTATCGCAGCTTAAAAGAAACGGAAAAACATGATGTCAAGTTGATTTCTGACCTGCGTAATGAGCTGAGAGAAAGCAGAATTTCAAATATCGGTATAAAAAATAACCAATAGATGTGATTTTTGTAGCAAAAATAGAAGATAACACTTTGCTTTCTGGCTAAGTTGGATTAAGCTTTAACTGGCTGTTATTTACAGTTATGAATAGTGTCGGTAAATAAAATAAGAAAGGTTTATATTATTTATGGGCCTTTTCTTTATCCGAAAACGTAAAAGTTCAATAAAATTAAAAGGTACTAACTTATGAATAAAACGGATTTAATTGATGCGATTGCTAGTGCAGCAGAATTAAATAAAAAACAAGCTAAAGCAGCTCTAGAAGCCACTTTAGATGCCATCACTGCAAGCTTAAAAGCTGGCGACTCAGTACAATTAATCGGCTTTGGTACATTCAAAGTAAGCGAACGTAAAGCTCGCACAGGTCGTAACCCGCAAACTGGTGCCGAAATTCAAATTGCGGCGTCAAAAGTGCCGGCGTTTGTATCCGGTAAGGCATTGAAAGATGCAGTGAATGGTTAATTTTTTAACCCCGTATTTGTGAACCCTGCCCAATCATGCGGCGGGGTTTTTTTATATCTCCACTCCCCGTCCGCGATTATAAATATAGGTTTACATTCCATTTTCCTTTCTATAAAATTCCGATTCGAAACTTAAACAAGCTACTTTCAGAGGTTTTGCTAATGAAACGAAATTTAAAAAATCGTAATGCTCAGCAACGCCGCCACACCATTATGCAAATTCTGCAAGAGGAAGGCGAAATAACTGTGGACCAGTTAGTACAGCTGTTTGATACTTCTGAAGTCACTATCCGCAAGGATCTTACTGCACTGGAAGAAAACGGTTTTCTGCTTCGTCGTTATGGAGGAGCCGTATTGATGCCGCAAGATCTGATTGAAGAATCACAGGATGAGAACCTTTCGCAACGAAAGATGTCTATAGCAAAAGCGGCGGCGGAACGAATCCGGGATCATAACCGTATTATCGTAGATAGCGGCAGCACAACAACAGCATTAATTAAACAATTAAATAAGAAACAAGGGCTGGTTGTGATGACCAATTCCCTTTCGGTCGCAACGGAACTGCGCCTGCTGGAAAACGAACCGACCTTACTGATGACCGGCGGTACGTGGGATACCCGTTCCGAGTCTTTTCAGGGACAAGTGGCGGAACAGGTATTGCGATCCTATGATTTTGACCAGCTTTTTATCGGCGCCGACGGTATTGATTTAGAGCGAGGCACGACCACTTTCAATGAACTGGTAGGTTTAAGCCGTGTTATGGCGGAAGTATCCCGTGAAGTGATTGTGCTGGTCGAATCACAAAAAATCGGTCGTAGAATGCCGAATTTAGAACTAATGTGGGAGCAAATTGATGTGTTAATCACGGATAACCTGCTCACACCTGAAATTAAACAAATGATTGAATCTCACAATGTGGAAGTCATTTGTGCAATCTAGCTAAAAAAGTAACTTACTAAGAAAAAAGGAAAAATTATGTGTGGTATTGTCGGTGCGGTAGCACAACGTGACGTAGCAGCAATTTTAATCGAAGGTTTACATCGTTTAGAGTATCGCGGATACGATTCGGCCGGTGTGGCTGTCTTAAACGCAGCAGATCATAATATGCAAATTGTGCGCCGGGTAGGCAAAGTAAAGGCGCTGGATGACGCTATCGCCGTCCATCCGTTAATCGGCGGCACAGGGATTGCCCATACACGCTGGGCGACCCACGGCGAACCGTCGGAAACCAACGCACATCCGCACCGTTCCGGTAAAATCGCGGTGGTACACAACGGTATCATCGAAAACTACGAAGAGCTCAAGGAAATACTGCAACAGCGCGGCTATGTGTTCCAATCACAAACAGACACCGAAGTTATCGCGCACCTGGTAAATTGGGAACTCCGTTCCGCCAAGTCCCTACTGGAAGCCGTACAAAAAACCGTCGTACAGCTGCGCGGTGCCTACGGCACCGTAATCATGAATCAGGATGAACCGGAACATTTAGTGGTAGCCCGTTCTGGCAGCCCATTGGTCATCGGTTATGGTATCGGCGAAAATTTCATTGCATCAGATCCGCTCGCTTTATTAAGCGTCACCCATCGTTTCACCTATCTTGAAGAAGGTGATGTAGCTGAAATTACCCGCACCAGTGTAAATATTTACGCCGGCGACGGCAAAAAAGCGGAACGTGAAATTCATGAAGGCAACTTTGAACAGGATGCCGCCGATAAAGGCCCATACCGGCACTATATGCAAAAAGAAATCTTCGAACAGCCGGTGGCCATTATGAACACCTTGGACGGCCGTATCAAAGATGGAAAAGTAAATATTGATGCTATCGGCGCAAACGCGGCGGACATTCTGAAAAAAACAGAACATATTCAAATTGTCGCTTGCGGCACCTCATATAACGCGGGAATGGTCGCCCGTTACTGGTTTGAAGCCATTGCCGGCGTGAGCTGCGATGTGGAAATCGCCTCCGAATTCCGCTACCGCAAATTCGTTACCCGTCCGAACAGCCTGCTGATCACCCTATCGCAATCGGGTGAAACCGCAGATACCTTGGCGGCCTTACGCTTAGCCAAAGAATCGGGCTATATGTCGGCCATGACCATTTGTAACGTCGCCAGTTCTTCTCTCGTGCGTGAATCCGATTTCGCTTTCCTCACCAAAGCGGGCATTGAAATCGGTGTGGCGTCAACCAAGGCTTTCACCACTCAGTTAACCTGTCTGTTATTACTGAATGTCGCTATCGGCCGCTTAAAAGGCACGCTGAGCGAAGAACAGGAACACCATATCGTACAGGCTCTGCAACGCTTACCGGCACAAATCGAAAGCGCCTTGGTATCGGATAAAGACATTGAAAAATTATCGGAAGATTTCGCGGAAAAACATCACACCCTATTTTTAGGTCGCGGGGAATTTTATCCTATCGCCATGGAATCCGCGCTGAAATTGAAAGAAATTTCTTATATCCACGCCGAAGCCTATGCCGCAGGTGAGTTGAAACACGGCCCGTTGGCGTTAATCGACAGCGAAATGCCCGTAGTGGTTGTGGCGCCGGAAAACGATTTACTGGAAAAAGTGAAATCCAACATTGAAGAAGTGCGCGCCCGCGGCGGTCAGTTATACGTGTTCGCCGACAAAGATGCCGGCTTCACCGACACCGACGGTTTCAAAACCATCGTGTTACCGCACGTTGATGAAATCACCGCGCCGATTTTCTATACCGTGCCGCTGCAATTGCTGTCATATCACATTGCCCTGATCAAAGGCACCGATGTTGACCAGCCGCGCAACCTTGCGAAAGCGGTCACCGTAGAGTAAACGCCCGCCGGGATAAAAACTCCATTTCTCAACACCGCGCTTTAGCCGCCGGCAGACAAAGTGCGGTGCTGTTTTTTGAGTTTTGAATAAATTCCTTGCACTAGCTCTTGTTCCGAAGACCGTTATAAACAGAAAACTGCAAGACGGGAGAAGGACACAAAACTCGCCAAATCAGCACCGCACTTTTTCCGGCTCAATAAAAACTAAGAATTGTTGTATAAATGTTTCAATTATGTGAAACCAGTCACATATTTTCTTTTCCTAACATATTATATTGCGTTCCGACAAACAGATATTTTCTGTTATCCATCATCTGCAAAAAATAGGAGCGTATTATGATTATCGGTTGTCCAAGAGAAATCAAAACACAAGAATATCGTGTTGGTCTAACCCCTTCAAATGTGCAATCTTATGTAGAAGCCGGACATACGGTTTATATTGAATGTCAAGCAGGCGCGGGGATTGGCTTCAGTGATGAAGATTATCAAAAGGCGGGGGCTATTGTTAGCGATAAAACCACGCTTTTCGCCAAATCGGATATGATCATTAAAGTAAAGGAACCCATCAAGGCCGAATACGATTATTTTCGAGAAAATCAAATTCTGTACACCTATCTTCATCTCGCCGCGGATAAACCTTTAACCGATTTATTACTCAACAAAAAAATCCAATCCATCGCATACGAAACAATCAAAACGCCGGCGGGTTTGCCTTGTCTTGCGCCAATGAGTCAAATCGCGGGGCGACTAGCAACATTGGAAGCGGCGAAATATAGCCAGAAAACCTTTGGCGGCAGCGGCATACTGCTGAGCGGTACGGCCGGTACGCCTAAAGCAAAGATAGTGATTCTAGGTGCCGGCGTTGTAGGGTTGAATGCGGCGCAAATCGCTATGGGGATCGGTGCCGATGTCACGATTTTAGACATTAACGCTCAGCGTTTGGCTTATATCGATCAAATTTTTCATATGCGGATTAAAACCCTCATCAGCACAAGAGGCAACATTTTGTCCCTGTTGCCGACCGCCGATGTGGTGATCGGTGCCGTGTTAATTCCGGGAGCGAAAGCACCGCGC
Organism: Pasteurellaceae bacterium LIM206; assembly: GCA_032586195.1. Lineage (GTDB taxonomy): Bacteria > Pseudomonadota > Gammaproteobacteria > Enterobacterales > Pasteurellaceae > JAWHQP01. Next base: position 136,555 of record JAWHQP010000001.1, on the reverse strand, counting down.
TTATTACGCAAAGAAGATCTCAAATTACTGAAACCGGGCTCCGTGATTGTTGATGTTGCCATTGACCAAGGAGGCTGTTTTGAAACATCACACCCTACCACCCATAATGATCCGATTTACGAGATTGACGGCGTAATTCATTATTGCGTTGCCAATATGCCCGGCTGTGTCGCCCGTACCTCTACGCTGGGCTTAACGGATTCCACATTGAATTATGGTCTAGATCTAGCACGGTTCGGTGTAAAAGAAGCCTGCCTGAACAATCCCGCCTTATTACAAGGGCTAAACACCTACAACGGACACTGTACCTTTAAGGGCGTAAGCGACGCCTTCGGCATTGATTATCTGCCCGCCGAGGAGGCACTAAGAGCGCAATAATAAGCTTCGGCACGGAAAACACCAATAAGGCAAGGAACACTCTTGCCTTATGTTACTTCTCTGAATTAAGTAAGGAGCATTCTATGGCGAAACAGAAAAGACAATCATGGTCGAACAGGCTGACATATGTCATGACCGTTGCAGGCGCAACCGTCGGTTTTGGGGCGACCTGGCGTTTCCCTTATCTGGTGGGAGAAAATGGCGGCGGTGCCTATGTATTTTTATTTTGTATCGCAATGCTAATGATCGGCATTCCGATGATTTTGGTGGAAAATGTTATCGGCCGGAGAATGCAGGTTAACAGCATTGACGCTTTCGGCAGCGGCGGCGGCAAAAAAATCGCTTCCGCGTGGAAAATTTTAGGCTACATGGGATTGCTGGGCGCCTTCGGTATTTTAGCCTATTACATGGTGTTGGGCGGTTGGGTGCTCACCTATATCGGCAATCTGTTTTCGGGTTCGTTAGATTTATCCTCGCCTGTCACCGTGGAAGTCACATCCGCCTTTTTCAACGACAATATTGCCAACAATCCTCTCACCGTAACCATCTACACGGCGTTATTCGTACTGATTAATTACATCATTCTGGCACGGGGCATCGTGGACGGCATTGAGCGTTCGGTAAAATATCTTATGCCGATTCTGTTCATCGCCTTAATTATTATGATTGTCCGTAATATCACGCTTCCCGGCTCGCTTGAAGGGATCAAATTCTATCTGATGCCCGATTTTTCCAAAATCACGCCCAAGCTGTTTGTCTTCGTGTTAGGACAGGTATTTTTCGCTTTAAGCCTTGGTTTCGGTGTCTTAATCACCCTTTCCAGCTACTTGGATAAGAATGAAAACCTGGTTAAAACCGCTGTCATTACGGGTATCATGAATACGCTGATTGCCGTATTGGCCGGTTTCATGATCTTTCCGTCGCTATTCAGTTTCAACATTCCGCCCGATTCGGGCCCTACTCTCGTTTTCCAAAGTCTGCCTATCGTATTTTCATATATGTGGGGCGGCACGTTCTTTGCAATCGTCTTTTTTACGTTACTGATTATCGCGGCGCTCACCACTTCGTTAACCATTTACGAAGTCATTATCACGGTATTGCAGGAAAAAACCAGAATGACACGTAAAACGGCCATCGCTTTAACGCTGAGCGTCATCTTTATCATCGGCAACATTCCGTCTATTCTGGGCGATTCCGTCTGGAAAAATATCAGCATAATGGGAATGAGCATTTTCAACGCCTTTGACTACATCAGCGGCAATATTTTGTTTATTCTCACCGCCCTTGGCTGCACAATCTTCGTCGGCTTTGTGCTGAAAGAGGAAGCAAAGACCGAACTTAACGCATCGCCGGGGTTCACCGCATTCTGGTTTAATTATGTACGCTATGTTATCCCCGTCATCATTCTGGTGATTTTCTTTAATTCATTATGAATGGTTAAAAATTGAAATGTTTCAACCGCCGACCGCACTTTGCTTAATAAAGTGCGGTGATGAAAAACTCACGTTTTCGACACCGCACTTTGGCGCGGAATTAATGCGCCTCGTCCCAGTTATTGCCTACGCCGACATCCACAATCAACGGCACGGTTAAGCGAGCGGCCTGTTCCATCAGATCTTTGATTATCGGACGGTAAAACTCGACTTTTTCCGACCGCACTTCAAACACCAGCTCATCGTGCACCTGCATAATCATCACAATATCGGGATCATTCAAAATGGCGCGGTCAATCTCGATCATGGCACGTTTGATAATATCCGCCGCGCTGCCTTGCATCGGCGCATTAATGGCGACCCGTTCCGCCGCTTTACGCCGCATGGCGTTTGCCGAGCGGATATCCGGCAGATACAGACGGCGGTGGAACAAGGTTTCCACATAACCTTGCGCCTTAGCCTTTTCGCGAATATCGCTCATAAAGGTCTGTACGCCCGGATAGCGTTGAAAATAAAGATCCATATATTTTTGCGCTTCGACACGCGGAATGCCCAGTTGGCGGGACAAACCGAAAGCGGACATGCCGTAGATCAGACCGAAGTTAATGGCTTTTGCACTGCGGCGTTGTTCGGCGGTCACCTCTTGCAACGGCAAACCGAAAATTTCCGACGCGGTGGAACGGTGAATATCCTTACCCTCGCTGAAGGCGGTAATCAGACCACGATCCTGCGACAAATGCGCCATAATGCGGAGTTCGATTTGGGAATAGTCCGCCGCAATAATTTTAAACCCTTCGCGCGCCACAAATGCCTGACGGATACGGCGCCCCTCCTCATTACGAATCGGAATGTTCTGTAAATTCGGATCGCTGGAAGACAATCGCCCTGTTGCCGTCACCGCCTGATGATATGACGTATGCACCCGTCCGGTGTGACGATTCACCATGGACGGCAGCTTATCAGTGTAGGTGGATTTCAGTTTGCTCAAGCCGCGGTGTTCCACCAATAGTTTCGGCAATGCGTGGGAGTAAGCAAGTTCCTCCAGCACTTCTTCACTGGTGGACGGCGCCCCTTTCGGCGTTTTCTGCAGCACAGGCAGACCCAATTGATCGAATAAAATCTCCTGTAACTGTTTGGTTGAGGCTAAATTAAACGCTCTACCGGCTAATTTATGGGCCGCCGCCTCCAATTCGGTTAAACGTTGGCTGATTTCGTTGGACTGCATAAATAAGGCATCACAATCAATCAGTACGCCATGACGCTCCATCCGTGACAGCACAGGCACCAGCGGCATTTCCATCTGTTGAAATAATGCGGTCAAATCGGGCTGGCGGGATAATCTCCACCATAAAACCTGATGCAGCTTCATGGTGACATCCGCGTCTTCGGCGGCATATTCCGCCGCCTGTTCGATACCGATTTGATTAAAGGTGAGCTTCCCTTTGCCCTTGCCGGCAATGTCTTCAAAAGCGATGGTTTGATGGCCGAGATAGCGTTTTGCCAGTTCGTCCATGTTGTGCCGCCCAGTACTGTTCTGCACATAGGATTCCAGCATGGTATCGAACGCTACACCTTGCACTTCAATGCCGTTACGGGCAAAAATCGTCAGGTCATATTTGAAATTCTGTCCGATTTTCTTAATGGCCGGACTTTCAAGTACGGGCTTAAGCAAGGCAAGTGCGGTGCTGAAATCCACCATTTTGGGCACGCCGATATAATCATGCCCCAGCGGCAAATAAGCCGCTTCGCCGTTTTCCAAGGCAAAGGAAATCCCCACCAAACGGGCGGACATATAATCGAGGCTGTCGGTTTCCGTATCCACCGCAATTAAGGCGGCGGACTGCAATTTTTCCACCCAACGGATTAAATCCGCTTCGGTTAAAATACATTCATAACGGCTGCGATCAATGGTGATCGGTGTAATAGCCTCGCTTTCCGTCGCCGCCGGTGTGGTTTGATAAGGATTAATCTTCGCCGCTGCTCCTTGTGATTTGCTGATTTTGCTTCCGCTCGTCATTGCCTCGTTCAGCCAGCGCTTGAACTCATAGCGTCTGAAAAGTTCTACCAGCGCATCGTTATCTGCCCGGCCAATGGTTAATTCATCGGGCTTAACCGATAAGGCAACGTCTGTTTTTATGGTGGCGAGGACGTAGGATAAATCCGCGTCCGCTTTGGCGGCCGCCAGTTTTTCACCCAGTTTCTTTGCGCCGCGAATCGGCAGCTCCGCCACCTTATCCAAATTAGCATAAATCTCCGCCATGCTGCCGATCCCTTGCAGCAAGCCCAGAGCGGTCTTCTCGCCCACGCCCGCCACGCCCGGGATGTTATCGGAGCTATCGCCCATCAACGCCAAATAATCAATAATCAGTTCAGGCGGAATACCGTATTTAGCAATGACGCCCTCGCGATCCAGCAAGGTGTTGTTCATGGTATTGATGAGCATAATCCTGTCGTTCACCAACTGCGCCATGTCCTTATCACCCGTACTGATCAGCACATTGCCGCCCTGTTCGGCCGCCTGCACGGCGAGTGTGCCGATCACATCATCGGCTTCCACGCCTTCCACCACTAACAGCGGAATACCCAAGGCCTGAATCATATCGTGCAAGGGTTGAATCTGTTTGCGTAAATCATCGGGCATCGGCGGACGATGGGATTTATATTGCTCAAACATTTCATCACGAAAGGTTTTTCCCTTAGCGTCAAACACCACCGCGATATGGCTCGGACGCACCTGCGAAATCAGGCTTTTCAGCATATTCAGCACGCCGTACATCGCTCCCGTCGGCTCGCCCCGCGAGTTGGTCAGCGGCGGAAAAGCATGAAAAGCACGATATAAATAAGAGGAACCGTCAACCAGTACCAAGGGATTTTCTGCAATTTGGGTCATAACAATCTCGTTTCCAGGCAAATGAAAGAAAACATTATAACGGAAAATCAAATTATAAGGAAAAGTATAGCGTTTCGAGGAATCTTCCTTTAGAATCGGGCACTAATTTTTTTAACATACGGAATGGATTCGCTTATGACTATACAAAAACCTCGCTCTATTTTCTTTCCCGTTTTATGCTTTATCGGCATAAATCTAACCATACTTTCCCTGTTTCGCTTCGGGTTAAGTTTATGGCAAGCCGATCGCGTTAATGCGGTGAACGGTTGGGGGCAGGTATTCTTGCAGGGTATTCGCATGGATGTTGTGACTATGAGCTGGCTGTTCGGCTTACCCGCCTTACTCAACGTTCTGCTGTTTTATAAAAACTCGCAAAAATGGCACCGCACTTTTCTGCGCCTATGGTTAACGGTGTTCAGCGTTTTCCTGTTGTTTATGGAACTCGCCACGCCCGCCTTTATCGCTACCTATGATTTCCGTCCGAACCGATTGTTTTTAGAATATCTGCTTTATCCGAAAGAAGTATTTTCCATGTTGGGTAAAGGGCATCCGCTTGCCACCGTGCTCAGTCTCGTGCTTTCGGTCGTAAGTGCGGTGCTGTTTTGGCGAGTTTCGGGCCGGGCGACCCAAAATATTCGTTTTCCCAAGTGGCAATGGCGGCCTGTTCTCGTCTTATGTGTCATTGCGCTGACCGTGCTGGGCGGGCGCTCAACCCTTGCCAATCGCGGCATTAACCCTGCGATGGTGGCGTTTTCTTCCGACGGACTGGTGAATTCCCTGGTGCTGAACTCGGGTTATTCCGTGCTGTACGCGGCCAACCAGTTAAAATCCGAAGAAATCTCATCCGAAGTATATGGTGAAATGTCAGTGGAAGAAATGCTGCAGCGGGTGAAAGCCAACCGCCCCGCGGCAGACTACATTTCCGAGCAATATCCGACCTTGAGCCGCAATCGCGCCAGCTATCAAGGCAAACCCAGAAATATCGTTATTATTTTGGAAGAAAGCTTCGGAGCCCAATTTGTCGGCACGTTGGGCGGGAAAAACCTGACGCCGGAATTCGATAAGCTCGCTCGACAGGGCTGGCTGTTTGACAATTTATACGCCACAGGAACCCGTTCGGTGCGTGGTATCGAGGCATTGGTTTCAGGCTTTACGCCGACGCCGGCCCGTTCCACAGTGAAGCTTACCAAAAGCCAGACCAACTTTTTCAGCATTGCGGAAATCTTAAAACAGCAAGGTTATGACACCTCCTTCATTTACGGCGGTGAAAAACACTTTGATAATATGGCAAGTTTCTTTTACGGCAACGGCTTCACCCGCATCATTGACCAAAATGATTATAAAAACCCTGAGTTTTCAGGCATTTGGGGAGTAAGCGATGAGGATTTATTCCGCAAAGCGAATGATACCTTCAATCAACTGCATCAACAGGGCAAACCTTTTTTCAGCTTGGTGTTCAGTTCCAGCAATCACGATCCGTTTGAGTTTCCCGACGGTAAAATTGAATTGGTGGAACACCCCAAAGCAACGGTAAATAACGCGGTGAAATACGCCGATTACGCTATCGGGCAATTCTTCCGGATGGCGAAACAGAGCGATTACTGGCAGGATACTATTTTCCTTGTGATCGCCGACCATGATGCGCGGGCATACGGCGCGAGCCTATTGCCGGTGGAGCATTTTCATATTCCTGCTTTAATCCTCGGTTCGGATATCCAGCCGCGACGCGACAATCGCCTCGTCAGCCAGTTCGATATGCCGACCACTCTGCTATCTTTGGCCGGCGTTAATGCGGACTACCCGATGATCGGCTATGATTTGACACAGGATGTCAATCCGAATCGGGCCATTATGCAATTCAACCAAACCCAAGGTATGATGCGGGGTCATGATTTGGTGATCCTACGTCCAAAAATTGCCGCTCAAGGATTTGAATATAACCCGACCACTCACCGGCTAACTGAAAAGACTCAGCCTGAAGCATTTAAGAAAGACGCTTTGGCGCACGCTTTATTAGGCAGCTATTTATATAAAGAACAAAAATTCAGGGCAAAAGAATAATTACTGATTTTGCGCTAACTTAACAATAAAGCTCCTGATATTTTGGCGGCATGTAAAAGATAAAAAGTGCGGTGTCGAAAAACGGAGTTTTAAATCCTCCGGATAATCCGACCCTCTCTTTTGCAAAGAAAGGGTCGGAGAATTTAATCATTAGGCGTAATACATTTCATATTCCACCGGATGCGGAGTCATATTTACACGTTCGACTTCTTTACGTTTGATAGTAATAAACGCTTCGATAAAATCTTTAGTAAAAACGCCGCCGTGGGTTAAGAATTCAAAATCCTGTTCCAGATTGTTTAACGCCTCTTCTAACGAACTGGACACCGCCGGAATTTCTTTTAATTCTTCCGGTGGCAGATCGTATAAGTTTTTATCCATAGCGTCGCCCGGATGAATTTTGTTGATCACACCGTCAAGACCCGCCATTAACAGCGCCGCAAAAGCCAAATACGGGTTAGCCAACGGATCCGGGAAACGGGCTTCAATACGAATCGCTTTCGGGCTGGTGACCGCCGGAATACGGATTGAAGCGGAACGGTTGCTGGCGGAATAAGCCAATAATACCGGGGCCTCAAAACCCGGCACCAATCGTTTGTATGAATTCGTGGTCGGGTTGGTGAAAGCGTTAAGTGCCTTGGCGTGCTTGATAATACCGCCGATATAATACAGCGCGGTTTCAGACAAACCGGCATATTTGTCACCCTGGAAAATATTTTTGCCGTCTTTGCTTAAAGACATATTGCAGTGCATACCCGAACCGTTGTCGCCCGCAAACGGTTTTGGCATGAAACAAGCGGTTTTACCGTGTTCGGCCGCTACATTCTGTACCACATATTTATAAATTTGGGTTTCGTCCGCTTTTAAGGTGAGGGAATTGAATTTGGTGGCGATTTCGTTCTGACCGGCGGTGGCGACTTCGTGGTGATGCGCTTCAATGACCAATCCCATCTCTTCCATAATCAGGCACATTTCGGAACGGATGTCGTGGGCGCTGTCATTCGGCGCCACGGCACAGTAACCGCCTTTTTTTAACGGACGATAGGCATTATTGCCGTCTTCATATTTGCGGTTGGTATTCCAGGCGGCTTCCGCATCGTCAATTTTGAACGATACGTTATTCATGTCGGTACTGAAACGGATATCATCAAACAGGAAGAATTCGGGCTCCGGTCCAAAAAACACTTCATCGGCCACGCCCGTCGAGCGCATATATTCTTCCGCGCGGATTGCAATAGAACGAGGGTCGCGATCATAACGCTGCATGGTATTCGGATCATAAATGCTGCAACGAACAGAAAGGGTCGGGATTTGTGCGAAGGGATCCACCACGGCAGTTTCAGCGATCGGCATTAAAAGCATATCGGCTTTATTAATGGCACGCCAGCCTTCCACCGAAGAACCGTCGAACATTTTACCGTCTTCAAAAAAATCTTCATCAACGACATTGACCGGTAAAGACACACCGTGTTCTTTACCCTTGATATTGGTAAAACGAAGAAGGACAAATTTAATGTCATTTTCTTCAATTAATTTGAACACACGTTCAACTGCTGCATTTGCCATAAAAATCTCCTGAGTAGTGGGGGCTTATTAATGTTTATTAAAAATGGAAAATAGTACAGTTCCAATAAAATGAAATTATCAGCAAATAGGATTTAATATCTTACAATATAAAATATATATTTTAAAATTATCAGTTAACTGAAAGTAGTCAATTTACCTTTCCGGCAGTCCCAAATTGCATATTATTTATCACTCTTATCGTTACAACAGCTGCTTATAATAAGTTCAAACAACCGAATAATCCAGTGTTTCAGCGATGATTTAGCGATTATTTAATAGCCCGGACAGATAAAAAGTTGTATAATCGGCGACCTTTCATACATTAGGATAGCGTTTCACAAAATGCTAACAATTCAATCTCAATAATTATAACGAAGATTTCAAAGCAAATGGCAGAATTAGATATTAATAAATTGCGCAATATCGCAATTATTGCTCACGTTGATCACGGTAAAACCACGCTGGTTGATAAATTATTACAACAATCAGGCACTTTGGAAACGGCTCGTAACGGCGATACCGACGAACGTGTAATGGATTCCAACGATCTGGAAAAAGAACGCGGCATTACCATTTTAGCAAAAAATACGGCAATTAACTGGAACGGCTATCGTATCAATATTGTGGACACTCCGGGACACGCCGATTTCGGCGGCGAAGTGGAACGCGTGCTTTCCATGGTGGATTCCGTATTACTGGTGGTAGATGCCTTTGACGGCCCAATGCCGCAGACCCGTTTCGTCACCCAAAAAGCTTTCACCCATGGCTTAAAACCGATTGTAGTCATCAATAAAGTGGACCGCCCGGCGCCCGCCCTGATTGGGTGGTGGATCAGGTTTTTGATTTATTTGTTAACCTCGGCGCGACGGACGAACAGCTAGACTTCCCTATCGTATATGCCTCCGCTTTACTGGGTGTGGCAGGTTTGGAGCACGAAAATCTGGCGGAAGATATGACGCCGTTATTCGAAGCGATTGTCAAATACGTCGAGCCGCCGAAAGTGGAATTAAACGCGCCGTTCCAGATGCAAATTTCTCAGTTAGATTACAACAGCTACGTGGGAGTTATCGGTATCGGTCGCATTACGCGCGGTACGGTAAAACCAAACCAAGCCGTGATCATTATCAACAGCGAAGGCAAAACCCGTACCGGCAAAATTGGGCAGGTGTTGGGGCATTTAGGCTTACAGCGTTATGAAGAAGAGCTCGCCCAAGCGGGTGATATCGTGGCAATCACCGGTTTAGGCGAATTAAATATTTCCGATACCGTGTGCGACATCAACAATGTAGAAGCATTGCCGGCGCTGAGCGTAGATGAACCGACGGTGACCATGTTCTTCTGCGTGAACACCTCACCGTTCTGCGGTCAGGAAGGGAAGTTCGTCACTTCCCGTCAAATTTTGGAACGGTTAACCAAAGAATTGGTGCATAATGTTGCCCTCCGCGTGGAAGAAACCGCTAACCCCGACGAATTCCGTGTATCCGGCCGCGGTGAACTGCATTTATCCGTATTAATCGAAAACATGCGTCGCGAAGGCTATGAACTGGCGGTATCCCGTCCGAAAGTTATCTATCGTGAAGTGAATGGCCGTAAACAGGAACCGTTTGAACAAGTCACTATCGATATTGAAGAACAACACCAAGGCGCGGTGATGGAAGCCTTAGGTATTCGTAAGGGTGAAGTAAAAGATATGATCCCGGACGGCAAAGGCCGTACCCGCTTAGAATATATTATTCCAAGCCGCGGTTTGATCGGTTTTCGTAACGAATTCATGACTATGACTTCAGGTACAGGTTTACTGTACTCCAGTTTCAGTCACTATGACGATGTGAAGCCCGGTGAAATAGGTCAACGCAAAAACGGCGTATTGATTTCCAATGCTACTGGTAAAGCCCTTGCCTATGCGTTATGGGGCCTGCAAGAACGCGGTAAGCTCATGATCGAACACGGCACGGAAGTGTATGAAGGTCAAATTATCGGCATTCACAGCCGTTCCAACGACTTAACCGTAAACTGTTTACAGGGTAAAAAACTGACCAATATGCGTGCTTCGGGCAAAGATGACGCGATTCAGCTTACAACGCCGATTAAATTAACCCTTGAACAGGCCATCGAATTTATTGACGATGATGAATTGGTTGAAGTGACGCCGAAATCTATTCGTGTACGTAAAAAACTACTCACCGAAATGGAGCGCAAACGGGCTAACCGTACCACTACAAGTACCAGTACACGGTAATCACATCTTCCCCTCTTTTTCAAAGAGGGGATATTTTTTATGGCATAGCAAAAAATCGGATCAACTCTCAAGTACACTGTTCACAAATATTGCCTAACAACCTTATTCCTCGTCAAAAAAGAATTCAAAACTCCGTTTTTCAGCACCGCACTTTGTCCGGGTTACGCCCACAAAAAAGCCCTCACCGCATAGTGAGGGCTCAAACAAATATCGACTATTTGTGATTATTCTTCATCCGCCATATTCAGCATTTCAGCCAGACTTGCGGTTGGATCTTCTGCAACGACATTGAATTCCGATGCGATTTCATCTTCATCCGCCGCTGAGAAACGGATCGGTTTTTCATCCATTTCCACAATACCGGCAGCACGGTTTTTCGCACGATTCTGGTGATAAGCGAAACCTGTACCCGCCGGAATTAAGCGGCCTACGATAACGTTCTCTTTCAAACCGCGCAGTTCATCACGTTTACCAGCCACAGCCGCCTCGGTTAACACGCGAGTGGTTTCCTGGAAGGAGGCTGCCGAGATAAAGGATTCGGTGGCGAGTGACGCTTTAGTGATACCGAGCAATTCACGCTCAAATTCTACCGGCGGTTTGCCTTCTGCTTCACGTTTGCGGTTGACGATTTTCACGCGGGCCACCTCAACCTGTTCACCTTCAAGGAACTCGGAATCGTAAGCCTTGGTGATGATACCTTTACGCAACATCTGACGCACAATAACTTCAATGTGTTTATCGTTAATTTTTACCCCTTGCAGGCGGTAAACTTCTTGTACTTCATTAACGATATACTCGGTTACGGCATGGACGCCGCGTAAACGTAAGATATCATGCGGGGTCTCCGCGCCATCGGAGATAGAGTCACCGCGTTGTACCATTTCACCTTCAAACACGTTGAGCTGGCGCCATTTCGGAATCATTTCCTCATGCGGTTCACCCTCCGTCGGCGTGATCACCAGGCGACGTTTACCCTTGGTTTCTTTGCCGAAGGATACTATACCGGAAATTTCAGCCAGAATGGCTGGTTCTTTCGGTTTACGTGCTTCAAACAGATCGGCCACGCGCGGAAGACCGCCGGTAATATCTTTGGTACCCACGGATTCTTGCGGAATACGGGCCAACGGTTCACCTATATGAACTTCCGCACCGTCGTCCAAGGTCACAATCGCTTTACCCGGCAGGAAGTATTGCGCAACCACTTCAGTGCCCGGAATTAAGATATCGTTGCCTTTGGCATCAACCAGTTTAATTGCTGGACGCAGATCCTTACCTGCGGTCGCACGTTCACCCACATCTTGTACCACGATGGAAGACAAACCTGTCAATTCATCGGTCTGACGGGTAACGGTCAAACCGTCCACGATATCCACGAATTTAACGAAACCGCTCACCTCTGAAATAACCGGCATGGTATGCGGATCCCAGTTGGCAACGCTTTCACCGGCGGTAACCGCGCCACCGTCGCCTTTGCTCAATACCGCACCATAAGGCACCTTATAGTGTTCTTTGGTACGGCCGAAGGTGTCAATAATGGTGAGCTCGGTATTACGGGAAGTTAATACCAGTTTACCTTCTTTATTGGTAACAGACTTGATGTTGGTTAAACGAATCGTACCGGTGTTTTTCACTTGAACGCCGGATTCTTTCGCCGCCGCGGATGCCGCACCACCGATATGGAAGGTACGCATGGTTAACTGTGTACCCGGTTCACCGATGGATTGCGCCGCAATAACACCGACCGCTTCACCCTGATTGATTAAGTGACCGCGTGCCAAATCACGACCGTAACATTTCGCACATACACCGAAATCGGTATCACAGGTTACTACGGAACGAACTTTCACACTATCCACTGAATTTTCGTCGATAATGTCACAGACTTTTTCATCTAATAGAGTATTACGTGGAATCAACACTTCGTTCGTGCCCGGTTTTAAAACGTCCTCGGCCGCAACACGACCCAGCACCAACTCACGTAACGAAACTTTTTCATCACCGCCTTCGATTAACGGAGTCATGACGATACCTTCGTGCGTACCGCAGTCTTCTTCAACGATCACTAAGTCCTGTGCCACATCAACCAAACGACGGGTTAAGTAACCTGAGTTCGCTGTTTTCAACGCGGTATCCGCCAAACCCTTACGCGCACCATGGGTTGAGATAAAGTACTGCAACACGTTCAACCCTTCACGGAAGTTTGCCGTAATCGGAGTTTCGATGATCGAGCCGTCAGGACGGGCCATCAAACCACGCATACCGGCCAACTGACGAATCTGCGCCGCAGAACCACGGGCCCCGGAATCCGCCATCATAAAGATGCTATTGAAAGAGGCTTGTTTTTCCATTTCACCGTTGCGGTTAAGCACTTCTTCGGTGGAAAGGTTTTCCATCATGGCTTTGGCAACACGTTCGTTGGCGGTCGCCCAAATATCGATCACTTTGTTATAGCGTTCGCCGGCAGTTACCAGACCTGATTGGAACTGTTCCTGAATTTCGGCCACTTCCGCTTCCGCCGCAGAAATAATTTCATATTTCTTCTCCGGGATCACCATATCGTCAATACCGACGGACGAACCGGACAACGCCGCATAAGCAAAACCAGTGTACATGATTTGGTCGGCGAACAGCACGCTTGGTTTCATACCCAGACGACGATAGCTTTCGTTAATTAATTTGGCAATTTGTTTTTTGCCAAGGGTATTGTTGAACAAATCGAACGGCATACCTTTAGGGGCAATCATCCACAAAATGGCGCGGCCGATAGTCGTATCCACCAAGCTGGTTTGCGGTTCAAAATCACCTGCCGCATTTTTCACGTATTCGGTGATACGCACTTTCACGCGTGAGTGTAATTCCGCACGCCCGGTACGATACGCTTTTTCCGCCTCGCGCGGGTCTTGCAGCAACATGCCTTCGCCTTTACCGTTTACTTTTTCGCGGGTCATATAGTAAATACCCAACACCACATCCTGTGATGGAACGATAATCGGCTCACCGTTAGCCGGTGACAGAATATTGTTGGTGGACATCATTAACGCACGGGCTTCCAATTGAGCTTCTAACGTTAACGGAACGTGTACGGCCATCTGGTCACCGTCGAAGTCCGCGTTGAACGCCGCACAAACCAGTGGGTGCAACTGAATCGCTTTACCTTCGATTAAGAGCGGTTCAAACGCCTGAATACCCAAACGGTGCAATGTCGGCGCACGGTTCAACAGAATCGGATGTTCGCGAATAACGTCCGCCAAAATATCCCATACGATAGCGTCTTCACGTTCAACCATTTTCTTCGCCGCTTTAATGGTTGACGCAAAGCCGCGGCTTTCCAATTTCGCATAGATAAACGGACGGAATAATTCCAACGCCATTTTTTTCGGCAAACCGCATTGATGTAGATGCAGGTACGGACCTACGGTAATTACGGAACGACCCGAATAGTCAACACGTTTACCCAACAGATTCTGACGGAAACGGCCTTGTTTACCCTTAATCATATCAGCCAGGGATTTTAACGGACGTTTGTTGGAACCGGTAATCGCACGGCCGCGACGACCGTTATCCAGCAATGCATCCACGGATTCCTGCAACATACGTTTTTCGTTACGCACGATAATATCCGGAGCCACCAAATCCAATAAACGTTTCAAACGGTTATTACGGTTGATCACACGACGGTATAAATCATTCAAATCGGAGGTGGCGAAACGACCGCCGTCAAGCGGCACCAACGGACGTAAATCTGGCGGCAATACCGGCAATACGGTCATCACCATCCATTCCGGTTTGTTGCCTGATTGTATAAAAGCTTCAAGCAATTTCAACCGCTTGGTAATTTTCTTACGTTTGGTTTCGGAATTGGTTTCCTGTAATTCTTCACGCAGGGTTTCACATTGCTGTTCCAGATCCATATCGTGCAACAGAGCCTGAATGGCTTCGGCACCCATTTTCGCTTCAAATTCATCCGACCAGCGTTCTTCCGCCTCCATGAACTGTTCTTCGGTTAGTAACTGACCTTTTTCAAGATCCGTCATACCCGGCTCGGTCACAATGTAAGATTCAAAATATAATACGCGTTCGATGTCACGCAGCGGCATATCCAGCAACAAACCGATACGGGACGGCAACGATTTCAGGAACCAGATATGCGCCACCGGTGAAGCAAGTTCGATATGCCCCATACGTTCACGGCGGACTTTGGTTTGTGTCACCTCAACGCCGCATTTCTCACAGATCACGCCGCGGTGTTTTAAGCGTTTGTACTTACCGCATAAACATTCGTAATCTTTGACCGGCCCGAAAATACGCGCGCAGAAAAGGCCGTCACGCTCAGGTTTAAAGGTACGGTAGTTGATGGTTTCCGGTTTTTTCACTTCACCGAACGACCATGAACGGATCATGTCAGGTGAGGCTAAACCGATTTTAATCACATCAAAATCTTCGCTTGATTTTGATTGCGCTTTTAAAAACTTAACTAAGTCTTTCACAGATTTGCTCCTGTCGGAGTTAAACTTATTCAGAGTGCGGTGCTGAAAACTCGAGTTTTTAACACCGCACCTGAGCTTACTTTCGCTTATTGCGGTCGATGTAGATTATTCTTCATCCAGATCAATGTTCAAACCAAGTGAACGGATTTCTTTCATGATTACGTTGAAAGATTCCGGTGTTCCCGGGTCCATTTGGTGGGTACCGCTCACAATGTTTTTATACATCTTGGTACGGCCGTTCACATCATCGGATTTCACGGTGAGCATTTCCTGTAAGGTATAAGCGGCACCATAAGCTTCCAATGCCCAAACTTCCATTTCACCGAAACGCTGACCACCGAATTGTGCTTTACCGCCCAACGGTTGCTGTGTAACAAGACTATAAGAACCTGTCGAACGGGCATGCATTTTGTCATCAACCAAATGGTTCAATTTAAGCATGTACATATAACCCACGGTTACCGGACGCTCGAATTTCTCACCGGTACGGCCGTCAAACAGGGTAATCTGACCCGAAGTCGGCAAACCGCCTAATTGTAACAGGTCTTTAATTTCCCGCTCTTCCGCACCATCAAACACCGGTGTCGCAAGCGGCATACCTTTACGCAGATTATGAGCCAGACGCAGCACCTCTTCGTCAGTGAAAGTGGTTAAATCCACTTTCTGCGAACCGCCGCCCAGGTCATAGGCTTTCTGAATATAACCGCGCAATTTCTCAACATCCTGCTTCTGTTTGAGCATTGCATTGATTTGATCACCGATACCCTTCGCCGCCAAACCTAAGTGGGTTTCAAGGATCTGACCGATATTCATACGGGACGGTACGCCCAATGGGTTCAATACGATTTCCACCGGTTGACCGTTTTCATCATACGGCATATCTTCCACCGGGTTAATTTTTGAAATAACCCCTTTGTTACCGTGACGACCCGCCATTTTATCCCCCGGTTGGATTTGACGTTTCACCGCGAGATACACTTTTACCACTTTCAATACGCCCGGTGCCAAATCGTCACCTTGGATGATTTTGCCGCGTTTCACTTCAAGTTTATGCTCAAAGTCTTTGCGTAATTCTTCATATTGTTCGGCAAGCTGTTCCAACTGATGTTGTTTGTCTTCATCGTTTAAGGTCTGTTCCAACCATTTGGCGCGATCCAAGCGATCCAGTTCCACGGCTGCAATGCCGCCGTCGATTAACAGGTTGCGGACACGGGAGAATAAACCGGCCTCTAAGATTTCCAATTCTTCAACAAGATCTTTTTTCGCTTGTTTTAATTGCATTTCTTCAATTTCGAGCGCACGTTTGTCTTTCTCCACGCCGTCACGGGTAAACACCTGTACATCAATAACCGTACCCGTTACGCTGTTTGGCACTCGTAAAGAAGAGTCTTTCACATCAGAGGCTTTTTCACCGAAGATCGCACGCAATAATTTTTCTTCCGGCGTTAATTGGGTTTCACCTTTCGGTGTAACTTTACCTACCAGAATATCGCCGCCGCGCACTTCCGCGCCGACATACACGATACCGGATTCATCCAGTTTGCTTAATGCTGCTTCACCGACATTCGGAATATCTGCGGTAATTTCTTCCGCCCCTAATTTAGTATCACGGGCAACACAGGACAGTTCCTGAATATGAATAGTCGTGAAACGATCCTGTTGCACAACACGCTCGGATACCAGCATGGAGTCTTCAAAGTTATAACCGTTCCAAGGCATGAATGCCACACGGATATTCTGACCTAACGCCAATTCACCTAAATCTGTGGACGGACCGTCCGCCAGCACTTCGCCGCGACCGATAGGCTCACCTAAATTTACACAAGGAATCTGATTGATACAGGTGTTTTGGTTAGAACGGGTATATTTAATTAAGTTATAAATATCAATACCCGCTTCGCCCGGGATGGTTTCGTCTTCGTTGACTTTCACCACGATACGGGACGAGTCAACGTATTGGATTGTACCGCCGCGTTTCGCTACCACAGCCACACCGGAGTCAAGGGCGATCGGTTTTTCCATACCCGTACCCACCAACGGTTTATCCGCACGCAGGGTAGGCACGGCCTGCCGCTGCATGTTCGCGCCCATTAAGGCACGGTTGGCATCGTCGTGTTCAAGGAACGGAATTAATGCCGCCGCCACAGAAACCACTTGCTGGGTAGAGATATCCATATAGTGAATTTCTTCCGGTTTGTATAAGCCTGATTCACCATTCTCACCGCGACAGGTAACATAAGTATCGGTGAAGCGGAAATTTTCATCCAAATTGGAGTTTGCCTGAGCGATAACGTAGTTACCTTCTTCAATCGCGGATAAATATTCAATATCTTCCGTTACCTGACCATTTACCACTTTACGGAACGGAGTTTCTAAGAAACCGTAGTTGTTGGTACGCGCATAAACGGACAAGGAGTTAATCAAACCGATATTCGGACCTTCAGGGGTTTCAATCGGACACAACCGGCCGTAATGTGTCGGGTGCACGTCTCGCACCTCAAACCCCGCGCGTTCACGGGTTAAACCGCCCGGACCCAAGGCAGAAATACGACGTTTGTGCGTTACTTCCGATAATGGGTTGTTCTGGTCCATAAATTGTGAAAGCTGGGAAGAACCGAAGAATTCTTTTACCGCCGCAGAAATCGGTTTGGCATTAATTAAATCCTGTGGGGTGACCGCATCTAAATCACCTAGTGACAAGCGTTCTTTTACTGCACGCTCAACACGCACTAAGCCGATACGGAATTGGTTTTCGGCCATTTCACCCACTGAACGGATACGACGGTTGCCCAAGTGGTCGATATCATCCACTTCGCCGCGACCGTTACGGATATCGATCAATTTTTTAATCACACCGACGATGTCTTCTTTACTTAATACGCCGCTGCCGGTTTCGCTGTCAATTTCGAGCGAACGATTGAATTTCATGCGACCTACGGCGGACAAATCATAGCGTTCCGGTGAGAAGAACAGATTGTCGAATAAAACTTCCGCAGCTTCTTTTGTCGGCGGCTCGCCCGGACGCATCATGCGATAGATCTCAACCAAAGCACTTAAACGGTCGTAAGACGGATCCACACGCAATGTTTCAGAGATGTACGGACCATAATCTAAGTCATTAGTGAACAAGGTTTCGATATTGGTGTAACCTGCCTGAGCCAATTTAGCAAGAAGTTCTAAAGATAACTCCGCGTTAGCCGGACAAATTAATTCACCGGATTCAAAATCCGTATAATCTTTAGCCGCAACCTTGCCGATAATATATTCGGTCGGCACTTCAACCTGTGAAATCTGATCCTTTTCTAACGCGCGGATATGACGGGCGGTAATACGGCGACCACGTTCAACATAGACTTTACCGTTAGCTTCAATATCAAAGGTTGCCGTTTCGCCGCGTAAACGTTCCGGCACTAATGTCATTAATAATTTGTTATCGCGGATTTCAAAGTTAATTTTTTCAAAGAATAAATCTAAAATTTCTTCAGTACTGTAACCTAACGCGCGCAGAATGATGGTCGCAGGTAATTTACGACGACGGTCAATACGGGCGAATAAGTTATCTTTCGGATCGAACTCAAAATCCAACCAAGAACCGCGATAAGGAATAATTCTTGCGTTATATAAAACTTTACCTGAAGAATGTGTTTTGCCCTTATCACTATCAAAGAATACGCCGGGGCTACGGTGTAACTGCGACACGATAACACGCTCGGTACCGTTAATCACAAAGGTGCCGTTATCGGTCATCAATGGGATTTCACCCATGTACACATCTTGCTCTTTAATATCTTTAATCGTGCCCGGGGCCGCATCTTTATCGTAGCTGACAAGGCGTAATTTCACACGTAACGGTGCAGCATAGGTAGTGCCGCGGATTTGACATTCACGCACATCAAATACCGGCTCACCCAGTTTATAGCTGACATATTGCAATTCTGTGCTACCGTTATTGCTCACAATGGGGAATACGGAACAAAATGCCGCTTCTAAGCCTTGCTGACCTTCAGGATCCCTTTGAATAAATTTTTCAAAAGAGTCTAATTGGATTGTTAATAAATAAGGTACATTTAAAACTTGCGGACGTTTGCCGAAGTCTTTACGAATACGTTTTTTCTCGGTATAGGAGTAAACCATGGGGTTCCTCTGCTTTACTGTTCAGTGAACCAACTGCCTATCCACTATGTGCATAGACAATGAATTAAGATAGCCGTTTAAGACACCGCACTCTGAACCTTACTTCTGATGAACGGAGAACCCAAGCTAATAAATCGCTTAACTTGAGCAAAACGGAGATAAGCAAACGGTAATTTTATCTTCGTTTTGATAGCACAAAATGGCTGATGGAAAACCCACCAGCCATTGAGCCTGAAAAAGTGGCTTAAGCAATCAAAAATTATTTGATTTCTACTTTAGCACCAGCTTCTTCTAATTCTTTTTTCAGTGCTTCTGCATCAGCTTTAGATACGCCTTCTTTCAAGGTTGCCGGAGCAGATTCAACTAAGTCTTTCGCTTCTTTCAAGCCTAAACCTGTTGCACCACGTACCGCTTTGATTACTGCAACTTTGTTTGCGCCTGTTTCAGCAAGAACTACATCGAATTCAGTTTTTTCTTCTGCCGCCGCTGCACCTGCCGCCGGAGCTGCCGCTACTGCCGCCGCTGCTGAAACGCCGAATTTTTCTTCCATCGCTGCGATTAATTCAACGATTTCTGATACTGATTTAGAAGCAATCGCTTCAATTAATTGTTCGTTAGTTAATGACATAACAATCGAGTCCTAAAATAAATAAAGTTAAACGAATGAATAAAGAAGTGCGCAATTATGCAGCTTCTTGTTCCAGTTTGTCGCGTAATGCTGCAAGAGTGCGGACAAGTTTGCCTGCCGCCGCTTCTTTCATTGTACCCATTAAACGTGCAATCGCTTCTTCGTAAGTCGGTAACGTTGCCAAGAATGCGACATCCTGGATTTTACCTTCAAAGGCTGCACCTTTAATTTCAAACTCTTGATTCACTTTCGCAAATTCAGCAAATAAACGTGCTGCCGCACCCGGGTGTTCATTTGAGAATGCAATAAGAGTCGGACCGGTAAACGTATCTTTTAAGCACTCAAATTCGGTGCCTTCAACCGCACGACGTAATAAAGTATTACGTACGACACGCATTGTCACACCGGCTTCGCGGGCAGATTTACGTAACTCAGTCATTTTATCAACCGTTACACCGCGTGAATCCGCGATTACAGCTGAAAGGGCACCTTTGGCTGCTTCATTTACTTCGGCAACAATTGCTTGTTTGTCTTGAAGATTTAATGCCATTGGCTTTTAGCTCCTGAATACATTCCGATAGTTCGGAAATAAATACTTAATATCAGTTACTGACATTAAGACGACTTCGGTGTCCAGAAGCAGAAAATTCATACTCTGTTCACCATCTACGTAGGATAATTAAGAAATCACTTTCCCCTACGGTCTCGGACGGGGCCTGAATAGGTCAAGCACCATCAATTCACGCCGGCAACCCAGCGTAAAACGGAGCGTTATAATAGCCACTTCAGCAGAATTTGTAAAGAGAAAACATCAACATTTTTAATCTAAATTTCCGCACCGATGTAACACAATTTGTCTCTTTGCCGTCTATACTTACCATCGAGTTATACTGACAAAGCGGAGCGTATCATGCCAATGCCTATCTGAAACGTCCCCGATTATTTTTACCACAAATAAGAAGATAAGAAAGCTTTATTACATCGGCGTTAAAGAAAGTCGATTTATAGATATAAAAAACCGCACAGATATTAATCTATGCGGTTTTTTCGTATAACTAGGAATTAAAGTGAAGACTGATCAACAGCAACACCGGCACCCATTGTGGTAGAAAGGCTGACTTTCTTGATAAAGATGCCTTTTGCCGTAGTCGGTTTTGCTTTTACGATAGCAGCCAGTAAAGCCTGTAAGTTCTGAGTTAATTGTTCAGCCGAGAAACTTGCTTTACCGATGGTGGTGTGGATGATACCGTTTTTATCATTGCGGTAACGAACCTGACCGAATTTTGCATTTTTAACTGCGTCCGCTACGTTTGGCGTTACGGTACCGACCTTAGGGTTCGGCATTAAACCGCGCGGGCCTAAAACCTGACCTAATTGACCGACAACACGCATTGCGTCCGGAGAGGCGATAACAACGTCAAAGTTCATTTCACCTTTCTTCACTTGTTCCGCCAAGTCTTCCATACCGACCAAATCCGCACCGGCCGCTTTGGCCGCTTCCGCGTTAGCGCCTTGAGTAAACACGGCTACACGCACTGAACGCCCTGTACCGTTTGGTAATACGGTCGCACCGCGCACGTTTTGATCCGATTTACGCGCATCAATACCAAGATTGATGGCAACATCGACGCTTTCGTCAAATTTCGCCGTAGCGAATTGTTTTAATACTGCGATCGCTTCATTGATTTCATAAGCTTTAGTTGAATCAACGCCGGCTTTGATTGCTTTCATACGTTTGGTAAGTTTAGCCATTGATTAGTCCTCCACTACCAAACCCATTGAACGAGCAGTACCTTCAATAGATTTCATCTTAGTTTCGATAGTTGCGCCCGTCATATCGGCCGCTTTAGTTTCAGCGATTTGACGTACCTGTTCGCGAGTTATTTTACCCACTTTATCCTTGTTCGGTTTACCTGAACCGGATTTGATACCTGCGGCTTTTTTCAATAATACGGCTGCGGGCGGAGTTTTAGTCACGAAAGTAAATGAACGGTCTGCGTAAACAGTGATAACAACCGGAATCGGTAAACCTTTTTCAATGCTCTCGGTACGAGCGTTAAATGCTTTACAGAATTCCATGATGTTAACACCTTGTTGACCCAATGCAGGACCAACCGGTGGTGAAGGGTTTGCCATACCCGCTGCAACCTGCAGCTTAACGTAGGCTTGGACTTTTTTTGCCATTTTGAAGTTTCCTCTTTGTGGGTAATAACGCTGAAATCAGCTCCCCTGTTTATAAAAGAGCCGCATTCTAAAGAAATCGCGGCTGAAATTCAAGCTTTCAACGAAGTAAAAACTCGAAATTTTATATACAATCCTCGTATAGGATTGCCATGTCTGCGGTATCATCGGCAGAACCGACATTTAAAAACTCACGTTTTTAACACCGCACTTTATTCGTTGTCATATCTGCTAAGTAGCAGAGAACAGATTAACTTGCTTTCTCAACCTGTCCGAATTCCAGTTCGACTGGTGTTGCGCGGCCGAAAATGGAAACGGAGACTTTAAGGCGGCCTTTTTCGTAATCCACCTCTTCCACCGTACCACTGAAGTCGGCGAACGGACCTTCGGTAACACGGACTTCTTCGCCCGGCTGGAAGGTATTTTTCGGACGCGGCTTATCGCTGTTCTGTTCTAAGCGGTTCAGAATAATATCGGCTTCACGTTGGCTGATTGGCGCGGGTTTATCCGCCGTGCCGCCGATAAAGCCCATCACGCGCGGCACACTGCGTACAAGCTGCCAGGTATAATCATTCATTTCCATTTGCACTAACACATAGCCCGGGAAATATTTACGTTCGCTTTTGCGGCGTTTGCCCGCTACATTTTCCACCACTTCTTCGGTCGGAACCAAGACTTCGCCAAATTGATCTTCCATTTGGTTTAATTTAATGTATTCACGCAATGTTGCGGCAACACGGCTTTCAAAGCCTGAAAACGCCTGCAACACATACCAACGTTTTTTCGGTGCTGTTTCTGTCATGTTAGAATCTCAAATCGGTTAAGAAATTAATGATGGATACGATAATGCTGTCTAAGCCCCATAAAATCAATGAAGTAAATACCGTAACGCCAATGACGATAAAGGTGGTCTGCATCGCTTCGGGGCGGGTCGGCCATACTACGCGTCTGATTTCGGTTCTTGCTTCGCTGAAGAAAGATAACGCTTTTTTACCCTGAGTGGTGATAGCGGCCAAGCCCAATGCGATAGCGAGCAGCACAACAATCGCAACAACCCGAACCGGCGTGGCGAATCGATCGGCCAAATAGATATTTCCAAGTGCCGCCGCCGCAACAAGCAGAGCAACCAACACCCATAAGACAGTATTCAATCCTTTTGATTTGTGCTCCTCTTCAACCAGAGCGTTTTTCTTCTTTTTATCGGTTTCTAAAGCCATAATGAACTCATGAATTTATTTTTAATAATTGAGATTTTCTGAACGCGTGATTGTAGCATTTTATTTCGCGCTTTCATAACTAAATTATAAGTATTTTATCGCTTTTTTATCGGCAATCTTGTCCCCGCCGCTTCTGTCTTTTACAATACCGGCCCATGCAGAAATCAAATCGACATAAAAATAACGACTTTCGTTTTAAGCAATTTCAGATACAGCATGACAGATGTGCGATGAAAGTCGGCACGGACGGCATTTTACTCGGGGCTTGGACGAAGACACAGGGTACGCACTATCTTGATATCGGCACGGGAACGGGTTTATTAGCGCTTATGCTGGCACAGCGGACTGACGATCAGGCACAGATTACCGCCATTGAAATTGATGAAAGCGCTTACTTACAGGCCGGTGAGAATGTGCGACAATCGCCATGGGCGGAAAAAATCAAGCTGCTGCATATCGGTCTTGAACAATTCAGTCAAAAGTGCGGTGCTGAAAATCGGCGTTTTGACTGTATCGTCGCGAATCCGCCTTATTTCAAACAAGGCGTAGCCTGCCGTTCCCAACAGCGGGAATTGGCTCGTTACACCACAGAGCAGAGCCATGAAAACTGGCTGAATCAGGCGGCGAATTGCCTGAAAGAGAACGGACAAATCCATTTCATCCTGCCATATCAAGAGGGAAAAACTCTGATTTTCAACACCGCACTTTATTGTGTGCGTTATTGCGAAATCACCACTAAAGCGGGCAAACCGCCACAACGGCTATTACTCACCTTCAGCAAACAGGCCCTGCCGCAACAGCGTTCTCAATTAGTGATTTATGATGAACAGAATCGGTACAGCACTCAATTCAAGCAGCTCACAAAGGATTTTTATCTGAAATTTTAACTTTCCCTGAGGAAAATTTTTTACTGCGACTAAATAAATCTCCCCCGTCTTTAAGAAAGAAGGGGGAGATTTCAGTCTCAAAAAATAGCCGGTTATCTATTAGAACACACCTTGGGCCAGCATAGCATCCGCTACTTTCACGAAACCGGCGATATTGGCGCCTGCAACGTAATTAATGTTTTTGCCCTGACCCGAACCGTATTTTTTACAGTTAGCATGAATATCCAGCATGATGTTGTGCAGTTTGGCATCCACTTCTTCACGTGTCCAGTATAAACGTTGCGAGCCCTGCGCCATTTCAAGACCGGAAGTAGCCACGCCGCCCGCGTTGGCCGCTTTACCCGGCCCGAACAACACGTCCGCGGCTAAGAACGCGTCGGTTGCTTCGATAGTGGTTGGCATATTGGCACCTTCCGCCACTAATTTAACCCCGTTCGCAATGAGCTTCCGAGCATCTGCCAGTTCCAATTCGTTCTGGGTCGCACATGGTAACGCCACGTCAACTTTTACACCCCACGGACGTTGTCCCGCATAATATTCCAAACCGAACTGTTCCGCGTAATCTTTTACACGACCGCGTTTCACTTCTTTAATTTCCTGCAACGCCGCTAATTTTTCTGCGGTGAAACCGTCTTTATCATAAACATAGCCTGATGAATCGGAGCAGGTGATAACCTTCGCACCTAATTGCAGCGCTTTTTCGATGGCATATTGCGCCACGTTACCGGAACCGGACACTGACACCACTTTGCCTTTTAAATCTTCGCCTTTTTCAGCCAGCATAGCTTGCACGAAATACACTAAGCCATAGCCTGTCGCTTCAGGACGAATCAATGAGCCGCCGAAGGAAAGACCGCGGCCAGTGAACACGCAAGCGGCCTGGTTGGATAATTTTTTCATATAGCCGGCAAGATAGCCCACTTCACGACCACCCACACCGATATCGCCCGCCGGCACATCGGTATCCGGGCCGATATGACGATACAATTCAGCCACCAAAGCCTGGCAGAAACGCATAACTTCAGCGTCGGATTTGCCTTTAGGATCAAAATCCGAGCCCCCTTTACCGCCCCCCATCGGCAACGTAGTTAAGGCATTTTTGAAGATTTGTTCGAACCCTAAGAATTTTAAAATGGAGAGATTTACCGATGGATGGAAGCGCATACCGCCTTTGTACGGGCCGATAGCACTGTTATATTGCACGCGGAACGCGCGATTGACCTGAACCTGACCTTTGTCATCCGTCCAAGCCACACGGAACTGGAAAGCACGTTCCGGTTCGACCAAACGCTCCAATAACGCTTCCGAACGGTATTTCGGATTGGCTTCCAAGAACGGCCAGATTGAAGTGAACACTTCGCGTACGGCTTGTAAGAATTCGGGTTGGTTGGCGTCACGTTTTGCCACTTTAGCTAAAAACGCTTCTAATGATGAAACAGTGTTTGACATAGATAAGTCCTCTTTACGTTGTGCGTTGATATTTGCATTAGGGTTGCCCCGTTTTTTTATTGTGTGTCGATTAATATGCATAAAAATTAGTAATAGTGCAACTTGTTTGTTTATATCTTATTAATTTTTCCATTAATATAAAAAATATATTATTTTTTAAGCTTATTTTTATATTTTTTCTAATCCTGACTTTGTTAAATGCTAAACCGAGCAAAAAATAGCGTGGCTCAAATAAAAAACCCGACGGATTCCCGTCAGGTCTTTAAGGCGTATGTTTAATAAAAATTAAACGTTATTGGTCACAATTAAACGCAAACTGTCCAAACGCCAGTTCGCCTGTGATAAATGAATAAGAGTTTGTTCACGCATCCGTTCCAAGTACTCGATTTCATCCCGACGGATATTTTTATTCACCGCTTTCAATGCCAGCAAACGGTTTAATTCTTCATCAAGGGTTTGTTCCGCCTGTTGTTTCGCGCCGGCGATAATCTGCCGAGCCTGCGCGGCGATTTTATCCTCCGCCGCCTGAATCATCCGTTCAATATTGGCTCGGGTCATTTTTACCACTTTACTTACTATATTTTTACCCATCGGTTTAAGCTGACTTTCCAGCCGTTCAAAACCGATCTGTGCTGCTAAATCATTGCCTTTGCCGTTCAGCAGCACCCGCACCGGCGTCGGCGGCAGAAAACGCGTAAGCTGTAAACTTTTCGGAGCTTGGCTTTCCACTATATAGATTAATTCCAGCAACAGGGTGCCGGCAGGCAATTCTCTGTTAATCAGCACCGAAGCGGCGGTTTTGCCGATATCTCCCGAAGTAATGAGATCAATGCCGTTGCGCAGCATCGGATGATCCCAGCTAAGAAATTCAACTTCCTCGCGGGCTAATGCCAGCTGCCGATCAAAGGTGACCGTCACGCCTTCTTCTTTCAGCCCCGGAAAATCAGGTACCAGCATGGTGCCGGTCGGGCTGATTACAATAGCTTGCTCGCCGAGATCCTCTTGTTCCACTCCGATAATATCAAACAGATTAAGAGTGAAATTCACCAAATCTGCCGACTGATCCTCCGCCGTAATCGCCACGGCCAGCTGTCGTGCCGCCTCGCCGCCGGCGGAATTCAGCTCCAGCAGGCGATCCCGTCCTTGTTCCAGCCGGGCTTTCAGCCGCGTTTGCTGCTGATGGGTCCGCTTCACAAAGGCGGTGAATGCCTCTTCATCCGGGTGGGCAAAAAAACTCGCTAATTCGGCACCGCACTTTTCAAACAATGTCGCGCCCATCGGACAGGTTTCCTCAAAGGCATTCAGACCTTCGTGATACCAGCGGGCAAGCCGGGCCTGGGCAGTGGCGGCAAAACAAGGTAGATAAATCTCAATATCCCGCGTTTGCCCGATGCGATCCAGCCGTCCGATACACTGTTCCAGCAAATCGGGAGTATGCGGCAAACTGAACAGCACCAAATGGCGGGAGAACTGGAAGTTACGCCCCTCCGAACCGATGGCGGAGCTCAGCAGCACTTGCGCTCCGTTTTCCTGCTGGGAGAAATAAGCGGCTGCACGATCCCGTTCCACAATAGACATTCTTTCGTGGAACAGCGCACCGCGGATCGCTTCCTTCTCCCGTAATGTCTGCTCAAGCCGAATCGCCGTGTCGGCGTGACGACAAATCACTAGTACCTTTTCCTCACGATGGGCTTTCAGAAAAGTGATCAGCCACATCAGCCGAGGATCAAACTCCCACCACTTCGCTTCAGGATTAAACTTATGGAAAATTCGTTCGGGGTAGAACAACCTTTCGTCCAAGCTGCCCGCCGGCAACTGCGTCATCTTAACGGCGTCCGCATATTGCCGTGGCATTTCTAAGGTCACTTGATGATAATGGCGACGCGGGAAGCCTTTCACGCCTTGACGGGTATTGCGGAAAAGCAAACGGCTGGTACCGTGACGGTCAATAAGATTGCGGATAAGTTCCTGCCGAGCCCGCGCTCCCTCTTGCTTGCCGGCGGCGATCGCTTTGAAAAACGGTTCAACGTCCTGTTCTTCCAATAAGTCGGAAACTCGATTTTTCAGCACCGCGGTTAGCGGCTGATCATCACTCAGCAGGCTTTGCACCGCTTCGGCAACCGGCTGATACCGCTGCTGTTCCGCCACAAAGGCGGCATAATCGTAAAAGCGGTTCGGATCCAGCAGGCGCAGGCGGGCGAAGTGACTTTCCAGCCCAAGCTGTTCGGGTGTTGCCGTCAGCAACAGTACGGAAGGAATTCGGTTTACCAGCTGTTCCACCAGCCGATAAGCGGGGCTTGGATGTTGTTCGTGCCAGCTCAGATGGTGGGCTTCATCCACAATCAGCATATCAAATTCGCTCTGTATCAACTGTTGAGCCCGTTGCGGTCGGGAGAGCAGCCAATCGAGGGAACAGATAATCCGATTTTCCGTATCAAACGGATTACGCTCCGCCTCATATTCAGTGGCGGCAAAATCCGCCGCCCGTTCTTCATCAAACAGGGCAAAATGCAAATTAAAACGGCGCAGCATTTCCACCAGCCACTGATGCTGCAGGTTTTCCGGTACCAGAATCAGCACGCGTTCCACCTTGCCTGCAAACAGTTGTTGCTGCAAAATCATGCCCGCCTCAATGGTCTTACCCAGTCCGACTTCATCCGCCAGCAGTACACGCGGGTTAACCCGTTGTCCCACTTCTCTGGCAATGTGCAGC
Source organism: Pasteurellaceae bacterium LIM206 (assembly GCA_032586195.1). Classification (GTDB taxonomy): domain Bacteria; phylum Pseudomonadota; class Gammaproteobacteria; order Enterobacterales; family Pasteurellaceae; genus JAWHQP01. Next base: position 108,292 of record JAWHQP010000001.1, on the reverse strand, counting down.
TGATGGGGAATCAATCCCGCCCGAACGCCCCGTAGCCCGCGTAACGGCGACTGAAACTGCGCCTGCTGCCGTTGCAGGGCCCGATAACGCAGCGCGAAGCGATCGCTGCGATCAATCTGAACGGCGAACAGGCGATCCTGCGGTTTACCGAAGGAAATCCGATGGCTCAAATCCATTTCCCGCAACATCGTTTCGGTTTGATTATCCAATCGCCGCACCGAATAAATCAGCCCGCCGTTATTTTCCAACACATCAATCACCGTGGCTTTCCAGCCTTCATGATGAACCACCACGTCACCGGCCTGAAACTGCACACGGATCAGAGGCGCACCGGTTAACGCATATACCCGCCGTTCATCACAGGCAGGGAAGAAAATCGTGACCGTGCGACGATCCACCTCCACTATAAGCCCCAATCCCAGCTCATGTTCACTTTCACTAATCCAACGCTGCCCTATTGCAAATGACATTATTCCGCCTATTCTCGCTTATTGAAACGGGCGTATTTTAGTCTGAATTAATGAAAATTCATAGTACGCTATTCGCTACAAAACCGATATTTCTAAAGTAAAAAATCTTAATTTTAAAGCTTATACTTGACATACAACAAGTGCGGTGCAAAAATCAGGAAAATTCTCACTCATCACTCCCAGGGAGATCTCAGAAATGAACTTCACCGCTAATCTGACTGATATAAAAAATGAATTCCTCGGCGGCTGGAAACCGTTGGAGGTGCTGTGGATGGTTGTGTTTGTAGGCGCGCAGATTTGGGCTTACACGCAGGATCCCGATTCTACCCTCTCCATGATTTCAGGTATCGCGGGTTTGCTCTGCGTTATTTTCGTCAGTAAAGGGAAAATCAGCAATTATTTCTTCGGATTAATTTTCGCTTACACCTATTTCTATGTGGCGTGGGGAAATAATTTCATCGGCGAAATGAATACCACGCTCTATGTTTACATTCCCGCCCAATTTATCGGCTATTTTATGTGGAAAGCCAATATGCAAACGGACTCCCGCGGCAATGAAAGCGTTAAAGCCAAGGCGTTAAACGCCAAAGGCTGGGCAATTATGCTGGTCGGCATCACGGTGTGTTCTTATTTCTTCATTCAGGCGGTGCGGGCAGCCGGCGGCAGCTCGGCCGCTCTCGACGGCACCACGACCATCATCACCTTCACCGCTCAACTGCTGATGATTTTGCGTTATCGCGAACAATGGTTACTATGGATTGCGCTCAATGTTCTTTCCATTATCCTTTGGGCGGAAACGCCGGCTATGTACATTATGTTCGCCGGCTATTTAGTCAACTCCATTTATGGCTATTGGAACTGGACAAAGCTGAGTCGCAATTAATCTTCTCCGGCTTTTCCTGTTCATGATTTGAGAGATGTAAAAAGCCCCCTTTTAAAAAAGGGGGGTTAGCGGAATTTCAGCAAGTCAACGTCAAGCCAGTAACGTATGCTCCAGTAAAATCTTCACCGCCATAACAATCAACACCACGCCGCCAAGAATCTCGGCTTTACTTCTTATCCGCGAGCCTAAAAAATACCCGCTTTTTACCCCGATAACGGATAACACGGCAGTGATCGAACCGATGATGAACACCGCCGGCACGATATTAACGGTTAAAAAGGCGAAAGAAACACCTATCACAAGAGCATCAATGCTGGTGGCGACAGCTAAGGTCAGCATGGTTTTTACACTGAAACTGCCGTCGCATTGTTCTTCGCCGTCGCTAAACGCCGCGCGCAGCATATTAATGCCGATGAGGCTTAATAAACCGAAAGCGAGCCAGTGATCAAAGGATTTTACCGATTCACTGAACCGCACGCCAAGCAGAAACCCCAGCAGCGGCATAATGGCCTGGAACAGACCAAAATAGAAGCCCGCTTTCAGGGCATTACTCCAGCGAAAAGACGGCATGGACAGCCCTTTGCACACGGAAACGGCAAAAGCATCCATTGATAGCCCGAAAGCTACCGCCCACAACGTATAGAATGACATAAAAAATCCTCAAAATAAGGATAAAAAAGAGACTATTATTATACAGAAAACTGTCTGAGGTAATCTCGATTGGATCAAAAAAAACAAAGTGCGGTGTCGTTTTTCTGTGTTTTTTACCACACAAAACTCCGATTTTCGACACCGCACTTTTAAGGTTTACATATAAAAAAGGCACAGGCTCAAGCCTGTGCCGATCTTTCGGTAGCGTTATTGATTAAAACTCGTAACGGATACCTACGTTAAAGTTACGCCCCGGCGCGGAATAACGATCCGCGTTGGCGGCATTGATTGAAACAGGAGATTGACTTGCCCCGTCACTCAATAACGCTAGGTAAGAAATATCGTTCCAGTTCCAGTATTTTTTATCAAAGATATTGTTAAGATTCGCGCTTAAAGTTAAATCTTTAATCGGTTTCCAATATACGCCCAAATCCCATACGGAATAGCCTCCGGTCGGATTGTAGGCTAACGAACCGCTGATATCTTTATCGGCTTTGCCGCGTGAATAGGTCCAATGGATATCAGCACCGAAAGTGTCGTTGTCATAGCCCAAACCTAAACGGGTTTTCAGCGGCTGTACGCTGTTGATCGGTTTGACTTCGCCATCTTCGGTCTCACGTCCGCGAGCGTAAGCTAAGCCCGCGTCCGTGTAGAAATCGCCGTAGAAGTTCCATTTTGCACTGGCGGTTACTCCGTAGATTTTGGCTTTATCCATATTTTGATATTGAACATATTGGGTATAACCGTTCATCCGCGCGGTGGCATCCTGCCAGTCAATAAAGTTTTTATAACGGTTATAGAAACCGCTGATACGATAACGCACGGTTTCGGTATGACCTTGCAGACCCAGTTCAAAGTTATGCGAGGTTTCCGCTTTCAGATTCGGATTGCCTATTACCGCCACGTTGTAACCCATCGGCGACTCATAAAAATAGGAAGTCAACTGCTGGGCGGAAGGAACTCTCACCCCACGGGAATATTGGAAATAAGGTTCAAATTCCGGTGCGATTTTCCATAACAGATTTAATTTCGGGGTAAATACCGTCTGTTTGGTTTTATGAGCGGCAAAACCGCTGACGGCAGTATTGTTGTTGCCTTCCGGTGAAATACGGTAATGTACCAAGCCCAAATGCGGCGTGATGACGAAATCACCCCAGCTAATTTCATCTTCAATATAGAGGTTAATACGGTTCTGTTTGGTGTCGGCACTCGGTTTGCCGTCGAAATTGGCACTGCCTAAACGGGAATAAATACCGCTGCTATACGCCGGTCGTACATAACGTAAGTAGTTGGTTGCCTTGGTATAGGTGTAACCCGCGCCATAACGTAGCAACTGCGGTACCGTGCCTTCAATATAGCTCATTAAATCCAGATTAACGCCGAATGTTTTGTTTTCCACTTCGGAATTTTCTGAACGGTAATTCTTCGTACCCTGTCTGAAACGTGAATTTTCAGTTTTAGCGTCCTGGTAATAAATACGTGTTCTGGCACTATGCAGCCAGCCTGTTTCGCTGATGTATTCATGACCTAAAGAAAAACGCTGACGGGTTACTTTATCAGTAGAATTGCCGTAAAGCTGAGTACCGGTACCGCTGTCAATGCTGGTGCCGGTTTTGGACAACAGATCCGTATCGGTTTTCTTATGCAGATATTCATAGGTAAAATTGAATTTATTGTGATCGTCCGCCTGATATTTATGTTTGGTCAGCACATAGATATTTTTATAATCGGCCGGGTCGGCTTCCGTCCGCGCGCTGCCGCTTGAAGCGTTGCTGCCGTGGGTTTCGGTCTGATCGCCGTGACGCAGGGTCGTCATCACCATGCCTTGATAACGGTTTATCCGTAAGGCTCCGCCCAGCGTACCGTAAGTAGAATTATCCACACTGTTATAGCCGGTTCCGACAAAACCGCCCGTATTACGACCTTTTAATAAGTCTTCCGGCTCCAGGGTGGTAAAATTGACACCGCCGGATAAACTTTGTTCCGAACCGCCGTATTGCACTTCCGCGCCACGCAGGGAAGTCGGTTCAATATAATCACCGCGACCGAATTCCATACCATAGGACATAAAATGTTTGGCTTCCTGAGCTTCCGGCATCGCGATGCCGTCAACCGTGGTAGCAATACGATTGCCGCTTAAACCGCGTAAATTAATGCCGTCATTACCGGAACGGGCGGATTGCAGGTTCGACACGCCGACATCAAGCTGATCGGACAGCACATCTTTAATATCCCGAGCCTGTTTTTGTTGAATTTCTTTTCGAGTAATTTTGCTCTGGATAAGCGCACTGTTTGCCGTTTCGGCAACTGAAATTTCAGAAAGTTGGATCGGATTTTCCGCTGCCACGATTAAGCCGGATGAGCAGATCGCCGCGACACAAAGTGATAATTTGGTTTTCACGTACATAAATTTTCCTTTAGGTTACATCTTAATCATATTGATAATGATTATCTTTGCACATAATACCAGTTTATTTGCAAATGCAAAGGGCGTAATTGAAAAAACAATTACGCCCTGGTTGATTAACATCAAATCTGAAATTTGATGATTATTTTTTCTTCACCGGTCTCTGCCAACCCTGAATATTTTTTTGCGGTACGCGGCTGAGGACGAGCTCGTTTTCGCCTACGTTTTTAGTGACCGTGGTGCCGGCGCCGATAGTGGCGCCGTCGGCAACAGTAACCGGAGCGACCAGTTGTACATCCGAGCCCACGAAGACGTTATCCCCGATCAGGGTTTTGAATTTATTGGCGCCATCATAGTTACAGGTGATCACACCTGCACCGATATTACAGTCGCTGCCTACCTCCGCATCGCCCACATAGGTGAGATGATTGACTTTAGAGCCCTTTCCGATGGTAGCTTTCTTAATTTCGACGAAGTTGCCGATATGGGTTTCGGCGGCAAGCTCCGCTCCGGGGCGTAAGCGGGAAAACGGCCCGATTTGGGCTTTTTCGCCCACCACGGCATCTTCAAATACGGAATAAGGCTTCACTTCCACGTCATCGCCGACCACGCAGTTTTTCAACACACAGCCCGCCCCGATTCGTACGCGGTCGCCCAATTTCACCGTGCCTTCAAGGATCACATTCACATCAATTTCCACGTCTTTGCCGTGGCTTAATTCACCACGCAAATCAAAGCGTCCAGGGTCCGCAAGGGTTACGCCTTCCAGCAGCAAACGGTCCGCCTGTTTGCGCTGATAATAACGTTCAAGCGCGGCAAGCTGTAGGCGATTATTCGCACCCTCCACTTCCATAATATCACCGGCGGTCACGGCGGCAACCTGGCAGCCGTCCCGATTTGCCAGGCCGATGACATCGGTCATATAGTATTCGCCCTGTGCGTTATTATTATCCAGACGGGCCAGCCATTTTTTGAAACTCGCTCCGTCAGACACCATCACCCCTGTATTCACTTCATTGATTTTCAGCTGTTCCGGATCGGCATCCTTTTGTTCCACAATCGCGATCACCGAACCGTTCTCACGGATAATGCGACCATAACCGGTCGGATTGGCGAGATTCACCGTCAACAGGGCGATCCCGTTTTCCGGTTTAGCCGCAATCAAGCGGGTCAATGTTTCTTTTGTAATGAGCGGTGCATCACCATACAGCATTAAAATATTTTCATCATCGGCAAAAAACGGCGCTGCTTGCTGCATAGCGTGCCCCGTACCGAGCTGTTCCGCCTGGAACACCCAGTTAACCGGCTCATCGCCCAAACGGGCTTTCAGCAATTCCGCACCATGCCCGTAAACTAAATGAATCCGCTGAGCGCCCAGCTGTTTGACGGTGTCGATAACATGCTTCACCATCGGTTTACCCGCCACCTTGTGCAGAACTTTGGGCAAATCGGAATACATACGGGTGCCTTTGCCCGCGGCTAAAATCACTACGCTAAGTTTGTCTGACATAATAAACTCTCTATTTAGCTATCAAAATTAACAATATTTTACACGATAATTCGCTATAATATGGGCAATTTTTTCTAACCTTCGTTCATTATGCAAGTAAATCTTTATATCGGCGTGATGTCCGGCACCAGTCTGGACGGTGTGGATATCGCCTTGATGAACTTCTCCGAACGGTCGTCACGCTTCATTGCCGGCGCGTTTACACCGATGCCGGAAAAAACTCGTCAACATCTCACCGCACTTTTGCGTACGGGAGAAACCGGCTTGCAACAGCTGGGCGAGTTGGATCATCAGTTAGGACGATTATATGCCGAGGCGATTAATCGGTTCTTAGCGGAACGGCAGCTGCGACCGAGCGATATTCAAGCCATCGGCTGCCACGGGCAAACGGTGTGGCATTCACCCAACGGCGAATTCCCGTTTACCATGCAAATCGGCGATATGAATCTGGTAGCGGCGTTAACCGGCATTACCACGGTGGGCGATTTTCGCCGCAAAGATATGGCGGTGGGCGGACAGGGCGCTCCGCTGGTGCCGGCGTTTCATGAAGGACTGTTTGCCAGCCCGGATCGCTTCACCGTGGTGCTGAATATCGGCGGCATCAGCAATATTTCGGTGCTTGCTCCACAGGCCGCCACCATCGGCTACGATGTGGGGCCGGGTAACGCCTTACTGGATGATTGGATTGAACAATGCCTAGGCAAACCCTATGACAAAAACGGCGAATGGGCAAAAACCGGCAAAATCGACACCGCACTTTTAGCGGATTTGCTGGATGAACCTTTTTTCCGCCGGCCTCCGCCGAAGAGCACGGGACGGGAGTTATTCAACCTGGCGTGGTTAGCCGAAAAATATCGGCATCATCGCGCACTTGCTCCGCAAGACGTGCAACGCACGCTGGTCGAATTCACCGCGGTCAGTATTGCCGACGAACTGCGGCGCTTACAGCAAACCGACCTGCCGAATGTGCTGATGGTGTGCGGCGGCGGTGCGAAAAATTCCTTGATTATGCAGCGTTTAGCCGCGTTGCTACAGCCCGCGTGGAAGGTCACCACCACCGGCGAATACGGCTTAGACATTGATTTTGTCGAAGCCGCCGCCTTCGCCTGGCTTGCCTATCGCCGTATGCATAATTTACCCGGCAATCTTCCCGGCGTAACGGGAGCTAAACGAGCCGTAAGCCTGGGCGTGATTTTTCCGAAAGATTAACCTTATGACAAATAACACATTACTGAATCAACTGAACACACTGATCACCGAACAGCGTAACCCGAATTCACAGCAGCTCGATCAAATGTCCGCCTTGGAAATCCTACAGCTGATTAACCATGAAGATAAACAGGTACCGTTGGCGGTGGAACGCTGCCTGCCGCAAATCGCTCGGACAGTGGAAAAAATCGTCTCCGCTTTTCGGCAGGGCGGCCGGCTGGTGTACATAGGGGCAGGCACCAGCGGGCGACTGGGCGTGCTGGATGCCTCTGAATGTCCGCCGACTTATGGCGTATCACCCGCTATGGTGATAGGAATCATCGCGGGCGGCGAACAAGCTTTACGCCACCCTATCGAAGGAGCAGAGGACGATCGGACACAAGGCATACGGGATCTGAAGCACATTCAATTCAGCCGTAAAGATGTGTTGGTCGGTATCGCCGCCAGCGGCCGCACGCCTTATGTCATCGCGGCATTAGAATATGCCGACACACTGGGAGCGACGACGATCGCCATTGCCAGCAATCCGAATTCCGTCATGGCAAACGTGGCTCAGATCGCCATTGAAACGCAAGTGGGGCCGGAAGTGCTGACCGGTTCCAGCCGTATGAAATCCGGCACCGCACAAAAATTAGTGCTGAATATGCTCACCACCGCCAGCATGGTGCTGATGGGGAAATGTTATCAAAACCTGATGGTGGATGTGCAGGCAAGCAATGAAAAACTGAAAGCCCGCGCGATACGGATTGTGATGCAAGCCACCGAATGCAGCCGCGAAACCGCCATTCGCAGTCTTAAAATGGCTGAAAATAATGTCAAACTGGCAATTATGATGATTCTGGCCGGTGTGGACAAAGAAAGCGCGGTGCAATTATTGGCAGAAAATAACGGCAGCCTGCAACGGGCATTGGCTCAGCATTAACCAATGCCGATTTCAAGCAATTTAGCAAACACTTCGTCTGCATAAATCTGATCCATCGCCGTTTTATGCAGATGATATTGATTCTTGCCGTAAGTGCCGATAAGGTTGGGATCCGTCGCGCCATATAGAGTAACATTAGGCTTATCCAGTGCGGCGGTTAAATGCGCCAGCCCGGTATCTACCGACACTACCGCGGCACTATGCGTGATTTGCTCGGCGAGTTCGGTCAAAGATAATCGGGGTAAAATCTGAATATGTTCTCCCCCTTGAGCGATAAACAGAGCCCGCTGGTGATCCGCTTCGTTTCCCCACGGCAAGCGAATAATATAGCCTCTTTCAATCAGCCGACGGGCTAATTTCGTCCACTCAATATCCAGCCAGCATTTGTCTTTACGGGTCGTACCATGAATAAAGATAATATAAGGGCTTGTTTCACGCTGTAGCGTTTTATGCGAAAAATGCCGGGCGATACCGTAATCTCCGTATGAATCGGGCGACGGATAATTTAAGCTCCGGGCAAACAGCTGACGGATCCGCTCAACCGCGTGCTGTTGATAGCTGATGGCATATTTACGATGATAAAAGAATCTGGCCAGCGGTTCTCGAATTGAATATTTATCATAGCCATGAGTGGTGCCGCGAGCCAACCGCGCGGCAAACAACGCACTTTTGACCAATCCCTGCGCATCAATCACCGCGTCATATTGATCCCGCCGCAATAGAGTGCGATATGTTTGCCATTCCTGTCTGGTTTGAGCGGAACACGGCGATTTCCGCCAGCGACGCAGCGCAATCGGAATCACGCGCTCCACCGCGGCATGCCAACGCGGAATTTCAACAAAATCTTCCTCGACCACCCAATCCACCTGCAAATCGGACAACGCCGATTTCGCATCGGTTAAAGCGGGCAGGGTGTGTAAAATATCACCCATGGACGAGGTTTTGATCAGGCAAACTTTCATTATTACAATAGTTCCGTTAATTTCTCCATTACCATGTCAGGCGTAATATCAATCAGGCTTTGATGATAACCTTCGTGGCTGTCGGAGCCTTTACGGATTTTAATCAAGCCGCCCTCAATTAACCGAATAATCACCGCGTTATCCGACAACGGCGGGGTATATTGCGGGCTGGTCGGGCCGTAAAGCGCCACCAGCGGACGACCCAATGCCGCCGCGATATGCATTAATCCGCTGTCATTCGTCACCATTGCAACGCAGTCGCTGATTAAATCCACCGCCTGATTAAGCTCCGTCTGTCCGGCCAAATTAATACAGAAGGGTTGCGATTGCACCGGCAAGGCGGCGCGAATTTGCTCACCCACCGCATTATCCTTGGCTGAACCGAATAAACGAATGGCATAGCCTTGTTCAATTAAGCGCGCCGCAAGAGCGGCATAATGATAATGCGGCCAGCGTTTGGCAGGGCCGAACTCCGCTCCTGGACAAAAACCAATGGCAGGACGTTGCTGCGCCTGAGCAAGCTGCCGAACAAATTTCGCCAAGGTTTCCGCCACGCCGGCGGCCGTCACTGTAAGATACGGAGTAGGAATCGTCAAATCTGCCGCTTTCGGCACCGCACTTTTTTCATAACCTAAGGCGACATAACGCTGCACCATCATGGGATAGTCGGCTTTATCGCTACGCAAATCATTCAGCAGCACATAACGGCTCTCGCCTTTCCAGCCGCGGCGTACGGAAATGCCGGCAAAGAAAGGGATGAATGTGGACTTTAAGGAATTCGGCAGTACAATCGCCATATCATATTGATTGCGCAGCGATTTACCGATTTTATAGCGTTCCCCCAAAGCAAACGTGCCATGGCCAAGCGGCATGGTCAGCGCCTGCCGTACTTCAGGCATACGGGCCAGTAACGGCTTACACCAATCCGGCGCCAGCACATCAATCCGACAATCGGGATATTGCCGTTTGAGGGTTTGATATAAGCTGTGCGACATCATCATATCGCCGACCCATGAGGGGCCAATGACTAAAATATTCATTGCGTTGCCGTACCTTTTATTTTTTTACTTTTGAACCGAACGCCCATATCTCATAGCCGGTAAAAACCGGGCTAAAACTGACTGCACGTTATTCATATATCATTCGGGTAAATCAAGCGGTTACATTATCTTGATTATAGGATTCTGTCAGAGATTGAAAGGTATTATTTAAAGAAGTGAATACAAGTTGTTCTGTCATCATTTTCCGCCTATGTAAAGGCGCGGTGTCAAAAACTCAATTTTTTGACACCGCTCTTTGTTAGATTATTTATTCAGCCACGCCATGTATTCCGCCACGCCTTCCGCCACGGTTTTAAACGGTTTATCGTAACCGGCGGCGCGCAATTTGGTCAAATCGGCCTGGGTGTATTCCTGATAGCGTGATTTCAAATGCTGCGGGAACGGAATGGTTTCGATCGCGCCTTCGCCGTGGAACTTAATCACCGCTTTTGCCACTTCTTCAAAGCTTTCCGCATGGCCCGTACCGAGGTTATAAATACCGGAAATACCATGCTGCCAGCACCAAATATTCACCGCGGCCACATCACCTACATAGACAAAATCTCGGCAAAAATGTTCAGATCCGGCAAATAATTTCGGATTTTCTCCATTTAAAATTTGATTATTTAAATGGAACGCCACGCTTGCCATGTCGCCTTTGTGTTGCTCCCGCGGGCCGTACACGTTGAAATAGCGGAATCCGCACACAGGGGAGGCTGCGGTCGGCAGGATTTCACGCACATATTGATCAAATAAGAATTTAGAATAACCATACACATTCAGCGGGCCTTCAAATTGGCGCTCTTCGATAAAATCGGTTTTGCTGCCGTAAGTTGCCGCACTGGAAGCATAGAAGAACGGAATTTCACGATCTAAACAAAAATGCAGTAATTCTTTGGAATACTCATAGTTGTTATGCATGATGTATTTACCGTCCCATTCGGTGGTGGCGGAACAGGCGCCTTCATGGAAGACCGCGTCGATATCACCGAGATCATCACCCGCAACAACGGAGGCGATAAAATCTTCTTTATCGCAATAATCCGCAATATCCAAATCCACCAAATTGATGAATTTCGTACCTTCTTTGAGGTTATCCACCACTAAAATATCTTTACGACCCAACTCATTTAATGCTTTAACGATATTGCTGCCGATAAACCCGGCGCCGCCAGTCACTATAATCATCATCCGCTCCTTTTATAAAGAAAAATTTAAAGAAAAATTTATCGTCGTCATTGTAATAGATTTTACCGGAAAGTGCTATTTTGATGAGAGATCTTCGCTATATCATGATCATGTACTATCACGTAATATAATCTGAGCTGGCAGCTGAATAGTTTCAGTTCTTATATGATGAGGTTCGGTTAAGATTTCCAGTAATTTTTCTCCTGCCGAAATACCTAGCTGAGAGTAAGGAATTGCAATCGTGGTTAATTTAGGATAAGTGACTTCACTTACATCCAGGTTGCCGAATCCAACCACGGCAACATCATAAGGAATAGACAAGTGTCGGCGTTGTGCTTCAAATAAAGCGCCCGCGGCCAGTTCATCCGATAGAAAAATAAGCGCGTCAATTTTTCCCCAATGAAGCCGGGATTCATTAAACAGCTTTGCCCCGGCGGAAAAGGATATCGGCTCCGCGCAATGTAAAATCAAATGAGGATCGATCCCCATATTTAATGAGGCCGTATGCCAACCCGCAAGATACTGTTGGAAAATGGCAAGATTCTGTTTCGCCGTTAACAAGCCTATTTCCTGATAACCTTTAGCGACAAGAAAATCTAACATTTTCCGCACCGCACCTTTAATATCCATACTGATAGAAATTCCCTGAAATTTACGCTGTTTTGTGCCGATTTCAATACAAGGAACAGTAGTATTTTGAATCCATTCGAGCTCAGACGGAGGGCATTCCACATTCAATAAAATAATTGCCAAGGGCGAATAATTCATTAACTCGCGTAACCAGTTCGGTTTATTCGCAATTAAAATCACCAACTGGACACAACTATGCCCTAACGTTTTTTGTAATGCCTCAAGAATTAAAGTATTTTCCGTAGATATAATTGACGAGGTAATGATCACCACATGCTGAGATGAAGCGGAAGCCAACTGTCGGGCCGCGGAGTTCGGAATATACCCTAATTTCCGCACGGCCCGCTCGATTTTACTGCGCAATTCATCCGACACCATTTCAGGCGTACGTAATGCCCGAGAAACGGTCATTGTGCCTACACCAACAGCTTTTGCCACATCCGCCAGTGTAACTTTACCCGTTGAACGACGGCCACGATTCAAACGATGAGATGCTAACATAAATTTCCCCACAATATAGTTGAAAATTATAACAAAATGGCGGCGTCAGAAAGTTGATTTTCTAAAAAACGTTATCTACGTCACAAAATTAAAATTATCAGATTGATAACGCTACCATCCAGGCATACAGTTATTTCACTGAAATTAACGGCAGTGTTTTCTTCTGCCGCGGAATGATATTATTCCGATGAAGGGAAAAAACATACTAAAAATTATTTAATTCCTTTTGATTTCACTAAATTAAACTAGTATGGCTCGTTATAAACAGGAGAATTGATTATGAAAATTATGGCAGTATGCGGTCACGGCTTAGGCAGCAGTTTTATGATGGAAATGAACATAAAAAAAGTATTGAAAGCCCTGGGCAAGGAAGCCGAAGTCAGCCACCAGGATTTAGCATCGGTGAGCGAGCGGGATGCGGATCTTTTTGTTATGGCGGCAGATATCGCCAAAAGCAGCAACATTCCTAGCGAAAAAATAATCACTGTAAAAAATATTGTAAGCGTAAAAGAATTTGAAGAAAAACTAACCGAATATTTTAATCGTTAGGAGGCATTATGGACTCAATACTTTTCTTTATATTGGATATCCTTAAAGTTCCTTCCGTGCTCGTGGGATTAATCGCTTTAGTCGGTTTAATCGCGCAGAAAAAATCGTTTACCGACATAGTCAAAGGCACAGTAAAAACAATTTTAGGATTCCTCGTCTTAGGCGGCGGTTCAACCGTGTTACTCAGTTCATTGACACCGTTAGGCAGCATGTTTGAGCATGCATTTAACGTACAGGGAATCATTCCGAATAATGAAGCCATCGTATCAATGGCGCTTGAAAAATATGGTACGGCAACCGCGCTTATTATGGCATTCGGCATGGTGGCAAATATTATCGTTGCCCGCTTCACTCGGTTGAAATTCATCTTTTTAACCGGACACCATACTTTTTACATGGCTTGTATGATTGGTGTTATTCTGACCGTAGCCGGTTTCGAAGGTATTCAATTAGTCTTTGTCGGTTCATTAACCCTTGGATTGATAATGGCCTTCTTCCCCGCGATTGCTCATTTTTATATGAAGAAAATCACCGATAGCGATGATGTCGGTTTCGGACACTTCGGCACCATCGGATATGTATTATCCGGCGCAATCGGTCAGGCTGTAGGGAAAGGGTCAAAATCCACCGAAGAAATGGATCTGCCTAAAAACCTCGGATTTTTACGTGACAGCTCTATTTCAATCTCTTTAACCATGATAGTGATCTACTTCGTGTTGGCGATCGCCTCCGGCGATGAATATGTGACCAGTAATTTCAGTAACGGACAGCATTACTTGGTTTACGCTTTAATTCAAGGGATTACCTTTGCAGCCGGCGTATATATTATTTTACAAGGTGTTCGCCTAATCCTGGCGGAAATCGTACCTGCTTTCACCGGTTTTTCCGAAAAACTCGTTCCTAACGCAAAACCCGCGTTAGATTGCCCTATCGTATTTCCTTATGCGCCTAACGCCGTATTGGTGGGATTCTTAGCGAGTTTTACCGGCGGTATCGTTGGATTAGTATTATTGGGACAATTAAATTGGGTATTGATTCTGCCGGGGGTTGTACCACATTTTTTCTGCGGCGCTACCGCAGGTGTGTTCGGTAATGCCACGGGTGGGCGCCGAGGTGCTATTTTAGGAGCATTCGTACACGGTATTCTCATCACTTTTCTACCGGTATTCCTACTGCCCGTATTAGGCTCACTGGGATTCGCCAATACCACATTCTCCGATACCGACTTTGCCGGCGTGGGTATTGTGTTGGGCTACATGGCACAATTTATGTCAAAAGATATGATTATGGGAATAATTATCGCAATTTTTGTCTTACTGGTCGCCTATAATTACCTCGGCAAAAAACCGGCAAAACAATAATACGAAAGCAGCAACCTTGCTCTACCGTTGCTACTTTTAATATCTCCTATGAAAAAGGATTCGGCCGAGTGATCAACGTCCGAATCCCTTTTATTTATCCATCAATGTGAAGGCTCGAGTTTACACACCCTCACATCCGTATCACTGTGACATAAAATTTCCATTACCCCGTGCGGCGGCTGGCTGTCGGTGACAAAATATTCCATGTCACGGATACTGCCAAGCCTTACCATGGCCCGACGGCTGAATTTGGAATGATCCGAAACCAGAATCGCCTCTCTCGCGCTTTCCACAATGGCTCGTTTAATCTGCACTTCGTGATAATCGTAATCCAGCAATGAACCGTCGCTGTCAATGCTGCTAATCCCTAAGATGCCGTAATCAAGGCGGAATTGCGAAATAAAGTTTAAGGTGGCCTCGCCAATAATGCCGCCGTCCTGCCGCAACGAACCGCCCGCCAAAGTGATTTTAAATGTGTCATTTTTCATCAGAATATGGGCGGCATTAATATTATTCGTGACAATGCGCAGATTTTTATGTTCCAGCAGGGCAACTGCAACCGCCTCAGCCGTAGTGCCGATATCAATGAATAAAGAAGCTCCGTTAGGAATCAGCTTCGCCGCTTCTTTGCCAATCAGCATTTTCTCTTTGGAAAAGAATGATTTGCGCTCATTATAATCACTATTCTCGGCACTGGACGGCGCGGCCGCGCCGCCATGATGACGGCGAATAAGATCGTTTTCCGCCAGTTCGTTCAGATCACGGCGAATTGTTTGCGGGCTGACCTTGAGCTCCGCCACAAGTTCTTCCGTACTGAGATAACCACGCTGCTGCACCAGCTCAACTATTTTCTGATGACGAAGAGATTGTTTCATAATTTATTGGCTTGCTTAATGTTTGTTCATAAATCGGGTTGTCGCTTGATCTGCAAAAACCCTGCCAGTAACCCCACGATTAACCCTGAAATATGCGCACTGTTGCCCATATACACGCCGATAACGGGAGAAATAAAACCAAAGACAATGCCCACAATCAGCATTTTAAAAAAGCCTTCAGGCAAACCAGAACTCTGCCGCGAACCGAATTTATCCACTATAAAGACAAAACCGAGCACGGCATACACCACGCCTGACAGCCCGAAAAAATTCGGGCCCGAAGCGAAGTTCTGACAAATTCCACTAATAATAGCAGAAACAAAATAAAGTAGAATCAGTTTAAAGCTGCCGAAACGTCGTTCAATCGCCCCGGCAAAAATCCACCACCAGACTAAGTTAAAGGCAATATGCCATAACGACAGATGCACCAGCGAATGAGTAAAATAACGCCATAATTGTCCATCTTCGGCGAATGAGGCGGGATAATGCAGTAATTCCATGATTTGATCTGAAAACCCCAGCAGCTGTAAAACGTAAATCAACAGACAAAGTGCGGTGACGAAAACAGTAAATTTTCCTGTTCCGGTAAGAACCGATTTAAAATCCGTTGCCGAACCGTCCGTCAGATTTTTCAGCGAGTAATTCACGGTTTGCGTATCACCGCCGTACCAGCCGGCCTGTTGATATTGTTCCGCTAAAGGATTTTGCAGAAAATCCCGACAGGCCTGTACAATCTCAGCGAAATACGGCGCGTTTTCCGCATAAAATACCGCAATCTCCTCTTGTCCCTGCGCATTTTTTGCCGTCTGCAACAACAGTTCAACCCGATATTTTGCCCGCACAAAATCACGAAACTGAATGGCTAAACGCGGAAGGGTACTTCTAAATAACAGCTGCATTTGATATAGTCCTGTGTAAAAAATTTTAGCTATTGTAAGGCAAAGACAAGAAATGGAAAAGAATACGTTTGAAAGAGAAAAAATGCCCGAGGGTTTCAGCGGCTTTACATGGGCGATCGCCGCATTCTGCATGCCTGTTTTACTCTGGCCCGTGTCCTTGCTGCTGTCGCCGAATCTGTTAAACAACAGCACACTTACCACAGCCCAGAGCACCTGGATATCCGTTTTTTTCTGGGTTTACCCGCTGATTCTCGCCGTACTGGCCCGCATTTGGTATCGGGTACATCAAACCAAACCCGCTATTGCCAAACGAGGCTTGGCACTAAGTGCGGTGCTGTTTTACGCAGTTTTGTATTATATCTGCTCGGTAGGATTTTCGGCATAAGCGGCTTCAATCGGCAAATTTGCCTGCTGCCACGCTTCAAAGCCGCCCTTAATGCTGTACACATTCTCATAGCCCTGTTCAATCAAAAAAGCGGCCACATTCCGACTGCTCACCCCGTGATAGCAGCTAACAATCACGGGATGATCATAATCATACGAATCCTGAAACCGGCCATAACTTTGATTAGTCAGATGAAATGCTCCTTTCGCATGACTATAAGTGAAACGAGGCAAATCCCGCACATCTAAAATTACGGCATTATCCTGTTGCACCATCCGCCACGCCTGTTCCGCAGTAATTTCGACAAACTGTTCCATAAAGCCGACTTCTTTTCTCAGGTAATAAAAGTGCGGTGTAATATAACAGTGTTTTTTAGCGAGGTAAATAGCTGTAGGAACTCAATAGTATGCACTGTTTTTCCCTGCTCCGGTATGCCAAATATCAAGGCTATTATGCTCCGGCGTACAATCCGTACTAAGTTAGATATTCTTAGAACAATTTCATCCGTATAATTATGACAGTCGCACTTTGCCAATGCCCGTTTTCAAAGCGATTCGTTGTTCGGCTATGAGCTTAAGATTGGTTTTCAAAGTTAAAAACGGCATTATTTCCCCCATTTTTGCACTAAATTCAGAATATTATCCGCTAATTCCTGTTCTTTTTGCTGATAGGTATGCCCCGTTTGCTCCAGTAAAATCAGCTCATTTCGGGTTGGATCGGGAAAATGAGCATTGATATTTTGCAGAAAGGCGGACGGTTTGCCGTAAGTAAAACGATCAAGGGTGCCGATCAACAAAGCTCCTGTGTGTAAAATACGCTTAATTTGCGAAAAATCACCGTCCGCTTCTACATGAACATTATTTAAAATCTCGCTGTAAAGCCATTGATACGCCGTGTCTGCGGTAGCGGGAAGCCATCCGAATAGCTCGAAAGGAAGCAATTCTTGCCCACCGCCACGTTCGATCTGTCGGCGAATTAATATCCGTTGCGAATCGGGAACCGTATTGGTTAAATGACGAACATTCACGGGACTAAGCAAAATAAACTTTGCCACTCTCGGATCTTGAGTCTCACTCAAATAGCGAATAATTTTATTCGCCCCCAACGAATGCCCCGCCAGAATAATCCGCCGATAACCCTGCTGCGCGGCAAAATCCACATAAGCCGCCACATCTTCCGTCGCTTTATTGAAGTCTTCGTTAAACGAACCGAACACTTCTTTTTGCCCCGTCTTCGCATTGATTTCCTCAAAGCACCCGAAAGCGTCGCGGGTTTGCGCGTAAATAAAGTCAATCCCGCCGGCAGACAAGGTTTCGCCGATATTTATATAAAACGGATTGGAGTAAAAATTGCCATGAATGCCGGTAATGGCGATCACCGCCGTTTCACTCGGCGAAGAGGCGGCGAACCGCACACCGTGTAAGATTGTGCCGGTTCGCGTGGCGAGATCAAGTCGTTCCATTTTATCTATCCCGATATAAAGTGTGGTCGATTCTTTGCCGTTTGTTCGTATTATTTAGACGGCGGATAAAAATCCATCCCCAATTTTGTGCCGTGTAACATTGCGGGTGTATAGCGGTAAGTCGCCGCCTTGCTCCAATCGAAGTAGGTTTGGATCTCATTTTCCCGTCCGTTTTTAATCAACTCAATCAAATTCGGATTTAGCATTACAGTTTTACCCAAAGCGATAAATTCCGCCCAGCCCGTCCGCCATGCGTTAACAATATCATCGCCGGTATAAAGATTACCCACGCCGATAAACGGCAAGCGTCCGTTAATGTGGTCGTGCAACATTTTCATTCGGTATTCATCATTACCGTCGCGCCGTGCTTTTTTATAAAAATCCCACAAAGACACATGCAGATATTGCAATGGTTTAGTTAATAACGCATCAACAAATGCCAGCGTATCCGTCATTGTTAAACCATGCTCGCCGGGTTCTTCCGGGGAAAAGCGGTAACCGATGATAAAATCCGGTCGCCGATATTTGCGCCGAACGGCATCAATTGCATCTATAATCGCCAACGGGAAACGAAAGCGTTTTTCCCTTGTGCCGCCCCAGTAATCAGTACGTAAGTTAGTGGCGGCGGAAACAAATTGCTGAATCAACCAGCCGTTAGCCCCGTGAATTTCCACACCGTCCAAACCGGCCTGTAAAACCAGTTCCGCCGCATAGGCAAAGCTTGCTACCATATCCCATACTTCCTGTTCGGTCATAGCTCTAAAACGTCCGAAATAGTCACCTGTCGGAGCAACAGCATCCAACCCGGCGGTCATTGTAGGGTCGGCCCGCAAACCGGCATGAGCGATTTGAGTAACAACTTTTGCCCTTTGTTGATGAGCAATTTCGGCATATTCCCGCAAGTTCGGCAAATGGCGTTCATCAAAGGCATTCGGCGACTCAAACCCGACACCATTGGGGTGAACGTTGGTAAACGGCATTATAAGTAATCCAAAACCGTTGAAACGATCTTGCCAAAACCGCCGGGCGGCAGGTGTGAGTTCGCCATCTTTACCACTGTCGTAAACGGTCAACGGAGCAACGACAAAGCGATTATTGATTTCCACACCATTGTTTAGACGGTATGGTTCAAATAAAGGAGAAAATTTTTCGTTCATTGTGGTTTCCTTGTATCAGGTTCTCGTTAACGTGGATAATAAGACTGGATTATAAGAAATAAAATGAATAAAATATGATTTTATTATTCTTATAACAGGAATAAAAATGAACCGTTTTAATGCACTGAGATACTTTTGTTTGGCGGCGGAAACCTTGCACTTTAAAGAAACGGCGAATCGCCTTGCGGTATCGCCACAGGTAGTAAGCCGTATGATCGCAGAGCTGGAAGAGGAATTGGGTGAAACGTTATTCCAACGTAACACTCGTAACATAAAATTAACCGACTTCGGACAACGATTCTATGAGCAAGCTAAACAAATTTTGTCAGATACTGATCAGCTATTCGCGCAATCCAAGCTATCTATCAACGAAATGGCAGGCTTAGTACGCGTGGCATTACCAACATTTCCGCATAAAATTAAGCTGATCGAAACTCTGTTAAAACGCACCGCACTTTACCCGAAATTAGTATTGGATTGGCGTATAAACGAAGGGCGGGTGAACACAGTGGACGAGCAGATTGATGTGGGTGTCCGCGTCGGCGTGGTACAGGACAACCGTTTTGTGATCAAACGTATTACCAAAATGGGGGCAAAAGTAGTGGCAACGCCTGAGCTGATTACACGGTTCGGTACGCCAAAAGATGTGCAGGATTTGCAGAAAAATTTTCCGCTTGCTGGACATTGGAATGCCAATACCGGGCGACAATGGGCATGGCGATTTAAGAATGGTGTGCAATTCACACCGAAATCGCCCCGATTCATTGCCGAAACCGCCGACGGCCAACTTGCCGCCACACTTTCAGGTGAAATGTTTGCTCACTTACCCGATCACTTTGCCCTGCCTTATCTGAAAACAGGTAAACTTGTCGCGGTGTTGGAAAGCGAACAGGCTTATCCGTGGGAGTTGTTTGTGTACCGTACCAACCAATCGGTGACCACTGCGCGGGTAAAGTTCGTGTTTGAGGTATTAGTGGAAGTATTGAGTGAAATTTATCTAAATAGCGGAAATGACTGAGACCCGATTAGTTACATTTTTAAACGGTGAGAATGAAGCAGGGTTTGAACCCGATTATTTGTAAATCTTTCTCCGCCAGACAATTTCATTCCGTGGCAAGGCAATTTTTCCGAAAACCATTTCGTATATGGCAAACAGTCAGTATAATAGCGTAGGTTTCTTCATTAATTTAAAGGATACTTATGTTAAAAAGACTTTTTTTAATTGTGATGGTAACAATGCTATCCGCCTGTTCTCTCTCTTCTTACATTCCATTCATGGGCAATGACAAGCCTGTGATTAATTTAGAACAGGAAAAAATCGATCAAAAATCCTATGCCGCGGGTTATGCCACTACGGTGCAAACCTATAAAGGCCAAATCAATGCGGAATATGATGTAAATTCTTTCGCCAGTGGCGTGAACGACTGGTATTTAGGTCGCATTCTGGTGCCGGTAGAACAAATTAAAGCAAAATTGGCACAAGGTATGGACAGCAACACGCATGCTTATTACAGCGGTGTGGCATTCGCCGCCGATTTGCAAAACAATTTCAGCCGTATCAGCAGCACTTGCTGGAACAAAATTGATCGTCCGAGCTTAACACAAGGCATCTATGATGCGATGATTGATTTACGTAAAGGAAGCACTCGTTCCGATGACGATAGTTATATTAGCAAAGGCAACGAAGAATTACTAAACACTTGTAAATGACAAGGTGCAGATATGGTGAGTGAACTTTCTTTTCCAACAATTTGGTACAAGCAGGTTTGCTCATTATTTTTTATTCTCACTTTTACTGCAAAGAACGTCGGCTAGAATTTATAGCTGAACCGTTTTTGCCAACCATCCACAAAAACCAATAAGGATACAGAATGTTTAATTTACCCGAAAACAACATTCATTTATCAGCCCAGGCCAGCAATAAACAGCAAGCCATTACCATGGCGGCGAACGCGCTGGAACAAGCCGGTTATGTCGAAAGTGGTTACTTACAAGGCATGTTGGGACGTGAGCAACAAACCTCCACTTTTCTTGGTAACGGCATTGCCATTCCACACGGCACATTGGAAACCCGTGATATGGTAAAAGATACCGGTGTGCAGATTTTTCAATTTCCACAAGGCGTTGAATGGGGCGAAGGCAACACCGCTTACGTGGTGATTGGGATTGCCGCCCGTTCCGATGAGCATTTGGCGCTGTTACGCCAATTAACCCATGTCTTGGGCGATGAAGAAACCGCCGCAAAACTGGCTACCCTGACTGATGTGAAAAAATTCCGTGCCATTTTAATGGGACAAGAGACGGATTTCAGCGTTAAAGCGGAATCTGTCAACTTAGATGTGAACACCACCAGCCTATTAACCCTTGTCGCCATGAATGCGGGGCAGTTACAACAGCAAGGCGCGGCGGATAATCAATTTGTCGCCGAAGTGATCGCCAGCCCGGCGCTACCATTAGGTAAAGGATTATGGTTAACCGATAGTGTCGTCGGCAACCTGAAAAATGGCCTTGCTTTCAGTCGTGCCAAAGCAGCCTTTGATCACAACGGTCAAGCAGTGCAAGGTGTGCTGACCGTTGCGGCAAAAGACGATCAAATCAACGATACTCTGGCGCGTTTATTGGAAGAATCGGTGCAAAACAGCTTATTAAACGGCAACGCTGAACAGATCATAGCCGCACTGAACGGCAAACCGGTTGCCGCACCGGCCGTCACTCAAGTTCAACCGGCTGGCGCAGTTATCGGCACGTTCACCGTGCGTAACGAACATGGTTTGCACGCCCGTCCGAGTGCCAACTTAGTGAATTTGATAAAACGGTTTAAAGCCAAAATTACCATCGAAAACCTAACCCGAGGAACGGAACCGGTAAGCGCAAAAAGCCTGATGAAAATCGTTGCACTGGGAGCGGTATGCGGTAATCGTTTACGTTTCGTCGCTGAGGGTGAAGACGCACAACAGGCTATTGAAGCGGTGGGTAAAGCTATCGCGGAAGGCCTAGGCGACGGGATTTCCGTCGCATCACCGACAGAACCCGACACGATTGAGGTTGCCACCGCCCAAACTGTTGCCGCTACCGATGAAACCCCGGTAACCGAAGGCGTTGAAGCCGTATTTGTGATAACCAATGAACACGGTTTACATGCTCGTCCGGCCGCATGCCTGGTAAACGAGGTAAAGAAATATAATGCATCCGTAGCGGTGCAGAATCTTGATCGCAACACTCAATTAGTCAGCGCCAAAAGCATGATGAAGATCGTTTCCCTGGGCGCGGTTAAAGGGCATCGTCTCCGCTTCGTCGCTACAGGTGAAGAAGCGCAAAAAGCGATTGACGGTATCGGTGCGGCAATAGCTGCCGGTTTAGGCGAATAGGAGGTGCAAATGGCAAAAGTTGCAACCATTACGCTTAACACCGCCTACGATTTGGTCGGACGGTTAAAACGTATTGAATTGGGTGAAGTAAATACCGTGGAAACGCTCGGTTTATTCCCGGCGGGTAAAGGCATTAACGTTGCCAACGTGCTGAAAGATTTGGGTATTGACGTCGCCGTCGGTGGTTTTTTAGGAGAAGATAACGCGGGCGATTTTGTACAAATGTTCCAACGGCAAGGCTTAGAGGACAAGTTCCATCGTGTGCCGGGTAAAACCCGGATTAATGTCAAAATTACCGAAACGGAGGCAGATGTCACCGATTTAAACTTTCTCGGTTATGAAATCAGCCCGGCCGACTGGCGGCAATTCGTAACGGATTCGCTGAGTTACTGCCAACAATTCGATATCGTCGCCGTATGCGGCAGCCTGCCGCGAGGGCTCACGCCGGAATTATTCGCGGCATGGTTAAAACAGCTGCATACCGAGGGCGTGAAAGTGGTGTTAGACAGCAGCAATGCCGCGTTAACCGCGGGTTTAACCGCTAATCCGTGGCTGGTCAAACCGAACCATCGAGAATTGGAGGCATGGATTGGTCATAACTTACCGACTATTGACGACATCATTGCCGCAGCCAAAAAATTAAAAGCGGAAGGTATCGCCAATGTGGTTATTTCCATGGGAGCAAACGGTTCCCTCTGGCTCAGCGATAACGCCATAGTACAGGCCCAACCGCCGAAATGCGAAAACGTGGTCAGCACCGTGGGTGCGGGCGATTCAATGGTAGCGGGATTAATCTACGGCTTCGTAAACGGATTGTCACAACAAAACACGCTGGCGTTCGCAAGTGCGGTGTCAGCTTTCGCCGTTTCGCAAAGTAACGTTGGGGTAAGCGACCGCAAACTGCTCGAGCCGATTCTCTCAAATGTAAAATTGACCACGATTGAAGGATAAACACATGAATATTTTTCTTACTCAATCTCCGAATTTAGGTAACGCCAAAGCGTTTCTATTACGCCGGCTGATGATCGCGGCGGCCAAACAGCAAAATCAGCGCGTAGTCGAAAATGCCGAACAGGCGGACATTGCCATCATATTTGGTAAAACTCTGCCAAACAACACCGCACTTTGCGGCAAAAAGGTTTATTTAGCCGATGTAGAAGAGGTGGTGAATGCGCCTAAAACGGTATTAAATAATGCATTAATTCAAGCCGTGGATTATGTTCAACCGACTAACTCCACCGGCTTATCCGCACAAGGTCCGAAAAATATCGTGGCGGTGACTGCTTGTCCGACGGGCGTGGCTCATACCTTTATGTCCGCTGAAGCGATTGAAGCCTACGGCAAACAACAAGGATGGAACGTGCGGGTGGAAACCCGTGGTCAGGTCGGCGCGGGTAATCCGATCACTCCGGAAGAAGTGGCGGCGGCGGATTTAGTCTTTGTCGCGGCGGATATTGATGTGGATTTATCCAAATTTGCCGGCAAGCCGATGTACCGCACTTCTACCGGGCTGGCATTGAAGAAAACCGCGCAAGAATTCGACAAAGCTTTTGCACAAGCGACCATTTATCAGCCTGAACAAGGAACAGCCAAAGCCGAAAACCAGCAAGAGGAACGCAAAGGAGTGTACCAACACCTGATGAGCGGCGTGTCCTATATGCTGCCGTTCGTGGTAGCGGGGGGCTTGCTGATCGCCTTGGCATTTGCCTTTGGCGGGATTTATGCGGGCAACCCGGAAAACGCCGGTACTTTTGCGTTCGAGCTGAAAAAAATCGGTGATACCGCTTTTGGCTTGATGATCGCCGCCTTTGCGGGCTATGTTGCCTATTCCATTGCGGATCGTCCCGGTTTAGCGGTGGGCTTTGTAGGCGGCATGCTGGCAGCCAATGCGAACGCAGGGATTTTAGGCGGTATTATCGCCGGTTTCCTCGCCGGTTACGTGGTGAAATTCCTAAATAAAATCATTCAGCTGCCGGCCAATTTTGCCTCGTTAAAACCGATTCTAATCCTACCGTTATTCGGCACGGGTATCGTCGGCTTATTGATGGTATATTTCCTCAATCCGCCGGTGGCGGCCGCAATGGAAGCCTTAACCGCATGGCTTAATACCATGGGTTCAGCCAACGCCTTGATTTTAGGCGGTATTTTAGGCGGTATGATGTGTGTAGATATGGGTGGCCCGATTAACAAAGCCGCTTATGCGTTCGGCACCGGTTTAATCGCCTCACAGACCTTCACTCCAATGGCGGCGGTAATGGCCGGCGGTATGGTGCCGCCAATCGGTATGGCAATCGCCACTTGGATCGTTCGTTCCAAATTCAATGCGGCACAGCGTAATGCGGGTAAAGCTTCATTTGTGTTAGGTCTGTGCTTTATCTCCGAAGGGGCATTGCCGTTTGTGGCGGCCGACCCAATCCGCGTGATTATTTCCAGTGTGATCGGCGGAGCCATCGCAGGTTCGATTTCCATGAGCTTCGGCATCGAATTACAGGCGCCGCACGGCGGTTTATTCGTGATTCCACTGGTATCGCAGCCATTGATGTATCTGGCGGCCATCGCCATCGGCTCGATCGCCACAGGGATTGTGTACGCTATCATTAAACCGAGAGCCGTAGTTGAATAATTAAGCGGTCGGTTAAAATCAAGCCTTTATTTCTAATCGGGAATAGAGGCTTTTTCTTTACATAGATTTACCTTTTCAAGCTGAACTAACTCGCCGTTTTACAGCCAAAGAATCATCTATTACACAGGAGGAACAGATGGATTTTAACAGTATTTTGAATCAAGTATTGGGCTCGGTTCAGCAAAGCGTAAAAAATACCATGGCAGGCGGCAATTCAACCACCGATAAAGTCACCAAATATGGTGCAACCGCAGCGGGTATCGGGATTCTATCTATGATTTTCGGGCGTAACGGCGGCAGCGGTTTAGCCAAAATCGGATCTCTGGCAGCGCTCGGCAGTTTAGCTTATCAGGCCTATCAGGATTTCCAGAAATCCCGCACCGAATCTCCGACGGCAGAAATCGACCAAACCCATTTTGAACCGACCGAAGCACAGGCGGAAGACACCAGCAAACTTATTTTACAAGTGATGATTGCCGCCGCAGCTTCAGACGGAGCCATCAGTGACGAAGAGCGCCGGGCTATTCAGGCACAGGCCGGTGAAGATAGCGAAGCGCGTCAATGGATTGATCTACAAATGCAGCAACCCGTCAGCCCGGAAATGATCGCAAAACAGGTTAACGGCAATCCCGCCTTAGCGGCTCAGGTTTATCTGGCGGCACGCCTTGTCTGTGCCGATCTGGATCGTAAAGAAATCATATTCTTATCCCGATTAGCTGCCGCTTTAGGCTTAGACGACGCGCTGGTGGAAGAATTAGAGAAA
Source organism: Pasteurellaceae bacterium LIM206 (assembly GCA_032586195.1). Classification (GTDB taxonomy): domain Bacteria; phylum Pseudomonadota; class Gammaproteobacteria; order Enterobacterales; family Pasteurellaceae; genus JAWHQP01. Next base: position 82,477 of record JAWHQP010000001.1, on the reverse strand, counting down.
AAAGCAGGTCTTAGCGCTTAATTAACTCCCCGAAATCCCTTGTGAGTTAATATTCACAAGGGATTATTATTTTTGCTTATGTGATATATTAAGAATGGTTTATTGATTCGGATAGCGATAAGTATTAAATTAATGGGACAGTTATCGTAAATTAAGGAAACATTATGAAATCAGATAAACCCATTGAATGCGTAGGCTGCAATACTTTCGACGTAGGTTCTATTCTCAACAACAGTGAACTTGAAGTCAAAATCGATAAAGTTTTCGCCAGCCAAGCCGAAGCGGAATCAGCATTAGCCGCGCTCACCCAAAAAGCCCATGAGATCGAAAGCGAACCCTGCAAAATTACCAGCGACATCACGCCTGTGGACGGCGGTTTCAAACTGACCGCGGCTTTTGAATTCAGCTGCCAGGCGGAAGTGGTTATTTTTCAATTAGGCACTAGAGCCCTTAACTAATCGGGGCAATCTCCTTTCAAAGTGCGGTGCTGTGTACGGGAATTTAAAAAATCGTAAAAGCAGCACCGCACTTTTTCAACAGTATTAACGAAATGCCATTTTATTATAATGATCCCATTCTTATTACTTTGAGGAAAGCAAATGTCAGAAACCCCATCTCTCCCGGACAATGAAAAAATTGATCCCAAACTCCTGCTCGCTATCATCGCTATGGCGATTATGTCCTTTTCCGGCGTAGTGAGTGAAACTGCGATGAATGTAACCTTCCCGACCCTCATGCGGGAATTCAATATCGGTACCTCCACGGTGCAATGGCTTACCACCGGCTATTTACTGGTGCTGTCATTGGTCGTGCCGTTATCATCGTTTTTCAAAAAACGGTTCAAGTCCAAGCTATTGTTTCTTACTTCCATTAGCTTATTTATCACCGCAACGCTCCTTTGTGCCTTTGCACCTAATTTCTATTTTCTGCTGCTGGGCAGATTAATGCAGGGAGCCGCGACAGGCATCGCTTTACCGCTGATGATTAATATCATTCTGGAACAAGCGCCGAAATCCAAATTAGGGCTGCTAATGGGAAGTGCCTCGTTGATTACCGCAATGGCTCCGGCGGTGGGGCCGGTATTAGGCGGCTTTATTGTAGATCAATACGGCTGGCGGGTAATCTTCTTAATTTTACTGCCGCTGCTGATTTGTTCATTTTTAATGGGAGTAAAATCTATTCGTCAGCATTCCGCCGTTAAAAAAATGAAATTCAATCTGATGGATTATTTACTATTGGTTATCGGTTTCTCCAGCTTTATTTTCGCTACCGAACAGGCCGCGCATTACGGTTGGTTCAGTGCGGTGGTGTTAGGTTTATTGTTAATCAGTTTGTTCTCTATCGGGTTGTTTTATCAAAAATCCGCCAAGGGCAAGGCCACATTGCTGCGCGTGGCGGTGTTTAAACACAAAGCCTTTAGCCTCAGCTTTGCCTTTATTGTCCTCATCCAATTCTGCGTACTGGCTCTCGGCTATTTGATTCCGAACTACGCCCAGTTAGTTTCCGGTTCAAGTGCGTTCTTATCGGGCTTTCTGCTTCTGCCCGGCTGTATTGTGGGGGCGGCACTTGCTCCTGTCAGCGGACGTTTACTTGATCAATTCGGTCCGAAAAAACCGATTTTGACCGGCAGTTTTTTTCTCATCGTATCTTTAATTTTGTTTTACTTATTCGCGGACCGCCTCAGCACCGCAATGATCATGATATTTTATACGATTTACTCTATCGGACAGGGCCTTTCGGTAGGTAACACGATGACGAACGGATTACGCATTCTGCCGAAAGAATTAAGTGCCGACGGCAACGCGATTATCAATACCTTGCAACAATTGGCCGGGGCGGTGGGGACATCGGTAGTGGCCGCCATTATTTCCGGTTCGCAGCAGGCACACAGCGATGACTTTACTCACGCCACCATGCTCGGTACGCAACAGAGCTTTATGCTGCTGGTGGTGCTGGCGGTAATTGCGGGCATTTGCGCACTCGCTATGTTTAAGGTGGCAAATAAATAAAAACCCGTATTTATATACCATCGCGGTGCGCGATTGCCGCGGCTTTCGATACGTTGGCAAAGCCAATGTTCAAAACTAAAGTTTTTAACACCGCGCTTTAATTAATCAAAAAAGTCCTGCAAGGTAGTTTGAATAACCTTCAGCATATCTTCAGGGCTTTCCTGCCGTCCGCGTTTAATCCATTCATCCAACACACCGAAACAAATGCCCACGACGATTGAATTACGGTAAGCCTCGTGATTTGTCTGTTCCGGCTTCGATCCGATGGCAAACAGAAAATATTGCAGAAAGATATAGGACAGATTCTGGCTGTATATCAAATCAATAATATCCTTAATCCCTTCCGTTGCCCGAAACATGCCGATTAATTTTTCACTGTTACTGGTTACACCGAAGCTGTCAAACAATGACATCGCCCGTCCATGCATGTATTTAATCAGCACGTCTTCCTTTGACGCATAGTTACGATAAAAGGAAATTCGGCTGACCCCGGCCAATTTCGTAATCTCCGTAATACTGATATCAACGAAGTTTTTTTTAGCCATTAAACGTAAAAGAGCTTCAGTGATGCTCTCTTTTATGACAAAGTTCACACTTTTTTTCATACTGTTACAAACCTGCTTAATTGTTTCAGTTGAAACTTTTTCTATTGACTAAACCGTCATTCACACTAAAATACCCCTCATTGATTGTTACAAGTGTAACATATAAAGACTCGACGACTAATCGGAGTACATAAAATGAAGACAAAACTAATAAAAGGCTTTATTATCGCAGCACTAGTCATGTCCATATCCGCATGCGGATTAAGCCGCAGCCAACGTAACACCGCGACAGGCGCGGTCATCGGTGGTGTAGCGGGCAACCTGATCGGTGGTAATACCGTTTCCACCGTGGCAGGTGCGGCTCTCGGCGGTGTTGTCGGCAGCCAATGGAATAAATAATTACTGTTTACATACTCTAATCCGACGGGCGTATTTTTTAATATGCCCGTTTTCTTTGTTGCCGTATGATTCTTCTTTCGTTCCCGTTATCGGCCATACCGCGAAAAGCAAACCGTTCATCGTTCATATTCAATTACAAATGCTAACTAATGACAGTCCGATTCGGATTGCCTATAATGCCGTTTTTCGTTTTTGGAGCTTATAATGCTAAAAAATATTGTTATCGTGCTTATCGTATTTATCTTATTATCGGCGATAGCCGTCACGCTGTTTATGCATCAAAAATCCTTCGGCAAATTACCGGAAGGCGAGCGTCTTGAGCGCATACACCAATCTCCTCACTATCAAAACGGCGAATTTACAAACTTAATGCCGACCAAGCTTTCTACTTCAGATAAATCACGTGTACGGATCTTTTGGGAGTTTTTATTCGATAAAATCCCTCATCTTATTCCCTCACAGCCCTTGCCTTCGGTAAAAACGAATCTGAAAACACTATCTCAAGAACGCGATTTCTACGTATGGTTCGGTCATTCTTCCTATCTGTTACAAATAGATGGCAAACGTTTTCTGATTGATCCCGTATTAGTCGCCGGTTCACCTCTCTCTTTCGTTAATAAAATGTTCGCCGGTTCAAATGTCTATTCGCCCGAAGATATACCTGAAATCGACTATATGATCATCACTCATGACCATTGGGATCACCTTGATTATGAAGCAGTTACCGCATTAAAAAATAAGGTAGGCAAAGTGATTACCAGCCTTGGCGTAGGCTCACATCTTGAATACTGGGGCTATCCGAAAGATAAGATCATCGAATTGGATTGGAATGAAGATATTGCATTAGAAAACGACTTAAAACTCACCGCGCTTCCCGCCCGCCATTTCTCCGGTCGAGGTTTAACGGGCAACCAAACCTTATGGTCATCCTTTATGCTGCAAACACCGCGGCAAAATATTTATATCGGCGGCGACAGCGGTTACGGCGATCATTACAAAAACATTGCGGCACGTTATCCGGAGATTGATTTAGCCATTATGGAAAACGGTCAATACAATGAAGCCTGGGCGAATATCCATATTCTGCCGGATCAACTCGTCACGGCAATTCGTGAATTAAATCCGCGCAAGTTAATCAGCGTGCACAACTCAAAATTTGCTTTAGCCAAACATTCATGGAAAGAACCGATGGAACTCATCGCAAAACATGCCGAGCAACATCACTTTAATCTATTTACTCCCATGATTGGTGAGGTTTTTTACTTCAACGAAGAGGGACAACATTTCTCTAAATGGTGGGAAACGATGGAATGAGCCATCACCAAGACGGCAACCTTCCGAGAGGTTGCCGTATTCTATCTAAATTTAAAGATGCGCCTTTTATACACGACATCGCATGAAAGCGGCCCTGCTTTCGAGTTGTTTTACCTCACCACCGATAGCGGAAGCGGAGCAGCCTGACGCACTAAAAGTGCGGTGTCAAAAATCGGAGTTTTTTCACACCGCCCGCTCCCTTAAGTAACGATTAACGACGAGGTAAATAACTAATCGGATCCACCGATTTACCTTTATAACGGATTTCAAAGTGGAGTTTTGTGCTATTCGTGCCTGTGCTGCCCATGGTCGCAATTTGCTGACCGGCTTTCACTTCCTGTTGATCGCTCACCTTGATACTGTCATTATGCGCATAGGCACTTAAGAAATCGTCATCATGTTTGATGATGATAAGATTGCCGTAGCCGCGCAATGCGTTGCCCGCATACACAATACGTCCCGCCGCGGCGGCATATACCGGCTGACCTTTTGAACCGCTGATATCGATACCTTTGTTACCGCCATCCACACTTGAGAAACCTTGAACCACTTTACCCGTGGTCGGCCATTTCCATACAATGGCGGACTTCGGTGCCACGGTTGCACCATAAGACGGTGTTCCCGCACTTGCAACCACGCCGCCCGCGGTTGCCGTCGCCGCAGCGGCAGGCGTACCGGCACTTGCCGTAATAGGGCCCGTCACCGTACCGGCGGACGCGGCGGTACCCGCACCTGCTTTAATCGGACCCGTTACGGTGCCATCGGAGCCGTATTGCGTACCGTTCGGTGCGGAAGTATAAGTTACCGAAGGAGTCACCGGCACCTGTTCGCAGTGTTGTTCCGTCACGGTTTGCGCAGTTGCCTGACCGTTAGACACCTTCAACACCTGACCGACACTTAGCGTGTAAGGTTCCTTCATACCGTTCAGCGCGGCCAAGTCTTTCACATCCATGCCCGAAATATAGGCAATTAAGAACATGGTATCGCCTTTACGCACGGTATAGGTGCTTTCCTTGTAGAAACCCTTATCAATTTTGCTGTAATCGGGCGCATTGGTCGTTGCGTTACGAGGAATTTCAATAGGCTGGCCAGACCCTTTTGCCGTACCCGTCGTTTTTTGTACAGTAACCGGCTTGCACACGGTTTTCATTTCGGACGCCGGCTGCTGAGCTGTAGTCTGTGTTGCAGCCGGAGCCGGCGTTGCAGCCGTTGCGGCGGGAGCCGGAGGAGTTACCGTAGTTGTCGTACTGGTCATATCCGTCGGCATATTGCTCTGCTGTACCTGAGGTTCCCATGAACCGTTCGCCGAATTGTCCACCGGCTGCATAATTCCCGGCGAGAGCGAACCATCCGCATTTTCTATCGGCGCTTGTGATGAAGATGAGCTACAAGCCGATAATACGGCGATAGCCACAGGTAAAAGTAAAAACGATTTTTTCATTAATCTTTCCTTTTAAATCTGCAAATGTGGTTATTTCATATTGTCAGGCATACTTTGCTGCTGAATTTCCGGCATAAAGCCGCCGTCGGCGATTGCACCCGTGCCTTCTACGGGCTGCATAATGCCGTCCGGCAAAGTATTTTCATCTTTTGCCTCATGAACTGAAGAGCAAGCAGTTAAAACTGCTATCATAGACAACAGAAAGACGAATTTTTTCATTTTTATATCCTTATTTCAAAATTAAATAAGCAATCACTGCCAATGCCACCACGGACCAGCCGATGATTTCGATGGATCGACGCAATTTATCGGCGAAATGCTCACCGCCCCAGGCCGCAAGTTTGGCCACCAGAATAAAGCGTGCCGCCCGTGATACAAAGGCTGTTACGACAAAGGGCAAAAACTCCATTTGCATTACGCCTGCGGCAATAGTAAATATTTTATAGGGGATCGGCGAGAAACCCGCCACAAACACCACCAGAATCCCCCATTGTCTGAACCAGGAAATTGCCGTATCCCAATGTTGCTGATAACCCCATTTGATAATATATTCTTGGACAATATCAAAGGCATAGTAACCGATTGAATAACCGATCATGCCCCCCACTACCGACGCAAGCGCAGTATAAAACGCCAGTTTTAATGCTTGTTTGGGGTTCGACATGGACATCGGAATTAACATGACATCCGGCGGAATAGGGAAGAAAATAGCCTCAATAAAGCTCACAAAACACAACCAATATGCCGCAAAACGATGTTTCGACCATGCCATCACTTTATCGTACATCGCACCAAAAATATTCAATTCCAAAATTCCTTTATAAATCCGAGTACAAGTGGTTAATTATTCACTTTCTAACCAATCTTGTAAAGATTTCATTGAGGCATAAGCGGTCATATCGGGTTTAATCGGGGTAATGGACACATAACCGTTCTCCACCGCATGAAAATCCGTACCTTCTTTATCATGTTCGGGTAAACCGGCAGGGCCAATCCAATAAATTCTTTCTCCGCGGGGATCTTCTTGCTTAATCACTTCCGCGGCAGATGAACGATAGCCTAAATAACATACTTTAATACCCTTTAATTCCTCATACGGCACATCGGGCACATTGACATTAATAATTTCAAGCTTGTTCAGCAGGCGATCATGCAGTCTGGGGATTAATTCACATACCACCCGGGCGGCGGTTTCATAATGCTGACGACCGTCCAACGACACCGCAATGGACGGCAGCCCCAAATGACGGCCTTCCAACGCTGCCGCCACCGTGCCGGAATAAATAATATCATCACCCAAATTCACACCGGCATTAATGCCCGATACCACCAAATCCACCCGCCCCGACAGAAAGCCGTTCAACGCCAGATGGACGCAATCGGCGGGTGTGCCGTTCACGCAATAATCACCGTTTTCCAGAAGACGCGGACGCAACGGTTCAATCAACGTCAGAGAACTGGATGCCGCGCTGCGGTTGCGATCGGGAGCGACAATGGTCACATCCGCCATTTTGCGTAATTCGGCGGCTAAAATCTGAATGCCTTCCGCATGAAAGCCGTCATCGTTGGAAAGTAAAATATGCATTAATTATCCTTTTTTATTCTTCATTCACTTGAACTAACTCGCGCACCAACGCGGTAGCGTAACTGCCCGCAGGCAAATAAAATTTTAAACGCAACCCCTCTCTTTCAAATTGCCATTCATAATGCCGCGGCCTCATCAGCAACGGGCGGCGTGCCGCTTTCACGTGTTCTTGCCGCATTAAGGCGCGTAATGCCTCGTGCCGCATTACGATATGGTTTTCCGGTTCACTGGCGGGCTGGCTATTTTCACCGATTAACGGAGCCGTCAGTTGCAAATCCTGCTGTTCCAGACGTGTTTGCAGCAAATTCAAATCCTCGTTTTCATCAGCCCTGAACCAGCTGTGCGACCCGTTCAACTGTAAAATATCACCGGGCAGTACCCGCGTCTCCAGCCCCATTTTGATACGTTCCGAGACCACCAGATTAAACACTTCGCTGCGGGCGGCGGAAAGATAAAAGCCGCGTTTTTTGCGATCTTTGACATTAATTTCACCCTTAGCCCACCGCATCGCTTGGGTTAAATTATGCCCATCACGGCCAAAGCGCTGTTCGGTGAAATAATTCGGAAAACCCAAAAACTGCAAATTTCGACACCGCACTTTGAGTTCTTCGGTTTCTACCGCTCCCCGCAGCAGAATATTGAAATGATTGCCATCAAGGCTGCCCGTACGAATTTTACGATGATGCCGGGTCACTTGCAGAATTTCCACCCCCTCCAGCTCAAATCGGCTGAAATCCGGGGTTTCCACGCCCGGCATTTGCAGGCAGAACCATTGTTCGGCCACCGCCTTGCGATCCTTTAACCCCGCATAGCCCATATTGCGTTCCGACACACCGGCAAACTTTGCCAAACGTTCACCCACAAATAAGGTGTTGACATCGGTTTTACGCACCTTCACCGCAACAAATTCACCCTCACCCGACATGTCATAACCAAGATCCTCCCGTACGATAAAATCCGCGCATTCGGCTTTGAGCCGGGCTGTTTGGGTTGGACGGGATTGTAAATAATGAAGTGCTAACATAATGAATTTACTTTTTTAGCGGAATCAACAAGCCGTTGACAGCCGAACCATCCCCAATAAATACGGTGACGAACAATTTTATCATTGTGAATCTGCATCACTTCAAGGATATCAATCTGTTCACCTTCCGGCGTTTCCCGCGGATATTCCCAAATCAAAGTATCGCCCGTAACAAAATAGGTACCGTTACGATACCAGCGGACAAGCCGGTTAGGACGGCGTTTCGTGCCTTCCTGTAAAAAATTTAAAATTGCCGCCCGTCCCTGCAGAACACCGCTTTCCTGCTCCAGAATAGCCGGCACCAGAGGGCTTTCAAAGGTTGCGTTATCATCATATAAATTAATTAGATTTTCCGTATCTCGGGTTTTGGCAAACAAATGCCATTGTTCATAAATTCTTTCAAATGAGTTCATTACATCTCCTGTTTTTTCAGCAGTAATACCACCGCCTCGGTGGCAATTCCCTCACCACGTCCGGTAAAACCGAGTTTTTCCGTGGTGGTCGCTTTCACGTTGATCTGTTCCGCCTCACATTGCAAATCCGCCGCAATCACCGCACGCATGGCATCAATATACGGACGCATTTTCGGAGCCTGAGCGATAATCGTCACATCCACATTGCCGATCTTATAACCTTTATCGCTGATCTGACGGAACGCTTCACGCAGTAAAATGCGGCTGTCGATATTCTTAAACCGCATATCGGTATCGGGGAACAGCTTGCCGATATCACCCAATGCCGCCGCGCCCAACAGAGCGTCGGTTAACGCGTGCAGGGCGACATCGCCGTCGCTGTGGGCGATAAAGCCCGTATGATAAGGCACTTCGACACCGCCGATAATTAATGGTCGAAGTTCACCAAAAGCATGCACGTCAAAACCATGGCCAATTCTCATCATGTTATTTTCCTTCTTCTTTCGATGACAGGGCGCGGCTTAAATAAAACTCCGCCAGCGCTAAATCTTCCGGACGGGTTACCTTTAAATTATCACTGCGTCCCGCCACAAGGTGCGGTGCAAATCCCGCCAGTTCCATCGCTGAAGCCTCATCCGTTACCGTCAAGCCTTTTTCCAGCGCCCGGGTTAAGGCCCGACGTAATAAATCTACACGGAAAAATTGCGGCGTTTGAGCCAGCCATAATTGACTGCGATCTTCCGTTTGCCGAATTTGCCGGGCGGTTGTAGCCCGCTTCACAGTATCCACCGCCGGAATCGCCAGAATTGCTCCGTTATCGTCATCAATCCGCAATAAACGATCCAAATCTTCATGCCGCAAACAAGGACGGGCGGCATCGTGTACCAGCGCCCAGGCATCATTCCGTTCGATCGCCCGCAAACCGCTCAACACCGAATCAGCCCTTGTGGCACCGCCCCGTACCAGTTTAATTTTAGGTTGATTAACGATAGCCAACTGCGGTAAATAGGGATCATCTTCCGCCACGCTCAGGATAATCTGTTGAATGGACGAATAATTAAGCAGCACGTTCAAGGTGTGCTCCAGAACGGTTTTACCCAACAGGGTTAAATATTGTTTCGGCCTGTCCGCCCGCATACGGCTGCCGACACCCGCGGCGGGAACAACGGCGATAATCTGACGACTCATTATTTATTTTCTTTTGTGATGCGGTAAAAGGTTTCATTGGGTTTCACCAACTCATATTGCAACCGGGCGCGTTCCTGAATTGCTTCCACCCCGTCTTTCAAATCCTTAATCTCGGCTGCAATCACTTGATTGCGCTGGGCGAGTTTGGTGTTTTCATCTTTATGCTTAGCGATTTCCGCCGCCGTTTCTTTATAGTCCAGATAACCGTTTTTGCCAAACCAAAAATCATACTGGAACAGCAAAAGCACGGCAACGAGGATTAAAATCAATATTCGCATAGTCGGATTAATTCTCAGGATTAATTAAAAACCTTAGTTTAGGGGAAAACCGGCGATAAAAAAAGCCTGCCGGGGGAAAACTGTGTGTTTTTCATGGAGAGAACAATAAAAGTGCGGTGTTAAAAATTTGAGTTTTTTTAATATGGGGTCAGAACGAGTCTTCGGAAAACGGATTAAAGACCCTGACACCTAAATCGGCAAAATTCTTTTTGTTACGGGTTACGACGCTAACCCCATGCTGAATAGCCTGAGCGGCAATCTGAGGATCGCCGCTTTACATTATCTCGAAAGGTTATTCTTTATCTTCCTTTTCGTCCGGCAGGAGTCCTGATTTAACCCCGCTCATATCAGGCAGCTGGTGGGCGATGCCTTTGTGGCAATCGATACAGGTTTTACCTTCCTCAATAGCTTTTTGATGCATACGTGCCGCAACCGGGCGTTGCTGAGAGAAATCCATCGCTTTGAACGCATGGCAATTACGGCATTCCTGCGAGTTGTTCGCTTTCATGCGTTCCCATTCATGTTCCGCCATTTCCAGCCGTTTACTCTCGAATTTTTCACGCGTGTCTATCGTACCGGCAAAATAGCCGTAAACCTCACCCACCGCTTTGATTTTCCGCATCCATTTCGGCACAAATTCGTGCGGTAAATGACAATCGCCGCAGGCGGCCCGCACGCCGCTGTGATTAGCGTAGTGGATGGTCTGACGGTATTCCGGCACAACATCATTCATGTGGCATTGCGAGCAGAATTCTTCCGTGCTGGTATATTCTACCGCTTCATTTAAACCGCCCCATGCGATAATACCGGCCAAAGCGGAGAGCAGGATAACCACGCCCACCGCCATCCGGCTCGGGGATTTAAACCAATGCCAGAAACGCTTGATGATATTTGGTTTTTTCTCTGTGTTAGCCATAATGCACCCTTATTTTCCGTAGCCTTCCATTGGTTTGAATTCATTTTTGATAATCGGTTCCACATCAGATTGCGATACATGGCACTGCAGACAGAATTGACGGCGTGGAGCAACCGAGCTGGTCACATTGCCGTCGCGATCGACGAAATGGGTCGGGCTGATGCGCGTGGCCCCCGTTACGCGAGATGCCTCGACACTATGGCAATTCAGACATTGATTGGTGTTTTTGGTAACTTGGTATTTACTTACCGCATGCGGCACCATCGGCGGCTGGTTGACATAGTTTAACGCAGGCAATTCGCTATCCTTTGCCACCTGATGAAAGGCCGGGGCCGTGTTTTCCGTTGCTTGCTCAATACTTCCGCCTACCTTGCGGGTTTCGCTGTTATCCGCGGCCACGGCCACACCGGTCGCAAGAGTTAAAAATAAGGCGAGATAATTTTTCATTGTAATCCACTCCATTAAAATTTCGTTCGGTTAAACCGCCAAACAATTAAATATTCAGATATTTTTTACATCGATACTCCCTCGGAAACGGGTTCCGAAGGCAAATACGTTTTCGGCACAAACATCAATACAGCGTCCGCAGCTGATACAATCTTTTGCCAATACAATTTGGCTGTCCTGCTCATCGCCGTGTAGCGGCAAACGCAGTACTTGCGGCTCCGGACATACATTGTAGCAATCCATACAACGGTCGCAACGCGTACGATCAAGCACTTTGATCCGCAGCAGGCTTTTCGCCCCAATCACACCATAGATCGCGCCAATCGGGCATAAATGTCCGCACCAGCCATGCTCTACAATCATCAGATCGAACAAAAACACCGACAACACCAGCCACAGGGTTGCACCTAAGCCGAAGACAAAAGCTCTTCCCAGCGCGGCGACGGGGTTAATCCACTCCCAAAGCAGCGTACCCGACACCGCACTGCCCGCCAAAATCATCAGCAAGACGGCATAACGCAAACCGCGCGGCAGTTTGGCACTTTGCCGAATACCGAGCTTGCGGCGCAGCCACGCGGCTGTATCAGTGACCATATTCAGCGGGCAAACCCAGCTGCAAAAAGCCTTGCTTGCCACCACGGCGTAAAACACCACAATGATTGCCGCGCCGATTAATGTAGTGGCATCCGGTACATAGCCTGTAGCGAGGCTCTCCACGGTTATTAACGGATCACTCATTGGTATCCAATCCAACAGCAGACTGCCGCTATAGTTACCCTTCAGAATCCACACATTAAACCACGGGCCGCTTAAAAACATCAGGATAATTGCCAGCTGGCTGAAACGGCGCAGAATCAGAAAACGGTAGGCACGCCACCAGCCTAATTTTGCTCTTGCCTCTAAACCCGCTTCTTTGGGAGAATTTGCCTTTGCCATTATTTAATCCCCTTCATGTTTAGATCCAAATCAGGGAAGTTCTGCGGTTCTTCCACTGTGGTCGGATTCGGCACATAATCCTGCGTGGCGCGTTCAGGCGTCGCCACTTTTTTATTCGGTTGCACCTGCATAAACTGATAGGTTGGCTCGTTCATGCCTTCAGGCATGCGGGCATCCACCGCAGGACGTAAGCCGTCCGGATGCTGATCTTCCAATAAGGCCTTGCCCGCATTTTGTTTTTCCTGCCAGCCTAAACGATAATGACGACCCAATAAGCCCTTCGCCAGTTGCATCGGCAGCACCTTAATTGCCGCTTCCTCCAACACACACGCCTGTTCGCATTTGCCGCAGCCGGTACAGGCATCGGAATGCACGGTGGGAATCAGTTTGGCGTGAATGCCCGTACGATCATTGTGAATGCGTTCCAGCGTAATGGCTTTATCAATCAGCGGACATACGCGATAGCACACATCACAACGCAACCCTTGCCAGTTCAGGCAGGTTTCGTGATCGAGCAAAACCGCCAACCCCATACGGGCATCATTAATATCCGTCAATTTATGGCTTAACGCCCCTGACGGACAGGCGTTCATGCAAGGAATATCCACGCACATTTCACAAGGTTTATTACGTGCCACGAAATAGGGCGTACCCGCTTCCACCGGCGACAACAGTGACGCCAGATACAGCATATCGTACGGACAGGCCTGCACGCATTGCCCGCAGCGGGTGCAGGCGGCGAGAAAATCCTCCTCCGGCAATGCACCGGGCGGGCGCAACGCCACCCCTTCGCGAGCCTGACTCTGGTGTTGCTGTAAACCGAGGATCACACCGACACCACACACACCGGCAGCGGTACGGGCGGCGTTTTTGAGAAATTGACGGCGGTTCGGGTTGATGTTCATAAGGTTTTCCTATCAAAGTGCGGTGTCAAAAAATTGAGTTTTGAACCTCTGACCTTTATACGCGATTGCTATGCCTTCGGTACCGTCGGCAAAGCCGATGTTCAAAAACCGAAGTTTTTGTAACACCGCACCTTAGTTGTATTGACCGTGCACTACACCGCTTTTTCCACTTTCACCGCACATTTTTTAAAGTCGGTTTCAAAGGAAATAGGATCAGTGGCATCAAGGGTAAGCTTATTGGCCAACTGCCCCGCATCAAAGAAAGTAGTGAAAATCAACCCTTCCGGGCATTTGTTCCGTCCGCGTGTATCAAGGTAAGAAATCATCTCGCCGCGACGAGTGGTCAATTTCACCTTATCACCATGCCGCAAACCGCGTTTCTGGGCATCCGTCGGGTGCATCCACACCACATTATTCGGAAATGCCTTATGCAGCTCGGGTACACGACGGGTCATGGTACCCGTATGCCAATGTTCCAGCACACGGCCGGTACAAAGCCACAAGTCATATTCCGCATCGGGAGCTTCCGCAGGCGGCTCGTAAGGCACGCCGAGAATTACCGCTCTACCGTCCGCAGAGCCGTAGAATCTGATATCTTCACCCTGTTTAACGAAAGGATCGAAACCCTCGCGATAACGCCACAGAGTTTCTTTGTACTCGCCGGTTTTTTCATCTTTCACCACCGGCCAGCGCAGGCCGCGTACGCGATGATATAAGTCAAACTCAGCCAAATCGTGACCATGGCCGCGACCGAAATTAGCGTATTCTTCAAACAACCCTTTCTGCAGATAGAAACCGAAGTGTTCCGCCTCATCATTGATATAGCCCGGTACGTCGGTCGGCACCTGAAATTTATCCACATTGCCATTGCGATACAATACTTCGTATAAGGTCTTGCCGCGATATTCCGGCATTTGAGCGATAAGCTCTTCGCTCCACACGTCTTCCACTTTAAAGTATTTGGAGAATTCCACTAACTGCCATAAATCGGATTTTGACTCGCCGGGGCCTTTCACTTGCTGACGCCATAACTGGGTACGACGTTCCGCATTGCCGTAACCGCCTTCTTTTTCCACCCACATGGAAGTCGGCAGAATCAGGTCGGCAGATACCGCGGAGGCAGACGGATACGGGTCGGACACGACGATAAAGTTTTCCGGATTACGCCAGCCCGGGAAAACTTCTTCATTGATATTCGGACCACCCTGCATATTGTTGGTACACATCTGCCATAGGAAATTCAGTTTGCCGTCTTTTAAGGCGCGGCTCTGAGCCACCGCATGATAACCCAATTTGGTTGGAATTGTGCCTTTTGGCAATTTCCATGCTTTTTCGCAGATTTCCACATGCTTCGGATTGGTAACCATCATATCCGCCGGTAAGCGGTTAATAAATGTTCCCACCTCACGGGCGGTTCCACAGGCGGAAGGTTGACCGGTCAAAGAGAATGGCCCACAGCCGGGTTTGGAAATTTTACCCGTCAGCAAATGTACATTGTACATCATCTGGTTAACCCATACGCCGCGGGTGTGTTGGTTAAAGCCCATAGTCCAGTAGGAAACCAGATTTTGTTCAGAATCGGCATACATTTTCGCCAATTCTTCCAACTGCTCTTTCGGCACACCGGAAATCTCGTGGGCCTTTTCCAGAGTGTATTCAGACACAATCTGCTTGAACTCTTCAAAATTGCTGTCATACATTTTGCCTGCGGTTTTAGCATTTTTCGCCTTAACCTGAAGCGGATTTTCCGGGCGTAAGCCGTAGCCGATATCCGTTTCGCCACGTTTAAATTTCGTGTGTTTGTTAACAAAATCCCAGTTTACTTTGTTGTTCTGGATAATGTAGTTGGCAATATAGTTAAGAATCGCCAAGTCGGATTGTGGTTTGAAAATAATCGGTGTATCGGCCAGCTCAAAAGAACGGTGCTGATAAGTGGACATCACCACCACTTTTACTTTATCACTGGAAAGACGGCGGTCAGAAATACGCGACCATAAAATCGGGTGCATTTCCGCCATATTGGAACCCCACAGCACAAACGCATCGGTTTTCTCAATATCGTTATAGCAACCCATAGGTTCATCCATACCAAAGGTACGCAGAAACGCTGTTGCGGCCGACGCCATACAGTGGCGGGCATTCGGGTCAATCGTATTGGAACGGAAGCCCGCTTTCCACAATTTTAACTTGGCATAGCCTTCGTAAATGGTAGATTGACCTGACGAAAACATACCCACCGCATTCGGTTCTTTGGCTTTCAGAATGGCTTTAATGCGTTCCGCCATGATAGTAAAGGCCTGATCCCAGGAAATCGGAGTAAAATCACCGTTTTTATCAAACTTGCCGTCTTTCATGCGCAGCATGGGTTTGGTTAAACGGTCGGCGCCGTACATAATTTTGGACAGAAAATAACCCTTAATACAGTTCAGTCCACGGTTTACTTCAGCATCAGGGTCGCCTTGGGTCGCCACCACACGGCCGTTTTTGGTACCGACCAGCACGCTACAGCCCGTTCCGCAGAAACGGCACGGGGCTTTATCCCATTTGATGCCGTCATCCACTTCGGCCCGCACGTTTTTAACAGGAATGGCAATGCCTGCCGCCGCAATTGCCGCAGCGGCGGCATTCGCCTTCATAAAATCTCTACGATTGAGTTCCATAATGTTTCCCACTTTGTTTTAAATAAAAAGATATCACGCTAAAACCTTATCGCGTAATTTAAGCTTCGTCGATGTAATTAGAGATCAACGATACGACAATAACGCCACTAATATTCTTCACCGACTCGATTCTATCGCCCAATTCCAATTGTGCATCGGATTCCATTGTCACGACCAGCTTGCCTTCCGCGGATTTCTGGGCGTGAACTTCCGTATATGGCATGCGTAGCAATTCGGCCTTCACACTCTCCAGTTTTTCAGGATGAGCTTGCACTACCAGACTGCACACATACCAGTTTTTACTTTGTTTTAAATTATTATTCATGCTCTATTGCTGTCTTAACGTTGATCGATTGACTCGGGCAAACCGCCAAGCAGGCGCCGCAGCCGTTACAATCGACTAAATTCAAATACGGTTTGGCAATTCCGCCCGGACCACGTTTAAAATAAATAGCCCGGCTTTCGCAACTGTCCTCGCAGCTGCGACATTCCACGCCATGAAAAGAAAGACAATCCGATTTAATCTCAACCTTATGCCGCCATGCAGGTTCCGTCATCGTCCGGAAAATAGGCTGTTCACAAACCTGGACACACTTGCCGCAAAAGGTACATTCACCATTGGCAAAAGAGACTTCGGGATAACCGCCCGCACCTTTAATCAGAATGCGACTTTCACACACAGCAATGCAGTCTCCGCAACGGATACAGCCCTCGACAAATTTTTCCTCGGACGCCGCCCACGGCGGACGGATACCCTGGAAGCCTTGTAAGGCGACTTTTTCCGTTTGCAACGCGGAAAAAAACTGCCCTCGCAAAAACTGGCGGCGAGGCAGCGATTGTTCAGTTAAACGGGACAAAACACACCTCTGGAAGACTTTTAATCAACGTGCATTATCAATGCTAAGTACATGAATCGTTATAACCATGATGAGGTATTTTTAGCATTATTTGACAAACTTCAAAAAATAACACCGCACTTGTTAAAACAAGGTTAACTAAAGGTAAAAATAAAGGATCATATTACTCGATCAGAAGCCGCATTTTTTATCTCGCCAAATACCGCTCCATAATTTCCCAGCTTTCCTGTAACCATTCCACATAGCTTTTTTCCCGTGAAATGGCTTTGGTCAGCACGAAATAATGGCTGAGATCGTTCTGTTCCAACCGCATCGGATCGGGATCATCGCCAAAATGTTCCCGCAGTTGACTGTATAAAAATGCCAAACGTTGCTGTTTGAGCTGTAATTGCCGGTTGAAAAAAGCCGGAATGGCCTCTCTCGGCATCTGTTGCAAAAAATACAGCCGCAGAGCAAATACATCTTTTTCCGTTTCGCTACTTTCTTCATCAAGCAGCAACCATTGCTGTAATTCCTCTTTGCCAAGTGCGGTGAGAAAATAAGATTTTTTTTCAATCTTACCTGAAAATTCAATCTGTTGATGAATCAGATTCTCCTCAACCAACTTACTCAATTCCACATAAATCTGGCTATGTTTGGCACTCCAAAACTCACCGAGAACATTTTTAAATTCCGTAGTAATATCATAACCGGTCATCGGGCGGCGGTTAAGCAGGGCGAGGATAACAAATTTCAAAATCCGTTTACCGTTATTTTTTTTCATAGATTGTCCTTGACAAGTCATTTTCATCAACATACCATTAAACATGTAAATAGTTACACGTTAAAATTTTCATGATTTTGATGAGGAGTATATCATGGCTAAACAATTTAAAGAATTAAATGATTTTATCGGTACACATTTTATCTATACTTATGATAACGGCTGGGAATACGAATGGTATGCAAAAAACGATCACACCGTGGATTACCGCATTCACGGCGGCATGGTAGCGGGGCGCTGGGTGAAAGACCAACCTGTATTCATGGATAAAATCGCTGACGGCATTTTCAAAATCACCTGGACAGAACCCACAGGTACCGACGTTTCACTTGATTTTATGCCTAACGAGAACATTGTGCACGGCACTATTTTCTTCCCGAAATGGGTGCAAGAACATCCGGAAATCACCGTTTGTTTCCAGAACGAACATATTCCAACCATGCTTGAAGCCGCCAGAACCCGCGAAACCTATCCGAAATATCTGGTTTCCGAATTTGCCAAAATTACTTACATCGGCGAAGCCGGCGCAGATAACGATGACGTCATTAGCGAAGCACCTTACAGAAGGAAATACATTTGATAGAGTATATTGCGTGTTTGATAAGGATAAACACTCAAATTACCAACAAGCACTAAATTGTATTGAAAATATAAAGCCTAAAAAGGTCTTTTTTGCAGCAACCTCCGATCCTTGTTTTGAATATTGGCTATTACTTCATTATACCTACTCAACAAAGCCTTATGAAAAAACAGAAAAGAAAAGTATAGGTGGTAATATACTGGAAGACTTAAAACAATATATCACTGGTTATGAAAAAGGTAAACGAGATATTTTTTCTTTATTAAAAGATCAGCTAAAATTTGCCATTGAGAACGCTAAACGTGCAAATCAGGAAGCTAAAACTGTGAATGGACCATCAACTACTGTATTTGAATTAGTAGAATATTTAGTAACCCTAAAAAAAGAATAATACTAGAAAAGTGGTCAAACATGACCGCTTATTTGCCAACTGTTAATAAGCACTTTTGCACTCGCCGCTCGTCCGTTGACGTCAAGATAATCAATCCGCTTGTAGCGTCGGTTTTGCCGTTGCGTTTTATTGAGTGGAATGGGTTTTAGCATAAAACAAGTGTGTCAAAGTTTAACCATTGTCAAACAAACAGTTAACAAAAATGTGGTCAAAATCAACCGCACTTTCTCAATTTACTTCCTACTTCCCCAAAGCAAGATACTTATCCATTTCTTCCTTTGGCACCATGCCGCCACCTGTTGCCCAGACAAGGTGAGTTGCGTTTTGTAGTCGTTCGGAATTACAATTTATACGAGTAAGGTATTCATCATTAATAATTCGCACCGCGCCAGCCATACCGGCTAAGGCGGAAGGTTCAAGTTTGATTTGTTCGGTTTGGTTTAATAAACCGAGTAAATCATATAATCCCTGATCGCCTATCGTATAATAACCGTCAATTAACCGTTCCATAGCCCGTCCGACAAAACCCGAAGCGCGTCCGACTGCCAGGCCGTCTGCTGCGGTGATGTTATCAATTCCTATATCCTGCACAGAAATTTTATCGTGCAAGCCCGTGTAAACACCCAATAGCATACAAGGCGAATGTGTCGGTTCGGCAAAAATACAGTGAACGTGATCGCCAAAGGCAAGTTTTAACCCAAAAGCGACACCGCCCGGTCCGCCACCTACACCGCAAGGTAAATAAACAAAGAGCGGGTGATCTCGATCCACTACGATATTTTGCTGCTGGAACTGTTGCTTTAAGCGTTCGCCCGCCACGGCATAGCCGAGAAACATCGGCTTCATCAAGATATTAATCAATTAATCCACTGCACATTCCTGCATGACAGCCAGGCCTGGACGTATGATTCACAATTCAGCGAATGGCAATTTTGGGCAGACAAAACGGGACAAAATCTGGACTTCGCGCAATTAAAATATCTTTCTTTCGATCGTGCCGATCTCGCCATTATTGCCGCCACCCGACATATCGGCATTGTCATGGGACGCCAAAAACTCATCGCTCCGTTACTGGAAAATCAACAATTAATCACCCCTTTTCCTCACACTGAAATCCCTTGCCCGCAACGTTATTACGCCCTGACCGCGACACCGCATAATCCAAAGGTAAAGGCGTTTCTGGACTGGTTGAAACGGCAAATGTAAAAGAACGGTCGGCAAATTAATCCGAATGTCGGTTAAAAACTGAAAAAACAGCACCGCACTTTTCTTTGCCACATTCTTCTCCGGAAATGATACAATGCCCGCCATTGTAGAAAATTAAGGATGAAAAGCCGCCTTACATGCCAAACCACTCTTATACCTGTTCTGCCTCGGCGATTGCCTTGTTATTATCGTTTTGTGAAGGCTCGGAATTAAGGATTTTGTCGTGAAAGTAAAACGTTATTCAGTATCCAACCGCATCGCCATTTATCTGTTTATGATTATCGGCCTTGCCGGCATGATTACCTGTTTCAGTTTTGCCATTATGATCAGCAACCGCTACGACGCCGAGGTGATTAATGTGGCCGGTTCGCTGCGGATGCAGGCTTATCGCTTGATTTATACCATGGAATACGAACCGGAGGACACAGATCTCAATCTGCGCCGTTACCGTGTCAGCTTGCATTCCAATGCGCTCACCTCATTGAAAGATCAACTGATTACGCCGCCTGAAGTAAAGCAAGCCTATCATAATTTGGTGCACCGTTGGCAGCAAATGGAAACCTACGCCAGACAAAATGATCTGTCTGCCTATCGTATCCATGTACCGAATTACGTGGCACAGGTGGATAATTTCGTGTATGCCTTGCAGCGTTTCACCGAATGGAAGCTGCGGGTAGTGGTCGGCGTGATTATTGTCGCTATGCTGCTGATTGCGGGCGTGGTGTCCTACGCCATCTGGTATATGCGCAGCCGTGTGGTTAGGCCGCTGCAAAAACTGGTGCTGGCAAGCACGCAAGTGGAAATGCGGCACTTTAATCACATTCCGCTGGATACTGATCGCACCGACGAACTGGGCGATCTCGCCAAGGTGTTCACGCATATGTCTTCCGAACTGCACAAACTGTATATGCATCTAGAAGATAAGGTGAACGAAAAAACCCAGAAGCTGAATCAGACCAACCGTTCCCTGACGATGTTGTATCAATGTTCCCAACAGCTGAGTGAACGCGAAGTGAACCGTAACGAGCTGATCAAGGTGCTGCAACAAGTGATGGAAGCAGAACATATTAAAGCGATTGAACTCAATTTATTTGAAGCAAGCCAATGGAATATTTTTCTCGGACAGGCGACAGACTCGCTTAACTGGCAGCAACAGCATATCGGCGGACCGGAAAACTGCCTCGGCGTGCTGCGTTGGCAAGCGGGCCTGCCTTGCCCCGATCCGCGTCTTATGGAAAATATCGCCCAGCTGCTCGGCAGAACGCTTTATTCCAATCAGAACCAACGCCAGCAGCAACAGCTGCTGATTATGGAAGAACGTTCCATTATCGCCCGCGAACTGCACGATTCTCTGGCGCAGGTGCTGGCGTTTCTGCGGATTCAGCTCACATTGCTGCGCCACAATGTGAACGAAGACGACGAAAACGCCAAAGCGAAAAGCCTGGCAATCATCAAGGAGTTTGAACAGGCGCTGAGCGACGGCTACACCCAATTGCGCGAATTATTATCCACTTTCCGCTTGACCATTCAGGAAGCCAATTTACAATTAGCTCTCGAACAAGCCATCGATTCGCTGCGTAATCAAACCGACATGCAAATGGTGGTGGATTGCTCGCTGCCGTCACAGATTTTCAATCCGCAACAACTGGTACACGCCCTGCAGATCGTACGGGAGGCGGTGTTGAATGCGATTAAGCATTCGCAAGGCACACTGATTGAGGTCATCGCGCATACCAACGACGACGGCGAAAACGAACTGCTGGTGCGGGATAACGGCAAGGGTATTCCAAGTCTGCAGGAACCGGAAGGTCACTACGGCTTGAATATTATGCAGGAACGCAGTCAGCAATTACACGCCAGACTAACCATAGAAAACCGCCCCAATGGCGGCACAGAAGTTAAAATTGTTTTACCCGATACATTCTCATGATCATCAGAAAAGCACAACCCCGGGATTTGCCGCAAATCGTGGCGATTTATAACCAGGCCATACCCAGCCGCCGCGTCACCGCCGACCTCAGCCCCGTCACCATAGCCCAACGACAGGAATGGTTTGACTTTCATCTCAACCACGACCGCTATCCAATCTGGGTGATCACCGAAAACGATGAGGCAAATGCTGCCGTACAAGCCTCGCCCGAATCTCAAAGTGCGGTGTCGAAAACGCGAGTTTCCGCGCACCCGCCCGCCGATGACAGCGAAAGCATAACAGTCTCACAAAAGGCCGCGAATAATTCCCGGATTTTAGGTTGGTGCAGCTTTTCCCCTTTTTATCCGCGCGCCGCGTTCGACAACACGGTAGAAATCAGCCTTTATCTTGATCAAACGGTCAAGGGCAGAGGCATCGGCAGCCGGGCCCTGCAATTTATGCAAAGCCAGATGGCAGCCCGCTATATCAATACGCTCATGGCTTATGTCATCGAAGAAAACCACATCAGCCGCCGCACCTTTGAAAAACAGGGCTTCACCCAATGGGGCCGCTATCCCAATATCGCCAACATGGGCGACAGCCTGCAAACGTTTCTGATGTACGGGTATCAGACGGGAATTGAATAATACCAAGCGCGGTGCTGAAAATCGGCGTTTTAAACATTGCAGCAAAACACCGATTTTCAGCACCGCGCTTTCCTCCTGTCAGAATGTGAAAAAACACGGATAGCAACTGTCTTTAACAATTAATCGTTAAGTTATCTTACACTTTCCCCTTAAACGCGAAATGCATCCAGATCAATGCGGTAGAAATACCGATAAACATCAGCACAAAAGCCGTGGCCCGAATTCCTGTCAGATCAAGCAAAGCACCGAAGGCAATCGGCAGAAGAAAACCGAATAACCCGCCGGCCAATCCCACAATACCTGACACGGTGCCAATATCATTAGGATAATCGTCGGCGACGGATTTAAAAATCGAGCCGCTGCCAATCCCCATTGCACAACCAACAACAAAGGTAAGCGTCGCAAACACCCATAACGACAAGCCGAGTGATAATCGGATTTCACCGTTAACGCCTGCCAGCAGCAGCGTGCCTTGTGGAATGGCGAAGATGAGGAAGCCTATCCATAACACCCACATCACAATCCAAGACACTTTATTCGCGCCGAAACGATCGCCGAGATAGCCGCCGATAGAACGGAAGGTACTGCCGGGGATAAGATAAATCAAGGCAAGCAGAGTCGCGTTATGCAGGCTCAATGATAGTTCGTCACGTAATAGTTGTTCAGCCATAAGGTTAAGCCGACAAAGCCGCCGAACACCACGGTGTAATATTGGCTGTAACGCAGCACGCGCAGATCTTTCAATAACGAAAGCTGCTGCAGCATGCTCGCTTGAGCCCCTTTAATCAAATGTGCCGGATTATGAAAAGCGGTGAAAAAATAAATCAACAAGGTAACAACCAAAATTCCCGCATAAACTTTGGGCACGATATGCCAATCCCCGAAGCGATCCAATAGCCAAGGAGCGATAAAATTATTCAGCGCCGTACCCGCCGTACCGACTCCAAACACACCGGTGGCAAGCCCTTGTCTGTTTTTAGGAAACCAACGTGCCACATAGGGCATACCGACCGAAAACGAACCACCGGCCAACCCCATGACCAAACCAATCACCAGGAATTGCCAATAAGCGGTAGCATAGGCAGTAAGATAAACAAAGGGAATGCAGATCGCGAGCAACACTATCATCACTCTGCGTCCGCCGAATTTATCCGTCCACATACCCAGCGGCAGGCGGATAATCGAACCTGACAGCACGGGAGTTGCGGTTAAAATGCCAAATTGTACGTCGGACAAGCCCATTTCCTGCCGGAGCGGAATACCGATAACACCGAATATCATCCATACCATAAAGGTAATCAAAAAGGCTAGTGTCCCCGCAAACAATACGGAATATCTCTTAAGATTTTCTGATTGCATCATTTTCTCCTATGAACGACGACGTACCAATTGCCAAGCCCGCGGGATGTAACCCAAGAAGGCGGCAAAGCCGCTCCATACATGCACCATACGGGTAAACGGAAAAATAAGAAAAAAACTCATGCCAAGAAAAACGTGAATCTTAACCGCCACAG
Source organism: Pasteurellaceae bacterium LIM206 (assembly GCA_032586195.1). Lineage (GTDB taxonomy): Bacteria > Pseudomonadota > Gammaproteobacteria > Enterobacterales > Pasteurellaceae > JAWHQP01. The sequence continues at coordinate 58,550 of JAWHQP010000001.1, read as the reverse complement.
ACAGCCTGGCAATATAGTCCGCCGCATCAGCACGGAAGGTGAGGATACGCTGGGCATATTGCATCATATCTTCCAACTCGCCTACCGCATTTGAGCTGGCGAGGCTGAACGGAATCAGACTAAGTCCGGCTAAAATAGTGAGCAACAACCACACCACCACCAATTTATCCCGCCATGTGCTGGTAATGAGCAGGCGATCAACACGGAAACGGCGGTGAATTAGAATGATAATCCCCGCTAACGCCATGGTGCCGGAAATTGATCCTGCCACCAACGCCATAATATGGTGTTGCTCCTGACTGACGCCAAGCATATCAAACACCCACATCGGAGTAAGCAATCCTGCAATATGACCGCCAAACACCAGCAAAATACCTACGTGAAACAATACACTGCCGAGACGAAGCTGACCACGGAATAACAATTCACTGGATTCACTTTTCCATGAATATTGGTTACGGTCGAATCGAATCAAACTGCCGACAAAAAAGACAGCCAGGCAGATATAGGGGTAAATCCCGAATAAAAACTGATTGATATAATTCATTACTTGATTCCTCGCTGCGTTTTATATGTGCCTTGCGGATAAAATTTAATTTTCGTACGATCAGAAAATCGCGGTTTAAGCAACGGTTCAACGCCCGCCACATCCGGCCCGAAGGTTTCCATTGCTTCGTCCATATCCCGCACCGGTGGTTCAATCAGCGGTAGTGGTTTTACCGGACTTAATCCGACGATAGTGTGTAACAGCACGGCATAAGGTGAACCGCTGTTATCGAGTTTCTTCGCAATATGATTAATGACATGCACCGCATCGGCGAGCAGTTTTTGTGCCGCCTGCGGTTCGATTTCAGCGAAAAATTCCAATAAAGCGGGCAGATAATCGGGCAATTCATCGTCACTCAATTCCAAACCGTACTTACGGTATTCTTCCAACAAATCCACCATTGCCGAACCGCGATCACGGTCTTCACCATGAATATGTTCAAAAATGTACAATGCATGGCTGCGGTTGCGATCGAAAGTCTGCACATAGTTCTGCTGTAATTCAAGCAGCGGTGTATCGGTTAAATAATCCAAAAACGCCGTAAGTGCGGTGCTATTTTTTGCAGTTTCGGGCATCTTCGCTAACAAAATGCGCAGCTCGGGTAAGGCGTCAAGCAATGCCTGTTCAGGGTAACATAACAAGGCGGATACCCATTTATACACCAGTTGTTTTGTCATTAGCGCACCCCTTTGCTACGGTTACTTTCGATATCTTGCTGACGATCCTTAAAGATAATCGGAATACGTTTATTTTTGCCGAATAGGCTGGCTCGGCTGTCACCATCGGAGCAGCCGTTGCCAAAACTGAAACCGCAGGAGGCTTTATCGTTAAAGCTGTCTTCCACCATTTCTTTGTGACTGGCCGGAATAACGAAGCGATCTTCGTAATTAGCAATAGCGAGAGTGCGATACATCTCTTCCACCGTTTCCGGGGTTAGGCCCGTACCGTCTAAGGTTTGAACCAGGCTTTCGCCTTGTACCGTCTGCCCGCGTTTGAAGCGACGCATGGCAATCATTTTTTCCAACGCGGCTTTAATCGGTTCTACATCTCCCGCGGTTAATAAATTAGCGAGATAACGCAACGGAATACGCATTTCATCAACACTCGGGATAACGCTGCCTTCACCCACTAAACCGTTTTCAATGGCGGATTGAATCGGTGAAAGCGGCGGTACATACCATACCATCGGCAGAGTGCGGTATTCAGGGTGTAACGGGAAGGCGATTTTCCATTCCATCGCCATTTTGTACACCGGCGATTTTTTCGCCGCATTCAGCCAGCTTTGGCTAATACCCTGTTTTAATGCTTCCCGTTCCACCGCCGGATCATGCGGATTAAGAAATGCGCCCAGCTGGGCTTCATATAAATCCTGCGGATCCGCTACACCGGCGGCTTGTTCTATTTTGTCCGCATCGTACAGCATCACACCGAGGTAACGGATGCGGCCTACGCAGGTTTCCGAACAAACCGTCGGTTCACCAATTTCAATGCGGGGGTAACAGAAAATACATTTTTCCGCCTTGCCCGTTGACCAGTTGTAATAAATCTTCTTATACGGACAGCCCGACACACACATACGCCAACCGCGGCATTTATCCTGATCGATCAGTACAATGCCGTCGTCTTCCCGCTTATAAATACTGCCGGACGGACAAGAAGCCACGCAGGTCGGATTAAGACAATGCTCGCACAGCCGCGGCAGATACATCATAAAGGTTTGTTCAAACGCAGCGTGCATTTCCTTTTGAATGCCTTCAAACAGCACGTCCTTCGCTCTTTTCTCGAACTCACCCGCCAGATCATCCTCCCAGTTTGGTCCCCAACTGATCTTGTCCATTTTTTTGCCCGTGATTAAGGAAACCGGACGGGCCGTCGGCGGTGTTTTCATCTTCGGAGCATTTTGCAAATGTTCATAATCAAAGGTGAACGGTTCATAATAATCATCAATCTGCGGCATATTCGGATTAGCAAAAATATTAGACAAAATCTTGATTTTGCCGCCTTGTTTCGGCACCAATTTACCGTTCGGTTTACGAATCCAGCCGCCTTGCCATTTTTCCTGATCTTCCCAATTTTTCGGGAAGCCGATACCCGGTTTAGTCTCTACATTGTTAAACCAAGCGTATTCAACTCCTTCTCGGCTCGTCCACACATTTTTACAGGTAACGGAACAAGTATGGCAGCCGATACATTTATCAAGGTTAAGCACCATACCGATCTGAGCTCTAATCTTCATTCTGATTCCTCTATTCAATCAATCTAACGGATAGCCGGAACTGCGGAGAACTGTAAACGACAGCGGCTAATTACCTGCCGACGGTTCCCACTCATACCATAGTTCGCCGAGTACTGACCACCCCAAAACCGCTTCAAGCAAATGCCCGTCCGCTAAAAACGGAAAGTGCGGTGTTAAAATTACGCGTTTTGTGCGGGTTCATCGAGCCAATCGACTTTACTCATTTTACGGACGACGACCCATTCATCACGGTTTGAACCGACCGTGCCGTAATAGTTAAAGCCGTATGCCAACTGAGCGTAGCCGCCGATCATGTGAGTCGGTTTTAATACCGCGCGTGTCACCGAGTTATGAATACCGCCGCGTTTTTTCGACACTTCCGCTCCCGGTGTATTAATGATTTTTTCTTGCGCGTGATACATCACGACCATGGATTCGGGAATCCGCTGACTCACCACTACGCGGCAGGTCAGGGTGCCGTTGGCGTTAAACACTTCCGCCCAGTCGTTATCTTGTAAACCGGCCCGTTTCGCATCGACTTCGCTCAACCAAATGTGTGGACCGCCACGACCAAGGGTCAGCATACGGATGTTTTCAGAATAGGTGCTGTGGATTCCCCATTTTTGATGCGGTGTCAGGAAATTTAAGGTAATTTCCTTATTGCCGTTCGGATATTTGTTAAGTAGTTTTTCTGTCGTTTTGAAGTTTGCTGCCGGTTTATACACCGCAAAGCCCTCTCCGAATGCCCGCATCCATAGGTGATCCTGATAGAACTGTTGGCGTCCGGTCAGCGTCCGCCACGGGATAAGTTCGTTAACATTGGTGTAACCCGCGTTATAGCACACCTCTTCACTTTCAATTCCTGACCAAATCGGCGAGGTAACGATTTTACGCGGCTGTTCCACAATATCACGGAAGCGAATCTGGGTATGTTCACTGGCAGTCACCAAGTGGGCATGCTCGCGCCCCGTGATCTTACCCAGTGCCTGCCACGCTTTTTTCGCTACATGGCCGTTGGTTTCCGGCGCGAGAGTTAAAATCATCTCGGCGGCATCAATGGCGGTATCCAGTTTTGGCTGACCTTTGCCGGCGCCTTGCATCCGTACGCCATTTAACTTCCTCAGGAATGCCACTTCTTTCTCAGTATTCCATGCCATCCCCTTACCGTTATTATTCAGCTTCTCCAGCAACGGTCCGACGGAGGTAAATTTGTCATAAATCGCTCCATAATCACGTTCTACTACCGTCATTGCAGGCATGGTTTTGCCCGGAATCGGATCACATTCACCGAGTTTCCAGTCTTTCGGGTCAAACGGCTGCCCCATTTCCTGCGGACTGTCATGCATCAGCGGAGTCAACACCACGTCTTTACGTACACCAAGATAGTCCTTAGCCAACTCACTGAATTTCTTCGCTAACCCCTTATAAATTTCCCAGTCACTACGGCTTTGCCATAGCGGCTGAACCGCTTCGGTCAACGGGTGAATAAACGGATGCATATCGGAGGTATTCAGATCATCCTTTTCATACCAAGTCGCAGTCGGAAAAATTACATCAGCATACAAACAAGTGGTATTCATACGAAAATCCAGACAAGTTAATAAATCCAATTTACCTTCCGCTGCAGGACGTACTTTGATTTCGGTCGGTGTAATGCAATCCTGTTCATCGCTCAACACCGCATTTTGTGTACCGAGCAGATATTTCAAGAAATACTCATGTCCTTTACCCGCCGAACCAAGCAAGTTGGAACGCCACACAAACATATTGCGCGGGAAATTCTGAGGGTTATCAGGATCATTACAAGCTAAATCAAGTGAGCCGTCTTTCAGACTTTGCACAATAAAATCTTGCGGGTTTGTCCCCGCACTTTCCGCTTGATCCACGACATCCAGCGGATTCGCACCCAACTGCGGAGCACTCGGCATCCAGCCCATGCGCTCCGCTTTAGCGTTATAATCGATCATCGATAGAGATTTCATGGAATTATCCGCTTGCGGCGCTAAGATTTCATCTGCGCTTAATTTTTCATGCCGCCATTGGCTGGTATGAGCATAAAAGAACGAGGTCCCGGTCATTTGGCGGGCCGGACGATGCCAGTCCAAAGCAAACGCTAACGGCGACCAGCCACTTTGCGGACGTAGTTTTTCCTGTCCTACATAGTGACACCAGCCACCGCCGGAGCGTCCAATCGTACCGCACAACATCAGCATATTAATCACACCGCGATAAGCCATATCCATATGATACCAGTGGTTCAATCCCGCTCCGATAATGACCATGGAACGCCCTTTGGTTTTATCAGCATTTTGAGCAAACTCGCGGGCAACCTGCACAACCAAGCGGGGATCTACGCCCGTGTGTTTTTGCTGCCAAGTCGGAGTATAAGGTTTATCTTCATCATAGCTTCGGGCAGAATTTTCATCGCCTAATCCGTTATCTACGCCATAATTCGCTACCATCAGATCGAATACGGTCGCTACCAAAGCAGTTTCACCGTTGGCAAGCCGAAAGTGTTTTACCGGCACCTTGTGCGAGATTAATTCCTGAGCATCAACACAGAAATAATCAAACATGACATTAACCACGTCATCCGCCCACTGTTTTAGAGACAGTGCCAACTGTACGGGTTTGCCCTGAGCGGTATTTTCCAGATTCCATTTTTGACTGCCGTCCCAACGGAACCCAATAGAACCGTTCGGCGCCACCAAATTGTCACTGTTTTCATCCCAGGCCAATACTTTCCATTCGGGATTTTTATTCTCATCAAACTGCTGGGAAAGTTCCGAAGCACGCAGGAAATATTTCGGCATCAAACCTTTCTCCGTTTGCTCAAGCCGCACCAGCATCGGCATGTCGGTATAACGGCGAATATAATCGGTAAAATACTCGGACGGATTATTGAGGTGAAATTCCTTCAAAATTACATGCCCCATTGCCATAGCAAGAGCAGCATCGGTACCTTGTTTCGGCGCAAGCCAAATATCGCCGAATTTCACCATTTCACCGTAGTCTGAAGAAATTGCCACGGTTTTGGTACCTTTATAACGTACTTCAGTGTAGAAATGTGCATCGGGCGTACGGGTCAGCGGCACATTTGAGCCCCATACCAGTAAATAGCCGGCGTTATACCAATCGGCGGACTCTGCCACGTCGGTTTGTTCACCCCATACCTGCGGGCTGGCCGGCGGTAAATCGCAGTACCAGTCATAAAATGACAAGGGCACGCCTCCCAATAACCCAAGATAACGAGTGCCGGAAGCATAACTAATCATTGACATGGCAGGAATCGGTGAGAAACCTACGATACGATCAGGTCCATACTTTTTAATGGTATAAGCATTCGCCGCCGCCACCATTTCATAAGCTTCCTCCCAATTAGAACGAACAAAGCCGCCGAGCCCGCGTTGAGACTTATAGGACTTAGCCTTTTGCGTGTCCTCCACAATGGAAGCCCAGGCATCCGTCGGCGACAAAGTCTTACGGGCTTCACGCCATAATCCGGCCAGCACACCTCTCATCATCGGATACTTCACCCTCTGAGCGGAATACACATACCAGCTGAAAGATGCGCCTCGCGGACAACCGCGCGGCTCATGATTCGGCAAATCCGGACGCGTACGCGGATAATCCGTCTGCTGCGTTTCCCAGGTAATCAAACCGTTTTTCACGTAAATTTTCCAGCTGCAAGATCCTGTACAATTCACTCCATGAGTTGACCGAGCGATGCGATCATGCTGCCAGCGACTACGATAACCGTCTTCCCACTTACGATCATCATTAATAGCCACACCATGCCCATTGGCAAAAGGCTCTGCTTTACGGCGTTTAAAAAAGGTTAAACGATCCAAAAAATGACTCATAATTGCTTTCCTCTTTTCATTAGAATAAAAAATATACGCCTAAAACCATGTGGAAAAACATACCTAATAAGGGGAGACGAGTTGATCAAAATCATAATTTTATTAAAAATCCGTTAAATTTAAGTAATAAAAATAATCAAAATTTAAAATTTTAATAACAAATTACTATACAAAAAATCCGCTCAGGCGTACCCTAAATACGGACTGTTTAATAATGTAAGAATAAACAAACGAGGTTTAAAATGGCGAAAAAAACGATAACTATTGCAGACTTATTAGTGAAAATTCTGGCTGATGCGGGGATTAAACGCATCTGGGGAATTACAGGTGATAGTCTAAACGGTATTAATGATAGCCTGCAACGCGACGGACGAATTGAATGGATGCATGTCCGCCACGAAGAAACCGCTGCTTTTGCCGCGGGAGCGGAAGCTGCCGTAACCGGTGAACTGGCGGTTTGTGCCGGCAGTTGCGGGCCGGGCAATCTACATTTGATTAACGGGCTTTTCGACTGCCACCGCAACCATGTGCCTGTGTTGGTGATGGCCTCGCATATTCCTTCTTCCGAAGTGGGCTTAGGTTATTTTCAGGAAACCCATCCGCAGGAATTATTTCGTGAATGCAGCAGCTTCGTCGAGCTCGTCACCAATCCGAAACAAATGCCCGAAGTGCTGTTTCGTGCCTTAAATACGGCGGTAGGTAAACGTGACGTAGCGGTGATCGTGCTGCCGGGCGATGTTTCGCTGCTGGAAGCGGAAATGCCGTCGGAACCGCTCCACTGGCGGGCGCCGAAACTCCCTAAAATAGCACCGCACTTTGAGGAAATTCAAACTCTTGCCACGCATTTAAATCAAGCTAAATCCGTCACCATTCTGGCAGGCAGCGGCTGTGCGGAAGCGCATGATGAAGTGATCGCATTGGCGAAAAAATTACAGGCACCGATTGTACACGCTCTTCGCGGCAAAGAATATCTGGAATGGGATAATCCGAACGATGTCGGCATGACAGGGCTAATCGGTTTTTCTTCCGGTTACCATGCCATGCAGAATTGCGACACTCTGCTGATACTCGGCAGCGATTTCCCATATCGCCCGTTCTATCCCGAAAACACCAAGGTGCTTCAGATTGACCGTGATCCGTCCGCCCTCGGCAAACGTGTGCCGCTCACACAAGGTATTATCGGCGAAGTAAAAGAAGCCATTAATGCCCTGATACCACTGCTGATGGACAACAAAGACTCAACTTTCCTCAAGAAGGCACAACGCCACTACACTAAAGCGCGCGAGGATCTTGATGCATTGGCAAAACCGACGCCAAACGGTACGCCGATTCATCCTCAATATTTAGCCAACCGAATCAGTGCATTAGCCAAAGAGGACGCTATTTTCAGCGTTGATGTGGGTACCCCCGTGATTTGGGCGGCACGCCATCTTAAAATGAACGGTAAACGCCGCCTGCTCGGTTCCTTTAATCACGGTTCAATGGCAAACGCGATGATGCAGGCAATCGGCGCGCAGGGAGCGTATCCGCAACGGCAAGTGATCAGTTTGTCCGGTGACGGTGGTTTCAGCATGATGATGGGTGATATTCTTACCCTGAGACAACTTAACCTGCCTGTAAAAGTAGTCATTTTCAACAATAGCGATCTCGGCTTTGTGGCAATGGAAATGAAAGCGGCAGGTTATCTTGATAATCAAACCAAGTTAGATAATCCAAGCTTCGCGGCAATGGCGGAAGCTATCGGCATCAAAGGAATTCGGGTGGAAAACGCGGCCGATGTGGATACCGCTCTGCAACAAGCTTTCGCTCACCAAGGCCCGGTGATTATCGATGTGGCGACTGCGCAACAGGAGATCGCTATGCCGCCGAAAATCGCACTCGAGCAAGCCAAAGGCTTCAGCCTGTTCATGCTCAAAGCCATCATGAACGGCCGCGGCGACGAAGTGGTTGAGTTAATGAAAACCAACTGGGAGAAATGGGTTTAGCATTGTGACAAAGCACGGTGCTGAAAATCAGCGTTTTAAACGTTGCAGCAAAACACCGATTTTCAGCACCGCACTTTCCCCACACTTCTTTCCTTTTGAATCTCCGACCTACGGCGATAAGCGTTCTTTTATCCATAATCCGCTATCCAGACGATAGCGGATACGGTCATGCAGGCGGCTTGGGCGGCCCTGCCAGAATTCGATTAGGTCGGGGATCACCATATAGCCGCCCCAGTGTGGCGGGCGAGGGATGCTGATGGGGTGTCTGGCGGCAATAAGGGCGGCTTTCGCCATCAACGCCTGTTTGCCGGAAAGCACCGCGCTTTGTTCGCTTGCCCAGGCGCCCACGCGGCTGGTGTAAGGGCGGCTGGCGAAATATTCGTCGGAGAGCGCCGGGGCTAATTTTTCCGCTCTGCCCTCAATCCGCACTTGGCGTTCGAGTTCGGGCCAGAAAAAATCCAAAGCGACAAAAGGGTTATGCGCGATATCCCGTCCTTTGTGGCTATGATAATTGGTGAAAAATACAAATCCTTCCGATCGCACTTCTTTTAACAACACGACGCGGCTGCTGGGACGGTTATCGGCGCCTACGGTGGCGACGTTCATCGCCGTAGGTTCATCGGCTTGGGCTTGAATAGCTTCATTCAGCCATCGCTCAAACTGGACAATAGGGTTGTCATCACATTGTTTTTCGGATAATTCCCGTTTGCTGTATTCTTCACGAATATTGTGTAAGTCCATGGTTATCCTTCTTTCAGTTCCAATGGATTTTTATTCTGGTTTAACATCGCCTTATGCTCTCTGATAATAGACATAAACGGCTGGGCAAAGCGATCCCATTTAATCGCACCGACCCCGTTAATCTGCAACATCTCCGCTTTACTGACCGGCAGATAACGCGCCATTTCCTGCAAAGTCGCATCGCTGAACACGATGTATGGCGGAATATTCTCCCGATCGGCGATCTGTTTGCGTAGGAAACGTAAACGAGAGAATAAATCCTTGTCGTAATCGCCGATAACCGTATGTTTTTGCGGAGACTGAACGCCGTTAAGGGCAGACAGACGAGGTGTCGCCAGCTCTAACGCCACTTCGCCGCGCAACACGGGACGGGCGCTTTCCGTCAGCTGCAGACGGCTGCCCATGCCCATTTCGCTGATCACTTGCTGTACCAGGCCCAAATGAATCAGCTGACGGATGACCGACTGCCAATATTCTTTGCTTTTATCCTTACCGATACCATACACGCTCAGGATATTATGTTGATTATCCATGATTTTTTGGTTTTGCAGACCGCGGAGCACTCCAATTATATACTGCACGCCGAAACGTTGCCCCGTGCGATAAACCGTGGACAGAATCTTCTGAGCGTCCAGCAAGCCGTCATATTTTTTTGGCGGATCGAGACAAATATCGCAGTTATTGCATGGCGTTTGCCGATGTTCGCCGAAATAATTCAACAACACCAAACGGCGGCAGGTCTGACTTTCCGCAAACTCGCCGATCGCCTCCAACTTGTGCAGCTTAATATCACGCTGAGCGGATTCAGGCTCTTCCATCAGCATTCTATACAGCCAGCCGTAATCGGACGGTTCATAGAACAACACCGCCTCGGCAGGTAAATCATCACGTCCCGCCCGCCCGGTTTCCTGATAGTACGCCTCAATACTGCGGGAAAGGTCAAAATGCGCCACGAAGCGGACATTGGATTTATTAATCCCCATGCCGAAGGCGATGGTGGCGACCACAACCTGAATATTATCGCGCTGAAATGCCCGCTGCACGTATTCCCGTTCGGCGGGTTCCATTCCCGCATGATAGCCTGCGGCGGAAATACCCTTTTTCTTCAGGGCTTCCGCGATACGTTCCACTTTGTTGCGGCTGTTGCAGTAAACAATACCGCTTTTGCCCTTCTGATTCATAACGAAATTGCACAGCTGCTCCATCGGCTTGAATTTTTCCACCAGAGTGTAACGAATATTGGGGCGATCAAAGCTGCCGATATAAAGGTGCGGTGCATTTAAACGGAGATTCTGCAGAATATCCTGCCGCGTGGTACGATCGGCGGTGGCGGTCAGCGCCATAATCGGCGCGTTGGGGAAACAGCCTTTCAGCCCGCCAAGCTGGGTATATTCGGGGCGGAAATCATGCCCCCATTGCGAAATACAATGTGCCTCGTCGATAGCAATAAAGCTTACATGACAATGGGAAATAAAGGAAAAAAAGCCGTTGGTCATCACCTTTTCAGGTGAAAGATAGAGCAATTTCAGTTGACCGGAAATAGCTTTATTTTGCACCTGTTGCTGTTGCTCGAAGGTTTGGGTGGAGTTGAGATAATCCGCCGCCACGCCATTGGCGAGCAGCTGATCCACTTGGTCTTTCATCAGTGAAATCAGCGGTGAAATCACCAGCGTCAGGCCGTTGAAACACAGCGCGGGAATCTGATAACAAAGGGATTTGCCGTTGCCCGTCGCCATCACAACCAGACTGTCCTGCCCGTGCAGCGCCGCCTGAATCGCCTCTTCCTGTCCCTTGCGGAAACTCTGATAACCGAACACCTCGCGCAATACCGCGTGGGGATTCAAAACGCCCGATTTCGACACCGCACTTTCCGGTTCCGACGAAGCCTCAAGCTGTATACCAAAGGACGGCATTAAGCGAAACTCACCTGTTCACCGTGGGCGGCACAAGCCCGCTGCAAGCAATCCCAAAAACGTTCACCGTCGCTGTTAATCCATTCATTGTCGTTAAAAGCAAAATGCAGCCCGCCCAAACGGCTCGCCAGCCAAAGCTCTAACAATGGTTCCTGTTTGTTGATAATAATCTGGCTGCGGTCATTAAAAGTAATGCTGAACACCGCCCCCTGGCGATCGCAATCCGCGTCAATATCCTGTTCTTCCAGCCGCGCTTCGATATCATCCCACAGCCGTTCAATATTTTCATGAAATTCCGCAACGTTCATTACCATTCCTGTCTGCTTCTATTTAAGTTTAATCTCGGAATTATAGATATTTTCCGTAGTTAAAGATAGAATGAATCACAATTTTCTTGATTTTGTCACACAGATAACCGCAAAAAGGATCCCATATGAAAAAACTGATTTCTGTGATTTTTCTCACCGCACTTTGTGCCGCTCTGACCGCCTGCGGCGTGAAAGGCCCGCTGTATTTTCCCGACCAACAACCGGAAAACCAACAACAACCAAAATAATTTCAATACGCAGCAGGACCCAGCAGATGGATTTCTTCCAATATAAAAACGACCGATTATTCGCTGAAAATCTCAGCGTGCAACAGCTTGCCAGTCAGTTCGGCACGCCGCTTTATATTTATTCCCGCGCCACCTTGGAACGCCACTGGAAAGCTTTCGACTCCGCTCTCGGTTCACATCCGCACCTAGTGTGTTTTGCGGTGAAATCAAATTCCAATATCGCCGTCTTACAGATTATGGCAAAACTCGGAGCGGGCTTTGATATCGTTTCCCAGGGCGAACTGGAACGTGTTCTTGCGGCAGGCGGCGATCCGCACAAGGTGATGTTTTCCGGTGTAGCGAAAACCGCCGGTGAAATCGCCCGTGCCCTGGAAGTCGGCATCCGTTGTTTTAACGTGGAATCCGTCGCGGAACTGGAACGTATCAACCAAGTGGCGGCGCGCTTAGGCAAAATCGCCCCGATTTCATTGCGGGTCAATCCCGACGTGGACGCTCACACCCATCCGTATATTTCCACAGGCCTGAAAGAAAATAAATTCGGTGTCAGCGTCGATGAAGCCCGTGCGGTATATCACCGGGCGGCTCGGATGCCGAATGTTCAAATCGTCGGTATGGACTGCCATATCGGTTCGCAACTGACCGAATTACAGCCTTTTTTAGATGCAACCGACCGCTTGATCCTTCTTATGCGACAATTAAAACAGGACGGCATTCAGCTGAAACATCTTGATTTGGGCGGCGGCCTGGGCGTAACCTATAGCGATGAAACGCCGCCGCATCCGAGCGAATATGCCGCGGCGTTATTAGAGAAACTAAAAGGCTTCGCAGACTTAGAAATTATCCTTGAGCCCGGTCGGGCCATTTCAGCCAATGCCGGAATTCTGGTCACCAAGGTGGAATATCTCAAACACAACGGCGAGCTGAATTTCGCCGTTGTGGATGCCGGCATGAACGATATGCTTCGCCCCGCCTTATACGAGGCTTATATGAATATTATTGAAGTGGATCGCAGTCTGCCGCGGCAAACGGCAATGTATAACGTGGTCGGCCCGGTATGCGAAAGTGCCGATTTTCTTGGCAAACGGCGCCGCCTCGCCATTGCCCCGGGAGATCTCATCGCCCAGCGTTCCGCTGGTGCTTACGGTGCGAGCATGTCCTCCACCTATAACTCTCGGCCCCTCACCGCCGAAGTGCTGGTGGACGACGACCGGGCCCATCTCATCCGCCGCCGGGCCGAATATAAGGAAATTTGGATGTTGGAAAGTTTAATCAGCGAATAACAAAGGCAAAATGCGTTTTCATCTTGCCTTATGTTCACATTAGGAGAGAATTATGAAACTTTATTACTTACCCGGCGCTTGCTCAACCGTGCCACACGTTGCATTAGAATGGATTGATGAACCCTACGAGGCGGTCGCGGTGGATCACGCGAAAATCAAAAGTGCGGAATACTTGGCCTTGAATCCTCAAGGAACCGTGCCGTTACTTGAAGACGGCGATTTTGTACTTTCACAGAACGTGGCGATTTTAACTTATTTAGATTCGCTTTACCCTGACAAAAAATTATTCGGCAGCAAAACGGTGCAGGATAAAGCCAAAGCCATGCAGTGGTTGGCTTTTTTTAACGCCGATCTGCACAAAGCCTTCGTTCAACTGTTCCGCTTGCCCGCCTACGCGGAAGGCAATGAACAACTCACCAACGCTGTCCGCACGGCAGCGGCGGAAAACATCCTGCGCTTATTAACCATCGCTAATGAACATCTTGCTCACCATATCTATTTCGGCGAACAAATTTCCGTTGCCGACGTGTATCTCTACGTGGAACTTCGCTGGTGCAAAGCATTAGGCCTGAACTACAGCCATCTCACCAACCTTGAACCGTTCTATCAACGTATCGGCGCGGACGTCGGCGTAAAAACCGTGCTAGTCAAACAAGGCTTGCCCTCTTAATGCAAAATAAAAGTGCGGTGCTGTTTTTTATGAATTTTTGCAAAAACGCATAAAAAACAGCACCGCACTTTATACGTTCGGAGAACGCTATTTCGGTTCGCCCCAGCAGTCGATATTGCTGAGATCGGAACTGATATTTTTCAATTCAAATTCAGGTTCTTTGCCCGCTCTCAATTGTTTTACATAATCCGCGGTAACCGCATAGACCACATGGCTCAAGCTGATAATCGCAATGAGGTTGATCGTGGTAATCAACGCCATGAAGAAGTCACCGATATTCCAGACCAACTCCAGACCGGCGACGGCACCTAAATAGACCACGACAACGGTAATAACACGCAAAACCGACACCGCACTTTTATGTTTGAATAAATATTTGGTGTTAGTCTCGGCGTAGAAATAATTGCCGATCACCGAGCTGTATGCAAACAGGAAAATGGAAACCGTAAGGAATAAGCCGCCCCAGCTGCCGAAATGATAAGTTAGCGCCTGCTGAGTAAGCTTAATGCCCGATAAGGCATCGCCGCCATATTGTAAATCGGGGTAAAGCAAAATGATAATTGCCGTCGCCGTACACACCAGCCAGGTATCAAAATACACGCCTAAGGTTTGAATCAACCCTTGTTTCACAGGATGAGAAACCGAAGCCGCGGCGGCGGCATGCGGAGCGGAACCTTCACCCGCTTCATTAGAGAATAAGCCGCGTTTCACCCCGAGCAACATCGCCGTGGCCGCCCCGATGGTTCCGCCGGCAAATTCTTCCAACCCAAAGGCACTACGCACAATTAAAGCGAGAATGGACGGCACCTCCGAGATATTCGCCAGCACTACATATAACGCCAGCGCCAAATACAGCAGCGCCAGAATCGGCACGCACCAAGAGGTAAATTTGACCAAACGCCGCACGCCGCCGAAAATAATCACTGCGGTCAATGCCGCCAGAATCATGCCAATTCCCTCATGCGGCACATGATAGGTTTCCATCGCCTGAGCAATAGTGTTGGATTGAATGGAAATATAAGACACGCCGAAAGTTAAAATCAACAGCACGGCAAACACAACGCCCAGCCAGCGCTGGTTCAATCCGCGTTCGATATAATAGGCTGGCCCGCCGATAAATGTACCGGTATGCGGATCACGTTTTTTATACACCTGCGCCAGTGTCGCTTCGATAAAGGCGGATGCCGCCCCGAAGCCCGCCATCACCCACATCCAGAATACCGCTCCCGGCCCGCCCAGCACGATAGCCAGCGCCACCCCGGCAATATTCCCGGTACCCACCCGGGAAGCGGCCGAAATGGTAAAAGCCTGGAAAGAAGAAATCGACCGATGTCCGTCATGGCTCACCGGAGCCTGTTTCAGCAAACGCAACATTTCCTTTAATTTACGCAGCTGGATAAAACGGAAACTCAGAGTGAAATAAATCCCCGCCGCAATCAACAGCCCGAGCACAAAATAACTCCAGATAAAATTCTGTGCCGTTGCAAATAAATTATTCAATAGTTCAAGCAATGAAGCCATAATCCCCTCTCTAGTAACAAACAAGCCATTAGTTTTAATCAAAAACACAACAAATAGCAAATTTAATTAAGTAAAAAAGCAAATTTTTTGTTTTGTATTAGTTAAACTCTAGATAAATAACAGTTTTACCGCTATATCATTTAATAATTGACATTTATCAAGCAATCACACCGGCATTAAAAACTCGGAAAATCAGCACCGCACTTTAAGCCTATTATTTTAGGGTATAAAAATCTTGCTAATCGCAGAGGAACAAACTAAAGTTAACGCCTAATCTTAAGTTATCCATCTTATCCAATTAGGAGTTATACCACATGACCTCAACTCAACAACGAGCCGAGCTGCAACGCCGTATTTGGCAAATCGCAAATGATGTGCGGGGAGCGGTGGACGGTTGGGATTTTAAGCAATATGTGTTAGGTACGCTGTTTTATCGCTTTATCAGCGAGAATTTTACCAACTATATTGAAGCAGGCGATGAGAGTGTCAATTACGCAGGCTTTAGCGATGATGCTCTGATTTTGCAACAAATCAAGACAGACACCATTCAAACCAAAGGCTATTTTATTTACCCGAGCCAACTTTTTTGCAATGTGGTTGCCAACGCCGAAAAAAATGACAATCTCAACACCGATTTAAAAGCGATTTTTGACAGCATTGAAAATTCCGCTATCGGTTTTCCGTCTGAACACGATATTAAAGGCTTATTTGCTGATTTTGACACCACCAGCAACCGCTTGGGCAATACCGTTACCGACAAAAATAAACGGCTGGTTGCAGTGTTAAAGGGCGTGGAGGAATTGGATTTTGGTAAATTTGAAGACAATCAAATTGATTTATTTGGTGATGCTTATGAATTTCTTATTTCCAATTATTCTGCCAATGCGGGAAAATCGGGGGGAGAATTTTTTACTCCACCGAATGTCTCTAAATTAGTTTCACAACTTGCATTACACGGACAAAGCTCTATCAATAAAATCTATGACCCTGCTTGCGGTTCTGGGTCGTTATTATTGCAAGCTAAAAAGCAATTTGACGATCACATCATTACCGAAGGTTTTTTGGGCAAGAACTTAACCACACCACCTACAACCTTGCCCGAATGAATATGTTTTTGCACAATATCAATTACGATAAATTTGATATTACGCTCGGCAACACCTTGCTTGCCCCTGAGTTTGGCGATGAAAAACCCTTTGATGCCATTGTTTCTAATCCGCCTTATTCGGTGAAATGGATCGGCTCGGACGATCCAACCTTAATCAATGATGAACGCTTCGCCCCAGCAGGCGTACTCGCCCCCAAATCCAAAGCGGACTTTGCCTTTATTCTGCACGCATTAAGTTATTTATCCGCCAAAGGCCGGGCTGCGATTGTCAGCTTTCCTGGTATTTTCTATCGTGGCGGTGCGGAACAAAAAATCCGCCAGTATTTGGTCGATAATAACTATGTGGAAACCGTGATTGCTCTTGCTCCAAATTTATTTTATGGCGTAACTATTGCGGTCAATATCTTAGTGCTTTCCAAACACAAAACCGACAACCAAACCCAATTTATTGATGCGGCGGAATTATTTAAAAAAGAAACCAATAATAATATTTTAACCGATGAGCATATTCAAAAAATCCTTGATGTGTTTGCGTCTAAAGAAAATATCGCCCATTTTTCCCAATCGGTGGATAACCAACGCATTGCCGATAATGAGTACAACCTTTCCGTCAGCTCCTATGTAGAAGCTAAAGACACCCGAGAAGTGATTGATATTGTGCAACTCAATGCGGACATTCAACAAGCGGTTGAAAAAATCCATAATTTGCGAAACGAAATTGATCAAATCGTAGCGGAGATTGAGCAAAATGGATAGCCTGAAAGATACCCGAGAGCAACTGTCAACTTAAAGTTGACAGTTCAAAAAGAAATAAAAGAGCGGTCAAATTTTGAAATATTTTGCAAAATCCAACCGCTTGTAAATAAAAGGGGAAACCGATGAGTGATTTGATTATTTACCACACCGAAGACGGCAAAAGCAATGTTGCCTTGCTTGTGGCAGAAAATAATGTTTGGCTGACGCAAAATCAGCTTGCCGAACTTTTTAGCACCACTGTTCCAAATATCAACACGCATATTAAAAACATATTACAAGACAAAGAGTTAGATGAAGATTCAGTTATTAAGTTTTATTTAATAACTGCCGAAGACGGCAAGCAATATGAAGTAATGCACTATTCACTGGAAATGATTTTAGCCATTGGATTTCGAGTGCGGAGCAAACGTGGCGTGCAATTTCGTCAGTGGGCGGGTTCAACCCTGAAAACCTATCTTGAAAAAGGCTTTTTAATTGATAGCGACCGCCTAAAAAATCCGCAAGGGCGATTGGATTATTTTGATGAATTGCTGGAACAAATCCGAGAAATTCGGGCGAGTGAAATGCGGTTTTATCAAAAAATTCGGGAATTATTCCGCTTGTCCAGTGATTACGACAAAACCGACAAAGCCACACAGATGTTTTTTGCGGAAACACAAAATAAATTGATTTATGCAATAACCAAACAAACCGCTGCTGAGCTGATTTGTCAGCGAGCCAATGCCGATTTGCCCAATATGGGGCTGACCGCTTGGAAAGGGAAAATTGTCCGAAAAGGCGATATTATTACCGCCAAAAATTATCTTTCCAGTGATGAACTAGACTCGCTCAACCGTCTTGTGATGATCTTTTTAGAAAGTGCGGAATTAAGAGTGAAAAATCATCAAGATTTAACCCTTGATTTTTGGCGGAAAAGCGTGGATGGTTTATTGATGTTTAACGGTTTTGACATTCTTGATCATCGTGGATCACGCTCCCACGAACAAATGAAAACCCTAACCAATCAACAATATGAAATATTTAATCAGGCACGCAAAATCCAAAAAATGCAACAAGCCGAAGCGGAAGATTTGCAGATTTTAGAACAGATGGAAAAACGATTAAAAAAAGGAAAAAATAATGAATAAAACGATTGAAAAGTTATTAAATGGAGCGGAAGTGGAGTGGAAAACGTTGGGGGAAGTGGCTGTAAAAATATCTTCAGGTGGCACACCTAAAACAGATGTTGAAGATTATTACAATGGCAATATTCCTTGGCTAAGAACTCAAGAAGTTGGTAATGGTGATATTTGGGATACAGGTGTAAAAATTACAGAATTAGGGTTGAAAAGTTCAAGTGCTAAAATAATTCCCGAAAATTGTGTGATTGTTGCAATGTACGGTGCTACTGTTGGTAAAGTTGGTATTAACAAGATTCCATTATCTACAAATCAAGCTTGTGCAAATATACAACTTAACAAAGAAATTGTACATTATCGTTATGTATATCACTTTCTATTGAGTCAGTATGAATACATAAAATCACTTGGAGCAGGCTCTCAAACGAACATTAATATACAGATTGTAAAAAATCTTAAACTCCCAATCCCGCCGCTCTCCGTTCAACAAGAAATCGTGCGGATTTTGGACGCAATGACAGCCCTTACAGCCGAGCTTACAACCGAGCTTACACTACGTCAGAAGCAATATCAATATTATAGAAACAAACTATTGAATTTTGATGACCGATTGGTGGGGGCTATTGAATGGAAAGTGCTTGGGGAAGTGGCTGAATATTCCAAGATTAAAATCAAGGCTCAAAATGTTGATGAAACAAATTATATCGGAGTAGATAATCTTTTACCAAACAGAGCAGGGAAGGCATTATCAAACTATGTACCAAAAGAAGGAAATTTAATTGGTTATAGTGAAAATGATATTTTAATTGGAAATATTAGACCGTATTTGAAGAAAATTTGGTTTTCTAATCAAAGTGGTGGAACAAATGGAGATGTTTTAGCAATTCATATCACCAATGATAAGATAAATGCAAAATATTTATTCCAAATTTTATCTGATGATAAGTTTTTTGAATACAATATGAAACACGCCAAAGGAGCAAAAATGCCAAGGGGAAATAAACAAGCTATTTTAGAATATAAAATCCCAATTCCATCACTTGAAGAACAAAACCGCATTGTGCAAATTTTGGATAAATTTGACCGCTTGACCAACTCTATCAGCGAAGGGCTACCCCACGAAATCGTCTTGCGACAAAAACAGTATGAGTATTATCGGGAGCAGTTGTTGGATTTTAAATAATTGTAAATAGAAGTTTAATAAGGAGCTAGGAATGAACATTGATTTAAGTAACGAAAATTTATTTATTGAAGATGAAATCTCATTCGATAAGAAAAACAACTTTATTTTTGGTAAAAATGGCTGTGGTAAATCAACTATTACAAGGTTGATTAAAGAGCAGCAATGCTCTAATTATGACGTTAGAGTATTTCAAGGTTTTAATAGTATTATTGGAGAAAATGACAAATTAGAAACAGTTGTACTTGGAGAAGAAAATACAGATATAAACCATCAAATATTACTTAAAGAAAAAGAAATCGAATCTATCCAAATTGAAATTAACATTATAAAAAATAATATTGAAAAATCAGATGCACAGCCAAATAGTTTATGGAAAGAACTTCAAGATAAGGAAAACACATACCAGAATAAATTTGATGAAATAGATAATTTTTTCAGTAAATATGCGAAAGAAATAAAAGATTTTGAACCAAGGATTACACCACATTCAGTATACAATAAGCCAGATTTCAGAAAAGAATTATCAAAAGCTAAGCAATTAAGTGATTCTAAATTTGATGAGCTATTAAGTATATTAAAATCAGAAATCAAACGGGCTACATCGTTGTCTAATATAAATATCGATTTTAGTAAGCTCCTTGAAGAAGTGAATACATTACTAAAATCAAAGGTTGAAGAAAGAACTCATTTAGTCAGACTAGATGGCAATCAAGATAAAATTAATTTTGCAGAAAAAGGATTAAGAATCCACAAAATTGGGGATCATTGTGCATTTTGTAACAGTACAATCTCACAAGAAACCATTTTAGAATTAGAAAAATATTTTTCTGCTGATGAAGTTAAACAATTAAAGGAAGACATAAACAATAAAATTACAGAGCTTGATAGTATTAAATCCAAATATGAATCTGTAAATATTAATGCGCATAACTTTTATCCTGATTTTTCTGAAAAAATCCAACAAATTAAAGAACAATTTAGTAAGAAAAGAGGGAAAATATATAGTTTTATTGATTTATTACATTCATCTCTAAAAGAAAAACAATCTAACTTATTTCAAGAAAGTGAAGAGCTGGCGATAGAATTACCTGATAACTGCCTATCTGACATTACTGAATACAACCATTACGCTAATGAAAATAATGTAAGTGATTTAAAAGAAAAGCAAGAAAATGCTAAGTCTGAATTACGATACCATTTCATTTACAAATATTGCAATGAATTTAATTACAGCATAAAAGATAATGAACTTAAGAATAGCGAAAATGCATTAAATGAAGTTAAAGAGAAAATAAAACAAGAGGAAGGCAAACTTGAAAATCATAGTAATGAAATATCAAAAATAAAACAGGATATACAAGAGTTACAAGCAAAAACAAGAAACGAAAAAATCCTTGTAGATAGAATCAATAAGAAGTTAAAACTCTATGCTTCATTTGAGTTAATTCATCAGGAAGAAAGCAACGATTATAAAATAAAATGTTTAAGGACATCTCTTATCAGAAATGTAACTGAATTATCAACAGGAGAAAAGAATATAATAGCTTTCTTATATTTTATTGAAAAACTAAATGAATATACTGAAAACTTAAACAGTAGAAATAGATGCATTGTTTTCGATGACCCAATGACTTCTAACGATGATACAGTTCAATATTTAATCATTGAAGAATTACAAAATTTAAGGAGAAAAATTCAAGATTCAGAAAGAATAATAATTCTTACGCATAATATACATTTTTATCTTAATGTGAAATACGGAATTAAATATAATAAGGGGGAATTTTATCGACTAACTAGTATAAACAATAAAACTAATATTAAGCATGTTGAAAATGAAAAAGATGACTTTAATACTAGCTATGGTTCTCTATGGAAAGAATTAAAAGAGCTTTCAGAAAATAATAGTATTGATGCTTGTTTTCTCTTAAACCCAATTAGAAGAATTATTGAAACATATACTAAGTTTAATAATATCCAACAAACTGACTTTTTCAAAGACACTCCAGGAGCAATGAAACTATTTAATGTAAATTCTCATTCTATTGATGACTTGGAAGCAGATTTAAATGGTAAAACCAAGCAGAACATTATAAATATAATGAAAGAATGCTTTGAGAAAAATAATGCACTTGAACACTATAACAAATATTTAGGAAATGAAAGTGGAACTCTCTAACCAATACACCCAATGGCTTAACGAACTAAAACAACGTATTCATCACGCCCAGCAAAGGGCTTTATTCGCCGTTAATCGTGAATTAGTGTTGCTTTATTGGCAAATTGGTGATGATATTTTACAAAAGCAAGCAGAAAAAGGTTGGGGGACAAAAATTATTGAAAATCTATCCACCGATTTAAAAAAAACCTTTCCTGAAATGAAAGGTTTTTCCGCACGAAATTTGAAATATATGCGAGCTTTTGCCAGTGCGTGGCGTGATGAGCAAATTGTGCAACAAGTTGTTGCACAATTACCGTGGGGTCATAATGTTGTTCTATTAAATAAATTATCCACTAATGATGAACGGATTTGGTATGCCCAAAAAGCCATTGAACACAACTGGTCTCGCAATGTGCTTGTAATGCAAATTGAAAGCGGTTTAATTGAACGAACAGGGAAAGCGGTTAATAATTTTGCTTTGCATTTGCCTGAAGCTCAATCTGATTTAGCGATAGAAACGCTAAAAGATCCTTACCGTTTTGATTTTCTAATGCTTTCTGAAAAAGCTCAAGAGAAAGACATTGAGCAAGCATTAACCCAACAAATTACCGATTTTTTATTAGAACTTGGAGCGGGCTTTGCCTTTGTAGGCAAGCAAGTTTTGCTGAATGTAGGCGGAGATGAATTTTATCTTGATTTATTGTTTTATCATTTAAAATTACGTTGTTATGTGGTTATTGAGCTTAAAACAGGTAAATTTAAACCCGAACATTTGGGGCAATTAAATTTTTATCTTACGGCAGTAGATAAACAATTAAAACACCCACAAGATCAACCAACGATTGGACTATTACTTTGTAAAAGCAAAAATAATGTGGTGGCAGAATATGCCTTACAAGATAACACGAAACCCATCGGGATTTCAGAATATCAATTAAAACAAATACTTTCAGAAGAAATTAAACTGCATTTGCCAAGCATTGAACAAATTGAAAAAGAACTTTCCGAAATATAACCCAAGCGGTCAGTTTTTGGAATAAATTTGCAAAATGATTGATAACATAGGAAATAAATATGATTGAACAAACCCCTATCGCCGAAACGCCAAACTTTATCATTTTAGATAAATATACACCGATTGAGCAAGCCACAAGCTATCAAAGCGAAGCGGATTTAGAAGAAGAATTTATTGCGGATTTGGTTAATCAAGGCTATGAATATCGTCCTGATTTGACAAGTAACGAAAAACTATTGGCGAATATTCGGGAGCAGTTAGAAAAACTCAATCAAGTGCAATTCTCAAAGAGTGAATGGGAACGGTTTTGTAATGAATATTTGAATAAACCTGCGGAAAGTTTAATCGAGAAATCCCGCAAAATTCACGATGACTATATTTATGATTTTGTATTTGATGATGGTCATATTCAAAATATTTATTTGTTGGATAAGAAAAATATTACCCGCAATTTTTTACAGGTTATCAATCAGTTTGAGCAAACGGGTAAGCATAAAAATCGCTATGATGTTACCATTTTAATCAACGGTTTGCCCTTGGTGCAGATTGAATTAAAAAAACGGGGCGTTGCTATTCGGGAAGCCTTTAATCAAGTACATCGTTACAGCAAAGAAAGTTTTAATGCGGAATATTCCTTATTTAAATATTTGCAGATTTTTGTGATTTCAAACGGCACGGATACCCGTTATTTTGCCAACACGACAAAACGAGATAAAAATAGCTTTGATTTCACAATGAATTGGGCAAAATCCAATAATGATTTAATTAAAGATTTAAAAGATTTTACCGCAACTTTTTTCCAAAAAAATACTTTATTAAAGCTGTTATTTGATTATTGTGTGTTGAATGTTGATCATATTTTAATGCTAATGCGTCCTTACCAAATTGCGGCAACGGAACGGATTTTATGGAAAATTAAAAGCAGTTTTCAGGCAAAAAATTGGAGCAATAGCGAAAGCGGC
Source organism: Pasteurellaceae bacterium LIM206 (assembly GCA_032586195.1). Taxonomy (GTDB): domain Bacteria; phylum Pseudomonadota; class Gammaproteobacteria; order Enterobacterales; family Pasteurellaceae; genus JAWHQP01. The sequence continues at coordinate 34,935 of JAWHQP010000001.1, read as the reverse complement.
GGTTTTATTTGGCACACGACTGGCTCGGGCAAAACCTTAACCAGCTTTAAAGCGGCACGCCTTGCCACCCAATTGCCTTTTATTGATAAAGTCTTTTTTGTGGTGGATCGTAAAGATCTTGACTATCAAACAATGAAAGAATATCAAAAATTCTCGCCTGATAGCGTAAATGGCTCGGAAAGCACCGCAGGGCTGAAACGCAATTTGGGCAAAGAAGACAATAAAATTATCGTCACCACCATTCAAAAGCTGAATAATTTAATTAAAAGTGAAGATGATTTACCTGTTTATCAGCAACAAGTGGTGTTTATTTTTGATGAATGCCACCGCTCGCAATTTGGCGAAGCCCAAAAAAATCTGAAAAAGAAATTTAAAAAATATTATCAATTTGGCTTTACTGGTACGCCAATTTTTCCGCAAAATGCTTTGGGAGCGGAAACTACCGCCAGCGTGTTCGGGCGTGAACTGCATTCCTATGTGATTACCCACGCTATTCGAGATGAGAAAGTGCTGAAATTTAAGGTGGATTACAATAATGTTCGCCCAAAATTTAAACCGCTTGAGCAAGAAACCGATGAGAAAAAATTGACGGCGGCGGATTATCAACAAGCCTTGCTCCATCCTGAACGGATTAAAGAAATCACCGCCTATATTTTGCAGAATTTCCGCCAAAAAACACACCGCTTGAATGCCACAGGCAAAGGCTTTAATGCGATGTTTGCGGTTAGCTCCGTTGAAGCCGCCAAAGCCTATTACGAAGCCTTTAAAACCCAACAACAAGCGGTTGAAAATCCGCTAAAAATTGCCACGATTTTTTCTTTTTCCGCCAATGAAACGCAAGATGCGGTGGGCGATATTCCCGATGAAACCTTTGAGCCAACGGCGATGAACAGTTCGGCAAAAGAGTTTTTAAGTGCAGCGATTGCTGGTTATAACGCCTATTTCCGCACCAATTATGGCGTGGAAAGTCGGGAATTTCAGAATTATTATCGGGATCTCGCTAAGCGGGTGAAAAATCAAGAAATTGATTTGCTGATTGTGGTCGGAATGTTTTTGACAGGCTTTGACGCTCCCACGCTCAACACGCTGTTTGTGGATAAAAATTTGCGTTATCACGGTTTAATCCAAGCCTATTCACGCACCAATCGGATTTTTGATGCCACCAAAACCTTTGGCAATATCGTTACCTTCCGCAATTTAGAGCAAGCTACGATTGACGCAATCAAACTTTTTGGCGATGAAAACACCAAAAATATGGTGTTGGAGAAAAGCTATGATGCTTATATAAACGGCTATACCGACAATCTCACAGGCGAAACCAAACGGGGTTATGCCGAAGTAGTCGCCGAATTGCAAGAGCGTTTCCCTGATCCGAGTGCGATTGAAACCGAAAGCGATAAAAAAGCCTTTAGCCAATTATTTGGCGAATATCTGCGTTTGGATAATGTGCTACAAAATTATGATGAATATGCTCAGTTGCAAGCCTTGCAAAAAGTGGATTTGAGCGACCAAAGTGCGGTGGAAAATTTCAAAGAAAAATATCAGCTCACCGATGACGATTTAGCGAAAATGCAGACAGCTTCTGTGCTGCCTGAACGCCTTGCCCAAGATTATCGCTCCACTTATAATGATATCCGTGATTGGTTGCGTCAGCAAAAACAGGGCGAAGATCATTCAAAATCTACAATCAACTGGGGCGATATTGTTTTTGAGATTGATCTGTTAAAATCACAAGAAATCAATCTTGATTATATTTTAGAGCTGATTTTTGAGCAGAACAAACAAGCGAAAGACAAAGATGCATTGATCGAAGAAATCCGTCGCACTATTCGGGCGAGCATTGGCAATCGTGCCAAAGAAAGCCTAATTGTGGATTTTATTCATCAAGCGGATTTAGACAGTATTCCCGATAAAGCCAGCATTATTGAGCGTTTTTTCCAATTCGCACAAGCCGAGCTGAAAAAGGAAGCAGCCACACTCATTGAAAGCGAAAAGCTGAACCTTGAAGCGGCAAAACGCTATTTAACCCACTCGCTCAAACGTGAATACGCCAGCGAAAACGGCACAGAACTGAATGAAATCTTGCCAAAAATCAGCCCGCTTAACCCAAATTACTTAACACTCAAACAACGCATTTTCCAAAAAATCGCCGAATTTGTGGAGAAGTTTAAAGGTGTGGGAGGAGTACTTTAATTTTAGTTTGAAATAAAGGCATCCTGGTTTATGCCTTTATTTCAATAAAACCCGGAAAATCAACACCGCACTTCCCCTTCTCCGCCGCAATTTTTATTTCGTCAAATTCCTGCTAAATGGTACACTATCGCCAATTTTTTGATTCAGAATAGGATTAGTTCATGCGTACAAGTCAATATCTTTTCTCCACTCTTAAAGAAACACCGAACGATGCTCAAGTGGTCAGCCATCGGCTGATGCTGCGGGCGGGAATGATTCGCCCTTCCGCCTCCGGTCTCTATAACTGGTTGCCGACGGGGATGCGGGTACTGAATAAAGTCGAAAAAATCGTGCGGGAAGAAATGGATAAGGTTTCTCTTGAGATAAAAATGCCGGTGGTACAGCCGGCGGAATTATGGCAGGAATCCGGACGTTGGGAGCAATACGGTCCTGAATTGCTGCGATTCAAAGACCGCGGCGAGCGTGATTTCGTGCTCAGCCCGACGGCGGAAGAGGCGATTACTGATCTGGTTCGCCGTGAAATAAGTTCATACAAGCAGTTACCATTGAATTTTTATCATATTCAAACTAAATTTCGCGATGAAGTCCGGCCGCGGTTTGGTGTGATGCGCTCCCGCGAGTTTGTGATGAAGGATGCCTATTCTTTCCACACCACGCGCGAAAGCCTGCAACAGACCTATGAGCAGATGTACCGGGCTTATTGTAATATCTTCACCCGGTTAGGATTGGATTTCCGCGCCGTGCAGGCGGATACGGGTTCTATCGGCGGTTCCGCTTCGCACGAATTCCAAGTGCTGGCGCAAAGCGGGGAAGACGATATCGTGTTCTCGACCGAATCCGATTTTGCCGCCAACATTGAGTTGGCCGAAGCGGTGCAGGTGGGCGGCGAACGTCAGGCCCCGACCGCGGAGTTGCAATTAGTGGATACGCCAAATGCAAAAACCATTGCCGCCTTGGTGGAACAATACCATTTACCGATCAAAAAAACGGTGAAAACCCTGATCGTAAAAGGCGCAACGGAACAACATCCGCTGGTGGCGTTGGTGATCCGCGGCGACCATGAATTAAACGAGGTGAAAGCGGAAAAACTGGCGCTGGTCGCTTCTCCGTTTGAATTTGCCGATGAGGCGGAAATTAAAGCCGCTATCGGCGCCGGCCTGGGATCTCTGGGTGTAATTAATCTGCCGATTCCGATGGTTATTGATCGCAGCGTTGCCAATCTCAGTGATTTCGGCTGCGGAGCCAATATCGACGGCAAACATTATTTCAACGTAAACTGGCAACGCGATGTCGAATTGCCGGAAATCGCCGATTTGCGCAATGTGACGGAAGGCGACCCAAGCCCGGACGGCAAAGGCACGCTGTTGATTAAACGCGGGATTGAAGTGGGCCATATTTTCCAGCTCGGCACTAAATATTCCGATGCAATGAAAGCTACTGTACAAGGCGAAGACGGTCGTCCGCTCACCATGATTATGGGCTGCTACGGTATCGGCATAACCCGCGTGGTCGCCGCTGCCATTGAACAAAACCACGACGAACGCGGTATCATCTGGCCGCAGGCGATTGCGCCGTTCAGCGTGGCTATCGTACCGATGAATATGCATAAATCCGACAACGTACGGGCGTTCGCGGAAGACCTTTATCAAGCCCTTAACACTCAGGGCGTTGATGTGATTTTCGATGATCGTAAGGAACGTCCGGGTGTGATGTTTGCCGATATGGAACTGATTGGTGTGCCGCATATAGTGATCATCGGTGAGAAAAACCTTGTCAACGGTGAAATTGAATATAAAAACCGTCGCACGGGGGAAAAACGGATGATCAACAAAGATCAATTATTGGCTTTCCTGAAAGCGCAATTAGCGGGCTAAACAACAAAAGCGCGGTGTCGAAAAATTGAGTTTTTGCACGTTGATTATCTCAAGCCGGTATCATAATTTTCAGTAAATCAGCGGATAAAACCATATCCTACACTTTCGTTGAGCATTAAAAAGCGGTTAGATTCTGTAAGCAATCTAACCGCTTTTTTCGTTCGGAAACGGATGTTATTTAGCTAGCTGAACATTCTGTTCCGGTAAATGTAATTCAAGTTGATTGTAAGGGATTGAAATACCCGCTTTATCAAACTCAACTTTCACCGCTTCGGTAATGGCAAAATGCACATTCCAGTAGTCCGCCGTATTCACCCAAGGGCGAACAAATAACTGCACGCTACTGGCGGCTAATGCGCCTACGGCGATGGTCGGAGCCGGGCTTTGCAACACGCGCGTATCCGCTTTTAACATTTGAGCCACGATTTCTTTCGCTTTTTCAATATCGGATTCATAACTGATATCGAAAATAAAATCGATACGGCGCGTTGCGTTTGAACTGTAATTAACAATGCTGTCGGAGAATACCTTGCCATTCGGAATTAATACCGTTTTATTATCCGCCGTGCGCAATTCCAGAACGAGCAATCCCATTTGTTCCACCGTGCCGGACATGCCGGCGGTTTCAATTAAATCGCCTTTACGGAACGGCTTGAAAATCAACAGCATCACGCCCGAAGCAAAATTCTGCAATGAATTCTGCAATGCCAGACCTATCGCTAACCCCGCCGCACCGATTAATGCGACTAACGAGCTGGTATTGATACCGAGTTGCGATAACGCGGCGATAATGACAATTAACAGCATCAGGAAATAGCTGATGGAAACCACAAAGCTCTGCAGCATTTCGTCTTTACTTGAAGCCAGCGTCGCTTTACCCAATAATTTACTGATAAACCGGGCTAACCATTTACCTACGATGTAAATAATAATCGCCACGAGAATTTTAGTGCCGTAAGGAATAATCCAATCGTTCATGAGCGTATGCATATCCATTGAACTGACTTTATCGATTACCTTTGCCGCTTCTACCTGCACATCAATCTGTGCCGCATCTTGAGCGTTTTCTGCCGCCATATGATTTCCTCTTAAAAAAACTAAAAAATGCGCTATACCGCCCTTTCATTGACATAAAGATTTTGATTTTGTTGCAAAAAACGGCGATAAAATGACATTTTTATACAACGAATCAGCTGTTATTTTGCCTAAATCATAAACACGAACCATTTTTTCTGCCTTATGTTTTGAAAAACTCGCAAATACAACACCGTACTTTTTGCCTTACGGCAACGTTTCGGTTATGCAGAGCTAATCACTTTCACTCGGATCAAGACCTTCTTTATTATTGCGTCGATATTCGGCATTAAGCAGCGGATTAATGACATGCCAAGGCACCTCTAATTTAATCTCACCCTCGGCATAGGAACCCAATACATACACATCATAAGAAAACACGACGCCATCCGGGGAAAAATAAAAATTATCCGAAATAGGGAAATTCGTTCTCGGCGTAAAAGGTTCCGCCCCTTCGCCTCGTGCGGCTTGTGTGCGTTGCTCATAGATTTGCCACAGTATATCTTTCAAATCTGCCTGCCGCTCCTCTGCGATTAAATCGGAAAGCTCCAGCAAGTGCTGCTTATTCACGTCAATGTTGAGATATTTAGTGCCCATTATGCCGTGTGCTCCGCCTTCGTAGCGGTAATTAAACAAACTGAAACTCACAATATTATTACGCTGACCGATATAGCGCGTCTCAATCTGTCTTGACATTCCGACCACATCACCTAACTTCACGGTCGCCAAATCATCGGCGTATCTTTCCTCTATAGCGGCTTTTAAATTAGCCAATTCATTGCCCGCGGTGGTATTAACATCATCCTTCGTTGCACGATTGGCCGGGTAAAGCAACAGGATTTGTTTTACCAGCAGATCATCAAGCCAATTCACCCCCGTTCTGGCTAGGCTGACGAAATAATCCAGCTCGGCCTGCTCACGTGAAACGCCTTGGCTCCGTTTCAGCTTTTGCTGTTCCTGACGGGTAAATTTAATACTGTTCTTCTGATTGAAAAACGGATAAATCTCTACCTTTAATGCGGGAACGGTTTCTTTTTGTACGGTCTGTTCTTGCCCGTTCGTTTGCTGCAAAGAGGCTAATTCCTGTTGAGATTTAACCAGCTCAGCATTCAGTTGACTAATTTGCTGTTCCGCCTGCTGCAGTTTCTCGGCAAGCTCGCTGTCCGATTGATCGTTACAGCCGGAAAGCAGCAATGTAGAAGAAATCAATAAGGTAAGAAGTGTTTTTTGCATAGGTTTCCCCTGTTATCAGTTTAATAGGGGATAATATACCTTTAAACGGTAAACGCATGCAAACGACTTATCGCTGAAATGGAATAAATCACCGTAATTCTTATGCATTAATATCGTTACTAGAGAAAAAATCACCGCATTTCTTCCGAAGTGCGGTGCCATAATTCAGAGTTTTTTGCCAAAGAAAATAATTAGCAATTATTTTGCTTTATTCTCTGATAATAAGGTGAGTAAAAATTTTCCGATATCCTGTATAGAACGATCACGCTGCAATCCATAGCGAGGAACATTCGGAAACGGTAATACCACAATAAGCGAGCCATTCTGATTAAATTTCCATTTTACCGGCAACTTATCTATTATTTCCGAATGAAAAGAACGATAACCATCAGAAAATGCAAGATTAAAATCGTCCTCATAAGATGTACCGAAACAAAGTACCGCTTTCGGCTGATGTTTTTGGACTAATCGATTAATAACCGGGAAGCGGAACAATCGGCACCAACGCATATATTCCGACTTATCGGCAAACCCTAATAATTCCGTTAAACGGGAATTCCAACGGGCATGATCAGTGTCTTTAAACTTGATCGGATATAAATTCATTTTAAAATGACCGCTCTTAACGCCTTTATGCCAGATTTGATTAGTTACGGCAAAGTCATAATAATCCTTCACCTGTCCGCCGGACATTACACACAGCAATTTGCATAATACGCGATCATATGGTGTTTGAGCATTTTCTCCTTTTACTTCAAAACCGGAGATCTGTTTCCATTCTCCGCTTTTAATATAATCGGAAAGCTCGTCACAATCCATATTACCGCCCCATTCAATACCGCAGCACCAAATAGCCGGAGTTTCAGGAGAACCGATATCGCCTCCGTTATAGCCTGAATAGCCTGTTAAAAATGCCTGAATATCTTTGTTCATTTGGTTGGTTCCTCTTGTTCGATATGTTGTAATTCATTTTGGATTTTCTTGATATAAAGATCTAATTCTTCCGCAATTTCCCGTATAAGTTTCTCACGTCTGCGAGGGTGTTTAAGCCGTTCAATACCTTCCGAATTTAACGACCAAAAATTAAGCCGATTACGATCAAAAAACTTCCATGCAAACCAATAAGAAGAAATATTAAACCCGATAATGTTCTGAACAGCCTGTTCAATAATTGGGTTGGATTCATCCTTTTCCGATTTAAATAAGCCGTAATAAAGCTCATCTCCTAATTCAAGTTTAAAATTTGCTATAGTACCGTCTTTCAAGCGATAAATTGGAAATTCCAGTCCATAATAACGATAACGATTCCTTGAACGGGCATAATATTGACTCACATCGGCAGTAAAATCTTTTTTAGTAAATTCATGCCCAAGAGAAAGTAATTGATCCTGTACTTCGTCCCAAAAATAGTTTTGCAATTCATATTTATCGACTTCCTGACTATCCAGAAATAAATTACAACTTTCAAGCAGCTCTTTTACATGCTGTAAATCAATCGTATTTGCAGTTTTACCATATAGATCTTCTTTTAAAATAGCGACAATTGAAAATAACTCCGTAGAAAGCTGTGCGTAGAACTGCGGCAATGCTTTTTGCTTATGCATACCTTCCTGTTCAAAATCATTTAAGAGCTGAATAATCGTGGCAACTTTATGAAAAATCTGCTGAGTATTTTGTTCGGAAGTATGCATTTGCACATAACCCAATTCAAACAGCAAATCTTTCAGTTCATCTATCGCTTCTTGTCCGTCTTGATACTGAGTGGAAATACTGACCTGACCATCCATAATAATCTTTTTCAGATTATTTAAAAATTATGATAAATTTCTTGTTTTTTTTCAAAAACCAATAGGCTTTTATCCCGTTGTTCTTCCGAAGCGGATTGCCCATTTAATAGGAAAACCGTGATAATTGCCGTAATCACCACGCCGAATAATGTTCCTGTTACCTGTATGGGTAAATCATCTATAGTTAAATTCCGAAACACCACTGAAACTATCACAAAAATAATCGTGAAAATACCGATTCCGTAAAGCCATTTATTATTTTTATTCATATTTTCTCCATAAAATTATGGCATAGATAATAAAATCTATGCCTAATTTCCTTACCAAAGATTTAATATCACTTGTGCCCATACGACTAATATCGGATAACCTTTCGTGTTATAGGTATTTCGTGAATTAGCTCCTGTTTGCGGCTTTAGGATTTCGCCGTTTTTCTCCCATGTATTAGATGAACTGGCTCTTATTATTGGTTTTAAATAACGTCCGTCATATTCCCAAGTATTTTGTGAAACCGCCCCTTGTTTAGGTTTTAAATAACGCCCGTCAAATATCCAGGTATTTGATATGGTCGCACCTGTTTTAGGCTTTAAGGTGTTGCCGTCACAGATCCATTCTTTCGATAAAAAGATCTCTTGCATAATTTTCCTCATCACTTGAATTAAATAAAAATTAACAGGATTGTTTTAGTTGTTCTGTCAAGAACAACTAAAAGCAGTATACTGCTTGCAAAATTTGAAAAATGGAAAGGTTAAAAAGGACGGCGTAAAAAGAAAAAATCACCGCACTTTTGACAAAGTGCGGTGATGATTTTTTGAGTTTTAAAACAATAATCAGATTACTGCTTTTTCTACTACACGAACTAAAATCCAGGATTTAGTTTTTGAAATAGGACGACATTCCTTAATTTCAACAACATCGCCTAATTTAGCTTCGTTGTTTTCGTCGTGAACATGTAATTTAGTGGTACGACGGATAAATTTACCTAAAAGAGGGTGTTTTACTTTATGCTCGATGGCGATTGTAAAAGATTTATCCATTTTATCGCTGATTACACGACCTTGTACGGTACGAATTTTATCAGTCATTACTCACCCGCCTTTTCGGTTAACACAGTTTTCACTTGCGCAATCTGACGACGCACTTGTTTTAACTGATGGGTTTGTTGAAGCTGACCGGTGGCTGCCTGCATGCGTAATTTGAATTGTTCGCCTAAAAGGTTTACCAATTCAGCATTCAGCTCTTCAACATTTTTGTTACGTAGTTCTTGAGCTTTCATTACATCACCGTCTTAGTTACAAATGTGGTTTTGATCGGAAGTTTCGCTGCCGCTAAAGCAAATGCTTCACGGGCGATGTCTTCTGACACACCATCCATCTCATAAAGTACTTTACCCGGTTGGATTAAGGCTACCCAGTACTCAACGTTACCTTTACCTTTACCCATACGGACTTCTAATGGTTTTTCCGTGATTGGTTTATCCGGGAATACACGAATCCAGATTTTACCTTGACGTTTCACCGCACGCGTCATCGCACGACGAGCCGCTTCGATTTGACGAGCGGTTAAACGACCACGACCGATGGCTTTTAAGCCGAAAGTACCGAAGCTGACTTCAGTACCACCCGCGAGACCGCGGTTACGACCTTTGTGAACTTTACGGAATTTTGTACGTTTTGGTTGCAACATTTAGCAGTTCTCCTTACTTACGACCTTTACCGCGTGGTGCCTTTTTAGGCGCGGCAGGTTGTTGTTCTGGTTGTTGTGCAATTGCAGCCATTCCACCGAGAATCTCACCTTTGAAGATCCACACTTTAACGCCGATTACGCCGTATGTAGTATGAGCTTCAGCTGTGTTATAGTCGATGTCCGCACGTAGTGTATGTAACGGCACGCGGCCTTCACGATACCACTCAGAACGTGCAATTTCTGCACCACCTAAACGACCGCTTACTTCAACTTTAATGCCTTTGGCACCTAAACGCATTGCGTTTTGTACCGCACGTTTCATAGCACGACGGAACATAACGCGACGTTCCAATTGAGAAGCGATACTGTCTGCAACTAATTTTGCATCTAATTCAGGTTTTTTCACTTCGGCGATGTTGATTTGTGCCGGTACGCCTGCAATAGTTGCAACGGCATTGCGCAGTTTTTCAACATCCTCGCCTTTTTTACCGATGACAATACCGGGACGAGCCGTGTGAATTGTTACTCGAATACTTTTAGCAGGACGTTCAATAGTGATACGTGATACTGAAGCATTCGCTAATTCTTTATTCAAGAATTGACGTACTTTGAAATCACCGTCTAAATTATCGGCGAAATCTTGTGTATTCGCAAACCAAGTAGAGCTCCAAGGCTTAACGATACCTAGGCGAATACCATGTGGATGTACTTTTTGACCCATTGCTATTCCTCTACGATTAACGATCCGACACAACCACTGTGATGTGGCTTGTACGTTTTAAAATACGATCCGCACGACCTTTAGCACGTGGCATAACACGTTTCATGCTCGGACCTTCATCTACGAAAATCTTCGCTACTTTAAGATCATCGATATCTGCACCGTCATTGTGCTCGGCATTCGCAATAGCGGATTCCAATACTTTCTTCACTAAAGCTGACGCTTTTTTGTTAGTGTAAGTCAGAATTTCTAATGCTGCCGCAACTTTTTTACCGCGAATTAAATCAGCAACTAAGCGAGCTTTTTGGGCAGAAGTACGAGCGTAACGATGTTTTGCAATAGTTTCCATCTTTTACCTCTTATTTCTTAGCTTTCTTATCTGCGGCGTGACCGCGGTAAGTACGAGTCGGTGCAAATTCACCTAATTTGTGGCCGATCATTTCATCGGACACAAATACCGGAACGTGCTGACGACCATTATGGACTGCGATGGTCAAACCAATCATTGATGGAATGATCATTGAACGACGGGACCAGGTTTTAATTGGCTTTTTATCCCCGCTTTCCACCGCCTTCTCTACCTTCTTCAACAAGTGTAGGTCAAGGAAAGGACCTTTCTTGAGAGAACGTGGCATGGCTTATCCTCTTTATTAATTAAAATTATTTACCACGGCGACGTACGATATATTTATCGGTACGTTTGTTGTGACGTGTTTTCTTACCTTTAGTTTGAACGCCCCAAGGAGTAACCGGGTGTTTACCAAAGTTACGGCCTTCACCACCACCGTGCGGGTGATCTACCGGGTTCATTGCGGTACCGCGAACTGTCGGACGTACACCTCTCCAGCGGTTAGCACCTGCTTTACCCAGCACACGCAACATGTGCTCCGAATTACCGACTTCACCGACGGTAGCGGCGCATTCGGATAATACTTTACGCATTTCGCCTGAACGAAGACGTAAGGTCACATAATTACCTTCACGAGCGATGATCTGTACATAGCTACCTGCAGAACGTGCAATCTGACCGCCTTTACCCGGTTTTAATTCTACGTTATGTACAGTTGAACCTACCGGAATGTTACGCATCGGCAGGCTATTGCCAACTTTAATTGGTGCGTTTACACCCGCTTGGATTTGATCGCCTGCCGCCAAACCTTTAGGTGCCAGAATATAACGGCGTTCACCATCTTTATAAAGCACTAAAGCAATGTTTGCGGAACGATTCGGATCATATTCAAGACGCTCAACAACCGCTGGGATATCTAACTTGTTACGTTTGAAATCGATTAAACGGTAATGTTGTTTATGACCACCACCGATATGACGGGTAGTAATACGTCCTAAATTATTACGGCCACCAGTTTTAGATTTGGTATCTAATAAAGGTGCGTAAGGTTTACCCTTATGTAATTCAGGGTTCACGATTTTAACAACGTGACGACGACCAGCGGAGGTCGGCTTACATTTAACGATAGCCATTTATTTCTTCTCCTCCGTTATTACTCTGCACCTTCGGCGAAGTCCAATTGTTGGCCTTCGGCTAAAGTTACATAAGCTTTTTTCCAGTCACTGCGACGCCCTGTTTTAGCACCATGACGTTTAGTTTTACCTTTCACGACCACGGTACGAACAGAATCCACTTTCACTTCAAATAATTGAGCTACCGCATTGGCAATTTCAACTTTATTGGCATCCAATGCGACTTTGAAAACGATAGTGTTTGACTTCTCAGCGTTATTTGTTGCTTTCTCAGAGACATGCGGTGCTTTAAGCACTTTTAACAAACGTTCTTGTTGAATCACGCTAACATCTCCTCAATTTGTTTCACAGCATCAACGGTCACAACCACTTTATCGAAAGCGATTAAGCTTACCGGGTCGATACCTTGCACATCACGTACATCTACTTTGTAGAGGTTACGTGCGGCTAAGAATAGATTTTCATCCAGATCCGCCGTGACGATTAACACATCTTCAAGTGCTAAATCTTTTAATTTCTGAACTAACACTTTAGTTTTTGGCGCGTCAATTTCAAATTTCTCGACAACAACCAAACGATCTTGACGAACTAATTCGGAAAGGATTGATTTGATTGCACCGCGGTACATTTTTTTGTTCACTTTCTGGCTGTGATCTTGTGGTTTTGCCGCGAAGGTTGTACCACCTGAACGCCAGATTGGTGATTTGATATCACCGGAACGTGCACGCCCCGTACCTTTTTGACGCCAAGGTTTTTTACCTGAACCAGACACTTCAGCACGAGTTTTCTGAGCGCGTGAACCTTGACGAGCACCTGCTGCATAAGCAACAACCACTTGATGGATCAATGCTTCATTGAACTCACGTCCGAAGGTAGTTTCAGAAACAGTGAGTGCGTTTGCACCTACAACTTGTAATTCCATCTCTATCTCCTAGACTTATGCTTTAACTGCCGGTTTAACAATAACATCACTATTAGTTGCACCCGGAACCGGACCTTTCACTAATAATAAGTTACGTTCAGCATCAACACGAACAACTTCAAGGGATTGAACGGTTACACGTTCAGCACCTAAATGTCCTGCCATTTTTTTACCTTTAAACACACGGCCCGGCGTTTGGTTTTGACCGATAGAACCGAGAACACGATGTGATAAAGAGTTACCGTGGGTAGCATCCTGAGTACGGAAGTTCCAGCGTTTAACACCGCCTTGGAAACCCTTACCTTTAGACGTACCGGTAACATCAACTTTTTTAACATCCGCAAAGATGTCAACTTTGATTTCTTGACCTAAAGTGAATTCTTCACCTTCGGTACGAAATTCCCATAAACCGCGACCAGCTTCAACACCTGCTTTCACGAAATGACCAGCTTCTGGCTTAGTTACACGACTTGCTTTTTTAGAGCCAGTAGTAACCTGAATTGCAGAATAGCCATCGTTTTCAAGAGTTTTAACTTGAGTCACACGGTTGGCTTCGATTTCGATAACGGTAACTGGAATGGACACGCCGTCTTCGGTGAAGATACGAGTCATACCAACTTTACGACCGATTAAACCAATCATTGTAATAACCTCTTAATTAACCTAGGCTGATCTGCACGTCAACGCCGGCAGCTAAATCTAAACGCATTAACGCATCAACAGTTTTTTCTGTCGGGTCAACGATATCAACTAAACGTTTGTGAGTACGGATTTCATATTGGTCACGCGCGTCTTTGTTCACGTGTGGAGAAATCAATACAGTGAAACGTTCTTTACGAGTTGGTAACGGAATTGGACCGCGAACCTGCGCACCAGTACGTTTAGCTGTTTCTACGATCTCCGCGGTAGATTGATCAATCAGGCGATGATCAAAAGCTTTTAAGCGGATACGGATTCTTTGGTTCTGCATTAGACCAGAGCTCCAATAATTTTTAGCTAATAAAAAAACTGACACCGTCACCTTTTAACTTCTGATATAAAAGGGAAGTGCAGCGAACCTGTTTAGCTCCCAAATCGGGAACATTGTTTATGCGTTGCTTATGCAACACCCGTTCAATAAATGATTACATTAAACGACTTTCTCAAGTGAAAGTGCGCGAGATAATACAGGAAACCATCCCATTTTGCAAGCGTTTTTATCCCCTCAATTTGATAAAAAATCATGTCTCAAAACTCCGTTTTTCAGCACCGCACTTACATTATCAGAAGAAACCCAATTCAAATAGATATTTTCCAATAAAATGGAAACTTATTTGAAAAATATCCTGCTTTGTTCTATTATTACGGGAAAATAACAAATCAAATAATCGTTCAGACAGAGAATTTCGAAATGAAACTGATTAAAACCACGCTAACGGGAATCGGACAGATTTTTCTGCAAAGAAACGGATTATCCGGGCTGATTATTACTATTGCCATGTTTTTCAGCCATTGGACATTAGGCGTAAGCTGCTTTCTGGGCGCATTAATCGGCACACTCACCGCAATGGTATTGCAATACCCTGAGCAAGAAATCAAGCAAGGTCTGTACGGATTCAATGCCAGCCTCTCTTTTATGTGTGTAATGTTTACCTTTGCCGAAACCGATGCATCCAACCCATTGATTTGGCTGCTCGGCGTAATCGCTTCCATCATTGCCACCTTAATTATGCGGTTTTTTGTACAACGCAATAAAATTGCTTATACGTTTCCCTTTGTATTGACTTGCTGGATATTTTGCTGGGGCGTCGCCCATTTCGCATTGTTTAATTTAACTCAAACCACTCCCGCGCTGGCCGATTATACCGATACGCTGGATTCGCTGCGTTCGCCTTTCTATGCATGGGCGGAAGTGAATTTCGGCGCTAGTGTCATTACCGGCGTATTGCTTTTCGTTGCCATCGCCATCAGTTCGCCTATAGCCGCCATGTGGGGTATCGCCGCCGCTGCGCTAGGCTCGGCCCTCGCCTATCACTTATTTGCGGTCCCGCTAAATCAGCTGGCAAACGGTATTTACGGTTTCTCTCCTGTCTTGATCGCCTGTGCCTTCGCGGGAACGAAATTCCGTGATTTTGCCTATGTGGTTATCGGTGTTTTATTAGCGGTCGTCATTCAATATGCCGTGGCACAAACAGGCTTAGCCACTTATACCATTGGTTTTATCGTCGCAAGTTGGATCCTCCTGCCGGTTAAGCATAAAATATCGGCATCCAATTTGGACTCAAGCAAATTCTTTAATCTACTCAATCCCTGATAAGGAAGGTAAAAATGCATTTAACATCCAGAGAGCAGGAAAAGCTTATGCTTTTTCTGGCGGGTGAGTTGGCGGCAAAACGCAAAGCGCGCGGGGTAAAGCTGAATTATCCCGAAACCATTGCCTATATTGCCAGCCATTTACAGGAAGCGGCCCGCGACGGCATGTCGGTTGCCGAAGTCATGCAATACGGCGCGACTTTGCTCAGCGTCGATGATGTCATGGAAGGCATTGCGGAAATGGTACATGAAGTGCAGATTGAAGCGACTTTTCCCGACGGTACAAAACTGGTTACCGTTCATAACCCGATTCGTTAAAAGAGGATAATGTGATGATTCCCGGTGAATATCAATTAGCCGAGGGTGACATTCAAGCCAATATCAGACGCAAAACAGTCACCCTCGATGTAGTCAACAGCGGCGATCGCCCGATTCAAGTGGGTTCCCACTATCACTTCTATGAAACCAACAACGCCCTCAAATTCGATCGCGATTTAGCTTACGGTATGCGGCTGAACGTACCGTCCGGCAACGCAGTACGTTTTGAACCCGGCGAGGCGAAACAAGTCACTTTAGTAGAATTTGGCGGTAATAAAACGATTTATGGTTTTCATAACCGAGTCGATGGCAAACTAGGGGAGAAAAAATAATGACATTAATCATCCCACGCAGTCAATATGTCGCCAGCTACGGACCGACCGTCGGCGATAAAGTCCGTTTAGGCGATACCAATCTATGGGCAACTATTGAACAAGATTTACTCACTCACGGTGACGAATGTAAATTCGGCGGCGGAAAATCCGTACGTGACGGCATGGCTCAATCGGGCACGGCCACCCGTGATAATCCGAACGTATTGGACCTTGCCATTACCAATGTGATGATCATTGATGCCAAACTCGGCATTATCAAAGCGGATATTGGCATCCGTGACGGCCGCATTGTCGGTATCGGCCAGGCGGGTAATCCCGATACCATGGATAACGTTACGCCGAACATGATTATCGGTGCCGCTACCGAAGTCCATAACGGAGCCCACCTCATCGCCACCGCAGGCGGTATCGACACCCACATTCACTGGATCTGCCCGCAACAGGCCCAACACGCCATTGAAAACGGTATCACCACAATGATCGGCGGCGGCACCGGCCCGGCCGACGGCACCCACGCCACCACCTGCACTCCGGGCGCATGGAATCTGCAACGCATGTTTCAAGGCTGCGAATCCTTGCCGGTCAACATCGGTTTCTTCGGCAAGGGTAACTGTTCCACGCTTGAACCGTTAAAAGAACAGATCCGCGCGGGAGCGTTAGGGCTGAAAATCCATGAGGACTGGGGTGCAACCCACGCCGTTATTGACGCCGCATTGAAAGTGGCCGACGAAATGGATGTGCAAGTAGCGATCCATACCGATACCCTCAACGAGTGCGGGTTTCTGGAAGATACCATGAATGCGATTAACGGACGCGTCATCCACACTTTCCACACCGAAGGGGCGGGCGGCGGTCACGCGCCGGATATTATCAAAGCCGCCATGTACCCGAACGTACTGCCGGCATCCACCAATCCGACGCGTCCGTTCACCGTCAACACCATTGACGAACATTTGGATATGCTGATGGTATGCCACCACCTTGACAAACGCGTACCCGAAGATGTGGCGTTCGCAGACAGCCGTATCCGCCCGGAAACCATTGCCGCAGAGGATATTCTGCACGATATGGGCGTATTCTCAATTATGAGCTCCGACAGTCAGGCGATGGGACGCGTGGGCGAAGTGGTGACCCGCACTTGGCAAACCGCCGATAAAATGAAAGCTCAGCGCGGAACCTTAGGTGACGAAGGCAACGATAATTTCCGCATTAAACGCTACATCGCCAAATATACCATCAACCCGGCGATTGCCCACGGTATCAGTCAGTATGTAGGTTCGCTTGAGACGGGAAAACTGGCGGATATCGTATTATGGAAGCCGGCTTTCTTCGGTGTAAAACCTGAATGCGTAATCAAAAAAGGGTTTATCAGCTTCGCCAAAATGGGTGATCCGAATGCCTCAATCCCGACACCTCAGCCGGTATTCTACCGTCCGATGTTCGGCGCCCGGCAAAGCGCGGTGTCAAAAACGGCAGTTTTCTTTGTTTCACAGGCGGGTGTTGACGCCAACATTGCCGAGCGGTTCGGTTTACATAAAGAAACTCTCGCCGTGCGGGGCTGCCGCAATATCGGCAAGAAAGATTTGGTACACAATAATGCCACTCCGACCATCAGCGTCGATCCGGAGCGCTACGAAGTACGAGTGGACGGTGAACTTATCAGCTGCGAACCCGCACGAAAATTACCCTTGGCACAGCGTTATTTCTTATTCTAAAATGCCGAAACTCGCTAATACAGCACCGCACTTTACCGGCGCATATCATCGGCGCGCGCAGGCAATGAACACGTTATGTCAACTTCAACAAGGAAAATAATATGAAATTCACCCCATTATCATTATTCATCGGCATCGCTCTCGCCAATAGCGCGGTTGCCGATAACAATACCGAACAGAATTTTATCCAACAATGCGAAGCGCTGCGTAATACCAATATCTATAATACCGTCATTACCCGGGCGGATTTCATCAAAGACGGTTCGGTTGATAGTGACGCTGCGGCGGCGTTATCCGGCGCATCCGGCACAGACGAAAAACTTATTCCGCATTGTCTGGTGGAAGGTGAGATTGATTCCCGCACGGGAGTAAACAGCCGTCATTACGGTTCGCAATTCCAACTCCGTTTACCGGAGAACTGGAATAACAAATTCCTGTTCCAAGGCGGTGGCGGCATGGACGGTTTCGTGGGAGCCGCCATCGGCAGTATTCCAATCCGCTCATCCACCGCAACACCGGCGCTGCAACGCGGTTATGCGGTGGTGTCAACGGACTCCGGGCATAGCGGTCGCGACGCAACGTTCGCGGAAGATCAGCAGGCCCGCATCGACTTATCCTACGCCGCTATCGGCAAGGTCACCGGTGTAGCCAAACAAATTATCGCTCAAGTTTACGCGAAAAAACCAAGCAAAAGCTATTTTATGGGCTGTTCCAACGGCGGACGTTCCGCCTTAATCGCGGCTCAGCGTTATCCGACGGAATTCGACGGTGTCATGGTGGGCAATCCCGGTTTCCGTCTCTCCCGCGCCGCCTTAAACGCGGTATGGGAAACCAACCATTACAACGCGGCGGCGCCAAGTAATGGGCAAGGAGACAAAATTCTGGCCGACGCATTAAGTCAAAAGGATTTCGATACTATCGTAAAAGCCGTGCTGAAAAAATGTGATGCGAAAGACGGTCTGGCGGACGGCATTATCAACGCATGGGAAAAATGCGATTTTAATCCGGATTCATTGAAAAAAGCCCTGGGTAAAGAAAAACTGGCGTTGATCAAAGCGGTATTCGGCGGCCCGAAAAACAGCAAGGGTGAAGCGATTTATACCGGTTTCCCGTTTGACACCGGTATCGCGGCGAAAGGCTGGCGGGCGTGGAAACTGGGCAATTCGCAAACCGCGGAACCGAATTCCGCGTTTGCCACCATGGCGATGAGCTCGGTGAATCATTTATTTATGACCCCGTATCAGCCGCAATTTGATTTAAGTAAATTCAATTGGGATAAAGATGTCGTCAAAACCGCTCAAATGGCGGCGATGTATGACGCGGTTTCCACTGATTACAGTACGTTCAACGCCCGCGGCGGTAAATTGATTATCATAGAAGGCGTATCTGATCCCGTCTTTTCCGCCCTTGATCTACGCAATTGGTTCCGACAATTACAAGCCGATAATCCAAACAGCGGTGAATTTGCCCGCTTATTTATGGTGCCCGGCATGAATCACTGCGGCGGCGGCCCGGCAACGGACAATTTTGATCCGCTCACCGCACTGGAAAACTGGACGGATAAGGGCGAGGCGCCGGAACGGCTTATCGCGACGGGAAAATCCTTCCCCGCCCGTTCAATGCCGCTCTGTGCTTATCCGAAAGTGGCAACCTATACACAGGGTGATCAGAACAAAGCGGAAAGTTTTGTCTGTAAGTAAAAACTCGCATTTTTAACACCGCGCTTTTAAGAGAAAATTATGCAAATCACCAACCCTATTCTGCCGATTATCCAAGAGGTTATCGGCAATTTTGATAAACTGAAGCAAGCGGGCAGGATCAGCGATCAGTCCGTTGATTACATTGCCCTGCAATGGTACGAAGCGGATCGTAATATCCTGCGTAAAGCCAGCCGCAACGGGCATGAAGTCGCCTTTCGCCTGTTAAAGGAAGGCTCCCGTTTAAAACACAATGACGTGGTTTTTATCAGCAATAAATTGGTGCTGGTTATCGAGATTCTGCCCTCGGACACCATCGTGCTATCACCCAAAACCTTGCCTGATATGGCTCGCGCCTGTTATGAAATCGGCAATAAGCACTCGCCGCTCTTTCTGGACGGTGACGAGCTACTGCTGACCTATGATAAACCGATGTTTGAATGGCTTGCCGCCGCCGGTTTTAACCCGCATCGGGAACAACGCCGTTTAACCGACGCTCTGCGGGCAAATTCCGCTCAAGGCGTGAATCACCGGCATTCCCACAGTCACGATGATCACGGCTATCATCACCACGGAGACGGAACTTGGCACAAACATTAATCTCATCCTTAAGCCGGCTCGGATCCTTGCTGCATTTGGTGGATCCGACGCTGCCCATCGGTGCTTTCAACCATTCCAACGGACTGGAAACCTTTGTGCAGCAAGGCATAGTGAACAGTAAAGACAGTCTGGAGCGATACGTGCAAACCCAGCTGTTGCAAAACTGGATCTACAATGACGGCGCCTATTTATCGCTGGCGTTTGAGGCAATGCACCATCAGGATTTGACCCGTCTTATAGCGCTGGATCAGGAACTTGCCGCCACCAAAATCGCCCGTGAAAGCCGCGAGGGCAGCTACAAGCTTGGCGTGCGACTGCTGAAAATTTTTACCCGCTATGAACGGCATCCGTTATTGAGCGGCTTTCAACAGGCAATCACCGCCCGGCAATGCAAGGGATTTTACCCCATCGTGTTTGCCATGGTGGCACAGGCGACGGATTTATCCAAAGCGGACAGCCTGTGTGCGTTCTATTACAATGCCGTGGTCGGAGCCATCACCAATGGAGTGAAACTGATTCCGCTCAGTCAAATGGACGGGCAGGATATCCTGTTCGAGCTACGCCGTTCGATTGAAAGTGCGGTGCTGAAAAGCCTAGATCCCGACCCCGACTGGCTCGGCGCCGCAACCTTGGCAAATGACATCCGTTCCATGCAGCATGAACGGCTTTATACCCGGCTTTATATGAGTTAATCGCCTTACTCCGGTTTAATAATAAAAAAGAAAGTAACGAGAGATTTTAAAAAGGAAAACAAAATGCGTAATTATATCAAAATCGGGATCGCTGGCCCTGTGGGGGCAGGGAAAACCGCGCTAATTGAGCGTCTAACCCGTGCTATCGCCGACAAATACAGCGTTGCCGTAATTACTAACGACATTTACACCCGGGAAGATGCGGAATTTTTAACCAAAAACAGTTTGTTACCGCCGGAACGCATTATGGGAGTGGAAACCGGCGGCTGTCCGCACACCGCGATTCGTGAAGACGCCTCCATGAATCTTGAAGCGGTGGACGAAATGGTGGCGCGTTTTCCAGATCTGGAAATCGTGTTTATCGAATCGGGCGGCGATAACCTCTCCGCCACGTTCAGCCCCGATTTGGCGGATGTGACGATTTTCGTGATCGATGTGGCGGAAGGTGAAAAGATCCCGCGCAAAGGCGGGCCGGGCATTACCCGCTCCGATTTGCTGGTGATCAATAAAACCGATCTCGCTCCGTTTGTGGGGGCGGATCTGGGTGTAATGGAACGCGACGCACGCCGTATGCGCAACGGTCAGCCGTTTATTTTCACCAATTTAATGAAAAATGAACATCTCGACGGCGTTATCGGCTGGATCGAAAAATATGCCCTGCTGAAACCTATGGACGATCCTGCGGCATTGGTGAGATAAGGACGATGGAAAGCCGATTAATCTTATCCACCAAACGCACGGCACAAGGCAAAACCCGACTTGACCAATATTTTGTATCGCCGCCCTTCAAGCTGATGACGCTGCCCGTCTATGATAATGTGTGGCAAAACGGCTTGAATGCCATGCAAATGTCTTCATCGCCCGGCTTACTGGCGGGCGATAAGGTTGACATTCGGATTTCTCTGGCGGCGGATACCGCACTTTCGCTCACCACCCAGGCGTTCACACGGGTGCAGTCCATGCACGGAGACGATTACGCCCATCAGCACAGTGAAATCCGCCTGGCGAACAGCGCAAAATTGTCTTATCTGCCGCATCCGCTGGTGTTGCACAAAGATTCCGCCCTTAAGCAAAGCACGCTGATTTATCTTGCTCCGCAGACCGAGCTGATTTACGGCGAGATTGTAGCAATCGGGCGGGTGCTGAACGGTGAGCGCTTTGCCTTCCGCCATTTTGCCTCAAACCTGAAAATCTACGATCAGGCCAAGCAACGGCTACTGCTGTCGGATCGCATTCAGTGGCGGCCTGCCACGGCGGACCTCACCGCGCTTGGTCAGATGGAAAACTATTCGCACCAAGGTGCTTTGGTGTATTGCAGTCCGGCGAAAAGCACGCTGCAGATGAAAGCCGTTTTAACGCAGATACAAAGCCGCTTGCCGCAAACAGAGGATATGCTGATCGGTTGTTCTCTGCTCAATGAGGGCGGATTTATGCTGCGCGTGCTTGCCCATCGCGCCGACAGCATACAGCGGCTGTTCGCCCAATTAAGCTCATGTTTAAAGACTTTAAAGACAGAATAAAAACTCGAAAATACAGCACCGCACTTTCACCTCGTTTTTTTAATCCGAGTGAAAGCGCGGTGTTACAAAAACGTTAGTTTTTCAACGTCGGTAAAGCCCACGGCGCCGAAGGTATAGCAATCCTGTGCGACGATTACGTATAAAAACGAGCGTTTTTGCCTAAAACTCTTCAAAATACCGTTGGATTTGTTTGATATCGTGAGTTTGCGTCAAGGCTAATTGCAGCAGCACGCGGGCTTTCTGCGGATTTAATGTACCGGAGGCGGCAAAACCCAAAGTGTCATCATCCACTTCGCCGTTACACGTGGTATAGCCGGTCGGCACACGCGATGAACGTACCACTGCGACGCCATTTTTCACCGCGTTAACCAACAAATCCGTATTGGCCTGATTAACATTACCGTTGCCCACACCGGCCGTCACGATACCTTTATACCCCGCATTAAGCAGCGCCTGCAGCGGCTCGGTCGGCATGTTGGAATAGGCATACACAATGCCTACTTTCGGTAAAGCGTCCAATTTATCCACGTTAAACGGTGTGTTGACCGTATGTTTACTTTCCGGCGAACGTTCATAATCCACTTTACTGTTATGAATGTAACCTAATGTCCCGAAATTCGGCGAATTGAAGGTTTCCACCGCCGTCGTACTCATCTTGGTCACATCACGGGCGCCCAGCACCTTATCGTTCATCGCGACCAACACGCCGCGACCTGTCGATTTCTTATCCGTTGCCACCACGACCGCGTTATATAAATTCAACGGACCGTCCGCACTCTTTTCCGTCGCCGGACGCATTGCGCCGACCAGCACCACAGGTTTGTCGCATTTTACCGTTAAATCAAGGAAATATGCGGTTTCTTCCATGGTGTCCGTACCATGCGTGATCACAAAACCGTCGGTGTTTTTGCATTGCGCGTTGATCGTCTTCGCCAATTTCAGCCATACTTCATCACTCATATCCTGCGAGCCGATATTCACCACTTGCTCACCCGTAATATTGGCAAGATTTTTCATCTCGGGGACAGCATCTATCAGCGTCTGTACCGTCAACTGCCCCGCCTTATACTCGCTGCCCACGGAACTGATACCACTGCCGGCGATGGTACCGCCCGTCGCCAAAATGGTAACGTTCGGCAGTTCCGCCGCATTTGCCGCCGATACGCCGAAAGCCAATAATACGGATGTCATTAATTTACTGAATTTCATTTGTTCCTCCTGTGAAACGGATAAAAAATTGCAAACCGAAGTATCGTACATAATGCCCGAGAGGGCAAAACAGAATATTCAACTTTTTGATCTGCTTCACAAAAGAATAGATTATGGTCTGTCGATATTTGTTTAGGCTATGAGCTTTACCCGATTAACGTTATAATTTCCCCTAAAAATTTATCAGTCAACCTTTATGCAGATGCAAATTACAAGAGCGAAAATCCGTTATTTTATCCATAAAAAAATCCGTCAGACCCATCGCCTTTCCCGTAAGAGCGTGGAATTCACCTGCTTATTACTCGGGGCCGCCTCGGTGGCGCTATTTTCTCTCGGCTTTGCTCATTTGGCCGAGTTGGGGTTGATGTGGAATGCGCAGTGGTCGGCAAAATATCCACTGGCGGTGTGGTTTATAATGCCCTTGGGAATGGCGGCCTTAGCCTGGTTTACCCCGAAATATACCCCTTATGTAAGCGGCAGCGGTATTCCGCAGGTGATTGCTTCCATGAGCATGCCGTATGGAGCAAATAAAAGCCGCCTGCTGGAATTCCGACAAACGCTGTGGAAAATTCCCTTAACCTTTTTAGCCATGCTGTTCGGCGCTTCGGTGGGACGTGAAGGGCCTTCGGTACAGGTAGGCGCGGCGGTAATGCTGGCGTGGGGTAATTTCTGCCGTAAGCATAATTTTGCCTTCAAGGGTTTAAGCGCCAATGAACTTATCGCCGCGGGTGCCGGCGGCGGCCTGGCGGCGGCATTTAACGCACCGCTGGCGGGGGTCATTTTCGCCATTGAAGAATTAGGCCGCGGCATGGGACTGCGTTGGGGACGGTTGGTACTGATGGGCGTATTGGCCTCGGGTTTCATTTTGGTGGCGATACAGGGTAATAACCCTTACTTTCCGCAATATCAGGGGACTGTTACCACTCAGCATATCTACGCCTGGGTTATTATGTGCGGTGTGATTTGCGGCATTTTCGGCGGTATCTTCTCTCGCTTACTGGCAAAGGGCGCCGCCGGCTGCTGCCCGGCAAAATGGCGCGGCTGGGTACGCCGTCATCCCATCTATCTCGCTCTGATTTTGGGCCTAATCCTCGCCGCTCTCGGCACTTATACCAACGGTCAGACTTACGGCACGGGCTATAAAGTGGTAACGGATGCCCTCGACGGCAATATTCTTCAGCCGCACGAAACGGGTATTGCCAAATTATTCGCCACAGTCACCACCTACTGGACGGGCATTGCGGGCGGTATTTTCACTCCGAGCTTAACCGTCGGAGCGGGCATCGGTTCCCATATCGCCGGCTTTGCCGAGAGCTTGGTCGATCCAAGATTAATCGTGTTGTTATGCATGTCCGCCTTTCTCGCGGCGGCCACGCAATCCCCGGTCAGCTCCAGCGTGGTGGTAATGGAAATGACTGGCAGCCAGCCGGTCTTGATCTGGTCGCTAATCGGCTGTATCGTAGCGACTTTCATATCACGCCAGATTAACCCGAAACCGTTCTACCATCTTGCGGCGGGGCGTTTTCGTCAGCGTATTCAGGAAGAATTTAAACCCAATACAGATATAAAAAATGACAAATAAGACACCGCACTTTTACCTCGGACGTTTTTCCGTCGCCCCTATGCTGGACTGGACTACACGCCATTGCCGTTATTTTCACCGTCAGTTCAGCAAGTACGCCCTGCTGTACACGGAAATGGTGACGGCACCCGCCATTATCCACGCCAAATATGATCATCTCGCTTTTCATTCGGCGGAAAATCCCGTGGCGTTACAGCTGGGCGGCAGCGACCCCGAACAATTACAACATTGCGCTAAGCTGGCGGAACAGCGGGGCTATCGGGAAATCAATCTGAACGTAGGCTGCCCGTCCGATCGGGTGCAGAACGGCAAATTCGGCGCCTGCCTGATGGCTGAGGCGGATCTGGTGGCCGCGTGCGTGGCAAAAATGCAGGCCGTAGTAAACATTCCGGTGACGGTGAAAACGCGTATCGGTATTGATGAATCGGATAGCTATGAATTTCTCTGTGATTTTATTTCAAAGGTGAAGCAGGCGGGTTGTCGGCAGTTTATCATTCATGCCCGTAAGGCGTGGCTTTCCGGCCTGAGTCCGAAGGAAAACCGTGAAATTCCACCGCTGGATTATGAACGGGTATATCGGCTTAAACGGGATTTCCCCGAGCTTCGGATCAGCATTAACGGCGGCATTAAAACCATTGCGGAAATGAAAACCCATTTGCAATATGTGGACGGCGTAATGGTCGGGCGCGAGGCCTACCAGAATCCCGCTCTGTTGGGGCGAATCGATCAGGCACTGTTTAACGCGAACGCGCCTGTCGTCACCCCGCGTCAGGCGGTGGAGGCTATGTTCCCTTATATTGAGAATCATCTCAGCCGGGGGCTGGCGTTAAATCATGTGGTACGCCATATGCTCGGTGCCTTCCACCATTGTCAAGGCGCCAAACAATGGCGACGTTATCTGAGCGAAAATGCCCATAAACCGAATGCTGGCATTGAAGTAGTGCAGACCGCGTTAGGTTTTATCGAAGAATAAAAATAACACAACGGCATTTCCAATTCAAAACGGAAAAACTTCAGTTATTGAATAAAAAATTAAGATTGCCTTTATTCTTCAGCATAACAGGCTCTACCGCAATAAACCGTTTATCCGCCGACATCTGAGCCGTATTGATTAAATACGCCTGAAAGTGCGGTGTTTGGCGATGGAGCCGGTAGGCTTTGTCGTTTGTGTAAATCTCAAAAAACATCCAACGGTTCGGATTGTCCGCGACGGTTGCGGCATACATTGCAAGTACATTTGGCTCAACGGCAAGGGATTGCCGCATTTCTTCCGTCACGATTTTTTTGAAAGCGCCCGCAAATTCGGGTTTCACGTCCACCATCACGAGATTGGTGATCGTCTCTGCGGTGGGTATGATTTTTTTATCGCCTAAAAACTGCGGATTAAGGGCAATTTTAAGTTTATGATCGGTCAGAATTTCAGGCGCGGCATTTAAAAACGCCTTATATTGAGGCGACTGCAAATGGATTTGATACGCCTGCTCGTCCGCATAAATTTCCACCATATAATGCAGGCCATCATCCGCTTTCCGCACCGAATACATCGCCAGCGTCCCTTGCTCAGCGGCAAGGGATTGTTCGATATTTTTTGCCCCGATTCGGTTATAGCGGCTTTCGTTTTTTACGCCTAATTCAAAGAGATTGAAAATAGGTTGAGCGAATAAGTTAGTTGACAACATCAGCAAGCTCACAGTGAGTAATGTTCTGAATTTCATTGTGTTTTCTCTATCAATCCTCCTAAATCTCTTTTTAAAAAAGAAGGAATTAAGAGGATTAAGGGCTTTCTTAAAACTCTTGCCGCGTCGGACGAATGGTTATTTCGTTAATCGCCACATCCGCGGGCTGTTCCAGCGCAAACGCTACTGCTCGGGCCACGCTGTCCGCCGGGATTTCATTCGCGGCATAGAACGCTTCCATCGCTTCACGCGCGGTCTGGTCGGTTGAGCCGTGTTTTAGCTCGCTTTCCACCGCTCCGGGGTAAAGCGTGGTTACGCGGATATTGTCGTTTACCACTTCCATCCGCAAACCTTCAGAGATGGTTTTTACCGCGAATTTTGTCGCGCTGTACACCGTGCCGACGCCGGCGGATACCCGTAATCCCGCCACCGATGAAAGGTTGATAATGTGACCGCTTTTCTGCGCCTGCATGGTTGGCAATACCGCCGCGATACCATACAACACGCCTTTGATATTCACGTCGATCATCTTGTCCCATTCATCGACTTTAAGGCTGGCAAGCGGCGACATCGGCATAATACCCGCATTGTTCACCAACACGTCAATGCGACCGAATTTTACTAATGCCTGTTCCGCTACGTTCGCTACATCCGCTTGCTTTGACACGTCCATCGCTACCGCAATAGCGTCACCGCCTTGCGCTTGAATGTCTGCTACTAATTTTTTCAAGCGATCCAAACGACGGGCGGCGAGCACCAATTTTGCGCCCAGCCCCGCCAAATGGCGCGCCGTTGCTTCACCTAAACCGCTTGACGCTCCGGTGATGATGACGACTTTATTCTGAATGTTGTTCATGCTGTTTTCCTTCTTCGTTGTTGAATGCTGAAAGTGCGGTGCTGATTTTGTGAGTTTTTACTCAAGCCAACCGCATTCCAAGTGAATATTTTACGCTTGTACTAAGTGTTCAATCGCTACGATTTGATTATCCGTAACACCATTATATTTGGCGATATTCTGATGAGCCTGATATTGCGCAGCAGTATCCGCACTCGCTCCCAACGCGCCCAATGTGAGCAGTTCCCGTTCCTGCCAGGTGAAAAGATCGCTGGCAAATATGTCCCCGAATAAATGTGACTGCAAGTAACGGTTAATATCGGGAGAAAAATCAAACACGCCGCCTTGTACAGGTTTTCCCGTTAATTCGGTTTGCACGCTTTTGCCTGTGGCGAGGTTATCAAAATCATCCGGTAATGCGGTGGCAGTCCGCCCGCTTTCTGTCGTTAAATTAAGATGCCTCCGTTCCTCAACCACGTTCATAAGTGTTACCAACGCATTCAATGCTCTGGGAAAACCACAATAGGCATAAAGTTGTACCATTGCATCTTTCGTTTCGTTAAGTGTGAGCGTATGTTGATCAAATGATTGATTTAACAAGATTTTTAACTGCGCCTGATTACTTGTGGCAAGATACTTGCCAATTAACACAAGCGTTTGCTGTTTTAGGGTTAACATGATTATTCCTTTGTTATAAGGCTAAATAATGTTCATCACTTACCGCTTCGCACCACTCATTGCTTGCACCTTCTTTCGGTACGGAAATGGCAATATGTGAATAGTCGCGCCGTGCCAGTGTTTTACACCGGCCGGAATAGTTACTACGTCGCCGGCCTTTAAGTGTTGCGCGGGTTTATTCCACTCTTGATACCATCCTTCTCCCGCCACACAGATTAAAATCTGTCCCGCGACGTGATGGATATGCCAGAAATTCCGACAACCCGGTTCAAATGTGACGTTATGTACATTGGCGTCACCACCGGCCAATTGGGCTAAATAGCTTTTTCCCGTAAAATATTGAGCGTAAGCTTCATTATATTCCCCGATCGGGAACAAGGATTGCAATGTCTTGTTCATTTTTCTCTCCTTATGTTACGAATGTTACGAAAAGTGCGGTGAGAATTCGCCGTGTTTTGTTTATTACGTTGACATTATAAACCTTTCGTTGTTAGCGGCTAGCCTCATTATTATGAAAACAGAATTAGGCCAAACCAAATAATTTCTGTGCATTCCGATAAGCAAACTTGGCTTTATCATTCTTCGAAAGCGGTAGATTTTCGACGAATTTTCTTGCTCCGTTTAACGAGAGATAGGGATAATCCACCGAGAATAACATGCGATCAATGCCCACCGTTTCTTTTATAAAATTGAAATGTGCGAGATTAGTCATTCCTGATCACTCGTTGAGCCTCAAGGCATAGTGCGGATTACACTCTCTCGCTTTGCTTATCAGTTGGTCTTTAAAACGATTTTGGCAGAGTTTCATGCTCGTTTTCCGCTTATTCAGCTTGATTTGTCGCTCAGCGAATGCAAACAGTAATTGATTTTTTGATTGAAAAATTTCCCAAGTAACGGGTATTGGTAAAGAGAAAAAACATAATGTCTCTCTCGTTTAATATAACAACTTGTCAGCAATCCATCCCTTTTGCTTCATTCTTTTTTAGAAATGCAATAAAAAGTGAAAATAAACGACCTGTTTTCAATAGGTATTATGTATAAATTTGATTGGTATGATTCATTTTTCTTCACCAATTAAGGCATAACACATTGAATTATAAAGAAAGTATGAGATCCGATCAGTAGTGATATTACCTAATTCGTATTATTCTAATATTGCATAAAAATTCTTTGTTGTTTAATATGGCGCCCGTACTTTTTGTTAACAGCAAAAAATAAGATTATTAGGATGGTAGGATACCGATTATCTGGATCATCCCGCGTATTAGTCATACGTAATCACACTTTTAAATAGAAGAACACAGGGAAAATGGAGCGGAACATACTCACTGAGCATGTTCTGAATCAGTGTTCTATCAAGTGCAAATGAACGAAAACACGTCGAAGCAAAAATAACCTAACCGCAAAAAGTTAGACGTGTAATTTAAAGACTGCGTTCCATATTATACAAAACGCAGTTTTTTTGTTTTGAATCGTCACATAAAAGTGCGGTGCCGAAAATTTGAGTTTTGAGCGTGGATTCTGCCTTTACCAATTTTCAAAACTCGGTTTTTCGGCACCGCACTTTATCGTCGTTTTGACTATTCCACGTTCGCCGTGGAACATCGTGTTACGATTAAAGTTAACGGATCTTTATGAAAAGGAAACAGGAACCTGAGAGAAATGAAAGAATCCGTTTTCTCGGTCAAGCGCCGAGAAAACGGATTCCAGAGACAGGTATGCTTATTTGTGAACGGCCTTTCTCGCCATGCGGTTATAACATCTCATACCATCCGCGCGGATTAAAGAATGTTTTCAAATTTTTCCATTACCGCTTTCGGCCACACACTTGACTGCACTTCGCCGATATGGTGTTTCTGCAACAATAACATCGCCAAACGGGATTGACCGATACCGCCGCCGATAGTTAACGGCAGGCGACCGTTCACTAAATCCTGGTGCCAATCAAATTTCAGACGATCTTCATCACCGGTAATGGCCAACTGTTTACGTAATGCGGCTTCATCCACACGAATACCCATGGATGACACTTCAAATGCACGACCCAATACCGGATTCCACACTAAAATATCACCGTTTAAACCCTTGTATTCGCCCTCGGAAACCGTTGTCCAGTCATCATAATCCGGAGCGCGACCGTCGTGAGGTTTGCCGTCGGATAACACACCGCCGATACCGATTAAAAATACCGCGCCGTATTTCTTACAGATTTCGTCTTCACGCTGTTTATCCGTCATGCCGGGATAGGCCTGCACCAAATCTTCCGAATGTACGAAAGTGATTTCTTCAGGCAGAAAACGTTTTAAACCGTATTTCTCGCTAACAGCCTGTTCGGTTTCACGGATTGCCGCATAGATTGAACGCACCGTTTCTTTCAGATAATCCAGATTGCGGCGGCCGGCCGGGATCACTTTTTCCCAGTCCCATTGATCCACATAAACAGAATGTGTCTGATCCAAACTGTCTTCATCCGGACGCAACGCTTTCATGTGAACGAACAATCCTTCACCCTCGTTAAAACCGAAACGGGCAAGCGTATGACGCTTCCATTTGGCTAAAGAATGAACAACTTCGAAGGCCGCATCTGTGATCATCTTCACATTTACTTGAACAGCTTTCTCTGTTCCTGACAGATTATCTTGAATACCATTACCGACTTGGCTTAAGATAGGACCTTGAACTTCGACTAAGCCCAAATGTTCAGCCAGTTTTTCCGTAAATGTGTTTTTTGCGAAACTAATTTCTTGTTGTTGTAGAATAAATGATTTTTTCATTTCCAATAACCTTTGATTAACTGTTTTATACGCCCGTGCCGGCGTTTGTTGCATATTATTCAATAGAGAAAGTATTAATTTCAACACTTGCTATTGAAAAAACGATATCATAAAGAAATTAATTAATTAAACACTAATTTTTTTAGATAAAATTCAGAAAGGATGCCGTCATGTACACAATTGATAGCCTAGACCAACAAATTCTACGAGTGCTTACCAAGGATGCACGAACTCCCTATGCTGAAATGGCAAAAAATTTCGGCGTCAGCCCGGGAACCATTCACGTTCGCGTCGAAAAAATGCGCCAATCGGGGATTATTGAAGGCACTAAAGTACGTATTGACGAGCGGAAACTCGGTTATGACGTGTGCTGTTTCATCGGCATTATTCTGAAAAGCGCCAAAGACTATAACAAAGTTATCAAGCAACTGGAGACCTTCGATGAAGTGGTGGAAGCTTATTACACCACGGGTAACTATTCTATCTTCATTAAGGTAATGACCCACACGATCGCAGAACTTCACTCCGTCCTGGCGACAAAAATCCAGCTGATTGATGAAATCCAGTCCACCGAAACCCTCATTTCCATGCAAAACCCTATTTTGCGGGATATTAAACCTTAGAAATATCGGATCAGAAAAAGCCTCGGCGGAGGCTTTTTATTTGTGAGAAAAAGTGCGGTGTTGAAAAACGGAGTTTTTTTAAACCTTGTTTTCCAAGGCTAACAATTTTTCTTTTTCCGTTGCCAATCCGATAGCCAGCGTTTGCACTAATGTCATCGTTACGCTTTGCGATCTGAACCCCTTAACCTGAGCTTCTTTAATCACAAAGGATACGTCACTAAAACTTAATAACGGGCTGATCTGGCTATCCGTGATGGCGATTTGTTTGATTCCTTTCTTAGACGTCGCATTCAGAATATCCAGCGTTTCCTTGGCATAAGGGGCAAAACTAATGGCGACAATCACATCACCTTCGCGTACTTGCCCCAACTGTTCATCAAACATACCGCCAAGTCCGTTAATGACGAAGGAATTATATCCGAAATGCTTTAACGCATAATCAAAATAACAGGCAACACTAAAAGAACGTTTCAAACCCACAATAAAAATATTGTTCGCATTCTGCAATAATGTAATGGCTAATTGCAAATCGTCCGCTTTCGTTTCCGCCGCTAATTGTTGTAACGCTTTAGAGTTCGCATAGGTAAAAATATTTAACACGTTCTCTACACTATCTTCATCTTCACCGTTTATTTCGCGGGATAAATGCAATCGTTCCAGGTAATTAGGCGTATTTTCCATTAAATGCTCACGAAACAGCTGTTTCATTTCATTAAAACCGTCAAATCCAAAAGCATTGGCAAAACGAATTAAGGTGGAAGGCGGCACATTGGCTTTAGCGGCAACGGTCGCCACCGTATCAAACACAATACTTTGAGGGTTATCCAATACATATTGTGCAACCTGCTTTAAACGCTTGCTCAAAGAAGCATAATTGGTACGAATATTATCCTGTACTTCATGTAACTGGATATTGTTTTTCATATCTCTCCCTTATAAAGTCCATAGCTACTTAGGTCAAAACGCATATTCTACAATAAAAAAGGCTATTAATTATACATTAATAGCCTTGTTATTAAGCTAAACAACTAATTTTTTCTATTTTTCCATAATTGAATTAAGTTACGGTATTTCTCGGATACCGCTTTTACCAATTCATCATCAGTAAGACGACCGGCTAACCAATCTTCGGAAGGTCGTCCGAAAATAGTCCGTCCGACGGCAAAGCCTTTCACCAGCGGGGCATTGGCCGAATGTCTGAACACGTCTTTAAAGGTTTCTTCGGGAGCATCCAAGCCCAAAATTAAGATACCGCGGCAATATATGTCATTTTCCGTAATAACCGCACTAATATTCTGCCATGCGTTTGCTGATACACCCGGTAATTTCCACCAGTCTGGCTTAATGCCTATGGTATAGAAATGTTTAATGATGTCGGCATAATAATTTTCATTCTGCTCTTTATCGGACGGCAAGATAATTTCAATCAACAGTTCATGTCCGGTACGACAGCATGCCTGATAGATCTCTTTTAATTTTCTGTCCTGCGAAGCCTTCATCTCCGTATCATCGGACGGATGATAAAACACCAGACATTTTACCACATGCTCAAGCGGCCATGAGATCAGTTGACTGCCCAAATCACCATGTTCGAGGGTTAACGGACGAGAAGAAGGTTCCTCAATCGGTCTGCCGATCCACCAGCCTTTGCCGGTAATGGCATTTAACGCGTTCTGACCGAACGTCGTATCCGCCAAAATACCGGCATGACCATGAGCAATGCCTTCTTCCTCCGCCGTTTGTTCCGCCGCTTTCAATAACAATGTTTTTAATTTCGGAATACGTTTTACATCAGCACCGCATTTTTTCGCCATATCCACCAATTGTTTACGGTGATCAAAGGCAAAAATACATAAATCATCCCACTGTACTTTACGTGTCGTAACCCGATGCAAATGATTCAAGCGTTCATCTAGATCCGGACGCGGAACGGATTCCGCGCGCGTTAAATAATCGTCCAGTTCCGCTTTGGTCGGCATGGCGGGAGAACAACCGTGACGGGAAACGACGAGAGCGCCGCAGGCATTGGCATAGCGACAGGCTTGTTCCCATCCTTCATTGTTAATGTAACCGCGGATTAATCCCGACATAAAGGCATCGCCGGCTCCCAATACGTTTAAGACTTCAACCCGCACGCCATACACGTTCAAACCGCCATCCAGATCATCCGGTAATTCTCCTTCAAATACGGAACAGCCGAGTGAACCGCGTTTACATATTAAAGTTGCTTTACTCACTTTACGCACATTTTTCAATGCGGTTAATGTATCCGTTGAGCCTCCGGCAATATGAAATTCTTCCTCCGTACCGACTAACACATCAAAATGATGCAGAACTTCCTGTAATGATTTAGTTACGGCCTCCGAATCAATAAAACGGGTTTCGCCGTCACCAAGGGAAGTCAGCCCCCATAAAACCGGACGATAGTCTATATCCAGCAAACGTTTTACCCCGTTACGTCCCGCATATTCAAGGGCGGTTAATACGGCTTCGCGTGTGTTAGGATGGGATAAATGCGTGCCTGTAATAGCCAATGCTTTTGCCGAGGCGATATATTCTTCCGTAAAATCATCTTTGGTAATGGCCATATCGGCACAATTATCACGATAGAAAATTAACGGAAAGGTATCCTGGTCTTTGATACCCAGAATAACTAAAGCGGTTAAACGTTCTTTATCCGTAATTAAATGACTGGTATCCACACCGACACTTTGCAGTTCTTCACGTAAAAAACGCCCCATATGTTCATCGCCGACGCGGGCCAACATTGAAGATTTCACACCCTGAACAGCCGTACCATAAGCGACATTACCTGACGAACCTCCCAGATATTTGGCAAATGAACCCACATCTTCCAAGCGGGAACCAATCTGTTGAGCATAAAGATCCACCGCGACACGACCGAGACAAATTAAATCAAGAGTTTTTTCGATATTTTTCATCTTTATGTCCTTTTAATCAAATAGTTAATTGATAGCTCTCACAAACATTATGCACCCACCGTTAAGCCGTTACATCCTGACTTTTACGTTGATTAAGTTTGTCCACCATTAATTTTTCCATTTTTTCTAATGATACGCCTTTGGTTTCCGGTACATATCTTAAGATAAAGAAGAAACCGATAACACAGCACGCTGCAAAGAGCCACATAGGAAACGCTCCGTGGAATTTCTCCAACAGGTAAGGATTTTCATTCATCATTGGGAAACTTTGTGAGACGACGAAATTAAAGATCCAGTTAAATGATACGGCAAGCGCCAACCCCTGAGCCCGCATATAATTAGGGAAAATCTCACCAATGAGCACCCACATACCAACACCCCAGGAAAATGCATAGAAGATCATGAAGAAAATCATGCCGAACAGCGCCAGATAACCGGGATTCTGCGTGTACATTGCATAAGATGTGATGAGTAA